>NZ_JAFCLS010000030.1 GCF_018131075.1 Bradyrhizobium sp. JYMT SZCCT0428 | reverse complement strand
GACAAACCGTGGCGCAAGGAACTGCAGGCTGTCGTGCGTCAGCAAGACGACGTTCGCCTTCCCTTTCAATCTATCCCGGATGTACGCCGCTGCTGCATCACCCAGCACTTTCCCCGTTAGGTACTGGGGGGCGTTGAGTAGCGAAGTCGCCGGTGGAGGGACAACCGCACCAACATAGGCACCTTGCCAAATCACCCTGCGCAGAGCAGGAGCCAGCGATGCGGGATCGACCGGCGCCACGACCAGAGCACCAATATTCGACGATCGAACGCTTTCGACCTGTTCGATCATCCTGTTTCCGTCATTCTCAGCAACTGTGCTCGCATACGCCAAGCCGCGATCTTTCGCAGCCATCGACAGCCCCCTCCCGACGCCTTGGATGAATTCGCGCTCGTTGTCCTGCGCAAATGCCAGAGTCTTGCTGAGTGAAGGCGGCGAACTGCACGCCGGGGCATTTTGATCGAACGGCGGGAAAACGCGCGGCACCGTGATGCCGCCTGGCCCCTCTTGCGCCGCCGCCTGCCAGCAACCCACCACGAACGCGGGCACCATCAAGGCGATCCACTTCCATCGTCCGGCTTTAGGGTGCATCGGCATCACGCGGCCGAAGCAAAATGAGATTTGAATTCTCGCGGCAGGACGACGCGAAAAATCGTGCCCTTGTCCAATTCGGAGGTGGCGAAGACTTCTCCTCCAAGGTTCCCGACCAACGTCCGCACATAGGCAAGTCCCACCCCTTCGCCGGGCTGATCGATCTTTCCGACCCGTCTGAAAAGCTCGAAAATCCTGTTCATATCACCGGGCGCAATGCCCCTGCCATTGTCTGCTATTTCGAGAGCAATCTGATCGTTCGGCAAGGCCGAGCTGCGAACCACGATCCGCAAGAGGCGCGCCTGGGCACGATACTTTACCGCATTGTCAAGGAGGTTACCTATCACCTGCCCCAGGGACAGCTTGTCGGACACGATGGAAGAAACGCCGAGATCGACGACGACTTCGCCAGCCGCCGCAGACAATTGATGTTGAATGGCCGCCGAGCTAGACGATACGAGTTCGCGGAGATCGATGACTTCCGCATTCAGCACTCGGCCGCCCTCCCGAGAGATTTTGAGGACAGCGCTGAGCAGATTGTCCAGCTTCGCAGCCGACGTTCGAATATATCCGATCGCCTCGGGCATATCCTGCGACGCGACCCGCTTCACTTGTTGATATCCGGGATCATCGGTGTCCGGCTTGGCGCCGTCGATAAACTTCCGCACGTCCTGAACGCCGTCTGCCAATTCGCTGGTGAAGCCGACGATGCTGACCAGGGGGGCTCGCATGTCGTGCGAAAGCAGATGAGCGAATTGTTGAATTTCTCCGTTGGCTCTGGCGAGTGCCGCGGTACGGGCACGAACCCTCTCCTCAAGCGAAAGATTGAGCGCCGTCACCTTGGCCTGGGTCTGCGTCAATTCCCTGGTGTACGTCAAAAGCGTTGCGGCGACCGCGCTGACGACGAGGACGATCAGCACCGCCGCCGCCACCGACGCCCAGCGCAAATTGGCCGCGTTCGTTCGCTGCTCGGCGACGCCAATGGTCAATCGATTATCCATCGACCGAACGATTCCAGACACGAACAAGTTTATTTCGTCCATCAGCGCCTTGCCGCGATTGGTGTTGATGATGGCCAGCGCTTCACTGTCCTTCCGCTCACCCTTCAGGGCGATGGTACGGTCCATCTCCTGGAACTTCTCCGCGAGAACCACGGTCAGGCGCTGTAACACAGCCTTGAACTGAGGATCGGCCCCGAGCATTCGCTTAAGATTGTCGAGCTGCCTGTTAGCAGACGCTTTCGTGGCGTCATACGGAGACAGGTAGATCTCGTTGCCCGTCAGAAGTAATCCCCGCTGGCTCGATTCAGCCGACTGAACAGCGGTACGTATTTCGACAGCGGAGACCCTGACATCTCGTGTGCTGATGACCTCATCGAAATGCTTGTTCGCGCGATCACCAAGTCTCACCGTCATTCCAACAACGGCAAGCAACGCCACGAACCCCGTGATGAGCAGGAGCAGTGAAAATGGAACAATCAAACGCTTTTCGATAAACATTCAGGGGGGACACCAATCAGTAGGATGATCCCATTAGCCGCTATCGTATCGATCCAAGTCAAGGACGAGGGGAGGGGACTGACTAAATTTTACAATACCTCCGCCCTGCTTCTAGAGGTGCGGCCGACCGCTGGTATTGACCCGGATCGAACTTGACGCGATTAGGTTTCGATCTGCGCACCTACTACAGCGCGGCCTGCGAGCATCCGAAGGCGCGATTGCGCCGGTCTGAATGCCCAAGCAAATCCTCGTGCCGGCCGGCGGAAATGCCCAACCGCACAAATGCGAGGTTTACGCAAGCAGATGCAGCACTTGGGCGACCTCACGGACAGCCCGACAATACTAGAGTTTTTACCGCTACGGATGCAACAATGTCACATCTGAGCCGGGTGAAGCCCGCATCCGAAGTAACGCGCAAAGTGAACGATCGGCTCAATTTTGTATCAATGTCAGGAACCGGACATGGCAGATGGCGTTGCATCCACTAGCATTCGGCCCCGATGGGTATGGGGTTCGAGCACAACGAACGGCCGTTCTTGAGAGGCTAATATGTTGAAGTTCATTGCACTTGTTGTGGAGGACGACCCGTTCCAGCGGTCGTTTTTGGCTGACCTTCTGAAAGATGAGGGTCTTCAAGTTGTTGAATGCGCAAGCGCTGAGGCCGCCGAACTGGTCCTCGTTTCAACAGGCAACGAACTTCGGGCGTTGATAACCGATATCAATCTCGCAGGCGACATGTCCGGCCTTGAACTTGCTCAGTTCGCCAAGCGCAGGTTTCCTGACTTGAATGTGGTGATGGTATCCGGTCGAGGTTCGCCCGATGTCCCGCACGACACCCACTTCCTCACGAAGCCTTATATGCCAGACCAGCTACTCGACGCAGTCCTGAAGTGACTTACTGACCCGCGGCGGCGCCTGGTCGTACAACCTTTTAGATATTCGAAGCCCTCAACCCCAGCATGTGCTCATCGGAGCCTCTGCCTTGGAGAAATCTTTCAACCTGCTACGGGCTTCCTGCCCTGGGTCGGCAGTGACCAGTGACGCGGACTATCATTCCATACGTAGTCATCACGTGCCGATTGCTTCCTTCATGGATTCCATTGGAACGCCACACATGAGACGCACTAAAAGCGAACCAGATGGCAAAGGTGGATGTTCATGGCGACCAACTGTTTGCAATGACACGCACGGCTCATCTTGAGCATGATCTTATTGCCTATGGTAAAACAGCAATCTTTGTCAGTTCGGCATGGCTCGGCGCGTGCGCATAGCCGGCTTCGCGCGCAACTCGAGGCGGCACCGAGCTTGCTAGGCCAAGGCCCAGACTACGTGCTCCACGCCATCCTCGACTTTATCGCTGATGGTTCTGTGTCGAAATCGTTGTCCGTTTGCTTCTGCTACGGTAGTCTAAAGGCTCTTAATACCAAACCATAACGTCAACTCTGGGAGGATCTGCGATGCGCCACGCGTTCGTGCTGTGCTGTTCGGCTGCCTTGTTGGGAACGTTTGGAACGGCAAGCGCTCAAGACTGGACGAAATCGAAATGGGGACCGAACGACGAGATCGGCGCCGCCAACTATATGACCCCGGAGCTCGTTGTGAAGGCGGCTGGCCTAGTCAAGACCGGCAAGACCTACGCGCTTGGCATTCCCGTCGACTCCACAACGCCGGCCTACCCGCCGCGCGCCTTCAAGATCACCATCGTTCAACCCGGTCAGGCCGGCATCCCGGGTCTCGGACCGAGCAAGATGACCTACAATGACGACATTATCGAAGGCTGGGTGGGCGTCGGCAGCCAGCTGGACGGTCTCGGCCATATCGGCGTCGAGCACGTCTACTACAATGGCAACAAGCTCGCCGATTTCGCCGATCCCACCGGACTGAAGAAACTTGGCGTCGAAAAAATCCCGCCGATGGTGGCCCGTGGCGTGCTTCTCGACATGGCCGCTCACTACGGTACGGACGTGGTGAAGGAAGGCACCGCCTTCAACGTCAAGGAGATCGAGGAAGTCGTCAAGAAACAAGGCGTCGAAATCCGTCAGGGCGACGTCGTGATATTCCACACCGGTTGGCTCAGCCTGATCGGCAAGGACGACAAGCGCTTTGGCGCCGGCGAACCCGGCCTTGGCGTCGAAGGTGCCAAGTACCTCACCGGCAAAGGCGTGGTCGCGGTCGGCGCCGATACCTGGGGGCTCGAAGCGGTCCCGTTCGAGACCAAGAACATCTTCGAGGTGCACCAGATCCTGCTGCCGATGAACGGCACCTACATTCTCGAAAACATGAACACCGCCGACCTCGCCAAGGACAAGGCCTATGAGTTCCTGTTCGTGCTCGGCCAGCCGCGCTTCAAGGGCGGCGTGCAGAGCATGATCAATCCCGTGGCGATCCGCTAACACCGCGTCGTGACCTGCGTGGCCTTCCTTTTTGGGACGCCACGTCGGCGGCGGTTGTATCCGAACCGGGCCAAAAGCTTCTACGGTTAGTACTGAAAATCCAAGCAGTCGGCTAAGGGGGTGTGTGGTCCGGCCGCGCTCCTGCTCCCATGCAGGGAAAGTGCGGTGCTGACGGCTCTCCATGTCGCATGTGGGTCAAAACGGACCTAAAATTGCCCTTGCTCAACGTCCGCTAGGACGTCAAGAGCGGCCGCAGAAGCGCTGAAGAGCCAAGCTCCGCTATCGTAGTGCCTTTGTTCCAGACGGATTGCCGTTGATCTGTTGTTTCAGGATCGCCGACGGTTTGAATACCACGACCCTACGGGGCGAAATTGTCGCCTCAGTTCCAGTCTTTGGATTGCGGCCGAGGCGCTGTTTCTTCTTGCGCACGATGAACGAGCCGAACGACGAGAGCTTAACGGTCGCCCTTCACCAAGGTGTCGGTGATCTCGTTGAGCATTAATTCAACCATGGCCAAACACTCGGATCGTGACAGGCCGCGGTCTGGTAAACGGCTTCGTAGAGATCGATGCGCGTGACGCGGCTGTGTGGTGAGATCGACGACAAGGTGAAGGCGTTCCTCGGCCGCCCGATTGAGGGCGATTGGCCGTATCTGTGGATCGATGCCACCTATGTGAAGGTGCGCCAGAACGCCGCATCGTCTTTGTCGCGGTGATTGTCGCGGTCGGCGTCAACAGTGACGGCCGGCGTGAAGTTCTCGTCATGGACATTGGCCCTTCCGAGGCCGAAACATTCTGGACGGCGTTCCTGCGCAAGCTTGCCCGCCGCGGCCTGCGCGGCGTCAAGCTTGTCGTCTCCGACGCCTACGAGGGCATCAAGGCCACCGTGGCCAAGGTGCTCAACGCCACTTGGCAGCGCTGCCGCGTCCACTTCATATTTATCAGAACCAGCCTACCGCAGCGCGTCGATCATACATATAAAATGAATCGTCGACCCCTGAAACCGGCGGGCCAGTGCGCGAATGCATCCTAATAGAATCGATCATTAATTCTCACAAAAAACCGCCCCGGTCAGGGGCGGCCTTCACGCGACGTTTCGTCGGCGAGCGGGGGTTTATTTACGGGCCGCGCAGGCATACATGTTGATTTCCATGCCAACCGGCAATTCAACTATCTTTGGGGTCTTCCAGGACATTTGAGCTCCTTGCTTTGGGCAAAACGGACGAATTTTTCGTCCTATGCGTTGAACTAATACAATTTATTTCAGAAGTCGAATCGAACTAGAAGCGCGGCGTGTGCAGTCTCCGTTATCGCCCAATAACAAACCGGGTAATTGCGAAAGACGCCGTGAATTGCGATGAGTCGTCGAGAAACGCGCGCGGTTATTGCAGTGATAGAATCCACTTCACCAGAGTTTCGGCTTCTGCCGGAGTGACGCTCGCTTGCGCGGGCATCGGCGTCTCACCCCAACTGCCTCCGCCGCCCTTGACCACCTTCTCACTTAGCTTAGTAACAGCCGCCTCATCCTTGGCGTATCGCTCGGCCACAGCCTTGTACGCCGGACCAATCATTTTTCTTTCCACGTGGTGGCAGGCGACACAATTTTTGCTTCTAGCCAGCTCAGGGCTGGCTAGGGCCGATGAGGACATGAGCAGAGCGAAGCCAGCAGTTATATAGCGGGTGTCAACCATCAGCAGAATTCCAATTAGGAGTGTTAAGGCCCTTGCGCTAGACCCTTGTGGAACTTCACGCACTCGGCCGCGCCGCCGAAGTGACGGCGCGGCCGACGCTGATCGCGCTCAGTTGGCCTTAAGCTGGTAAAGTTCGCCCGTGTCGGTGGACACGTACATGCTTCCGTCTGGACCTTGCACAACAGATCGGAAGCGGCCCGCTGGCATCGGGAGAGATACCGTCGTGCGGGTGGCTGACGAACCGTCCGGCGTGATGTCGAGCACGTCAAGGCGATTACCCACTGGCGTTCCGTGAATGCCGATCCCCGTAAAAGTTACCACCATTCGGCCGTTCCAGTCCTTCCACTGCGGGCCGTTCAGGAACGTGCATCCCATCATTCCCTGCGAAAGCGTGTCATTGTTCCAGGCCGGCTTCATCGCATTCGGATAGGTCTTGGTATCTGTCATCGGCATAAATGCCGCACGTTCTTTGGGGTCCATCGCGCCCAATTGATTGGGCGAGTATCCGCAGTATTTGTCAGGACAGTCACCGCGCCCACCAACGTTGGGGCGGGGATCCCATCCGGCGTTTCCGCCAGCAACAAGGGCCGTCACCTCATCGCTATGCCACGGTCCATTTTCGGACGTGAAGGGCTGATTATTACCGGGCCGGAAGCAGATTCCCTGCGGATTGCGGTGCCCGTAGGTGAAGATCCGAGGATCAAAGCCCTGAGGGGCATTATTGCCGGGCGCCGCTTTGCCGTCCCGGGTGATCCGAAGCACCTTGCCTCCCATGAGGGTTGGGCTCTGCGGCACCTCGCCGTTGTGGGTGTCCCCCGTTGTCACATACAAGAAGCCGTCCGCCGGCCCAAAGCGGAGGCGCCCCCCATTGTGCGCGCCAGGGTCGCCGAACGGATGGTCGCTCTTAAGGGGTTTGTAGGCGATGTCAGTGACAATATCCTGCCGGTCCGAAACACTGGTCAGATCGGGACTGACCGTCAGGCGCAGAACGCGGTTGCTCCCGGGGGCGGTCATGCTTGATGCCGAATACACGTAGATGAAACGGTTGGTCGCGAACTCAGGATCGATTGCCACCCCGGCCATGCCCGCCTGTCCGCTGCAAAACAGGTCCGAAGCCGTCTGAGTAAATCCTTTAGAGTCTTTGATCCCAAGGAGCGGGACAACCGTCCCAGAGGGCAACCGCACTGAAAGGCCGCCGCATCGCTCAGTGAAGAACATGGCGCGGTCAGGCAGAAACGCCATGTCCCATATCACGTTGTCTCGGTCCTTCAGCACGGTCGTGCTGCTCACGATGGGCGTTCCGCCGGAGCCTTGAGCCACCGCCGACCCGGGTAGGGCCAGTACGGCGAACAAAGCACAAGGCAACACGTAGCTCTTACGTCGCGTCATCGATGTTTCCTCCAATTATTTGAAATTCACGACCGTGCTGCGTCGGCCGCTCGCCTCGTTTTTTCCGGGCACTTAATGCTACGCCAACAACTCTGGGTGTCAATCGGCGTACAAAATGGGGCTGACGCGCAAACGCGCAAGCGGCTAGCTAGGTCGGGTTAAACAGCCTCTTCGTCTCCTGCTGGCACGGAACGGACCTGTGCGTGTAGCTTGGGGATGTGGGCTATCGGGGAGAGACCGGACGTGCCGCACCGAGGGTTCGAGGTCGCCTTTTGACTTGATGCGTAGCCCGGATTAGGGATGATCTGCGCGCCTTCGACCCGGCGACACCGCCGACCGGAGAGATGCGTCCGTCGACTAGGTAATTCACCATTTTCATCGTTCCATAGTTTAGTCAGAGAACGGTGAAACGATAGAAATGGTCTTTCGCTTCACGCTCCTTTTTTCTGCAAGCCATTCCTATGCTACAGTCAAGTCGCAAGCAATCAGAGAAGCCGCTTGACCTTCCGCCACTCTGACGGAATAGCTTTCCATCGGTCTGGCCAGGAAGCTCGCACTAAAGGCGAGGGATGATCAGATCTGAAAATGTTGAGCCCAGTGTTTAGAAGATAGGATCTCGCCTCGGCGGCTTTGCTGCCGACCAACATTACGGCGCGTAGACTGGGAAGCAAGTGAATTAATTCGACCGACCGGCTCTTACCTTCCAGCAGCTCCGATCTCTTAATCGCAAGTCTACCGTTCCACCAGGGGATGACGTTCCAGAGGATCGTCAGCTCGCGTGGTATTCCAGCCTGTCGCATGAAATTGAATACGGCTTCAGCGGTCGGATCATCATTGTCGCGGCTGATGAAGCCAGAACCTGGGCGTCGCCCTTTCCTACTGCCGCGGTCATGGGACCGGGTTTCTCGAACAAGAACAGCACCCGCGCTTCTATGCCGCCGTCTGCTGGATCGAAATCAGGAACCTCCACCCCCGGACGGCGCAGTCGCTCGGCGTAGCTCGCCAATTCAATCATGTGCGGCGATCGGAGCATCGCTCGTCGTTGTTCACGCACAGCCGGGTCGCGCATCGAACGTGGTTTAATGGCCTCAGACAACGGTAAGACCCGCTGGGCTTGCGCAGGCCATCACGGCTTCTCACGGGCGCGGGCTAGTCGCGGAAGCCAGCTTACCGATAACGTCCAAATCACATCCATTTGGCGAAATTATCAGATTTCAACAATTCCGATTATTTGTACTGCCCCTCGTTACTTCGGGCAGGCGATGTCGCGCACACTCCGGTCAAGCCGGCAAAAGAAGCTGATTGCGTTGATTATCGCTGAGAGAAAGGCGGCCGGACTGACACAGGCTGAGGTCGCCAAAAAGCTGCGCCGCTATCAATCCATTGTCGCCAACATCGAGAGTGGTGAGCGCCGGATCGACGTTGTCGAGTTTCTAGACTTAGCGGATGCGATTGGGTTCGACGCAGGAAAGATCATCGAAAATCTGCAGAGAGGACCGCGGGGCTGATCGCGTCGCACATTCGCCAACTCACTTGTCGTCTTGATGGTCAAACTACTCCGCTACATCAAACACTGGCCATCGGTGGTTCGAGTGACTTGATTGCCCTGTCGGCAGCCTCCTCGAACTGGCCTTCCAGCCAAGGCGAGGTACCCCTAAGCCCGGCCACCACCTCCGTAGCCCACGCGACATACTCTAGCCGACGTTTAACCGACCAATCGGCGGCAGGACTGAACGCAATTGTTCTGAGATTGCTGGTCTTATCGGCCAGCTTTATCAGCTTCGCCTCCCGACTTTTCTTAGGCGCGGTTTCGATCTGTTTACGTTTTCGCTCATCCTTCGGAAGTGCCTTGTCGTCTGTAACCTCCACTACGATATCGGCCACTCGCTTCCCGAATTCCCGGATGATCAACTGAATTGGCACCTCTTGGTCCTCATCAGCGTCGTGAAGCAATGCAGCAATTACCAAGTCGGGATCAGAACCACCGGTGGCTTCCGTCACTAAACTGGCGACTTCAAGTAGATGATTGATGTAAGGCTCCTGAGCAATCCCCTTCCGCCGCTGATGGGCATGCCAACGCGCCGCAGCATCCGCAGCTCTCAAGACAGATACCCATTCCTTCATGTTTATTTTCCTTTGCTGCAATAGGTCGACGTCAGAGCTCTAAGTCGTAATGTGAAATGTCGCCATCCAGGTACGCCTTTTGCGTTGGGGCAACAAATCCAGCATAGTTGTGGATTGGGCCGTCTCTATTGAATTCAACAGAGGGGCGCGGCTGGATGCAATAGCCTAGTTTCAGGCAGCGCGTAATGGGGGTGGATGTGGCCATATGTGGAACGAGCGTATCGTCGTTAGCCCATTACACCAATCTCGCAGGTCTTCAGGGTATTCTCGAAACTGGGCAACTATGGGCGTCGAATGTTGCATTCTTGAACGACCGCGAAGAGCTTCTTCACGGCGTTAACTGTGCAGGGCGCGCGCTATCCGCCATAATCAGGGACAGCAAGCTGGACTTCACCACGATGGATGAAGGAGCGGACTGCCTGCGCATCAAATCGACGATCCCCGTGCTCACGACAAGTGATGCGCGCACAGGAAAGGTGCTGCTGATGTAGATCACATTGTCGTAGTCGTACTTTGCCCCATGCACTTCTCGTGCAGCCTCAATAAACGAGCTTGTTGTACGCGGCGCATTACCCGCGCACCCACGGCAACCGGAACCACGTAAATGGTTCATGGGATTGTGCAGAAAGACCCCGTGGTCTAGATAGACTATTTCTATCCGCTCACTATTCCTCTTCGATTTGAACTTCACTCTTGAGTAATCGTATTTCTTTTCGTGAACGACTTGCGCTTCTCGAACAAATTCTTCCTGATAGATCGCAATCATATTCTTACGCGTCCTACCGCACTGCGGGCATCCATTTCCCTCGTAGTGGGCTCGCGCCTTTTGAACAAACGCGCCGTGCTCAGGGCAAACAATCGTCACGAGGTCGCTGACAGAGGTGAACCTCACATTATCGTAGTCGTATTTGCCGTTATGCCGCTTGCTGGACCGATTTATGAACTCGGCCAAGTCAACTTTTTTCGGAGCCCTTTTGCGAACTTTGGCACATGCGGAGCACCCTCGCCCCTGAAGATGACTTGCTGCATTCAGTTGGAAACGGCCATGAACCCGGCAAACGATCGTCAGTGGCTTCTGGCTGTGACCGTATTCAGTTTTGGAGTAGTCATAGGTATCCCCGTGAACGCTCTTAGCTCTCGCGATGTATTGCGCAGTGCTTAACTTGTGATTTCGAGGATTGTCCCTGTGACACGCAGGGCAACCTCGACCGGCCAAATGATTGCCGGGCATCTGCGTAAATGGACCATGTTCCCGGCAAACGATGGTTACAGGCTTGCGCTTAACTACATATACAGTCTCAGAGTAGTCATACTTCTCGCCGTGAACCGCTTTCGCGCGTGAAATGAACTCGTCTGCCGGAACCTGCGTTCTCTTTCGTTTGCTTACATAGCCACAGGAGGTGCATCCGCTTCCTCGGAGATGGTTGATAGGCTTTTGAGCTATCTCCCCGTGCTCGGAGCTCATGAAGGTAATGCGCTCGTGGCGAGATTTGTACTGCGACATGGAATAATCGTACCGGTTACCATGCACAGCCCTAGCTCGTGTTACGAATTCTTCGGTCGAAAACTTCTTGGCCATATCCGCAGTTGGTTGGGGGAATAAGCACGATGCCCCTACCGGCCTCGCTGGTCAGTAGGCGACGGAACGAAGACATCGATGTCGCATGCCACTTAGAAGGTCGCATTACAAGCCAAGCACGTGTTAAAAAACACTGATTGGGCGCGATGGATCATCATATCGTTGCGGCACCGCTATGCGGCCCAGCTTGCCAGCGCAGCTTCGGCAGATGCGCGGTCATCCCGGATGCGATAGATCGTCTGCCGACTGAGACCGGTGGTCGCCGCGATCTCACCGATACCTTTCGATAGGTCCAGCATGTTGCACACTGTCGAGAGCTGGCTTCGCGTGAAGCTGGGCTTGCGTCCACGGTACTTCGTCTTTGCATAATTCGCCTTCGCCAGCGCGATGCCGCCCCGCTGGGCCTCCTTGATGGCCTCGGCATTGGCCTGCGCTGTAGCCGCCAAGAAGCCAATCAGCGCGTCACGCACGGCTTGTTGCATCGGGTCGCTGGTTGCGCCGTCGAAGGTCAGGCCATTGATGACCGTGCGGACGACGACGCCGCGCCGCATGAACTCCTGAATGGTGTCCCGAACGTCGCTGTAGTTGCGGCCAAGACGGTCAACCCATCGCACCAGCAGCGTGTCCCCCTCGCGAAGAATGTCGAAAAGCCGCTTACCGTTTGGCCGCTCAGCGAACAACGTGCTGACGCCTGACACACCATGGTCCGCAACGACGCGGGCGATCTTGAAGCCCGCTGCTTCGGCCTGTGCCTGCTGATGTTCGATGTTCTGATCGACGGTTGAGACCCGTGCATAGAAGATGGTAGCCAACGTCCGCTCCTGTGTCCGTAAGGGTGATGACCATAGACAATCATGTCCGTTGGTCGAAGTCAACCCTAACGGACGGCATTCTTGGGCGGTTCGCGATGACCGCATGAGCATACCCATACGGACGGAGAGCCCTTGCGAGAATTTCTTATGTTTGACCGGAGCGCTCCGCGTCCGATAGACAGGGCTGCTTATTCGATTCGACTCTTAACCTGAGGTTAGAGCGAATCATGAATCGTAAGCTGGCCCCGCAAGGGCAAAAAGGACATCACCATGGATGGCCGACTCATCGTTCTAAAGCGCTTTGTTGAAGCGCTGGGCGAGCCCGCTGATATCAGCAGCATCGACAGCCGTAAGCGATTTCAGAAAGCGGTGTACTTAGGGCAATTGGCCGGTGTTGATCTCGGCTACCGGTACAGTTGGTATGTTCGAGGTCCTTACTCGACAGCCCTCACCAAAGACTATTATGCACTTGCTTCGGCACTCGCCGCGGGTGACCAACCCCCTGAAGACAAAAAACTCAAACCCGCGCTTCAGGAAAAGTTAGCGGCGCTGCGAGGTTTGTTTACGGTCCCGCCCGACGTCGGCTTGGACGAACCGGCTTGGTACGAACTCTTGGCCTCTTGGCACTATCTCTTGAAGGTCAGTGGGCTCGCTCCGCAGAAGGCGCAGGAAACGATGAGCAGTACCAAGCCTCATCTTGTCAGTTACATCAGCAAAGCTGATCAGGAGTTGCGTCAGCGGCGGCTGCTTGACTGAAAATAGGGATGGACGGTTTCCATTTCAGACGTCTCACTGATCCGGTCCACGGCACCTTTGGTATCAGTGAGCTGGAGTCGGATGTTCTATCCACTCCCGTATTCCAGCGGCTTCACAACGTGAAGCAATTGGGTCTGGCCCACTTAGTCTATCCAGGGGCTGGCTACTCGCGCTTCTCGCATTCCGTAGGTGCCTGCCATGTCGCAGGTAGGATGATGCGTGCCATCAATCAGAACTGCAAGCGCGAATGGGATGATCATGCTGTCCAACTCTACCGTCTTGCAGCTCTCTTACATGATGTCGGTCACTATCCATTCTCTCACGCCACTGAGCACGTACTGCAAAACCACTACAAAGCAGAGACCTATCTAACAGATGCTGCCGACGACGAGTTGATCGGACCAAACCCCGACATACCCGAAGATCCCGCCGCATATGATCACGAAACGCTGGGGCGAAAGATCATCGAGATAGACGATGATATCGGCTCCGTTCTGAAAAAACATGGATTCACGAGGGAAGAAATTCGGTCGGTGTTCAGTCGTGAACAGCCGGACATGCTCTCCAATCTTGTGAGTTCGGATTTGGACTGTGATCGTCTCGATTATCTGATGAGAACAGCGCATGGGGCAGGTATCCCGTACGGCGGGGTCGATGTGGAGTACCTCACTACACAGACGTGCGTGGATTCTGAAGGCAACCTGTGCCTCACAAGTAAGGCGCTCAGGGCCGCTGATCATTTCCTTGTTTCGCGATACTACGACTACACCCAGGTCGCTTATCACAAAACCGTCGTCGGCTTGGAAGAGGTACTGAAAGACGTCATTGCCGGGCTGGTCCGACGAGGGCTCGATTGCTCTGGGCGCGCCATGAAGCAAATGATCGTTGACGGCTCATTTGCTGCTTTCGACGATCAGGCGCTGATTTCCCGAATGCGAGCGGCACTGCAAGCTGCCGGCCCAGACGACGACATCTTTCGCCGCAAACTAAACTCGGTTTTGAAGCGGGAAGCGCCGAAGTTGATCGCTGCTTCCGAACGAATAGCACCGCGAACACAAGACAACGACTATCTCAACAATGTAGACCAGTTGAGAAAGGGCATTCCCGCCTGGGCCGGAGAGTTCGGTATACCGCCTGATCTATGGCACTTGTGGAAGGCAAAGCTGAATCTGAGCAAGATCGGGTCGACAATTTCCGTAGGGGATGCCGATGGAGATGGCTTTGAGGAGGAACGTCAGCAGGTGGTCCGTATCCTGACAACTCATCACCATGACGAGTGCAGCAAAAGTAAACCATTGATTGATCATGACTTCGCGCTAATGAAACAGTTGGCTAATGTGCGACTGTACTCGATGCGGCTCTATGTTCATTTGCCGGAGGATTGCAAAAATCCTGCAGAACTCAGAGAAGCGATTGGCAAAAAGATAAGGTCGGATCTGCCGCACTTCCCGTTTTCATGAATGGAAGGCGCGGGGCGACCATCAGGTCGAGGGGCCATGGGGGAAGTCGCCCGCCATTCCCTTCGAGCCACCCCTTTAGAGATTTTTGCCAACTATCGCGAACCTGGATGCATGCACCGCATCGCAAGCTGACGATAATCCCATTCGGGCGACGGTCGCCCGTTCTCGGATCAGCAATAGCGCGTTGATGGTCTCAGCCGTTGCTTCGAGCGTGATCGACAAACGCCTCACACAAGCAGGAGCTAATGAGATGATCCTGCAGCATCAGCCGTGCTGCTCAGGTCAGTTGTAAGATCGAGAATCAACTGCCGAATCACTGTCGCCACACCGATTTGCGCCAAACACCACGCCATAGAATGCATCAACGATGAAGCGTGCTGGACGGGCCCACCGCTCGTTGGCACCGGAATAATCTCTCCAAGCGCAGTAAACGCATAAGTGATGCTCGTTTGCGACGGATGAGTCCACTCCGACAGTGGGCCATAGAAGCCAACCGCGAGGTCCGTCGACAATGACGGCACATTCCGCCGTAAGAGGCGGTCTAACGCGGCAACCATTTGCGTCGGTTGCGGAACCTTTGGACGCTTGGTTCCATACTTCTCCCGAGCGGCAGGGGTCAGAAAAATATCGTCTGGCGCGACAGGATTCTTGAACTCTCTATTCTTCCAAAAACTGTGATTCAGAAACGTGACTGCCAGCTCACGCACTCGGCCTTCCTCGGAATCAACCGCAACCTGAAGCTCCTCCAAAAACAACGCCAGCATGCCGACATTCTCAAGAAAGGCGCGGACTACAATAGGTGCAACAAAGAGCTTTCTTGAATCGACGAGAGATCGAGCCTCGTCGTAGAGCATTACCGACCGATTGAAGGCCGCATTAGTCCAAGTAAGCACCGCATGGCTCGCGGTTGATGTCTGGTATGATACCGGCCCAGGCCCGCCAAGATCGCGGCGCACGCTATCCCCCGTTTCAAGCCATCGCGCAGCCTCAGCCAGGAGGTCGGAGTCGTTAGTCATGGGGGGCACGGGGGAAACCTTTGTGACTCAACAATCGACGGGCGGTTCACATTTTTACGCCAACTATCCGCGGTCCAATTCCTTCCCGCCTGCCTTGCCCCTCAAGGCTTCGTAGAGCTGGGCGGGTCCGAGCAACACCTCCTTCAACCCTTCACGAACTCTCTCGGAATCGATGGCCTGCTTGCTCATGGTGGTGTGAGCCGTCAGCGCGTCTATGACGGCGTTCATGATCTCTTTGGAGAGCGTGGGAGAGTTAGCGAATTGCGCTTTCGTGTTGTTGCTGGCCTGAAGAACCAGCTCTTGCGACTCCAGCAGCTTCCCCTTGATCACGTTGTTTACATACACGAGTTGATCGTCCTCGGTCAGATCTCCCTCGAAAAGGTCGTTGACCTTGGCGATGATCTCTTCCAGCCGGGCCTTCTCCTTCTCGTGCAGCGAGCCCGAACCTGCCTCCGAGAGTGGCGGTAGCTTGGGCGCTTCACCATCTCCCCTGATCCTTCAGGCTGTGATGCGTGAGCTTGACCTTCGAGAGGTCAATGCCTTCGCGCTCCCGGCCGAACTCCAGCAGCGGAATGAGGCGCCGGTAGAACATGAACCGTTTCTCAATGGCGGTGTTGCCGTAATCGAAGATCTGCGACAGGAAGCTGTACATGCGCTGGAACGCGCCCATGTCGACCTTGAAAAGGATCAGCGCATTGATTTCTCCGTTGGCTTCTTCGGCCGCCTTGTCGTCGCTCTTCGCTCGTGCTGCCAGTAGCTTCTCCTGCGCCTGCTTGAACCGCTTCAATAGTCGGCTCGCGACCGGCTCCAGCGCCGCGATTAGGTCACCCTGCTTGGCCTTGGGGTCCAAGTCCACGGCGACGACGCGGTCCACTTCAAACTCATCGTAATGACCCGAGGCGTCGAGCTTCGCCCGCAGGTCGTAGACGAGATTCGGGTCGGTGACACCCTCCAGCTCCGCTGTGTCGTAGTAGGTCTTGAACGCGGCCAGCACTTCCTCGGAACTATTAATGAAGTCCAGCACGTAGGTGGTGTCCTTGCCGGGGTGGGACCGGTTGAGGCGCGACAGTGTCTGTATAGCTTGAATACCCGCGAGACGCCGGTCCACATACATGCCGCAGAGCAGGGGCTGATCGAAGCCGGTCTGAAACTTATTCGCCACCAGCAGGATTTGAAACTCTTCGCCCTTGAAAGCGTCGCGGATGTCCCGCCCGTTTAGGCCGGAATTGAGTACCTTGCTGGTTTCCGTAAAAGCATCAGGCCCGGACTCGCTGTCATTGACCTCGCCAGAAAAGGCGACAAGCGTCCCGATCTTGTAGCCGCGAGACTTGATATATTTCTCCATGGCAAGCTGCCAGCGTACCGCCTCGACACGGCTACCCAACACCACCATGGCTTTGGCGCGCCCCTCCAGCAGAGCCGCGACGTTCTCACGGAAGTGCTCGACGACGATTTGGACTTTCTGGCTGATGTTGTATGGGTGCAACCGCACCCAGCGCATGATGCCCTTCAGCGCGGCATCCCGCTCCACCTGCTTGTCATCCCATTCCTTGCCATTGTTCGCGAGCCGGAAGGCCAGCCTGTAGGGCGTGTAGTTCTTCAGCACGTCGAGGATGAAGCCCTCCTCGATGGCCTGCCGCATGGAATAGACGTGAAACGGCGCGGGCAGATTGTTCTCGCTAACCGGCTGATCGGGCTTCGGTAGCCGCCCGAACAATTGAAGCGTCTTGGCCTTCGGGGTGGCGGTGAAGGCGACGTAGGTGATGCCGGTGTCGCTGGCGCGGGCTGCCATCTGCGCTGCCAGCATGTCCTCGGTGCTGACCTCCCCACCATCCTCCAGCTCGGCAAGCTCCTCGGGTGACAGCACCTGCTTGAGCTTGGCGGCGGCCTCGCCGGTCTGCGAGGAATGGGCCTCGTCGGCGATCACCGCAAAACGCTTGCCCTCGGTGGCCGCCAGCTTGCGGACCTCCGCCAGCGCGAACGGGAATGTCTGGATGGTGCAGACGATGATCTTCTTGCCCGCCGCCAGCGCCTCTGCGAGCTGCCCGCTCTTGCTGGCTCCCTCGGACTTGATGGTGGCAACAACGCCTGTGGTACGCTGGAAGTCGAACAGCGCGTCCTGAAGCTGGGCGTCGATTACATTGCGGTCGGAAATGACGATGACGGTGGAGAACAGCTTCTCGTTTTTGGCATCGTGCAAATCAGCGAGGAAATGCGCGGACCAAGCAATTGAGTTGGTTTTGCCCGAACCTGCCGAGTGCTGGATCAGGAACTTGCCCCCTGCGCCTTCTTCTAGAACCCTAGCTTGCAGCTTCCGGGTCGCGTCGAGTTGGTGATAACGCGGGAAGGTGATGGCGGTGATTTTTTTCTTGTCGTCGCGTCGGGTAACGAGATAGCGGCCTATGATTTCCAGCCAGCTGTCTCGCTGCCAAACCTCCTCCCAGAGGTAACTCGTCCGGTGACCGGTGGGGTTGAGCGGGTTGCCCTTCGCGCCCTGATCTCCTCTGTTGAACGGCAGAAAAATGGTATCTGCACCCGTCAGCAGCGTCGCCATGTGGACTTCGCTGTTGCTCACCGCAAAATGCACCAATGCCCCGCTGGGGAAGTTCAGCAGCGGCTCGACGCCCTGCCCCTTGGGACGCGGGTTGCGGTCGAAGCGATACTGGTCGATGGCGTCGGCGATGCTCTGGGTGAAGTCGGTCTTGAGTTCGCAGGTCGCCATCGGCAAACCGTTGAGGAACAGCACGAAATCGATGCAGTTTTCGTTCACCGACGAGTAACGCACCTGCCGCACCACCCGCAACCGGTTGGCCGCGTATCGCGCCAAGATGTCAGAGTCCATTGCGAGAGCGGGCCTGAATTGGGCCAGCGCAATCGGCTGTCGCAGCCCGATCAGTTCGACGCCATGGCGCAGCACATCGAGGGTACCGCGATCATCAAGCTGCTTGCGGATACGGTCCAGCAGGACAGGCTCGGCGGATGCGCCGTGGCTCTTGGTCAGTGTCTGCCATGCAGTGGACTGCGTCGTCTGCACCCACGCCACCAGATCGGAGGGGAACAGGGCGCGAGCGCGGTCGTACGACCCTGCATCGCCTTCCGCATAGAGCCAGCCGTGCGCGGCGAGACGCCCGCAAATCTCGTCCTCGAAGCTGATCTCCTTGTGCAGGCTCATGCAGCGACCACATCGGGAATAGATGCAGCAGCTTCAGTCTGTCCGCGCACGTCGATCTTGCCGGTGACAGCAGCAGAAATCAGGGCCCTCCGGCGCTGTAGAAGTAGATCGACCGCCTTCTCAGCTTGCCCACAAAGGTCGTCCGTATTCTTGACGAAGGATCGCAGATTGGTCGCGATCTCTCTCTGCTCTATCAGTGGTGGGAACGGTATCTTCAATTCTTTGAACCGATCTGGTTCGAGACGCCATTGATCAGGGCGGATGCCGTTTGATATCGAGCGATACTTATCCGGAAGAAGTCTGCAACGAAGAAGCCAATTGAGATATTCTGGGTCCCCGTTATGCGTCGGTTGAAACACGGCGTAGTCGGGACTGGTTATTCCTTCATGCGTCGAAATCCCAAGTGACCCTTGCCAGGCCTTCATCTTGTTCACGACCAAATCGCCCGGGTAAACTGTCTGATACGAAGTTAGATCGTCGGGAGTTTTATTGATGTTGTCGTTACGAGAGGCCTTCGTAATTACACCGTAGTCCCGGTAAACGGATAAGACCTCTAGCGCGTCACCATTCTGGCGCTTCACAAAGCGGAACAGGGCCCGAAGCGGAATAATGTCCCAATGATCGGGGACATCGCCAAGCCACTCGATCCCAGAGCGCTTCATCGGAACGTTGGCGCCGAGCCCCTTCGTGACTGCGCGGGAGACGGCGGCTTGCCGCTTCTCCTCTAGCAGCTCGATCAACCGCTGCTGCTCCTTCACTAACGCATCGATCTTGGTGGTCTCGCGATCGAGAAAATCGACGATATGTTGCATCTCTTGTGGCGGAGGAATGGGGACACGGATGCTGCCAATCGTGTCCGTGTTTAGGTTCAGCTGCGTTCCCAATTTGCCGAGACCGGCGTAACACTGCCCCGCCTCAAACACGCGATAGAGGAAATGCGGATCGATATCCAATCGCGGGAAATACACAAACCCATCGTGGATACAAACCTTGATTGCCGTGATGCAGGGCTTGCCAACCGTTCCGGCTATGCTGACGAATAAGTTTCCCGGCTCCAGCTTTACGCTCAGGGAGCTACCCAGCAAAGAAAGGCGTTGTTCCGCATCCCACAGCACGCCTCTCGATGATGAAACATCGGATATTCGCACCCAAGCGTACTCACCCTCCTCATCGAAATATCTCGGATCATCGATTGGTCGCGGAGATGCACCACGCAAAACTGGCGATAGCCACTTGATGGCCTTCGAGGTCCAATGAGATGGGATGTTGCCTACTTTGCTTGTAGCTGTCGTATTGGGGAAAGCTCATGCCGCCAGCCCTTCAATCATAGCCTTGATGAGGCCCGTGACCTGCGCAAGGTCAGCATCGATCTCCGTCAGCGGTCGCGGCGGCTCGAACACATAAAAAACCCGGGTAAACGGGATTTCATATCCAGTCTTGGTCCTCTCCTCATCGATCCATGCGTCGGGCGCGTGGGGCAGCACCTCGCGCCGGAAGTAGCTATCGATGTTTTCTGAGATCGGCACGTTTTCGGTATCGCGCAACGAGGCGTCGGCTTGCGGTTTGCTCTTGGCCTTGCCTTTGCTTCCGAGAATAGCTTTGCCCCTCGCATCGCGCAGCGGCCGCTCCACCGTGATGGTGCGGTAGCCGAAGGCCTCGTTCGAGAGGATGCGGGACAGCGGAGCGAGCTTTACCTTGCCGCCCTCAGGAGCGACCGGTGGTTTACCGCCCTCCTGCAGCGGCTGCCTCGCGATCTCCTTGCCCTCGGCGTCGAAGACCGTGGCGAGCTGCGCCTCGGCGAAGGAGCCGAACAGCGTCGTTACATCTGCGATATGGGCCTCACTCATCTCCTTACGCTTTGAGCCCAGGCTCTTGCGCATCCTCTGCCAGAACGTGGAGGCATCGATCAGTTGCACCTTTCCCTTTCGCAGCGACGGTTTGCGATTTGAGACAATCCAGACGTAGGTCGAAATACCCGTATTGTAAAACATGTCGGTCGGCAGCCCGATGATGGCTTCGACCAGATCATTCTCCAGCAGATAGCGGCGGATTTCGCTCTCGCCTGACCCCGCGCCGCCGGTGAACAGCGGCGAGCCATTGAGCACAATGCCGAAGCGGCTACCGCCATCCTGCGCCGGGCGCATCTTGGAGAGGAGATGCAGAAGGAACAACAGCGAGCCATCCGAGACGCGGGGCAGGCCTGGCCCGAAGCGACCATTGAACCCTTGGCTCTCGTGCTCCTTGCGAACCTCCTTTTCTACCTTCTTCCACTCGACGCCGAACGGAGGGTTGGACAGCATGTAATCGAACTTCGCGTGAGCGTGACCGTCTTCCGACAAGGTGTTACCCGCAACGATGTTGGCGACATCCTGTCCTTTGATCAGCATGTCCGCCTTGCAGATCGCGTAGCTCTCGTCGTTCAGTTCCTGCCCGAACATCGTAAGCCGCGCCTGCGGGTTCAGCGCCGCGAGGTGTTCGCCCGCCACTGACAGCATTCCGCCCGTGCCCGCCGTAGGGTCATATATCGTTCGCACCACACCCGGCTTGGACAGAACGTCGTCATCCTCGACGAACAGCAGGTTCACCATCAGGCGGATGACTTCGCGCGGCGTGAAATGCTCACCGGCCGTTTCATTCGACAATTCCGCGAACTTGCGGATCAACTCCTCGAACGCCAGCCCCATCTCATGGTTGTCGACGGCCTCGGGATGCAGGTCGATGCCCGTGAACTTCTCCGTGACGAGATACAGCAGCCCGCTCTTTGCCAGCTTGTCGATTTGGGCTGAGAAGCTGAACCGCTCGAAGATGTCGCGCACCGCGGGCGAGAACCCCTGCACACAGGCATAGAGGTTCTGGCTGATGTGGTCCTGATCGCCCATCAGCTTGCGCAGG
This sequence comes from Bradyrhizobium sp. JYMT SZCCT0428, assembly GCF_018131075.1. Taxonomy (GTDB): domain Bacteria; phylum Pseudomonadota; class Alphaproteobacteria; order Rhizobiales; family Xanthobacteraceae; genus Bradyrhizobium. Next base: position 93,434 of record NZ_JAFCLS010000030.1, on the reverse strand, counting down.
TCCATATCGGACGTGTTGTAGAAGCTCTGGCCCGAGGAACGGAGCAGGAATGGGTCGGGGTTCAGGCCGGCCTTCTTCTTGGCCGCATATTCGGCGAGCACCTTCGCCTTGGTCGGTTCGAGAACGCAATCCAGGCGCCGAAGCACCGTGAAGGGCAGGATGACCTTGCCATAGTCGGACTGCTTATAATCGCCCCGCAGCAGATCAGCCACGGACCAGATGAAGGAAGACAGATTTTGGTGGTTCACGATGGAGGGCCCCGTTCATCATTTAGACGGGGCAATCCTCTAGAGTCCGATGAAATCGGCAAATCAGCCCCCGCGAAGCGTAGTGTGACAAGAGCTGCGAGGATAGACAATCTTAAATTGCTACTCCGCGGCTTGGATTTTTGGTTGCATGGTGGAGATAGGACAGGTCAAGGCCACGGTAACGAACCCTTTGTATTGACCTGTTCAGAGTGTCCAATGAAAGCCCGACTCCATAGCCGCGCCCGGCGTTTCGCCCTCGCGAGGCGTGTGACGTGAGCTGATCGTGGTGATCCTCAGGCACATCCGAGTTCCGGCAAGCGTCCTTGAAGGTATGCCGAAATGAATGGAACACCTTTAATGGGTCCACGATGCCGCATTCGTTTCGCAAGTAGCGACTGAACCACTTCGACCACGCTCCCGACCGCTTCTTCGCCCGATTGGGCTCGAAAAAAGGGAACAGTGGGGCGTGGAGACCGCCCTCGGCTTCCCGCTTCAAACGCCACTCGATTAGCCCCAGGTGAACAAGTTCAGCGTGAACCGGCACCTCTCGCCGATTCTTTGCAGCCACCTTGAGGCGCTGATCGTTGCCCACGTCTGTGATATTGAAGAACCATACATTCTCGTTCGGCACTTGCTGCAAGTCGCGCACGTAGAGCTGCGCTATCTCTTCAAGCCGCGCCCCAGCATACAGCGAGATCAGAGGGAACCAGGCGGCCGCCTCACCTCTACCTCCTTTCGGCCGCTTCCCTTCTGCATATACGGGCGACCCGAAGATGATTTTGAGGTCTGCGACGTTGAAGGGAAGCCTGTCATCTTCCCCATCTTCAACCGTGATTGCGATCTTGTGAAATGGGTTGCGCCAGCCGCCGGGTCGTTCGGCGAAATCGTACTCGTTCGCGACCGCATTGGTGATCGCGGATAGCAGGCGTAGAGATTTGTTGACTGTTCTCGCAGAACGCTTCTCCAGCCCTTCGGGCAGTTGTTCAAGCAGGCGCGGCAGCGGCAGCTTCTGAAGGGCATGAGGCAGGTGCTTCGGCAGCTTGATCATGGCATCACGAAACGATCGAACCTGCGCCCGTTTGATCGAGGACACCCGCAGATTGCCGTGCAGCTCCGCAAACCGCCTCACAGCAACCTCGGCTTCGCCGGCCGTATTTGCGCTCGGGAGTTTGCCGCCACGAACTCCACCGCCATCCTTCCAAAGGGCGAACGCCTGTTTGAGCGTCGGGTCTTGCGCTCCGGCTGGCGCGGTTGGCTCGCGTCGGAATGATCTCGCCGTCCAGTCGCGCCCGAATGTCACTCCAGGCACGCAGCTCGGCCTTGAGAACTTCGATTTCGATCTTCCGTCGCTCTTCGGGGGTCGGTTCCGCGCCGCGCTTCGCAAGCTCCTCCGCAACCCGCTGTTTGACAGCAGCCGGGGGCCTCATCCGCACCGCGGCCTCCTGCATCTCCTTGTGGACCTTCTCGGCGCCGAACCGCAGCAGACCTAAATCATCCTCCGTGAGACCGGGCTCCTCGGGTTCGGGCGCGATCGGCTGATCCACTGACGGGATGCGAAGAACATCGGCTGCACGAGGAAGGCGAAGGCCAATCCCTTGTAACCGCAACTGTTCGTCATGGGCGAGGCGATCAGCATGAACGCGGGCTACGATGGCGGCAATGTCCTCGTCACCGATCGCGGCGACCGGGCCACGCGCCAAGAGCAGACGTGCTTCGTCAATCAGGCTGGTGGTTTCTGCGATCTTGGCTGCTACGGCGCGCTTTGCTCGCTGTTCGTCCTTCTTGGTGAGTTCAAGCGATTTCCAAATCTCAATCTTGAACGTGCGACGCGCACTGTTGACGAGCGTTTTCAGGTCATCTGGCCAAGCATTGGGGATAGGTTTACCAGCCAGATCATCAGGTAGTTTGAAGCGAAAGTAGGCCCAGCCCTTCCGCCATACGAGGTGAGTCATCCGCACTGCCATGAAGCGCCCTGCCGTAGCACGTTTGTGTAGCAACGGCAGTCAATAAGCGCCTGATATATCGTGTTTATCGATATTTCAATGGGTTGGAGATCTCTGGCGCTCCCTAGGGGAATCGAACCCCTGTTTCAGTCTTGAGAGGGCCCAGTACCTGGGAGAGTGGCCTTATTGTGTCATCGGGATTCCATATTGTTGGTAGCGTTGCTGGTATGGGCGCATACGTTTAAAACATAACCCATTTATTTCAATGAATTGCACTTGCAATGTGGAGCCGGCCAGGGCACCACGCTTCGCCTGCGGCTTCGCGTGGCGCAGCCACGCCGCCGCGGACGAAGCGTGCCCGGCATAGCCTCTTGCGAAGCGAAGCGATCCCCTCGTAGCGTCTGTCAGGACTGCCACCTCGGTCAGAATCACCAGGGCCACCCGATGGACATGCTCGTCAAACTCTATGCGCTGCCGGATTCCCGGCCTGCGTATGACCGATTGCTCAACGCCGGAATCGTCATGCGCCGTGCGTTGGCCCCCGAAAAGCACAAGGTCACAGGCTGGGTGCGGCAGAATTTCAGCGAGGCATGGGCCAGCGAAACCGATGTCGCGTTCAGCCGCCAGCCGGTCTCCTGCTTCATCGCGGTCCGGGACAAAAACATCATCGGCTTCGCCTGCCATGATGCGACCTGTCCCAACTTCTTCGGTCCGACCGGCGTCGATCCGAAGGCCCGGCAAGGCGGGGTCGGAAAGGCCCTGCTGTTCGCCTGCCTCGAGGACATGCGGCAACAGGGCTTTGGCTACGCCATCATCGGCGGCGTGGGGCCGGCGGAGTTTTATGCGAAGGCGGTCGGCGCGGTGGCCATCGAAGGTTCGGAGCCGGGGATTTATCGCGGGCTGCTGTAGCGCCGCATTGCCCGTGGGCGGCTGACCGCTAGATCCGGGCGACCGCGGAAGATCGCGCTTGATCGGCTATCTGGGCAGCACTGCTCCCTTCACCGGAATACGCGCCGGCATCGGGCACGATCGAGCCCGCCTCGGTTTCCGCCAATTCGGTGCGATTGCGGCCAAGGCGTTTGGCCTCATAGAGCGCCTTGTCGGCGGCGGCGATGAGATCGCGATGCTTGCTTTCCGCGCCGGGCACCAGCGACGCGACGCCGATGCTCAATTTCGCATGGCCGCGCTGAATCTCGTCCGCGCCGCAACGAACGATCAGATCCTCGCGAATCCGCGCCGCCAGCGCTGCCGCATCGCCGAGCGACGTGTCCGGCAGCAGAACGGCGAATTCGTCGCCGCCATAGCGCGCCCCCATATCCGAAGGGCGCTTCACATTCGCCGCGATCGACGCGGCGATGTCCTGCAGCAATCTGTCGCCGGCCTGATGGCCATGCGCGTCGTTGTAGACCTTGAAATGGTCGGCATCGATCATCAGCAGTGCGACCGGCGTCCGGCTGCGCATCGCGCGGCGCCATTCATAGGCCAGCGCGCGGTTGAAATGCCGGCGGTTGGCAAGACCGGTGAGCCCGTCGATCGTGGCCAGAATGGTGAGCTTCTTTTCCGCGGCGCTGCGGCGCGCGAATTCGCGATGCAGGAAGGCGGCCAGCATCACCGTCACCGCGCACAGCACGGCCATCAAGACGCCGATCGCGACCGCCTGCCGCCACCACGCCGCAAGGACATCGTCGAGCGATTGGCCGACCACGACGATCAACGGCAAATTGCCGACCTGGGTATAGACGAACAGCCGTTTGATGCCGTCGGATACCGCCCTCGATTCATAGTGGCCGCTGGGAGCCTTCGGGAAGTGCGTGAACAGTTCGGCGCGCTTGATGCTGTTGCCGATGAAATCCTGGCGGAACGGCCAGCGCATCAGCACGATGCCGTCGGTGCGCGCCAGTGTCACCGTGCCATTGGGGCCGAGCGAAGCATCCTTGAACATCGCCTGGAAATGGTCCTGCAGCATGGCCGTGAGCACGACGCCGGCAAAGGTGCCGTCGGGATGCGACAGCCGCCGGCTGAACGCCACCAGCGAGAGGCCCGTGACACGGGATGCGATCGGACGACTGATGTACAGGCCGGCAAATTCATTGTCTCTGTGAAACTGGAAATAATCCCGGTCGGACATGTTGTGTCCCGGCGGGATCAGATTCTTGGAATCGTGGGTGATCCGTCCGGTGTCATCGATGACGAACATCGATGTCGGATGACGCGCGGTGGCGGAATAGTCGAACAGCACCAGCTGGCGCATTTCCGGACTGAGACGATCGAGACCGGGCAGCTTCAAATTGCTCATCAACCCCTCGAGCGAGAGATTGAGCAGGTCCACGTTGCGGGCGATATCGGCCTTGAGCGAGTTGGCGAGGCTGGTGGCGACCTCGGTGGCACGCGCTTCGGTCGCCCGCCGCGCCTCCAGCAGCACCCAGCCGCACACCGCGGAGAAGCTCAGCGCCAGCAGAATGACCGAAATGGTCATCCGGTGATGCGACTGCGTCCATGCCCAGCCGGAAGCGTCACCCGTCTCGTCGGGTTCGCGCGACCAGAGCGACTTCCACGCCGGTTTGCCCGCTTCCGCTATTGCCACGGAATTCACCTTGCAAGACGTTGCCTTCGCCTTTTGTGCGCCGATGGAACGAGTTCGGCGTTAAAGGCCAAGTGAATTCGCCCCATGTGGTTCACAAATTATTCGCGGAACAGGTTGAAATGGCCTGATCGGGCGACTTTTCCGTGGAAGTACGGACGCTTTCCGCGCCGCACACAAGCAATGATGAACAGCACAACGCGTCGCCAGCGCGGATCACGCCTGCGAACGGTCCCAACGCCTCAAGCAATCATGATCGAATCGACATGGGCATACGCCATCAGTCGATCTGACTGGGTCCTGCGGTCCCTACCTCCGCCTTGCCCTGTACCAACGTCACCGTAATCGCGCGTGGCCGGGTCAACACTTCCGGCTGCAGGATCTGGTCGAGCTGTTCCGGCGTGAGAAGTTTCCTGGCCAGCACCAGATCGTAGACGCTTTCGCCCGTGACCAGCGCCTGCTGCGCGATCTCGGTGGCGTTGGCATAGCCGATATAGGGATTCAGCGCGGTGACGATGCCGATCGAGTTTTCGACGCCGCGGCGCAGGTGCGCAGCGTTGGCGGTGATGCCGTTGACGCATTTCTCGGCCAGCGTCAGGCAGCCGGCGCGCAGATGGTTGACGCTCTTGAACAGGCTGTGCGCGATGATCGGCTCGAACGCATTGAGCTGCAACTGACCGGCCTCGGCCGCAAAACTCACCGTAATGTCGTTGCCGATCACCTCGAAGGCGATCTGGTTGACGACCTCGGGTATCACCGGATTGACCTTGCCCGGCATGATGCTGGAGCCCGCCTGCATCGGCGGCAGGTTGATCTCGTTCAGCCCGACGCGCGGTCCTGACGACAGCAGCCGCAAATCGTTGCAGGTCTTCGACAGCTTGACGGCGACGCGCTTGAGCACGCCGGAAAGCTGCACGAAGCTGCCGCAGTCCTGCGTCGCCTCGACCAGGTTCGAGGCGGTCACCACCGGAATGCCAGTGACGGAGCGCAGATGCCGGCACACCAGACCGGCATAGTCCGGGTGCGAATTGATGCCGGTGCCGATCGCGGTCGCGCCCATATTGATTTCGCACACCAGCAGCACGGCTTCCCTGAGCCGCTGCTCGTCTTCCCCCAGCATGACGGCATAGGTGGAAAACTCCTGACCCAGCGTCATCGGCACGGCGTCCTGCAACTGGGTGCGGCCCATCTTGATGATGTCCCTGAACTCGTCGGATTTGCGCTCGAACGCCTCGCGCAGCACCGCCATCGCTTCGACCAGCCGCATGATGCCGCCGTAAGCCGCGAGCTTGAGCGCCGTCGGATAGACGTCGTTGGTGCTCTGGCTCATGTTGACGTGCTCGTTGGGGTGCAGGAATTTGTAATCGCCCTTGGACCGGCCGAGCAGCTCCAAAGCGCGGTTCGCGATCACCTCATTGGCATTCATGTTGGTGGAGGTGCCGGCGCCGCCCTGAATAACATCGACCACGAACTGGTCGTGCAATTCACCCGATCGCACTTCCTCCGCGGCGGCGACGATGGCGTCGGCCAGTTTGGCATCGAGCAGTCCCAGTTCGCGGTTGCTCTTCGCCGCGGCGATCTTGATCGAGGCCAGGGCCGCAATGAGATCCGGATAGATCGAGATCGGGGTGCCGCTGATCGGAAAATTCTCCACCGCCCGCAAGGTGTGGACGCCGTAATAGGCCTCCGCCGGAACGTCGCGGTCGCCCAGGAGATCATGTTCGCGTCGCTTCGTCATCGGGGGACCTTTCGGAGCGGTTTGTGTGGGCTTAATAAGAGCAGGAGATGGAGGATTTTCCTAGTGTCGGCTTCCACACCAGGCGGCCGTCATACCCCGCGCATGCGAGATATCCAGTACGCCGCGGTCTACCTCCGTCATTGCGAGCGAAGCGAAGCAATCCATACCTCAACGCGGGGATAGATGGATTGCTTCGCTGCGCTCGCAATGACGAGTAGATGCAGTTTCGCATTCTCGCGGCCTGATACGCCCGAGCTATGCCAGAAATTCCTGCCCCCAAAATAAGAGGGCGCAAGGAAGACCGGGTGCGCGCTGCACCCGCGGTCTCGTGTGCGGTTTGCACAAAACAAGTTGCACACGAGCATACAGGGCAGCGGAGAACACCCGGCCTTCCCTGCGCAATGGCTTTACGGCTTATGCCGTGATCTCCCCGGAGACGAGTTCTTGGTTGACTCCGTCACCGCCGGTTCAGCTCACGCTTAGCCGACGGCTTGACGCCAGCAACGGGCGCCAGGACCACACGGTTTTGCCGTACGCTTATCCACGCCGTCGTCGAGGCGTAAACCAGCGTCCACCGCAACCCGCCCAACGTCCGTGACGACGGCCGACGCCCTTCTGAGTAGGACGGGATGGGCAAATATATGCACCTGATTTGGCCTGCTGTAAAAGCGAATTATTTTTTATTTTGGGGCTCGACATTATTTCTGTAAATCAGAAGCAGTCGTGACCGCCCGTCGCATGCCGCACCAAACGCCCTGCCGCGTTATTTCGGCCCCAGCCGGATATCGTACTGGGTCGGCTCGCCCTCATCGAGATTGTCGTAAAGCACGAGCACCTTCAGCCGGTCCGGGGTCTCCTCAAGGACGACAACAGTTTCCGCTTTGCCGGCTTCGCCATCCCCGCCTATCGTGGTTGTCGTAATCGTTGCGAGCAGGCTCTTCTTGGCTCCATCAACGGGCTTGTCCAATAGCCACAGCTTGTATTCCACGCCGGCCTGGTTTCCCGTTGGACCCGCAAGCACCAACAGCCGATCGTTGCCCAGCGCGGCGAGATCGCGAATCCCGGTATTCGCACCGAGCTCCACCCTAAAAGTTTTGATCCCGGCCTTCAGACGCTCATGGCCGGTCGCAAACAGATCCTCGACGGGCGCACTCACGATGAACGCCTCGGTCGAAGCGGTCGGCGTACGCAGTCCGGCATACAGCCGGCCCCCGGTCACGGCGATGCCTTCGATATTGATGCCTTCACCTTTCGGCTTGCCGTAAGCTTCCCTGACCTCCTTGACCTCGCTGCCGAGCAAGACATCTGCCAGCCGCCAGCTCCGTTCGAGAACCGGCTCCGACTCGCCTTTGAAGCTGGTGGCGTTGTTCGCCTTGAAACGCACCAGCAGGAAGCTCGACGGCTTGTACTTGCCGCCACCGGTGCAGGAGTGCGAACTCGCGACGTAGATCGCATCGCCGACAGTAGCGACGCCCTCCCCATCAAGCTCGTCGAATTTGCTCGGCTTCGCCACGACGCCCTTGTCCTTGCAGTTCGGATCCTGCGCCTCACCAAGCACGTCCTTGCCCGCCTCGCCTTTCTCTACGAACTTGATTGTCTTGCCGGTGGTGGCAACGCCCTCGTTGGTCAGGGTCACGATCTCGCCGAAGCGCTCTTCGTCATTGATGATGAGACATTCGCGGCTGGCGTCCGCCGGCTTGCCAAGGCATGTCATGCCGCTAATTCCGCGGGGCTTCTTGTCGTCCTCTGAGTTCGGCGCTGTGAACTTGCCGGCCACCTTGAGCCTGGTAATCACAGGAGCATCCGCGGCGAAGGATTCGCGAACGGTAAATGCGACAAGCATTGCCGACGCAATGAGGAGCGCCAGGGAAATATTTGACATTGCGGGTTTTGCGGACATTGTTCTTCCTCCGAAAGCCAGCGTGTCAGATACGGGTCCCGACAACGCAATTCCATTGACCGCGCGGCCCTCATACAATCTCAGGTTTTACAGGCCGTCAAACAATGAGTTGGACCGGGGATGGACGTATGGCCGCAGCCGTCGACATCTCTACCGAGGTGTCGGCGTCGCGGCGCAGGCTTTCCCTTCCGTCAAACCTCCCCCATAAACATGGCTGTCCCAAAACGCCGTCGAACGGTTAAACTCGCGCAGGGCCGCGCGGGGACAGGCGGCCGGAGCCAATTCCATGACGCCGTTGAGCGATGAACCGCTTTCGCAGGCCATTTCCGTTTTGCTGGTCGAAGACGACGCGCCGACGTTGTGGCGGCTGCAGGATGCGCTGACCAGGGCCGGCTATCAGGTGCGCGCGGCGGCGACGCTGGCCGAGGCCAAGGCCGGCCTGGCGCACGGTGCGCCGAAGGTGCTGCTGACCGATCTGCAATTGCCTGACGGGCACGGCATCGATCTGATCCGCGAGACGCGCCAGCGCTTTCCCGACACCGAAATCATGGTGATCTCGATCCTCGGTGACGAGGAGAGCGTGATCTCGGCGATCACCGTCGGCGCCACCGGCTATTTGCTCAAGGACGCGTTTCCGACCGACATCGCGGCCACCGTCCGCGACCTCGTGGCCGGGCATTCGCCGATCTCGGCCTCGATCGCGCGTTTCATCGTGCGCCGGACCCAGAACAATCCGGAGCCGCCGCCCGGCCCGCCGCTCAACACCGCCAAATTGACCCCGCGCGAGATCGATATCCTCTGGGGCATCGCCAAGGGCTTCAGCTACGCCGAGATCGCGGGCCATCTCGGCCTGTCGCGGCAGACCGTGCCCGGGCACATCAAGAGCATCTATCGCAAGCTCGAAGTGCACACCCGGGGCGAGGCGGTGTTCGAGGCGGTACAGCAAGGCCTGATCCGGCTGTGAGCGAGGACGCCGCAATCGAGGCTCCTCCCGGCGAGGTGCGGCGGCGGCTGCAGAGCTCCCGCCTGTTGCAATATGTGCTGCTGCAGGTGCTGATCGCCGCCGCCTGCGGCTTCATCCTGCGACAGCCGCTGCCCGCGCCGCCTGAAAAATATGCCGTGACCGAGTTCAGGCTGAGGCAAGGCGACACCGAGCGGTCCGTCACGTCGCCGCACTTCGCCAGCGCGCGGTCGCCTGCCGACGATCAGCCAACCTATTCCGGCCGGTTCACATTTCCGGCCGAGCAACCGCCGCGCGCCTGGTCGATCTACCTGCCGCGCTTCACCAATGCCGCCGAAGTCGCCGTCAACGGCGTCGTGGTGCTGGACACCAGGCGCGATCCGGTCGCCAACCGGCCTGACCGCTCCACGCCGCAGATCGCCGTGATTCCGTCAGCGCTGCTGCATGGCGGTTCGAACGAACTCACCATTCGCGTGCTGGTGTGGGGCCCGATCTCGGCGTTTCTCGACACGCCCTACGTTGGACCTGACGATGTCGTTCGTCCCTATTACGACCGGCGGGCGCTGCTGTTCGTCACGTTGCCGGTGGTGTTTTCGGCCTGGCAGGCGATCCTCGCGGTCATTCTGACCATCATGTGGGTGATGCGACGGCATGAACCGGCTTACGGCATGCTGGCGGCGGCGATGGCGGTCGGCGTCCTGCAGGCATTCCTGTCGACCCCGCTCGACGAACACCGCTACGCCACGCTCAATTCCATCGCGATCGCTTCCGCGCCGCTCGAGAGCGGGCTTGTTCTGGCCTTTGGCATTCTGTTCTTTGGCCGCAAATGGCCGCGCTGGGGCCTCATCATCTTCGCACCCAGCGTGATCCTTGTCGTTGCCGGCCTGATCGGCGGCCAGGCCTCGGTCCGGTCGCTGTATCTGTTCATCGGCACGCCGACGGTCGGGCTTTGTCTCGTGATGATGGCGCTGATATCGGGGAATGCGGTGCTGCGGCGGCAGGACGCCGCCAGCATCCTCCTGGGCTGCGCGGTCACCATCGTTTTGACCAGCTGGGTTCACGACATGCTCTCCGTGCTGCAGATCGTCCCTGACCGGCGCATCTTCTTCTCGCGCTTGTCCTATTCGGCGATGCTGGTGGCGATCGGCGCGGCGCTGACCTGGCGGTTCGCGCGCGCGCTCAACCAGGTCGACAGTTTTGCCGGCCGGCTCGTCACCCAGGTCCGCGAGGCCGAAGACAAATTGAAGGCCAGTTTCGCCCGCGAGGAAGAACGCGCGCGCGCCGCGGCATTGGCCCGCGAGCGCACCCGGCTGATGCGCGACCTGCACGATGGCCTCGGAGGCCAGCTCGTCAGCATCGTGGCGCTCAGCGAACGCGGCAATGATGCGAGCGCTGGTATCGGCGATGCCGCGCGGGCGGCGCTGAAGGATCTGCGGCTTGTCATCGACTCCATGGATGACATCGGCGGCGACCTGATGCTGGCGCTGGGATCGTGGCGCGAGCGCGCGATGGCGCAGTTGCGCCCGCACGACATCGAGCTCGATTGGCTGATAACGCCGCCGGGCCTGCCGGTACATCCGGAATTGCGTCCCTGGCATGTGATCCAGATCATGCGGCTGCTGGACGAAGCGCTGACCAATGCGGTCAAGCACGCCGGCGCGCGCCGCATCACGGTCAGCATCGGGACCTTGGGCGACGTAAACGGCCTTGAGCAGGGCTGCATCACGATTGCGGACGACGGCAAGGGTTTTGCGCTAGCCGCTGATGGCGACGCGCCAGCCGAGGGCACCAAAGCGGGACGCGGCCTGCGCAATATGCAAAGCCGCGCCGTCCGCTGCGGCGCCGGGCTGGATTTGACATCCGGCGCCGGCGGAACGCAGGTGCGGCTGACCTTGCCGCACCGCTTTCCCGACAGCGAGGCGAGTGGTTGAATGGTTCTCCCTCGCCCCGCTCTTGCGGGGAGAGGGTTGGGGTGAGGGGCCTCTCCTCCATTTCGATCTATCGATAGACCTGTACCCCCTCACCCGGATTGCTGCGCAATCCGACCTCTCCCCGCAAGCGGGGCGAGGTAAGACAAGAGCGCCGTCGTCGCTCACCGCCGCCCGACGCGGTTGACCGGGCCGCCACGATTCCACGCTGTTCCGGGGCGGACACCGACGCCGCGCGCGCCGACGCCAACGACGCCGACGCGGGGTGTGGCAACCGCTACCGCGGCCACCGGCGTCGGCCGCACCACGCAGCCCTGCGGCACGCCGGCCGTCTTGCAATAGACCACCGCCGCCTGGGCCGAGCCGGCATGAAGCGAAAGCGCTGCCACGGTCGAAAGCGCCGCCACGGTCAGACCGGCGCGCAGCCATCCAGAATTCCTCAACATGTAACCTCTCCTGATTTGCCGTGCAGCCTGCAATGGACCGACCGGTCACCGCAGCCGACGTGGAGAGGTACTTGGGCCAGACCGGCATGCGGCAACATCCCATGAAGATGGTGTGTCGATGTCGCGGGGCGGTTACAGGGGAATTTTCGCTGCCATGAACATGGCATGGACCGCGCAGCCAGCCTCGACGAGTTTCCGCGAACGCTCGTTCAACCCGTCAACGCCCCAGCCAGGTGATCCATGAAAAAGCCAGTTCAGAAATCCACGCCTGCCGCAACCGCCCTCGTCTCGCTGATCTTTCTGTTCGCGGGCAGTGGGCTGGCCTCAGCCCAATCCGGGCCGAGCCGCGAAGAGCAGATGGCTTGCCGTTCCGATGCCGGGAAATTCTGCGCCGAGCATATCGGCAAGCCGCCGCAGATGAACGCCTGCCTGCGCGACAACAAGTCGAAACTCTCCGACCCCTGTCGCAAGGTGGTGGAATCGCGCGGCGGATAGCTGTTGCGATCTGGATCGTCAGGTCGTGGATCGATCAGTCCAGATCGAACAATCTGACCCGTGGCGTCACCGGCTCGGTCGCAAAGACCTGCCGCGGCTCGGTCTCTTCGCGGACCTTCTCCTCGACCTCGCGAAGCTCCTGATCCTGCCGCGGCCGGCGTCGTTCAACCCAGTGCTCACGACGCTCGGCCTTGCGCTTCTCCTCGGCGGCGCGTCTTGCCTCTCGCCTGATATCGGCGTCGCGTGACTTCACGTCGGCGATGTCGCGCGCCCTGATATCGCTATCGCGCGTTTTGGCAAAAGCGGCTTCGGGCGTTTTGACCGGTTCAGGGTTTGTCTTTTCAGACGTTGCCGCCTGCGTCACGGGTGCCGCGGTCGTCGGTTGCGGTGACGCTGCGGGCGTGCTGGCTGCGGCTCCAGCGGGCTGTGCTTGCGTCGAGGTCGTCGTGACGGGTTCGTTCTGCGGCTGGGTCTGCGCTACATTCGGTGCGACCGCCGCCACGTTCGGTGCCGGTTCCGACGAAGCCTTCACCGGGATCGGCTTCTCCGACATCCGCAGCTCAAGCTTGCTCGTTTCGATCTTGGGCGCATGCGGGCTGACGATGTTCGAAATCAACATGCCGCCGCCAAGGCCCACGACAACAGCCGCGACCACGGTTCCCACGCCTGCGAAATATGCCGTCGAAATGCGCATTGGCTCGGCTCCTTAATCCACGCGGGAAAACGCGCGGGTAGGACCGATGTTCCGATACGGGAAAATGTGGAAACGGTGGAACCGGCGGCGTGCGCTGCGGCCGCCGCAATCGCTCAGATCATGGAGGCTACTTTTTCGAGCCCGATGATGCGGGCGAGCGAGCGCACTTCGCTCTTCTGGTCTTCGCGCAACTGGAACAACAACGGCATCGCCGCCGATTTCAGCTGCTGGACTTCTTCCGCTTCGGGATCGATCGGAATGCCACCCGCCGCATTGGGATCGGCCTGACGCTTTGCGTGGATCTTGCGGGCGACAGCCTTCAAAGCGGTCTCCACCGGCGGCCAGTAGGATTCCTGCGAGGCGGAAAGCTTGAGGCGCTCCTTGATCCCGGCGATCTGGATGTCGCTGAGCAGCGCGTAATTCTTCTGCGGGGCCGGCTTGGCGGCGGCTTTGGGCTTGGGCGGCGCGGCGGCAGGCGCCAGGGCGGGTGCGGCGACTTTCGGAATTCCAAGATCGGCCGGCGCGGTCGAAGCATAGGCTTGGCGCAGCGGCTCGCTCAGCACGGGCGCAGCCTGCGGCGGTTCAAACGCGGCCAGCGCCATCGTCGCAATGGCGAGCTTGTCCTTCTTGCTTTCCTTGTTCGAGACCGGAGTTTGGACCGCAGCCGGTGCGGAGGCCAGTTCGTACTGCGCACCGAACAGGCTATCGCGGCCGAGAATTGCGGTGGCGGCGGCGGCGACCACGAGAGAACAGGTCAACGCAACGATCGTAATGACTTTGGTCAACAACGTCTCCATTCCGCCGATCCCGGAGCCTGTCGGCTCCAGTCTTTTTGTTTTTGACGCGTTTCTTGACGCGAACCGGTATCCACCTCGCTCGAAAACGCTACCGAGGATGCCCGAAAGCTGGACGGTAATTAAGGCTTTACCATGCCGCTCAAGGGGTTAGTGCCCCCGGAAAAGTGCGAGAATCGCGCCGAATCGGCAAGAAATCAGGCCGCAGCGGCCAGATCGTAGGCTTCCTGGATGTCGGCGACGATATCGGAGGCCTCCCAGAGTGCATCGGGGGCGACCGAGCGCAGGCTGATGGTCCAGTTGCTTTTGCCGGTGCGGGGCATGCTGACGATGTCGAATTCGACGTTGCGGCAGAGCGGATGCCGGTCCAGCGCGCGGGTCACCCGCCACCTGATTTCGTCGATGGTGGCCGGGGTTTTGGCATAAAACTGATCGAAATCCATCTTGCGCCCCCTTATTTGCGGACCGCCCGGCCGTGGCGGCCGGCTATCCTGTGGTTCTATTGTTGGGGCGGATTTGGTTAACGGCCCGTTAAAGGGCGAAACGGCGGCGAGAACGGCCCTTTGATGACGGACGCGATACCTGAAACGACGACCGCCGCGGCCAAGCCGTCGGTCCGATCAGCGCTGCTGGCGGCCGCGGGCATTTCGATCGGCACGCTGCTGCTCGCGACCTTCGAATTGTCGATGGCCGAGTGGCCGTCCGCCCTTGTGCTGCTCGGCATCCTGCCGCTGACGGCGCTGATGTTCTTCGGCTGCTGCCTCTGGACGGCGACGCTGCTGCTTCGCATCCCACGGGGCGGCGCAAGATTCGCGATCCCGTTCCTGATGTGCGCGGCGACGCTGGCGCTGCTGGTCTACGCGCCGCTGCAGAAGGTCGCGCTGCAACGGAATTTCCACTGGCACCGCGCCGACCGCGAACGGATCGTGGCCCGCGTCGAGACCGGCGAGCTCAAGCCGAACGTCCCCTACAACAAATCCATGATCGCGCTGGGCGCAACCGAGCCCAACGTTTCCGCCGGCGGAAACGACATCGTCGTCGACACGGCCAAAGACGGCACCTACGTGCTGTTCCTGACCTCGCGCGGCCTAAAACACTATTTCACCGGCTTCCTGCACGTGCCGCCGGGCAGCGATCCCAAGGACTTCTTCGAGTTCGACGACAAGCCGCCGAGCCAGCTCGTTCACTACGACAAGAATTGGTATTTTGTGGCGAATTAGGTGATCTGAATTTTCGCCGTCGCAGCGCGGTACTCCGCAAGCGTCTGTGCCACGAGTTCATCGACGCCAAGCACTTCCGTCACCCCCGAGGTGGAATGGCCGGCGCTCCAGATGTCTTTCCAGCGCTTGGGGCGGCTTTCGCGCGCGCCGATGTCGATGTCCTTGCCGATATCGATGGCGCCACGCGCCGGCAGGTCGTCGGGATCGAGGCCGGCAGCCTCGATCGACGGCCGCAGCATGTTGGTCTGCAATCCCGTGAAAGCCGTGGTCAGCAGAATATCGTCGGCGCTGCTCGCCACCAGCATCTCCTTGTATCTCGGATCCGCCATGCTCTCGCGCGTGGCGATGAACCTGGTGCCCATGTAGGCGAGGTCGCAGCCGAGCGCCTGCGCCGCGCGCAAGGCGTGGCCGTCGCTGATGCCGCCGGCAAGCACCAGCGGCCCGTCGAAGAAGCCGCGTACCGCGCGCACGAACACGAACGGGTTGAGCCAGCCGGTCTGGCCGCCCGCGCCCGCCGTGAGCAGCACCAGCCCGTCGGCGCCGGCAGCGACCGCGCGTTCGGCGTGGCGGATGCTGGCGACATCGGCGAAGACGAGCGCACCGGCATCATGCAACGGCGCCGCGACCTGTGCCGGCGATCCGACCGAGGTGATGACGATCTCGGGCTTGTGCCGCCGCAGCACTTCAAGGTCCTGCTCCAGCCGCGCATTGGAGCGGTGGACGATCAGATTGGGGCAGATCGGCGCCGCGGGCTTGCCGCTCTCGTCCGAATGACGCTGCAAACGGCCTTCGATCTCGCCGAGCCATTCATCGAGCTGCTCGGGGCTGCGGCAATTCACCGTCGGAAACGAGCCGATCACGCCGTTGCGGCATGCGGCGACCACGAGCTCGACGCCGGAGACGAGAAACATCGGCGCCGCGATCAGCGGCAGGCTGAGGCGGTCGCGAAATCGCGAGAGCGGATCGATGGATTGCGTCATTGTGGCTTGAGCAGGTTCGTCGTTGTGCTAGCGTTGGAAAAACATTGGCACGATCGAAGGCCAATTACAAAAAGTTCGGGAGGATGAAAGATGGGCAATCCGCTCTACGCGTTTCCAGCCGTTTGCGAACAGACGCTGCGCGCGCTGGCACGGTATCCGGAGCGGACGGCGTTCAGCTGGCCGGGCGGATCGATCACCTATCAGGGCGCGACCGACCTCATCGGCCGCATCCAAAGCGTGTTCATGCAATTGAACTTCAAGCCTGGCACGCGCGTCGCGTTTCTCACCGCCAACCGCGCCGACACCTGGTGCGCCGGCGTCGCCGCGCAATTGTCGCAGCTCGCGATCACCTGGCTGCATCCGCTGGGCTCGCTGGACGACCAGCTGTTTCAGCTGGAGGATTCCGAAGCGCAGATGCTGGTGGTTGATGGCGCCAATTTTCGCGATCGCGGCGGCGAACTCGCAGCCAGAGGCACCGGCCTGAAGACGATCTTCACCCTCGGCCCCGCCCCTTACGGTGCCGACCTGTTGAAAGCGGTCGAGGCCGCAGGCAGCGCCACGGCACGCAGCTTCGCCGGGCCGGACGATATCGCGACGCTGAATTACACCGGCGGCACGACCGGCAAATCCAAGGGCGCGCTGCGCACCCACCGCGAGTATGGCGGCTTCGCCAGCGCGATCCTGGCCGATTTCGAAATCCCGGACCGGCCGAGCTATCTCACCGTGGCGCCGATCAGCCACGTCGCCGGCACAAAGGTGCTGCCGACCCTGATCCGCGGCGGCACCGTGCACATGCAGAAAGGCTTCGATCCCGAGGCCGTGTTCAAGACCATCGAGCGCGAACGCATCAATTTCACGCTGTTCGTGCCGACGATGATCTACGTCATGCTCGATCATCCCGCGCTCGACAAGACCGACCTCTCCTCACTCGAATTGCTGCTCTACGGCGCATCGGCGATGTCGCCGAGCCGCCTGGTCGAAGGCATCGAGCGGATCGGGCCGGTATTTTCGCAGCTCTACGGCCAGACCGAATGCTATCCGGTGTCGGTGCTGCGCAAGGCAGACCACGATCCCGGGACGCCGGAACTGTTTTTGTCCTGCGGATTTCCGATCTCGGCCTGCGACGTCAAGGTGCTCGACGACAACGACCAGGAGGTTGCGACCGGCGAGGCAGGCGAAATATGCGTGCGCGCGCCGCATGTGATGGCCGAATACTGGAAGCGGCCGGAGCAAACCGCCGAAACGCTGAAGAACGGCTGGCTGCATACCGGCGACATCGCTCGCAAGGACGAGCGCGGCTATATGTTCATCCTCGACCGCAAGAAGGACATGATCGTCTCCGGCGGCTTCAACATTTTTCCGCGCGAGGTCGAGGACGTCTTGTCGCAACATGCCGATGTCGCGATGGTCGCCGTGGTCGGCGTTCCCGACGACAAATGGGGCGAGGCCGTCACCGCGGTGGTCGTGGTCCGCGAAGGTGCGCGGCCCAGCGAGGATGAACTGATCAACCTCGTCAAAGCGAAAAAAGGCTCGGCGCACGCGCCAAAGCACATCAAATTCGTCACGGAGTTGCCGATGACCGGCGTCGGCAAGGTCGACAAGAAGGTGCTGAAGGCAGGCTTCTGGACCGGCCGCGACCGGATGGTGGGGTAAATTTCCGGCTCACGCCAGCAACTGATCGAGCCGCTCGCGCAACTGGTCCTGGTGATAAGGTTTTGCAAGCCGCGGCAGATCGAGCTGCGCGCCGTCGGGCAACTCCGCATAACCTGTTGCCAGCAGGATCGGTAGCGACGGCCGCACCTGACGCGTCGCAGCCGCGAGTTCAATGCCGGTCATCCCGGGCATCACGTGATCGGTCATCATCAAATCGATCGGCTGCTCGCTCCTGAGAATGTCGAGCGCATGCAGGCCCGAATTGGCGCCGATCACGTGGTGACCGAGGTCTTCCAGCATCTCCATGGTCGACATGGCAATCAGCGGATCGTCATCGACAAACAGGATCACGGCGGAGCGTCTGGTGCCTTGCGTCGCCGGCGCCGGAGCCTCGACCTCCGGTGCGGCGGTAGCTACCGGCAGCATCAGCGTTGCGGTGGTGCCTTTCCCAACCGCGCTTGCAAGCCGCAAAGCGCCACCGAGTTGCACCGCCAGGCCGTGGACCATCGACAGGCCAAGGCCGGTGCCCTTGCCGAGTGGCTTGGACGAAAAGAAGGGTTCAATCGCCCGCTCCAGCGTCTCCGATGTCATGCCGGTGCCGGTATCGACGACGGACAGCCTGAGATAACGGCCAGGCGTCAGCACCGCATCCCCGGTGATCTTCTGCTCGTCCAGCCTGATGTCGATCGGACCGCCGTCGGGCATCGCATCGCGCGCATTGATCGCCAGATTGAGGATCGCAAGCTCAAGCTGGTTGGGGTCGATGCGCGCCGGAGGCAGGCCGTCCTTGATGTCCAGCCGCACTTCCACGCGCGGGCCGAGCGACCGCTCCAGCAGGTTGGTCATATCCTGAATCAGCGAACGGAGGTCGACCGAGATCGCGCGCAAATCCTGCTGACGCGCGAAGGCCAGAAGGCGCTGGGTCAATGACGCCCCCCGTTCCGCGCCCTGCATGGCGCCGTCGACCAGGCGGTGAAGCCGGGGATCGTCCGGCATGCGCTTGCGCAACAGATCGAGGTTGCCCATCACGGCCATCAGCAGATTGTTGAAATCATGCGCCACGCCGCCGGTGAGCTGCCCGATCGTCTCCATCTTCTGCGCCTGGCGTAACTGTTCCTGTGCCTTTTCACGCGCGGCGACTTCTTTCATCAGATCGGCGGTACGTTGCTCGACGCGCTGTTCGAGAGTGGCGGTCAATTCGGCCAACGCGGTGCGTTCGGCGGCGAGTTGCGCGAGCAGCGCCTCACGCTCGATTTCCGCAATCTTGCGCGCGGTAATGTCAGAGCAGACGCCGACCAGTGACTTGATGCTGCCGTCCGGCAGCCGCACCGCGCGGGCGCGGGTGTCCACCCAATGCTGCGAACCGTCGGGCCAGATAATCCGATATTCGATGCGGTAGTCCGCTCCGGTCTTGATCGCCTGATCGATGGCTTCAAGGCGGCGCTCCCGGTCGTCGGGATGAACCGCGGCCGACAAGTCCTGAAAAGTAAAAGACTCGCCCGGCTTGCGGCCGAAAAAGCGCGCGCAGGTTTCCGATGCTTCGAGTCTGTATTCCGGCAAATGCAGTTCAAGCGCCCCGAGATGACCGGCATTCAACGCCGTCTGCAGCAGGCCTTCGCTTTCGGTGAGATCGGCGAGGATCGAGCGGGTCTGGTACTGGCGGCGCCTGGCCCGGACTGCAGAACCGACAATGCTGACAAGCGTCGTCGGATGGAAAGGGCGCTCGATGAAGGTGACATTGCCCAGGATTTGCCCGAGCCGCATCGCGTCCGGATTGCGCTCGGGACCGCCACCCTGTCGCGTCAGCAGCACGATCGGGAAATCCGACCATGGCGGCTGGCTGCTCAGCCAATCCACCAATCCCCGGAGATCCGCGGTTTTGATCGCCTCGTCAGCGACGACCGCAAGGCCAGCCCCGCTTTCGATCTCATGGATCAAGCCGGCAAGATCGCTGCAGGTATTGGCGTAATACCCCGCTTCCTTGATGAGCGTAGCGGCCACGGACGAATCGCGCCCGGTCGGTGCGAGAATGACGGCGCGCTCAGACGATGCGCCCGGTTTCACCGCTCCTGCTCCTCGAACAAGTGGCGTTCTTGCAGCAACGGCTGGCCTTCGCCAACATAAACCGGAACGCCACGCAGAACGCCATGGAAACCGTCCAGCGGTTCACCGATCGTCAGTCCGCGATTGCCGATGCGATATTCGCGAATCGTCGATTCGTGCATGCCGGTACGCTTCTTGATGACCGACATCGCACGCCGCACGCTGCCCAGCGCTTCGAAATAGCGCAGCAGCACAACCGTATCGGCAAGGTACGTGACATCCACCGGCGCCTTCATATCTCCGATCAGTCCATGCTGTGCCACCGTCATGAATGTCGCAGCACCCTGGCGGTTCAGATATTGCAGCAATTCATGCACGTGCAGGATCAGGGAATTTTCTTCGGGCATGGCGGCCTGATAGCCGTTGAGGCTGTCGATCACGACGGTCTTGATCTGGTCGTCGTCGACCCGCTTGCGGACGCGATGCGCGAATTCACCGGGCGACAGCTCCGCGGCATCGACCTGCTCGATGAACAGGCTGCCGCTGCGCTGCATTTCCTCGAGATTGATGCCGAGCCCGATCATCCGCGAGAACAACAGCCCGAGCTCCTCGTCGAACACGAACAACGCCGCCCTTTCACCGCGCGCGATCGCCGCGACAATGAAGGTAATCGCGGCCAGCGACTTGCCGGTTCCCGCGGGCCCGAGGATCAGGGTGCTCGACCCTGACTCGACACCGCCACCCAGCAGCCTGTCGAGCTCGGCGATGCCGCTGGACATCGTGGTTCGCTCAACCGCCCTGCGAAACTCCGAGGCCACCAGCCGCGGAAAGACATTCATCCCGCCGGTGGTGATGGTGGCGTCATGATAGCCGCCGCGAAACTTCACGCCACGATATTTGACGACGCGCGCCCGCCTTCGCTCTGCGCCGTAGGCCGGCGCCAGCTCCTCCAGCCGCACCACGCCGTGTGCCACACTGTGGACGGTCTTGTCCGCGGCCTCGGCGGTCAGATCGTCTAGCAGCATGACGGTGGTATTGAACTTCGCGAAATAATGCTTGAGCGCCAGGATCTGACGCCGATACCGCAGCGAACTTTGCGCCAGCAGCCGGATTTCGGAAAGACTGTCCAGAACCACCCGGGCCGGCCGCGTGCGTTCCACGGCTTCGAATATCTGCTTGGTGGTCTCGCCGAGTTCGAGATCGGACGAATAGAGCAGGCTCTGCTGCTGTTCGGAATCGAGCAGGCTCTCCGGCGGCAACAATTCAAAGATGTCGATACGCTCATCGAGCGCCCAGCCATGGGACGCCGCGCCCTCGCGCAGCTCACGTTCGGTTTCGGACAAGGTGACGTAGAGGCACTTTTCGCCGGCCCGCGCGCCTTCCATCAGGAATTGCAGCGCAATGGTGGTTTTGCCGGTGCCGGGCTCACCTTCGAGCAGAAACAGATGGCCACGCGTAAAGCCGCCAGACAGGATGTCGTCCAGGCCCCACACGCCCGATTTCGCCTTGTCCGTGAGTATTGCAGCTGCGTTCATGAGGCCCCCTAACGGAGGGCAACTCCGGCGATATCAGGGGGTTCCCCGGGGATGGAACCAGCAAGGGGAAATTCCGATCACATCGCGCCATTTTCCGGCCAGCAGCCGGAAATTCCTTGGTGACATGGCCAGCGTTGGACGGCCGGGCTTCACGCAAGCGGGGAACGGCGCTCCCCGCCGCAGCGCCATGGCGCGGCTACCAGGCCGGTATCAAGCCGCCCCTGCTCGCCTTTCAGCGTGAGCCTTGGTCTTCTCGAAATTATTCGGCACTTCGATATCGACTTCGAGCGTCGACACAGCCGGGCCGCGGTCAAGCTTGACCGTGACCTTGTCGGGGTCGAGCTGGATGTGCCGCGAAACCACGGCGAGGATCTCCTCGCGCAGCGTCGCCAGCAGGTCCGGTTGACCGCGCAGGCCGCGCTCGTGCGCCAGCAGAATCTGTAGCCGCTCCCGCGCCACCGGGGCGGTTGCCTTGCGGCCGCTGAACAGGCGAAGCAGATTCATACTCATGCCGCCCTCCGTCCGAGCAATCGGTTCATAAATCCCCTGCGTTCGGTGGGGACGACCATGTCGACGGTTTCGCCCATCAGGCGGCGGACCGCGTCGGTATAGGCGCGGGCCGGCGCACTGGCCACATTGTTCAGGGTGACGGGAGAGCCGACATTCGAGGCGCGAAGCACATCCTGGCTCTCGGGGATGATGCCGAGCAGCGGCGTGGCGAGAATTTCCAGGATGTCGTCGATGCTGAGCATCTCGCCGCGCGCCGCGCGCGCCGGATCGAACCTTGTGATCAGGATGTGCTTGGTCACCCGCTCGCCCTTTTCCGCCTTGACGGTTTTCGAATCGAGCATCCCGATGATGCGGTCGGAGTCGCGCACCGAGGAGACTTCCGGGTTGGTGACGATCACGGCTTCGTCCGCATAACGCATCGCCAGCATCGCGCCGCGTTCGATGCCTGCGGGACTGTCGCACAGGATCCAGTCGAACTTGGTCCGCAGCTCAGCGATGACCCGGCCGACGCCTTCGTCGGTCAGCGCGTCCTTGTCCCTGGTCTGGGAAGCCGGCAGTAACCACAGATTCTCCAGGCGCTTGTCGCGGATCAGCGCCTGCTGAAGCTTGGCGACGCCCTGCACCACGTTGATGAGGTCGAACACCACGCGCCGTTCCGCGCCCATCACCAGATCGAGGTTGCGCAGGCCGACGTCGAAGTCGATGACGACGACCTTCTCGCCGGCCTGGGCCAGCGCCGCACCGAGCGCGGCCGTGGACGTCGTCTTTCCAACGCCGCCCTTGCCTGATGTAACGACCAGGACCTTTGCCATAATTGATCTCCGTAGCCGATTAATTCAGCGGTGTAATTTTCATAGTGTCGCCTTGCAGCCAGGCCTGGGCCGGGCGGTTCCGCAGCGAGGCGTCGATTTCTTCAGCAGTCTGGTAGTAACCGTCGATGGCGAGCAGTTCCGCCTCGATCTTCTGGCAGTAAATCCTGGCCGACGAATTGCCGTTGACGCCGGCCATCGCCCGGCCGCGCAGCGTGCCGTAAACATGGATCGATCCGCCGGCGACGATTTCCGCACCCGAGCCGACCGAGCCCAGCACGGTGACATCGCCATCGGTGAAGACGATCGACTGGCCCGAGCGGACCGGACTTTCGAGCAGCAGCGAGTTCGGCTTCGGCTTGGCCTCGACCTTTTCTTCGGGCTTTTCCACAGGCTCGGTTCGCGTGATGACGCAGGAACGACCGCCGGTCAGCAGCGGCGGCATGCTGGTGGTCAGCTTTTCGGCATCCACGCCCTCGATCCCCAGCACGCGGATGTTGCGTTCTTCCAGATTATTGACGAGGTGGGTGATGGCCGCGCGGCTGAGGTCCAGCGCCGCCAGATCGAGCACGACAGGCTTGCCGACGAAGAAGCCCGGCGAACGCGCCAATGTCGCATCGATCTCCTCGAGCCAGCCGAGAATCGGAATCTCCGGCGTGAACACGAAGGCGACATACGAGCGGCCCCGCATGCGAACCAATTGTCGCGTTGCCCCCGCTGTTGCCTGCATGGTGGATCCACCCATTCCTGGTTACTGAATAATTAAGGATGGGACTGATTTGGTTAATGGTTGATTAATTATGACAACTCATTCAGCGGCCGCGTGGCGCCGGGAGAACGACACGGGAGCTACCCGAAGTTACAGGCGAGCGGTGGCGGTCACCGAAAGTGGTGGCAATTTGATCGGTTTGCGCCGAGCCAAATCGGCTGACCGGCCGATCGCCCTCGCCTCAACGCCGCTCGATCACCAGGCTCTGGACGGCACGGCCGAAATAGCCGTGTTCATCGGCCAGCCGCGCCATCGCGAGGCCCGCGCCGTCGGGACCGATCCAGGATTCCGCGTCGAGCAGCATCCAGTCACCGGCCGGCTGGCGCGCGAAATTGACGGTGAGGTCGGCGTTGAGAAACGTCCATTGCCTGAAATCCAGCACCGCCGAAGTACCGTTGCAGAAATCCGCGGCCACCATCGCCCGCATTGCCTGAGAGACCGCCGCCCCTTCGACGATCGGCCGGTCGACGCGATACCAGATCGCGCCCGGACCGGGGACGCCGAACCGGCCGCGCGCGGCGCGCAGCGACATGCCCGCCACGAACGGGCTGGAGGAAAAATCCGCGGGCTCGACCCGCGATTGCTCCGGTCCCGGCAATGTTACCGGTTCAATCTCGGCCTCCGGCGGCAGTTCGTTGGCCTGCAGCTTGATCTTCAAAATAGTGGCGGCGACCACGACGACGCCGTTGGCGCGAAGTTTTACCGCGCAGAGCTGGATCTTGCGGCCTTCGCGCAGAATCTCGGTCTCGATCGTCAGCGGCGCGACCGGCACCGGGCGCATCAAATCCACCGTCACCCGCGCGATCCGCATCGGTACCGGCGTCGGCAACGCTTCTGCCGCCCAGACTACCAATGCTGCCGGCGGTGAGCCGTGCTGCATGCTCGGGTCCCACGGCCCCGCCGCGTGGGGACTGGTCAGGACGCTGTTGCCGTCCACGCGAAAGATAGCGTCCATCAGTCAATGATCCCCTGAGAAGAAGGAAAGCGCTTTTCTGCCCGCTCCGCTTGCGCGAGTCGAGAGCTCGGCGGCACAGAGCCCTGTGCGCCATTCGCACGCAACGCACTCACGCCTTACGTCAAATGAAGGCCATGCCGCCATTGAGGATAATGGTTTGCCCGGTCATGTAGTCGTTGCCGAGTACCATCGCGACGGCCTGCGCCACTTCCTCAGGTTGCCCCATTCGGCCCAGCGGAATATTGCGCGCAAGATCGGTGCGGCCGCGCATCATGTCGGTTTCGATCAGCGACGGCGCGACATTGTTGACCGTGATCCCTTCCTTCACCAGCCGCGCCGCGTACCCTCGCGTCAGTCCCTCCATGCCGGCCTTGGAGGCGTTGTAGTGCGGGCCGATGGCGCCGGCGCCGCGCGCGGCACCCGAGGAGATGTTGACGATGCGGCCCCATCGGCGCGCCCGCATTGCCGGCAGCACGGCTTGCGTGCACAGGAAGACCGACTTCAGGTTGACTGTGATGGTGCGGTCGAAATCAGCCTCGGAAAGTTCGTCGACGCTGCGCACGATCGCGATGCCGGCATTGTTGACGAGAATGTCGATCGGGCCGAGATCGCGCGCGACCTGTTCGACCATCTTTGTGACGGCGGCGGCCTGCGACACATCGGCGGCAACGGCGATGGCGTGGCCACCACCGGCCTTGATTTGGGCGACGACAGCTTCCGCGTCATCCGCGCGCTCGCGATAATTGACCGCGACCGCGGCACCTTGCTCGGCAAGCATCAAAGCAATCGCCGCGCCGATGCCGCGCGAGCCACCCGTCACCAGTGCTACACGCGCGCTTAGATCCTGTTTGGTCGTCATCGATCCCATCCGTCGGAAGCGTGGATGGGCGTAACGATATCATCTTGTGCCTCGTCATGCCCGGCCTTGTGCCGCGCATCCACGTCTTAGCTTCGCCTAAGCAAGAAAGAGGTGAATGGCCGGGCATAGGCGAGCGGAAGCGACGCCGTCCTTCAGACGGCTATGCCCCGCCATGACGGGAAGGAGCGCGTCGACGTTCGCGAAAGTCCTCACGCCGCTCCGCTACCCACGCTCTCCAGAAACGCCTTGACGTTGCTGACCGTGCCGGTGTCGGTCGCGACATAGCCGGGCAGGCTCGCCACCTCGCGCTGGAACTCGCGGCCCTTCATGATGTCGATGACTCTGCGCATCGGCTCGGTCTCCAGGAACGCGCGCTTGCAGACAAAGAAATAATCCTCGGTCAGCAGCCGGATGAAATCGAGCCCGAACTGCCGCGCGGCCGCCTCGACGCCAAAACTCACATCGGCCATGCCGCTGGCGACGTAGGCGGCGACCGCCGCGTGGGTGAATTCCATCTGCTGGGCGCCGTTGATTTTCGCTTCGTCGATCCTGTGCAACACCAGCAACTGATCGAACAGCAGCCGCGTTCCGGAATCATGGTCGCGGTTCACGAAGCGCGCCTTGCTATCAACGATATCCTTGATGGATGCAATTTTGAGCGGGTTGCCCGGCTTGACCATCAATCCCATTTCGCGCGTCACGAAACTGATGACGCGGTCCTCGCGCGGATCGAGCCATTCCTTGCAGGCACGGATGCCCTGCGCCCGCAACTCGCCGCGCGGCAGATGCACGCCGGAGAGATCGCAGGCGCCCTGCGCCAGCGACAGCAGCGAATTCTGGTTGCTGACATAGCGCAGGTCGACGCCGATGCCGGGTTCGCGGTCGAGCAGTTCGCGCAGTTTCGAAACCGCAAAACCATGGCTGGCGTGGACGCGGATCACGGACGGACGCTGCTGCAGGAACGGCTTGATCTCGGTCGCAAGCTCCTGCGCCAGATTTTCAAGCTGCGGCCCGAGACGGGCCTGCATCCGCTCACCGGCCCAGACCAGCTTTTCGCCGAACGCGGTCAGCGTCGTGCCCTTGCCGCGATGGGTCTCGACCAGCGGCACACCGAAAAACTCCGACCATTGCTCGACCAGATTCCAGACATGGCGGTAGGACAGATGGGCGTGCGTGGCCGCGCTGGTGAGTTTTCCGGTTTTACGGATCTCGTTGAGAATTCCGAGCATCACCACGGCGGTCTGCGGGCTGCCCTCCTTGTGAAATCGCCAGACGGTTTCGATCTCGATGTGGTGCATTGGCGCTCAGCCTATGAAATCTACTGCATATCTTTGCAGCCCATAGGCAGATCATATCATATTTACTGCGGCGAATATCCTCTTAGTTTGAGATATAGAAACGGAGGAAATATGATGTCTATTGCATATGATTACGCCGCCGCTGAGCCCGCGATTGCGGCTGCCAAACCCCGCTTGCTGCTGATCGGCGGACAGCACGTGCCTTCGATCACCGGACGCACCTTCAAGACGCTCAATCCAGCCACCGAACAGGTCATCGCCACTGTGGCGGAAGGCAACGAGGCCGACGCCGATCGCGCCGTGGCCGCGGCCCGCCGCGCCTTTGAAGGCCCCTGGCGCAGCATGCGCGCCTCCGAGCGCGGGCAGATCCTGCTCCGACTTGCGGAGCTGATGAAGAAGCACGCGGACGAAATCGCAGCGCTCGAAAGCCTCGATGCCGGCAAGCCGATTTCAGGCGTGCTGCGGCAGGATTTGCCAGCCGCCATCGACACGCTGACCTACTACGCGGGCTGGGCCGACAAGATCCACGGCGAGGTGGTGTCGACGCGGGACGACGCGCTGACCTACACGGTGCGCGAGCCGGTCGGCGTGGTCGCGGCGATCGTTCCCTGGAATTTTCCGCTGATGATCGGGATGTGGAAGCTGGCGCCCGCGCTCGCCTGCGGCTGCACCATCGTGATGAAGCCTGCCGAACTGACCTCGCTGTCGGCGCTGCGGATCGGCGAGCTGGCGCTCGAAGCCGGATTGCCGCCTGGCGTGCTCAACATCGTGACCGGCCCCGGCCGGGTCGTCGGCGACGCGCTGGTCAATCATCCTGATGTCGACAAGGTCACCTTCACGGGCTCGCCAGGCGTCGGCCGCGGCATCCTGCGCGGTGCCGCCGGCAACTTCAAACGGGTGTCGCTCGAACTCGGCGGCAAGTCTGCCAACGTGATCTTCGACGACGCCGATATCGAGGCGGCCAGCAAGGCGGCAGCGTCAGGAATATTCTTCAACGCCGGACAGGTATGCTCGGCCGGCTCCCGCGTACTGGTCCATGAGAAGGTCTACGACGAAGTGGTCGAACGGCTGACGCAACGCGCCCAGTCGATCCGCATCGGCGATCCCGGTGATCGCGCGACGGCGCTCGGGCCCGTGATCTCTGAAAAGCAGATGAAGAGCATCCTCGATTATGTCGATATCGGCCAAAAGGAAGGCGCGCTGCTGATCACCGGCGGGATACGCGTCGGCACCCGCGGCTATTTCATCAGCCCCGCCGTGTTCGCCAATGTCGAACACGAGATGCGCATCTCGCAGGAGGAAATTTTCGGACCCGTCGTCAGCGTGATCAAGTTCAAGGACGAAGCCGATGCGCTGCGGATCGCCAACGGCACGGCCTACAGCCTCGCGGCCGGGGTGTGGAGCCGCGACATCGGGCGGGTGCAGCGTTTCGCAAGGAATGCAAAGGCCGGGACGGTCTGGATCAACACCTATGGCTATACCGACGTGCGGTTGCCGTGGGGCGGCGTCCGCGATTCCGGCTTCGGCCGCGAACACGGCTCGGCCGCGATCGAGAATTTTACCGAGCCGAAAGCGGTGTGGATGAATTTGAACGTGTGAT
Organism: Bradyrhizobium sp. JYMT SZCCT0428; assembly: GCF_018131075.1. Lineage (GTDB taxonomy): Bacteria > Pseudomonadota > Alphaproteobacteria > Rhizobiales > Xanthobacteraceae > Bradyrhizobium. Next base: position 65,475 of record NZ_JAFCLS010000030.1, on the reverse strand, counting down.
GGTGGCGCTGCCGATCAGCGTCGCTTTCTTCCCCTCTCCCCTTGTAAGGGGAGAAGGAAGAACATCACAGCGGCGGATCGATCGCCTCGGCGTATTCCTTCTTGAACCTTGCGATCAGTTCGGCGGCCGGCAAGACTTTTGCCACGCTGCCGACGCCCTGGCCGCTGCCCCAGATTTCCTTCCAGGCTTTTGGCTTGGCGCGCTCACCCGAAGCATCGGTGCCGAAACTCATCTTCGACGGATCCGAGGTCGGCAGATTGTCGGGATCCATGCCGGCGGCGACGATCGAAGGCTTCAGATAATTGCCATGCACGCCGGTGAACAGGTTGGAATAGACGATGTCTTCCGCGGTCGAGGCCGTGATCATCTGCTTGTAGCCTTCCACCGCATTGGCCTCCGCGGTGGCGATGAAGGCTGAGCCGATATAGGCGAAGTCGGCACCCAGTATGCGTGCCGCACGAATCGCCCGGCCGTTCGCAATCGCGCCCGACAACGCGATCGGACCGTCGAACCATTGCCTCGTCTCGGCCACGAAGGCCAATGGCGAGATTTCGCCGGCATGGCCGCCGGCGCCGGCCGACACCAGCACCAGGCCATCGGCGCCCTTCTCAACCGCCTTGTGCGCGAATTTCTGGTTGATGACGTCGTGGAACACGACACAGCCCCAGCCATGCGCCGCCTGGTTGAGCTCTTCGCGCGCGCCGAGCGAGGTGATCATCATCGGCACCTTGTGCTTCTCGCAAAGCGCCAGATCCTGATCGAGCCGGTTGTTCGACTTGTGCACGATCTGGTTGACCGCGAACGGCGCCGAGGGCGCTTCCGGATGTGCCTTGTCGTGAGCCGCGAGTTCTTCCTTGATCCGCGCCAGCCATTCGTCGAGCAGCGCCGGTGGCCGTGCGTTCAGCGCCGGAAACGATCCGACCACACCCGCCTTGCACTGCGCGATCACCAGATCAGGCACGGAAATGATGAACAGCGGCGCACCGATGACGGGGATCGACAGACGGCCCTTGAACAAGGCTGGCATGGACATTCGAAGCAATCCTTATGCGTGTTCCGGAACTGGCATTGGCATAACCCGAGAGTCTCAAGAGATGCCAGACGTCATACCAACAAGGCAATCTTTCCAGTGTCAAGTATTGCGTTTTGGCGCTATTTTTTTGCGCACGATTCCGGGCAAACGCTCCCGCGTTTGTCCCGAGCAAAACCGGCGCCCGCTGTTGCGCTGACGCGGCCCTGCGGGTCCGCATCATACGCTATTGGCATATCGCGCGGGTCACGTAATTTTCGGTCTTGCAGTCGCCCGGTTCGCGCTTGCGGCCCGGGATGAACACTTTCGGCGAACATTTCTCGGCCGCGTCGGTGTCGAGGCTCTTGCCTTCCCTGTAACCCTTGGTCTGGCACAGCCTGTCGGCCCCCGCCTTGCAGTCCGGCGCGCCATTGGCCGACACCAGGCAGGCCGCGCGTCCTGTGACCATGATCGACGGAAGCGCCATGTTCGGCCGGCTGTCGCCGGTATCCTTTGCAGCATCCTTTGCAGTATCCTGGGCGCGGGTGTTGGGGTCGGTCTCGCCTGGGCTCTTCAGGCTCGGCAGGATCGATTTGGACTTCTCGAGCAGCTTGCCGATTTCATTGATCAGGCCGGGATTTTCCGGCTGCTGCGGCGGCGGTTCGATCTGCTGCGGCGCCGGTCCTTGCGGCACCGGCTGCTGGGCTGGTGACTGGACACCGAGCGAGGGCTGAGGTGCACCTTGCGACCAGCCGGCGTCCGACGCGAGCGCCAGCATCGACAGCGCAAGGCAAGGGGCCGCGAACGCCGTCCCGAATGACTTGAAAAGATGGCCGATTCGATCAGGCATGGAGCGAGCGTAGCCGGAAGCGGGCGTCGTCTGAAGTCTTTCGACCGGCAGAGCGCCCCGCGCGCAGGTCAGACCAATTTGACCGCAATGACGAACCCGAGCACCAGCACCACGGCCCCGATCGCGACCCAGAGGCCAAGCCGCTTTTCCAGCTCGCTGCGAATGAGGTCGCCGTAACGGTTGAGCAGGATCGCGACCACGAAGAACCGGCCGCCGCGCGCGATGATCGAGCACACGATAAACAGCCAGATATTGTAGCCGGCGAACCCTGACGTGATGGTGACAAGCTTGTACGGGATCGGGGTCAGCCCCTTGCCGATAATGATCAGCGCGCCCCATTCGGCATAGGACTGCCGGAACGCTTCGACCTTGCCGCTGAGACCATAGATGTTGATCAGCCACTGCCCGAGCGAGTCGTACAATAGCGCGCCGATCGCGTATCCGACCACACCGCCGGCAACCGAGGCGATCGTGCACACGGTCGCGAACCACCACGCCCGCTTCGGCCGCGCCAGTGACATCGGCAGCAGCATGACGTCGGGAGGAATCGGGAAGAACGAGCTCTCCGCGAACGATACCGCGGCCAAAATCCAGAGCGCGTAGGGCTTGTCGGCGGCGCCGATGAACCAGTCGTAAGATCGTTTAAGCATGGCCGCATGAACCATCATGGAGCGGATTTGTCCATGCCGGCAACCGACCGAATTTTGGGAGATTTAGTGCCGCTTTCGCAGGCTGCGGCCTTCCAGCGCGACAATTCGTCGCCGAACCGCCGGTGGTGGCGCCGCTTTTGGCAACGCCTTGGCGGGGGCCGCCTTGGCAGGAATTGTTTTGGGCGGCTTGACCGTCGATTTCGGCAACTTCTCGGCAATGCCGAGCATATGCTCGCGCCGCGCCATCTCACGCCAGACGTCCTCGGGCTTCACACCGGCGGCTGCCCACAGAACGGTCAGGTTGTAGAGAAGGTCGGCGCTCTCGCGGACCACCGCATCGGTCTTGCCGTTGACGGCGTCGATCACAACTTCGATGGCTTCCTCAGCCAGCTTCTTGGCCATCTTGGCCGGGCCGCGCTGAAACAGCCGGGCGGTACGCGACGTAGCCGGATCAAGATCCCTGGCCGCGATCACCGCCTGATAGAGCCGCTCGAGCGAATCACTCATTCTTCGAACCTAGTGGAAAGCCGTGGCCAGCGTGTTAACGGCCGGGCTCACAACCAAAAAAATCCACCGGCCGGATGCGGCCGGTGGATTCGTGTTTAACAGCCGCCTTAGCAGCGCGCGCAATTACCGGACGTTGGAATTACCAGGCGTTCGGATTCGTGTAGCCGCCGTAGGACCGGTTACCGTAGCCGTAGTAGCCACCGCCATAGTACGGGCCGCCGCCATAGTAAGCCGGGGGAGCAGCGTAATAGGCCGGGCCCCCGTCGTAGTAACCGTAGCTGTCACCGTAATAAGCCCGGCGGTTCTGGGTGGCCGCAATCGCGATGCCGGTGCCGACGATGCCGGCGAAGGCCGCAGCCGCCGCAGCGCCGCCGCCGCCGCCATAATACCTCCTGCCGCGCGAGCTGAAGTCCGTCGCGTCGCTGGTGCCGGTCGTGGCCGTCACGCCCTTGGCGGGCGCGGAGCCGGCGAAAGCTGCCGACGGCTGGTAGGCCGTCAGCGCTACCGCGACAACCGTCGCCACCGCGCCGGCGCGGCCGATCGATGAAAACACTCCTGTTCGTGCAAACATCTCAATATCCTCCGTGGGAGCTTGGCCTGACAGGCCTCGAATTGCTAACCACTGAGCGGATATTAGGTTCCCCAAACCAAATGCAAGCTGAACGATCTCTGGCCAAATCGTGGCAGTCATCGCCCGTTCACGTTGGATGCGACAGAATGCCTGCCTTTAACGCTTGTAATGCCGGCGTTCTTGTCCTGAAACAGACCTGCGATCCAACAAACCTGGCCCACGCGGCAACTTGTCCCATCTCCCAGTGACGTAAGCTCATGCGTGCACGCCGAACCAACGCCCTTCGCTCGATGCTGGCCTTGCTTGCAGGCCTTTGCGGAGTGGTGTGCTTTGGTGCGGGAGCGAGCCTTGCCGCGGACGAACCGCGGCCGCCGCTCGCGATCCAATTCTCGCTCGACCGCCCCATCGATGCGACGGACGCGCCGTTCGTGATGGCGGCCACCGGCGGCCTGTTCACCGCCGAGGGGCTCGCCGTCACCATCAACATCGCCAGCGGATCGCCGGATGCGATCGCGCGGGTCGCCGCCGGCACCAGCGATTTCGCGCTGGTCGACATCAACGCGCTGGTGCGTTTTCGCGACAAGGACAAGCAGGGCGTCCCGCCGGTCAAGGCGGTGTTCGTGCTGTTCAACAAGGCACCCTACGCCATCATCGCCCGCAAGAGCCGCGGCGTCCGGGCGCTGTCGGACATCGAAGGCAAGAATCTCGGCGTCGCCGAGGGCGATCTTTCGATCCGGCTATGGCCGGCGGTGGCGAAGCAGAACGGCATCAAGATCGCGAGCGTCAAGCAAAGCAATATCAGCGCCGCGGTGCGCGAGCCGATGCTGTCGGCGGGCCAGATCGATGCCGTCACCGGATTTTCCTATCTGTCGGCGATCAACCTGAAAGACCGTGGCGTGCCGGCCGACGATCTGGCGGTCTTGAAATTCGCCGACTATGGCTGCGACGCCTACGGTTTCGCCATTGTCGTCAACCCGGCGCTGGCGGCCGCCAAGCCGGAAGCCGTGAAGGGATTTGTGCGGGCGGTGATCGGCGGCACGCACCTGGCCATCAAGGACCCCGCGGCCGCCGTGACCGAGATCGTCAACCGCATGGACGGCGGCTCGCACGACCTGGAGCTCGAACGGCTGAACGCCATCCTGCGCGACAATATCCTGACCGGGGAGGTCAGGCGCAATGGCATCGGCGGCATCGATATTGCGAGGTTCGAGCGGTCGATCGATCAGCTCGCGGAAGGCTTCAAATTCCAGAAGCGGCCGGTAGCTGCTGATATTTTCGATGACCAGTTCCTGCCCCCCGTCAACGGCCGGCTGATCAATTGAGTAAAAGTCGCGCGGACGCTGGTTCTCGGCGGCGATCCCTGATTAGAATGCGGCTCGACTGATCGCCCCGTTGCCCCTCCAGTGCTTGCGGCATGTCCATGATTCGCCTTTACACCCGCGTGCTCGAGCTGCTCGGCAAAGAGGCGCGGCTCGGCTGGATTCTGGCCGGCGCCAATCTGCTGCTGGCCGGCGCGCAATTCGCCGAGCCCGTGCTGTTCGGCAAGATCATCGACGTGCTCTCCGGCAAGCCGCAGACCGGCCCGCTGGCCTCGAACTCGGCGTGGCCGCTGCTGGCGGCCTGGGTGGGGTTCGGTCTGTTCACTATCGCCTGCAGCGCCCTCGTCGCGCTCCATGCCGACAAGCTGGCGCACCGCCAGCGCCAGGCGGTGCTGACCGACTATTTCGAGCACATCATGCAGCTGCCGCTGACCTTCCACACCGGCACCCATTCCGGGCGGCTGATGAAGGTGATGCTGAACGGCACGGATTCACTGTGGCGGCTCTGGCTCGGATTCTTCCGCGAGCACTTTGCCGCGATCATGTCGCTGGTCGTGCTGCTGCCGCTGTCGCTCTACATCAACTGGCGGATGGCGATCCTGTTGTTCCTGCTGTGCGTGATATTCACGGTGCTGACCACGCTGGTGGTGCGCAAGACTTATGGCATGCAGAGCGAGGTGGAGGAGCATTACTCAAACCTCTCTGCGCGCGCTTCCGACGCGCTCGGCAACGTCGCGCTGGTGCAGAGCTTCGTGCGCATCGACGCCGAGGTGCAGGGCCTGCGCTACGTCGCCGACAAGCTGCTCGCGGTGCAGATGCCGGTGCTTGGCTGGTGGGCGCTGGTCACCGTGATCACCCGCGCCTCCACCACCATCACCGTGCTCGCGATCTTCACCGTCGGCATCTATCTGCATCAGCAGGGACTGACCACGGTCGGCGAGATCGTGATGTTCGTTTCTTTCGCGACGATGCTGATCCAGAAGCTCGAACAGGTGGTCAGCTTCATCAACAGCGTGTTCATGGAAGCGCCGCGCCTGCAGGAATTCTTCGACGTATTGGACGCCGTGCCCGCGGTGCGCGACCGGCCCGGCGCTGTCGACACCGGGCGGCTCTCGGGCCTGGTCGAGTTCAACGACGTCTCGTTTTCCTATGACGGCAAGCGGCCCGCGATCGAGGATCTTTCCTTCACCGCCTTGCCCGGCCAGACCATCGCGCTGGTCGGCCCGACCGGCGCCGGCAAATCGACCGCGATCGCACTGTTGCATCGCGCGTTCGATCCGCAGTCCGGCATTATCAAGATCGACGGCATGGACATCCGCGCCCTCAAGCTGACGGCGCTGCGGCGGAATATCGGCGTGGTGTTCCAGGAGGCACTGCTGTTCAACCGCTCGCTCGCCGACAATCTGCGCGTCGGCAAACCGGACGCCACTGAAGAGGAAATGCGCGTCGCGGCGTCGCGGGCGCAGGCGCTCGAATTCATCGAACGCAGCGACAAGAAATTCGAGACCCATGCCGGCGAGCGTGGCCGCATGCTGTCCGGCGGCGAGCGGCAACGGCTGTCGATCGCGCGCGCGCTGTTGAAGGACCCGCCGATCCTGATCCTCGACGAGGCCACCAGCGCGCTCGACGCGGTCACCGAGGCAAAAGTCAACGCCGCTCTCGATGAAGTGATGAAGGGCCGCACGACCTTCGTGATCGCGCACCGGCTTTCGACCATCCGCAACGCGACGCGCATCCTGGTGTTCGACAACGGCCGCGTGATCGAAAGCGGAACTTTCGATGAACTGGTGGCCAAGGGCGGCCGCTTTGCGGAACTCGCGCGGGCCCAGTTCATGGTGCAGGCCGACGCGCGGGCCAGCATTGAGACACAATAGCCTCCCCTGCGCCGCTATCCGCATTGAATTATCGGCGAAATTGCGCCTTTTTTCGTCCACGATTTAATTGCCCGGCCTCTGTTCTCGATCACCAAGCCGGTATAGGTTTGCAGCCGCCGTGAGCGACGGCGCAAATTAGGTTTCAAGATCGCACGCTTGAAACCCGAACGTCAGATTTCAGGACCTCCTTTTTCGAAGGTGGGTCTCAAAGGACCGGAACGCAAAAGTGCATTTTCTTCGCCCGCTGCTTCGCCATCCATTGTTGAACCTGATCCTGCTCGTCGCCGCGCTTGCGGTCGCAACGCCCCGCGCCGCGTATGCCGAGGCGTTGCTGGTGGTCGAAGCCGAAACCGGCAAGGTGTTGCAGGCCGAAAATGCGACGATGCCCTGGTATCCGGCATCGGTGACCAAGATCATGACGGCTTACGTCACGCTCAAAGCCGTCAAGGAAGGCCGCCTGCGCCTCGACAGCGTGCTGACGGTTTCGCCGGTGGCAGCCTCGCAATCGCCGTCGAAGATGGGATTCAAGCCGGGCACGCAAGTCACCGTCGAAAACGCCCTGGCGATGGTGATGGTGAAGTCGGCCAATGACATGGCCGTGGTGCTCGCCGAAGGCGTCGGCGGCTCCGTCGACGGTTTCTCGGGGATGATGAACGCGACCGCACAGCGGCTCGGCATGACGCAGACGAGCTACGTCAATCCGAACGGCCTGCCCGCCGATGGCCAGATCACCTCGGCGCGCGATCTTGCGATTTTGGCGCGTGCCGTGATTCGCGATCTGCCCGAATACGAATATTTCATGCACATCCCGGCGATCCGTTTCGGCCGCCGCACCACCAACAATTTCAACAAGCTGATCGGCCGCTATGCCGGCGCCGACGGGTTCAAGACCGGCTTCATCTGCGCGTCCGGATACAATCTGGTGGCCTCGGCGACGCGCGACGGCAAGCGGCTGATAGCGGTCGTGCTCGGCTCGACCTCCGGCCAGGCGCGCGCGGTGCGCGCCGCCCAGTTGCTGGAGCGCGGCTTTGCCAGCAACGGGCTGGGATGGCTGCGACCCTCGCTCGGCACGGTCGACAATCTGGTGCCGATCGACGCTACGCCGCCGAACCTGCGCGAGGAGATGTGCAACGGCAAGCGCAAGCGCCCCGCCACCGACGAGGATGCGGACACGACAGTGGCCACCGGTGCGGGCGAAAGCCCGGCGCTGGCGTTCTTTTCCGCAGGACTGCAGGCGCCGACGGCAAAGCCCTCGGAGCTGCTCGCGACGGCGTACACCGCTGGCGAGCCCATGGTGGTCTATACCGGCCCGAAGAAGACCGGCACGGAGTTGATTGCCGCCGTGGCCGCGGATGACCAGAAGCAGATTACGCGACGCGGAAAGAAATCGCGGGTCGCGGTCGCGGCGAAGAAGCCGGACGCGGATAAGGCCAAGTCTGAGGCCAAGACCGCAGCCTCAAAACCCGCGGCCAAGCCGGCCGCGGTCCGGCACGCGAATGTCAAACCGGACGCCGCCGCAAAGCCTGCTGCCGCAGCCAAGCCTGTGGCAGCTGTCAAGCCTGCCGCAGCTGCCAAGCCCGCCGCCAGGCCGGCCGAGAAACCTGCCGCTTCGGGCGATAAGCCGGCCGCAAAGCCAGCCAAGCCCAACGCCGCCGCAAAACCTAAGAGCGAATCCAAACCGGCTGGTTAAGAGCCCGGAAAGCCCCGCAATCAGGCGGTTTTCGCGCGTTCCGAACGTAGACTTGTCGATTCCCAATGCGTCGATAGCGCGCAGCCGCTTGCCATCGGCGGCGGCATTCACAATACTGCCAAAAACGAGGCATCCCGGCCCAAGAATTCGAGAAATCGGGAACTAACCAGAGGGGAAATACCATGGAGCGGATCTGGCTCAAGCATTATCCGGCCGGCGTGCCCGCCGATATCGACATCACCCAGTACTCATCGCTGGTTGAGCTGTTGGAAGAGAGCTTCAAGAAGTTCGCCGACCGCAAGGCGTTCATCTGCATGGACAAGTCGATCAGCTACCGCGACCTCGACCAGATGTCGGCGGCGTTCGGCGCCTATCTGCAGAGCAAGGGCCTGCAAAAGGGCGCCCGCGTCGCGCTGATGATGCCGAACGTGCTGCAATATCCGGTCGCGACGGCGGCGGTGCTGCGCGCCGGCTACACGGTGGTCAACGTCAACCCGCTCTACACCCCGCGCGAGCTCGAACATCAGCTCAAGGATTCCGGCGCCGAGGCGATCGTGGTGCTGGAGAATTTCGCCACCACGGTGCAGCAGGTGATCGCGAGGACCGCGGTCAAGCATGTGATCGTCGGCAGCATGGGCGACTTGCTCGGCTTCAAGGGCGTGATCGTCAATCTGGTGGTCCGCAGGGTGAAGAAGATGGTGCCGGCCTGGTCGATCCCGGGCTCGGTCTCCTTCAACGATGCGCTGGCCGCCGGCCGCGGCATGAAGTTCAACAAGCCGCAGCTAACGCGCGAGGACGTCGCCTTCCTGCAATATACCGGCGGCACGACCGGCGTTTCCAAGGGCGCGACGCTGCTGCACCAGAACATCCTCGCCAACGTGCTGCAGAACGACGCCTGGCTGCAGCCGGCGCTGAAGAAGCCGCCGATTGTCGACCAGATGGTCATCGTCTGCGCGCTGCCGCTCTATCACATCTTTGCACTGACCGCGTGCTACCTCCTGGGCGTGCGCGCCGGCGGCACCAATCTGCTGATTCCCAACCCGCGCGACATGCCCGGCTTCGTCAAGGAGCTGTCGAAGTACCAGGTCAGCTTTTTCCCGGCCGTCAACACGCTTTACAACGGCCTGTTGAACACACCCGGGTTCGACAAGCTCGATTTCTCCAAACTGAAAATCTCCAACGGCGGCGGCATGGCGACGCAAAAGCCCGTGGCCGAGAAATGGCTGAAGACCACCGGCTGCACACTGTCGGAAGGCTACGGCCTGTCGGAGACGTCGCCGACGCTGACCTGCAATCGCGCCGACATTGAGGAGTTCTCCGGTACGATCGGCCTTCCGGTGCCCTCGACCCATATCTCGATCCGTGACGACGACGGTAAGGAATTGCCGCTCGGCGAGGCCGGCGAAATCTGCGCCAAGGGACCGCAGGTGATGGCCGGCTACTGGAACAGGCCGGAAGAGACCGCGAATGTGATGACGGCGGACGGCTATTTCCGCACCGGCGACATCGGAGTGATGGACGAGCGGGGCTACACCAAGATCGTCGACCGCAAGAAGGACATGATCCTGGTCTCCGGCTTCAACGTCTATCCGAACGAGATCGAGGAAGTGATCGCCAGCCATCCGGGCGTGCTGGAATGCGCCGTGATCGGCGTCCAGGACTCCAAGTCAGGCGAAGCGGTCAAGGCCTTCATCGTCAAGAAGGACCCGAACCTCACGGCCGAGGACGTGATCAAGTACTGCGGCACGCAGCTTACCGCCTACAAGGTCCCCAAGCAGATCGAGTTCAGGACCGACCTGCCCAAGACCAATGTCGGCAAGATCCTGCGTCGCGAGCTGCGCGACGAAAAGAAGGCCGCGGCCTGAGACCGAAAAGCGGAGCGAGCGTCCGATCATGTCTGACGCTCGCGACACCGTGCCGGCTGACATCCTGAAATTCTGGCGCGAAGCCGGCCACGACCGCTGGTACAAGCGCGACGACGCGTTCGACGCGGAAGTGCGTCAGCGGTATCTCGAGCTGTGGCGGAAGGCGGCCGGGGGCGAATTATCGTCCTGGGAAGCCAGCGATGACGGCGCGCTGGCGCTCACCATCGTGCTCGACCAGTTTCCCCGCAACATGTTTCGTGGTGACGCCCAGACCTATGCGAGCGACAGGCTGGCGCGCGACGTCGCGGCCCGCGCCATCGACCGGGGTACCGACAAGCGCATCGACCCGGCGCTGCTCGAATTCCTCTATCTGCCGTTCATGCATTCGGAACATTTGCCCGACCAGCTGCGCTGCATCGAGCTGTTCGGCGGCACGGCCAATACCGAAAACAAGGAATATGCCGAGCATCACGCCGACATCATCCGCCGGTTCGGGCGCTTTCCGCACCGTAACCGCATCCTGGGGCGCGAAACGACGCCTGAAGAACGGGCATTCCTCGACGCCGGCGGGTTTACCGGCTGATGACAGAACAGTGAACGCACGGCGGCATTGCCGTTTCCGGGACACCGAATATTGTGCCGGTCATCCGCAGAGGTTAGTCTTGTTTTGAGGCGTTTTCTTCACGCGAACCGGTACCCACTTCGCTCGAAAACGCTATAAGACCCATCCGCACATTGAGGGAGAATTCACGATGACGATCCAAGTTGGCGACAAGCTGCCGGAAGCCAAGTTTCGCGTGATGACGGCGGAAGGGCCGCAGGTCAAAACCACCGACGATATTTTCAAGGGCAAGAAGGTCGCGCTGTTCGCGGTGCCCGGCGCCTATACCGGCACCTGCCACAAGATGCATCTGCCGAGCATCTTCCTCAACGCCTACGCCATCAAGGACAAGGGCGTGAACACCATCGCGATCGTCTCCGTCAACGACGCCTTTGTGATGAACGCCTGGAAGCGCGACACCGACCAGCGTGACGAAGCCACCTTCCTCGCCGACGGCAATGCCGACTTCACCAAGGCGATCGGCATGGAGCTCGACGCCTCCGGCAACGGCCTCGGCATCCGCTCCAAGCGCTATTCGATGCTGGTGGAAGACGGCGTGGTCAAGAAGCTCAACCTCGAGCCGGCGCCCGGCAAGGTCGAGGTTTCCGGCGGCGATACGCTGTTGGGGCAGCTGTAAGAGCTGCGCTCGCACTTATCTTCCCTTCTCCCCTTGTGGGAGAAGGTGGCGCGAAGCGCCGGATGAGGGGTCTCTATCCGTAGAGGGAATTGCATCCGCGGAGAGAACCCCTCACCCGTCCGCGATGCTTTGCATCGCGTCCACTGCCCTGCTCCGGCGTGGGATCTTGCCGACACCAGCTGTTCTTGGCTTCAGCCCACGCGGCGAAGTTGATGACGGTCAACTCCGTTTTACTGGAGCCGGGCGGGCAGTTAACCAGCAGCCGCGGTATCTCCCCCCGGTGGACCGCCTCTAGGTGCTCGCAAATCTCCTCATGGTGCCAGTTGACCATGAACTTCGACCCGAACCGGGCCTTGAACATAAAGCGGGTGAAGAAGAGGAGGCTTTGCTCAGCCAGGGCGCGTGCGACGGCAATCTCTTCCGGCGTCACGCATCACACGTCCTCATTGATTTTCTTGGCAATCGCCGCTGCCGTCTTAGAATCGAGGGCGAAGGTAGGCCCGCCAACCGGCTTCCCGTTGGCGCCTGTCACCTCGTGTCGGTCGCGCCAATTCTCAGGGTCACGGTTTTTCAGCCAGAATATGCCTGCCGCCGTTTCAGGGGGATAATGCTCTGTGTAAGGGACAACCAGCGCCGAGCCGTTGGCGTTGAATATCTTCACGGCCGGGCCTTCATAGCCCACCGCCCTTTGGTAAAGGCTCCTCACAACACGGGCGTCAGCTTCGGCCTTGGCATCCTTGAGGGACTTTAGAAACTCAGGATACTTCTTCTTCCATGCGTTCAGCGTCACAACGCTCGTACCGAAGAATTCTGCAATGTCCTTATCGATCGCACCGAGCAAACAGAGCTTAGCGGCTTGCTGGATATACTCGGGCTTGAAGCCTGTCGGCCGCCCCGCCCCGGTGTTCTTATTCCCCACTCAGTATGCACACAGCATCGGGATTGTTGGCAATCAGTTCTTGCAAGGCCAATTCGATCAGTCGTTTACGGCAAAGTCCGTCAGTTTCCAGCCGGAACTATCCTTGCCAAAAACGTAGATGAGCGAGTCGCAAAAGGCAGAATAACTGACTTTGTCCTTCTGCTTGTCCATGACGGGTTTCTGCTTGGCAAGACACGCCCGATGTGCCGGTTTGAAAGCGCCTCTCCAGATCACAGGGAAGTCAGCCTCTTGCCGCAGATCATAGAGTAGGACCGGATATTTGATCATCTGCGATACGGCCTTCTGATCGCTCTTGGCGACTGCAGCTTTGAATTGCATCCAGAACGCTGCGAAACCGTCATCGCTCCCCGTCGCCAGCGCCGGTCCCGCTGATATAAGCAAACCAGCCACAAGCAGTCCCCTCCTGACTAGCGATCCAATCGAACTCATATTCGCCTCTCCGTCGCTTGTTCGGTGCCGCCGCTGTCGGGTTTGAAACAGGTCAGGCCTCGCCCCATACCAAGAATATCGTTACTTTTGTCGAAGAGAAGAACCGATGGGTTCAACAAGCAATAGCGCCCCGGAGGGCGCCGTTCTAAATAACCACGCGGGCCGCGCCACCGGTCATCAGGTTCGCTGGTGACTGTTGAAGCGGAGCGTCTAGACCAATCTTCACTCCCTGTATTCGTTCTATTTCAATGTTGAGCGCGCGCAGGTCAACATTCACCCTCTCTCACAAGGGGAGAGGGAAACAGAGGGCAGCTCCCCGAAACCTACGCCTTCAACCTTGCCATCGCGACGCCGTCGCGGGCCAGCTGATCGGCGCGTTCGTTCTCGTCGTGACCGGCGTGGCCCTTGATCCAGTGCCAGCGCACCTCATGCGCCTTCAGCGCCGCGTCGAGGCGCTGCCACAGGTCGACGTTCTTGACCGGCTTCTTGTCGGACGTGCGCCAGCCGTTGCGCTTCCAGCCATGGATCCATTCGGTGATCCCCTTGCGGACATATTGGCTGTCGGTGGTGAGGTCGACGACGCAGGCTTTCTTCAGCGCTTCCAGCGCCGAGATCGCCGCCATCAATTCCATGCGGTTGTTGGTGGTGTGCGCTTCGCCGCCCTTCAATTCCTTTTCGGTGTCGCCGAATTTCAGGATCGCGCCCCAGCCGCCGGGCCCGGGATTGCCCGAGCAGGCGCCGTCGGTGAATACCGTGACATGCGGCCTGGAATCGCTCACGCCGCGCATCCCGCCTGCATCAGGCCGTAATCGCGCGCGGACTGGACGCTCTGGTGGAAGCGCAGCTTGCGGACATATTCGACCGGGTCTTTCGGCTTCACCAGCGCGCCCGGCGGCACGTCGAGGAAATCGACCAGGCGCGTCAGCAAAAAGCGCAGCGCGGCGCCGCGCGCCAGCAATGGCAGCGCGTCCTGCTCGGCATCGGACAATTTCCGTTCGCGGCCATAGGCGCCGAGCAGCGCGCGCGCCTTGGTGACGTTGAAGGAATGGTCCGGCTCGAAGCACCACGCGTTGAGGCAGATCGCGACGTCATAGGCCAGGATGTCGTTGCAGGAAAACGGGAAGTCGATCAGCCCGGACAGCTTGTCGCCGAGGAAGAAGACGTTGTCGTTGAAGAGATCGCCATGGATGACGCCGAGCGGCAGATCCTTTGGCCAGTTCGCCTCGAGGTGATCGAGTTCGCAGGCGATGAAATCGCGCAAACCCGGCTGCACGCTGTCGGCACGCGGCGCCGACAGCTCGAACAGCGGCCGCCATCCCTCGACCGACAGCGGATTTTTCCGGACAAGAGGAAAGTCGCCGCCCGCCAGATGCATTTTGGCGAGCGCCTCGCCGACGCCGCTGCAATGCGCGGCGTTGGGCCGCCGCGGCCACATACCTTCGAGGAAATTGATGATCGCAGCGGGCCGCCCGACGAGATGGCTGTAGACTTCGCCCTGGCGGTTTTTCGCCGGCTGCGGGCAATGCACGCCGCGCTCGGCCAGATGCGCCATCAGCGACAGGAAGTAAGGCAGATCGTCCACCGCCACGCGCTTTTCATACAGCGTGAGGATGTAGGCGCCCTTGCTGGTGTGCATCAGGAAGTTGGAATTCTCGACGCCTTCGGCGATGCCCTTGTAGGAGAGCAATTCGCCGATATCGTAACTCTTGAGGAACTCCGCGAGGTCTTCGGCGGCAACGTCCGTGTAAACCGCCATGGCACACGCGCCCTAAGCTGCGTCGGGCCGCAGCGAACGCGGCAGCGGGAAGAATTCGTTTTCTTCCGCGGCCGAGACCGTCTCCACATGCAGCGTATAGCGCTCCGCGAACGCGCCCATGATCTCCTCGACGATCACTTCCGGCGCGGAGGCGCCCGCCGTGATGCCGAGGCTCTTGATGCCTTCGAACCGCGACCAGTCGAGATCGCTGGCGCGCTGCGCCAGCACCGAGACCGGGCAGCCCTCGCGCTCGGCGACTTCGCGCAGGCGCTGCGAGTTCGACGAGTTCGGCGCGCCGACCACGATCAGGGCGTCGACCACCGGCGCCACCTTCTTCACCGCAAGCTGGCGGTTGGTGGTGGCGTAGCAGATATCTTCCTTGTGCGGGCCGGAGATATTCGGGAAACGCTCCTTCAGCATCGCGACGATCTCGGCGGTGTCGTCGATCGACAGCGTCGTCTGGGTCACGAAGGCGAGGTTGTCCGGATTCTTCGGCGTGAACGTCTTGGCGTCTTCGTTGGTCTCGATCAGCGTCACCGCGCCCGGCGGCAACTGGCCGAGCGTGCCGACCACTTCCGGATGATGGGAATGCCCGATCAGCAGGATTTCACGGCCGCGCTTGAAGTGGATCGCGGCCTCGCGGTGCACCTTGGTGACCAGCGGGCAGGTCGCGTCCAGCGAGAAGAAATTGCGCGCCCGGGCGTCCGCCGGAACCGACTTCGGCACGCCATGGGCGGAGAACACCACCGGTGCGTTGGTATTGTCCGGAATTTCGGCCAGTTCCTCGACGAAGATCGCGCCCTTGGTCTTCAGGCTGTCCACGACATAGCGGTTGTGCACGATCTCGTGGCGGACATAGACGGGGGCGCCGTAGATCGCGAGCGCCCGCTCGACGGTGTCGATGGCCCGTACCACGCCCGCACAGAAGCCGCGGGGGGAACAAAGCACGATTTTCAGGTCTGGTTTGGCTGATGCCGATAAAGAGGTCATGGGGGCCATCTCGGGGACCGAATCACCCCTCGCCGGCGGGCGGGGAACGGCCAGTTCGTATAAGGACTTGGGGCTGCTTTTGGGCGCTGTCAAGGCACTTTAGCAGGCCATTGCGCCAATGGGGCCTCAAGGGGTATATAGGCCCGGAATTCCCGTCATCCCCGATGACCGCAGACTTCGCCTCCAAAAAGAGGTGGGCGAGGCACAAAGGAGATTTGCCATGAGCAATGCACCGCTGATGCCAAAGGCGACTGCCGTGTGGCTGGTTGATAATACCGCGCTGACCTTCGACCAGGTGGCCGATTTCACTAAAATGCACCCCCTGGAGGTCCGCGCCATCGCCGACGGCGACGCGGCGCAGGGCATCAAGGGCATGGACCCGATTTCGACCGGCCAATTGAGCCGCGACGAGATCGAAAGGGGCGAAAAGGACCCGAATTACCGCCTCAAGCTCGGCGAGAGCAAGGTTACCCTGCCCCCGGCGGCCAAGAAAAAGGGCCCGCGCTACACCCCGGTGTCGCGCCGCCATGAGCGGCCGAGCGCGATCCTCTGGCTGGTGCGCAACCATCCCGAGCTGAAGGACGCCCAGATCATGCGCCTGGTCGGCACCACCAAGACCACCATTGCCTCAGTCCGCGACCGCACCCACTGGAACGCCTCGACCTTGACCCCGATGGACCCGGTGACATTGGGCCTGTGCTCGCAGATCGAGCTCGATTTCGAGGTGCAGCGCGCCGCCAAGGAAAAGCCGGTCCCCGCCGCCTACGGCGGCGCCACCCTGCTGCCGGCCTCCGAGACCACCAAGAAGGAGCCGGAATTCGAGCCGACCGAAAAGCAGCGCGACGACCTCAACGTCGACGCCGTGTTCGCCAAGCTGAAGACGATCGGCGGCAAGAAGCAGGACGACGACGAGGAGTAGTTTTTCGTACTCCGGTTACGGGATTTCAAACGCGGCGGGGCAACCTGCCGCGTTTTTGTTTGGCGGCGAGCTGAAAACAAGCGCAACGCGCCGATATCTAGCTCTCCATTCCAACTTGATCGCCGGCCGGATTGGTCGGTAACCCACGCGCTGAATCCCGGTAACGTTCAGCGATGTGCTGCAACAGTTCGTCCGCGCGGAATGGTTTGATCAGAACGGAAATGCCGAATGCAGCGATCGATTGAACGATGTCCGAGCGGATGTCGCCCGTCATCACGATGGCCGGGACGTTGGTGCCGAGCGCCCCGCGCAGGGCGTTGACCGTGTCGACGCCGTTCGCCGATCCGCGAAGATTGTAATCGCAGATCAGCAAATCGGGACGGATGACGTGTCGGGTGACCTGATCCAGTGCGTCAGTCGCTGTTGCGACCATGATCGCCTTGATGCCCTTCAATTTCAGCAGGCGGCTTAGCGAGGTCCGGACGCTCTCCTCGTCCTCGACGACAAGAATGAGGTCAGGGAAGCCGTTCGTCTCGGGTGCCGGCGGCTCGGCTCGTTCCGCATCCGCATCATTTGGATCGCCACGCGGAACCTCGATTGAAAAAACGGTACCCTTGCCGGGGGTGGAGCGCACGTCGATCCTGTGGTCCAGCACCTCACCGATACGTCTGACGATGGCGAGGCCCAGCCCAAGGCCGCCGCGCTGCGCGCCTTGCTCACCCTGATAGTACTCCTGGAAAATCTGTGGCATCTGGTCCTGCGACATGCCGATGCCGCTATCCCAGACTTCGATCCGGATCCGGTCACCGGCGCGGCGGCAGCCGAGCAGGACTGTCCCCCGATCCGTATATCGCACCGCATTCGACAGCAGGTTACGCAACATTGCCTCGAGCATTGTCTTGTCGGTATGGACCCGGAGTTCCGAACGCACCAAGCGCCACCGCAACCGCTTCTCGGTAACCGAACCGAGAAAATCGGACGCGAGAGAGTCAAAGACTTCGTTGATTGCGAAGTCGCTCTTCGACGGACGGAGATTGCCGGCCTCCAGGCGATTAACATCGAGAAGGCTCGAGAGGATGCTCGACATGGTGTCGAGCGATCGGCTCATTCCGTCGACGATATGGCGCCCTTCTCCATTCGACAGATGCGGCTCGAGCGCGTCGTGCAGGAATCTCAGTGTTTGCAGCGGCTGTCGCAGGTCATGGCTGGCGGCAGACAGGAAACTGGATTTGGCCTGATTGGCCATTGCCGCCGATTTCCAGGCGCGGGAAATCTCCTCTTCAAACCGCTTCCGCTCCGTGACGTCGGTCGTCAGCCCATTGATGCGTATTGGCTTTCCCGCAACGTCAAAGTGGGTAACGGCAACTCGCTCCAGCCACACCTCTCCATGTCCATCCGGCCGCAGGAAGCGAAACGTCATCGAATGCGAGCGCTCGCTGAGACCCGCGGCGTTCAAGCGAGCCGCCACCATTGCACGATCGTCTGGATGAATTTGTCTCATCATATTCGCCGCGCTTAGCGACGGTTCCGAACCGAGACCGAGGATTTCCGTCGCATTCTGGCTCAACTGGATCATTCCAGTCCGAACTTCCCAGTCAAACGTCATTACTCTGCCAGCACGAAGCGCCTCTTCCAACCGTCGCTCCCTTTCGAGAATCGCGAGTTCGTGCATCCGCCGCTCGCTGAACAGCGCCGCCAGAACCAGCGCGCCGAACGACGTGGCCAGAATGGTCGCCTGCGCAGACAGGATACGTTCTCCAAGCGGTAAACGCGCATCGCCGAAAACACCGATGGCAAATACGGTGGTACATACAATCGTGATTGCGCACATGAAGGTCGCGACTGCCGTAAAGGCAGGTTGCAGGCGGGCAGCGATCCACACATACAGCGGACAGAACGCCGCGACTGCCAGCTCGAGTGTCCACGGATCCTTTGGCAGAACAACCAACAGCAAACATAGCGTGGCTACGATCGCGAGCGCGAAGGCACCCTCGACAATGTCGCGCCGCGGCGCAGGTTTGCGCAGCAGTGATGCGAACCCGATTATCATCGGCGCGACCGTAATGGTGCCCAGCGTTTCAGTGACGAACCAGTGCCGCCATATCGTCGTGGCCGATGAAGCCGAGGGGTGAAAGAACACAAATCCGAGCGTGCCGACGATACCGGTCAAGAAGGAAGTGGCTATCGTGGCGCCGAACAGTCCAAAGACGTGGCGCAACTCGTTGAGCTCGAATGGCGTGCCATAGAACCGCTGGATGAGTCCCGCGACGATGACCGGCCCACCAGCATTGGCCACAACAAATAGAGCCGTGCTGGCGAGATTGCGATCGCCGAGCAGATTGGCTGCAATCGTGGCCGAGGCCGCGCCGATGACGACCGGCCATCGCATGGTCGGACCGAAAGCCACCAGGAAGCCGGTCGCGATGCCCGCGGCCGGCCAGAACACCGCGATCCCATCGATCTTGTCGACCAACGACAGGCTAAGGCGCGCGGCAAGAAAAAACAGGATCGCGACGGTGATCGCAGCGGCCCATGGCCGCCACACCGTAAACGACCGGGCTGCAGGCGCACTGGTTTTGGCAACCTCCAGGCTCATCGGACAAACCCACCGGGGATGTGCAATTCAGCTCAAATGCAAACCGGCGTCAGGGATTTCTGCCGGCAAATTAGCGCCGCCAGACAGTATTTATTGCCATAATTGGCCTGACAAGAGCCATTCGTGCCATTCGGGCGCGCGACGGAGCGTCCGGCCGCTTCGATTGCGGCGCGTCAGCAAAAGGCCGGTCTCGACCTACCCGTATTTCAGCTTCATCACGAGGATTCCGCCGGCCAGCACGATCGTGATGGCATTGGCAACGATCAGCGGTCCATCGCCGGAGAATAGGCCATAGAGTAGCCAGAGCAGGATGCCGAGCACCATGACGAGAAACATTCCAAGCGAAATGTCTTCCGTCGAGCGGGTTCGCCAGACCTTTACGAATTGCGGGGCGTAAGCCAGCGTCGTGCACGTCGCGGCGGCAAAGCCCAGCAGCTTGATGGCAAGTTGTTCCATGAGCTTCTTATAGCATCGATTCGACGCACGAGATGGGCGCGAAGCCACCCTCTCCCACACGGGAGAGGAAAAGAGTCGCACTCAGCCCAGTTCGATCTCGTCGTTAATCTCGTGCGTGAGGCTGATGCCGCCAATAGTCAGAACCATCTTGGCCGGCAGCTTTTCGTTGCCCTTGAGACTTCCGTTGGCGAGGGCGTCGCGGACGGCTTTTTCGATTTCACGCTGCGAGGTGATGCCGACCTTCTTGAGAAAGCCGCGCAGGCTGGTGTTGAAGACGTCTTCGTTCATGATGACCTCCTGATCACGGCCGGACTGGATTGTTCAGCATTTGCTCGGCGAGGTTTCGCTGGGCACGGTCGGTGCGGGCGTTGGCATTGCCGCGCTGCACGTCGCGGTTCTTGCGGCAGATGACGTAGTCGTTCGACCCCGGCGCCACGTTGTTGGCGCGGCAGAACGCATCGTCGTCGGCGCTGGTGTCGACCATGGTCGGCTGGCCCTTCTCCAGGCAGCCCGCCAGCAGCGGGGCGGCGAGCAGGAGGGCGATGAGAAGTCGAGCAGGGTTATGTCGCATGACTGATCCATGGGTCCGGTTTCGTCATTGCCGGGCTTGACCCGGCAATCCATCGAAATCAAGGCATTTTCGGAGATTGATGGATGCCCGGGTCAAGCCCGGGCATGACGGAGAACTGTCATTCACACCCTGCCCTTCAGCGCGTCGCCGATTTCGTCGAGCACCTTGGGGTCCTCGATGGTCGCCGGCATGGTCCAGGCATCACCGTCGGCGATTTTCTTGATGGTGCCGCGGAGGATCTTTCCGGAGCGCGTTTTGGGCAGGCGACCAACCGTGATCGCGAGCTTGAAAGCGGCAACCGGGCCGAGCTTGTCGCGCACCAGCGCCACCACGTCCTTTTCGACATCGGCATGGCTGCGCGTAACGCCGGCCTTCAGCACCAGGAAACCGCAGGGCACCTCGCCCTTGATCGCATCCTTGATGCCGAGCACCGCGCATTCGGCGACGTCGGGATGCGAGGCCAAAATTTCCTCCATGCCGCCGGTGGAAAGCCGGTGGCCGGCGACGTTGATGATGTCGTCGGTGCGGCCCATCACGAACACGTAGCCGTCTTCATCCTTGTAGCCGGCGTCGGAGGTTTTGTAATAGCCCGGAAATTCGGTGAGATAGGCTTCCTTGAAACGCGCCTCCTGCTCCCACAGCGTCGGCAGGCAGGCCGGCGGCATCGGCAATTTGATGACGATCGAGCCCATGGTGCCCGCGGGCACCGGTCTTGCCGCCTCATCGACCACATCGACCTGATAGCCCGGCATCGGCACCGTCGGCGAACCGTGCTTGACCGTCAGCATGCCGAGCCCCACCGGATTGCCGGCGATGCACCAGCCGGTTTCGGTCTGCCACCAGTGATCGATGACAGGCACCTTCAACTGCTGCTCGGCCCATTCCACCGTCGGCGGATCGGCGCGTTCGCCGGCGAGGAACAGCGTGCGAAATTTCGAAAGATCATACTTGCGGATGAATTTTCCGTCCGGGTCTTCCTTCTTGATGGCGCGGAACGCGGTCGGCGCCGTGAAGAAGGCGACCGCCTGATGCTCGGAGATCACCCGCCAGAACGCACCGGCGTCGGGCGTGCCGACCGGCTTGCCCTCATACATGATCGAGGTCGCGCCATGGATCAGCGGTCCGTAAATGATGTAGCTGTGGCCGACCACCCAGCCGATGTCAGAGCCGCACCACCAGACCTCGCCGGGCTTGACGCCGTAGAGGTTGAACATCGACCATTTCAGCGCGACCAGATGCCCGCCATTGTCACGCACCACGCCCTTCGGAATCCCCGTAGTGCCCGAGGTATAGAGGATGTACAGCGGATCGGTTGCCTTGACCGGTACGCAGGGCGCGGCTTTGCCGGCATCGAGCGCGGCGTTGCGCAATTGCGCCCAGTCATGGTCGCGGCCTCTAGAGAGCTCGCAGGCCTGTTGCGGCCGCTGCAGGATGAGGCAGGTTTGCGGCTTGACGCTCGACAGCCGGATCGCCTCGTCGAGCAGCGGCTTGTATTGCACGATGCGGCCAGGCTCGATGCCGCAGCTCGCCGAGAAGATCAGTTTTGGTTTCGCATCTTCAATCCGGCTCGCGAGCTCCTTGGCCGCAAAGCCTCCGAACACCACCGAATGAACCGCGCCGATCCGCGCGCAGGCCAGCATCGCGAACACGGCTTCCGCCACCATCGGCATATAGAGGATGACGCGGTCACCCTTGGTGACGCCGAAATCCTGCATGACGGCCGCGAGCGTCTGCACCTCTTTCAGCATCTGCGCATAGGTGAAGCTGGAAACGGTGTTGGTCAGTGGCGAGTCGTGGATCAACGCCACCTGATCGGCGCGCCCGCCTGCGACATGGCGGTCGAGCGCGTTGTAGCAGGTGTTGACCACGCCATCCGTGAACCAGCGGCCGTAGGGTCCCATCGTGGGATCGAAGATTTTCTTCGGGGCCTCGATCCAGTCGATTTCGCACGCCGCCTCGGCCCAAAAACCTTCGGGATCCCTCAGCGAGCGGGCGTGGATTTCGTGGTACCGGCTTTTGTCGTGGACGTTCATGGCGCGCTCCCGGTCTGTCGCCTCCTCCTTCGTCATGGCCGGGCTTGTCCCGGGCATCCACGTTCTTTGCTCACCATTGGAGAAGCGAGACGTGGATGGCCGGGACAAGCCCGGCCATGACGGCGGGGCGACAATCATATTTGCCACGCATTGTCACGGGAAGCGGCGCGAGATCAAGCCGGAACAGCTTGGCGATCGGCTAAAGCCCGACCACCGTTCAGCGCGACTCGATCGCCAGCAATTGGTCGAGCCGCTCTTTCATGGCCCTGCGCAAATCGTAACCCGGCTGGCCGAAGGCGGCGCTGCGGCGGGCGACGAAATCATCCTGCTCACGCTGCAGGGCACGTGCGCGCGAGCTGTCGGCGCTCGCATCGCGGACCACCTTGGTGTTCACGGCACTGATCTCGCGGTCAAACTTGGCAAGGTCCGGACTGGCGCAGATCGCCTTCTCCACCGGCTGCTTCGTGGTGGCGCAGTTGAAGCTCGGCTTGTTGTATACCGCCATCAGCGCGCCGAGACGCTCGAGCTCCTGCGCCAGCGATTTGTAATTGCCGCGCGCGGTGGGATGCTTCGGGTTGAGTTTGATCGCCATGCCAAAGTCCTGCAAGGCCTTCGGCCGGTCGCCCTTCTTGCGCCAGAGTTCGCCGCGCGCGTTGAAGATATCCGCCAGCGCCGGATCGAGCCGCAGCACGCCGTCATAATCGGCAATGGCGCGGTCGATCAGATCCTTGCGATCGTTGGCGCCGCCGCGCGCGATCAATGCCTTAATGCGGTCGAGCCTCGCGGTCTTTTCGTTGCCGATCAACGCGCCGCAAACGCTGATGGTCTTGTCGTCATCATTGGCCGCCGCCGCCGCAATGCAAGGCGCGGGATCGACTTGCGGATCCTTGGCTGGCTCGGCGCCGGTTGCGAAGGCGGCTTGCGCGAACGCCGTCCACAGCAGGGAAGCGACGACAATATTGCGGATGATAGGACAACCTCGCATCAACAGACCCGAAAAAACGCTCTCGACGACGAACAATCCTAGCAAGCGAGGTGCGCTTCCGACAGCGGCCCACGCGAATTTCGTTAGCCGTTCGAAACCCGATTTTGGCTGAAACATGACGTCCGGGAAGCCGCGCTTTTTGCCTGCAAGTGTCCATATCGATTGAAGAATTTTCGTTGAACCTTTCCCCTTCCTGGTCGACTCAAAACCATGGCCATCCTCACCGACACCACTCCGCCGCGCGCGACCGCGTATTCCCAAACCGGTTATTTTTATTTTTACATGGCGCTGGCCTGCACGGCCGTCGCGTTTCTCGGCTTTGCCCCGACCTATTGGCTGCCGATGATGTCGCGATCGCTGTCAGCCTCGCCCGTCGTCCATTTTCACGGCCTGCTGTTCTTCGCCTGGTCGCTCTACTTTGTGCTCCAGACCTGGCTCGCCGCATCGGGAAATGTCACCCGGCACCGCGCGATCGGGATGATCGGCGTGTCGCTGGCGACGGCGATGACGATCTTCGGCTTCCTGGTTGCGGTCAACGCGATGAAGCGATCGGCGGCCGCCGGACTGACCAGTGAAGGCATCGCGTTTGCGATCGTCCCGCTCAGCGGCATTCTTTTCTTTGCGGTGGTGTTCGCGCTGGGAATCGCGAACATCCGCCGGGGCGAAATCCACAAGCGGCTGATGCTGCTGGCCGGCATTTCGCTGCTGGATGCGGCTGTGGCGCGCTGGTTTCTCACATTCCTGGCGCCTCCCGGGCCGCTCGGCCCGCCGCCGGTGCCCGTCACCATCCCGCCGGCCTTCGTCGCCTATCTGCTGCTCGTGGTTGCCATCGTGCACGACTGGCGCACGCGCGGCCGCCCGCATCCGGTCTATATCTATGGCGGCGCCGCGCTGATCGCCGTCAAGCTGCTGAACTGGCCGATCAGCATGACGCCGACGTGGCACTCCTTTGCCGGCGGCATATTGGCGATGGCGCAATAGCGGAAGCCCGAACCCGCGCTGCGCTTATGCCGACCTCGCCGTCATCCCGCCATCGACCACGAGTTCGAGCCCGGTGACGTAGCGGGATTCGTCGGAGGCGAGAAACAGCGCCGCATTGGCGACATCCCAGGCGTCGCCCATGTGCCCCATCGGCACCTGGGCGTCGCGCGCCCGCCACATCGCCTCGACATCACCCTTGGCATAACTCGCCGCAAGACCGGCGGAGTGCTCGACCATCGGCGTTTTCATCAGGCCCGGCAGAATGCAATTCACCCGGACATGATCGGCTGCGAACTGCACCGCCGTGGTGCGCGTCATCTGGTTCATCGCCGCCTTCGACGCCCCATAGGAGACGTAGGAAATCCCGACATGGCGGATCGAGGCGATCGATGAAATATTGATGATCGAGCCGCCGCCCCGCTTCTGCATCACCGGAATAACGTGCTTCATGGCGAGGAAGGCGCTCTTGAGATTGACTGCGAACACGCGATCCCATTCGGATTCCGTCGTCTCGACCACGCTGCCCATCTCGGCAATGCCGACATTGTTGTCGAGCACATCGATACGGCCATAGGCCTTCAGGCACGCCGCCACCATCGCCTCGACATCGGCGGCGCGGGAGACGTCGGCGGTGAAGGCCGCCGCCTTGCCGCCCTCGCCCGTGATGATCTTCACGGTCTCTTCGGCTGCCGCCGCGTTGCGATCGACGCAGAACACCTGCGCACCCTCGCGCGCAAAGGTCACCGCGGTCGCCTTGCCGTTGCCCCAGCCGGGACCGATCGAACCCGCGCCGACCACCATCGCCGTCTTGCCCTTGAGCCGTTCCATCGACTTCTCTCCCCTTGATTTGGACGGGAAGTTGAACGGGCATGTGCCCGCGGTCAACCCATCCGGCGCGTGGCGGCCGATGCAACCCTCGCATGGATGTAACCATCCCAAAGTCTCTCGATTTAAGCCCTTGCCACGCCTGCCCAAACCGGCATGAATGCGCCGCCATTGAAGGCCCGGCGATCCAGCCGGGAAGTGAAAGAGCGCTCCGGGGGAAGCATGGCCGCACAGGGTCAACCACCAGGCAATTCGTTGCCCAATGACGACGTCGTCGCCGTTTCCGACGAAGCGTTGCATAAGGCTGAATTGTTCATCGAAGCCGAGGAAGGCGCGGCCAACCGCCTGATGGGATGGGCGGGACGGATCTCGACCACCATTGCGGTGGTGATGAGCCTGTTCCACCTCTATGCGGCCTACGCAATCGTTCCGACCCAGGAACTGCGCTACACCCACGTCGCCTTCACGCTGGTGCTGAGCTTCCTGCTGTTTCCGCTGGCGACGCGGTTTCGCAACCGGGTGCGCTGGTGGGACGTGGTGCCCGGCATCTTTGCGGTCGCGACCATCGTCTATGCGCTGTGGGGCGGCGAGGATTTTACCGACCGCGCCACCTCGCCCGACCGCTGGGACGTGATCGTCGGCGTCGTCTTCATCGTGCTCGTGCTGGAGGCGACGCGGCGCACCACCGGCCTGATCATGCCCGTCGTGGCAATATTGTTCATCGCCTATGCGATGCTCGGCCCTCATTTGCCGGCGCCATGGACCCATCGCGGCTACGATCTGCCCCGGCTGGTCGGTCATCTCTTCATCACCCTGGAAGGTATTTTCGGCGTCGCGGTCGACGTCTCGGCGACCCTTATCATCCTGTTCACGATCTATGGCGCGTTCCTGGCGCAATCCGGTGCCGGCAAGTTCTTCATCGATTTCTCGCTGGCACTGATGGGCGGCAAGGCGAACAGCGCCGGCAGAACCGTGGTGCTGTCCTCGTTCCTGCTCGGCGGCCCCTCCGGATCCGGCGTCGCCACGACAGTGATGATCGGCACCGTGGCCTCCCCGATGCTGGCCAAGGCCGGCTTTGAGAAAAACGCCGCCGGCGGTCTGCTGGCGGCCGGCGGCCTCGGCGCCATCCTGTCGCCGCCGGTGCTCGGCGCCGCGGCCTTCCTGATCGCCGAGTTTCTCAAGATCAGCTATCTCGACGTGATCTGGATGGCGACGATTCCGACCTGTCTCTATTATATGTCGCTGCTGTTCATGGTCGAACTGGACGCGAAAAAATTCGGCGCCAAGGAAGTCAACTTCACGCCGGAGATGTCGCTCGGACAGATGACCCGGCGTTACGGCTTTCATTTCATCTCGCTGCTTGCTGTGGTCGTCTTCATGGTGATCGGCTACTCGCCGTCGCTGTCGGTGTTTTACGCCATCGTCGTGACCTTCGCGCTGAGCTTCCTGCGCAAGGAAACCGCGCTGGTGCCGAGCAAACTGGTCAAGGCGCTGGCGGAAGGCTCGACCGGCGCGCTGAACGCGGCGACCACCTGCGCCTGCGCCGGCATCGTGGTCGGCATCGTGACGCTGACCGGTCTCGGCCTCAAATTCTCGGCGATCGTGATCAGCTATGCCGGCGGCAGTCTGCTGCTGACCGCGATCTACACCTCGCTGATCGTGTGGATCATCGGTCTCGCGGTGCCGGTGACCGCCTCCTACATCATCTGCGCGGTGATCGCCGCGCCGGCGCTGATCAAACTCGGCGTGCCCGATTACGCCGCGCACATGTTCATCTTCTATTACGCCGTGCTGTCGGAAGTATCGCCGCCGACCGCGCTGTCGCCGTTCGCAGCGGCTGCCATCACCGGCGGCGATCCCTACAAGACCACGCTGCAGTCCTGGAAATACACCTTGCCGGCGTTCCTGGTGCCGTTCGTGTTCGTGCTCGACCCGCAGGGCGTCGGATTGCTGCTCGCGATCCCCAAGGGCGGATCATGGCTCGACATCCTCGAAATCACGATCAAGACCACCCTGGGTCTGCTGGCGCTGGCCTCGGTTGCCCAGAACTGGGCGCTGCGACAAAATACGCGGGTCGAGGGCGGCCTGCTTCTGCTATCCGGATTGCTGCTGGTATTTCCGAGTTTGATCGAGGCGATCGTCGAATGGATGATCGGCCGCGATATCAGCTACACCTACGTGCCCGGGCTGATCATCGGCTTCGGCGTGTTGCTGTGGCAGTCGAGAACGCGGGCGCCGAAACGACCGGCGCTTACAACTTAAGTCCAAGAAGAACGTCAAGAATAGGGTCAAGGGAGTAATTGAGATGAAAATAATGAAAAAGACCGTGGCCGTGCTGGCTGTGACTGTTGCGGCCGGACTCGCCTTCGCGGGCATCGTCCACGCCCAGCAGAAGACGATGTCGATCGGTACCGGCGGAACCGGCGGCGTTTACTATCCGCTTGGCGGTGCCGTCGCCAACGTGCTGTCAAAGAGCCTTCCCAACGTGCAGGCCACGGCCGAGGTCACCGGCGGCTCGATCGACAATCTCAAGCTGATCGGCACCGGGCAGAGCGAGATGGGCTTCACCATGGCCGACGCCGCACTCGACGCGCTGCAGGGCCAGGACAAGTTCAAGAGCGGCAAGCTGCCGCTGCAGGCGCTACTCGTGGTCTATCCGAACCGCATGCACGTGGTGACCGTCGAAGGCACCGGCATCAACACCATGGCGGACCTGAAAGGCAAGCGCGTCTCGACCGGATCGCCCGGCGGCGCCACCGAAGTCATGGCGTTCCGCGTCATCGAGGCGGCCGGCCTCGACAAGGACAAGGACATGAAGCGCGAGCGGCTCGGCGTCGCGGAATCCGTCAACGCCATCAAGGACCGCAAGATCGACGCGTTCTTCTGGGTCGGCGGCATTCCGACCGCGGCCGTGACCGATCTGGCGGCCACGCCCGGCTTGAAGATGAAGCTGGTCGACCACGGCGATCTCGCCGAGAAGATGAATGCCAAGTACGGCAAGCTCTACACGACAAGCAAGATCAAGGCGGGCTCCTATCCCGGCTACGACAAGGACAATTCCATCGCCGAAGTCTGGAACCTGATCGTGACCGGCGACAAGATGAGCAACGACGACGCCTACACCATCGTCAAGACGCTGGTGGAGAAGAAGGCCGACATCGTTGCCGTGCACAAGGAAGCCGAGAGCTTCTCGCTCGACAACCAGGTGCAGGACCGCTCGCCGATCCCGTTCCATCCCGGTGCGCTGAAGTATTTCAAGGAAAAAGGCATCGGCGGCTAACGCCGGCTGCCATCATTCGATCGATTGAAGTTGACCGCGGTCTGCCAAGGACCGCGGTCATTTCTTTTGAGCTTGCTGTTTCGCGCTGCAGTCGCTGCATGTCGACCTGATCGGGTTCTGTGCCATGATGCCGGAGACCCCGGGCATGACGCCGACGGGGGTGGTGGTCGCGCCGATTAACCAATACGGTCCGCCGAAATTCTGGAGGGACCGCCATGGCTTCGAAGATTATCCATCCGTACCGCCTCAACCGCCGCGCTGTGCTGACCGGCGCCGCTGCCTTTGGCGGTATGTCGCTGTTGCCGCGCCGGGCGGGCGCCGATCAATGGCCGACACGGCCGGTGAAACTGGTCGTGCCCTTCGCGGCCGGCGGCACTACCGACATTTTGGCGCGCGTGGTCGCGGCAAAAATTTCCGAGGAATTCGGCCAGCAATTCTTCGTCGAAAACAAGACCGGCGCCGGCGGCAACATCGCGGCTGAATTCGTCGCGAAGGCCGAGCCCGACGGATACACCTTCGTGGTGGGAACGCCGGGCACGCACGCCATCAACCAGTTCGTGTTCAAGAACATGAACTACGACCAGGCCAGGGATATCGCTCCGGTCATCATCATCGCGCGGGTACCCAATCTTTGTTCGGTCACCAATTCGCTGCCGGTGAAATCGGTCGCGGAGCTGATCGCGTATGCCAAATCGAAGCCCGGCGAATTGTTCTACGGCACGCCTGGGCTCGGCAGCACCGCGCATGTCTCGACCGAATTGTTCAAGTCGATGACCGGCGTCGAGATGACCCATGTGCCGTACAAGGGCAGCGCACCGGCGCTGACCGACCTGATCGCCGGCCGCGTGCAACTGACGATCGACAATTTGCCGGCCTCGCAGCCGTTCGCCGAATCCAACTCGATCCGCCCACTGGCGGTCTCCTCTGCCAGACGCTGGCCGGGGCTGCCGGATCTGCCGACGATCGCGGAAGCCGGCGTACCCGGTTACGAGGCGGCATCCTGGTTCACCATCGGTGCGCCGGCCAAGACGTCAAAGGAGATCATCGACAGGCTCAACGCCAGCGTCGACAAATTCCTCAAGACCGAGGACGGCATCGCGCGGCTGCGCAAGCTCGGCGCCGAGCCCGCCGGCGGGTCGCCCGCAGACATGCAGGCTTACGTGCTGGCGGAAACCGAGAAGTGGGGCAAGGTGGCCAAGTTCGCCGGCATCAAGCCGGAGTGACGATCGCGTTCAGGTGATGCCGCGCGTCGAAGCGATTCTTGTGTTCGGTACGAACATAAACTGTGGTCGCGCCGACAAGCGACCACAGGCGTTAACGCGCGTCCAGCAATGAAACAGCGCACAAATGCACGCATCCGTTCATAGCGCATGCCCACGACAGCAACGAGCACGGATCGGTCTCCGTCGGGCTCACGAGTTGCCATGTTACAGCCAGATGACTTGCCGTTTTCGTTACAATTCTAGTTTCATTGGCGGCTTTAACCTTACCCGCGCATTCATCACTGCGTCCCTAAAACTCCATGATTAGCGCCGCCGCGCGGATGTACGACTAGCGTCGATATCTGTGCAGGGGGACGGAATGAATCTGATCAATGCTAATGCGCATGCGCGCACCGGTGGCTTCGGGCTGCGAAGGGTGATGCCCCGCGCCTGCGTGGCCGATGCCAAGAAACACCTGCGATTGTTCCTCTCTGACGCGCTCGAGGAACTCGGCTTCATCACCAGCGCATGCGCTTGTGCAAGCGAGTTGGCGGGAGTGCTTGACGCACAACAGCCCGACCTCGTCGTGCTCGGCGTGTCCGTCAACGGGACCGAGGTCGGCGAAATTCTCGAAGTTCTGGTCCGGAAAAATTTCGGCGGCAAGGTGCTCATCATCGGCCCACCGGACTCGATTATGGTAAAGGCGGTTCGGCAAATTGCCGAGGAATACGATATCGCGATGCTGCCCTCGCTGCCGACGCCCTTCAGCGCCGGAACGTTGCGGGCCAGCGTCGCTTCGCTGCTGCCCACCGAACCGGCGCCGAGCCCGGCGGTGGACGTGGCCGAGGCGCTGAAGGCCGGGTGGCTCGAATTGTGGTATCAGCAAAAGATCAATGCGCGCACGCTGGTTCCGAGCGGCGCGGAGGCGCTGGTGCGGATGCGACATCCTGCCTGGGGGGTCGTTCCACCGGCCTATTTCATTCCGGACGACAAGGATCCGCATTATCGCGCGCTGTCCGAGTTCGTGATCGGCCGCGCGATCGAGGATTGGCATTACCTTCTGGAGCAGCATGGTCCAGTTGATCTCTCGATCAACCTGCCGGTTTCGTTTTTAAGGGGCCGCGAAACGGTGCGCGACCTGTGTCTCGGAATGCCCGACCATCCCGCGTTCGGCGGTTTGATCATCGAGATCGACAGCGCCGAGGTGACGGACAATCTGGATCTCGTGATCGACGTCGCCAGGCAGGTGCGCCTGCATAATATCGCGATTGCCGTCGACAATGTCGGCCCGGAATGGCCCGCGCTCATGGGGCTCCGGAACTTTCCATTCGTCGAGCTGAAAGTCGATCATCAGTTTGTCACCGGCTGTGCGGATGACCGCTTGAAGCAGACCGTATGCCGCCACATCGTCGAGCTGGCGCAGGACCATGGTGCGCGCGCCATCGCCCAGGGGGTCGAAACCCGCACCGATTTTCTCGCTGCGCATGACATGGGTTTCGATCTGGTCCAAGGCTATCTGTTCAGCAAGCCGCTCGGGGTCAAGAAATTTGCCCGCTCGCCCCCCGTGCTGCCATCCCCCGCCGCGCAAAAGCCGTGAGGGATCGTTCGGTCCGACTCACCCGAACTTCATCAAAACTGGCTCACGGATGAACCAGCCGCGTGCGCGCGCGGCCATGTTCATCGAAATTCTCGTCCGCGAGCCACGCGGCAATGGCGGCGCGGCGCGACGGCCACTCAGCGGCGATGATCGAGTGCCACGCCACGTCGCAGCGACGCCCTTTGCTGAGGGCCGAGCCACGCCATGTCCCCTCCGGCGTAAAACCGTAGCGCGCGGCCGCGTTCAGCGATGCCTGGTTTGCCGCGTTGCAGCGCCAGACCAGCCGCTGGTACTGCAATTCCTCCATCGCATATTGCATCAGGAGAAAGATCGCTTCGGTCGCGGCCCGGGTTCGCTGCAGCCGCGGCGAAAACCAGATCGCCCCGATTTCGATCGCCCCCTCGGCCGGATAGATATCGCACAGCGATAGCCAGCCTTCAGCCACGCCGCTGCTGTTCGGCCGAACCACCCAGAACGGCTGATCCGCCCGCCCGGCGAATTCGGTGACCAGCGCCAGCAAGTCGCACTGCTGCGCGAACGGCCCGTAACGCAAATAGGCAAATGACGCGTCGGCGCCCTGCGCGGCGCGCCAAAGCTCGTCCGCGTGTCGGGCGGCAAGCGGTTCGAGCGACACCGAGCGTCCCTCAAACCGGATTCGTTCAGGAAACGGCCAGGGCGGCGGCGGCGCGGAGGGGGCGGCTGTCACGCCCGCCGCCCATCAATCGAACTTCATGTCGAGACATTTCGAGATGTCGGAGCCGAGGCCGGACGAGATGATGATGCAGCCGCGCACCTTGCGTGCATTGTTGTCGCTGGCCCACACCGCATAGCCGCCGGGTCCGAAGAACGAGTTGGTGTTCGGCGGTTCGGTCTCGGTAGCGTCGAACGAATAGTTCGAATCGGTCTCGAAGATGCGGGGCTTCTTGGCGCAGTTGCCGTCGGCCTGCACGTTGATGACTTCCTTGTTGTCACGCGTCAGCGCCAGCGTGACCTGGCATCGATAATATTCCGAGGTCTTGATATTGAAGACATACGCGTACGATCTGCAGGTCGCGGTGTTGAGCTTGCCGGGGCTCAGGCCGCGGCTGCAGGCAATCCGCTGGTTGTTGCTGAGCTTGAATTCGTCGGCCTGGACAGCGGAAGCCAGCGTCATGAAAGACAGCGCAACACCGAAACCAATCTTCATGACGAGGTTCATCCGAATCATCCCTATAACGTTTCTGGCAATAGCGCGGTTGTAACCGGAAACCGGAACATAGTCGCGAAGTCGAAGGCGGGAAATCACAAAGTCGCAGAGAAGGCGTGATGCGGCAAAGGTACCATTGACGGAATAATGACGTTCGTGATTTGTTCAAACGAATGGGGCAGAAGCCAATTTTGGCCGCCGGGAGGGACAACGATGACGGGAATTTCAGCCAAGACCTTTTTGATCGTGGCCGCGCTCGGCGTGCTGACGTCATCCGCATTCGCACAGGCCGCCGCACCGACGCCCTGGGAGCTGAACTCCGGCACGGGCTATGCCTACGGCAAGGACGGCAAAACGCTTGCGTACAAGTTGGGCACCAGCAATGCCGGCACGCTGCTGAAGGGCGCCAAGAAGGTGCCGAAGGGCACGCTGTTCTTCGTCGGCGAGAACGGCCAGCTTTACATGCGCACCGGCCCCTATCTCGAAGACGACGGCAAGTTCAAGTTCGGCGCGAATTGAGGAGCGCGCTTAACCACCGCTGTCGTCCCGGCCTTGAGCCGGGCCCCCATACTCCGCAGCGGTCATTGTAACGGAAGGTCTCTAACGCCAGCGCCCACACCGATGGGCCGCGGCGAATGGGTCCCGGCTCAAGGCCGGGACGACGATGCTTCAGCAGGGTTGCCTAAAACGCCGCCGCCAGTTCCTTGGCACCGGGCTTGCTGCTGTTAACGTCCATCCGCTCGTCGGTGATCGCCAGCAATTTTGCCACCGTGTTGTGGCGGATCGCGACCGGGTTGCGCTCGTAGCCGCCGCGCTGGAAGAAATTCGAGGTCGGCACCTGCTCGCGCATCGCCTGCGGCATCGTCACCATGTCGAGACCGGTGCTGTCGCCGGTCAGGTTCATCATCTCGAGTTCGGCGGCGCTGAGCGGTCTGGTATAGCCCTTGGCGCGCGCGAACAGCACCGAGGTCAGCAGCTTGTGGGTCTGCAGCAGCGGGCCGACGTCGATGTCCAGTACCAAGGCGTGGACTCCCCAGCCCTGCGGCGTGTTGGCGAGCTTCTCGTGCTCCGACCATTGCACCGGCACCGAGCGCGTGAACGCCACCATCCGCTTCAATACCGCCAGTTTGTGGTCCATCGCCTTGCGCGCCGGTCCTGACAGGCCGGTGGCCTTCTCCGTCAACGCCTTGACGATGTCATGCCCCTGTTCGGCGAGCAGCGAGACGGTGTTGGTGGTGAGCAACTGGTTGTAGCCAACCGCCGTCGAGATCGCGCGCGAGCCCGGGCGCGAGGAGCTCAATCCGGATTGCATGTCGTGATTGCCGTTGCCGCCGGTCTCGAACGAATAGACGCGCACGATCTGCTCGCGCGTCAGCCCGGACGCCAATGCGACGTGGCCATAGGCGCGCTTGAACTCGACCTCGCTGGCGGGCCGCTGCGGCGTAAACTGGAAATGCGACGCGGCGGCTTGCAGGAAATCGGAGACCACCGGAAGCGGCTTGCGCTCGGGCCTGTCTTGCGGTTCCGGATCCACCGGCCGCTTCGGCCCGTCGTACAGTGGCGGTTGCGTCAGCACATAATCATCGAGCGTGATGGCCTGGCGCTCGCGCCGCTTGGCGTTGCGGCCGCGCCGCTTTTCGGCAATCGCGGTCCAGTAGGGTTCGGCTTCCTGCTCGAACGCGGCGCGCGCGGCCTGATATTCCTTCAGCTTGCGGCGATATTCCGCGATCGCCTGCGGCGAGGCCGCCTGCGCCATCGCATCCACCGTTGAGGCCGGCAGCGCGTCCATGGCCAAAGCCGGCGGCCCGCCCGCGGGAAGCGCGAGCGCGACAAGGCAGAAATAAAGGCGAATCAATTGCAGGCGCATGGCCCCGTTGTATCAATTGCCGGGCGCAAGTCAGTTAACAAAGTGCCTGCAGCCTTTTCCGTTCCGATTGAATCGGAACGGGGCTCTAGATTCTTGATTTGACGCGTTTTCTTGACGCGAACCGGTATCCACTTCGCTGGAAAACGCTCTAGAGACGGCGCGACGCCGTGCCGCTCACTCCTGCTCGACGCCGCTGGTCTTGATCAGTTGCGACCACTTCTTTTCGTCCTTGTCGATGAAATCGGCGTAATCCTCCGGCGTGCCCGGCGTGATCTCGGTGCCGTCATTGGCCAATTGCCTCTTGACCTCGTCGGAGCCAAGCGCGTCGCGCAGCACCTTGTTGAGCTTGTCGATGATGGGACGCGGCGTGCCGGCAGGCGCCGCGAGGCCGTAATACAGCGACGCATCGAAGCCGGCCAGGCCCGCTTCCGCCATCGTCGGCACGTCCGGCAACAGGCTGGAGCGGGTCGTGCTGGTCACCGCGAGGGCGCGCAGCTTGCCGGCCGAGACGTTGGGGTGCGAGGCCGGGATCGGCGCGAACGCCATCGGGATATGGCCGCCCAACAGATCGGTCAGCGCCGGACCGGTTCCCTTGTAGGGAATATGCACCAGCGTGATGCCGGCGGTGCGGGCGAAATATTCACCGGTGATGTGACTGACAGTGCCGGCGCCGGCCGAGCCGAAATTGACCTTGCCGGGGTTGGCCTTGGCGTGCGCGATCAGTTCGGCAACGGTCTTGGCCGGGAACGACGGATGCACCACCAGCGAATTCGGCGCATTGCCGATCAGGCCGATCGGCGCGAAATCCTTGCGCGGATCGTAGCCGGCGCTCTTGTAGAGCGAGGGCCCGATCGCCAGCGTGCCGGTATAGCCCAGCACCAGCGTGTAGCCATCGGGATCGCTCTTGGCGACGGCCTTGGTGCCGATCGTGCCGCCGGCGCCGGGACGATTGTCGACCACGACCTTCTCGCCGAGCAGTTCGCTCATCTTGTCAGCGATGCCACGGCCGACGATCGAGGTCGAGCCACCAGGTGCGAACGGAATCACCAGTGTGATCGCGCGCGTTGGATAGTTTTGAGCTTGCGCGCTGTTGAGGCTGGCGGCGAAACCGACGGCGATGATGACAGCTAAAGCGTTACTGCGCATTCAGCGCTCCCTTGGGATCATTGTTCTTGTTGGCCGCATGGTCGCTGAAACAGCCGACATCCGCAACCCGCGTTCCGGACAATCCTACCCATCGTCATTGCGAGCCAACGGGTCGCAATGACGGACTCGATGAGCCCTATTTCCAGGCGAACACCGGCTGTTCCAGCTCGGCCACGCGGGTGTTGCGACCCGCCAGCACTTCGCTGAATTGATAGATCAGTGCCGCCGTCGGCGCGTGGATGTGTTGGCCGGCGAGGCGAAAGCGGATCACGCGCCGCGTGCTTTCGGGAATTCTGGTGAAGCTGAACGCGTCTTGCTGCTCGATCTCATCAAGCGCGATGCGATGCACGGAAGCCACCTCCGCCGGGTTCGGCACCAGCGCGGCCTTCGTGCTCGCCCACACCACGACCGGCGTGATCAGATAGCCGGACCTCGTCGGATAGTCGTCGAGCAGGCCCAGCACATCGCCCTCGCCGAGCTCCAGGCCGAGCTCTTCATGAAGCTCGCGCAACGCCGACTGGACCTGCGTCTCGCCGGGATCGCAGCGTCCGCCCGGCAGCGCCCATTGCGCCGAATGGGAGCGCAGGCCCTCGGCACGCCGCGTCAGGAGAAATGCCGTTTCGGCACCATCCTCGCTTTCTGTGAGCGCGATGACGACGGCGGCCCGCTTCAGCGCAGGCTCCGGCTCATCCGCCGTCGCCCGCGAGAAAGCTGCAACGAGCTCTGCGATATTTCGCCGGGTGGCATCATCAAATGAACGGGCCATGACGCTTGACTACAATACTCCCGCGTTTGATGAAATGACTGTCGAGACATGACCGCCTGCAGGAAACGGAATGCATCAGATGACGACCAGGGCCGCCACGGAGAAACTCAAATCCGATGGCTGGAAAATCGTCGAAACGACCGGCTTCCTGCATCTGATCGGACCGCTGTGGCAGCGAATAGTCGACGGCGAGCTTGAGTTCGCGCTGATCACCGAGGACAAGCACCACAACCGCCGCGGACTGGTGCAGGGCGGCGTGCTGATGACGTTCGCCGACCGCACCTGCGGCATCACCGCACGACACGTGTCGGGCAAGCCGACGCTGGCGACCGTGCAGCTCGACACGCATTTCGTCGAATCCGGCAAGATCGGCGAGGTGCTGATCTCCAAACCGCACGTGGTGCGCGCCACCCGCAGCCTGATTTTCATCACCACCGAAGTCACCGTCGACAAGCGCTGTATCGCGATGGCATCGGGCGTGTTTAAGATATTGAAGAACGAGACGTAGCTTTCTGTCCTTTCTTAACCTCGCCCCGCTTGCGGAGAGAGGTCGGATCACATCGCAGATGTGATCCGGGTGAGGGGGCACAGGTCTCTCGGCAGTCTTTGCTTGGAGAGAGGCCCCTCACCCCAACCCTCTCCCCGCGAAGAGCGGGGCGAGGGAGTCGCTAGAGCCGTCGATGTAAGGAGCCCGCCCGATGCAATATCGCCAACTCGGCCGCAGCGGCCTGAAGATTTCGCCGATCTGCCTCGGCACCATGATGTTCGGCGGGCCGACCGACGAGGCGACGTCGTCGCGGATCGTGGCGAAGGCACGCGAGGCCGGGATCAATTTCATCGACAGCGCGGACGCCTATAATGGCGGCAAGTCCGAACAGGTGGTCGGCCGCGCCATTGCCAACGTCAGGCACAATTGGGTGCTCGCGACAAAACTCGCCAACCAGATCGGCGACGATCCCAATTGCGGCGGGCTGTCGCGGCGCTGGGTGCTGCAGGCGGCGGAAGAGAGTTTGAAGCGGCTCGGCACTGATTACATCGACATCTACTATCTGCATAAGGAGGACCATTCGACGCCGCTCGAAGAGACCGTGCGCGCGATGGGCGACCTGATGCGGCAGGGCAAGATTCGCTATTTCGGCGTTTCGAACTATCGCGCCTGGCGCGTCGCCGAAATCTGCAACATCTGCGACCGTAACGGCATCGACCGCCCGATCGTCAGCCAGCCCTACTACAACGCCATGAACCGGATGCCGGAGGTCGAGCACTTCCCGGCCTGCGGCTATTACGGCCTCGGCATCGTGCCCTATAGCCCCTTGGCGCGCGGCGTGCTGACCGGCAAGTACCTGCCTGATGCCGCGCCCGACAAGGACAGCCGCGCCGGCCGCAACGACAAGCGCATGATGCAGACCGAATGGCGGCCGGAATCCTTGCAGCTCGCACAGCAAATCAAGGAGCACGCCGAAGGGCGCGGCATCACCGCCGGGCAATTCGCGGTGTCATGGGTACTGAACTCGTCGTTCGTCTCGGCTGTGATCGCCGGTCCCCGTACCGAGCAGCAGTGGGACGATTATCTTAAAGCGCTCGACTATCGTTTCACGGCGGAGGACGAGGCGCTGATCGACCGGCTGGTCGTGAGTGGGCATCCATCGACACCGGGGTTCAACGATCCCGCCTATCCGATCGAGGGACGGCGCGCGCGCACGGCGACTTAAACGAAAGTCGCATACGCCATCGCCGCTTGAGAAATTTTATTCAGCGCCTTCGGAATAAATCCGGAAGCCGCCATCGACGTTGTTCACCATCTGCCGCGTCGAAGCGTCGCATCTTCCCGAACATTCTTGCCAAACACCTGCGCAAGCCTTTGTCTCCCTTCCAATAATAAGGGCGCATCCTTGGTTGGATCGCCGTCAAAACGGGAGAAACCATGACGACATCCAAAAAGGACACCACCAGCCGCCGCCGCTTCCTGAAAGTGGCCGCCGCGGGCGCTGCAGCAACGGTCGCGGCGCCCAGCGTCGTAAGCGCGCAAGGCGCGACCAGCATGCGCTTCCAGAGCACCTGGCCGGCCAAGGATATTTTCCACGAGTATGCGCTCGACTACGCCAAGAAGGTCAACGACATGACCGGCGGCGACCTCAAGATCGAGGTTCTGCCGGCCGGCGCCGTGGTGCCCGCCTTCGGCCTGCTCGAGGCGGTCTCGAAGGGGACGCTCGACGGTGGCCACGGCGTGCTCGCTTATCATTACGGCAAGCAGAACGCGCTGGCGCTGTGGGGCTCCGGTCCCGGCTATGCGATGGACGCCAACATGCTGCTGGCCTGGCACAAGTACGGCGGCGGCAAGGAGCTTCTGGCCAAGCTGTACAGCTCGATCGGCGCCAACGTCGTCTCGTTCCCGTATGGGCCGATGCCGACCCAGCCGCTCGGCTGGTTCAAGAAGCCGGTCACCAAGGCCGACGACCTGAAGGGTATCAAGTTCCGGACCGTCGGCATTTCGATCGACGTGTTCAGCGGCATGGGCGCTGCGGTCAACGCCTTGCCAGGCGGTGAAATCGTCGCCGCACTCGACCGCGGCCTGCTCGATGCCGCCGAATTCAACAACGCCACGTCGGACCGCGTCCTCGGCTTCCCCGACGTCTCCAAGATCTGCATGCTGCAGAGCTATCACCAGAATGCCGAGCAGTTCGAGATCATGTTCAACAAGGACAAGTACGACGCGCTGCCGGCGAAGATCCGCGCGATCCTCGACAACGCCGCCGAAGCGGCCGGACAGGACATGGCCTGGAAGGCGATCGACCGGTATTCGAAAGACTACGCCGAGATGCAGACCAAGGATAACGTCAAGTTCTACAAGACCCCCGACTCGGTGCTGCAGGCGCAGCTCGATATCTACGATCAGGTCGTCGAGAAAAAGTCGGCGGAGAATCCGCTGTTCAAGGAGATCGTCGCGTCCCAGCTGGCGTTCGCCAAGCGCGCGACGCAGTGGGAGCAGGACACGGTGGTGAGCCGCCGCATGGCGTACAACCACTACTTCGGACCCAACGCCAAGAAGCGGACCTGAGGCAACAGAATCGACCCACAGACCCCGTCCGGGATGGCAATCCCGGGCGGGGTCTTGTATCGTCGGCTGGCATCGCCTGTGCATTCACGACGTGAACGCGGCCGGACGCGGCGCCGGATCTTAAATCGGCCATTACGCCCGACCTCGTCCGGACCATTCCTTTACCAGCAGCTATCTACCAAGCAGCCCGTACCAAGCAGTCCAGATTTCATGAACAGCGACCGTTTTCTGCATACCATCGACGGTATCAGCACCTTTGCCGGCAAGGCAGCCGCCTGGCTGATCATGGCGCTGATGTTTCTCGTCTGCGCCGAGGTTTTCAAGCGCTACATCCTGAACATGCCGACCGCATGGATCTTCGATGCGTCGAACATGATGTACGGCGCGGCGTTCATGCTCGGCGGCGCTTATACGCTGGCGCAGAACGCCCATGTCCGCGGCGACTTTCTCTACTCCTCGATGCGGCCGCGCACCCAGGCCGGGCTCGATCTGGTGCTTTACATCGTGTTTTTCCTGCCCGGGATCGCGGCGCTGGCCTATGCGGGCTGGGACTATGCCGCGCTGTCGTGGCGCATCAACGAGCACTCCAACGTGACCGCGGACGGACCGCCGGTGTATCATTTCAAGGCGATGATCCCGCTGGCGGGCATATTGCTGCTGCTGCAAGGGTCCGCTGAAATCGCGCGCTGCGTCATCTGCCTCAAGACCGGCGTGTGGCCGAGCCGCCTCAAGGACGTCAGCGAAATCGACGTCGTCGAGGAGCAACTGGCGCTGAGCGAGCATGTCGACGACGAAGCGCGCCGAAGCGCGATCGAGCATGCGCAGAACATCGAGGAGAGCGCGCGCCAGCGCGGCCTGGGCGGAGCGTCACAGCCATGAGCGATCCGGCACTCGGGCTTTTGATGCTCGGACTCATCGTCGTCGTCATCATCATGGGTTTCCCCACGGCGTTCACGCTGATGGGGCTCGGCATGTTCTTCGGCTTCTTCGCCTATTACCGCGGCGGCGAATCCTGGGCCGACAACCACATCTTCGACCTGATGGTCCAGCGCACCTACGGCGCGATGACCAACGACGTCCTGATCTCGATCCCGTTGTTCGTCCTGATGGGCTACGTGATGGAACGCGGCGCGCTGGTGGACAAGATGTTCTACGCGATCCAGCTGGCGTTCCGCCGCGTGCCGGCGGCGCTCGCGGTCGCCTCGTTGATCGTCTGCACCTTCTGGGGCATTGCCTCCGGCCTGGTCGGCGCCGTCGTGGTGCTGATGGGCGTCATCGCCTTCAACCCGATGCTCAAGGCCGGCTATGACGTGAAACTCGCCTCCGGCGTCATAACCGCCGGCGGCACGCTCGGCATCCTGATCCCGCCCTCGGTCATGATCATCGTCTATGCGGCGGTCGCCGGGCAATCGGTGGTGAAGCTGTACGCCGCGGCGATGTTTCCGAGTTTCTTCCTGGCGTTCCTCTACCTCGTCTACATCGTCGGCTGGGCGCTGATTAACCCCAAGATCGCGCCGAAGCTGCCGGAGAGCGAAACCCGGGTGCCGGTGCGGCCGTGGGTAACGCAGGTCCAGCAGCTCTACTCGCGAAAAATGCTGCCGGCATTGCTGGCCGCGACGGTGGCCCCGTCGCGGGCCCTTGCCATCACCGTGGATGGCGCGCGGCTCGGCTACGGCACGATCCTCAAGAGTCTGTCGTTCGTGCTGGTGCCGCTGGTCATGACGCTCGGCACCCTGTGGGGCATCTGGTGGTACGTCGTGATCCACCAGCAACCGGACGCGCCCACCGCCATCGAACGCAGCGAGGCGCCGACCCCGCTCGGACAGGGCGCGCCGAGCAGCGAGCCGGTCGAGGAAAAGCTTCAGGAACTGGGCAGCTCGGTCCAGCAGTCCGGCGCAGCCAAAAAGGGCGAGCCGGAGGTGCTGCAGCAGATGGGCAATCTGCAGAGCGAGACCGCCGCCCCGCCGTCGGCGTCCGGGCCGCCGGAAGGCTTCTACCTGTATTTCGCCTTCACGGCGGCGGTCCTGCTGCTGCTGCTGTTCTACTATTACGCGATCATGGAGGCCGAGCAGTTCGAGGTGCTGCGGCTGTTGATCACCTCGGTGATGCCGCTTGGCCTGCTGACCGTGGTCGTGCTCGCCGTGATCCTGTTCGGCATCACGACCGCCACGGAATCGGCGGCGGTCGGCGCCGCCGGCGCCTTCCTGCTGGCGTTCCATGCCCGCACGCTGAACTGGAAAAAAACCAAGGAGGCGGTGTTCCTCACCCTCAAGACCACGTCGATGGTGTGCTGGCTGTTCGTCGGCTCGGCGCTGTTTTCGGCGGTGTTCGCGATTCTCGGCGGCCAGGCGCTGCTGGAGAGCTGGGTGCTGTCGCTCAATTTGACGCCGGTCCAGTTCATGATCCTGTCGCAGGCGATCATCTTCGTGCTGGGCTGGCCGCTGGAATGGACCGAGATCATCGTGATCTTCGTGCCGATCTTCCTGCCGATGCTCAAGCACTTCAGCGTCGATCCGATCCTGTGGGGTGTGCTGGTGTTCGTGAACCTGCAGGCGGCCTTCCTGTCGCCGCCGGTGGCGATGTCGGCGTTCTACCTGAAAGGCGTCGCGCCCAAGCACGTCACGCTGAACCAGATCTTTTCCGGCATGATGCCTTACATGTTCATCGTGATCATCTGCATGGTCATCATGTATATGTGGCCGGGCATGACGCTGTGGCTGCCGAAATATCTCTACGGCGGTTGAGGCGGGCGGACGCTGGGCCATATGCCCGGATTTGCCGTGGCCTGCGGCGGTTAGGCGCGGTTTGCCGGGAACAATGACCTGAATGGGCCGTTGAATCCTCCGGTGCGCGGCGAACACAGCCGTTGGCGCCAGCGGAGAATTCCGATGGAAATGATCCTGATTATTGTTCTTGTAGTACTCTTGCTGGGTGGCGGCGGATATTGGGGTCGTAGCCGTGGCCACTGGTGAAAATCACCATGATCGACTTTCCAAACCATAGCCGCAGCTATGACCACACCAGGCGCGCCGTACGATTTTGGGGCTACGACAGCGCGATCGAGGCCTCGTTCTATGTGAACGAGGCAGCGCTGGCGCGAATCCAGCCGGGCGCGCCGCTCGATGAATCCGGCTGCCTGAACGCCTTCGACGCCAATCGCGACAGGATCTGCGCCGCTGCCGCCAAGGTTTACGTGCGCGGCACCCGCGGCTCCTACGATCTCGGCGCGGCAAACTTTTGAGGACGTAACGGCCTCAATCCGCCGGGCACAGCCCCTCTTCGATCGCGGCCGATTGCAACTGGCCGGCGTCGGTGACGCCTGCCGCGGCGGTCGCCAGGATGCGCGACGCCATCTTGACCTTGATCGCCGGCGTGGCGGGCTTGCCCGACGCGCTGTCGACATGGGCCGACGCCAGTTCCAGCACCGATCTCATCATTGAAACCAGTTCCGGATTGAAGTTGTTCGGCGAAATCTTGGTCATGCGCGCTCCCGTTGGCGCTCATGTAGCGCGGCAACGTGACTCCAATACGACCCTGGTGTGAACGGTTGTCTCAGAGGTTAATTCGTCCGGCGGCTACGCCGGAGCGCGGCCCCGGCTTGCTCTAATTTAATTTTCAAATAGCCCATCTGTTGGTCGTCCCGGCGAACGCCGGGACCCATACGCCGCGGCGGTCGTTGTTGGCAAAAGGTCTCTAACGCCGGGGCTTTAACAGATGGGCCGCGGCGTATGGGTCCCGGCGCAAGGCCGGGACGACAGCGCTGTTTGGCGCGCGAGCACCATCATGCAAACACACCTTCACGTTCTCGCGACGCATTGCGCCCGAGCTTTGCCGGAAATTTCATTGCCCTCCAATCAGAGGGCGCAGGGAAGACCGGGTGCGCGCTGCACCCGCGGTCTCGTGTGCAATTGTGCATAAGAATGCGCACACGAGCATACAGGTCCAGCGGAGAGCATCCGGCCTTCCCTGCGCAATGGCTTTACGGCTTATAACCCGCTCTCCCCGGTG
This sequence comes from Bradyrhizobium sp. JYMT SZCCT0428, assembly GCF_018131075.1. GTDB lineage: Bacteria > Pseudomonadota > Alphaproteobacteria > Rhizobiales > Xanthobacteraceae > Bradyrhizobium. Next base: position 22,311 of record NZ_JAFCLS010000030.1, on the reverse strand, counting down.
AGACGGCCTCTATTGCCACCGTCGTCCCGCGGAAGCGTTAGCTCCCGCGGGACTTGACGCCGTTACGGGCGCCAGGACCACACGCCTTCGCCGTACGCTTCAGCCGCGACCGTCAATCGCAACCTCAGCGTCCACCGCAACCCGCCCCTCGTCGTGACGACGGCCGACGCCCCTCTTGATAGGACGGGATGGCGATAGATGCGCAATGATTTAAGTCGGATGGCAACAGGAATATTTTTGATTTTCAGAAATATTGGGCTTGACATGACTTCGGTAAATTGCAAGTGAGTTGCCCGTCGGGCTACTATGTCGCACCCAGACGTCATTGCGCGCCACCGGGTCGCGCGAATGCGCGCCCGAGGCTCCGAGAAGCAATCCACGCCTCGGCTTGGTGCAATATGGATTGCTTCGCTCCGCTCGCAATGACGGGGAGAGGACGGCGTCTAGGCAGTCATTCCCCGCGGCCCATCTTTCGAAACATTAATTTCACCGCCAGCGTCCGGTAATGGCGGGGCTGGTAATCGTGCGGCCGACCAACAAAGCGCGAGGTTTCGTTGTGGGACGTGCGTTGGAATACAATTTTACAACGCTGCGAATTTCCCGAGCCTATGTCAGCCTGGTGTCCCGCCCCGAGGGTGAGGCGATTTCCCTGGCGTGGATCGGCGATTATGAAATTCGCATGCACGCAGCCTCAGCGGCTTGCGCCGCGAGGCAGCCCCTTTTTATCGTCGAGATCTTCGACCATGACGCGCAAATCTTTATTGACAGCCGCGCGTGCCACACCCTTGCAGAAGGCGCCGTCGCATTCGACGAATTCCTGCATCTGGCCGAGCCGGTAGCAGACGGACCGCACGACAAGCGGCCCGCCTGATCGCGCCCGCGCGTCTTGCGCGGCGCCGGCTGGAGCGCATTCATTTCACCATGGCGCCGTAGACGATGTCCTGAACTTGCTCGCGATAATACTTGCGCAACTCGCCGGGCGCGGCCGTTCCGACCACCACGACGAGACGCTCCTTCGGGTCGGCGAAAAACTGCGTGCCGTAGGCGCCGTTCCAGGAGAACTCGCCGGGATTGCCGGGAACCGCCGACAGGCCTTCATGGGTGCGCACCGCCACCGAAAGGCCGAAGCTGAAGCCTGCGCGATGCGGCTCGACGTTCGCCACGTTGTTCTTGATGCCGGGCCCAAGGTGGTTGCTGGTCATGTGGTGCACCGTCTTCGGGCCAAGCACGCGCTGGCCGTCGAGTTCGCCGCCGTTGAGCAGCATCTGGCCGAAGCGGATGTAGTCGCCGACGGTCGCAAACGCGCAGGCGCCGCCACAGTCGGACCTGGTTGGCGTGTCCAGCAGTTTTATGGCCTGCGGCTTGCCCGTGAGCGGGTCGTTCGGGAACGGGCGGGCGAGACGCTCGCGCTGCGCCTCCGCGGGGCGGAACGTGGCGTCCTTCATGCCGAGCGGCTTCCACACATTCGCGGCGAGATATTCGCCGAGCCGCTGTTCACTGACCTTTTCGACGACCGCGCCCAGCACGTCGATCGAGAAGCCATATTCGAATGCCGTCGCCGGCTGATGCGCCAGCGGCAGTTTTGTGATGCGATCGATGAAGGCCTGGGTATCGCCCTCGATGGCCGGCGCGGTGCCGTCGGGATAGAGGCGCGCGACCAGGCTCGAACTGTCCGGCCGTCCGCCATACATCAGGCCCGAAGTGTGACGGTAGAGGTCATGAATGGTAATCGGCCGGGCCTGCGCTTCCATCTTCAGCGAACCATCCGGCTGCGGGACGCCCACCTGCATCTCGGCAAACGCCGGATAATATTGCGAGAGGCTGGCTTGCAGCGGCAGGCGGCCCTGCTCCATCAACGTCAATCCTGCGACCGCGGCCATCGGCTTGGTCATGGACGCCAACGCGAAGATGGCATCGAGCGGCATCGGCGTGCCCTTGGCCGGATCGAGCTGGCCATAGGCTTTGTAATGCACGAGCTTGCCGTCCCGCGCGATGGCGACCACCGCGCCGGGCACGCGTTTCGCCAGCATCTCGCGGGCGAAGAAATCATCCAGCCGCGCGAGCCCGGCTTGCGAGAATCCCGCCTCGTCCGGCTTTGCCTCCGGCAATGGCGCGGCATTGGCCGCGGTGAAAGCGATTCCGGCAACCACGGCCGCGGCAATGAGCCTTTTCATGATGTCCTCCCGACGGCGGATACATCCCGGGCGATTGCGTCGCCATTTCGGTGTCCGCCGGCTATAAGCTTAAGTCGCGCCTCCCGAAGCGACAAGTCGCACGGGATGGCAGCGGGTATGCGCCGGCAATTTTGGCCGGTGATCGGGCGTGGAAACAAGCAGTACGCCTGATCAAGCCTGACTAGCGCCTGCCTGCGAGAAAGCGGCGCATGGCGTCCTGCGCTTCGCGCGAACGCCCCAATTCGTCGGCAGCCTGCATCTCGTGCCGGTAGCCGTCGAGTACCCCCATATCCTCCACTTGCGCGAGACTCGCACGCGCAAGTTCGATGGCCCTGGGGTCGCGCCCGGCGATGTCTCGCGCGATGTGGTACGCGAACGGCATCAGCTCGCTCTCTTTCAAACATGCCTCGATCGCGCCGCGGCGATACAGTTCTTCGGCGGTGAGCTGAAGCCCCGTGAGCAGCATGCGATTGACCGTCGAGTGGCCGAGCAGGCGCATGGCGTGACGCGCGCCACCGAGCATGCCGACATTGATCTCCGGAATGCCGAACACCGCATTCTCGCTCGCCGCCAGGATGCAGCATGAAGCGGCTATGCCAAGCCCGGCACCGAGCGCCGGGCCATTGATCGCAGCAATGGTCGGCTTCCTGCCATGGAGCAGCGCGTCATAAAGCTCCACGCCAAGGGAGGCCGGTCCGGCGCCGCCGGTTTCCAGCGCATGAAGCTGCTCTTTCAGATCAACGCCCGCCGAAAAGCATTGCCCCTGGCCGGTAAGCACGACCGCACGGACGTCGGGATTTGCATCCATCGCCGACAGGGCTTCAATGAGCTCCCGTATCATCTGATACGATAGAGCGTTGACCGGCGGCCGGGCGAGAACGATCGTTCCGATGTGCTCTGAAATGCCGAGCTCAATGTTCATCAAACCTCCAAGAGAAGGGTTCAACTCGTCCAAAATCCGATGCCGCCGTTTTCGTAGGATGGGTGGAGCGAAGCGATACCCATCAATTGCCGCCGTTGATGGAAGCGATGGGTATCGCTTCGCTCCACCCATCCTACGATTTCTATTTTGTCTCCGCGCGATCTTTCAGGATGACCGCCAGCGGATTGGGTGCCGCCGCCCCGACAAGCTTCAAGGTGTTGGTGTCGTGATGATTGAAGGGCTGGTCTCTCCCCTTCACCAGAAGCTCGGTTTCAAGGAGATAGGTCCAGCTGCCGTCGTCGTTGAAGGTGATGTCGCACCGGTAGCTTTCGGTGCGGAAAGCTTCGTCCAGAAATTCCGTCGAGCAGATTCCGTAACGCGTATCGCCGCGCTTGGCCGTGACGGAGATTCGCCTGTCATCCGGCTTCGCATTGCCCGCTGCGAGCAAGACCTGGCCTCGCGGAATGGTCACGCTTTGCAGGATCAGGCCGGTTGCGGGCTCCCAGAGCCAATAGCCGACCTGATCGTGGAAGGTGATGTCTTCTTCCGGCGTGTTGATGTGGATGTGATAGCGCAAACCGTAAAACAGCTGCGGTCCGTTGGCCTGCGGATCGATCGGGTCCATCCGGATATGCTCGCGAAACACCCGACGCTCCGGGCCGTCGGCTTTGGGGTTGACGTCCACGCCCTTGTCCGCCTGCCAGATACCCGCGAGATGACGGAGCGGTCCGAGATTGGCGAGGCTATCCGGCGATACGTTGTCCGGCTCGGTAAAGATGTCGGCGGGAATGGGCAGCATAGGAAAACCTCGCGTGATCGCGGTTTCGGCACTATCAGGCTTCCCGGGCGATTACGTCGCCATTTCGGTGTCCGCCAGCTATAAGCTTAAATTGCACCCGCCAGAGCGACAAGTCGCGCAGGAAAGCAGCGGGTATGCGCCGGCAATGTTTGCCGGTGATCAGGCGTGGAAATAATCATGATCAAGAACGGGCTCTATTCGCTCTCTGCCAAATCCCGCGACGGCGTGGCCGACGACGTTGGCGGCATCCTGATCTTCCGCGACGGCCAGATCCATGGCGGTGACGCGTATGTCTATTACACCGGCAGCTATGAGTGCTCGGGTGGAAGCTGGAAAGGCAAGATGACCAGCAACGAACATACCCCGACAGACCGACCGATGGTGGCCCGCGTCCAATACATCGGATTTTTTGGCACGTATAACGACACCGGCGCCAAGGTCGATGCGATGGCCCTCGTTGGGGATCAGAGTGTTCGGTATGATGCGGTGTTGCGATTGTTGGTGGCGGGGTGAGTTTGATTCTTGAGATCTCGACTGCGGATCGCGATGGGTGGGCACGAGGTTGATGGCGCTTCCCGATTTTTCCGCCTATGTACGCGGCCCGGATCGCAGCTCTCTGGTGGAGCGTCAGCCTCGACCGCGCCGTTCATCAATTGCTTCCTCCACTTCCCGAGCCAACGTGCTCAGGTGCTCGGCAAGCTGTGCGAAGAATTCTCGCTTCCTCTTTTCGGTTGCAAGGTCGCGGATCAGCGCGCAGTCGACAGCGTCGGTCCGGAGCTTTTCCACGTAGGTTTTCAAGTTGCGCATACGCCCTGCTCCGACTGGCACTTGTCCGCCTGGAAACGGAACATGCCCTCCAAATTCGGCCGGGGATATTGTCCTTTGAGGCGATGCCCCCATCAGATCAAAAATACCGTCCTCGGCTGGGCCGCGCCGACATCCCTGACAGCCAGGGTTTTCTTGCATTATTTTCCCGACCTTCCGATGCCTCGGAAGAAGCATTGGCACAAACTGCATAGTCTAACAGGACAAGACTATTGCCGTTTTTTCCCGAATAAAAATTCGCCTGTTGCAACCCGGATACACGGTGAAGAAAGCAAATCATCCATACTGGGTCGTGGAATGGGAATGCATGTAGAACGCCGCGGCTGGAAAGATCGTCGGCTACACCGGAAGGGGATATGCAATGAAGAAGTTTCTGATGGGTACGGTAGGTGTGATTGCGCTGGGCATGGGCGCTCCGGCATCCGCCGCCGACATGGCCGTCAAGGCAAGGCCTATGGCGCCGCTTCCGGTAATCTACGACTGGAGCGGGTTCTATATTGGCGCCAACGGTGGCTGGGGCCAGAGCCGTAATTGCTGGGATTTTGTCACCGTGGCGGGAGTAGTGGTCGCGGACGGTTGCTCGGACCGATCCGGAGGTCTCATCGGCGGGCAACTCGGATATCGCTGGCAGTCCGGCGGCTGGGTCTTCGGCCTGGAAGCGCAAGGCGATTGGGCCGACCTCAGCAACACGCGCCTCAGCTTCATCAATCCGGCATTCTCGACGCGCGTGCGAACCGACGGCATCGGTTTATTCACCGGCCAGATCGGTTACGCCTGGAACGCCGCGCTGCTGTACGTCAAGGGCGGCGCTGCGGTGACCAGCAATAGCTTCGATATTCTCACGACGCTCGGCGGTGTCAGTGTGGCGTCAGCCAGCGCAACGCGCTGGGGCGGTGCGATCGGTGTCGGCCTTGAATATGGCTTTGCACCGAACTGGTCGGTCGGCGTCGAATACGATCACCTCTTCATGGGGGATGCGAATAATTCGTTCTCGGTGGCCAATCCCATCGTGGCCGGCGCGCTCAACCGCATCAATCAGGACATCGACATGGTCACGTTGCGCATCAACTACCGCTTTGGCGGTTACGGGGCACCGGTGGCCGCGCGCTACTGACGAGCAGCTAACGTCCAGCGAACTTGAAGCCCCGGCCTCGTCCGGGGCTTTTTGTTGAGATGTCGGGAACTTTCCCAATTCCCGGATATCGTTTCGCTGATCCGCGCTACGCTCGCTACGCGCCAACTTCGGTGAAACCGGGCGGGCGCAAGGGCCACCGACCTGTCACGCCACCGCCTGCCGCTCGCTCTCCGGAAGGACCTGCAGCAACAATTCGCCGAACGGCACGGGCTTGCTGAAGAGATATCCCTGGCCCAGGGCAATTCCGAGCGCGCGAATCTTTTCGACCTGGTCGTAGGTCTCGACGCCTTCGGCGACGATCGAAAGGTTCAACGTCTTCGCAAGCTGGACGATCGATCCGAGCACGGCAACGGTCTCGGCGCGACCGATCCTGTCGATGAAGGACTTGTCGATCTTGACCTTGTTGAACGGAAAAGCGGTCAGGTAGGACAGTGACGAATAGCCGACGCCGAAATCGTCGAGCGCGATGGAAACACCGAGCCGCTTCAGGCGTTCGAGCGTCTTGAGATTTTCCTGGCTGTCGGCCAGAAACACGCTCTCGGTGATCTCGAGCTCCAGCCGTGTCTCGGCAAGTCCGCTCTCAGCCAGCGCGGCCATGACGGAATCGACGAGAGTGCCGCCGGCAAATTGCAGAGCCGAGAGGTTGACCGCAACCTTGATATCATCCGGCAGCATCACGGCATGGCGACACGCCTTGGCGAGCACGAGATCGCCGAGCTCGCCGATCAGTCCGCCGCGTTCCGCAACCGGAATGAATTCGGCGGGAGGGATCAGGCCTCTAGTCTTGTGGCGCCAGCGCGCCAGGGCCTCGACCGATTTCGCGCGGCCCGTCGAGAGTTCGAATATGGGCTGATAGAACACCTCGATCTCTTCGCGCCAGATCGCCTCGCGAAGCTCGATTTCAAGGATGTCGCGCTGGTCGGCTTCGGCCTTGAGCTCGGGTGAGTAGAGATGGAAACCATTTCGACCGGCATTCTTCGACTTGTAGAGGGCAAGATCGGCATTGCGAAGAATTTCATCAATGCGCGTGCCATGCTCGGGCACCACGGCGACACCGATGCTGCATCCGATCACGACCGGGTGGCCGTCTATTTCATAGGGTTCGGCAATGGCCTGGACCAGGCGCGCGGCAAGTGTTGCGGCGTCGTCCTGCAGCGCGGACGGCCCCGGCACCACGATCAGCGCAAACTCGTCGCCGCCGATCCGGGCCGCCGTATCGACGGTTCGGGCCTGCGCCTTGATTCGACCGGCGACCTGCTTGAGAAGCGCATCGCCGCAGTGGTGGCCGAGCGCGTCGTTGACGGACTTGAACTTGTCGAGATCCAGCAGCAGCACGGCGAACGGCGTCTGGTGCAGAAGATACTCGTCCAGCGCTTCGTCAAGGCACCCCTTGAAAAGGTTGCGATTCGCAAGGCCGGTCAGGCTGTCATAGTGCGCCAGCCTCTCGATGCGGTCCTCGGAAGCCTTGCGTTCGGTGATGTCCTCATGCGTCGCAACCCAGCCACCACTCTCGCGCCGTCCATAGGAAATATGGATGACGCGCCCGTCCGGAAACTGCACCGTGTTCGAGGTGTTTTCCGATTTGGCGAGCCGGTCCTTGAGGTCAACCAGGTAGGCGTCGAGATCACGCACCGCCTCCTGATGTGCAAACACCTCGCGGAAATTCATGCCGACCCTGATGTTGTCAGGCGAAAGCTCATAGGCATCGAGCCATTGCCGGTTGAACGCGATCAGGCGATCCTGGCCATCGAACATGCTCAACCCTTGCGGAAGGTTTCGCAGCGCGTCCTCGAATTTGCTCAGGGAGTCGCGCAGTTCGCGCTGTGCCGCGTCGAGCGCCTTCTGTCTTCGCCAGTGCAGCGCGGTCGCCATCAGGATGATGAAGGTGAGCAGGAGCGCGCCACCGAGATAGATTTTCTGCCTGGCTTGAGAGCGCGAATAGATCTCCTGCTCCGAAATGCCGGCGGTGAAGATCAGCGGAAAAACCCGCGATCTGCGCGCGGTGATCAACCGGTTGCTCCGGTTCGCGCGACCTTCGCTCCCGCTCCAGTTCCAATATTGGCTATAGGAGCTGTCCCGTAATGCGCCTTCGACGTGGCCGGGATTGCGCTGTCCCAGTACCGTGCCCTGGTCTATGCCCCGCGCGGCGAGCACGATGTAGTCGGCATTTCTGAGGACAAGCGTGCCTCCGATACCGAGCTTCGCGGTGTCGTAGAACCTGCCGACCAGGTCCACGCTGATCGAGCCTACGACGACGCCCGCCGGACCTTTGCCGTTGTCGAACAGCTTTCTTGCGATCTGGATGGTCCATTTGTTCGATGCCCGCCCGAACACCGGCTTTGCGACATAGAGCCGGTCTTCGGCCAGTTCCATCACCTTGGCGAAGTGCTCCCGGTCCCCGAGATAGAGCGGCGGGCCGGAGTAGCCGGTCGTCGTATCGGACAAATAGCCGTTCGGTCCGATCAGCGAGAACTGAACCACGTCGCCGCTCGCCATCTGCGCCTTGCCGGCCCAGAATTTCAGGCTGAAGGCGGCAGGATCCTGGGCGTAAAGCGCACGCACGACCAGCAGTGACTGATCTACCCGCTCGAAGATCCGCTCGGTATTTTCCTCAAACAGCTGAGCGACGCTGTTTCCGTGCGCCCGCGCCTGTTGCAGCGCTTCCGTTCGTTCCGAAGACGTGATCGCGAAGTAGCCGATCCACACCAGCGGCAGGAAGAACAGCGCGATTTGCAGCGGGGCATTTCGCAGGATTGCCTTGGCAGCCTTGCGGACCAAACTGCGGGCGTTAATCACAGCACGCAACCCCGCGCGAGCCGGAAACCCACGGTTGCACTCTCAGAGCCTAGCAACGCCTTCAAATATGACATCGACTATCTTCGCCTGAACCGCCCGGGGATCCGCATCGCCGCGGCCGGGCATCGCCGAGATCTTGCAATCCCCGAACGTAGCGTCGGCAGCCTTAAGCTTTGGTGTTCGGACAAGCTTAATGTTTATGTCAAAAACCCCGTAACATCACGGAGATAGCCGCGATCCTGGGCCCCAGCCTCTGCCCGCGGGTGGAAGCCGGGCGGGGCCGCTGCAATCAGGCTCTCGGGTTCATCAAATGGGCGGGATCGAACCATCCGGCTTCGCCCAAACGGGCTACGCCGGGACAAGCCCCTGCTCGGCAACTCTTTCGGGATGCGGCAATACTGAGATTAATGGTGCCCAGGGGCGGGTTGTCGACCACTGACCGCAACATCAGCAAAATCAATATCTTAGGTGACTTCCGATTTTGGCCTGTGTACCACCAAAATGTATCAATGTCACCGACCTGGGGATCGCTCCGACTTCAATAGCCTAGTATGGGCGGATGCCGAGCACCTTTTGGCTAGGACTCCTCGTTCGAGGAAGATTGCCGGATCCAGCGCCTCATGGATCCCATTCGCCGCCGTCATCAGGCCGGCGTCTGCTCGGGCAAGCGAAGCAAGATGCGTGCATCGTATGCTGGTGCCGTCATGGTTCGTCCGATGAAGTGAGATCCATCAACGAAGTCCCATTCCAACTCCTACCGGCACGCCGTTGTTCACGCGGATGCAGTTGTCAAGCTCGCGGATCAGAGAATGCGGCTCAGCCGGATTTTTCGCTCGCAAGGCGGCCCCCGCATAGGGCATCCGAAGCTCTCTTCACGGCCAATCTTCCTTCGTGGCCGCCTCCAGCGCCGACACGCCGTCCCAGACCACCCCCAAGGGGTGAAAGAAAGCCCGATGTCGACCATCAGCGGCGCCCAGCATCGCCGACCCAGCCGCGTTCTGCGCACCCAGCACGAAGGCGCCGAGTATCACGTCTTCCGAGAAGCCCTTGCCGCTTTGCGCGAAGATCTTGCCATCGCGCATGAAGAAGACTGCCTGCCCACCGTCGGACCAGAGCAGGACGCGTCGGTACCAAGGGAATAGCCGCCGTAGCCCGCATTCTCGCTGCGCAGTCAGCGGAGATGCGTTACTACCGGCCAGACGCGACGGAACTGACTCGGGAAGCGTCTGCCGAATTGGAACTAGAATTCGCGCAAAGGACGATAGTCGAACACCCGAGCATCTCCAATTTTCCCTACCAGAAACTCTGTCGCACCATTGGTCGAAGAGGTGCGATAATACGAACGCCAGAACATTTGCGCTGGATGCGTTTGAACCGATCGCATACCGCAAGGTCACTGGTCGCTGGTTATAACCACTAAGATTGGAAAAATGATGATGACAAGCCCGACCGCCGGTCTTGATTGGGTTCACGGGCTTGATTGTGAAACCATGCACCGCATCGTTGATCAAGCGCGCATTGATGCTGATGCGTCAAAAATTCCCTATGCGCTCGATCGCTTGAAGGAGATTTGGGCCATCTGGCACGTAGAAGACGCCCGTGCCAGTCCGTTCAAATATCGGCCGGTAATTGACGCGCGAATCGATGCGATACGAAATCAAATGCAGACAGTTCGGGCAACTCTGGATAATTGGCGGTCGAATATGCCTGATCCAGAAGAAGAGAAGCTAAGCTCCCTTACCTTTAAGAAGCTGGAGTTTGGATATAACCTTTGGAAACTCAAGCAGCCGCCCGACGCGAAATCAAGCAGCTTCTACGAGTTGGTCGAGGATATCGTTCAACAGTTGAACCTTGCTGAACAGATGTTTGCCTATCTGGATAAGCTCCAGACTGATTTTGACAGTCTGAATGGAGAACATAAGAGCTCAGTGTTTTTCGGTTCGAACCTTGAACAAAATGCCCATCTCGCCTTTCAGGGTCTGTACCCCTATCTTTTGAGATATAATTACAAGACACCCGCGCTTCGTCGAATGCTTCCGCAAATCGGCCGCCTCTACGAGTTCCTTACCAATAAGAAATTTACGATAGCAAAAAATCCTGACTATACGCCAGGCGATAACCAAGAGAAGAATCTAAAGATTTCGCAATATTCGTCGCCCGCACTTCGTTTCGCCTACACGCTCCTGCGCGAATGCGGTTTGGTCAGCGAAGTATTTGACCACCCTGAACCGCCCTGCCGGGGCGAAGGATTTCGCAGGTGTACCGATGAGCTTTGCGAACCCTGTCGCGCACTTGAAGTTGTCGCTAAGAACGCCATCGGACATCTCAATAGCAATCTTAGGAAAGAGACGAAGGAAGCGCAGCCATAAATCGACGGCTACGATCGACAAAGCCAGCCAGCCCATCGATCTCCAGAATTTCATCTGCGGTCCAGAGTTCCAAGAGATGGGTCCAGATGAGACGCCAATGCAGGTTATGTCTGCCCGCAAGATCCTTCACCAGCGCCGCGAGGCGCGACAGCGGGTCATCCGGCAAATATAGGAAAGCCGCATCGTGCGGTTCGTGTCCGGTGAGAGCGAGCTCAAGCTCCGCGAGCACGAGGCGCATGCGCTCAATTGTTAGTAGTTGTACTCTTGCTACACATTGGTCGCCCTGCTCTTCTGAGCCGAGGAGATGCTCGCACAGCGCTAAAGTGGCTGCGGTCCAGTGAAACCCCAAGGCGGAGCGGACCTGGACCAAGTCAGAAGCTCTTGCTGCAGCACAAAGTGAGGCGGAATGCTTGATTCTTCCGGGCAATCCCTGCGCCGCTCTAACGATCAGCGCAATGGCCTGGGGATCCCGATGCACCGGACAATTACGCGCAGAGAGCTCGCGAACAGCGAAAGTGGTCGCCTCGTCCTCGTTAAGCGGGCGAACGTGCCACACGTCGCTCCGAGAGACGATGGCAGGGTTAAGGCTGGCGACATCCTCAACGCAGAAAATCCAGGTTGCGCCGTCCGCCCCGTTTTCGAGGGTTTTAAGGTATCGTGAGTTAAGAGATTGAAGCTGGTCGAAATTTAACAGCGCCAGAGTCGAGTGATCTACGCGAAAGGACGCGCGCACCATGTCCAAGCGATTTCTCAGTTGTTCTTCAATCGAGCGATCAAGAACCGCCTGCGTGACGTCAAAGACAACATAATCGAATGAACCGTTTTGCGCGATTGTGGTACACGCCTCGCAGGCAAAGCATGGTCGTGACCGCGCAGCGCCGGCGCAGGCCGAGAACATCGCGCTATAGCGCGCCAAAGTTTGCTTTCCGGAGCCCACTGGTCCAGCGAGAACGAGCGGCGCCGTTCGTCGGCCACGTGCTTCGCGGCTCTTGATGAAGTCGAGGAAGCTGGCCGTTCCGAGCAGCTGGTCAACCGACGTCTCCTCACTCGTGGACGACCTCAGCACCCGTGTACTTGAAGCTCCGCTAATCTGATCGACAAGCACATTGCGAAAATGGCGGGCCCAAGGAACATCGATTGGATCAATCGACGCCAAAAGAGTGGCCGTGGCCTCGACAAGATCGGTCAAGGGACCGATCGTAGGCTTATTTAAGGCGTTACGTATATCTGACCAAAGGTCATTAAAGGGATCATCGAAGCCCGAGCGCGTCAGACGCGTCCACGTGTCAGAAAGCATTTGGTGCAGGTTGTTGGTCGAAAGGCGCGGCTGGTAACCAAAAGCTTGCTCGGGCGTTAGCTCGTCGATGATGGCCGGAGCCCAGGCAATTAGTGAGCCGACAAAAATGAGGGATGCGCGCGCCCGTGAGTTGATGAACGAGAGTGTGTCAGCCGACGATTGGAGGCGACTTAGTCGCATGCTCGCTCGTTTGCCGAGCTCACTTAAGATCTCGGACCTGCGGTCCGAGCTCGTGTGCCGTTTTGCCAGAGCGATCACAAGCGGCAGGATCGATGATTGATCGTTTTGCTCGAGCAACCTCTCCAAATGACGCGCAATCTCGATACTCGTTTGACGTGCGGCAAGAAGAACCGCTTGACGTTCGAAGTCGCCTGTATCTCGGTCGACGTAGCAAACCACGGCTTCATTGAACGCCTCAACAAAGTCGTTCAATGTCAAATCTTCCGACATGACGAGCTCTCGAAAATAAGCAATGAAGTCGCCCTGTCGGCTGAGGCGACCTCGAGATCCGAGCGTTGCATGATGATCGAGGTAGCTGACGAGCTTTTCCACTGTTTGCTCGGTTGGATTAGTCTCTTCAACGATCAGACTTGTCGCGCTGATCTCAGGCCAACAAGAATGACGAAATAGCGGGCAGCGTCTATGTGCGAAGAATACCGACCTGGCATTAGGCGGGCTTCGCAGGAATGATCTGACCATCTCACGATTGGAGCCTCGTTCACGCCACTCCCAAAACGGAATGAACTGGTCAAACAAGCCACCGGCGTGCTCGGTGAACTCGTCGCCAGGTCGCAAGGCCTTGCGGACTGCTTCGTGCATCGCGGGGATCAAAATGCCAGTTCGATACCGATAGATCACGGGCTGTTTTAACTCCGGCGGAGCGACGAGGTAGTTTATGTCCAACATCATTTCAGAACCACGTGGTCCAGGATCGTGATCGCCGACGATGGTCGTCGGTCCAGCTGTCGAACAGTTTCGCGCGTGCTGCAGTGTCGTCCTGGAGGGATGTTTTGCTCAGCTTCTCAAGCTGTTGGAGTCGGTTATTTCTAAGGCGTAACCGATCTCGAGATTCGTCCAGCTCCCAGCCGGCTTTGACATGAGGCCACGCCCCGTCTTGCACCGCAGAAAGATAAGGCAGCCGAGGTTCGGCGTTTGTCCGGAGGGCAGCGCTGGACACACCACCATAAAACTGAACAATGGGCTGTGCTGACGGTATCGGCCCCGATATGTAGGTCCGGCCGGCGAAGAGCGCTTGCTTCAGTTCTTTAGGCCATTCCATCTCCGGCAGCGACGCAAACAGCGAACCCACAGCGCGCCAATGAAACTTCAATGTCGACCGATTGTCATCAATGTAGAACGAGGATTGCTCAACGAGATACTTATTGTTTTCAAACCAATCGAGGGTTTTTCGGTAGCAGTCTGTGAGAGCGGAGGGCCCCCGAAGGCGGCCCGCGATGCGACCGAACACGCCAGCCCCATCCCGTGCAAGTACAGACATGACGGCTTGTGACGTCGTATTAAAATCGTCGAATGCCAGAAGTCTTTTTACAAAGTGTTCGACCGATCGGACGGCGCGAACGGTATCCTCACGATCATCCTCTGGCGGAAAGTAGGTGAGCATAATGTTGAAGGGCGCGCCGCCGCCTTGCACAAAGCACGATGCGCGGTGAATAATTTGACGGACATGACCGAAATCGAGAGATCGCGTCCCCGCGTAAAGCGCGTCGGGCTGATCTTCGCTGACGGCGCTATCAGCCGACGACGGATAGGGAATGCGTTCGGGCGGCGCGATGGTTACGTTTGACCTCCGCCTTAACAGTTGCGGCTCTGCAACAGCGGCGCTGAAACCCGCAAAGCGCAGTCGGATTTCGACCTCGGAAAGGCACCGGCTTCCCGTCCATATCTTCATGAGGGACGGCCAGTAGTCTCGGAGCTCGCGCGTGTCCGAAAGTTTCCAAAGTTGGCGAAAGCCCTCCAACACCTCTTGTCGTATATCGGAGTCAATGACATCTACCAGTGGATCAACATATGAGTTGAAGTGGCGCAGCGTTTGCTCCAGAGTAACAAGAAGGCCTGCACCCAACGTGATTTAGAACTCCAGCTAGCGGGCCAGTCGTGGAGAATAGCGGTTGCAGCGTCGGCGCCTTCGTTCACAAGCGCTCGGAAGTAGCTGAGCAGAAAGTCGTCAGAAGCGAGCCCAAGGCGTGCGCGAACCTGTGCGTCAGTGATTTGCTGATGGGAACCGGATCGTCGGTCCACGACCGTGTCTAGATTTGTCAGAAGGTCCCGCGGGTGGCCTTTACTGAGCGCGGCAATCAAGCGTAACGCCCGCTCATCGAGGTCGAGGCCTTCTGCTTCGGCGACCTCCTCAAGGAAGCGCACGGAATCCCATGGCGATAAAACTTGAACTTCAACGCGGTGTAGCCGTGAACGCAAAGCCGAGCTTATCTCCCATGGCGCCGTCGTTGCCAATATGTACGTTGCGCTACAAGGTACGGCCTCGAACCTTTTGAGAAGAGCGTCGGCGTCACTTTCGTGAAGCGCATGGGCTTCGTCCAAAAAGATGACTGGTCGATCGGTGCAGTTCTGCATCCGAAGGTTGATTAGTTCGAGTAGATAGCCCGGACTGTCGCCCTCTTTTGGTACGTCGAACTCGAGAAAGTTGCGAGGGTCCGAGCAATGAGAACATGAATTGCACGGAGAGCCATCGACGTCGGGTCGTTTGCAATGCAACGCTCTCGCATAAAGGCCAGCGAGGGTACTTTTTCCAGCGCCATAAGCTCCATACAACAGAACATGGATCGGCGCCCGGGCTCGGACGAAGCCGGCCAAAATGGCGACCGCTCGGTCTTGACCGCTTAAACGATCAAAGCGGGTTGGCCGATGCTTGTGAGCAAGAGGGATATCAGCGCTGTTCATTTCGATGACGGTTGACTTGGTGGACTTGGTGGACTGGTGGACTTGGTAGACGGTTCTCAAATAGCAGAGCCACTCGTGTGACCGCTATTTCAGGATATAGGTCGCGCTGTCGGGAAGGCGGCCGCGGCCCCTGAATGGTGAAGTCGGATGACCGAGAAACGAGTCCATGAGTTGTTTAAACCGGAACTGGCCAATTTCCTCGCCCATCAATCGATTGAAATAGTGTCGAACGGCATCGGCCTTGATTTGCTGTCCTCTGGTGTCGTTCATCAGCTTTTCATCGTTGGGATCGAACCGCTGAAAGAAGGTCAAAACTTTCGGATTCGCCGTGAGCTGTTGGTGCTGTCGTCTTGCGTCGCGAAAAGGAGTTATCGGATTGATATCGGCGCCTGACGATGCCTGTTCCGGTAGGGCTAAGATCGAGCACCAGAGTAGTAGATAGTTGATCGACTTTACGGTGTCCCACACGATGGTATCGCCTCCGATGCCATCGGGCCCGGTCTTGATGGGCAGCATAACAAAGCGACGGTGCCCGCTAGGGTCTGGGACAAGCTCTTGGATCGGAAAATTCGATGTGCCAATCGCCGTGAACTTGATCGGAACTCGCGTCGACATCGACGTCATCAAGATTCGGCGGTGAACTGCCGAAGCGGTGAGAACACTTTTCGCTCGCGCAACTTTGTTTCTCGCGATCGGCTCCATGTCGTCGAAGAAGAGCGCATAGTAACTGAAAAGGTGAGCGGTTTGCTCCTTGGTGAGGTCCGAGAACAGCGCAGCATCGCTGGCCAGTTCTGCGAGCGGTTTTAGCAAGCAATGCACAAAGGTGGTCTTGCCCGATCCTTGGGCTCGACTATAGATAATAGGCACACAATGGTCGGAAACGGAATTGCCAGGGATCTTGCGCTTGACGGACCAGACGTAGCTCTTGATCTCCGCAATTGCGAGCTCGGGGTCCATGTCAAAAATGGTCCCCACCTTGGCCCATTCAGCAGCCGCCACAGCATTCTCCTCTGCTGAAAGCATTGAGAAGAGCGGCTGGGTGATCAGCACCTTCCGGTGGCGCCCGCGCATTTCGATTGCAAGACGAAGGGCCGAGGCAAGTTCAGCGCGCTTGGCCGTGGATCCCCGCAAACGCGCCTCATGAACCAGCTGATCAAGTAAGTTCGTAAAGGTCGGGTGATCCCGACCGACGACTGCCGCAAGATCCTGCAGGCTGCGAGCGTTAAGAGGCAAAGAACGGTACCTCAGCGTACTGTCAGCCAACACGTCCACCTGACGGAGCTCTAAGAAATCGTTGACGAAGTTGAACTCCGCCGACCGCGGCAATTCGGACATTGGTCTCTCCCACTATGTGGGAGCGACGAAAGCCGATCGGATGCGCTTGCTCAGCTCGGTATCGGCGCAGGAAAAAAATTGCGGAAACCGATTCCAAAAGTGGGGCCAATATGGCCGCGGTGGTAGAATAATATTCCACAAAAAGCCGTGTGGACCCGGCGCGGGGCAACCATTGTTCCAAGCTCAAAAACGGTCTTGCTGCCGGCAAACCTCGACATGCGGTATCGTTGCGCGCGCCGTGAGGGACTTCAATACAGGTGCGGCGCTGATCGATTAGCAGCGCTGCCGTTAGAAGCCTTAGCCGGAACGTCGCGCTGATTAGCGAGTTCCGAAGCGGAAAGCGCATGAGATTCGTCGCAATCGTTTTGCCGGCTCTGTTGCTCTCTACCGCGGCGTCGGCAGAGAAGTGCAGGAAGTACGCCCCGGCCCGTCCAGGTTCGCTTGTGCAAGCGCTAAAAATCCGAGCTGGTGGCGCGACGCGAATGTTGTAACCAGGAACGCGAATACAGGCCTGCGAAGGCTGAAGGGTCTTAACGAGTTCATGATCTACGTCCAGGCTTGATCGCGCGGTCTCTGACTCGGATCACTACAGCAGGTCAGGCCTGGCCGGAAATGAAGACGACGCCGCGAAATCGTGAGCCTTCAGGACAAAACTCTGGATGCCCTCCGCAGAACGTTGCTGGGGATACGAGCTCGTATCCGCTAAGAGGCGAACACAAACTCTTACCCTCTGGCTTAAGAATGAGCTCAAAACAGCTGCGGATCAGCTGGCGATCCAGCTATTATATTTACCCTTCGTCTGCTGCAGCAGACACTGCAACTGCATCTCTCTCCCTCTCTCCCTCTCTCCCTGCTCTACATCCGCTCTCCCTGAGCCCACAGATCAGGCAGTCGCGACCTAACGAGCGAAAAGCTTAAAAGTCACGTCGGGTGTTGCGATATAGGTAAACTTCAGCCATAGCTGCACGAATCTCCCTTGCACACTGATGTGCTTGGAGATTCATATGCCCGCTTCCTATGCTGCGCCGGCGTTGCCGCGCATTCCGCTTGTTCCGCAGTCGCTCCTCAAGGCGCATGGGGTCGACTGTATCATCGACACTCGGTTTCGTGCGGCCGCTCGCCTCCTTCAAAGCCTATGGCTGAAGGACAACAATATTGCTACGGGCCTCCATATCCGACCAGAGACCAATGGGGATGTACTCATCCCACTGGAATCCTTGCTGTCTCGCGAGGCAGCCAATGCTGGACGCAACTTCCTCTCGCCGTCGATCCACACCTTCGTCCGCCACGAGCTAATCCTCCGCGAAGAGGGCGCGTGCTACGATGAGGAGCGCCTTTTCGGCAATGCGCTTAGCTCCATGCCCCTTGCCTTCAATGTGTTCGCACCGTTGGCGATGGACCTCACCCTCGCCTCGACCGTTTTCCGGCAACTTCTTCCTGACTTCGTCAATGACGTCTTAGCCATTCGTTTCGAAACGTCACCCGGGCGGCGAGAAGAGCGTTTCCTCAATGACGGGACAGCATTCGATCTGGCAATCGAAGTCACAACTCCAGACGGTGAAAGCGCGACCATCTTCACCGAGCTCAAGTACAGCGAATCGATGGAGGGCCCTGCCGCACGGTATCGTGAGCGATATGATCAAGCTTCGCGCGAAGTCGGCCTCTACATCGATCCCGATGCTTCGATGCTAAGGTCGCTGGCTCTCGAGCAGCTCTGGCGCGAACATATGACCGCAACTCTCGCCGTCAACGAAGGTGTCACACCTCGTGCGATGTTCCTCGCAATCGGTCCCCGTCTTAATCGCCGCGTCCAGGCCGCCTTTCGCTGTTACGCGAATGAGCTCATCCCAGAGGGCGACCTGGCCGATGACAAGGTTCGTTTTCAAGCTGTCACGCTCGAGATCGTCATCGATGCCATCCACCAGGCTGGTGCGGTCGAGCTCGCTAAGAAGCTATGGGCGCGTTACTGCGACTTCGAACGCGTCTTTCATCTCGCTATGGCGGAGTACACGCAACCCGATCCGTCCAACGGTGATCCAACAGACAAGCCACGCGCTTCATCGCCCACAACTCGCACTAGCAAGGCGAAGAATGGAAGCCGCGGCATCGGCGAGATATCTGACGCGTCCGTGACCAGGTAGGCCGTTTTCATTCGTGCCCGGTTCCAGTTTGGAGACCGGGCACTCGGTCTTTGCGCCAGCGAGCGTTGCCGGGAACATCCCACTTTTCCCGGCGGACCGGCATGCGGCCAAACGTTCACCCCCTAACTTAAGAATGAACCCGAAACTGCTGCGGATCAGCTGGCGAGCCTATTATATTTACCCCTTTCCGTCTGCAACGCAGACGCCACCTACTCTCACTCTCACTCTCACTCTCACTCTTCCCCTGCTCACTCGCGCCGCTCCTCGGACGCAACATTTCCAACGCACCACGGAATCCATCTCAGGCATCGAATTGCGGGAGATGGCCAAATGAAAATTCCCGACTTACTCACCGACGCAGACCTCGACCAGCTCTTAGCGAATGCCCTCGCCGGCGAGGTTGACCACCATCCGGTCGTCAAGCTTTTCACACCGGATGCCAACGCCACTTGGCTCATCATCGAAGTCGACCCAGACGACCCCGACCGCCTGTTCGCTCTATGCGACCTCGGCTCAGGATGCCCAGAACTAGGCTACGTCTCGTTAGCCGAGCTCTCGGCACTCAGAGGCCCGCTCGGCCTTTCTGTCGAACGCGATGCGCACTTCAAGCCGAAGAAGCCGCTGTCAAATTATGCCGACGAGGCCCTGGCCAAAGGCCGCATTGTCACTTGACATGCAATCGCGACTCCTGTTGCAACGCCGACGATCGGTATGAGCCGGAAGGGTGTTCGTCATGACCGGCTACGTTGGCATTTTCTGGGGCATTCCAGGTCCCGACCTCTCATGGACAATTCTAACGGATGCGACCTCGCTCGCCGACGCCGAAGTCTATGGCAATTTCCTCACCACCCCCGAGGCCATTACGATGTCTGGGCCAAATGGCAGAGACCGCGCGGGGCACCGGTCGCAGATCGGTCAATTGCAAAAGCCATCCTCGAGCACGAGTATGAGACGCTTCCTCGCGGCCGGATCGTCTATCATGCGACCGATCGCCGTTTCATTCTGTACGCCGACCAACGCCTCCAGGAAGACCAGACAATTGCAGCCATTGCGGGCAAGTTCGGGCTGTCAGCGGGCACATTCGAGGTGCGCTCCGATGAACATTACCGCAGCTAGCGGTTCATCAAAATGGATATATTGGGCTTCAATGCCTAGTAGATGACTGGGACACCAAGGAACCTTGACGAATACCTACGCTATCGGGGACTCACACGGCTGCCGAGACCAACTCGCCCGCCTATTCGAACTATGCGAGCGAGAAGCTGGACAACAAAGATCTAAATTCATCCTGCTCGGTGACTACATCGATCGCGGCCCCGATAGCCGCGGAGTCATCGAGTTTCTGCTCGATATGCAGAAGTGGTCGCCGGACGAAATCATTTGCCTCAAGGGTAATCACGAGGATCTATTCCTTGCCGCACTCGATGGTGAGGATGCCGAAATGAATTGGCTCGCAAATGGTGGGGGTGCAACCCTCCGCAGCTACCGAGCTTCTCGCGCCAGAGATATTCCGACCTCACACATCGACTGGATTCGTTCTCTGCCTCTCTCCCACGATGACGGACAGCGTTTCTTCGTCCATGCTGGCGTACATCCTGATCGTCCTCTCGATCAGCAACGAGCGCGTGACCTTCTCTGGATTAGAGAACCATTTCTTTCCAGCAACAAAGATTTCGGACGGCTGATCGTTCATGGCCACACGCCGCTCAAGAGTGGCATACCTGATCTCAGACCTAATCGGCTGAATCTAGATACCGGTGCCGTCTATGGACGCGCGTTGACATCGGCAGTTTTCTCAAGACAAAAAGTCGATCCGGTTAAATTCCTCACAACAAGCTCTCTCGAACCCAGATAAGTCCCAGCATCTTCGAACCATCGTGCTCATTTGCAGACCGACAGGTGTCTCATAGCCTCGCGCGTGGAAGGGCCCGTCGTCACGATGTGCGCTGATCCAGAAGCGCCGCCGGCTGGCTCAGCGCGTCCCCGGCGCATTGGGCGCAACACCGATCCCGGTGCTCTCGACACTGATCGCGTGGTTTGACATGTCATTCACTCCCATGAGGAAAAGCGTCGCCGCAATGATGGCTCCCCTGAATTTCGCCGCAGACAGCGCAGCGCGCGCAGAATCGGCGGCGGCCGATATCCGGCAGAAGCAGGCTGCAGATTGCGTTCGTTTGGGGAAAATGGAGGCATTCCGTTCCATGTGCATTCACCTCGACGAGTCGAGTGCTGCACAGTTCTTGGACCGAAGCCTCAAGGGGAGACTGTACTTCCCCTAGGCACTTGATAATTCAACAGGGCAACAAATGCAACATCGAGCAGCGGCTCAGGCCGAATGAACAGGGATCAGTTATGGACAGCAAAAGCCTTGTACATCTGCTGGCAGGTTTCGCTCTGCTGATTTCGACGCCGTGTCCAGCACAGGACTCGCTCGTTACCTACAAATCCCTGACGCCCGGAACAGCCCTCGAATTGGCGCAATCCGCACTCGCGAATTGTCAGCAGCGCGGCTACCAGGTCGCGATAGCCGTTGTCGACCGCTTCGGCGTAATACAGGTGATGCTGCGCGACCGCTATGCCGGGGCTCATACCCCCGCGACTGCATCGGGCAAGGCGTGGACCGCGGCAACCTTCCGCACCAGCACCAGTAATCTGTTCGCCATCAGTCAGCCCGGCATGATGCAGGCGGGAATTCGCAATCTTCCGGGCGTGGTTGTCATTGGCGGCGGACTCGTCGTCGAGGCGGGCGGTTCGCTGGTTGGCGCGATTGGCGTCTCGGGAGCGCCCGGAGGCGATGCCGACGAAGCCTGCGCCAGGGCGGGGGTAGAATCGATACAAGGGAAGCTCGATTTTTAAGTTGGGCGCTTATCGTTTTAGCAACGGCTCGCGGCATGTCTCTTCATGGCACTTTTCGGACATCGCCAATGGTCCGAATGTCCGCTTCGACGCCGATTATGTTGAAGAAGTCGGCGAACTAATCGTTCTGGATAGATCGAAGAGACAACGCACGCGGGCCTCTCTGCGCTCAAGCGGGCTTCAAAGCAGGCGGCACGATCATCTTTGCCAGCTTTCGGAGGTTCTGGGCGGTGGCCGCCAGGAGGAACTCGTCCCGAGCACCAAGGGGGCCTCTCAGCCTGAGGCGATCGAGGCGCAGGATGCGCTTCAGGTGCGCGAACAACATCTCGATCTTCTTCCGTTCACGTCGCGACCTAACATAGGCATCGGTCTTCGCGATGTCGCGCGCAACGTCTCGGGCCTGTTCGTGGATCGAACGCGGGACCTTGCGGGCAGGCATTTTCGGACAGCACCGCGGCTTCAGTTCGCAAGCATCGCAGTCATACTTGCTGGCGCGATAGTGCAGTGTTGTCCCGTCATTCACCAGAGTCCCGGTAGAACTCAGCACCTTGCCGGCTGGACAGACGTAGAGATCGCGCTCCTGATCGTAGGCAAAGTCTTCGCGGGAGAACGTCCCATCGTCGCGAGCCGACTTGTCGAACACTGGAATGTGCGGCTCGATCGCGCGCTCGTTAACGAGCCGCCCGAGCATCTCGGCTGAACCGTAAGCACTGTCGGCGGCCAGGCGCTCGGGACAGAGCCCG
>NZ_JAFCLS010000003.1 GCF_018131075.1 Bradyrhizobium sp. JYMT SZCCT0428 | reverse complement strand
GCCCTCTCAATTCAGAGGGCGCAGGGAATGCCGGATGCGCGCTGCACCCGCGGTCTCATGTGCGATTGTGCATAAGAATGCTGCACATGAGCATACAGGGCAGCGGAGAACATCCGACATTCCCTGCGCAATGGCTTTACGGCTTATAACGCGCTCTCCCCGGTGAGACGGCCTCTATTGCCACCGTCACCCCTCCGAAGCGTTAGCTTCTTCAGAGCTTGACGCCGTTACGGGCGCCAGGACCACACGCTTTCGCCGTACGCTTCAGCCGCGACCGTCAATCGCAACTGTTACGTCCACCGCGACCCGTCCCTCGTCGTGACGATGGCCAACGCCCCTCTGAGTGGGACGGGATGGCTAATGATGTGCAGGTGATTTGGGGTGGAAGGGAAGGGGAATATTTTTGATTTTCGGAACTTAAGGACTTGACACGATTTCGATAAATCAGAAGCGATTTGCCCGTCGGGCTGATTTGTCGCAGGTAAATCCGCGAGATTGCGCTTGCGCGCGAAGCACCTCAATCGGGTTTTGCAAATCAGTCGGAAGGAACTACGGTGGAGAATAATGCAATCAGCCGTGGTCGATTTGGATGAATGTTGTTGGTCGGGTCGAAAGTGTTTGGCGCTATCCTGTGAAGAGCATGCGCGGCGAAATGCTGCCGGAAGGCTATGTCAGTTTCTCCGGAGTTTTGGGCGACCGCCTTTACGCGGTCCATAACTCGGCCGCGCCCACGGCATTTCCGTATCTTACGGCGCGGGCTCGCCCGGATATGCTGCGGTATCGTCCGTTTTTCCGGGAGGCGGCGCGTTCGGTGCTGCCGAGCAACCTTGCCGAGGCCGAGGCGCGCGGGCCAGGCATCACCCCGCTTTATCCAAGCCTTGAGGATCTCGCTGTCGATGTCGCGACACCGTCGGGAGAAATTTTTGGGGTCGATGATGACAGGTTGCTCGGCGCGCTGGCCGACGAATCGTCGCCGGGCGAACTGACCATGCGACGATCCGATCGCGCCATCACGGACTGCCGCCCGCTTTCGCTGCTTGCGACCCGGACGATCGACGGCATTGGCCGCGCGGTGGGTGTGAGCCTCGACAAGCGCCGCTTTCGCGAAAACCTTTATGTCGATCTCAATTCCGGTGAAAGCTTCGCCGAAGACGCCTTCGTCGGCCGGCGGCTGCGGATCGGTTCGAAACTGACGGTTCACATTCTGGAACGCGACATCCGTTGCCGCATGATCAACCTTGATCCGGAGTCGCTCGAAGAGAATTCCGATATCTTGCAGTATGTCGCCAAGAATCATGACAACAGAGCCGGCGTCTACGCCGCTGTGCTGGTGGAGGGACTGGTTCGCCCGGGGGACGAGATCGTTCTTGAGGATTAGGAGCGGTGTCGGGCGGCTGTCCTTAACCCGCAGATCCATACGAGATGGCGGATTAAAGCGAAGCCGCCCTACGGCCCTGCGCTTGCGGCACAGAGCTTGGCCTCAACCCATGCTCGTCTCAACCGCGAGAGCGGCGACGAAGCGATCGAGTTCTTCCTCGGTCGTGTAGAGCGCGGGGCTGACACGGATGCACTGCCCCTTGGCTACGCCATCGCGGCGCACGGTGAGAACCTTGTGCCTGTCGCGCAAGGCGACAACCAGCGCATTGTTGTCCTCGCGCGATCCCTTGTTCCTGACCCGGAAGGAAGTGATCCCTGCAGCCAACCCCGGCTCGTCCGGCGTCAGCACCTCGATGTTCGGCAACGCGCGCGCCTTTGCGACCCAGCGGTCGCGCAGATAGCGCAGACGTGCGGCCTTGGCCGGCGTGCCGATGGTCTCGTGCAACTTCAACGCCAACGGAAGCGTCAGGATGGTCGCAAAGTTCGCGGTACCGGTATGAACGCGCGTGCGGATGTCGTTCGGATCGAAACTGCCGTCGCCATAGTGCCGGTCGATCGCGTCCAGACGGCCTTTCCGAATATAGAGGAAGCCAATGCCGACCGGCGCCCCGATCCATTTGTGCAGATTGAAGCCGATGAAATCGACGCCGAGATCGGCGATCTGAAAATCGACCTGGCCCCATGAATGCGCGGCGTCGAGAATGACGTCGATGTTCTTCTCCCGCGCCATCGCGGCGATTTCCTTGACCGGGATGATCAATCCGGTGCGATGGTCAGATGGGTAAGCAGGATCAGCTTCAGCTTCGGCGTTTCGCGGATGGCTTTGGCGTAGGCATCGAGAATGGCCTGCCTGGTGGCGGGCTCCGGCAGCGCAATCTTGAAAACGCCGACGCCGCGCCGTTCTTTCAGCCACTCCATCGCGAACTGCATCGAGTCATAGTCGAGATCGGCGTAGAGAACGGAATCGCCGGGCTGGAGACGGTTATAATTGACAATGAGATTCTGCAGCGCCTCGGTCGCCCCCCGGGTGATGGCGATCTCATCCTTGTCGACACCGGCCGTACGTGCGAGCGCGCTGACGACCGCGTCGGAATCCGCGCCGAATTTCGTGCGGGCATAGGCGGTATTCTGTTGATTGATCCTCTCCGTCTGGCGAACGAATTCGGCAAGAACCGGCCTGGCCATGATGCCCCAATAGCCGTTCTCCAGATTGGCAATGCTGCGATCGACGTCGTAGAGCGACGCGACTTGCTCCCAGAACGCCCGGTCCTGCGGGATGCTGTCGCCAGTCCGCGTGAACGACGGAAGTGACGATGCGCCATTTTGCGCGCTGGCGCTGCTGGCCGTGACGATGGTCGCCGCCGTGCCACCCAGCACGCCGCGCCGGGAAAATTGCGGGGTCCGGTTCATGATAGCCTCCCTCGGATCAAGAGCGCTTGATCTCAATTTGAGACGACAGCTTCATGACATTACGCGTAAGGCGGATTCTCTTTAACCGAGATGGCGGATTAAAGGGGCGTCGCCCCACGAGCTTCAATTCAGCACAGTCAACCGGCACGTGGTCTTGATTTCGACTAAAGAGATGTCGAATTTCCGCAGGTGTCAACGTCAGGGATGAATCATATGGCCACCTTTATCCTCATCGCCGGAGGTTGGCAGGGCGGCTGGGTCTACCAACAGGTGGCAGAGATACTGACCGCGCACGGGCACAAGGCCCTGCCGACCACCCTTTCAGGGCTCGGCGATGCGCCCGCCCCGATGGCCAATCTTGAAACTCACATTGGTGAGGTCGTCAGCGCCGTGAAGTCGCAGCAGGGCGACGTGGTCCTTGTTGGACAATCCTACGGCGGGATGGTCGTGAGCGGCGCAGCTGATGCTGCGCCATCGCACATCCGGGCGCTGGTCTATGTGGACGCCTATGTGCCTGATTCCGGCGACTCCGTCTGGTCGCTGACGACGCCGCGTTTTCGAGATATGTTCGTCGCGGGCGCGCAGGCCGACGGACTGAACTGCGCGCCGCCTCCCACCCTTGACCCGCGCTGCCGGCCGCAACCGATGGCGACGTTTCTGCAATCCATCAAACTCAGCGGACGCTGGCGTGAGGTACCGCGCAAGACCTACATCGGCGCACATGGATGGGAAGGAAGTCCGTTCCTTGACCTCTATCGACGCCTGAGCGGCGAGCCGGAGTGGTCGACCTTTACCTTCGATTGCGGGCACAATGTAGCTCGGCTGAAGCCCGAGGCTTTGGCCGAGATATTGCTGGCTCAGGTTTGACCAATTAACGAGTGCAACGCCCTAAACTCGCAAAGAGCGAGTTTTCCTTAACCCGCCGATCCATACGGAGGATTAGAGAGAATCCGCTCCACGGATTGCATGTGTTTCTCATCCGACCGTCACGGCATGCGGTTTAATCATCCGAGGAGTCTTCGGAAAATCGACGCGCCATCCGCAGGCTGTAGTCTATTCTTTTTAGAGAGTACTTTTGTCGGATTTCGGCCCGGTCAGGGCCGCCGCGGATCATGCCGGTGGGTAAACTATCTCTGTTAGTTACGTTGTCCGGCACGCCGGCTTTCTTGGCCACCAGTCGCCACTTGCGCCGAAACTCGGGGGTCGACCACGGCATCCCAGTCGTATCGCAGATGATGACTGGCCCGGACGCAGGCAGAAATTCGCGAT
This sequence comes from Bradyrhizobium sp. JYMT SZCCT0428, assembly GCF_018131075.1. Taxonomy (GTDB): domain Bacteria; phylum Pseudomonadota; class Alphaproteobacteria; order Rhizobiales; family Xanthobacteraceae; genus Bradyrhizobium. Next base: position 308,608 of record NZ_JAFCLS010000003.1, on the reverse strand, counting down.
TGATCATTGCCTTCTCGGTAGCCTCTCCTGCAACGACAAGAGGACCCTCGCCGGCCAGCCATTGCAATTCCTCGGTCACCATGGGCGCAGTTCTGAGGTCGGCTTCGATAGGTCGTTGGCCCGAGCCGACCTGATGACTTAGGATCAACTTGTCGTCTATGCCGGACCACCGCAACCCGCGTAGCCACTTCTTCCCCGGCTGCACGACATCAGATTCGCCGGGCTCACCCACCGGAACCCACTCTCCGATGACGTCCTTCTGTCCAAGTAGCAACTCGAACTGCAGTGCTTGGGCTAGCGCGATCGAGTGCCAACCAAAGTGCTCGCGAGCGGTCTTGCATATCGCTCGAGCGTGATCCGCCGTCATCTCAACTCGTCTCGGCGGCGACATGTCCAACTGAAGCTTACGGAGAACTTCGAACAACCGATGGCAGTCGCCATCTTCAAGAAATAGGCGACCGAAACGAAACAACTCGCGCAGCCGGCTCACAAGCGATCGAGCCTTCGCTATCTTGCCATCCGCAAGCGCGTCGCGATACCAAGCCGTCAGCATCCGCAATTGAATGTCCCGAAGCTGAGCTCGGCCGTGCTTTTCTAATAGACGCGTTAGCTCACCATCGTGCTTGGTGCGAACTTGATACTTGAGCTTCAGGAAGTCGGAGTCCGGATCAGTGCGGTAGCTGTCGATCAATTGCTCCAGCGTGCGGCCCATAGCGGAATTGCTCCTGCCTGTCAGATTCCTAAGTAAGTGATCAAGATCAAACCAACTAAAGCTATCGCTCCGACGATACCAGCGATGCCTTCGGCAAGGATCCTGGTGCCGAACAGTCTTATTTCGAGTCGCTGAGGGTGTGCCACGACATAGTCTCCATCGAAAAGTGCCAATGCCCGATTCGGCCGTGGCTGTTTCAACATTGAGAGGCACTTGAGAGGGGAGGCACAACGGCCTTCCGGACAAAAATGTATTGTCTCGCCTTTTCAACTAGATACAGATCTCGGGGGAGTTGCGCGCTCACGGCAAAAGAGCGCGGAGCTCCGGGGGCATGATTTCGCTATATGGCTAAGCAGATGACAAGACTGCAGAATCCTTGAGCGGCGTCATGGTGCGAGAGATGTGCTGAAAATCGAACTCGCACGACACCAAGCGACCCAGTCTTATCAGTAGGGTAGACCACCCCAACGCTCTTTTGCTGTGAGCGCTGGGGTGCGGCATTTGCGGCTATCCGCGCAACGACATCACGTTCGAACAATTGTCGCTCCAAAAAAAATCCGCCGGAGAAATCTCCGGCGGATCGTTGTTGTTGCCTAACCTGAAAGCCCTTACGCCTTCATGTTCGCCTTCACCGCCTCCGCCGTGATCGGCAACGCGCGGACGCGGGCGCCGCAGGCGTTGAAGATGGCGTTGCCCAACGCTGGCGCGATCACCGTCACCGCCGGCTCGCCGACGCCGGTCGGCTTTTCGCCGTTGGCGATGACGTTGACGGCGACTTCCGGCATCTGGCTCATGCGGAGCGGGGTGTAGGTATCGAAGTTGGTCTGCTCGATACCGCCGTCCTTCAGCGTCGCCTTTTCATACATCGCGAGCGAAAGGCCCCACAGCGCCGCGCCCTCGACCTGGGCGCGGATGTTGTCGGGATGCACCTGCATGCCGACGTCGGTGGCGACGGTCAGCTTCTTGACCTTGACCTCGCCGCTCGGCGACACCGCAACATGGGCCACGCAGGCGGTCCAGCTGGCGGTCGCCCGCTCCTGCGACGACACGCAGGCTACGCCCATGCCTTCTCCCTTGGGGAGCTTGACGGTGCCGTAGCCGGCCATGCCCATCGCCGCGAGCAAAGTGCTGCGCAGACGCTGCGCGCCACCATCGTTCTTGCCTTTGCCGTCGAGCAGGGAGATCCGGTACTCGGCGGGATCCTTGCCGGCGGCGTGGGCGAGCTCGTCGATCATGCTTTCGACCGCCCAGAAGGTCCAGCCCGGCGCGACCGACCGCAGCTGTCCCGACGGGGTGGCGTTGTGCGCCATCTCGTTCTTGATGGCGCGCACATTGTGATTGGGCACGGAATAGAAGAAATCCGCGCCGTTCACGGTGAACGCGTCGAGCGGCCCCTTCTTGTCGACCGAGGGCGACAGGAAATCGGGGATGCCCCAGCGCTGGGTCGGCCACGCGCTGACCACGTCATGATTGAGCGCGATCAGCTTGCCGTCGCCGTCGAGACCCGCCTTGACCTTCTGGAAGGTCAGCGGCCGCGAATAGTCCATGGTCATGTCGTTTTCGCGGGAGTAGATCACCTTGACCGGCTTGCCGACGGCCTTCGCCGCCTGCACCGCGGGCACCATCATGTCGGCGTCGAGACGCCGGCCGAAGCCGCCGCCCAGCCACATCTGGTGCATCACGACGAACTTTGGATCTATACCGGCGGCGCCCGCCGCGATCGCGCCGGAGCGCGTCGCGAACTGGTTGCCGGAATAGATGTTCAGGATGTCGCCCTTGAACTCCGCGGTGGCGTTCATCGGCTCGAGCGGCGCGTGGATGTTGATGCTGGTGGTATATTCCGCCTCCAGCACCTTCGCCGCGGTCCCGAAGGCCGCCGCGGTGTCGCCGTCCTTGACGAAGAACTGCCCGGAATCATCCAGCTTCTGCAGCCGCTTCGCCTCTTCCAGCAGCGACTCGCTCGACAGCTTGGCGTTCGGACCACCGTCATAGGCGATCTTCAGCGTTCCCGCCGCCTTCTTCGCATTGGCATAGGTATTGGCTACCGCCACCACCCAGCCAGTCGTGCTGCCGGTCTTGTCGTCAAGCGTCACCGCCTTGATGAAGCCCGGCACTTTCTTGGCCGCGGAATCATCGACCGATTTCACCGTGGCGCCAAAGCGCACCGGCGGAGTCACCACAGCGCCGTAGACCATGCCCGGCACATTGACGTCGATGCCGTATTTGGCCGTGCCGTTGCTCTTCGGCGGGATATCAAGCTGCGGAACGGAAACGCCGACCATTGTGTATTGATCGGGGGTCTTGAGCTTGATCGCCTTGAGCTCGTCCGGCGTGAAGGTTTTTGTAATTTTGCCGCTCTTGACGATGTCGGCAAAGCTCATCGACTTCTTCGACTTGGGATGCGACACGGTGGAATCGCGCACCACCAGTTCGCCGGCGGGAACGCCCATGATCGTGGCTGCCGCCTGCGTCAGCGCGATCCGCCCCGCGGCGCCCGCGCGGCTCATCGCATCGAAGTTCATCATCGTCGACCAGCTGCCGCCGGTGATCTGCGCGCCCAATACAGGATCGTTGAACTTCGGATCGTTGGAGGCCAGTTGAACCCGCATGTCCTTCCAGGACGAGCCGAGCTCTTCGGAAACGATCTGCGCCATGGTCGAGGCGATGTGCTGGCCCATATCGGCCTTGCCGCACGTCACGGTGACCAGTCCATCCGGCCCGATCGAGTACCAGACGCTGGGATCGAACTTGGCCGGAGCCGCCAGCGCCTGATCGGCGCCGAGCAGGCCCGGAACCGCGGAGTAGCCGAGCGCAAGGCCCGCGGCGGCGGTGCCGACGAGGAAGGAGCGGCGGCTGAGGTCGGCGGGTTCGCCGGAGATCTTTTTCACGTGCGTATTCATGTGGGCCTCCGCTCGGTGCCGGCGTTGGACGCGGTGCGCATGTCGGCGGCGGCGCGCAGGATAGCCTTCTGGATGCGGGAATAGGTCATGCAGCGGCACAGATTGCCGTCCATATGCGCAACCACTTCTTCCTTGGTCGGATTGGAATTCTTGGAAAGCAGCGAAGCCGCCTGCATGATCTGGCCGGACTGGCAGTAGCCGCATTGCGGAACCTGCTCGAGGATCCAGGCCTTCTGCAGCGGATGATCGCTCTTGGCGCTGAGGCCTTCGATGGTGGTGATCTTCTTGCCGACGGCGTCGCTGACCATGGTCTGGCAGGACCTGACAGCTTCGCCGTTGACGTGAATCGTGCAGGCGCCACACAGGCCGGCGCCGCATCCGAATTTCGTGCCGGTCATCTGCAATTGCTCGCGGATGACCCATAGCAGCGGCGTATCGCCCGCCGCTTCGACGGACATATTCCGCCCGTTGATGTTCAGATTTGGCATTTGCGCTCCCCTTCCGGTGTTGGATGCCGCTTACGGCGGCAACTCACTGTTGGGCATTGGCCGACACCCACCGGGTCGATGTCAGTTGGCGCGAAGAATGATACCGATCGGAATTAGAGGCAATGCAATTTGGAATCGTTCGAAGAGAATAAAGTTTTGAAAAATTCGGTTGTGCGCTGCGGCAAGACCTTGCGCGTACCATTGATTTGGAATGCCCGCGGCGTGGGCACGGTCCGTCATTTCCGCATTTCCCAACCGCTGACGGATCGCGCTAGGATGCCGCCAGGATCGAAATCACACATTATCCTGGCCGGGAATCCGAAATGCCGAAAATCGACCGTGACGGCGTCAACGTCTATTACGAGGTGCATGGCAGCGGCCCGCCGCTGCTCTTGACCCACGGCTATTCCTCGACATCAGGGATGTGGCAGGGCCAGATCGAGGCGCTGTCGAAACATCACAAACTCGTGTTGTGGGACATGCGCGGCCACGGCCAGTCGGATTACCCCGATGACCCGGCGGCCTATAGCGAAGCGCTGACGGTGGCCGACATGGCAGCCTTGCTGGACGAGGTCGGCGCGGACAAGGCCATCGTCGGCGGGCTGTCGCTCGGCGGCTACATGTCGCTGGCGTTCTATCGCAGTCACCCCGAGCGCGTGCGGGCGCTTCTGATCATCGACACCGGACCCGGCTTCAAGAAGGACGATGCGCGCGAGGTCTGGAACAAGCGCGCCCATGAAACCGGCAACCGCTTCGACCGCGAGGGCCTCGACGTTCTGAAATCCGCCAGCCGCGAACGCTCCGGCGTCAGCCATCGCGACGCGTCGGGACTGGCGCGGGCCGCACGCGGCATGCTGATCCAGCGCGACGCGCGCGTGATTGAATCGCTGCCCGACATCAAGGTGCCGTCGCTGGTGGTGGTCGGCGCCGACGACACGCCGTTCCTGGCCGCATCCGATTACATGGCGGCAAAAATTCCCGGTGCGAAGAAGGTGGTGATTCCGGCCGCCGGCCACGCCGTCAACATCGATCAGCCGCAGGCTTTTATCGAAGCGGTGCTGCCGTTCCTCGATGGCCTAGATGCAAAGGCAAGCGCGAGGGCCGCGACATGAAGGCGATTGCCGCGGCTTCTCTGCTTCTCGTCGCCAGCGCTGCATCTGCGCTTGCGCAAAAGCTGCCGCCGTTCGGCGGCCCCTACCCGCCGCCGTTCACCGAAACCCTGTCGAACACCACGCCGCTGGCGTTCGGCATGGATGCGCAGGAGGCCGAACGCGCGCTTGGAACGCCGCTCAATTACGTCAAGGGACGGCCGGGCGATGAGGTGTTCCTCACCTTCCGCGATCTCGGCGGCAGCGGATTGTTTCCCAGCAAGCATCGGCTCTATCTGCAATTCCGCAAAGGCCGGCTGGCGGGCTGGAAGGGCGACTGGGGTCACAACTGGATGTGGCAGTAGCAGCCGCCTTCCCTGCAACAGGCTTCGTGCAACCCTTCAACAAAAAGCAACACTTCAACAAAAAGGATAACCCGTGGGACAGGATATTACACTGACGGCTTCGGACGGCTTCAAGCTCGGCGGCTATCGCGCCGATCCGGCGGGCGCGCCAAAGGCGGCCATCGTGGTGATCCAGGAGATCTTTGGCGTCAATCACCACATTCGCTCGGTGTGCGATCGCCTGGCGAGCGCCGGCTATGTCGCGATCGCGCCGTCGATCTTCGACCGCATCACCCCCAATTTCCAGAGCGGCTATTCGCCGGACGAAGTCGCGAACGCGCGCAAGTTCGTCGCCAATCCGGATTGGGCGGCGATGCTGCTCGACACCCAGGCCGCGATCGATGCGGTCAAGAGCGTGGGCCCGGTCGGCATCATCGGCTTCTGCCTCGGCGGCAGCATCGCCTTTGCGGCTGCGACCAAACTGACGGGGCTATCGGCCGCGGTCGGCTATTACGGCGGCGCCGTCGTCCGCTTCGCCGACGACAAGCCGAAAGTGCCGACGCAATTGCATTTCGGTGAAAAGGACGCCGGCATTCCCTTGACCGACGTCGAGACCATCAAGTCCAAACGGCCCGATGTCGAAGTGTTCGTCTATCCCGGCGCGCAGCACGGCTTTCACTGCGACGAGCGCGCCAGCTACGACAAGACCAGCGCCGACATCGCCTGGCCGCGCAGCCTTGATTTCTTTGCCCGGCATTTGAAGAAATAGAAAAGACTTGTCATGCGCGGGCTTGACCCGCGCATCCATCGAAAAGAGAGCTTCTTCGAAGGGGATGGATTGCCGGGTCAAGCCCGGCAATGACAGAGCAAGGCAAACCCGGCCTTACTCGCCCTTGACGCCGGTGGCTTTCACGACATCCGCCCAGCGCGCCGAGTCGCGGCGCAGGGTGGCTGCGAAGGTTTCCGCCGTACCGCCGACCGGCATCAGGCTGACCGTCTCGAGCCCTGCTACGCCCTCAGGGGAAGCGATGATGCGGGCCAGTTCCGCGGACAGTTTCGTGACGATGTCCTTGGGCGTTGCAGCGGGCACGAAGACACCGACCCAGCCTTCGGCCTCAAAGCCGGGGAAGCCGAGTTCGGCCATCGTCGGCACGTTCGGCAGCTGGGTCCTGCGCTTTTCGCCGCCGACCGCCAGCGCCCGGACCTTGCCGGCCTGGATTTGCGGGCCGGCCGTGGTCAGATCAACGAAGCCTGCGGTTACCGTGTTGTTGAGCAGGTCGTTCACCAGCGGCGCCGCGCCACGGTAGGGAACATGGGTCATGTCGATGCCCGCGTTCTTCTTCAGGAGTTCGCCGTAGAGATGCGACGTCGTCGCGTTGCCGAACGAGCCGTACGGCACCTTGCCGGGGTTCGCCTTGGCGTGATCGATCAGTTCCTTGACCGTCTTGATCGGCTGTGCCTCGGGGACCGTCAGCACGACCGTCGACAGCCCGACCTGGGTCACCGGCGCGAGATCCTTGAAGACGTCGTAGGGCAGTTTCGCAACCAGGCTCGGCGCCTGGATGATCTGGGTGATGGCGACCAGCACGGTGTAGCCATCGGGCTGCGCCTTGGCGACGTAATCATTGCCGACCACCCCGCCGCCGCCCGACTTGTTTTCGACGACGACGGGCTGCTTCCACGCTTCCGAAAGTTTGTTGGCCAGGAGACGCGCCGAAACGTCGGTGGCTCCGCCCGCGGGATAAGGCACCACGAAGGTTATGCGCCGGTCCGGATAGGAGGACTGCGCCGCCGCCTGACCGGCGGACACGCACACCGCCGTCATGGCAATCCCTGCGATCATTGCAGCTGAAATTGCGGTGCGCGCGAGCTTGATTGGCAAACGGATGCTCATCTCTTCCTCTGGTCGATTTCAATGGATTTGCGTTGACGGCGGCTTATGCCGCTGGCCTGTGAGAGGCAAGTTCCGATCCGGCGCTTCGCGCCGAATGCGCTGATTCACCACAGCCAGCCAATGGCACTGATAACGGTAATGCCGCTGCACGGAATGATCGGAACAGCGCCGCTAAAACCAGCGCTCGCCGACCAGCACCGTATCGCCCGGGCTGATCGAGGTACCGGGCGGAACAACGTAGCGCGCGGTTCCCGAGCCATCGGTGTGTGTCACCGTCACGCGGTCACGGCGCGCGCGGGGCGAGAAACCGCCGGCAATCGCAACCGCGCTCTCGACGGTCATGTTGGGCACGTAAGGATATTGTCCGGGCGCCGCCACTTCGCCGAGAATGAAGAACGGCCGGTAGGCTTCGATCTCAACCGCGACGGAGGGATCACGGATGAAACCGGCGCGCAGTTTGGCTGCGATCTCGGCCGCGAGACCGGCGGGCGTGCGGCCGCGCGCCGGCACCGAGCCGATCAGCGGTATCGTGATCGAGCCGCCGGCATCGATCGCGTAAGTATTGGTGAGGCCTTCCTGGCCGTAGACCACGACGCGCAGCCTGTCGCCGGCATCGAGATGATACGACGTGTCATATCGGACCGGTTCGGCGTAGGCCATGGGCGCTGCGACAACCACAGGCGCGGGCGCGTAAACCGGACGCGGAGTTCTGGCAAAGGACGCGCGCATCGCGCTGATGGCGCCGCCGCCGCTATTGTCCACGACGGCGACCGGCGCCGGCGCCGCGCCATAGGTCATGGCGTCGAGATCGGCTTGCGGCGCGACCGCGACGGGTCCGGCCGTGCACATGCACCCCGACAAAGCGAGCGCGGCCATCATCGCAGTGATCGAAAATCGAAACGCGCGCGCAACTCGCACCGGAGCCATCCCTCAAAGCGAGACAGCTCTAGTCTTGCACCGGTTATGGTTAACAAAGCGTTTTTTTGGGGTGCGCTGCCGTAACGGAACACAGCGAGCAGACCAGCGTCATTGCCTGCGACAAACGCGAAGCGTTTGCGCAAGGGAGCGTAGCGACGAAGCAATCCATTCTATCCCCGCTCTATCCCTGCGCGGAGAGATGGATTGCTTCGCTTCGCTCGCAATGACGGGCCTAGGCGGCAGTCGCGCCGACGCCGATCGGGCACGACACGCCGGTGCCGCCGAGCCCGCAATAGCCGGCCGGATTCTTGGCGAGATATTGCTGGTGATAGTCCTCGGCAAAATAGAATTCACCAGACGGCGCGATCTCGGTGGTGATGGCGCCAAGGCCCTTGGCTGCCAGCGCCTTCTGGTACATCGCCTTCGACGCATCGGCGGCTTTGGCTTGCGCATCGCTGCGCGTGTAGATCGCGGAACGATACTGGGTGCCGACATCGTTGCCCTGGCGCATGCCCTGCGTCGGGTTGTGATTTTCCCAGAACGTCTTCAGCAGCGCCTCAAAGGTGATCTTCTTCGGATCGAACACGACCAGCACCACTTCGGTGTGACCGGTGCGGCCCGAGCAAACTTCTTCGTAGGTCGGATTGGGCGTGTGGCCGCCGGCGTAACCGACGGCGGTCGCAAAAATGCCCTCGCCGAGTTGCCAGAACTTGCGCTCGGCGCCCCAGAAACAGCCGAGCGCGAACACCGCCTGCTCGAGACCGTCAGGATAAGGCGGCTGCAGCTTGCGGCCGTTGACGAAATGGGTTGACGCGGTCGGGATCGGCGTGGCGCGGCCCGGCAGCGCTTCGGCGGCACTCGGCAACGCGGTGGTCTTGCGCATGAACAACATGAATTGCCTCCAGGCGGAACATCGGCTGGCGCGCAAACGGCGGCAGCCGGCTGACTTCTATATAAGGCTTTACGCGGGTTGCCGCAGCCCTGTTACGCAAGCCTCTCCTTTGCAAAGCCTGTCAGTCGCGCGAATAGCCGATCAGCGGCTTGCGGGGCCGGAACAGGATCATCAAGAGAATGCCGAACACGCCCAGCACCGCGAAAACCGGCTGGTCCAGCAGGACCTTGATGACGCTGTTCCAGAGCCAGGGCGCGGCCCCCTCGACCGAGGTACGAAACGCCAGCTGGCTGGACTGGTGGATGTCGTTCCAGAACTGCCCAAACCGGGTGAAACGCAGAGTCTGGTCGGCGACATACCGTGCGCCGTCATAGACCATGAAGATGAATCCGCCGGCCAGGAGCAGCAGGCCAATTAGCCGGAAGAAACCGCGGATCATGCATCACCTTATGTCTGTCGGGCCCGGAAGGCCGTCAGGCCAATACCGGGCTCCCCTAATAAATTCAACCTCGTCAGCGCCTTATGCGCCATTTCCGGCCGGATTTTCCGATTTTTGGAGGTCCAGAAAGCGTTGACGGTGCAGGACCGGCCCTCTATAAGACCCCCAATGGCGGCGGGCGCAATCCCGCCGCCGCTGTTCTTTGAGCCGCGCCGCGGTGGGAGTATTTTGGCTCCCGAGCATGGCGACCTCAAGGACACCTTAGAAACACACCAGCGCAATTTGAACGGCCGGCGCGCTCAAGCCCGACCACCCGAGCGATGACAGCCGAAGGATAGTTGAGAACATGGCCAATACCACTTCCGCCAAAAAGGCGACCCGCAAGATTGCCCGCCGCACCATCATCAACAAGTCGCGCCGCACCCAGATGCGTGGTGCGGTTCGCACCGTCGAAGAAGCCATCAAGAGCGGCGACCGCGATGCAGCGTTGAAGGCGATGGCGCGCGCGGAACCGGAACTGATGCAAGCCGCGCAGCGCAACATCATTCACAAGAACAACGCGAGCCGGAAGGTGTCACGCCTGACGCACCAGATCGCCAAGCTCGCGAAATGAACTGACGAAAAAAAATATTCGTCAAAGAAGCCCGGCCTTGGCCGGGCTTTTTCTTTTTCCAATTCGATTGTCCCGTTGCTGCACAGCAGGGCGCGTGTCATATTTCTTCGGCCCCGTAGTTTTACGCGGTACAGTTTGTTGCAACGGCAATGCTGTGCGCAGACGCGAGATGCACAGCGAGTTTTGCTGCGCGAGATTCAAAAACACTGCCGCTGTTTGCTGAAAAAGCCACGCGAGAGTTACCCTAAAAAAGAATCGCGAAAAACTTCGTCTCGCTAATCACTTATCCACATAGCGACTTCAAGCGGTTTGAAAAATGGTCTGCGCAAGAGCGATTGTAACGGTTTCTTAAAATTTTTCTCGAGTGCGTCGAAAATTGTCACGATGAGCAAGCGCGCCCGAATCTGTTCACGAATCCAAAACGTTGCTTTCGAGTGTCACAATTGCAACCGGGCCACACAGCCGAGGACTCGGTCACGCACGTCGATTCACGGATTGTCAGAATTTCCGCTTGGTGTACATCTAGTGTCGTTCGCGACGCCCACGGCTCTCCAGACCAGCGCGGTTTGAGACCCAAGGGTGGACGTGCAAATCGGCGGCGGTGTGCGCGTTAGCGACGCTTTCCAAGCGATGCTAAGTTGGTAACTCATAGCAATATGAGAATGGTTGTTCTGTGTCTAAATTTCTCAGACGTGGCGTGCATGTTTCGCGTGTCGATGACTAGGGAGATAAGGCAAGTGTTGGCAACCGCATCGTTGGGAACGCGTAGTGCGTGAACGTGTTGAAGACGACAGACTGAGGTTACGCGGCGGCGCAGCGCCGGGCAGATGTCCGGTAGCGGCAGACTGACTTTGAAAAACACTTTCGACATGACAACTCGCCGCGTTCTCGCGGCGAGAGGGGGAGGCACTATGCTTTACGGAATCGCGGCATTAGACGGACACATTTCACATCTGACCGTATTGGTTGCTCCAGCCTTCTTTTCCAACCACTCCTCGGTGCGAACTCCGAAAAGACCGTCGAGTACGCGCTGACCTCGCGGGAAACCTTCTTCTCCAACTGACAATTTGACCAGCGGCGGTTCGCGCCGAACGGTTGATCTATGTCCGGAGTTGAAGCCCCGCTTGAGGTCACGCCTTGCAGCACCCCTGTTGGCAGGAACCCTGCAAGGCGATTTAGCAACGAACATTACTCCTTCAGAAAAGTTATCAGGCAATGACGAATATCGAACAGGATCGCTGGTCGCGGGTGAAGGGTCGGTTGCGGACGACGGTAGGCGAAGACGTCTATACGAGCTGGTTCGCGCGCATGGATCTGGAAGGCGTGCAGGACGAGAACGTCCATCTGTCGGTTCCGACCCGGTTCCTCAAGAGCTGGATCCAGGCGCATTACGCCGATCGGGTGCTCGCCTGCTGGCAGGCCGAGATGCCCGAAGTGCACCGGATCGACCTCACCGTGCGCACGGCGATGCGATGCGCCGCACCCGCGAAGGAAGCTCCCGCGCCGGCCGATCAGCGCCGCATCGAGCATGCCAACGGTCGCCCCGCGCCCGAGCTGCGCGCCACCGCGACCGCGCCGGTGTCCGCGAGCCATGATGCGCTCGGCGGCTCGCCGCTCGACCCGCGCCTCACCTTTGCAAGTTTCGTGATCGGCCGCTCCAACACGCTGGCGCATGCGGCGGCACGCCAGGTCGCCGAAGGGCGGCGCGGCGATGCGGTGATGTTCAATCCTCTCTATATTCACGCCGGCGTCGGCCTCGGCAAAACCCATCTGTTGCAGGCCGTCACATGGGCCGGCAATTCCGGCAACGAGCGCAAGGTGCTCTATCTCACCGCCGAGAAGTTCATGTACGGCTTCGTCGCCGCGTTGAAGACGCAGACGGCGCTGGCGTTCAAGGAAGCGCTGCGCGGCATCGACGTGCTCGTGATCGACGATCTGCAGTTCCTGCAGGGCAAATCGACCCAGGCCGAGTTCTGCCATACGCTGAACGCGCTGATCGATGCCGGCCGCCAAGTCGTGATCGCGGCCGACCGTCCGCCGTCCGATCTCGAAAGCCTCGATGATCGCGTGCGCTCGCGACTGGCCGGCGGCCTCGTCGTGGAAATGGGCTCGCTCGGCGAAGAGCTTCGGCTCGGCATCCTCAAATCGCGCGTCGCCGCGGCCCGCGCCCATCATGCGAGCTTCGACGTGCCGGAACCGGTGCTGGACTATCTCGCGCGCACCATCACCCATAACGGCCGGGATCTCGAAGGCGCCATCAACCGGCTGCTCGCGCACTCCAAGCTCAACGCCCAGCCGGTGACACTGGAAATGGCCGAGCGCGAAGTCCGCGACCTGATCCGCCCGCAGGAACCGAAGCGGATCAAGATCGAGGACATCCAGCGCGTGGTGGCGCGGCAATACAATGTCAGCCGTTCGGACCTGTTGTCCTCCCGGCGTACCGCCAATGTGGTTCGCCCGCGCCAGGTCGCGATGTACCTGGCCAAGACGCTGACGCTGCGGTCGCTGCCCGAGATCGGCCGCCGGTTCGGCGGACGCGATCACACCACGGTGCTGCACGCCGTGCGCAAGATCGAGGCACTGGTGTCCCGGGATACCGCGCTGTCGGAAGAGGTGGAATCGCTGAAGCGCCAGTTGCAGGAATGAACGCCGTCGTTCCGGCGAACGCCGGAACCCATACTCCGCGGCCGGGCGTTTGGGCACCCTGGCCGACGGCTTGTGCAAGCCACACACGCCTGTGGTTATGGGTCCCGGCCTGCGCCGGGACGACGGTGAATTTGCCCGCAAACCGTGGGAAACGGCGTCGCTATCCCTTGCGCTTGGGCTCTATCCGCGCCACCTTGCGGTCCCCCCGAAGGTTTGATCAAGTCCCATCTTGATCCGGCTTTCGGGTTTCAATGGCCGCGGCGCGCCTTCAGGGCCGCCCGGCTTTTCCATCTTAGGGATCAGGCGGGTATTGCAATGAAGGTCACCGTCGAACGCGCGCAACTCCTGAAATCGCTGGGCCACGTCCATCGCGTGGTCGAGCGCCGCAACACCATCCCGATCCTCGGCAACGTGCTGATCCGCGCCGAAAACGCCAAACTGTCGCTGAAGGCGACCGACCTCGACCTCGAGGTGACGGAAACCCTGGCGGCGGAAACCGGAACCGCCGGCTCGACCACCGTGCCGGCGCACATGTTCTACGACATCGTCCGCAAGCTGCCCGACGGCGCGCAGATCGTGCTGGAAGCCGACGGCGACCGTTCGGTGCTGGCGATCCGCGCCGGCCGATCGCGCTTCACGCTGCAGACCCTCCCCGAAAGCGATTTCCCCGATCTGGCCGCCGGCGACATGACGCATTCGTTCTCGCTGGCCGCCGCCGACGTCAAGCGCCTGATCGACCGCACCCAATTTGCGATCTCGACCGAAGAGACCCGCTATTACCTCAACGGCATCTATTTGCACTCGGCCGGCAGCGCCAAGGCTGCGACCCTGCGAGGGGTGGCGACCGACGGACATCGGCTGGCGCAGATCGATCTGGCTCTCCCGAAGGGCGCTGTCGGCATGCCCGGCGTGATCGTGCCGCGCAAGACCGTCGGTGAGGTACAGCGGCTGATCGAGGACAATGAAGCCGAAGTCTCGATCGAATTGTCGCAGGGCAAGATCCGCTTCACCCTCGGCAATGTGGTGCTGACCTCGAAACTGATCGACGGCACCTTCCCGGATTACGGCCGCGTCATTCCGCAGAACAACGACAAGGAACTGATCGTCGACAAAAAGGATTTCGAGGCTGCGGTCGACCGCGTCTCGACCATTTCGAGCGAGCGCGGCCGCGCGGTGAAACTGGCGTTGTCGGCCGGCAAGCTGGTGCTGTCGGTGACCAACCCGGATTCCGGCAGCGCCACCGAAGAACTCGAAGTCGAATACGCCTCCGACGCGCTCGATATCGGATTCAACTCGCGCTATCTGCTTGATATCGCCGCCCAGATCGAAGGCGAAGTCGCGGTGCTGCGGCTGGCCGATCCCGGCTCCCCGACCCTGGTGCAGGACAAGGACAACAAAGGCGCACTCTACGTGCTGATGCCGATGCGGGTGTGAGCCCTTCCGGCACCAAGGACGCCCATCTTCCCTCTCCCCTTGTGGGAGCCGAGACGAGCGAAGCTCGCTCTTGGGGTGGCGCCGAACGCAGTTCGGCGACGGGTGAGGGGTTCTCTCCGCAAGGAACAACAGCCCACCGACGCGGAAGCCACAGTGTAATGTTTGCTCCGTCTCGGTTTGAAAGAAGGGCGAATGCGCGATCCGAAAGAGATCAGAAGCAGGGCAGACTTCGCGGAGTTTGTCGCGGAATTAGAGGCTGACTTAAAAAATCATCCCAACGACTGGGAAAATCTAACGCTTGAGACTTTCCTCGATGCGCTGGGCGCGTGGGCGGGAAGTGCCAGATTGGGAGAAAATTTCCCAGTCTCCCTGGATCGACCAGAAGCTTGGTCGCTTGCAGCTATGCTCTTGTGGACCGGGCGCAGCTACGAATAACGGTGACAAACTTCAAGCGAACCGTGCGCTATTGGAACAATGATGTGTTGCAACAGCCAACCGCGGTCTTGGAGGATATTCTCGCTAAGCTTGCCGAGCGGTAAGAACCCTCATCCGGCGCTTCGCGCCACCTTCTCCCACAAGACAAGGGGAGAAGGGAAGAAAAACCGGCAATGACAGGTCACCATGACCCCCTCGCGCATCCACAAGCTGACGCTGACGCATTTTCGCAATTATCGGGCGGGGAGCGTGCAGACGCGCGGCGACGTCGTGGTGCTGGTGGGACCGAACGGCGCCGGCAAGACCAATTGCCTCGAGGCGATCTCGTTTCTGTCGCCGGGACGGGGCTTGCGGCGCGCGACGCTGGAAGATGTCGCCGACAATCAGGGCGACGGTTCCTGGGCGGTCTCCGCCGAAGTCGAGGGCGCGCTGGGGCTTGCGACGCTGGGCACCGGGATCGACGCGCCCGGAAATGAAAACAGTTCCACCGGCCGGCGCTGCCGGATCGACCGCGAGCCGGTGAGTTCAGCGACGGCGTTCGGCGATCATCTGCGCATGGTGTGGCTGACGCCGGCGATGGACGGGCTGTTTCTTGGCGCCGCCTCGGAACGGCGGCGCTTCTTCGACCGCCTGGTGCTGGCGATCGACAGCGAGCATTCCAGCCGCGTGTCGGCGCTGGAGCGTTCGCTGCGCTCGCGCAACCGGCTGCTCGAAGTGCGCAATTACGACGACCATTGGTGCGACGCGATCGAGCGCGAAACCGCTGAGCTTGCGGTCGCCGTCGCCGCCACCCGCGGCCAGACCGTCACAAAACTCGCAGCGATGCTGCGCGAGCGCGGTGCGGCTTCCGCGTTTCCGTCGGCGCAGATCATGCTCGACGGCTGGATGGAAAATGCGCTGGTGAACGAGCCTGCGACGGCCGTGGAAGATCGCTACCGCGAGATTTTGCGCACGAATCGAGCCCGCGACGCCGCCGCCGGCCGCACGCTGGATGGACCCCACACCACCGACCTGCAAGTGGTCTACGCGCCGAAGAACATGCCGGCGCGCGATGCCTCCACCGGCGAACAGAAGGCGTTGCTGATCGGGCTGGTGCTGGCCCATGCCACGCTGGTCGCCGAGATGACCGGCATCGTGCCGCTGTTGCTGCTCGATGAGGTCATCGCACATCTCGATCCGGGGAGGCGCAAGGCGCTGTTCAATGAGCTGGAAAAACTCGGCGCGCAGGTCTGGATGACCGGCGCCGACCCGGCGGCATTCGCCGATATCGGCGCATCCGGCGAGGTTTTCGACGTCGATTCCGGCCACGTCACCCGCCGCGCCTGAGCAACAGGCGCCCGGTTGAACCTCAACGCCCACCCGCGCGACTAGACTCCAGCAATCGCGCCATCGACGCGCATCCATCGCTGCTGAGCAAGGCGTCGGCAAATACCGGAGATACCCATGTTTGGAACGACGCGCGGGACGCTGGTCCCGGCACGAAAACACCTGTTTGCTTTCACCCTCGCGGTGATCGCCAGCGTGCCGGTTGCCGCCAGGGCCGATTACACCGCTGACACCATGGTCGATGTCCGCACCCTGCCGCGGCCCGAAGGCGCCGTGGAAAAAACGGCCGAGACCAAAACCCATCACGACAAAACCTATCGATTGACCTACGACATTCCGGCTTCCGTCGCGGTCACGGCCGCGGCCGCGGCGACGAAGAAATCGCTGGCCGCCGACGGCTGGGTGGAATATGTGCGCCCGCTCGAAAACACCTCCTCGTCGGCCTTCAAGAGAGGACGGCAGGGACTGAGTATGAGCGTCTGGCAGGGCAAGCAATCCACCCTGTCCTATAATAGCTACATCCCGATTTACGCGAACGTGCCGTTTCCGCCAGGTGCTGTCGACATCTTCTACGATGAGCGGCGGCCCTATCTCGGCTGCGTCGCCCCGACCGGGTTCGACGCAACGCTCGACTTCTTCCGCAAGGAGATGGAAGCGATCGGGTGGAGGCCGCTCGAAGCCGCCGAGGCAGCCGCGCGCTGGCCGAACGCGCAGCTCGGCGAGACGGTCGAGAACGGCGTGCGCGCCTATTACACCCATGATGCCAAGAATGACTCTCATCCGCAGCGGCCGGTCATGCTGACCCTTCAGCGCCGTGACGACGGACGGACCGGCGTGGAGATCCGGGTTGCGCCATTTGCGATGCCGGAAAAGCTCGAAGCCGCTGACGACGTGTCCGGCCTGCCGATACCGAAGACAACCCAGAGCCTGCGCGGTTCCGGTGATTCCAATTCGGTCGACCGCAGCCTGGACATTGGCGTCGTTGCCGAGCTTCCCGCAACGCTGGCGTTTTATCGCCGCGCGTTTGCGGCGCGGAGCTGGACGGAAGAGACGCGCGGCGCCGTCGTCAACCCGGACAACGTCACGCTGAATTTTTCCTCCTCTGACCATACGGCCACGCTAAAATTCAGCCGCAAATTCGATCTGACGATGGTCAGTATCGCGACTCAAATGAAGGAATCCACCCTCGCCGCACGCGCCAAGGCCAAGAAGGAAGCCGACGCGAAGTTTCTCAGCGATGCGGCGACAATGGCAAAGGAGATCATCGCGGCGGACGAAGTGCGGCGGGTGGCCCAGGCCGCCAAGCTGTCGGACGCGCCGCTGCGCGCCCTTGCGGACAATTCGAAACCCGTACCGCTGCCCGAGAACGCCGAAGAGGTGAAGTTCGAAGCCGCCGATGGCCGCCTCGATTTCTATTCCCCCTCGACCGTGAAAGCGGTCGCGGCGTTCTATAGCGGTGCGCTGAAGGCTCAGGGCTGGAAAGAGAAGCCCTCGCCCATAAACCATGCCGCCATGGCCGTGATGGAGTTCTCCAAAGGCGGCAAGTCGATGTCGTTCACCGTCATGCAGATGGGTCCGAGGGTGAAGATCAGCGGCTACGGATCGGCGCTGGTGGTGGCCGATGCCAAGATAGCGTACGCCAAGCCCGGCGCGGCAGACGCCGCTCAGGCGTCTAATGGCGCTGCCACCAAGGCGGCGGTGGAGGTTCTCGAAGTTGACCCCGAAACCGATGCCGACGCGCCGTTTCCGATGCCCAAGCAGCGTGGTTCGACTGTCTCCCGCGGAAGCGGAAAGCTGCCGGGCAGCAACGTTCCATTCCGCAGGGAACTCGAAATCAGCGTTCCTGCGGATCTCGCTTCCGTGCTCGCCTTCTATCGTACCGAGCTTGGCAAACGCGGCTGGAAGGAATCGGCGGAGCGCGCCGTCATGCAGGCAGACCGCGTGCAACTGGCATTTGCATCGCCCGATGGGCCTGCAAAGCTGAAACTCGGCCGAGCCAAGGACGAGACCACCGTCAGCCTCGCACAAAAGTATACTGATGTCGCCGCGAAGGCTGACATGATCCCGAAACCGGGTCAGGCCAGGCTGGTGTTCGGCAACATGGGCGGCGGTGAAGCCGCGGTCACGATCAACAAGCAGACCATCAAACTCGCTGCCGGCGCCGGCGGGCCGCAATCGGCGAAGCCTCCGATGCTCGACCTGCCGCCGGGCAAATACGCCTATTCGGTGAAGGTAGCCGGCCGGCCGGCACGAAACGATACGGTGGAAGTCACTGCTGATGACGCCTGGGGCCTGATCATCGCCCCGAGCGGCGAGGCATTGTCACTGCAGATGTATTGAGAAGCCTGGCGCAGCGTGCTCGTGGGCGCTTGCGCCTCGATCACGCGGCCGATGACGGCAGGCCGAGCCCTTCCCAATGAGGGGAATCGGTGCTCCGGCAACGAACCCGCCTGTGGCGCCGTTCTCCGGCGGATCCGTTGCAGCCCGCCATTTTCTGCCGCGACGACGTCTCAAAAACAGGCACTTCGGAGGTCGAAATCATCCCTCGAATCGTCCTTTTCAAAGGCCGCCGAATCGCCCTTTGAGCGCCTTGAAAGAGCGCCAAAAAATACTATTTATTCAATAACTTGCGGACAGAGACTTTGCGCTAGGCGCATCGCCTCTTTCATGGCACAAATAGAGCAATCAGCGCCTCATATTGCGCAGCTGATTCGGGACACCTCGAAGGCCTTACATGACAGAACCTGCCCGGCAGACACCTGCCGACACTGAGCATCCCATTCCGATTGAATATGGCGCGGAATCGATCCGGGTGTTGAAGGGCCTCGACGCCGTGCGCAAGCGGCCGGGCATGTATATCGGCGACACCGATGACGGATCCGGCCTGCACCACATGGTCTACGAGGTCGTCGACAATGCGATCGACGAAGCGCTTGCCGGTCATGCCAGCGCGGTCGAGGTCGTGCTCAATGCCGACGGCTCGGTGACGGTGCGCGACGACGGCCGCGGCATTCCGGTCGACATCCACAAGGGCGAAGGCATTTCCGCGGCCGAGGTCATCATGACCCAGCTGCACGCCGGCGGAAAATTCGACCAGAACTCGTACAAGGTTTCCGGCGGTCTGCACGGCGTCGGCGTCTCCGTCGTCAATGCGCTGTCGAGCAAGCTGCAGCTGCGCGTCTGGCGCGACGGCAAGGAGCATTACATCGAGTTCGCCCACGGCGATTCCGTTGCCCCGCTCAAGATAGTGGGTGAAGCAAACGGCAAGCGCGGCACCGAGGTGACGTTCTTTGCGTCGTCCGAAACCTTCACCAATGTCGAATATGATTTCGCGACGCTGGAGCATCGCCTGCGCGAGCTCGCGTTCCTGAATTCCGGCGTCAATATCGTGCTGTCAGACATGCGCCACGCGGTCGAAAAGCGCGAGGTGATGCAATATGCCGGCGGCGTCGAGGAATTCGTCAAATATCTCGACCGCAACAAGAAGGCGATCGTGCCCGCCGCGATCATGGTGCGCGCAGAATTGAACGACATCGGCGTCGAGGCCGCGCTGTGGTGGAACGACAGCTACCACGAGAACGTGCTGTGCTTCACCAACAACATCCCGCAGCGTGACGGCGGCACCCATCTGGCCGGCTTCCGCGGCGCGCTGACGCGCCAGGTCAACGGCTATGCCGAGGCCAACGCCAAAAAGGAAAAGATCGCGCTGACCGGCGACGATTGCCGCGAAGGCCTCACCGCGGTGCTTTCGGTCAAGGTGCCGGACCCGAAATTCTCGTCGCAGACCAAGGACAAGCTGGTCTCCTCGGAAGTGCGCCCGGTGGTCGAGAACGTGCTCAACGAAGCGCTGGCGGCGTGGTTCGAGGAACACCCGTCCGAGGCCAAGGTCATCGTTGGCAAGGTGATCCAGGCCGCCGCCGCGCGCGAAGCCGCCCGCAAGGCGCGCGAACTGACCCGGAAAAGCCCGCTTGGCGGCAGCTCGCTGCCCGGCAAGCTCTCCGACTGCCAGGAAAAGGACCCCGCCAAGTCAGAACTGTTCATCGTCGAGGGTGACTCCGCAGGCGGCAGCGCCAAGATGGGCCGCAACCGCGAATTCCAGGCGGTCTTGCCGCTGCGGGGAAAAATTCTCAACGTCGAGCGCGTTCGTATGGACAAGATGCTGTCCAGCGAGCAAATCGGCATTCTGATCGCAGCACTCGGCACCGGTATCAGCGACGATTTCAGCGCCGACAAGCTGCGCTACCACAAGATCATCCTGATGACGGACGCCGACGTCGACGGCTCACATATCCGTACGCTGCTGCTGACGTTCTTCTATCGCCAGATGCGCGAGGTGATCGACCGCGGCCACCTGTATATCGCGCAGCCGCCGCTCTACAAGGTGGCGCGCGGCAAGTCCGAGCAGTACCTGAAGGACGAGCGCGCGCTGGAGGATTACCTGATCGCAACCGGCCTCGACGATTGCGTCTTCAAGCCAGCCACCGGATCGGATCGTGCCGGCCGCGACCTGCTGTCGCTGGTCGAGGACGCCCGCATCATCCGCGGCATCCTGCATAATCTGCACAGCCGCTATAACCGCATGGTGGTCGAGCAGGCCGCGATCGCCGGTGTATTGAGCCCGAAGATCACCAGCGACATCAACACCGCCAATGCCGCCGCCGATTACATCGCCAAGCGGCTCGATGCACTGACCGACGAAGTCGAGCGCGGCTGGAGCGGACGCTTCACGGAGGGTGAAGGGTTCCTGTTCGAACGCACCGTCCGCGGCGTCAAGGATGCCGCCATCATCGACGACGCGCTGCTCGGCTCCGCCGATGCGCGCAAGCTCGACGATTATGCAGCGAAACTGCAGGAAGCTTATCCGAAGCCGGGCGTGTTGCGCCGCAAGGATGCCGAGATCGCGATCCACGGGCCGGTCAGCCTGTTCGAAGCGGTGACCGATGCCGGCCGCAAGGGCGTCACGCTGCAGCGCTACAAAGGCCTCGGCGAGATGAATCCGGAACAGCTCTGGGAAACCACGCTCGATACCAACGAGCGCTCGCTGCTGCAGGTGAAGATCAAGGAGGTCGACGAGGCCGACGACATCTTCACCAAGCTGATGGGCGACGTGGTCGAGCCACGCCGCGAATTCATCCAGGATAATTCGCTCAGCGCCAATGTCGACGTGTGATGCACGGAGTTCCAGTGGCGCCCATCCAGTACATCGTTGAAGGCGGCCACCGGCTTGCGGGCACGATCGAGCCGTCGGGCAACAAGAACGCGGCGCTGCCGATCATCGCGGCGGCGCTGCTGACCGACCATCCGGTCACGCTGGAGAACGTTCCCCGGATTCGCGATACCGAGACGCTGGTCGAACTGATCCGCTCGGTCGGCGCGTCGGCCGAGTGGGCGCAGCGCAACACGCTGAAGATCCACGCCAAGGAAATTCGCGCCGCCGATCTCGATCCCGAACTGTGCGCGCGCATTCGCGCCTCGATCCTGCTGGCGGGCCCGCTGCTCGCCCGTTGCGGCGAGGTGGCACTGCCGCCGCCCGGCGGCGACGTCATCGGCCGCCGCCGCCTCGATACGCATTTTCTGGCCTTCGAACAGCTTGGCGCCACCGTCACGGCGACGCACCGGCTGGAATTCCGCGCCTCGCGGCTGAAGGGCGCCGACGTCTTCCTCGACGAGCCCAGCGTCACCGCCACCGAAAACGCGCTGGTCGCCGCGGTCGCCGCCCACGGCACCACGCACCTGCGCAACGCCGCCTCCGAGCCGCATGTGCAGGACCTTGCCAACTTCCTGGTCGCGCTCGGCGCCAAGATCGAGGGCATCGGCACCAACACCATCATCATCCACGGGCCGGCGACGCTGGGCGGGACCAGCTACGCGATCCAGCCTGACCATATCGAGGTCGGCTCGCTGATCGGGCTCGCCGCCGTGACGCGCTCGCCGCTGCGCATCGCGCGCGCCGGCGTTGAGCATCTGCGCTCGGTCCGGATGGGCTTTGAGCGGCTCGGCATCGTCTGCGGCGTCGAAGGCGACGATCTCGTGGTGCCGTCCGGCCAGACCATGAAGATCCAGGACGACTTCGGCGGCCATGTGCCGAAGCTCGAAGACCAGCCCTGGCCGGCCTTTCCCGCCGACCTGATGTCGATCGCCATCGTCACCGCCACGCAATGCGACGGCGTGATCCTGATGTTCGAAAAGATGTTCGAATCCCGGATGTTCTTCGTCGACAAGCTGATCTCGATGGGCGCTCGCATCGTGCTGTGCGACCCGCACCGGGCCATCGTGGCGGGCCCGAGCCGGCTGCGCGGGGCGTTGATGACGTCGCCCGATATCCGGGCCGGCATGGCGATGCTGCTGGCGGCGGTGGCCGCGGAAGGCACCTCGACCATCAACAATGCCGACCAGATCGAACGCGGCTATGAGCGGATCGAGGAACGGCTCAATGCGCTCGGCGCCAGGATTACGCGGGTGCCGGCGCGAGACGGCGGATAGAGCGTTTTCAAGCGAAGTGGACGCCGGTTCGCGTGAAGAAGACGCGTCAAACCAAAATCTACCGCAGCCACCGTCACTTTTTCGGCCCGTCGCCGTGTTAGTCCTGATCCATGACCTCGCTCGACAAAATCGACGCACACGCACTCGCGCCTGCCCCGGCGGCGCGGGCGCGCGGCCATGTCGCTGAGGAGTTCGCCGAAACGCTGAAGCTCGCGGTGCCGCTGGCGCTGACGCAGCTCGGGCAGATCGCGATGATGACGACCGATCTGGCGTTCATCGGCCGGCTCGGCAGCGAAACGGTCGCCGCGGCAGCGCTTGCGCATACGGTCTTCTTCGTGATCTTCACGTTCGGCATGGGCCTCGTGTCCGCGGTAGCGCCGCTGGCGGCGCAGGCTTTCGGCGCGCGCGACCCGCGCATGGTGCGGCGCGCACTGCGTGTCGGCCTGTGGGCGGCGGTGTTGATCTCGGCGCCGCTGATGATATTGCCGTTCCGCGGCGAGGCGATCCTGATCGCGCTCGGCCAGGCGCCGACGGCCGCAAAGCTTGCGCAGCAATATCTGTTCGGCCTCGCCTGGGGCATCCTGCCGGCGCTGTGGTTCATCGCGATGCGCGGCTTCATGAGCGCCGTGAACCGGCCTGAGCCGGTGCTGTGGATCACGCTGGCCGCGATCCCGGCCAATGCGCTGCTGGTCTATCCGCTGCTCTATGGAAAATGGGGCCTGCCCGAACTCGGGCTGTTCGGCGCAGGCCTTGCGACCAGCATCGTCAATCTCGGGACGTTCCTCGCCGGGCTATGGTTCACCGCGCGCCGTCGGCCGTTCCGCAAATATCATGTGCTCGGCCGCATCTGGCGGATCGACTGGCCGTTGATGGGCAAGCTCGTCGTCATCGGTACGCCGATCTCGATGGCGTTCCTGCTCGAATACGGATTGTTCGGCGCGGCCGGCCTGCTGATGGGGCTGATCTCAACCACCGCGCTCGCGGCGCACCAGATCGCCCTGCAGATCGCGGCGATCCTCTACATGGTGCCGTTCGGGATCAGCATGGCGGCCACCGTGCGGGTCGGTCATGCGGTCGGACGCCGCGACAGCGACGGTGTCAAGCGCGCGGGCTATGTCGCGATCCTGCTCGGGACGGTGTTCATGGCGACGATGACGCTGGCCGTGATCCTAGGGCGGTTCACGATCGCCGAACTGTTCCTCGGCGAAGCCGTCGACGCGACGGCGACGCTGACGGCAACGCTGCTGCTGGTCGGAACCACCTTTTTTATCACCGACGGGATTCAAACCGTCGCCAACGGCGCGCTGCGCGGGATGAACGACACGCGCATACCGCTGCTGTTCGCAACCCTCAGCTATTGGGGGATCGGCTTTACCTGCGCCTGGGCGCTCGGATTTCGGACATCGCTTGGCGCCGGTGGCGTCTGGGTCGGATTGTCTGTCGGCACCGTCGTGTTTGCTGTTCTGCTGATCTTGCGCTTCCGCTTGCTGTCGAACAGACTGGCGCTGCAATGACCGTTCGTGAAGTCACACCCGCCATCGACCCGAACACACTGCCCGGCGCGCAGTTTGCCGACGCTTTCCGTATCGAAATCGGCGATCGCGCCCTCAATGCGCGGCAGGCGGCCGAGCGCATGATGGCGCGGCAGCCGCGATGGGCCGAAGCGCTGCTGACCCTGCGCAACATTCTGGTGACGCCGTTTGGCCTCAAGACGTCAGGCGCCAGTTCTAAACCCAGAGAGATGGTCGGGATATTCCCGATCGTGAGCGAGCAGCCCGACCGGCTGGTCGCCGGCTTCAACGACAAACATCTGGATTTCCGCATCGTCGTCGACGTCGCGACGTCAGGCGCCGCCCGGGAGGTCACCGCAACCACGCTGGTGCTGACGCACAACTGGCTGGGGCGGACCTATCTGGCCGTCATCATGCCGTTTCACCGGCTGATCGTCCGCAGCCTGCTGCGTCAGGTTGCGGCCTGAATCGGGCACATAGGCCGGCCTCCATCGGCCTGTTGCCCGGCGTGAACCTGTTGTTCCGAGCCCGCGACTGAAACGGGGAGACCGTGGCTGACGGCCGTGGTCGCACGACCCTTTGCGTTGGCAGCAGCTCGTGCCTGCAGCCTTGCGCCCGCGTTCGGAGACCCTCATGCGTCTGGTAAAGTTCTTTCACCGCCCGCCGGGCGATGATGATCGCGGTCTGCTGTTCATGCCCGGCAATAAGCCGACGGTCGTTGGCAAGTATATGAACGAGGCGCCGGGCGCGCGGAAGAAAGACGAGTTCCTGCGCAAGGAATATTCCAAAGCCAAAACCGCCGTCGCGACATTCCGCCGGCAAGCCGCCGACCTCATCGCAGCCGGCTATGTCGAAACCACGCACACCGATTACATGCTGCGCAATCTGCTGCCGGATCCAGAGCCCAAGCCCGACTGGCAAAGAGGCCTCGACGATCTGATGCTGGCGGCGCTAGGCGAACCGCTTGACGTGCAGGCCAAATATCTTGCCGCGCTTCAGGACACGCCGGCGGCAAGCCAGCCGCTCTATCTCTGGCTCGCCGCCCATCACGGCTATGCCGACGATCAGGATAACAACCAGATCATTGCGCTTGCCGAATGCGGTCGCGACACCATCGCCGCCCACCGCGCCGCCAGGACGCCGCACTATTTCTGGTCGATGGAGGATCGCGATCTCGAGGCCCGAATATTGGAGGTTCTGAGCTGGGCGCACCTGCGCGCCGATAACCCAAAGGCCGCGCTGGAAGCTATCGAAGAGGCCAGTCGGGTCGACGCAAGCCAGGACCGCGGCGTGCAGCTCGCGACAATTCTGGTCGAGCATTTTCCGGAGCGGCAGGAAGAGGCTTTCGATGACGCCCATAAGTATCACGAGTTCGGCGGCTACGAGGACATCATCGCGCTGCCGGCCTATGCCGACTATGTCGCACGGAGAAAACGCAAACCGAAATCCGACAAGGGCTGGCGTTGGCACACCAGGAAGCCGGCAAGCGAAAGCGATGTGCTGCAGGCCGAGCAAGCGCTCGGCGCCACACTGCCGAAGGATTATCGCAAATTCCTCACGACATACGGCTCGACCGAATTGCAGGTCCGGCTGCCGGAAGAGTCGGCCGAACTGTGCTTCTACCGGCCGACCGAACTGGCGACCCAGCGCAACAATCTGATCAACTACATCACGCGCTTCGAGAAGGATCCGGAAAAGGTCGACGCGTACTTCCGCGAGCAATACGGCGTGGCGGCGCGTGATCTGCTGCCGGTCGCCGCGCCCTCGCAGCACAGCCGCTGCCTGGTGATCAATCTTGGACAGGGCGAACGCTTTGGCTGGTGCTTTGAGTGGGACCATGACGGCAGCTGGGAACTCACACAGGCCGCGCCCAGCTTCGACGCCGCGCTAAAGGCGCTGACATCAGGCATCGAGAAGCGCGATGCCGCCATGCTCGGTTTTCTCGGCATATATCTCGATTGATCATGGCGTTTTCCCATTAGCGGCGTTGCGCCCGCGCGTTCGGAGATTCCCATATGTATCTGGCAAAATTCTTTCACCGCCCGCCCGGGGACGACGACAGGGAACTGCTGTTAGTTCTCGACGGCGATCCGATCATTCTGGGCATCCTCATGCGTGAGGACCTGGAACCCGGGGAAGACCAGTATTTGCGCGACGAGTTTTCCGACATGGAAACCGCCGTCGCGGCGTTCCGCCGGCATGCCGCCGAACTCGTCGCATCCGGCTACATCGAAACCACACACACGGATTACACGCTGCGCAATCTGCTGCCGGACCCAGAGCCCAAGCCCGACTGGCAAAAAGGCCTCGACGAGTTGATGCTGGCGGCGCTGGGCGAATCCCTCGAAGCGCAGGCAAAACTTCTTGCCGCGCTTCGGGACACGCCGGCGGCAGACGAACCGCTTTATCTCCTGCTCGCCGCCATCACGGTTATTTCGACGATCAGGACGATGAAGGGATCATCAAGCTTGCCGAACGCGGACGCGACACCATCGTGTCCCGCCGTGCGGCCAAGGCGCCGTATTACGCCTGGTCAATCAGGGAAAGCGACCTCGAGGCCCGCACGCTGGAAGTACTGAGCTGGGCGCATCTGAGCGCCGACGATCCAAAGGCCGCGCTGGAGGCAATCGAAGAGGCCTGCAGGGTCGACGCAAGCGTGGACCGCGGCGCGCAGCGCGCGATGATTCTGGTCGACCACTTTCCGGAACGGCAGGAGGAAGCTTTCGATTACGCCTATAAGTATCGCGAGTTTAGCGGTTACGAAGAGATCACCGAGCTGCCGGCCTATGCCGACTATGTCGCGCGGCGAAAAGGCATATCGGAATCGGACAAGGGCTGGCGCTGGCACACCAAGAAGGCGGTGAGCGAAAGCGACCTGCTTCAGGCCGAGGAGGAACTCGGCGCCAGGCTGCCGAAAGATTACCGCGAATTCCTCGCGCAGCATGGCGAGAGCGAATTGCAGGTCCGGCTGCCGGAAGATTCGGCCGAATTGTGCTTCTACCGCCCGACGGAACTGGCGACCCAGCGCAGCAATCTGTTCAACTTCATCGCGCTCACCGAGGACGATCCGGAAAACGTCGACGCCTACTTCCGCGAGGAATACGGCGTGGCGGCGCGCGACCTGCTGCCGGTCGCCGAACCCGCCCATCACAGCCGCTGCCTGGTGATCAATCTCGGGCAGGGCGAGCGCTTCGGCTGGTGCTTCCTGTGGGACCATGACGGCGCCTTCGAACTGGAACAGGCGGCGCCCAGCTTCGACGCCGCATTGAAGGCTCTGACTGACGGCATCGCGAAGCGCGATGCCACGACGCTCAACTTTCTGGGTGTTTATTTGGACTGACTAGAGATCAGGCTTGCCGCGAGCGCTACAGACGGCTCCATCCATTTAGAGCAATTGTTTCCGGCGACTTGCCAGTCCTCTCGACGCGCGTTGCCGGTCTCGAATTTTAGGCGGTTCCACGAGGACGCGTGGCACGTATATCGAAGGGGGTAATCACTTTGACCATTTGATTGTAGCGGCGCTTCTACTTGACCTTCTTGACGGGGGCGTACGGCCCGACTGCTGGTCAGGCACAAGATGTCGGGCTGTCCATCCGAGGGGTCCCCGATATGCCAACTTATGCATACACCACCATCGACGATCCGTTCGGAACCCACACCTTCCCCGTGGACATCAATGCCTCGGGCCAGATCACGGGGTATTACCTGGACGGCAGCGGCTCCCACGGCTTCCTCTACAGCGGTGGCAGCTACACCACCATCGACGATCCGTTCGGAACCGGCACCGTTGCCCAAAGCATCAACGCCTCGGCTCAGATTACGGGCTATTTCTTCGATGGCAGCGGCGTCGCGCACGGCTTCCTTTATAGCGGCGGCAGCTACACCACCATTGCTGATCCGCTCGGAACCAGCGGAACTGTCGCCTTGGACATCAACGACTCGGGCCAAATCGCCGGGTACTACTACGATATCAACGGCGTCCAGCACGGCTTCCTCTATAGCGGTGGCGGCTACACCACCATCGACTATCCATTGGCCACCAATGGCACGGTCCCCCTCGACATCAACACTTCCGGCCAGATCACGGGCTATTTCAACGACAGCAGCGGCACCCATGGCTTCCTCTATAGCGGCGGTGGCTACACCATCTTAGATGACCCCTTCGCCGTTCACGGCACCGTTGGCGTCAGCATCAACGACTCGGGCCAGATCACCGGGTATTATGTGGACAGTAGCGGCTTGGTGCGCGGCTTTCTGTACAGCGGCGGCGGCTACACCCCCATCGACCATCCCCTCGGCGCCACCAGCACCTACGCCCTCAGCATCAACGCGTCGGGCCAGATCGCCGGGTATTACCAGGAGGACGGCAGCGGCATTGCGCATGGCTTCCTCTACAGCGGCGGCAGCTACACCACCATCGAGGCTCCCTTCGCAACCTACGGCTCTGCCGTCAGGATCAACAATTCAGGCCAGATCACCGGGACTTACCAGGACGACGTTGGCACAGCGCACGGCTACCTCGCTACCCCGATTACCAACTCGGCTCCACTCGCGAAAGATGACATCGCCGGGGCAACAAAGGGCAAGGTCGTCACCGCCAACGCCGCCCAAGGCGTGCTCGCCAACGATACCGACCCGGACACCGACACCTTGCACATCACCGCTGTTAACGGCGCTGCTGCCAATGTCGGCCATGCGCTGACCGGTGCCTTCGGAAAGTTGACGTTGAATGCTGACGGTAGCTACGGCTATGCCGCTGCAAAGGGCGGAAGCACATCGCAGCTGCTGCCCCAAGACACGTTCACCTATACGGTCGATGATGGCCACGGTGGCACTAGCACGGCCACGCTAACCGTATCGGTCATGGTTACCGGCCAGACTTATGTGAAGGGGACGGACGGCAACAACTCGCTGAAGGCAGCCAATAGCCGAACCGTGCTTGATGGAGGAAACGGCAACGATACCCTCGTCGGCGGCAACAGCGCAGACGCGCTCATCGGCGGGCAAGACAACGACACCCTTACCGGAGGCAAGGACTCGGACACTTTCGTGTTCAACTCGAACTTCGGCAGGGACGTGATTACCGACTTCAAGCCGAATGCGGACCACATCCAGATTGACGACACGCTCTTTGCAAACTTTGCTGCCGTGAAGGCTCATGCGGCCAATGACGGGCACGGCAACACGGTGATCACTTACGATGCGAATGACACGATCACATTGAATGGCGTCACACTGTCTCAGCTGCACGCGAACGACTTCTTCTTCGTGTGACGGCGAGGCGGGTTCGTTGAGCGCGCCTGAGAAGATCGCGAAGCGCGATGCCACCACGCTCAACTTTCTGGGCGTTTATTTGGACTGACCACGGCCGGGCGGCTTTGCCGACCACTCCGCGACGCAGCGATCGAGATCGCCGATATTCTGGCGCATCTGCTCCAGCGAAAATCCGAGTGCGTAGAAGCGCTCGGCGGCATCGCCCGGCAGGGGGCGGATCAGACCATCGCGGCGGACCGAGGCTACCTCCTCCGCGTAGCCCTGCAGCGCGAATTGCAAGGGGTCGATCACCGGCGGACTGGTACCGTTGCGCAATGCAGCCGCCGATGCGCGCAGATGGGCTACAATCGCCTCGCGCACGCCGGACAAGGGCGTATCCAGCCGCGCCTGCAAATTCGCAGGCAATGCGACCAGGCATTCCCTCCCGATCATCACGACGTCATGACGCAGGCGCAGGATGGTCCGCAGCAGCGGACCGGTGTCCGGACCTGAGGACAGGCGCGCCGCACGCTCGCGCTCGGCTTCCTGCCCCACCGCGTGCAAGGCCGTGACCGCAGCACCGATGCCGTCCTGGATCCGGTGCGCCGCGTCGTTGTCGAGGCCATGCGTCAGGCCAACCAGCAACTCCGAAAATGCGCCTGCGATCAGTTCGATCAGGCGCGCCGCATTGGCGCGGATCTGACGATGCGCCCGCGACGGCAATACCAAAAAGGAAGCGGCTAGCCCGGTGGACGCGCCGACGGTCACCTCGATCAGGCGATCGATCACGGAAGCCAGTGGACTGGTGTGGTGCATCTCCGGGATCAGCAATACGATGACACCTGTCACCGTGGCCGCTGTCAGGCTGGGATTGAGCGATCCGATATAGGCCAGTGGCGCCACCGTCAGCACCAGCAACGCCAGCAGGGCCGCTTCGCTCGAATGCGGAATCAGCACCGCAATCGCTCCGCCGTAGATCGCGCCGCCGATCGTGCCCAGCATGTAGTCGGTGGTGGCCTTCAGCGATCGGCCGACGCTCATCTGGGTAACGATCAAGGAGGTCAGCACGGCCCATAACGGCAGCGTCAGATGCAAGGCGTTCGCGATGGTGTAGGCCACAACCGCCGCCACCGTCACCCTGACGGCGAGCGCCAGCTGCGTCCTGCGCGACCGCACGCGGGCCGCCACGCGCTTCAGAAAGCCGGCCATGCGCCCCATTCCGCAACTTGCAGGCGATCCTGCCTGTAAATGAGCTTTAGCATAGCTGATGCCCGCGACCCGGAGACGGCTTGAAAGGTGGATTCAGCCCGCCTACCCTGCGGGCCAAAACGAGGAAACACGATGGCCAACGAAACCGCAACGCTTGCCGCCTATGTCGCCAATCTGAAATTCGAGGATATTCCGCCGGAGGTATTGGCCCGCGCCAAGGTGCTGACGCTCGATTTCCTCGGCAGCACGATCCGGGCGCGGCGCGATGCGGAATCCACGGCCTCGCTGCTGAAGATGCTGGAAGCCTTGGCGCTGGACGGCAAGGGCGAATCCACCGTGTTCGGCGACAGCAAAACCTGGACCCCCGCGGTCGCCGCTTTGCTCAACGGCGCACTCGGCCATTCGCTGGATTTTGACGATACTCACGCGGATTCCTCGCTGCATCCGAGCGCGCCCGTGGTGCCGGCGGCGTTCGCGGTCGGCGAGATGGTCGGCGCATCGGGCCGTGACGTGCTCACCGCCATCGTGGCCGGCTATGAAGTGTGCTGCCGGCTCGGTAACGCGCTCGACCCCACC
Organism: Bradyrhizobium sp. JYMT SZCCT0428; assembly: GCF_018131075.1. Classification (GTDB taxonomy): domain Bacteria; phylum Pseudomonadota; class Alphaproteobacteria; order Rhizobiales; family Xanthobacteraceae; genus Bradyrhizobium. Next base: position 277,447 of record NZ_JAFCLS010000003.1, on the reverse strand, counting down.
TCGCATTATGCGCGCGGCTTCCATCCGACCGCGACCGCGGGAACCTATGGCGCCGCCGCCGCCGCCGGCAAGCTGTTCGGCCTGTCGAAGGACCAGATCGTGTCGGCGTTCGGCGTCTCCGGCAGCCAGGCCGCAGGCTCGCTGCAGTTCCTGGTCAATGGCGCCTGGAACAAGCGCTACCAGGTCGGCGCCGCCGCGATGAACGGCGTGATCGCAGCGACCCTGGCGCACAACGATTTTGTCGGTTCGACCGAGTCGGTCGAAGGCAAACATGGCCTGCTCGTCGGCTACAGCGACAATGCGCATCCGGACAAGGCGACCGCCGGTCTCGGCAAGACCTATGAGACGCTTCGAATTGGCGTAAAGCCCTATCCGAGCTGCCGCTATACCCATGCCGCGCTGGATGCCCTGATCGCGATGCGCCGGGAGCACAATCTGACGCCGGACCAGATCATGAAGGTCGAGATTGGTCTGCACCGCAACGGCATCACGCTGACCGGCGATGCCGCCACCAAGCGTCATCCGACCTCGATCGTCGGCGGGCAATTCTCGATGTTCTTCACCGGCGCGCTGGCGCTCGACCAGGGCCGCTTCGGCTGGGACGATTACGAGCGGCTCGGCGACGCTGCCGTGAACGCGCTCGCCGACAAGTTCGACGTGGTGCAGGACGATCGCCTCGAGATCGGCCGCACCCATCCCTTTGGCGCGCGCGTCTCGATAACCACTGACGATGCCGTGCATGAGCGGCTCTATGCCGATCCTTCCGGCGAGCCGGATTCATTCCCGGACGCGCAGGCGATGCAGCAGAAATTCCTCACCCTCGCCCGCCCGGTGTTGAATGGCCGCGCCGACCAGCTCGCGGATGCGATCCTGTCGCTGGAGCGATTCGATCGCGTCGCGAAGGCTACGCAGTTGGGAAGGCAGTAGCGGTACGCGCTGGTCACCTCGCCCCGCTTGCGGGGAGAGGTCGGATCGCCCTTGCGATCCGGGTGAGGGGGTACAGGTCTATCGATAGACCGTGATGGCGGAGAGAGCCCCACACCCCAACCCTCTCCCCGCAAGAGCGGGGCGAGGGAGTCGGCTCGACTACCGCCCTTCAATTACCACCCGCCAACTTCGCCCTGTCGCCCGCCGCCGCGACGACATCAGCCACCAGCCCGAACACGCCATCCGCCTCCGGCGGCCCGTTCGGCGAGCGGCCGAGCCGCACGATGACCAGCTTTTCGCTGGGGATGATGATCACATATTGTCCCATCGTGCCCTTGGCGAAAAAGGCGTCGCGCGGCCAGCCGTGCCCGGTGCGATAGTGGGCGCCAAAACTGTCGCCGAGATCGGTCCAGAAGCCGGCCCCCATTCCGACCCAGGCATTTGACGTCGGCGAGGCCGAATACTTTACCCATCCCTCGGGCAGGATGCGCTTGCCGCCGGCCACGCCGTCATTGAGATAGAGCTGGCCGAAGCGCGCCCAGTCGCGCGCGCTTCCCAGCATCTGGCTCGATCCCTCCGCATTGCCTGCGGCATCGAACTCGATGGTCACGTTGCGCATGCCGAGGGGTGCGAACAATTCAGCGCGCGCGAACCGCAGCAGGTCCGCGGCTTTGCCGCCCGCCGCTTCGCGGATCAGGTGCGAGAGGATGACGGTGTTGCCGTCATTGTAATTCCATTGGCTGCCGGGCGGCGTCTCGAGTTCGATGCTCTCGGCATATGCGGCCATGTCTGATTCCATGAACTTCATCCGATTGACGGGCTCGAACACTGAGCTGAGCGAGGCCTGCAGCGAACTGCCGAGCGCGAGCCCTGCCGTGTGACGCAGCAGATGATCGACCGTAATCGCACGCCTGGGATCGCCGGCGCGTTGCCACGCCCCGATTGGCGCCGGCTGATCGAGCGTCAGCGCACCCTTGCGCACGAGAATGCCCGTCAGCGCCGATATCACCGACTTGGTCGCGGAGAAGCCGAGGATCGGCGTATCGATGCCGTAGCCTTCGGCATAACGCTCGGCTACGACGCGGCCGTCCTTCAGCACCACAATCGCTTTGGTCGCACGCTTCGGCGGCTGTTCGGGCTCGGCAAAGGCGCGATCGAGCGCGGCGGCCAGTTGGGGATTTGCTGACGTGACGACCGAAGGCCCCGCGATATCCGGCAGCACCTGTGATGATTTAACATCGATCGATGGCACCGCGATTTCGGCGACCGCGCCGCCGTGATCGAGATAGCAGCCAAGACCTTCACGGTGGACCGCGTGGCTGCGGCCGAGGCCGAGCAACGTCACGGTGGTTTCCTTCCACGCGCGATCGACGCGATAGTCCATCGCCCAGGTAATCAGGTTGACGCCGGGCATCGCGGCGGTGGTTTCGCGAAAAATCCGGTCCGGCTGCTGGCCGGACACGAAGGTCTCCGAGCACAGGATGTTGGCGACAAAGCCGGTGGCAATCTTGGGAACGTCGCGTGCCCGCGCCGCCGAGAGCGCCAGCGCGCCGAGCGCCGTGGTGGTCGCGAGGATGAACAGCAGGTTTCGTCTGAACACATTGGCCTCCGGCATGACGCATGAGCGCGTGCCGGCCATGTTGGTGATGTGGCCGCGGGCCGCTCGCCGGATTTGAAATCGGGCTGGCCGGAATTGGCGAGCGTCTCGCCGATTTCGAAATTACCATGACACTACAATGATTTATGGATTAAGCGACAGAAGCGTTCTGCCGGCGATATTCGGTCGGGGTCACGCCAGTGATGGCCTTGAAGGCGCGGTTGAACGGGCCGAGCGACTGGAAACCGGCATCCATCGCAATGGTGATGACGGGGACTTCGGCCTGCGTCGGGTCTGACAGCGCGGCCTTGGCCTCCTCGATCCGGTGGTTGTTGAGAAAGACATTGAAGTTGCGATAGCCGAGCCGCTGATTGATCAGCCGGCGCAATCTGTATTCGGGTATTCCAAGTTTGGTCGCGAGCGTGCCGATCGTGATGTTGTCGTGGCGGTAGATGCGCTCATCGGCCATCAAACGCATCAGCGCGTCGACCAGCTTTTGGTCGTGCGCATCCTCCGCCGCGGCCGTCTGAGCCGGCGCAATCGTTGCCGGCGCGACTTGAGATGCCACGGGAAACAGATCGGCGCCATCCACGCGCAGCATCGCGTAGCAGATCGCCGCCACCACAACGGCCAGAACGGCTGAATTCACCGTGTTGACGACCTCGCTACCGGGCAGAAATATCTGCAGCACCGCGTTCATGCCGCCATACAACGCGGCCGCGCCGATGATGAAGCCGCGAACGCCACGCCGGCGCTCGACCAGATCCGCGGGCCATGAGGCGATCGTCTGCACCACCGCCAATGCAATGAAGCCAAGCGCCACCAGATTGACCGCGACGATGGCAACCCGCGCGCTGGATGCCGGTGCGATCCACATGCAGTTGACGAAGCTGAACGCGGTGACCGCGCCCCATATCAGCGCATGCCACCAGCGCAATCTGAACGCCTCGTCGAACAGCGCGCGGGTGAACAGCCAGAACACCACGACATTGCCGGTCGACAACGCAATCAACGGCGCATACGGAAGGGAGACCGGCGACGTCCAGCCGATCGAATAGCTCACGGCGTGCGCGGCCGATCCCAGGGCAAACGCCGCGGCCAGCCGCCCCGCCAGCACGGTGCCGAACCCGCGAAACAGCGATGCCGCGAGCACCAGCAGCAGCGCCACAATGGCGCCGCGCAAGGCGATGTCGATTGTGGAAAGCAGCATCGATTTGCCCAGAAGCGCGGTCAGCCGCGCAAGCTGCTTTTAATGCAGATCGCCGCATGATTCAATTTTTGCAAGAGTGCCGGCTTACCGCCGTCTCCTTGATGCGATCAAGCCGGGACCGACGATAGTGTGTTTGGACGCCGCCGGACGATCCCTGCTATGATCGCCACAAATCCAAAGGAGTTTTCAATGAGCTGGCAACCCTCCAACGATCCCGTGCTCGGCGATCCCAAAACCTGCGACGCGCTTGAACTCATCATCGTGCCGCGCACCCGCGATCTCGGTGATGGATTTGTGGTGCGGCGCGCGCTGCCGCATGGCCACCGCCAGATGGTCGGTCCTTTTATCTTCTTCGATCATTTCGGGCCGATGCAGTTCATCGCCGGCAACGGCATGGACGTGCGCCCGCATCCGCATATCGGGCTTGCCACCGTCACCTATCTGTTCGACGGCAGCATCATGCACCGCGACAGCGAGGGCAACATTCAGGAGATCCAGCCCGGCGCGATGAATTTGATGACCGCCGGCCGCGGCATCGCGCATTCCGAACGCACGCCCGACGTGCAGCGCCGCGACGGCCAGAAGATGCTGGGCCTGCAAAGCTGGATCGCGCTTCCCGCAGGCTCGGAGGAAATCGCGCCATCGTTCCAGCATTACGCCGCCGAAAGCCTGCCCACAGTCAAGGACGGCGGCTTCACCGCGCGCATCATCGCCGGCAGCGGCTTTGGCGTGAAATCGCCGGTCACGATGGTATCGCCGTGGTTCTATACCGAGGTGACGGCCACCGCCGGCACCAGCGTGCCGCTCGACCCTGACCACGAGGAGCGCGCGATCTATGTGGTCGACGGCGAAGTCGAGATCGCCAACGAGCGCTACGAGGCGCCGCGCTTGCTGATCTTCCGGCCCGGCGACCGCATCACGGTGAAGGCGATCCAGCCGACCCGGATGATGTTCCTCGGCGGCGACGCGCTGGAAGGCCCGCGCCATATCTGGTGGAATTTCGTTTCTTCCAGCAAGGAGCGGATCGAACAGGCCAAACAGGACTGGAAAACCGGCCGTTTTGCCCATGTTCCCCAGGAACACGAGTTCATTCCGCTGCCGGAGTAAGCTATCCCTCGGCTACCAAAGCTCCGCTACCCGCGCTTCACCCGCGGGCGCGCTTCTTGAAAGCATGACACCATGAACGCGATGCTCGCCAGCGATTTACCCCTGCCACGGATCGGGCGCGGCAAGGTCCGCGATATCTACGCCGTCGGTGACGACCGCGTGCTGCTGCTGACCACCGACCGCATCAGCGCGTTCGACGTCGTGATGGCTGAAACCATCCCGATGAAGGGCGCGGTGCTGACCCAGATCAGCGCCTGGTGGTTCAGGCAGCTCGCGGATGTCGTGCCGCATCACATGATCAGCGCGGATGCCGACGAGATCATCGCGCAGGTGCCGGCGCTGAAGGCACACCGCGCCGACATCGCCGGACGCGCGATGCTGTGCCGGCGCACCACCGTCTTCCCGGTGGAGTGCGTGATCCGCGGCTACATCTCGGGATCGGCCTGGAAGGAATATGCGGCATCGGGCACGCTGGCCGGCGAGAAGCTCGCGGCGGGCCTGGTCGAGAGCGAGAAGCTGGAGCCTTCGATCTTCAGTCCGGCAACCAAGGCCGAGACCGGGCATGACGAGAACATCACGGTCGCGCGCGTGCGCGAGATCCTGGGCGCCGACGTTGCGCAGACGCTGGAGGGCATGGCCCGCACCGTCTATGATTTCGGCGAGAAGGTCAGCCGCAAGCAAGGCATCATCATCGCCGACACCAAATTCGAATTCGGCCGTGACGGCGACGGCCGCATCATCCTGATCGACGAAGTGATGACGCCAGACAGTTCGCGGTTCTGGGCGGTCGATGTCTATAAGCCCGGCCAGCCGCAACCGAGCTTCGACAAACAGCCGCTGCGCGATTACCTCGACGCCGAGCGCCGCGCCGGCCGCTGGAACGGCGACGCCCCGCCCCCACCGCTCCCGGCGAGCGTGGTCGACGCCACCAGCAAGCGTTATCTGGAAGCGTATCGCCGGGTGACGGGAAGCGAGCTCAAAATCTAACCCCGTCATTGCGAGCGCAACGAAGCAATCCATTCCTCCGCTTGCGGCACTATGGATTGCTTCGCTCCGCTCGCAATGACGGCTTGGCGCAACCTGTCGGTCCATTCCAAGGCCCATCCCAGGATTGCCTGATCGACACCTCCAGTGCGAAGCTCCCTGCCACAACAAGAATGCCAAGGGAGCGCCCGCCATGACCGAAACCGATTCCGTACTTGTCGAACGCGATGGGCCGGTGACCATCGTTTCCATCAACCGTCCGCATTGCCGCAACGCCGTCGACGGCGCCACCGCGCGCAAACTCTACGATGCGTTTCTGGCGTTCGACGCCGACGAAGCGGCATCCGTTGCGGTGTTCACCGGCACCGGCGGTTATTTCTGCGCCGGCGCCGACCTCAAGGCGGTGGCGGCGGGCGATCCCAACAAGAAGCGCGAGATCGGCGGCCATGACTCGATTGCGCCGATGGGGCCGAGCCGGCTGCGGCTGTCGAAACCCGTGATCGCCGCGGTCGAGGGATTTGCCGTCGCCGGCGGCATGGAACTCGCGCTCTGGGCGGACCTGCGGGTCGTTGCCGAGGACGCCACCTTCGGCATCTTCTGCCGCAGGTTCGGCGTGCCGTTGATCGATCTCGGCACCATCCGCCTGCCGCGATTGATCGGTCATTCCCAGGCGATCGACCTGATCCTGACCGGACGCCCGGTCGGCGGGCCGGAGGCGTTGCGCATGGGCCTGGCCAATCGCCTGGTGCGAAGAGGCGAGGCCGTTGCACAGGCCATTGCGCTGGCCAGGGAAATCGCGGCCTTCCCGCAAACCTGCATGCGCGCCGACCGGCTGTCGGCGCTGCGGCAATGGGACCTCGCGGAGGAAGACGCCATCGCCAACGAGATGCGCGGCGGGCTGAAGGTGATCGCCTCGGGCGAGACACTCTCAGGCGCTGCACGATTCGCGTCCGGCGTCGGCCGCCACGGCGCGTTCGGCAGAGACGCAGCGAACGACTGACGGCGCCGTCACACGTCCCCTGTCACAAGAATAACGTTGTGATCTCTGTCTGCGGTCTCTACCACTGGCAGGGGTGCCGGGGGCAAGTGGGGCGTGGTCAGTCGATCTCTCAAAGGCGAGCCGGAGTTAATTCGGAAGGCCTTCAATGACATTCTCGGCGGCAGCGCCGCCAGTGTCCTCACGATTACATTTGGCCTGTCGTATTCGCTTCTGATTTTTACCGGCCCGCTGGCGCCATATCTGTCCTACGGACTTGCCGCGACCTTCATCTCCTCGGCCATCCTCGCCGCGGTCATCGCGTGGGGAAGCTCCTTCCCGTTCGCCATCGCGGCGCCCGAGAGCTCCACGGCGGCGATGACCGGAATATTGGCAGCGTCGCTGGTCGAGCACGTTGTCGCCAGCGATCCCTCGGCATCGCTGCTCGCCCCGGCGCTGATGACGCTAGGGCTTTCGGCCATCGTCACCGGCATCGTGCTGTGCGGCTTCGGGGTGACGCGGATGGGCCGCGCGATCCGTTATGTGCCCTATCCCGTCGTGGGCGGGTTCCTCGGCGCCACTGCCTGCCTGATCATTTTGGGCGCGGTTCGCGTTATCACCGGCCATCGCCTTCAGCTGACGACGCTCGATCAGTTCGCCAACATCCTGACCCTGTCCGAATTGGCGGCCGCCTGCGCCATGGCGCTGGCGCTGTATCTGACCTGGCATCGCACCCGCACCTCGTTTGGCCTGCCGGCCATGCTGGTCGGGGGCGTGGTCGTTGGGCACATCGCCTTCTGGCTGGCGGGATTCACCTCGGCAGAGGCGCAGGCCTCGGGATGGACATTTCAACCGCCGCCTAGCATCAGCATCATGCTGCCGTGGAGCACGGCCGAGATGGCCCGCTATCCCTGGCATGCCGTGCCGGATCTGCTCGGCAATCTGGTCGCCGTCATTTTTGTCACGGCGTCGAGCACGCTGTTCAACACCGCTGGCATCGAGGTTGTCGTGCACCGCGAAGCCAATCTCGAGCGGGAGTTGAACGTCACCGGCCTTGCCAACATCCTGTCAGGCGCGTTCGGCGGCTATACCGGCTGCATCTCGGTCAGCCGCACCATCCTCAACTTCAGCAGCGGCGGGACCGGCCGGCTCGCCGGCCTGACCGTGGCCGCGATCTCGGTGCTGATGCTGGCGGTTGCTCCTGTTCTGCTCGGCTACATGCCGAAATTCGTGCTCGGCGGCCTCCTGATCTATCTGGGCGCCGATCAGCTGCACAAATGGATCATCGAATCGCGGCGGCGCCTGACCAAGACCGAATATGTCTCGCTGCTGGCGATCATCGTCATCATCCTGCAATGGGGCTTTGTCGCCGGCGTGCTGATCGGCGTCGTGATCGGCTGCGCGACATTCGCGTTCACGGCCGCACGGATCGATCCAATCAAATTCAGCTTTGACGGCTCCGAATATCGCAGCTCGCTGGATCGTTCGCGCAACGACCAGACGGTTCTGACGGCCCATGGCGGACAAATCCAGGGCCTCAACCTGCAGAGCTACCTGTTCTTCGGTTCGGCCAACCGGCTTTACCAGCACGTCAAGGCGCTGCTCGCGCAGCGTCCGGAATGCCGCCATCTGGTGTTCGACTTCAAGCTGGTTACCGGGTTCGATTCATCGGCGGCCTACAGTTTTGCCCAGATCAAGCGCGGCGCCGACGAACGTCACATCGAACTGGTGCTGGTTCATTTGCCAAAACTTGCCGAGAAGGCGCTGCGGTCCAGCGGTTTCATCTCCGGCCGGGTTCGTATCGTGCCAGAGCTCGATCATGCGCTGGAGCAATGCGAGAACGAGATCATCGCAAAGCATCAGGGGCACGAGCAGGAGGAGGCCAATCTGCGTGACTGGTTCACGCAGATTCTCGGAACCCCGCGCGATGCCGTGGCGCTGATGCATCGCTGCGAGCGTGTCGAGATCGATGCCGGAGAGATCATTGTCAGTGCCGGCGACGCCGCCGATTCCATGCATTTCATCCTGGACGGCCGCGTTGGCGTCATGGTTCCGACGAACGAAGGAACCACGCGGGTACGGAGCCTCGGCCGCTACACGACGATCGGCGAGATGGGCCTGGTGTCGCAGGCGCAACGCAGCGCGACGATTCAAGCCGAGGTCGCGAGTGTCCTGTACGTCCTGAGCGCGCATCAGTTTGAAGCGCTCAAGATCGATGACCCCTCGCTCAGCCAGAAGCTGCTGACCTATTTCGTATCTGTCATGGCCGAACGACTTACTTTTGCCAATCGCACCATTGCAGTGTTACGGCGATAGAACGCTGCATTCTGCAGCCTTTCCTCCTCCGGGTTAGAACATATGACCGCACAGGCTGACGCGAAGACCTTCTCCACCACCAACTATCGCCTGCAAAGCGGCACCGTGATGCCAGAGGTGACCATCGCCTATGCGACGCTTGGCACGCTGGCGCCCGATCGCAGCAATGCCGTGCTGGTCACACATGGCAACACCAGCGGCCCGCACATCATCGATCCCGGCGGCACGACCGGCGAAGGCAGCTGGAGTGAGATCGTCGGCCCCGGCAAGGCCGTCGACACCAACCGCTATTTTGCGATCTGCCCGAACATGCTGGGCTCGTCCTACGGATCGACCAATGCTGCGAGCATTGATCCCGCGACCGGCAAGCCTTACGGGCCGCGATTCCCTGATATCAATGTCAGCGACATCGTCGGCACACAGCGGCGGCTGCTCGATCATCTCGGCATCGAGAAACTGGTTGCGATCGTCGGCCCGTCCTATGGCGGCTTCCAGGCCTTGCAATGGGCCGTCAACTATCCCGACGCGATGAAGGGGATCGCCGCCGTCGTCACCTCGCCGCGGGTGCCGCGCGAGCGATCCGAAGGCAATGTCGCGCGCCTGCTCGGAGCGCTCTCGAAGGACCCGAACTGGAACGGCGGCGATTATTACGATCGCGGCGGCGTCGTGGAGACCATGACCGAGATCCGCATGGCGACGCTGAAGACCTACGGCATCGAGACCCGCCTGAAAGCGACGATGTCCGATCCCGCAGAGATCGAAGCCGCGATCCGCGACGAGGCGGCGCGGTGGGCAGAGGGATTCGGCGCCAATTCGCTGATCATACTTGCCAAAGCGCTGCGCAGCTTCGATGTGACGGCGCAGTTCGGCCGGATCAAATCGAAGGTTCTGTTTGTGCTGTCGCGGACCGACAAATTGTTTCCGCCTGACATCGCGCCCGGCGTGATGCAGGGGCTGAAGGCCGCCGGCGTGGATGCCGATTATTTCCTGCTCGACAGCGAACTCGGCCATTCGGCTTCAGGCCTCGATGCCGATAAATGGGCGCCGCGGCTGAAGCAGTTTGTAGATGGGCTCTGAGCGCAGCCGTCATTGCGAGGAGCGCAAGCGACGAAGCAATCCAACTATCCACGATGCCGCGCTATGGACTGCTTCGCTTCGCTCGCAATGACGACAGTTCAAATCCCCGCCATCATCACGTATTTGATCTCGACATATTCTTCCATGCCGTGATGCGAGCCTTCGCGGCCGAGGCCGGACTCCTTAACGCCGCCGAAGGGTGCGACTTCGGTGGTGATCAGCCCGGTGTTGACGCCGACCATGCCGGACTCCAGCGCTTCGGCGACCCGCCAGACCCGGCCCAGATCGCGCGAGTAGAAGTAGGACGCCAGACCGAACGGCGAGGCGTTGCACAGCGCAATCACGTCGGCCTCGTCCTTGAAGCGGAACACCGGCGCCAGCGGCCCAAACGTTTCCTCGTGCGCGACCAGCGCGTCGGGCTTGACGTTCGACAACACTGTCGGCTCGAAAAAGCTGCCGCCGAGCGCATGGCGCTTGCCGCCGGTGACTATTTTCGCGCCGCCCTTGACCGCGTCCGCGATGTGCTTCTCGACCTTGTCGACCGCTTCCATGTTGATCAGCGGCCCCTGCACCACGCCGGCTTCGGTGCCGTCACCGATCTTCATCGCGGCGACCTTGGCCGAGAGCTTTTCGACGAACTGGTCGTAGATCTTGTCCTGGGCGTAGATGCGGTTGGCGCAGACGCAGGTCTGGCCCATGTTGCGATATTTCGAGACGATCGCGCCCTCGACGGCGGCATCGATATCGGCGTCGTCGAACACCACGAACGGCGCGTTGCCGCCGAGCTCGAGGCCGAGCTTCTTCACGCCGACGGCGGCCTGCTGGTACAGGATCTTGCCGACTTCGGTCGAGCCGGTGAAGCCGACGAAGCGCACGGCGGGATGTTCGCACAGCACCTTGCCGATCGCCGAGGAATTGCCGGTGAGGATGTTGAACACGCCCTTCGGCACGCCGGCCTTCTCCGCGAGCGCCACCAGCGCCAGCGCCGTCAGCGGGGTTTCATTGGCGGGCTTGAGCACCACCGTGCAACCCGCGGCCAGCGCCGGCGAGACTTTGCGGGTGATCATCGAGCAGGGGAAATTCCACGGCGTGATCGCGCCGCAGACGCCGATCGGCTGCTTGATCGCGAGCAGGCGCGCATCGGCGCGCTGGGTCGGAATGGTTTCGCCATAGACGCGGCGGGCTTCCTCGGCGAAAAATTCGACATAGGCACCGCCGATATCGACTTCGCCGAGCGCTTCCGTCAGCGGCTTGCCCTGCTCCGAAGTCAGGATCAGCGCGATGTCTTCGCGGTTGGCGATGATCAGGTCGAACCATTTGCGCAGGATGTTGGAGCGCGCCTTGGCGGTCAGCTTGGCCCAGGCCGGGAACGCGCGCTCGGCGGCCTCGACGGCTTGCGTCGTCTCCGCGGTGCTCAGCACCGGTATTTTCGCAAGCTCAATGCCATTGACCGGATTGGTCACCGGCTTTGACGCCTTCCCGGTCCAGGCGCCGTCGATATAGCACTGCTCGCGCAGCAGCGAGGGGTCCTTCAGGCGGTCGCGCAGGGAGGGGGCGGATTGCGAAGCGCGTGCGGCGACGGGCGGGTTCATGGCGTAACTCCTCGGAGTTTTCTTGGGATTTTTTGGGGTACTGATCCGAGTATAGGCCTATTCAGCCGGCAATGCATCGGCCGGAAACGCGCGGCAGCCTCAAGCTATCTTGAAGGCTCGTTGCGGCCGGATCAGACCGCGCCGCCCATATAGGTTTCGCGGCGGCCGATCATGCGTTCCGCGGCGGCCTTGGCGTCGGCCCGTGAGGACGTGGCACAGGTGCGGTATTCTAGATCGGGCAACTTCGCAGCACGGCGCGAGAACCAGGATTTGGAACCGACTTGCAATTGCGCCAGCGCCACGGCGACATTGTCGACCGCCTCGAACGAGTGCAGCGCGCCGGTACCGGCAATACGGACCTCATAGAGACCGGGGCTGATCGGGGCTTCGATGTTCTCAGCGCGTCCGGGGCGGGGATATCGCTTCCATTCACTCCAGGTCGAGATCATCGCGGCATCCTCGCAACGGATAAAGTTACAACCATTTTCATCAAATCATTCAGTTCGACGGCAGCGTTTCTGCTGGAATCTGAATGTCTTACTGCAAAGAATCAGCACCGGAAATCATTATGGAATCAACTTATCGTTTGTGCCCGAGGCGGTCATCGATATTGCCGCTGATCCACCGCGAATTGTGGCGGAGTGTTGCAGTTTTGTGTCGCTCTCCTTCCCCTCTCCCTGCGCAAGCCATCAGCCCATCACGAGATCGCGACATCAGCAGCGCGGCGCCGCGAGCGCTTGCGGGATTGCAACGCCGGGGGGAAGATCGCGGCACTCCATAACAACAAACGGGAGGTGACCCATGCAAAGCAAAGCTCAGATCGACCAGGTTCTGCGTCAGAAATCCGAGGCCAAGGAAATTCCCGGCGTGGTCGCCATGGCGGCGACGGGCAGCGAGGTGATCTATCAGGGCGCGTTCGGCAAACGCGACCTGTCCAAGGACGATCCGATGACCACCGACAGCGTGTTCTGGATCGCCTCGATGACCAAGGCGATCACGTGCGCCGCCGGCATGCAGCTCGTCGAGCAGGGCAAGCTTTCGCTGGATGAGCCGATCGGCAAGCTGCTGCCTGATCTGGCCTCCCCGCAGGTGCTGGAAGGTTTTGACGCCAAGGGTGAACCGAAACTGCGGCCGGCCAAGAAGCCGATCACGCTGCGCCATCTCATGACCCACACCGCCGGGTACTGCTACGACGTGTGGAACGGCGACATGGGGAAGTATCAGGAGAAGACCGGAACCCCGAATATCTTCAGCTGCCTGAACGCCGCGCTGAAGGGGCCGATCATGTCCGATCCCGGCACGCGCTGGGAATATGGCATCAATATCGATTTCGTCGGCAAGGCGGTGGAAGCCGCCAGCGGCAAGCGTCTCGACGCCTATCTGCGCGACCATATGTTCGCACCGCTCGGCATGAACGACACCAGTTTCAAGATTACGGATTCCCAGCGCCAGCGCCTGGTCGGCATGCACGCGCGCGGCGAGGACGGCTCGCTGGCGCCGATCCCGTTCGAGCTCGAACAGAATCCGGAATTTCACATGGGCGGCGGCGGCCTCTACAGCACAGCGAGTGATTACATCAAGTTCACCCAGATGATCCTGGGTAAGGGCAAGGGCAACGGCAACCAACTGCTGAAGCCGGAGACCGTGGCGTTGATGGCCCAGAACCACATCGGCGATCTCACCATCGGCAAGATGCCCACCATGGCGCCGATGTATACCAACGATGTCGATCTCTATCCGGACATGGTGAAAAAATGGGGGCTGAGCTTCCTGATCAACACCGCCAAGACGGCGGAGGGCCGCAGCGCCGGCAGCCTCGCCTGGGCCGGCCTCGCCAACACCTATTTCTGGATCGATCCGGCGCGTAACGTCTCGGGCGTGATCCTGATGCAGCTGTTGCCGTTCGTGGACGCGAAATCCCTGGAGGCCTTTGCCGGTTTCGAGCGTGGCATCTATGCCGGACTCGATGCAGGGAGTGGCCAGAGGGCGGCTTAGTTTCGGGCGGTCCATCCGTTCCCTCCCCCTTGCGGGGTAGGGTCAGGGAGAGGGGTAAGCCGCAAGCACCGGCGTCCGTGGCTTACCCCTCTCTCCAACTCTCCCCCGCAAGGGGGGAGAGGGCCGAGTTGAGTTCGCCGGGACATTGCCTCGACCACACATTGTCGGTAGTTTTGATTTTGCCTGCATGCGGGTTTCGGTACAGGGAGTAATTTCGTTGACGGATATCGCAGCCAGTTACGTCTCCGGCACCGCCGATGCGCCGTTGCTGGGTGACACCATCGGGCAAAGCCTCGATCACGCGGTGCGGCGCTGGGGTGACCGCGAAGCGCTGGTTTCGCCGAGCCACAATGTCCGCTGGACCTGGAAGGAATTCGCCGAGCGCGTCGATGCGCTGGCGGCCGGCTTTCTCGCGCTCGGGCTGGAACGCGGCGCGCGGATCGGGGTCTGGTCACTCAACCGGCCGGAATGGACACTGACGCAGTTTGCCGCCGCCAAGGCCGGCATCATCCTCGTCACCATCAATCCGGCCTATCGCCTCAGCGAACTCGAATTCGCATTGGCAAAGGTCGGCTGCGCCGCGATCGTGACCGCAACCGCGTTCAAGACTTCGAATTACATGGAGATGCTGAACACGCTGCTGCCCGAGCTTGCCAAGGCAACACCGGGCGAATTGCAGGCGGCGCGGCTGCCGAAGCTGCGTGCGGTGATCCAGATCGGCGGACCGCCCTCGCCCGGCACCATCGCATTCGAGGACGTGACGCGGATGGGCAGCGCGCGGCACCGCGAGACGCTGGCGGAGCTGGCCAAAACGCTGCAGTTCGACGATCCCGTCAATATCCAGTTCACCAGCGGCACCACAGGCTCGCCCAAGGGCGTCACGCTGACGCATCACAATATTCTCAACAACGGCTATTTCGTCGGCCGCGCCATGCGCCTGACCGAACAGGACCGCATCTGCATCCCGGTGCCGCTTTATCATTGCTTCGGCATGGTGATGGGCAATCTCGCCGCGGTGACGCTCGGCGCCACCATGGTTTATCCCGGCGAGGGTTTTGATCCGCTGGCGACGTTGCAGACCATCGAGAAGGAGAGATGCACCGCGCTCTATGGCGTGCCGACCATGTTCATCGCCGAACTCGATCATCCCGAATTCTCGCGCTTCGACCTGAAATCGCTGCGCACCGGCATCATGGCCGGCGCGCCCTGCCCGGTCGAGGTGATGAAACGCGTCAACAACGAGATGAACATGGGCGAGGTCACGATCGCCTATGGCATGACCGAAACCAGCCCGGTTTCCTTCCAGAGTTCGACGGACGATCCGCTGGAACGGCGCGTCTCCACGGTCGGGCGGATTCATCCGCATGTCGAGGTCAAGGTGGTCGATCTCGAAGGCCGCATCGTGCCGCGCGGGATGCGCGGCGAACTCTGCACCCGCGGCTACAGCATCATGCTGGGTTATTGGGACGAGGCCGAGAAGACATCGGACGTGCTCGACGCCAATGGCTGGATGCACACCGGCGACATCGCGATCATCGATGCGGAGGGCTATTGCAACATCGTCGGCCGCATCAAGGACATGGTGATACGCGGCGGCGAGAACCTTTATCCGCGCGAGATCGAGGAATTCCTCTATCGCCATCCCAAGATCCAGGACGTGCAGATCTTTGGCGTCGCCGACGAGCGCTATGGCGAGGAGCTGTGCGCCTGGGTTCGCGTCAGGCCCGGCGAAACCCTGACCGCCGATGAGGTTCGCGCCTTCTGTCACGGCCAGATCGCGCACAACAAGATTCCGCGCTATGTCGAGTTCGTCGACGAGTTTCCGATGACGGTGACGGGGAAGATTCAAAAATTCCTGATGCGCGATGCGGTCGAGGCGAGGCTTGGGTTGAAGGCGGCGAAGACGGCGTGAGTGTGAGGCCGGCATTCCGGGCTCAGCAAGTGAGTCTGAGCAGACCGTCATCCTGAGGTGCGCGCACTTGCGCGCCTCGAAGGACGACGGCCCGTCTGTGGCCGCACATCCTTCGAGGCTCGCTACGCTCGCACCTCAGGATGACGGGGATAGGGACGGATCTGACGGGCGTCAAAGGCACGTGCCGCTGCCCGCCATGTCGCCGCAGGGGACGCGCTTCGAGAGCTGCTGAGCCTTTTTCTTCGCATTGGCCTGCGCGTTGGTCTCGAAAACGCTGCGTGGCACGAGTTCGCTCGCACGGCGATAATCGGCGGCGGCCTTTTCGGAATCGTTCTGCGCTTCGTAAACCTGCGCCCGGACAACATAGCTCTCAATGGTTTCGCGGCGCTCGATCGCCTCGTTGAGGTCGTTCAGGGCCTTGGGATAGTCGCGCAGCGCCGACCAGACACTGCCGCGCAGCGTCAGCGCCGACGCATCCGCAGGCCGCGCCTTGAGGACGAGATCGAGGTCCGCCAGCGCGTTGCGCGTCTCGCCCTTGCCAAGATAGGCGCGGGCGCGAAGCGTGCGGGCCATGCTATCGTCGGCCGCCTTTCCCACCACGGTATCGAGCGCGACGATCGCGCGATGGAACTGGCCCGAATTGACCAGGGCAAGTCCGCGGCCGAAGACGGCGGTCTGGTTGGAAGGATTCCGCTCAAGCACGGCGTTGATATCGGCCAGCCCCTCGGCCGAGTTGCCCTTCATGAGCAGCACCACGCCGCGGGCGGCCTTGGCCAGATCGTACACCCGCGCCAATGCCAGCGCCTGGTCGAAGTCGGTCAAGGCCTTGTCGAGCTGATTGAGCGACATCTGGGTGATGCCGCGCTCATAGAAGGCGGGGCTCATTTTGGGGTCGATCGCGATCGCGCGATCGAAATCGGCCAGCGCAGCCGGGACTTTTCCCAACTGCCGATGCACGACGCCGCGGCTGTAATGGGCTTGTGCGCTGCTGGGGTTGATCTTCAGCGCCGCTTCGACGTCGACGAGGCCCTGGTCGGGCTGTCGCATGGCGGCCGACGTCACCCCGCGCAGCGCCAGCATCGTCGCATCATTCGGCCGGAGCTTGATCAGTTCATCGAGGTCGGCGCGGGCCTCGGCGAGTTGTCCGAGCCTGGTGCGCGCGCTGGAGCGGAGTTGCAGCGCGGCCTCGTCGCGCGGATCGGCTGTCAGCACCTGGTTCAGGAGCCCGACCGCATCGGCGTATTTGGCCTGGGCGAAGAGCTGCCGCGCCCGGTCGATCAACGGCTTGCCGGCGGCATTGCCTGATGGCGCGGCTTGCGGCAGCGGCGGGGTGAGCTGGTCGGCCATCTCGGATGTCGAGGGCGATGCCGACGGCGTCGGCAGCGCCTTCGGCTTGTCCTTGTCGCTGCCTTTGTCGTTGCCTTGAACCTTCGCCAGTTCCGTCTGCATCGCGAGCGTGGACTGACGCAGTTGCCTTGCGGCCGCACTGTCGGGTGCCACCGCCAGGAGCGCGTCGAGATCGGCCAGCGCGCGGGTGTAATCGCCCTTGGAACTATAGAGCTGGGCGCGCGCGAAATAGGACGCCATGTCGCTCTTCGGCCCCTGCGCGATGGCACGCGAAAAATCCTCGATGGCGCGGTCGATCTCGCCCTTGCGGCGGAACGTCTGCCCGCGCCAATAGAATGCCGCCGGCACGTTGACGTTGATCGCAATGGCCGCGTTCAGGTCGCTGAGCGCCTTGTCGAGCTGACCGCTTTCGGAATAGGCACGGCCGCGGCTGACATAGGCTGGCGCAAAATCCTGGCGCGCCGCGATGGCCTCGTCGAAATCGCTGATCGCTTCCGGCCAGTTCCGCTGCTGGGAACGAAGATTGCCGCGCGACAGCAGCGCGAGCGCGTTCTTCGGTTCGATCTCCAGCGCGCGGTCGAAATCGGCCTTCGCCAGATCCAGCTTGCCGGTTCGCTGATAGGCGACGCCGCGCTGCAGCAGCGCCTGAACGGAATTGGAATCCAGCTTCAGCGCCGCTTCGGCATCCGCCAGGGCGAGATCGATCTTCGCCGTATTGAGATAGAGCCGCGACCGGCCGAGATGCGCCTTGACGCGGTCTTCGGGCGCACGCGCGGTATCGTTGATGATGGCTGCACACGCCGCTTCGATCTTTGCGGGCAGCCCGCTGTTGCAATCCGCCAGATCATCCGCAACCGCCGACGCCTGCGGCTGGCACAACGCGGCAGCCGCGATGGCCGCGAGAAACCAGATGCGGGAAGCGACTTGCTTTTGTTTGGGAGGAACCAGAGCCGACCTCCGTGCCGCAATACAGGCCAATGGGTGAACAAAATATCGGGATGGAGGTGGAAAGGCAATTCAGCGGTGCGGACTATCCGAGCACACAATTGTCATGAATGGCGCCGCTGGGTCTTCCGTCATTGCGAGCGAAGCGAAGCAATCCATAGGGCGGCATAACGGATGGATGGATTGCTTCGTCGCTTCGCTCCTCGCAATGACGTGGATATGGCGTCACGTTCCCGCGGCGCGATACGCCCGAGGTTTGCAGGTAGTTTCGCGCCCTGGAAAACAGAGGGCGCGGGGAATGCCGGATGCGCGCTGCACCCGCGGTCTCGTGTGCGAATAGTGCAAAGAAAGCTGCACACGAGCATACAGGGCAGCGGAGAGCATCCGACATTCCCTGCGCAGTGGCTTTACGACTTATAACGCGCTCTCCCCGGTGAGACGGCCTCTATTGCCACCGTCGCCCCTCGGAAGCGTTAGCTTCTTCAGAGCTTGACGCCGTTACGGGCGCCAGGACCACACGCTTTCGCCGTACGCCTTTGCCGCGACCGTCAATCGCAACATCAGCGTCCACCGCAACCCGCCCCTCGTTGTGACGATGGCCAACGCCCCTCTGAGTGGGACGGGATGCGAGGGATGTAACCGGTGATTTGGGGTAGCGTCAAGGACTATTTCTGAAAATCGGAACGCAATATCGACGGCAGTACGTACTCTCTCACCATTCGTCATGGCCGGGCTTGTCCCGGCCATCCACGAATTGCTTCATTGCCGCTTAAGAAAGACGTGGATGCCCGGGTCAAGCCCGGGCATGACGGGTGGAGAGATCACGGCCTCCCAGAATCCCTACACCGGCAGCCCGTTCTTCTTCGCCAGTCCCTTCAGCGACACCTGCGGCCTTGCGCCGATGTGCTGGATCACCTCAGCCGCGGCGAGCGCGCCGAGGCGGCCGGAATTTTCGTGGCCGGCGTTGCGGACGAGACCGAACAGGAAGCCGGCGGCGAACAGATCGCCGGCGCCTGTGGTGTCGACGAGTTTCGTGATCGGGAAGGCCGGCACCGCGACCACGCCGTCTTTCGACGCCACGACGCAGCCCTTTTCGCTGCGAGTGACGATGCCGAGTTTGGTGTCGGCGCGCAGCTGTTTTAGCGCGGCGTCGAAATCCGGAGTTTCGTACAGGGACTGCAGCTCGGCCTCGTTGGCGAACACGAGATCGACGGTGCCCTTGCGCATCAGGTCGAGAAACTCGTCGCGGTAGCGGCCGACGCAGAACGAATCCGACAAAGTCAGCGCGACCTGACGGCCGGCGCCATGGGCGATGGTCGCCGCCTTGACGAAGGCTTCCTTGGCGTTCTTCGGATCCCAGAGATAGCCTTCGAGATAGATGATGCTGGAGGCTTCGATTTGCGCCGCGTCGATATCGGCGGGCATCAACTCCTGCGCGGCACCGAGATAGGTGTTCATGGTGCGCTCGCCGTCCGGCGTCACCAGGATGTAGGAGCAGCCGGTGGCGGGGCCGCCGCTTGCCGCTTTGGTTTCGAACGCAACGCCGGCGGCGCGGATGTCATGGGTATAGAGGCCGCCGATCTGGTCGTCGCGCACCTTGCCGACATAGGCCGCGCGCGCGCCGAGATTGGCGATGCCGACGATGGTGTTGGCCGCCGAGCCCCCGGACATTTCGGTGGCCGGGCCCATATCGGCGTAGATCGCCGTGGCCCGCGCCTCGTCGATCAGCGCCATGCCGCCCTTGGTCATGCCATGGCGGCCGAGAAAGGCCTCGTCGGTCTGCACCAGCACGTCGAAAATCGCATTGCCGATCCCGAGAACGTCATATTTTGCGTCGGCCATCTCACCGTCCTGTTGCAGCCATCATGAAGGGCTCGGGCTATCACGGCCGGCGCAAGGCGTGAACCCATAAATGGCGTGAATTGATTCGGATTGGCCGGCCGATGTCCGCTTTGCACCAAAAATGGGCGGCATCCGCCGGGAAATGAGGCCGCCAACGAAGCGCGCTAGCGCAGCGGCATGACAAAGGTGAAGCGGGTTTCCTCGGCCGTCGACGTCACGTTGAGCGAACCCTCGTGCGCCTTTGCGATCTGCGACGCGATGTGGAGCCCGAGGCCAAGGCCCTGCCGGCTAGCGCGAACCTCGGCGCGGAAGAACGGCTCGAACAGCTTCTCCATCGCGGCCTCGGGTATTGGCTCGCCGCCGTTGGCGACCGACAATTTGAACAGCCCATCCTCCGTCACGGCGTGGACGCGCACCGGTTCATTGGTCGCGCCGTGACTGAGCGCGTTTCCGACCAGATTGGAAACCAGCTGCCCAATGCGGCTCCGATCGCAATTCACGGGAGCGTCGATGGCATACACCGTTTCAATCTGGCGTCCCGGCGACGACAGCCGCAGTTCGTCGATCACCTGATGCAGCATCGGCTCCAGCGGTTTGCCGGCACTGCGTTCCAGCACAATGCCGCCGCCAAGCCGGCCTCGCGCAAAATCGAGCACGTTGTCGATTAGCCCGGCCATCCGCATCACGGTGGTCTCCAGCATCGCCAGGATCTGGTGCTGTTTTTCCGTCGTCGCATCCCGTCCCAGAATGCGCGCGCCGGCGCTGATCGATGCCAGCGGGTTGCGAAGGTCATGCCCCAGCACCGCGATGAATTGCTCGCGCAACTCGGAATTCTCGCGCTCGCGTGCAAGGCCCATGGCGGCCGTGTCGCGCGCTTCGAGAAGTCCCCGTTCATAGAGTCTTCGGTCAACCGCCTTGATCAAGGCAACACGCGTGAACAGGGTCTTTCCGCCGGCGTCCCGGCCATCGGTGGCGCTCGCAATCATCTGCAGATGCTCGCCGGCCGCTGTCACCATGTCGATGGCGAAGCCGTCGAAGAAGCCCTGCATGCGCAACAGCGGCGCGATGTGGGTTTCGTAGTAGATGCGGCCCGCCATGTTGAGGAAGCCGCTGAAGGGCTTGCCGATCATCTGATCTGCAGTGTGGCCGGTCCAGCCGATGAGCGTCCGGTTCACACGCGCGATACGGCCGTTGGGCAGCAGCGTGACATAGCCGCAAGGGGCGTTGTCGAACATGTCCTCGAAATCATCGATGCGGGGACTGTCCACCGCGCCACTCAGACGAACGTTCTCATGGCGGAAATAACCTCATCGGGAGCGCTCAGATTGGGGCAATGCCCGGTGGCCTCCAATATGATGAGTTCGCTGCCCGGAATGCCGCGGTGAACAAACTCTCCAACCTCCTTTGAGGCGATGATGTCCTCGCTGCATTGTAATATCAGCGTTGGAGTATCGATCTTGGCCAGATCGGCGCGATTGTCCGATTTGAAGGTGACGCGGGCGAACGCCTTGGCGATTTCGGGATCGGTCCGGCAAAAGCTGTTGGTCAGCTCTTCGCCGAGTTCAGGGCGATCAGGATTGCCCATGATCGCCGGCGCCATCTGGGCCGACCATCCCATGTGGTTGGAGTCAAGAAACTGGAGAAGCTCCTCGATCTGCTGCTCGCTGAATCCGCCGACGTAATTGTCGTCATCGATGTAGCGGGCGGAAGGCCCGACCATGACAAGCTTGCCAAACATGCCGGGCGCCTTCTGCACCGCCAGCGCACCGATCATGCTGCTCACGGAATGCCCGACGAAAACGGCATCCGTCAGGCCGAGTTCGCGGCCGATCTCGACGACGTCCTCGGCATAACCGGCAAGCGTGGCGTATTTCGATTTGTCGTAGGCCGTGAGGTCGGAACCGCCGGCGCCGACGTGATCGAACAGCACGGTCTTGAAGTCCCCGGCGAAGGCCGGCTCCACGAACCGCCACATGTTCTGGTCGCAGCCAAAACCGTGGGCGAACACCATCGCCTTCTCACCCGTCCCGCGGACGCGGACGTTATTTCGCGCAACGACGCTCATATCCTGCA
This sequence comes from Bradyrhizobium sp. JYMT SZCCT0428, assembly GCF_018131075.1. Classification (GTDB taxonomy): domain Bacteria; phylum Pseudomonadota; class Alphaproteobacteria; order Rhizobiales; family Xanthobacteraceae; genus Bradyrhizobium. The sequence continues at coordinate 255,547 of NZ_JAFCLS010000003.1, read as the reverse complement.
CCGGTCTGAGCCATTTCGCCGCGAAGCTATCACCATTGCTCCCGCGCGCGCCACTCACGCCGGCGGACAGCCATCGAATGAGTTAGCGCTGGATTGCATGGAACCCGAAGACACAGGACGATCGATGCTGTTGGACGCCGGTGTCCGCATCGTCACCAGGTCAGCCACCCAGTCGCGAACTCTTACAACTTCAGATAGGCCGGCCGATGCCCGTCCTGAAGCGTCCAACGGACTCAAAGCCGGACCCCAGCGACATCGTTACCAGCTCTCTCGCCCGCCCCTGACTTGCACATGCACATCCCATTTGATCCAGTACGGCAAACTTATCCGACAAGCGCAGGGGACAATGAGTGGCGGCGCAGTTCAACATCGATGCCTATAGCGACGCTCTCGTCTTGCTGGGAACGGCCGGCATTGTCGTCCCCATGGTGCGCCGCTTTGGACTCAGCCCCGTGCTCGGCTTTCTGGCCGCGGGCGCGCTGCTCGGCCCGCTCGGACTGGGCTCGCTGATCCACGCGTTCCCGTTCTTGTACTGGCTTACCGTCGTCGATGCCAAGAACGTGGCCGGCATCGCCGAACTCGGCGTCGTCTTCCTGCTCTTTCTCATTGGCCTCGAGCTGTCCTACGAACGTTTGAAGGCGCTGCGCCGGCTGGTGTTCGGCCTCGGCAGCCTGCAGTTCATCCTGACGACCGCCGTGCTCGCCGGCATCGCGGCCCTGTTCGGCAACCCCTCCGCCGTATCCATCATCCTCGGCGCATGCCTCGCTCTATCCTCGACCGCGATCGTCATCGAGGTGCTTTCCAACCAGGGGCGGCTCGGCACCACGGCCGGCCGAACCAGCTTCGCCATCCTGCTGGCGCAGGACCTGGCGGTCATTCCGGTCCTGGTCTTCATCTCCATCCTGGGCAAAGGCTCGAGCAGCTCGGTCATGACCAGCCTCGCCCTCGCGCTGGTCAATGCCACCGTGGCCGTTGTCGCGATGGTCATTCTCGGGCGCCTGTTGCTGCGGCCGCTGTTCCGGCTGGTCGCCGCCACCGGCGCCAGTGAATTGTTTGTGGCGGCCACCCTGTTCGTCATTATCGGCACCGGTGTCGCCGCCGCCGTGGCCGGCCTTTCCATGGCGCTGGGCGCCTTCATCGCCGGGTTGCTGCTCGCCGAGACGGAATTCCGCAAGGCCATCGAAACAACCATCGGCCCTTTCAAGGGACTGCTGCTCGGCTTCTTTTTCTTTACCGTCGGCATGAACATTGATGTTCGTGAGCTTGCACGCGAACCTTTCTGGCTCCTTGCCTCCGTCATCGGCCTGATCGCCATCAAGGCCGTCCTGCTCACCGGCCTCGCCCGGACCTTTCGACTGCCTTGGCATGCGGCGATTGAAACCGGTCTGCTGCTCGGCCCCGGCGGCGAGTTCGCGTTTGTCGGCATCGGCCTTGCCACCTCGCTCGGCCTGATCAGCGCCAATGTGTCGAGCTTCACGCTCGCGGTGACATCGATCACGATGGCGCTGATTCCGGTGCTGGCCCTGGTCGCACGGCGGCTGGCGCCGAAGTTTCGCGAGCCCAAGGCGCTGGATCCTGAGCTCAACGTTGCACCGAGTGCAAGCACCGGACATGCCATCGTCGTCGGGCACGGCCGGGTTGGCGAAGTCGTCTGCTCGTTGCTGGGCCGGCACAATTGCACCTACATCGCCGTCGACAGCGACGCCGATGTGGTGCCGACCCATCGCAGGAGCGGGCGCGAGGTCTATTACGGCGACGCGACCGACCCGGAATTTCTGAAGAGCTGCGGACTGATGGACGCGAAAGCCGTCATCGTGACGGTTGCCGCGAAGGCCGCGATCGACGAGGTGGTTCGGCAGGTCCGCGCGCTGAGATCGGATATCGTCATCGTCTCGCGCGCCCGCGATGCCGACCATGCGCGCCACCTTTACGCGATCGGCGTTACCGACGCCGTGCCTGAGACCATCGAGGCCAGCCTGCAGCTGTCGGAGGCGGCGCTGATCGGACTGGAGCAGGCGATCGGGCCGGTCATTGCCTCCATCCACGAGAAGCGCGATGAATTCCGGCGCGAGCTGCAGCAGGCAGCCGCGCAAAGCCCCGCCGAAACCACGCGTGCGATCCGTCCGAAAAGCTTTCGATCGCCAAGACCATAACGGGCAAGCGCGGCCTGATCGAGGGCAAGCGGACGCGCCGGGGCTAGCGCCAGCATGCCCAAGCGCTGCTATAGAGACGCGATGATCCGCTCCTTCCTCACGGTATCGACGGGAACGCTGGCCTCGCGCCTGCTCGGATTCGTGCGCGATTCGCTGGTCGCGGCGCTGCTCGGCGCCGGCGCCGTCGCCGATGCGTTCCTGGCGGCCTTTCAACTGGTCAATGTGATCCGGCGCCTGCTTTCCGAAGGCGGGCTGAACGCGGCGCTGGTGCCGGCGTGGCTGCGCGTGCGCGAGACCAGCGGCGCGGTGGCGGCGGCCGCCTATGCGGGCCGCGTGCTCGGCACCGTCACGGCCGCCTTGTTCGTCGCCACCCTGCTGCTCGGATTGCTGATGCCGCTGGTGATCATGGCGCTGGCGCCGGGATTTTCCGGCCACCAGACGCTGCAGCTTGCCGTCGACAATGCCCGTCTGATGCTGCCCTACCTCGCCTTTGCGGGGCCGGTGACCGTGATGATGGCGCTATTGAATGCGCAAGGCCGTTTTGCACTCACCGCGTTCTCGCCGCTGCTGTTCAACATCGCGCTGATCGCGGTCATGGCCGTGCTGCTGGTATCGCGCTCCAATGCGGTGCTTGCCGCACAGATCCTCGCCGCCACCGTCGGCGTCGCCGGCCTGCTGCAGCTGTCCATCCTGGTGCTGCGGCGCGGCGGCAACATCGCAACGCCGCTGCGGGTCTCGTTCGATGCGGAAATCCGTGGCTTTCTCGGCAAGGCGATCCCCGGCATGATCGCGAGCAGCACGCCGCAATTATTGATGGTCGCCGGCGCGATCGTCGCATCGTCATCGCCCTCGGCGGTGTCGTGGCTCTATTTCGCCAACCGCCTGGTCGAGCTGCCGCTCGGCATTGTCGGCGTCGCCATGGGCACGGTCCTGATTCCGGAAATGACGCGCGCGTTGCGCGGCGGCGATCAGGCCGCGGTCGCGCATGCGGAATCGCGCGGCCTCGAACTTGCGGTCGGGCTGGCATTGCCGGCGATGCTGGGGCTGATCGTGCTGAGCGAGCCTGTCGTGCGCATGCTGTTCGAACACGGCGCCTTCACCTCAGCCGACACCACCGCGACGTCTCGCGCGCTGATGTGGCTCGCGTTGGGGCTCCCCGCCAATGTGCTTGTCAAAGCGCTGTCGCCGGCGTTCTTTGCGCGCGAGGACACGCTGACGCCGCTGTTCGCGACGCTCAAGGGCGTGATCCTTGCCATCGTCCTTTCCGTCCTGCTCGGCCATTGGTTCGGTGCCAGCGGCATCGCCGCCAGTCTCGCGATCGGGGCATGGAGCACGGCCTTCAGCTTGATGCGCAGGGGCGGCGAAACCTTTGGATTTTCGATCGACGCCGCCGCGCGGCGGCGGCTGCCCGGCATCCTTGCCGCCGCGCTAGCGATGGGCGCCGCCTTGTGGCTGGCGACACGGTTTACACCCGCGCTCACCCAGGGGTCGCACGGCCTGGTACAGGCGATCGTCCTGCTCCCCCTGATTGGCGCCGGGATCGCGATTTACGGCCTCTTTCTGCGGCTTTTCGGCATCACCGGATGGCGCGAGGCGGTTAAGGCGATCCGGCAGAACCGGCCCCGCGACTTGCGCGACTAAGCCTTAAATGGCAAACGAGCGCGCCAAACTGACAATTCGCAGGAAGCATTACCATGGCCATGGTTGAACGGGTTTTTTCAGGCGTCCAGCCGACGGGCAATCTGCATCTCGGCAATTACCTCGGCGCGTTCGTCAACTTCGTGAAGCTGCAGGAAACGCACAACTGCATCTATTGCGTCGTCGACATGCACGCGATCACGCAAGGGGTCGACGTCTGGGGCGGTCCGGCCGAACTGACGCGCTGCACCCGCGAGGTGACCGCGGCCTTTATCGCCAGCGGCATCGATCCGAAGAAGCATATCGTGTTCAACCAGAGCCAGGTCACCGGTCATGCCGAGCTGGCGTGGATCTTCAATTGCGTGGCGCGGATGGGATGGCTCAACCGCATGACGCAGTTCAAGGACAAGGCCGGCAAGGATCGCGAAGCGGCTTCGGTCGGGCTTTACGACTATCCGGTGCTGATGGCCGCCGACATCCTGGTGTATCGCGCCACCCACGTGCCTGTCGGCGAGGACCAGAAGCAGCATCTCGAACTTTCCCGCGACATCGCGCAGAAGTTCAACAACGACTTCGGCGACTCGATCCGCGGCCATGGCTTCAATGACGGATTGTTCTTTCCGCTGCCGGAGCCCGTGATCACCGGACCCGCGACGCGGGTGATGAGCTTGCGCGACGGCACCAAGAAAATGTCGAAGTCGGATTCGTCGGATAATTCGCGGATCAATCTGACCGACGATGCCGAGACCATCGCGGCGAAGATCCGCAAGGCCAAGACCGATCCGGAACCGTTGCCGTCGGAGGAAAAGGGCCTGGAAGGCCGCCCCGAGGCCGACAATCTCGTCGGCATCTATGCGGGGCTGTCCGGCCTCAGCAAAGCCCAGGTGCTGGCCGAATTCGGCGGCGGGCAGTTCTCCAACTTCAAGAACGCGCTGGTGGAACTTTGCGTCACCAAACTCGCGCCGATCGCCTCGGAAATGAAACGGCTGGTCGCCAACCCCGATCATGTCGATTCGATCCTGATCGACGGCGCCGAGCGCGCCGAGGCGATCGCCACTGAGACCATGAAAGCCGCCAAGGACATCGTCGGCTTCATCCGCAAGCGGTAGTATCTGGCGATCACCGGATTTGCGACGGCGCTTGTCTGACACGGCTGCGCCGTGGCAGCATGCGTCGGTTTGGCGCAGCACCGGGACATGCATGACCACCCAGCGACGAAGCTACGAGACGGGTCACAAGCCAAAATGTCTTGTCATCGTTGACGACACCGCGGAGTGGGACCGCGCGGTCTACTATGCCAGCCGCTGGGCGATCCGGGTCGGCGGCGGCGTCGTGATGCTGCGCATCATCGAGATCGAGGACCAGAACCAGCAATGGCTGGGGGTCGCCGACATCATGCGCGCCGAAGCCGAGGACGCCGCCAATGAGGCGCTCGACCGTGCCTCCGGCCGCGCCAACGGCATCGCCGCGATCACGCCGGAGCGGGTGATTCGCGAGGGCAATCCGACCGAACAGATCCTCGACGTGATCGACAAGGACGTCGATATTTCGATGCTGGTGCTGGCGGCCAATCCGGGCGCCGAAGGCCCCGGCCCGCTGATCGCCCTGATCGCCCAGGCCACCGGCTCGTTCCCGATCCCGGTCATGATCATTTCCGGCGACCTCGAGGACGCCGAAATCGACGCACTTTCCTGAGCAGAATTAAGGGAATAGGGCCTGGAAGGGCTGCCCTGCGCCCCTTGATCGTGCGTTGGCCGTCGCCATCTGCTAAAGGGAAACCCACGCGCCGGCCTTGAACCGGCGACGCCGGAGAAATCAGATGTTTATCCAGACCGAAGCGACCCCTAACCCCGCCACCCTGAAATTCATTCCGGGCCGTACCGTGCTCGACACCGGCACGATGGAGTTCGCCAACCGTGAAGCCGCCGCGCGCTCGCCGCTGGCCGAACGGCTGTTCGACGTGCAGGGCGTCAAGAGCGTGTTCTACGGTGCCGATTTCGTCACCGTGACCAAGGACGACAGCGACTGGCAGCATCTCAAGCCGGCGATCCTCGGCGCCATCATGGAACATTATATGTCCGGCGCGCCGCTGCTGGCCGACGGCACGGCCGGCAATGACGAGGCGCTCGACGAGGAAGACGAGTTCTTCAACGAGGCCGACGCCGACACGGTGGCGACCATCAAGGACCTGATCGAAACGCGGGTGCGCCCCGCGGTCGCCAATGACGGCGGCGACATCACCTTCCGCGGCTTCAAGGACGGCGTCGTCTATCTCAACATGAAGGGCTCCTGCGCCGGCTGCCCGTCCTCGACGGCAACGCTGCAGCACGGCATCCAGAACCTGCTCAAGCACTTCGTGCCCGACGTGGTCGAAGTCCGGCCGATGTGAGCCGGACGGCGAAAATACGCGATTTATCTCGACGTGATGCCCGGGCCCTCCCGGGCATCCACGTTTTTGGGCGGTTACAAAGCCGTGGATGGCCGGGACATAGGCGAACGGAAGCGACGCCGTCCTCCCGGACGGCTATGGCGAGCGGAAGCGACGCCGTCCTCCCGGACGGCTATGCCGGCCATAACGGCGAGAACACCGCGCCTTTTATCGTGAAAAATGTTACCAATCGTCCATGTTGATCCTAGCCATCGATACCGCGCTTGATGCCTGCGCTGCGGCCGTGCTCGATACCGACACGACGAAGATCATCGCGCAGGAATCGCAGCCGATGAAGCGCGGCCACGCCGAAGCCCTGATGCCGCTGATCGCGCGGGTGATGAAAGCATCCGGCATCGCGTTCACGTCACTCGACCGTGTCGCCGTGACCAAGGGGCCGGGCAGCTTTACCGGATTGCGTGTCGGCCTGTCGGCCGCCCGTGGCATTGCGCTGGCCGCCGGAAAGCCGGTGGTGGGATTGACGACGCTGACCGCTTACGCGGCGCCTGTCGTCGGCGAGAACAGCGAGCATCCGATCATTTCCGCGATCGATGCGCGCCACGACCATGTGTATTTCCAGGTGGTCAGCGGCGACGGTGGTTCGCTGGTCAAGCCGAAAGTGGCGCCGATTTCGGAAGCACTCGAGGCCTCCCGCTTCGGCGCGCCGCATCTGGTCGGCAACGCCGCCAAAATCCTCGCCGACCGCTGGCCATCAGATGCGCCGCCGCCGTTCAGGGTCGACGCACAGCCGGCGCCCGACATCAGCTGGGTGGCGTGGCTGGGCGCCGCGGTCAGCCCGGAGATGTCGCCGGCCAGTCCGTATTATCTGCGCGCGCCCGATGCCAAGCCGCCAAAGGACCCGCTGCCGCAAGCCTCACAGCCAACATCATAATGGCCGTGAAAATGGCTTTGGGATCCCTGATTTCCGAATGGTGGCGCGGCGGCGCGCCGGTGATTGAGCCGGCCAGCCAGCGCGACGCGGCGCGGCTGGCGCAGCTGCATGGCGCCTCGTTTCACCGTGGCTGGGGTGAAGGCGAGTTCGAGGCGATGCTGTCCGAACGCAACACGCTGGTGCATCGCCTCCGGCAGGGGCGCAAGGTGATCGGCTTTGCCGTCTCGCGCATGGCCGCCGACGAAGCCGAAATATTGTCGATCGCGATCGATGCCGGCGAGCGCGGCCGCGGCCTGTCGCGCAATTTGCTGCTGACCCATCTTGGCCATCTCGCCGGCCGCGGCGTGCGTTCCATATTTCTCGAAGTGGAAGAAAACAATGAGCCGGCGCGGCGGCTGTATGAATGGGCCGGATTCGGCGTCATTGGGCGCCGCGAGCGCTATTATCAGCAGCCCGGCGGGGAGCAATTGAATGCACTTCTGATGCGGCGCGACTTGTCGTAAACTGCGGGCGGTGGCAAAACACCCCTGCCCTGCTCTCTAGAGCCAGTTCGGTTCTGATGAGATCAGAACCGGGCTCTAGATCTTTGTTTTTTGACGCGTTTTCTTCACGCGAACCGGTAGCCACTTCGCTCGAAAACGCTATGAGGCCAAGACACCATGTCCGTTCTGAAATCCCCGTCGGCGCACAAGAATACCGGTATCGAGGCACGCTGCGCCGCCACCGGCATGCGCATGACCGAGCAGCGCCGCGTCATTGCGCGGGTGCTGGCGGATTCGGTGGATCATCCCGACGTCGAGGAACTCTACCGGCGCTGCGTCGAGGTCGACGACAAGATCTCGATCTCGACCGTGTACCGCACCGTAAAGCTGTTCGAGGACGCCGGCATCATCGAGCGGCATGATTTCCGCGAGGGCCGGGCGCGCTATGAGCAGATGCCGGACAGCCATCACGACCACCTGATCAACCTGCGCGACGGCAAGGTGATCGAATTCACCTCAGAAGAAATCGAAAAGCTGCAGGCCGAGATCGCCCGACAGCTCGGCTACAAACTGGTCGATCACCGGCTCGAACTGTATTGCGTGCCGCTGGACGAAGATAAGTCGTAGTCGATTTGATTCCACAGCTCATCATTTTCGATTGCGACGGCGTGCTGGTCGACAGCGAGGTGATTTCGTGCCGCGCGCATGCGGAGACGTTGACGCGCCACGGCTATCCGATCACGGCGGACCAGGTGCTGCAGCGGTTCCTCGGCGTCTCCGATCGTGAGGCGCGCCTGACCGTCGAGGCCGAACTGGGTTGCAGTCTCCCGTACGATTTCGAAGCTCAGATGAAACAGGCCGCGCTGCAACGATATGCTGACGAGCTGGGAGCAATTCCCCATATCGGCGACGCGATTGCCGCAATCGATCTTCCGAAATGCGTGGCATCGAGCGGGACGCCGGAGAAGATTCGCCATGGCCTCACCTGCGCCGGGCTCTACGATGTCCTCGCGCCCAACATCTTTTCCGCCACGCAGGTCACGCGCGGCAAGCCTGCCCCGGATCTGTTTCTGTTCGCTGCCGAACAGATGAATATCCGGCCGGCGCAATGCCTGGTGATCGAGGACAGCGTGGCCGGCGTCACCGGTGGCCGGGCCGCCGGGATGACCGTGCTCGGCTTTCACGGCGGCAGCCATTGCAGCGCAGGTCACGCTGAATTGCTGCGCGCGGCGGGTGCGGCGGTGACATTCGACGATATGCGGCAATTGCCCGATCTGATCGGGCGGGTTGGGCCCGATCAGGCATAGTCATTCCGGGACGTGCGAAGCACGAACCCCGCATTCACGCTCCAACAATCGCCAAGGATGAAGCCGCGTGCAAACCTTGAACGCCAATCTCGATCTCATCATTTTCGATTGCGACGGCGTGCTGGTCGACAGCGAGGTGATCTCGTGCCGCGTTCACGCCGAGGTGCTGACGCGTCACGGCTATCCGATCACCGCCGAGCAGGTGCGTCAGCGATTTCTCGGGCGCACATCGCTCGATGCAACCACCGAAGTCGAGCGGGAACTCGGGCGGCCGTTGGCCGAAACGTACGAGCATGAACGGCAAACGACATTGTTTGCAGCGCTCGCGGACGCGGTTGAGCCAATTCCGCATCTTCACGAGACGCTCGACGCCATCGACCTGCGCAAATGCGTCGCCTCCAGTGCCGTGCACGAAAAGATTTTCACGAGCCTGTCACGGGTGAAACTGTACGAGCGCTTTGCCCCGCATATTTTTTCGGGATCGCAGGTGCGCAACGGCAAGCCGGCACCGGATCTGTTTCTGCTCGCGGCTGGGCAGATGAATGTCCCGCCGGCGCGATGCCTCGTGATCGAGGACAGCGTGGCCGGCGTCACCGGGGGCCGGGCCGCCGGGATGACCGTGCTCGGCTTTCACGGCGGCAGCCATTGCCGTCCGGACACCGCGGATACGCTGCGTGCCGCAGGCGCCGCAGTCACTTTCGACGATATGCGGCAATTGCCCGATCTAATTGCGCGGATTGGTGCCGATTAGGCCCGGAATGACCGGCGCAAGTCGCTGGATTTTCGGCCATTTAGGCTATAATTGACCCCAGAGCGGGCGCCGCATGGGCGCCGACCAACCCCGCATTCAGGTTCCATGAAGCCGCCGCGCAAGCTGCATATCAAGTCATACGGCTGCCAGATGAACGTCTACGATGCGCAGCGCATGGTGGACACGCTGGCGGGCGAAGGCTTTGTCGAGACCGACAGCGCCGAGGATGCGGATCTCGTCATCCTCAACACCTGCCACATCCGCGAGAAGGCTTCCGAAAAGGTCTACTCCGAACTCGGGCGCTTGCGCGTCGCCAAGGATGAAGCCGCGCGCCAGGGCCGCGAGATGCGCATCGCGGTCGCCGGCTGCGTTGCGCAGGCCGAGGGCGAAGAGATCATCCGCCGCGCGCCGACCGTAGACGTCGTGGTCGGCCCGCAGAGCTATCATCATCTGCCGCAGCTGCTCGCCCGCGCCAAGAGCCATGGCCGCGCGCTGGAGACCGAATTCCCGGTCGAGGACAAGTTCGGCTTTCTGCCGCCGCCGAAGCCCGCGGCGATCCGCGCGCGCGGCATCTCGTCGTTCGTCACCGTGCAAGAAGGCTGCGACAAGTTCTGCACCTTCTGCGTGGTGCCTTACACGCGCGGCGCCGAAGTCTCGCGACCTGTGGCGAAAATCATCGACGACGTGATGCGGCTCGCCGACAATGGCGTGCGCGAGATCACTCTGATCGGGCAGAACGTCAACGCCTATCACGGCGAAGGTCCGGACGGACGGACCTGGCCGCTTGGCAGGCTGCTCACTCGTCTGGCCGAAATCCCCGGTATCGTGCGCCTGCGTTATTCGACCAGCCATCCCCGCGACGTCGATGATTCGCTGCTGGAAGCGCATCGCGACCTGCCCGAACTGATGCCGTTCGTGCATCTGCCGGTACAATCCGGCTCCGACCGCATTCTGGCTGCCATGAACCGGAAGCATACCGCCGATGATTACCGCCGCGTCATCGACCGATTTCGCGCCAGCCGCCAAGATATTGCATTTTCATCGGATTTTATCGTCGGCTTCCCCGGCGAAACCGAGGGAGAATTTGCTGCCACCCTCGCGCTTGTCACGCAAATCGGGTACGCTGGTGCTTATTCGTTCAAATATTCGCCGCGGCCCGGCACGCCGGCGGCGGACATGCGGGAGACGGTGTCAGCGGCAGAAATGGACGAGCGATTGGGGCGGCTTCAGGAATTGATCGACAGCCAGCAATCGGCCTTCAACAAGGCCATGATTGGCAAGACTGTCGACGTGCTGTTCGAACGCGCGGCCCGCAACCCCGGCCAGATCGTCGGCCGCACAGCCTATCTGCAGCCGGCGCATGTGATGGCATCACCGGAGATCATCGGAAAAGTGCTGCCGGTCTCGATCGACAGCCTGGAGCGCTACAGCCTGCTCGGCGAACTCGCAGCGCCCTCCGCGCGACCCGCTTTATCAACGCTTTCACCCATGACCGATTCTTCTCGAATAACAACGGGAGCCTGAACCCTTGCCCAAAAGCGCATCGGATTCACCTTCGCTTGCTCCCAGCCGCAAATTTGATCGCGACATGCAAATTCCGCCCGAAACCCAGGTCGTCATCGACTTCGACGACAACCGCGCCGCTTCCGCGCTGGTCGGCCCTTACGGGCAGAATCTCGCGCTGATCGAACGCCGGCTCGGCGTCGTCGTGGATTCGCGCGGCAATCACATCACCATCGCCGGATCGCGCGACGGCTGCGACGCGGCGCGGCGCGTGCTCGAGACGCTCTACGCCCAGGCGGTACAGGGGCAGGATCTGGCGCAGGGCGACGTCGAAGGCGCCATCCGCGCCGTGATCGCGCAGGGATCGCTGTTCGAGTTCGACCCCAAGGCCGCCAAGAACGCGTTCGAGACCATCAATCTGCGCAAGCGCCCGGTGCGGGCGCGCACCGCCGCGCAGGATTCCTACATCCGCGCGCTGAAGCGCCACGAGATGGTGTTCGGGGTCGGTCCCGCCGGCACCGGCAAGACCTGGCTTGCGGTGGCGCATGCCGCCCAATTGTTCGAGCGCAAGGAAGTCGATCGCATCATCCTGTCGCGGCCCGCGGTCGAAGCCGGCGAACGGCTCGGCTTCCTGCCCGGCGACCTCCGCGAGAAAGTCGATCCCTATCTGCGGCCGATCTACGACGCGCTGTATGATCTGATGGATGCGCGCGTCGTCGAGCGCGCGCTGCAGGGCGGCGAAATCGAGATCGCGCCGCTCGCCTTCATGCGCGGCCGCACGCTGACCAACGCCGTCATCATCCTGGACGAGGCGCAGAACACCACCTCGATGCAGATGAAGATGTTTTTGACCCGGCTTGGCGAGAACAGCCGCATGATCATCACCGGCGATCCCTCGCAGGTCGACCTGCCGAATGGCCAGACCTCGGGACTTGCCGAGGCCGTCAAGCTGCTCGACGGCGTCGAGGGGATCTCGCAGGTGAAGTTCACCGCCGAAGACGTCATCCGCCATGAACTGGTGGCGCGGATCGTCGCCGCCTATGAGGGCCTGCCGCAAAAACCGGCGACCGGCAGATCCTGATGGCCAGACCTTTGGCTTTGGACCCGCAGCAGGCGGGCCCGGGCCGCAACCTAAATGCTGGACTGCAAAACCCTGGAACGAAATTGTCTTCCGTCCACCCCGTAACCGAAGTCCTCGTGGTCGCCGATTGCTGGCAGACCGAGCCCGACGCCGAGGCGGTGATCCATCGCGCCATCAACGCCGCCGCTGAAATCGCCGATGCCGATGTCGGCGAAGCGGAACTGGCAGTCATGCTGACCGACGATTCCGGAATCCGAACCCTGAACAGCAATTGGCGCGGCATCGACAAGCCGACCAATGTGCTATCGTTTCCGGCGTTGCAGCCGACCGGTGCGGGAACACCCGACGATGCACCGCGCATGCTCGGCGATATCGCCATCGCCTATGAGACGACGCGCAAAGAGGCCGACGACGAACAAAAACCGTTCGATCACCATCTCAGCCATCTTGCGGTGCACGGGTTTCTGCATCTGATCGGCTACGATCACGAAAAAGACGACGACGCCGAAGCCATGGAGAGTCTCGAGCAGGAGATCCTCGCGCAGCTCGGCATTCCGGATCCATATGCGGATCGCGATCCCCATGCGGACCGGGAGCGGATGGACTGACATGCCGGACTCCGACCCTACCCACGACAATCCGCGCAACACGCCCAACCTTCCGGCCGTGGTGCAGGATGGTGAGGTGCTGCGCCCGACAGCGGAAAACTGGCTGACCCGCGCGATCCGCACGCTGTTCGGCTGGAAGCCGGGATCGGTTCGCGCCGATCTGCAGGTCGTGCTCGATGCCTCGACGCCGGACGAGGTCGGCTTTTCCGCCATCGAGCGCACCATGTTGCGCAATATCCTCGGGCTGCACGAACGCCGCATCGCCGACGTGATGGTGCATCGCGCCGACATCGTCGCGGTCAAGCGCGACATCCCGCTCGGCGAATTGATGAGCCTGTTCGAGAGCGCGGCGCATTCGCGCCTCGTCGTCTACAACGAGACCCTCGACGACCCCGAGGGCATCGTGCACATCCGTGACCTCCTGGCTTTCATGACCGCGAAGGCGCGGGTCGGCGACACCACCAAGGCCAAGCGCAAGAAGCCCTTCCCCGCGGGCCTCGATCTGCGCGCGGTCGACCTGGCGCAGCCGCTGGCGGACGCCAACATCATCCGCAAGCTGCTCTTCGTGCCGCCGTCGATGCGGGCGATCGACCTTCTGGCGCAGATGCAGGCCTCGCGCATCCATCTGGCGCTGGTGGTCGACGAATATGGCGGCACCGACGGGCTGGTCTCGATCGAGGATATCGTCGAGCAGATTGTCGGCGAGATCGACGACGAGCACGACAGCGACGAGCCGCCGTCGATCGTGCGGCAGGCGGACAATTCATTCATCGCTGACGCCCGCGCCAGCCTCGAGGACGCCCGCACCATGATCGGCGAGGAATTCGTCACCGGCGAGGCCGGTGAGGAAGTCGCGACCTTGGGCGGCTATCTGGTGGCGCAGGTCGGTCGTCTGCCGGTGCGCGGCGAGGTCATCGCGGGTCCCGGCACTTACGAGATCGAAGTGCTCGATGCCGATCCGCGGCGGGTCAAGCGGCTGCGCATTGCGGTTCGCAAGGAACGGCCCGCCCCCCGCACGCAGCGCGAAAGCCGGCGCCGTGAAGCTGCGCCTGACACCAATGCGCCGCAGGCCAACGATAACGCGCCGCCATCGTCCAGCGATGGAGCCGGCTCGCAGTGATATCAGCCAACAAACTTCGCACCGCCGGTCTTGCGATCATCCTGGCGTGGGGATGGAAGCGCGCCGCTCTTGCGCTGGTGGCCGGCGCATTGTCGGCGCTGGCGATGGCGCCGTTCAATGCATGGCCGGTGCTGTTCCTGACCTTTCCGGTCGCGGTCTGGCTGATCGACGGCGCCGGTGCGGGGCGATGGCGCGGCGTGCCGGCGGCGGCGATGTCGGGCTTCTGGTTCGGGCTCGGCTATTTCGTCGTTGGACTTTACTGGATCGGTTACGCCTTCCTGGTCGATGCGCCAACGTTCGCCTGGCTGATGCCGTTCGCCGTGCTGGGCCTGCCGGCCTATCTCGCGCTGTTCACCGCGGCAGGCTTTGCGCTGGCGCGCCTGCTCTGGACCCGCGATGCTTCGCGCCTGCTCGCGCTCGCGATCAGCCTGACGATAACAGAGTGGCTGCGCGGTCATCTGCTGTCGGGATTTCCCTGGAATTCGTTCGGCTATGCGCTGTCGGAGCCGCTGGCGCTGGCCCAGACGGCATCGCTGATCGGGCTGTGGGGGATGACGTTCCTCACGGTGGCGATCTTCGCAAGCCCGGCGGTCCTGATCGATGGCACCTCACGCGGGCGAAAACCCTGGCTCGCGCCGGCGGCGGCGCTTGGCCTGCTCGCGGTCATGGCCGTATTCGGCGCCGTCAGGCTGTCGCTGCAGCCGACCGTGCTGACCAAGGTCAAGCTGCGCATCATGCAGCCCAATCTGCAGCAGGACGTCAAATTCAATTACGCCGCCAAGGCGGAGGTGATGCAGAAATATCTGACACTGTCCGATCGGGCTTCGGGGCCGCAATCGACCGGCGTCAGCGACGCGAACATTTTGATCTGGCCGGAATCGGCGTTCCCGTTCTTTTTGACCCGCGAAGCCGATGCGATGGCGCAGATCGCCGACCTGCTGCCGAGGGGCACCGTGCTGATCACCGGCTCGGTGCGCGCGCCCGACCTCCCGCCCGGCGTGCGAGTGACGCGCGCCTACAACTCGATATATACGATCGACCATGACGGCAGCGTCCTGTCGGTTTACGACAAGCTGCATCTGGTGCCGTTCGGCGAGTATCTGCCGTTTCAGGATTGGATGGAAAAACTCGGCTTCGTGCAGCTAACGAGGGTCCAGGGCGGCTTCATTCCGGGCACCCGTCGCCGCGCCATGGACATCCCGAACGCGCCGCGGGCGCTGCCCCTGATCTGCTACGAGGCGATATTTCCCGGCGATATAACGACACGCGACGATCGCCCGGGCTGGATCATCAACGTCACCAATGACGGCTGGTTCGGAATTTCGACCGGCCCCTATCAGCATCTGCAGCAGATGCGCCTGCGCGCCATCGAAGAAGGCCTGCCTGTTGTTCGTGCAGCAAATACAGGCATTTCAGCCGTGATCGATCCGTCGGGACGTATTGTCGCACGACTTGGTCTCGGCATCGAAGGCGTCCTGGATGCCAACCTGCCAACGGCTTTGTCGCCAACGATTTACGCGCACCTTAGAGACATTCCAGCGGGCATGATGGTGGCTGTTGCGTTGCTGCTGGTCACCCGGCGCCGCTTTGCAAGGCGAAAGTCCTGAGAACCGACTATTGCCGATTGTTGCTGTCGCGAAAAAAGCGGCCTGCTCCAATCCACTAACTAGTTGACAGACCGACCGCGCAATTCGCATTCTGGGTTCCGCAACCAAAAACAAGAACCAGTCAGTTCATTGCTCAAATTGTCCGCAGTTCAACCCGATCCTCCGAGCAGGATTTGACGGTACCGGCGCCTGAGGCATAGTCCGCTATGCCTCATTCCCCGGCGCGAAATCCCAGGAGTGTTGGAGATGTCCACCAAAGCGCCAGACCCTGTTGACAAATATGTCGGCAGCCGCGTTCGCATGCGACGCATCATGCTGGGCATGAGCCAGGAAAAACTCGGCGAGGCACTGGGCCTCACCTTCCAGCAGGTTCAGAAATACGAAAAGGGCACCAACCGGGTCGGCGCCAGCCGCCTGCAGCGGATCTCGGAAATCCTGCAAGTGCCGGTATCGTTTTTGTTCGACGGCGGGCCGAGCGGTGCTGTCAATGCCGACGGCTTCGGTGAATCCGGTTCGCCCGCCTACGTTTCCGACTTTCTCGCCACCTCCGAAGGCCTGTCGCTGACGCGGGCGTTCACGCGCATTACCGACGCCAAAATGCGCCGCAGTATCGTCGAACTGGTCGAACAGATCGCCGCGCGCGAAGGCCCCGACCAGCGCTGATTTCCGCAGCCATCACCGGATGTTCCGATTGACGCGCCCGCCGGCGCGAGCGCATGACATTGGCCGAAATTCCATGAAGGCAAAGCGCTGATGACCGGAACCACCGCCAATCCGTTTGATTCCAGTTCGATCCTCGACGGCATCCGCCGCTGGGTCGAAATCGAGACGCCGACCGAGGTGCCCGCACAGGTCAACAAGCTCGCCGACCTCGTTACTGAAGGCTACCGCGACCTGCCCGCGACCGTGGAACGGATCGCAGGAAAAGACGGCTGCGGCGATCATCTGGTCGCGCGTTCGTCATGGGGGCAGGACGCGCCGGGCATCCTGGTGCTGAGCCATCTCGATACCGTGCATCCGCTGGGATTCATCGAGCGGCTGCCGTTCAAGATCGAGGGCGACAGCGCCTTCGGTCCCGGCATTTATGACATGAAGGGCGGCGCCTATCTCGCCTACCATGCCTTTCGCCGGATTTGTGCCGACAGCGCGCGATCGCCGCTCGGCATCACCCAGATGTTCGTCTCCGATGAAGAAATCGGCAGCCCGACGTCGCGTGCACTGATCGAGACGGAGGGGCGCAAGGCCAAGTATGTGCTGGTGACCGAGCCGGCCCGCGACGGCGGCAAGATCGTCACCGGACGCAAGGGCGTCGCGCGCTTCGAGGTCTTCATCAAGGGCGTGCCGTCGCATGCCGGCACGCGGCCTGAGGACGGCCGCAGCGCCATCCGCGAGCTCGGCAACGTCATTCAGACGCTGGAGGCGATGAACGACCTCAAGCGCGGCGTGTCCGTCAATGTCGGCGTCGTCAGGGGCGGCACCAAGCCGAACGTAATCGCGGAGGAGGCCTATGCCGAAGTCGACATGCGCGTGCCCAGCATTGCCGATTCCGAAGAACTGGTCCCAAAAATCCTCGGCCTGAAATCACGCACCGAAGGCGTCAGTGTCAGCGTCACCGGCGAACTGAACCGCCCGCCTTACGAAAAGGGCAACGCCGGTGCTGCGCTTTACGAGCACGCCAAAACGCTGGCGGCCGAAATCGGCTTCGATCTCATCGACACCTTCACCGGCGGCGGCAGCGACGGCAATTTCACCGCGCCCCACACGGCGACGCTCGACGGCCTCGGGGTCGACGGCAAGGGCGCGCATACCCATTACGAGCAGATGTACATCTCCTCGATCGAGCCGCGGGCGCGGCTGCTGCACCGGCTGTACCAGACGCTGCGATGACGGTATCACCCCGCGACATCGGCGATCGCGATGCGCCGCCGGATGACGGCGCCGCCGCGCATGCGCACGGATCGTTCTTCGGCCGCCGCAAGGGCCACAAGCTGCGCATCCATCAGGCCGACCTGATCGACAATCTGCTGCCGCATCTGGCGCTGGATATCAGCGCGCCCGCGCCTGACGATCTCACCGACATCTTCGAGTCGAAGCCTGATGCCGTCAGGCTGGAAATCGGATTTGGCGGCGGCGAACATCTGATCGCCGAAGCGCAGGCGTTTCCCGATATCGGATTCATCGGCTGCGAGCCCTATGTCAACGGCATGGCGAAAATCCTGACGCAGATCGAAGCCCACAACATCGGCAATATCCGCCTGTACGCCGGCGACGCCGCCGAATTGTTGGCATGGGCGCCGCCGCGATCTCTGGCGCGGATCGATCTGATCCATCCCGATCCCTGGCCGAAGCGCCGGCACTGGAAGCGGCGCTTCGTGCAGGACGCCACGGTGGCCGCGATGGCGCGCATCATCAAATCAGATGGCGAGTTTCGCTTCGTCAGCGACATCGACGATTACTGCGCATGGACGCTGGCGCATCTGCTGCGTTCACCGGATTTTTTCTGGATGGCCGAGCGCGCCGCCGATTGGCGCGAGCCGTGGGCCGGTTACACGATGACGCGCTATGGACGGAAGGCCGAGCGTGAGGGACGCGTTGCGGCGTATTTGAGGTTTCGGAGACTCTGAAAACTCTTTCAGTCGTCTCGCAATGACGGCCCAAGCTCAAACCGTAGGGCGGGTTTTCCAGAAGCCTACGACGCGCTCGGCGGTCGTTGGCATCAGGCGCGCGAAATTCATCCGCGCGCTTTCGATATCGGCCGGCGACGCCGTCCGGTTCGGCCCCAGGCGGAGCAGGATCAAAGCGCGCACGGTGGCCCATTCGAGGCCGACCGCCTTGCCGGCGATCAGGATCGGATCGTAGCGGTCGCCGGCAATCAGCCGGTCGAGGGCTGCGATCTTCACGCCGGTCATCGCCGCCAGCGCGGCGACGGATTCCTCGTATTTGTTTGCCTTGGCAAAATTGAGCAGTGCGCTTTCGACCAGCTGACCATCACGGTGCAGCGCGAGGACCGTGCGCTGCGCCGCCTCGAAGTTGCGGCCGCTGTCTGTTCGTTCGACAGCGCCGGAGATTTCGTTGATCGCCCGCTTGATCGCCACCTGCCGCGCCGGCTTGACGACTGTGAACAGGCGGCGGCGGACCACATCGATCGTTCCGGCCAGAAGGTCTTTCAGTTGTTCGCTGGAAAGATCGTCGCGCTGGCCTATCTTGAGCGTCAGCACGCCGTCCTGGCTGGCGCGCTTGATCAAGGTCGAATAGCCGTCCGACGAGAACGCCGCGCCGGCATTGCCCGCCGTGCGCCTGACGACATCACGGTCGCCGCGGCGCACGATGACATCGGTGAGATCAGGAGAGAGCGTCGGCCGATCCGACATCGCCAGCAGATGGCCCTGCCCCTTCACGCTGGCGATTTCGACCAGGATCCGTTCGTCGATGACAGGCGAGCGGCGCAGCAGCGGGCCCGCGATGGCAATTTCGTCCTCATGGGCGAGCTGCCCGACCAGCCCGCGCGGCGCGTTGACAAGCAGCGACAGCCGCTCGGCGAGCTCGGCTCGCGCGGCAAGGTCGGCATGGGGGACCAGGCTGCTCAATACGCCGTCGAACAGATCGACGTGATCGGCGCCGAAATTGGCAGCCCCCTGCAGGAATAATTCACTGATCCGGCGCGCGGCATCGGCGCGGCGCTTGGGATCGCCGCCCCTGACGATGTCGTCCAGTCCTGGGATCAGCGTTGTCGCTGGCGTCATAAACCTATCCAAACCGGCCGAATTGGCTGGTTTTCGGCAATCTAGGTAGCGTTCGTGAATGAAGGGTTAGGCTTTGGCCCGCTAGGACAGGACTCAAAATCTGCCTTAACGGGGCGTGCAAGGCCTTGCCGGATTGCGGAAAAACCGCTATATCCGCCGCAACTTATGGTTCTCATACGATCGCGTATTGAGAGTGGGCCCTTCGGGACCCGCTCTTTTTTATTACCTGAACGAGCCCAGCCCAGAAGGGCCTCACGGCGCGGTTCAGGGAACCGGCCGGATCCGGGTTAGACCCGGCCTAACCTCATGTAAGTAAAGACGCTTTTGACCCTGGACATGACCGAACCAACTGCTGTTTCCGAGGATCTTGACCTGCTCGCCGAGCCGCGGCTCGTGGTCGAGCCGGGCGTCGCTGCGCGGGTTTCCGCCGTGGCAGGACCGGTGTTGCAGGGCATGGGCTACCGGCTGGTGCGGATCAAGATATCGGCTGAGGCCGGCTGCACGGTCCAGATCATGGCCGAACGGCCCGACGGCACCATGCAGATCGAGGACTGCGAGGCGATTTCGCGGGCGCTGTCGCCGGTTCTGGACGTCGCCGATCCGATCGAGCGCGCCTACCGGCTGGAAATCTCATCGCCCGGCATCGATCGTCCGCTGGTGCGCCGGTCGGACTTCGAACGCTATGTCGGCCATCTCGTGAAGGTCGAGATGGCGCTCGCCCATCAGGGCCGCAAGCGTTTTCGCGGCACGCTGCAGGGCGTCGAGGGCGACGCGGTGCGGATTCATCGCGATGACATCCGCACGGACGAAGATGCCGACGTGCTGCTTGTCATGGAAGACATCGCCGACGCCCGTCTGGTTCTCACCGACGAGCTGATCGCGGAGTCGATGCGCCGCGGCAAGGCCGCCGAGCGCGAGCTGCGCCAGAATCTCGGGCTCGAGCCACCGCCCCCGCCGCACGCCAAAAAAAGCGATCCGGCCAAGAGCAACAAGCCGAAGCCGAAACCGCTGAAGAAGCCGTTACCGAAGAATACCAAGAAACATCGCCTCGCCGCGCAAGGTTTGCCCGGCGGCGAATTCGATCCCACCGAAGGAGACTGAGCCATGGCAGCTGTCAGCGCCAATAAACTCGAACTGCTGCAGATCGCAGACGCGGTTGCCCGCGAAAAATCGATCGACCGCGGCATCGTGATCGCGGCGATGGAAGACGCCATCGCGAAAGCGGCCCGCGCCCGCTACGGCAGCGAGACCGACGTTCACGCCGAGATCGACGCCAAGAAGGGCGAGCTCCGGCTGTCGCGCCACATGCTGGTCGTCGACGTGGTGGAGAATTCGTCGAACCAGATTTCGTTGGCCGATGCGCAGCGCGCCAATCCGGGCGCCCAGGTCGGCGACACCATCGCCGACACCCTGCCGCCGCTGGAATATGGCCGCATCGCCGCCCAGTCCGCCAAGCAGGTGATCGTGCAGAAGGTGCGCGAGGCCGAGCGCGACCGGCAATACCAGGAATTCAAGGATCGCATCGGCGACATCGTCAATGGCATCGTCAAGCGCGTCGAATATGGCAGCGTGATCGTCGATCTCGGCCGCGGCGAAGCCATCGTGCGCCGTGACGAGATGCTGCCGCGCGAAGTGTTCCGCAACGGCGACCGCGTCCGCGCCTATATCTTCGATGTCCGCCGCGAAACCCGCGGGCCGCAGATTTTCCTGTCCCGCACCCATCCGCAGTTCATGGCAAAGCTGTTCGCGCAGGAAGTGCCGGAAATCTATGACGGCATCGTCGAGATCAAGGCGGTGGCCCGCGATCCCGGTTCGCGCGCCAAAATCGGCGTTATTTCGCGGGATTCCTCGGTCGATCCGGTCGGCGCCTGCGTCGGTATGCGCGGTTCGCGCGTGCAGGCGGTGGTGAACGAATTGCAGGGTGAGAAGATCGACATCATTCCGTGGTCGCCCGATATTGCGACCTTCGTCGTCAACGCGCTGGCGCCCGCCGAAGTCGCCAAGGTCGTGATCGACGAAGACCGCGAGCGCATCGAGGTCGTGGTGCCCGATACCAACAACCAGCTGTCGCTGGCGATCGGCCGCCGCGGACAGAACGTGCGGCTCGCTTCGCAGCTCACCGGCTGGGACATCGACATCCTCACCGAGCAGGAAGAATCCGAGCGCCGTCAGGCCGATTTCGAGAACTCGACGCGGGTGTTCATGGAAGCGCTGAATGTCGACGAAGTGGTCGGCCAGCTGCTGGCGTCGGAAGGCTTCACGTCGGTCGAGGAACTCGCGCTGGTCGATGTCAAGGAACTCGCCGGCATCGAGGGCTTCGACGAGGAGACCGCCAACGAACTGCAGAGCCGTGCAAAAGAATATCTGGAACAGCTCGAGACCGAGCTGGAAAACAAACGCAAGGAACTCGGTGTGGATGACGCTTTGAAGACAGTACCCGGCGTGACCTCGAAGATGCTGGTCAAGTTCGGCGAGAACGACATCAAGTCGGTCGAGGATCTGGCCGGTTGCGCCACCGACGATCTGGTTGGCTGGACCGAACGCAAGGAAGGCGCCGAGCCGACCAAGTTCCCCGGCATCCTCGACGCCAACGAAATCTCGCGCGACGATGCCGAGCGTATGATCATGCAGGCCCGCGTCATCGCCGGCTGGATCACCGAGGCCGACCTTGCCAAGCAGTCCGAGGCGGCGGAAGCCACCGAAGACCAGACGGCGTAAGGAGATGCCCCGCGCATGCTCGCCATGGCTGACCCCGATCTCGACAACGGACCGCGGACCGACAGGTCCGCGACGATGCGGATGTGCGCGGTCACCCGTGAGGTGCGCCCGATCGACGAACTGATCCGGTTCGTGGTCTCGCCCCAGGGCGAGGTCGTTCCGGATCTGAAGCGCAAGCTGCCCGGCCGCGGCCTGTGGGTCTCGGCATCGCGCCGGACCGTTGCGGAAGCGGTGCGGCGTAACCAATTTAGCAGGGGTTTCAAGCGCGACATCCGGGCCGCCGCGACCCTCCCTGCCGACACCGAGGCTTTGCTGGTTCGCAGCTGCACCGAGGCGCTGGCGATGGTCGCCAAGGCCGGCCAGGTCGTCTCCGGTTTCAGCAAGGTCGAGGGCGCGCTCCGAGAGGGGGAGGCCCGGGCCCTGATCCACGCTTCGGACGGGGCGGTCGACGGAATCCGCAAATTGGACGCGATCGTGCGGCAAAAGCGCGGAAATGCGGATGAATCGCCGGAATTTCCGATCGTCAATGTTCTGACGTCGGCAGAATTGGATTTGGCACTGGGGCGGTCAAATGTGATACATGCTGCCCTGCTCGCGGGCCCGGCGAGCAAGACGTTCCTGTCGCGCTGCCAGATCCTGGTCCGATACCGGATGGCCGATGACGACAAGACCGCCCGAGCGGCCAGAAATTCTGACTAACAAGACTTGCTTTAACGACTGTGCGAATGCGCACAACGCAACAAGATTAGGACTGCTGAATGGTTGATACCAAAACGCCTGGCGACAAGACTTTGAGTGTCCCGACCAAGACCTTGACGCTCAAGCCGCGCGTCGAGACGGGCACCGTACGCCAGAGCTTCAGCCATGGCCGGACCAAGCAGGTCGTGGTCGAGAAGCGCGGCAAGCGCCGCCTCGGCGGCGACGCGCCCGCCGGCGAAACCCATGCGCCGGAACCTGTGGTCGCCAAGCCGGCGCCGGTCGTCGCCAAAGCGCCAAGCCGCCCCTCAGCGCCAGCCGCGCCCCGCGCCGGCTCCGGCGTGGTGTTGCGCACGCTGACCGAGGATGAGCGTTCCGCGCGCGCCAGCGCGCTGGCCGATGCCAAGGTCCGTGACATCGAGGAACGTCGGCTGGCGGAAGAAGAAGCCAAGCGCCGCTCGAGCCGCGAAGGCATCGAGCAGGCCGAACGCGAAGCCGCCGAAGCCCGCCGCAAGGCCGAGGAAGAACGTCACCGCCTGGAAGAAGAAGCCAAGCGCAAGGCCGAACTCGAAGCCAAAAAGCGTTTTGGCGAGACCGAAGCCAAGGCCGCAACGACCGCCGCACCCGGCACGACCATCACCAGCACCGCGCGTCCCGCGGCCCGGCCGACGGCTTCGGCAGTGCCGCCCGCGCGCGCCCCGGGCGTTGCCGCCGACGCCTCCGATGAGGATGAAGGTCCGCGCCAGATCCGCCGTGGCCCCGGCGGCGCCATGCGCCCCGCCGTGCCGCCGAAGACGACCCACAAGCCCGGACCGCAAAAGGAACGCGGCCGCCTGACGCTGGTCACCGCCCTGGACGCCGACAATGTGCGCGAGCGTTCGATCGCCTCGTTCCGCCGGCGCACCCAGCGCCTGAAGGGACACGCCTCGAACGAGCCGAAGGAAAAGATCATCCGCGAAGTGGTGATCCCAGAAGCCATCAACATCCAAGAACTCGCCAACCGCATGTCGGAACGCGCGGTCGACGTCATCCGCCTGCTGATGAAGCAGGGCGCGATGCACAAGATCACCGACGTGATCGACGCCGACACCGCGCAGCTGATCGCCGAGGAATTGGGCCATACGGTCAAGCGCGTGGCCGCATCCGACGTCGAAGAGGGCCTGTTCGACATCGTCGACGATTCCACCGACACCGAACCGCGTTCGCCGGTCGTGACCGTGATGGGCCATGTCGATCACGGCAAGACCTCGCTGCTCGACGCGCTCCGCCACGCCAACGTGGTTTCGGGCGAAGCCGGCGGCATCACCCAGCATATCGGCGCCTATCAGGTGACCTCGCCGGAAAGCGGCAAGAAGATCACCTTCATCGATACGCCCGGCCACGCCGCGTTCACCGCGATGCGTGCGCGCGGCGCCAAGGTCACCGATATCGTGATCCTGGTGGTGGCGGCCGATGACGGCGTCATGCCGCAGACCATCGAGGCGATCAACCACGCCAAGGCGGCGAAGGTTCCGATGATCATCGCGATCAACAAGATCGACAAGCCCGACGCCAAGCCAGAGCGCGTGCGCACCGAACTGTTGCAGCACGAGGTTCAGGTCGAATCGTTCGGCGGTGAAGTCGTCGACGTCGAGGTCTCAGCCAAGAACAAGACCAATCTCGACAAGCTGCTGGAAATGATCGCGCTGCAGGCCGAACTGCTCGACCTCAAGACCAACGCGGAACGTCCCGCCGAAGGAACCGTGATCGAAGCCAGACTCGACCGCGGCCGCGGTCCGGTTGCGACCGTGCTGGTGCAGCGCGGAACCCTGCGCATCGGCGACATCATCGTGGCCGGCGCCGAAATGGGCCGCGTCCGCGCCCTTATCAACGATCAGGGCGTCAACATCGACGAGGCCGGACCTTCGGTGCCGGTCGAGGTGCTCGGCTTCAACGGTCCGCCGGAAGCCGGCGACCGCCTCGCGGTGGTCGAGAACGAAGCCCGCGCCCGCCAGGTCACGAGCTATCGCGCCCACCAGAAGCGCGAAAACGCGGCTGCCTCGATTTCCGGCATGCGCGGTTCGCTCGAACAGATGATGTCGCAGCTCAAGACCTCGGGCCGCAAGGAATTCCCGTTGATCATCAAGGCCGACGTGCAAGGTTCGCTCGAAGCCATCCTGGGATCGCTGGAAAAGCTCGGCACCGACGAAGTTGCCGCGCGCATCCTGCACGCCGGCGTCGGCGGCATCTCCGAATCCGACGTGACGCTGGCGGAAGGCTTCAACGCCGCCATCATCGGCTTCTCGGTTCGCGCCAACAAGGAAGCGGCGGCTGCGGCCAAGCGCAACGGCATCGAGATCCGCTATTACAACATCATCTACGATCTGGTGGACGACATCAAAAAGGCGATGTCCGGCCTGCTCGCGCCGACGCTGCGCGAAACCATGCTGGGCAATGCGCAGATCCTGGAAGTGTTCAACATTTCCAAGGTCGGCAAGGTCGCCGGCTGCCGCGTCACCGACGGCACCGTGGAACGCGGCGCCAATGTTCGCCTCATTCGCGACAACGTCGTTGTGCATGAAGGCAAGCTCTCGACGCTGAAGCGCTTCAAGGATGAAGTGAAGGAAGTGCAGTCCGGTCAGGAATGCGGTATGGCGTTCGAGAATTACGGCGACATGCGCCCCGGCGACGTTATCGAGTGTTATCGCGTGGAGACGATCCAGCGGAGCCTGTAAGTCTGAACCTTACGGCTTCGTCGGAAGACATTGTACTAGTTCGACGTCATGCCCGGATTTAATCCGGGCATCCACGTCCCAGAGAATTCAACAGCAAGAACGACGTCAATGGCCGGGAATAGCCCGGCCATGGCCAATTTTTTTCGAGAGACGGCCATGCCCCGCCACCACAGCAAGAGTTCCGCCCCCGGCGGCTCGCAACGCCAATTGCGCGTCGGCGAAACCGTGCGCCACGCGGTCGCCGATATTCTGTCGCAAGGTAGCGTGCATGACCCCGATCTCGAGGGTCACATCATCACGGTTCCGGAGGTGCGCATGTCACCGGACCTGAAGCTTGCAACCGTCTATGTGATGCCGCTCGGCGGACGCGACACCGATGTCGTGCTCGCGGCGCTCGCGCGCAACAAGAAATTCCTGCGCGGCGAGATTGCGCACCGCGTTAACTTAAAGTTTGCGCCTGATCTTCGCTTTCGCGTCGACGAACGATTCGATGAAGCGGAACGGATCGAGAGATTACTGAGAACACCTGCGGTGCAAAGAGACCTCGCACCCGATTCGGACGACAAGTGATGATTGTGAACACTGCCAACAGCGTGATCGATTCGCAAAATGGCGAATCGCACGACGCTGAAAAAAATATTTTCACCGAGGCCCGCAACGAAGAGGCACGTCGCGGCAATAACGATCCGCGTCAGAAGCATCAGGGCAAGCAACGCCAGAACAATCAGCCGCGCCGCGACAAGCGCGACGTCCATGGCTGGGTGATTCTCGACAAGCCGATCGGCATGACCTCGACGCACGCGGTGGCGGTGCTCAAGCGCCTGTTCCAGGCCAAGCGCGCCGGCCATGCCGGTACCCTCGACCCGCTCGCCTCCGGCGGCCTGCCGATCGCGCTCGGCGAAGCCACCAAGACGGTCCCGTTCGTGATGGACGGCCGCAAGCGCTACCGCTTCACCGTGAGCTGGGGCGAGGAGCGCGATACCGATGACACCGAGGGCCGAGCCACCAAGACCAGCGATCTCAGGCCTTCTGCCGATTCCATCCGGGCGCTGCTGCCGCAATTCATCGGCCTGATCGAGCAGATCCCGCCGCAATATTCCGCGATCAAGGTCCAGGGCGAACGGGCCTATGATCTGGCCAGAGACGGCGAAACCGTCGAATTAAAGCCGCGGCCGGTCGAGATTCACGAATTAACCCTTGTGGAACATGGAGATAACGGCCAATCCGTGTTCGAGGCCGAGTGCGGCAAGGGAACCTATGTCCGGGCGCTGGCCCGCGATATCGGCCGGATTCTGGGCTGTTTCGGCCATATCAGCGCCTTGCGGCGGACCCTGGTCGGTCCATTCCGCGAAGCGGACATGATTCCGCTGGAACAGTTGGAGGCTTTGTGTAATAGAGCCGCGTCGGGCGAGGGCAGCCTCGCCGACGCGCTTTTGCCCGTTGAGACCGCGCTGGACGACATCCCGGCACTGGCCGTCACACGGGCTGATGCGGCAAGGCTCCACCGGGGCCAGGCCGTTTTGTTGCGCGGACGGGATGCGCCCAATTGTAGCGGCACAGTCTATGTCACGGTGGCAGGCCGGCTTCTGGCCCTCGCCGAAATTGGCAATGGCGAACTCATCCCCAAGCGTGTGTTCAACCTGACCGGACTGACTGCCAGTTCCGGTCGTAACGATGAGAAAGTTTGACGATGTCGATTACCGCCGAACGCAAAGCGGAAGTCATCAAGACGAATGCCAACAAGGCCGGCGACACCGGCTCGCCCGAGGTTCAGGTTGCGATCCTGTCGGAACGCATCAACAACCTCACCGGGCACTTCAAATCCCACGTGAAGGACAATCATTCGCGCCGGGGTCTTTTGAAGATGGTCGCCACGCGCCGTTCCCTGCTCGATTACATCAAGCGGAAGGACGAGGCGCGCTACAAGGCGCTGCTCGAAAAGCACAACATTCGTCGTTGATCCCAGAGTACGCGCGCGCCTGTTGCGCGCGTTTTCGTATGGTCTTCCGGAAGAAACCCGGACTCCGGATTCTCGGAGACGATCATGCGCAAGGGCATGAAGAAACTCATGTCCAATAGACGTCCAGCAGCAATCCGGCCGCTGGGCAGGGCAAGGTGCCCAGACTACCGAGAGGATGGACGCCATCCGAAATATAAAGACCATGGCAGGATCGCCGGATGCTGATCTCGTGTTGCGATCAGTGTCTCGCAATCTTGCGCATGGTCTTTGTGTTTCAGGCGCCCCTGCTTTCGCGAAACCATGAAAGAAATCGAAATGTTTAATGCTCATTCAGTCGAGATCGACTGGGGTGGACGTCCCCTCAAGCTTGAAACCGGAAAGATCGCCCGTCAGGCCGACGGTGCCGTATTGGCGACCTATGGTGAGACCATCGTGCTCGCCACGGTCGTCGCGGCCAAGAACCCGCGCGAAGGCGTCGACTTCCTGCCGCTGACCGTCGACTACCAGGAAAAGACCTACGCCGCGGGCCGCATTCCCGGCGGCTATTTCAAGCGCGAGGGCCGGCCGACCGAAAAGGAGACGCTGGTCTCCCGTCTGATCGACCGTCCGATCCGTCCGCTGTTCGTCGACGGCTGGCGCAATGAAACCCAGGTCATCGTCACCGTGCTGTCGCATGACATGGAAAACGATCCCGACATTCTGGCGCTGGTCGCCGCCTCCGCGGCGCTGACGATCTCCGGTGCGCCGTTCAAGGGCCCGATCGGTGCGGCCCGCGTCGGCTTCGCCAACGACGAATACGTGCTCAACCCGACGCTCGACGAAATGCTCGAGACCCAGCTTGACCTCGTCGTCGCCGGCACCGCCGACGCCGTGCTGATGGTGGAATCGGAAGCTAAGGAACTCAACGAAGACATCATGCTCGGTGCTGTGATGTTCGGACACCGGCACTTCCAGCCGGTGATCAAGGCGATCATCGAGCTCGCCGAGAAGGCCGCGAAAGAGCCGCGTGAAGTCAAGGTCGTCGACGAGAGCGCGCTCGAGAAGGAAATGCTCGGCCTGATCGAGCAGGAGCTGCGCTCGGCCTACGCTATCCCGATCAAGCAGGATCGCTATGCAGCGGTCGGCAAGGCCAAGGAAAAGGTGATGGCTCACTACTTCCCGGAAGGGCAGGAGCCGCAATACGACAAGCTGCGCATCGCCGGCGTGTTCAAGGAACTCGAATCCAAGATCGTCCGCTGGAACATCCTCGACACCGGCAAGCGCATCGACGGCCGCGATTCCAAGACCGTCCGCAGCATCATCGCCGAAGTCGGCGTGCTGCCGCGCGCCCACGGTTCGGCGCTGTTCACCCGCGGTGAAACCCAGGCGATGGTCGTGACCACGCTCGGCACCGGCGAGGACGAGCAGTACATCGACTCGCTGTCAGGGACCTACAAGGAGCAGTTCCTGCTGCACTACAACTTCCCTCCCTACTCGGTTGGTGAAACCGGACGCCTCGGCGGCACCAAGCGCCGCGAGATCGGCCACGGCAAGCTCGCCTGGCGCGCGATCCATCCGGTCCTGCCGCCGCACCACGAATTCCCCTACACGGTGCGCGTGGTTTCCGAGATCACCGAATCCAACGGATCGTCGTCGATGGCGTCGGTCTGCGGCGCTTCGCTGGCGCTGATGGATGCGGGCGTTCCCCTCAAGCGGCCGACCGCGGGTATCGCGATGGGCCTGATCCTGGAAGGTTCGCGCTTTGCGGTCCTGTCCGACATTCTCGGTGACGAGGATCATCTCGGCGACATGGACTTCAAGGTGGCCGGCACCGACCAGGGCATCACCTCGCTGCAGATGGACATCAAGATCGAGGGCATCACCGAGGAGATCATGAAGGTCGCACTCGGCCAGGCCAAGGATGGGCGTATCCACATCCTCGGCGAAATGTCGAAGGCGCTCACCAATGCCCGCGCCGAGCTCGGCGAATACGCGCCGCGCATCGAGACCTTCAAGATCCCGACCGACAAGATCCGTGAAGTGATCGGCACCGGCGGCAAGGTGATCCGCGAGATCGTCGAGAAGACCGGCGCCAAGGTCAACATCGAGGACGACGGCACCGTGAAGGTCGCCTCCAACGACGGCGAGGCGATGAAGGCCGCGATCAAGTGGATCAAGTCGATCGCCTCCGATCCGGAGATCGGCCAGATCTACGAAGGCACCGTGGTCAAGGTGATGGAGTTCGGCGCGTTCGTGAACTTCTTCGGCGCCAAGGACGGTCTCGTCCACATCAGCCAGCTCGCCGGGGCCCGGGTGCAGAAGACCTCCGACGTCGTCAAGGAAGGCGACAAGGTCAAGGTCAAGCTGCTCGGCTTCGACGATCGCGGCAAGACGCGGCTATCGATGAAGGTGGTCGATCAGGCGACCGGCGAGGATCTCGAAGCCAAGCAGAAGGCGGCGGAAGCCTCGGCGCCCCGCGAAGCGGCCGGCGAGTAAGCGCCTCGACATCGAAAATCAGAAAGGGGCGGCTGCAAAGCCGCCCTTTTTATTTGCCGCAGATGTGATCATGCGCTCTTACGCCGCAGCGCCTAACCCATTTAAAATGAAACCGGAATGGGGCTGACTTCGCAGCTGGAAGCTGGACCCGTTACGATCGTCCGAATCGAGCCGCAGGCTCGTCACGCAGGGAGAGACTTATGTCCGCACTTTCGCGCCGTCATTTTTTCAGCGCCGCCGCCGGCCTCGCTGCCGTCGCGGCGGCACCGCGTGTCGTCTTTGCCCAGGCCGCCGCACCGGCACCTGCGGCTGCCCCGGCCGCGGCCGGTCCGTTCACGCTGCCGCCGCTCCCTTACGCCTTCAACGCGCTTGAGCCGCATATCGATGCCAAGACCATGGAAATCCACCATGGCCGGCACCATGCCGCTTATGTCAACAATCTGAACACCCTCGCCAAGACCAATGCGCAGCTCGGCACCAGCAAGGTGACGGATATTCTCGGCAATCTGAACGCCCTGAACGACGACATCAAATTCGGCGTGCGTAACAATCTCGGCGGCCATGCCAACCACACCATGTTCTGGGAAATCATGGCCCCGGGTGGCGGCAAGCCGGAGGGCGAGGTGCTGGCCGCGATCGACAAGGATCTCGGCGGCCTGGAAAAATTCCAGAACGACTTTAACGCCGCCGGCGGACGCCAGTTCGGCTCCGGCTGGGTGTTCGTGACCGTTGCCAAGGACGGCAAGCTTGCGATTGAAACCCGCCCGAACCAGGACAGTCCGATCATGGACGGCAAGCGCGCGCTGCTCGGCAACGACGTCTGGGAGCACGCCTATTATCTCAACTACCAGAACCGCCGCGCCGATTATCTCAAGGCGTGGTGGAATACGGTGAACTGGGCCAAGATCGCCGAGCGCTATGCGGCAGCGAAGGCCGGTACGCTCGGCGTTTGATCGCGCTGTTCATTCCAAAAGTAAAAGGGCGGCTCAGTGAGCCGCCCTTTTTTGTTAGTGTTGCGTTCATCCAGTGCTCAGGTGATCAGAAACGATCGGCGTTCATCACCTTGGTCCAGGCCGCCGCAAAATCCTTGGCGAACTTCTCTTTGGAGTCCGCGCACGCGTAAACCTCAGCGAAGGCGCGAAGCTGCGAGTGCGAGCCGAAGATCAGGTCGACGCCGGTCGCGGTCCACTTCACCGCCTTTGTCTTCCGATCGCGGCCCTCATATGCATCGCCCGACGGCTGCCACTCCGTGCCCATGCTGAGCAGATTGACGAAGAAATCATTCGTCAATGTCCCCACCTTGCTGGTGAAGACGCCGTGCTTTGATCCGCCGGCATTGGCGCCGAGCACGCGCAGGCCGCCGACCAGCGCCGTCAGTTCGGGTCCCGTCAACCGCAGCAATTGCGCGCGGTCGATCAACGCTTCCACCGGCCCCAGGAACTGGTGCTTCTTGCCGTTGACATAGTTGCGGAAGCCATCGGCACGCGGTTCGAGCGGAGCAAAGGAAGCGACGTCGGTCTGATCCTGCGACGCATCCATGCGCCCCGGCGTGAACGGCACCTTGACGTCGACGCCGGCGTCCTTGGCGGCCTTTTCAACCGCCGCGGAGCCGCCGAGAACGATCAGGTCGGCAAGCGAAACCTTCTTGCCGAACTCCTTCTGGATCGCCTCCAGCTTCTGCAGCACCGTGTTCAGCTCAGCGGGCTGGTTGACCTCCCAGTCCTTCTGCGGGCTGAGACGAATACGCGCGCCATTGGCGCCGCCGCGCTTGTCGGAGCCGCGGAACGTCGATGCCGACGCCCATGCGGTCGAAACCAGCTGCGACACCGACAGGCCCGAGCCGAGAATCTTCGTCTTCAGCGCGGCGATATCAGCATCGCCGATCAGCGGATGATCCACCGCCGGAATCGGGTCCTGCCAGATCAGCGTTTCCTTCGGCACCAGCGGGCCGAGATAACGCACGATCGGACCCATGTCGCGGTGCGTGAGCTTGAACCAGGCACGCGCGAACGCATCGGCGAACTGGTCCGGGTTTTCGTGGAAGCGCCGCGAAATCTTCTCGTAAGCGGGATCGAAGCGCAGCGACAGGTCGGTGGTCAGCATCATCGGCACGTGCTTCTTCGACTTGTCGAAGGCGTCCGGGATGGTCGCTTCCGCGCCCTTTGCCTTCCACTGCTTGGCACCGGCCGGGCTCTTGGTCAGTTCCCATTCATTCTCGAACAGGTTCTTGAAGAACAGATTGCTCCACTGCGTCGGCTGCTGCGTCCAGGTGACTTCCGGACCGCCGGTGATGGCATCGGCGCCGATGCCGGTGCCGTGCTTGCTCTTCCAGCCGAGGCCCTGATCCTCGAGCGCGCCGCTTTCCGGGTCCGAGCCGACCAGCGACGGATCGCCGGCACCATGGGCCTTGCCGAAGGTGTGGCCGCCGGCAATCAGCGCAACGGTCTCTTCGTCGTTCATGGCCATGCGGAAGAAGGTTTCGCGGATGTCTTTCGCCGCCGCGAGCGGGTCCGGGTTGCCGTTGGGGCCTTCCGGATTGACGTAGATGAGACCCATCTGCACGGCGCCGAGCGGCTCGGAGAGTTCGCGTTCGCCGCTGTAACGTTCGTCGCCCAGCCAGGTGCCCTCAGGGCCCCAGAACAGCTCTTCGGGCTCCCAGACATCGGCGCGGCCGCCCGCAAAACCAAACGTCTTGAAGCCCATCGATTCGAGCGCGACGTTGCCGGCGAGAATCATCAGGTCGGCCCACGAGATCTTGCGGCCGTATTTCTGCTTGATCGGCCATAGCAGCCGGCGCGCCTTGTCGAGGTTGGCGTTGTCAGGCCAGCTGTTCAGCGGCGCGAAGCGTTGCTGACCGGCTCCGGCGCCGCCGCGGCCGTCCGTGATGCGGTAGGTGCCGGCGCTGTGCCACGCCAAGCGGATCATCAGTCCGCCATAGTGACCGAAATCGGCCGGCCACCACTCCTGCGATTCCGTCATCAAAGCGGTCAGGTCCTTGACCACGGCATTGAGGTCGAGGGTCTTGAATTCCTTGGCGTAATCGAACGCCTCGCCCATCGGATCGGACAGATTCGAATTGCGGTGCAGCAGCGAAACGTCCAGCGCGTCCGGCCACCAATCGCGGTTCGAGTGTCCGCGTTTTCCGCCCGAGAACGGGCATTTTGTTTTGTCGTCCATGATTGCCTCCTAAGGGCCGCTTCCTGAAGATTGGAAGCACTCTAAGAGCCGCTTTCCATCAGGGGAAGTTGATTTTAATGATCGAACCGATAAGATATTTTGATGATCCAGATGACGCTGAGACAGCTTCGTTATTTTGATGCGCTGGGCCGTCACGGCCATTTCGGGCGCGCGGCGGAAGCCTGCTCGATCTCGCAGCCGGCCCTGTCGATGCAAATCAAGGAAATGGAGCAAGCGCTCGGTGGCGCGCTGCTGGAACGAAGCGCGCGACAGATCACGCTGACGAAGTTCGGCGAAGAGATCGTCCAGCGTGTCCGCGACATCTTGCGCTCGGTCGATGAACTCGGCGACTTCGCGCGCGCGGCGCAGGACCGGCTTGCCGGTCGGCTACGCATCGGCATGATCCCGACGATCGCGCCCTATCTGTTGCCGAAAGTGATCGAGAACCTCGCGCGCATGCATCCGGAACTCGACATCCATGTGCGCGAGACGCTGACGCCGAAGCTTATCAAGGAAGTGACCGAAGGCCGGCTCGATACGGCGATCGTGGCATTGCCGGTATCGGAGCCGTCGCTGACCGAGGTCGCGTGCTTTTCCGAGAACTTCCTGCTGGTGCGGCCGGGCGAGGACGAGGGCACGCCGGTGCCGAGCCACGAGACGCTGCGCGAGATGCGGCTATTGCTGCTCGAAGAGGGACATTGTTTCCGCGACCAGGCGCTGTCGTTCTGCAACATGCAATCGCCGCCGCGCGAGGTGCTGGACGCAAGCTCGCTGTCGACGCTCGTTCAGATGGTCGGCGCCGGCATCGGCGTCACCCTGATTCCGGAAATGGCGGTCACGGTGGAAACCCGCTCGGCGCAGGTCTCGGTGGCGCGGTTCTCTAATCCGCAACCGTCGCGGACCATCGGCATGGTCTGGCGCAAGACCAGCCCGCTGGCCGCACAGCTGCAGCAAATCTCGGAAGTGGTCTGCCTCGCCGCCGACGCCCTGCGCGAACAGCGCAACGCGAGGCCCTCGCCGCGAACATCGCGGGCGCGATAAGCGGCGGCCTCCCGGCCGCGCTTTATTTTCTTGTTGGCCATATATCTTGCTAGCCATGCCTCCTGCTGCCCAACTACCTCAAAGACAATTGAGCAGTGGCTCTCCGCGATTCGCCCGAAATCGCCGGCCAGTCGACCGCACGAAATAAAGTTGACCAACATATCGCTCGACGTTGAACCGTTCGTCCTAGGCGTAGTGCGTTGCCAATTCGCGTCAGACGCGCAATGAAGATGGCATTGTCCGCCCCCGCCGATGAAAGGTTCCGCTATGATGCAGCTCTATTGGTCGCCCCGCTCGCGTTCGTTTTCCTCGCTGTGGCTGTTCGAAGAGACCGGGCAACCCTATGAACGCGTGCTGACGGACATCTCGACCGGCGCACAGCGCAAGCTCGAATATCTGGCGATCAATCCGATGGGCAAGGTGCCGGCGCTCCGGGATGGCGAGGCGACGCTTGCCGAGGCCGCCGCGATCGCGGCCTATGTCGCCGAGCGCTATCCGGAAGCGAAGCTGGCGCCGCCGCTCGGAGATTCGCTGCGCGCAAAGTATCTCTACTGGCTGTTCTTCAGCCCCGGTTGTATCGAGCCTGCGATCGTGCAGCTCGCGACCAAGATCGAAATGAATCCGGTCGCGGCCGGCTGGGGCGATTCGCAACGCGTGATCGACGTGCTCGACAACGCGCTGGAGAAAGGCCCATGGATTCTCGGCGACAATTTTTCCGCAGCCGACATCATCATTGGCTCCGGGCTGAATTTCGCCGTGCGGCTGTTCAAGATG
Source organism: Bradyrhizobium sp. JYMT SZCCT0428 (assembly GCF_018131075.1). Lineage (GTDB taxonomy): Bacteria > Pseudomonadota > Alphaproteobacteria > Rhizobiales > Xanthobacteraceae > Bradyrhizobium. Next base: position 220,679 of record NZ_JAFCLS010000003.1, on the reverse strand, counting down.
GTGCCGTCGCGGCCGTCGTTCGACGCCTATATCGATCGATGCGCGGCACGGCCGGCGTTCCAGCGTGCCGAAAAGATCGCGGCGGGATAGACCGAACTGTCGTCACCCGCGAAAGCGGGTGACCCAGTATTCCAGAGACATCAGTAATTGAATCGAGAAGCCGCGGCGTACTGGATGCCCCGCTTTCGCGGGGCACGACAAATCACGCATCCATGCGCTTGAACACCAGCGTGGCGTTGGTGCCGCCGAAACCGAACGAGTTCGACAGCACGGTGCCGAGCTTGGCGTTGTCGATGCGCTTGCGCACGATCGGCATGTCGGCGAACACCGGATCGAGTTCGGTGATGTTGGCGCTCTCGCAGACAAAACCGTTGTTCATCATCAGCAGCGAATAGATCGCTTCCTGGACGCCGGTGGCGCCGAGCGAATGGCCGGTCAGCGCCTTGGTCGCCGAGATCGGCGGGCATTTTTCGCCGGTGCCGAACACCTTGCGGATCGCCTCGATCTCGGGCGGATCGCCGGCGGGCGTCGAGGTGGCGTGCGGATTGATGTAGTCGATCGGCGTCTTCACGGTCTCCATCGCCATGCGCATGCAGCGCTCGGCGCCTTCGCCCGACGGCGCCACCATGTCGTAGCCATCAGACGTCGCGCCATAGCCGACCACTTCGGCATAGATGCGCGCGCCGCGCGCCTTGGCGTGTTCGAGTTCTTCCAGCACCACCACGCCGGCGCCGCCCGCAATGACGAAGCCGTCGCGGCTGACGTCATAGGGACGCGACGCGGTGGCGGGCGTGGCGTTGTATTTCGAGGACATCGCGCCCATGGCGTCGAACAGCACCGACAGCGACCAGTCGAGTTCCTCGCAGCCGCCCGCGAAGATCACATCCTGCTTGCCGATCTGGATCGTCTCATAGGCATTGCCGATGCAATGGTTGGAGGTCGCGCAGGCCGACGAGATCGAATAGTTCACGCCCTTGATCTTGAACCAGGTCGCCAGCGTGGCTGAGGCGGTCGACGACATCGCCTTCGGCACCGCGAACGGCCCCACGCGCTTGGGACCCTTGGTCCTGGTGATATCGGCGGCTTCGACGATGGTGCGCGCGGACGGTCCGCCGGAGCCCATGATGATGCCGGTGCGGACGTCGGAAACTTCGGTCGGGCTGAGACCGGAATCCTGGATCGCCTGCTCCATCGCGATGTGATTCCACGCCGCGCCCTCGCCGAGGAAGCGCATCGCGCGCCGGTCGATGACGTCGGCGGGATTGATGGTCGGCGCGCCCTGCACCTGCGAGCGGAAGCCGAGCTCGGCGTATTTTTCCGCGCGCGTGATCCCGGATTTCGCCTCGTGAAGGCTCGCAAGCACTTCATGGGTGTTATTTCCGATGGATGAGACGATGCCCATCCCCGTGATGACAACCCGCCTCATGATCGCCTCGTCCTGTCGTTTGCGTTTTGTGTGATGGCCGCCGTCAAACCGAATGCCGCCTCATTGGAGATCCGGTAACTTACGCTCCCGGCAATGCGGCACCCTGCTTTAGCAGCCCCACCCTCAGATCCTTCGCGCGATAGATAATCTCGCCGTCGGCCGAAAGCCAGCCGTCGGCGATACCCAGCCAGAGCTTTAGACGCATCACGCGCTTGATATCGACGTTGTACACAATCTTGCGGACGTTCGGCATCACCTGACCGGAGAACTTCAGTTCGCCGAGGCCCAACGCCCGGCCGCGGCCCTCGCCGCCGGTCCAGCCGAGATAAAAGCCGACCATCTGCCACAGCGCGTCGAGGCCGAGACAGCCCGGCATCACCGGATCGCCTTTGAAATGGCAGCCGAAGAACCAGAGATCCGGGTTCACGTCGAGTTCGGCGCGAACGATGCCCTTGCCGTATTCCCCGCCGGTTTCCGAAATTTCGGTGATGCGATCGAACATCAGCATCGGCGGCAGCGGCAGTTGCGCATTTCCCGGGCCGAATAGCTCGCCACGGCCGCACGCCAGCAAATCCTCGTATTCGTAACCGCCGCGGCGATCCAGCATCGTTTCAGCCTCTCTAAGATGTCCCGATGAGCGCTTTCGAGCGAACCGGACCGGTTTCCCGCGGAAGAATGTCTGTTTCCCGCAAATTGGCGCTACTTACGGTACCACCGGCAAATGTCCCTGCCGAATATGCATATGTGGTCCGCGCGCTCTGTAACATAGGCCTTGGCGGGCGGCAAAGCACTGGATACGGGCTAAAAACACCATATCCCATCGTGGGTTCCGCCTTAACCTTGGGATCGTTCTAGTTGCGAAAAACTTGCATCTAAAGGATTTCCTTTTATATTGGGCAAGAATATTGCCCAAGTTTGTCAGCGTGGTACTGAAGTGGAAATGAACGACCAGGTCTCGACTGTGAACGACGACGCCGCTGACTCAGCCACCCTGGATTCGGCCGCCCACGCTGCCGGCCATCAACCGGCGTTGACCGGCTGTCCCTGGCACGACGTCAACGAAATGCTGCAAGCTGCCGGCCTGCGGCCGACCCGCCAGCGCATGGCGCTCGGCTGGCTGCTGTTCGGCAAGGGCGCGCGGCATCTGACCGCTGAAATGCTGTACGAGGAAGCGACCCTGGCCAAGGTGCCTGTCTCGCTCGCCACCGTCTACAACACGCTCAACCAGCTCACCGATGCCGGCCTGCTGCGCCAGGTCAGCGTTGACGGCACGAAGACCTATTTCGACACCAACGTGACGGCGCATCACCACTTTTATCTCGAGAACAACCACGAGCTGGTCGACATTCCCGATCCGCATCTGGTGCTGTCGCGGATGCCCGACGTGCCCGAAGGTTACGAGATCGCCCGCGTCGACATGGTCGTGCGGCTGCGCAAGAAGCGCTGAGCTTTATCAGCTCGTCGTCCCGGCGAAGGCCGGGACCCATAACCACAAATATTTATTGTTGAGGGAAGGCGTCTAGCTGCCTGCCTTACCGATCGGCTGCGGCGTATGGGTCCCGGCGTTCGCCGGGACGACGCAAGAGTTGATGCTTGTCGCGCCTAACTCAATCCACCTTCTCGTCGGCGTAGACGCCCCACAGCCGCTGCTGTTCGATCCAGCCGTCAAACCCGTTGCCGATGACGCGGCACCAGCCGGCGGCGCATTTCTTGACCTGGGCGACGACGCCGGCCTGCAGGCGCGCGGCCACCGCGCTGGACGGATCGGCGCGATCGTAGAGCGGCGCGAGTTCGTCCTTGGTCTTCATGGTGACGACGGCGGTGCGGCGGCCCGACAACAGGGAGTGATAGACCCAGCCTTCGGCGCCTTCGGAATCGCGCACCCGGCGCCAGTTCTCGAATTCAGCTGTTATTTCGACCGGCAGGCCGGAGCGGGTGTAGACCCAGGCGACGTCATTGTCCTTGGTCGGACCGGCCCTGACGTTCACATGATCGGATTTGAGGCTGACATAACGCGGCACCGGGAGGCCGCTGGTGGTGGAGCCTGCTTCCTTGGCTGAAAAACCTGTGCTGACCGACGCACCCAGCATGCACCCTGCCAACACCGCCATCGAACAGAAACGCCCCAACGCCATCAACTCGTCTCCTGCCGAAAACCTTTCAACTCGAATTCTTCGAGTTGAAACAATCCACTCAACGCCTGAAACCCAGGACCCTTAAACCTAAGACCCCTAAACCCAAGACCCTTAAACTCAGGTCCCCCTGTGCCCGCCCTGGTCGCAACTCGGATTGTCGTTCCCGAGGGGTTCTTGTCTTGGCCCGGCCTTCTGCTAGAGAGGACGGAACGCTTGAGAACCAGAACGCCCGAATTTCCCTGATTACCTTGACCCTTCCTTTGGCAGCCCCGAGGTAAGGATCGAGGAACCCGAGGAACCGCTAAGGAAACCCAAGGAAACGACCAGGTAGCCGTTCGAACCGCGCAGCGAATGCAGTGTCGAACAACCAGGTTAATGAGGCCTCAACGGCGAAGCTTCTGACTCGCCAAAGGTTGGGCAAGTCATTGCCTCATGAGAGCAGGACATGTCGGTTAAGAAAAAACCTCTCGTCGTCGTCACCCGCAAGCTCCCGGACTCGATCGAGACCCGGATGCGCGAACTGTTCGATGCGCGGTTAAATCTCGACGACACGCCGATGACGCCGGAACAGATCGCCGAGGCGGTCCGTACCGCCGACGTGCTGGTGCCGACCGTGACCGACCTGGTCAACGAGGAAATCCTCAAGCAGCCCGACTGCAAGCTGCGGATGATCGCCAATTTCGGCAATGGCGTCGACAATATCGACGTCACGGCGGCACAGGCGCGCGGCATCACCGTGACCAACACGCCGAAAGTTTTGACCGAAGACACCGCCGACATGACCATGGCGCTGATTCTCGCGGTGCCGCGGCGACTGATCGAGGGCGCCTCGATTCTCACCGACGGCAAGAACTGGCCGGGCTGGTCGCCGACCTGGATGCTCGGTCATCGCATCGGCGGCAAACGCCTCGGCATCATCGGCATGGGCCGCATCGGCCAGGCGGTGGCGCGCCGGGCGCGCGCCTTCGGCCTGCAGATCCACTATCACAACCGCCGTCCCGTCGCGCCCGTGATCGCCGACGAATTGGGCGCGACCTATTGGGAAAGCCTCGACCAGATGCTGGCGCGGATGGACATCATCTCGGTGAACTGTCCGCACACCCCCGCGACGTTCCATCTGCTGTCGGCACGGCGCTTAAAGCTGATCCGGAAAGAGGCCTATATCGTCAACACCGCGCGCGGCGAGGTGATCGACGAGGACACGCTGATCAAGCTGATCGAAGGTGGCGAGATCGGCGGCGCCGGGCTCGACGTCTACGAGCATGAGCCCGCCGTCAATCCAAAACTGGTTCGGCTGGCCAAGGCCGGCAAGGTCACGCTGCTGCCGCATATGGGCTCGGCCACGATCGAAGGCCGCGTCGAGATGGGCGAGAAGGTGATCATCAATATCCGGACCTTCCTCGACAACCACAAGCCGCCGGACCGCGTGCTGCCCAGCATGCTGTGAGGCGTCCACCGAGGATGATGTGAGCGAAGCCCACGCATCGCTGCTGAACCGTCTCGCCGCCACCATCGTCGCACTGCATCCCACGCGGATCATTCGCGTCGCGATCGACGGTGTCGATGGCGCGGGCAAGACCACGCTGGCGGATGCGCTGGCGCCGCTCGTGGCAGCACAAGGCCGCCCGACGATCCGCGCCTCGGTCGATGATTTCCATCATCCACGCTCGGTACGATACGCGCGCGGCCGGTATTCACCTGATGGCTTTTTTCTCGACTCGTACGACTACGATTCATTTCGGACGCTGTTGCTCGATCCCTTGAGTCCCGGTGGCTCCGCTCGATACGTCGCAAGGCGTTTTGATCTCGACAACGACCGGCCGTTCGAACCGCTCACGCAGCAGGCGCCGCCAACCGCCGCGCTGATCGTTGACGGCATCTTCCTGCACCGCCCCGAGCTTCGAGCCTATTGGGATCTCTCGATATTTCTGAAGGTCGACTTCGATGTCTCCGTGCCGCGCGGCGCGCAGCGAGGTGCGGATTTTGGCGCGTCCGATCCGGCTTCGCCGTCCAACCAGCGCTATGTCGGCGGCCAGCAACGGTATCTGAGCGAGTGCAACCCGGAACAACGCGCGGCTATCGTGATCGGCTACAACGACCTGCGCGAGCCGCAGATATTGAAGTGGCCACGGGCATAGCCGGCGCTCTGCTCGCCCGGACACGCCGGTTTCAGGCTGTCACCTCGGGAACAGCGCTTCGGTTCGGTCTCAGGCATTCTCCAGATCACAGGAAACGAACGCGGTGGTCGCGTTCACCTGCCAGATGGAGAACTGCCATGAATACCCAGAATGCTCAGATCGATGCGCTTTCCGACGAAGAACTCAACGCCGTCTCGGGTGGCAAAGACCGGGTTCAGGTGACCAAGGAGCAGTATGAACAGATCCTCGAGGTCAAGTTTATGTTCGCCAGCCTCAAGAAGTAAGCCCGAATGCCCTGAGCGGATTAGCACGCAGTCCTCCGCCTTGGAAAATACCAGTACGGCGGATCAGGCCTCATGGCCGGTCCGCCGGACTTGTAAGGAATGCAACTTCCCTCCAGCGGAAGCTACGCCGTCTTTTCTTTCCGTCTCTCGCGCTTGCGCCATTCCCCGACAAACGAGACGAATGCGCCCAGCGCCGGCGGCGGCTGGCGGCGGCTCGGGTAGTACAGAAACGGTCCGGGAAACGGCGCGCACCAGTCGTCGAGCACGCTGACCAACGCACCAGATTTGATGCCAAAGCGTACATAACCTTCAAACGTCAACCAGAAGCCGATCCCATCATGGACGGCGCGCAGCGCGAGGCCGAGATAGGTCGCGACCAGTTTTGCCGGCGGCGAAACCACCACGACACGTCCCGCCTTCTCGAATTCCCAATCCAGCATGGCACCGCTGCCGAACCGGGTGCGGATGCAGGCGTGATCGAGCAGATCCTTCGGCTGCATCGGCTTGCCGTGTCGCGCCACATATTCCTTCGATGCCACCACCGCGTAGCGCTGCGGCGCCCCGAGTGAAACCGCAATCATGTCCTGTGCCAGATGCTCGCCGTAGCGCACGCCGGCGTCAAAACCGCCGGCGACGATATCGACGAATGCACTCTCGCCGACGATCTCCAGTTCGATCTGCGGATACTTTGCAAGAAACGGCGCGACCATCGGCGCCAGCACCAGATCGATCGCCGGCGGCGGCGCATTGATGCGCAGGCGGCCCGACGGCACGCCGCGCAGGCCGCGCACCTGATCCAGCGCGTCGCCGACATCCGACATCGCCGGGCCGACCCGGGCCAACAGCAGCTCGCCGGCTTCGGTTAGCGCAACACTGCGGGTGGTGCGGTTCATCAGGCGGACGCCAAGCCGCTCCTCCATGTCACGCAGCCGCTGGCTGAGGCTGGAGACGGAGACGCGCTGCTCGATCGCGGCGCGCCGGAAATTCCGGGTGCGCGCCACGGCGACGAAGGCATCGAGATCGCGGAGGTCAAAATCCTGCATTGTTCGGTATACTGAACAAACTATTTAGCATTGTCCAGCTTATCGCTGTAATCGCGATCGGCGATACCAGCCTCGTCAACCCGGCGCGGGAATCCCACGCCAATACGAGGAGAGCCACCATGGAACACCGCAAACTCGGCAAAACCGGCCCCGACGTCGCCGCCATCGGTCTCGGCTGCATGGGCATGTCGGACTTTTATGGTCCGGCCGACCGCGGCGAGAGCATCGCGACCATCCACGCCGCGCTCGACGCCGGCATCACCCTGCTCGACACCGGTGATTTCTATGGCCCCGGCCACAATGAACTGCTGATCCGCGAGGCGCTCGCCGGCTGCAGCCGCGACAATCTGCAGATCAGCGTCAAATTCGGCGCGCTGCGCGATCCTGCCCGCGCTTTCATAGGCATGGATTGCCGGCCCGAAGCGGTGAGGAATTTCCTGAGCTATTCGCTGCAGCGGCTCGGCGTCGATCACATCGACATCTACCGGCCGGCGCGGCTCGATCCGGCGGTGCCGATCGAAGATACGGTCGGCGCCATCGCCGACATGATCAAGGCCGGCTATGTCAAGCATATCGGCCTGTCCGAAGTCGGCTCCGACACCATCCGCCGCGCCCATGCCGTGCATCCGATCGCCGATCTGCAGATCGAATATCGCTGATCTCGCGCGGCATCGAGGACGATATCCTGCCGACCTGCCGCGAACTCGGTATCGGCGTCACCGCCTATGGCGTGCTGTCGCGCGGCCTGATCAGCGGACACTGGTCGAAAGATAAGTCCGGCGCGCAGGACTTCCGGCAGATGGGCCCGCGCTTCCAGGGCGCCAATCTCGACGCCAATCTGGCGCTGGTCGAGCCGCTGCGCGCGGTCGCCGCCGAACTCGGCGTATCGGTGGCGCAGGTCGCGATTGCCTGGGTCGCCGCGCAGGGCACCGACATCGTGCCGCTGGTCGGCGCCCGCCGCCGCGACCGTCTGACCGAAGCGCTCGGCGCGCTCGACGTGAAGCTGACGGCAGCGCATCTGGCCAAGCTCGCCGCCGCGTTCCCGCCGGGTGCTGCTGCCGGCACACGCTATGCCGCTGAGCAAATGACGCATCTCGACAGCGAGAAAAAGCAGGCCTGAAAGCAATCGAACCGGTTCCCCGCGCGCCCGCTCGCAGGGCGCGCGAGGGCTGCGTGAGGAAAATCACGGTAACTCATCCAGTCTGTCCCTAGCCTCCTGTAGCAGCCGAAGCGGATGGCCCCTTCGTCTCGCAACAGGAGAAGACAGATGAAGAAGTCCGACATTAACGCAGTCGAGCCTGCGAAGCCCGCGCTCGAAGCACCGGTCCAGCTCACCCCGGAGCAGCTTGAAATCGTCGCAGCCGGTTTCAGGGCTGCGATCAACCGCGGAACGCTGGGCGATATCATCAAGGATATCACCATCTTCGGCAGATTTCCGACGCCGACGATGCCGGTACCCACAAAGACGGTTCTATTCTGAGTCGATCAAGAGACGAGATGGCGTTCGGCGCGTCGTGCGTCGGACGCCATCCCGGACGCCTTTTCATTTCAGGATAGACGCAGCTCACCCGGCACGCGCAGCGAGATAGAGGGATTCATGTCCAAGGATTTAAAGAAGCAGATCGACTGCCCGAGTTCGCAGGCGACCGACGAGGGCGCCCGAATCTTTGGCGTAATCACCGGTACGCCGGAGCAGCACCGGGTCGGATATCTCACCGAGACCGTGCCAATCTCCGAACAGGTCCTTGCCCTTGCGGGAGATGCCAAGCCCACGGAACTGTTCCGCATCGCGGCACCCTGCGCGGGCGCCAGCGGCGGCTGCAAGCATTTCAAGGGTAACAGCTGTAGCCTGGCCAAAAGGATCGTTGAAGGCGTCCCAGCTGTCGTGAACGCGCTTCCCGCCTGCGAAATTCGCCCCACCTGCCGCTGGTTCCGTCAGGAAGGCAAAGAGGCCTGCTTCCGTTGCCCGCAGGTCATGACGGATAAGTCAAACGCGTCTGACTACGAGAAGCAGATTGCCGACATCGACTAGAGCCTTTTCCGTTCCGATTAGGTCGGAACGGGGCTCCATATTTTGTTTTGACGCGTTTTCTTAGCGCGGACCGGGATCCACTTCGCTGGAAAACGCTTTAGGACGGATGCCCGCCAGTCCTCACCGGTGCGCACTTAGATCGGTGATCGTGGGCGCATCGCCATTGAGCGGATTGGCCGGATCGCGCCGGTAGCGCAGGGTTTCGAACCGCATCGCGCGGGCATCCACCATGACCAGCCGTCCGACCAGGCTGTCGCCGAAGCCGACGATTTCGCGAATCGCTTCCAGCGCCATCATCGATCCCAGCATGCCCGCGAGAGCGCCCATCACGCCGGCCTCGGCGCAGGCCGGCACCGTGCCCGGCGGCGGCGCCTCGGGAAACAGACAGCGATAGGTCGGATTGAACTCGCCGTCGGCGCCCCGTTCGTGGGCGCGGATCGTGGTCAGCGATCCGTCGAACTGGCCGAGCGCCGCCGTGATCAGCGGCTTGGCCGCGAGGAAGCAGGCGTCGGAAACCAGATAGCGGGTTTCGAAATTGTCTGACCCGTCGAGCACCAGATCATAGCCGCCGATCAGCGACATGGCGTTATCAGCGTTGAGGCGCACGGCGTGCGCTTCGAAGTTGACATGCGGGTTGAGCGCGTCGATCTGCTGGGCGGCACTGTCGACCTTGCGCTTGCCGATATCGGGCGTGGTGTGGATGATCTGACGCTGCAAATTGGACAGCGAGACGATATCGTCGTCGACCACGCCGAGCGTGCCGATCCCAGCGGCGGCGAGATACATCAGGACCGGGGCGCCGAGACCGCCGGCGCCGATCACCAGCACGGATGCCTCCTTCAGGGCGGTCTGGCCGGGGCCACCGACCTCGCGCAGCACGATGTGGCGGGCATAGCGTTCGAGTTCGTCGGCGGTCAGCATCGTCGGTCTATTCCCATGCGCCGTTCCGTGAACCGGGGCGCTGTTGTTGCTGACCAAGCAGATGTGCTTAATTGACCCGAGGTCAATGATCGCTCCAATATTCCCTCCCGATTCCGAGTATTCCCTGGGATTTGTCATGAGATCGGTGTTTTCAGCAACATTGATGGTCTCGGCCGCCATTTTCGCGAGCCTGGGATCATCAGCTCAGGCCCAGTTGACGCCGCCCTCCACGGCCGGCGCCAAGCCGAAGCCGGTCACGACGGTGCCGATCCGGCCCGCGCTGCAAAAGCCCGAGGAGACCGCCAACGCGATGTCGCAGGCCGAACGGCTGGCGCTGCAATCGGACCTTGCCTGGGTTGGCCAGTACAATGGCGCGATCACCGGCGATGTCAGCGAGCGCATGGTCAAGGCGATCAAGGAATTCCAGAAGAGCCGCGGGGCCAAGGAGACCGGCGTGCTCAATCCGCAGGAGCGCGGCGTCCTCGCCGACACCGCCCGGAAGCGGCAGGAAAATGTCGGCTGGAAGATCGTCACCGATCCCCTCACCGGCGTGCGGCTCGGCATTCCCTCCAAGCTGGTGCCACAGCAGGCCAGCGACGCCAACGGCACCAAATGGACGTCGCCGACCGGAACCATCCAGATTCAACTGACGCGGCGCAAGGAAGCCACGCCCTCCACGGCGAAGCTCGCCGAGCTGGAAAAGAAGGAAGCCCAGCGCAAGATCGATTACACGGTGGTGAAGCCGGATTTCTTCGTGCTGTCCGGCCTGCAGGGCCTGAAGAAGTTCTATGTGCGCGGCACCTTCAAGGGCGATGAAGTCCGCATCCTCACCATCCTCTACGATCAGGCCACGGAAAACACCGTGGAGCCGGTGGTGATTGCGATGTCGAGCGCATTCAACGCGTTTCCAACCGGCCCGCAGGTCGCGGGCCCCCCGCCGCGCAAGACCGTGGAATATGGCACCGGAATCGTGGTCAGCGACGACGGCGCGATCATCACCGACCGCCAGATCACCGACGGCTGCGTCGCGGTCGCGATCGCGGGGTTCGGCAATGCCGACCGTGTGGCCGAGGACAAGGAGCACGATCTCGCTTTGCTGCGCATCTATGGCGCGCGCGGACTGAAGCCGCTCAACCTCGCGAGCCCGACCTCGAAGACGGCGCTCGACCTGACCGGCATTGCCGATCCGCAGAACCAGGGCGGCGGCGGTGCCGTCAGCAGTCTCAAGGCCTCGGTCGCGCAACTTGGCGGCAGCAGCGACGTCGCGTTGTCGCCGCCACCCGCGCTCGGCTTTTCCGGCGCGGCCGCGCTCGACAGCGACGGCAAATTCGCCGGCATCGCGCTGCTGAAGCCGGTGGTCGTTGCAGGACCGGCGAACGGCGCCGCACAGGCGGTGCTGGTGACATCAGATGCCGTGCGCTATTTCCTCAAGGCCAATGGCGTAAATGGCGCAAGCGGATCACCGGACGCAAAAGCATCCGTGGTGCGCGTGATCTGCGTGCGGAAGTAAACAGACGATGTCATTGCGGGACCGAAGCGATTCCGTTCCGATTGAATCGGAACGGAGCTCTGGATTCTCGTTCTGACGCGTTTTCTTGACGCGAACCGGTATCCATCCCGCATCAAGTGGGGGACAGGCTTTCACTGGAAAACGCTCTAACCTCCCCGGTTGCGCGGAGAGGCCGATCGGTTGCGGATCAGGCAGCCTTGATGTTGCTGAGGAAGGTCTCGACATGGCTTCGCATTGTCTCGGACTGCCGAGACAATTCGCTGGAGGCCTGCAGCACCTGGTGCGCGGCAGCACCGGTGTCGCCGGCGGCCTGCTGAACGCCACTCACGTTCGACGAGATTTCGCCGGTGCCGAGCGCCGCCTGCTGCACGTTGCGGGCGATCTCCTGAGTCGCCGAGCCCTGTTCTTCCACGGCACCCGCAATCGCGGAGGCGATCTCGCTCATTTCGTTGATGGTCGCGGAGATCCCCTTGATGGCAGCGACGGCTTCGCTCGATGAAGCCTGGATTGACGAGACCTGCGTGCTGATTTGGTCCGTTGCTTTCGCGGTCTGTTCGGCGAGGCTCTTGACCTCGGCCGCCACCACCGCGAAGCCGCGGCCGGCCTCACCGGCGCGCGCCGCCTCGATCGTCGCATTGAGCGCCAGCAGATTGGTCTGGCTGGCGATCTCGCTGATCAGCTTGACGACATCGCCGATGCCGGCGGCGTCCTTGAACAGGCCCTGCACCGTCGCGTTGGTGCGATCGGCTTCGCCCACGGCCTTCTGCGCGATCGAGGCCGACTGCGCGACCTGACGGCTGATCTCGGTAACGGAACTGGCCAGTTCCTCCGACGCAGCCGCGACGGTTTGTACGTTCGTCGAAGCCTCCTCGTCGCAGCCGCCACCGCGGTCGCCTGGTTGCTGGTCTCCTCCGCCGTCGCCGTCATTGACGACGCGGTTGCCTGCAGTTCGGTCGATGCCGACGCCACCGACCTCAGCACCGTCGATATGTTGGCATCGAACGTCTGGGTCAGATCATTGACCCGCGCCGCCCGCGCCACGCGCGCGCTGATGGCTTCGGCTTCCTTTTCGGCGAGCTCCTTGGCCTTGATCATGTTGTCCTTGAAGATCAGGACCGCCCGCGCCATCAGGCCGATTTCGTCCTTCTTGGCGGTCGCCGGGATCGCGACCGAATGATCGCCGCCGGCAAGCTGGCCCATGGCGCCGACCATCTTCAGAATCGGCGGCACGATCGAACGGTTGGTCAGATACACGACAGTTGCCGCAACGCCGATGCCGACACCGAGCAGCACCCAGAGCAGCGTCATCAGGAAACTGGTTTCAGCGAGAACCGCCGCGCCGTCGCGTTTCAGATTGTCTTGCTGGCGCGCGACCATCCCGCCGGAACGCGATCCGGTGGCGTCCTTTGTTCCCGCGAAGATATCGAGCAGTTTGTTGGCGCGGGGAGCCGCCTCGTTGGTCAGGAACCACTGCGCCATGTTCCAGCGGTCCGAGGCCCGGATCTCGAACATCTTCTGCGGCATCGGCGCGAACTTGGCGCGGGCATCGACCAGCGCGTCAAACGCCTTCTGCTGCTCGCTTGTCATTTCCGCGCGTCGCTTCGAGAGCGCCTCGAACTTTGTCTGGTTGAGCGCCCAAAGATCCTCAAACTCCTTCTTGAAGGCCATGTCCGCGGTCAGCAGATAGGCGCGGATCGCGCCGATTGCCATCGCCATACTGCCGCGCATATCTGCAAAACCGATCAACAGGCTCTTGCGCGCATCCGTCGAAGCAATGCCGCCCTCCTCGTCGATGATCGACGTCGCCTTTTGCAGCATGAGTTTCGCCAGCGGCGCGGCCTCGGTGGCGAGAATCTTTGCTGCGGGCTGCTCGTCGATGGTGTGGGCAATTGCTTCGGCCTTGTCCTGCGCGCTGCGCAGTTCGTCGAGCAGTGGCTTGGCCTGCTTCCAGTCCGCCTTGTTCTGTTCGGAGGACCAACGCGTTGAGAGGCCATCCATCTCGGCGCCATGGCGCTGAATGTCTTTCCAGACCAACACGCGCTCGGCCTTGAATGTGTCGTTGCCGGTGATCAGCCAGCCGCGCAGTGAAGCGAGCGAGGCATAGACACCGGCCACCACATCATTCGCGGCCATCGCGGTCGGCACGCGAAGATTGACGGTCCGCTCGGTGGATTCGTTGACGTTGCCAACTTTGACGATGGTGATGACGACCACGCATGCAAGCAATGCGCAGATCACGCTGAAGCCCAAGATCAGACGCCCACGAATATTCAACTTCAGAATTGTCATGGCGAACCTCTCCAGGATGCAGGCGGACAACAACCGTCGGCGCATCAGGATGGGGATTAACCATGAAGAATGGAGAAACAGGCGGCCCGTACTAGTACGCAATTTCCTACCGCGACGACGGAATCGCACGCGGATATCGCGCCGTTTTTCAACCACAACGAAGCTGCGGCAATCTTCGCTGCCGATAAATTGCGTCCACCGATTTGCTACGCCAGCCCGAACCTCACGCCAGCACGCGCGAGGCCGCCGGCGATGCCGATCGGGGTGCCGTCGGCGCGCCAGCAGGCTGCGCCCGACATCCGGCCGTCATCGTGGAATTGAATGGCATTCATGCCGCCGGCCACCGTCGGCACCACCTGCACTCTGTGACCCATGACGGCGAGTTTGGCGCGAACGCTTTCCGGCACCGCCGATTCCACTTCCAGCGCATTGCCCTCGGTCCAGACCCGCGGCGCCTCGACGGCTTCCTGCAGACTCATGCCATGGTCGATCAGATTGATCAGCGCCTGCATCGCGCTCGGAAAGATCCGCTTTCCACCGGGCAAGCCGAGCGCATAGACCAGCTTGCCGTCGCGCAGCGCCATCATTGGCGACATCGAGGTGGTGACGCGCTTGCCCGGCGCCAGTGACAACGCGTGACCGGGCCGGGGATCATAGAGGTTCATGTAGTTGTTCGGCACGGTGCCGAGACCGGGGATCATGACCTTGGCGCCGAAAAGATTGTTGATGGTCTGCGTGGTCGCGACCACGTTGCCAAACGCATCCGCCGCCGTCATATGCGTGGTGTTGATACCTTCGAGCTGCGCGACGCCGGCGCCCCATTGCTGGGCGCGGCCGGGATCGATCGCGCGGCGGCGTTCCCCGGCATAGGCCTTCGACGTCAGCCGCTCCACCGGCACGTTGATGAAATCAGGATCGCCGCTGGCGGCCGCGCGATCGGCAAAAGCGATCTTCAACACTTCGGCGAGATAGTGGATCGTTTCCGCCGAGCCGAATCCAAGTCCCGCGATATCGTAGCCTTCGAGAATGTTGAGCATCTGGGCGATGTGCACGCCGGAGGCCGCGGGCGGCGGTGGTCCCATGATTTGCCAGCCGCGATAGTCGGCGCGAATCGGCTGGCGCTCGACGGTCCTGTAGGTGGTGAGGTCTTCACGGCTGATGAAGCCGCCATGCGCTTTCATGTGGTCGACCAGGATATCGCCGAGCGGCCCCTGGTACAGCGCCGCTGCGCCATGCTGCGAAATGTGAGTCAGCGTCTCCGCATATTCCGTTTGCACCACGCGCTCGCCGGCCTTCAGCGGTGTCCCGTTGGGCAGAAAGACCGCCGAGATCGCCTTGTCCTTCAGCATCTCTGTTGCGCTGTCGCTGATGCATTCGTGCAGATAGGGCGTCGCCGCGTAACCGCGCGCGGCGTGCTTGATCGCCGGCTGCATCACGTCGGCAAGGCTCATGGTGCCGAACCTTTGCAGCGTTTCGCACCAGGCTTTCAGCGATCCCGGCGTCGCCACCGCTTTCGGGCCATTGAGATTTTCATCGCCGACGGTGTCGAACACGTCATGGGCCGAACCCGGCTTCGATCTGAAGGTGTCGGGGCGGACCGACAGCGGCACGGTGCTCTGGCCGTCGATGAAGCGATGGCTGCCGTCGGCGAGGCGAATATGCGCCATGCCGCCGCCGATGATGCCGACCATCATCGGCTCGACCACCGTCAGCGTGAACAGCGTCGCGATCGCCGCATAGATGGCGTTGCCGCCGGCCGCCAGCATCTCGGCGCCCGCGCTCGAAGCCAGCGGATGATTGCTCACCACCATGCCGCGACTGGAAGTCGCCGGCTGCTTCTGACACTGAAAATTGGTGGCCGCGCGATCCCGCCAGTTGCTGGTCATGTTGTTTCCCGTTTCCTTGCTGTTCTGCGGCAGGGGCACGTTGTGCGTGATTACTTCTGGCATTTCGGGCACCAGAAGGTCGAGCGGCCGTTCTGGACGAAGCGCCGCACGATGCCGCCACAGCGCGCGGTCTGGCAGTTCTCGTCCTCGCGGTCATAGACCTGGAACGAGTGCTGGAAATAACCGAGTTCGCCCGAGGTCTGGCGGTGGTCGCTGATCGAGGAACCGCCGGCCTTGATCGCCTGGTTCAAGACATCGTGGATCGAACCCACCAGACGCTTTGCATGATCCGTCGGTTCGGCCTTCTTCGTCGCCAGGGTCGCAGCGAGCCGGCGTGGCGACAGATGGGCGCGATAGAGCGCTTCGCAGACATAGATGTTGCCAAGTCCCGCCACCACGCGCTGGTCGAGCAAGGCGGCCTTCAGGCTGGTTTTCTTGTTGTGGCAGGATTGCGCCAGCATCAGCGCGTCAAATTCATTGCCGAGCGGTTCGGGACCGAGCCCTTTCAGCAGCGGCTCCTCGTCCAGGGCGTTGCGGGCGATGATCTTCATGTAACCAAAACGGCGCGGATCGTTGAACACGACAGAGGCGCCCGATGACATGTGGAACACGACATGATCATGGGCGCGGTCTTCGCTGCGCGGGAGATGGAATTGGCCAGGTGTGTTCTTGCTTGTGCTGTTGGCGCCGTTTTCCAGCACCCGAAACGAGCCCGACATGCCCAGATGCATCAGCAGCACGTCGCCCGAGGTCAGGTCCGCCATCAGATATTTGGCGCGGCGGCCAAGGCCGGTCACGGTCTGGCCCTCCAGCCGCGCGATAAAGTCTTTTTGAAAGGGAAACCGCAGATCTTTCCGCCGGGCTTCCGCCTTGACTATTTTTGACCCCTCCATGGCGGGTTGCAGGCCGCGGCGGACGGTCTCAACTTCGGGTAATTCAGGCATGCAGCTATTCACCTTATGAAGGTGACGTGATAGCGCCATTGCGGCGGGCGCGCTATGGTCAGGCCATGGAGATAAGTTGATGGATCGGCCGGACCAAACGACGCATTTTGGCTTCAGGGACGTCCCCCTTGGGGACAAGCAGACGCTGGTGAACGACGTGTTTCACAGCGTGGCGTCGCGCTATGATTTGATGAACGATCTGATGTCGGCGGGCCTGCACCGGGCCTGGAAAGACATCATGATCAACAAGCTCAATCCGCCGAGGGGCGATGCGCCGTTCGCGCTGCTGGATGTTGCCGGCGGCACCGGCGATATCGCGTTCCGCGCCGCCAAGGCGGCAGGCACCGGCTTCCACGCCACGGTCTGCGACATCAATACCGAGATGCTTGGCGTCGGCCGCAACCGCGCGGTTGCGCGGCATCTCGACCAGCAGGTTTCGTTCGTCGAGGGCAATGCCGAGGCGCTGGAATTTCCGGATCGCGCCTTCGACGCCTATACGATCGCGTTCGGCATCCGCAACGTGCCGCGGATCGATGCCGCGCTGAAGGAAGCCTATCGCGTGCTGAAGCCCGGAAGCAGATTCCTGTGCCTGGAATTCTCCACCGTCGATGTACCCGGGCTCGACCGACTCTATGACTTCTTCTCGTTCAAGGTGATCCCGCCGCTCGGCCGCGCCGTAACGGGCGACGCGGAATCCTACCAATACCTCGTCGAATCGATCCGGAAATTTCCGAGGCCCAACGCCTTTGCCGAAATGATCAGCGCCGCCGGCTTCTCGCGGGTGAAGTGGGAAAGCCTCTCCGGCGGTATCGTGGCGCTGCATTCGGGCTGGCGTTTGTGATTTCTGCGGCGACCCACATCGCGCGGCTCGTCCGCGCTGGTTTCGTGTTCGCACGCGAGGGCGTGTTCGGCGTTGTCGATCCGAGCCTGGTGCCGCCACCGGGCCAACTTGCGCTCAAGCTGGCGCGGATCATCGAGCGGCCCGGCGCCAAATCCGGCCCGCGGCTGTCGCGGGCGCTGACCCGGCTTGGTCCCGCCTATCTCAAGCTCGGACAATTCCTGGCGACACGGCCCGACGTGGTCGGCGTTGCGATGGCGCGCGATCTGGAAGCCTTGCAGGACCGGCTGCCACCGTTTTCGCAGAGCGAGGCCGAGGCTGTCATTGCGACATCGCTGGAACGCCCTGTGGCGCAGTCGTTTGTGAGCCTCGGGCCGTCGGTTGCCGCAGCTTCCATCGCGCAGGTGCATCGCGGTGAAGTCGAGCGCGACGGCGCGCGCAAGGCCGTTGCCGTCAAGGTGCTGCGCCCCAACGTCGCCGCGCGCTTCCGCCGCGACCTCGGCGATTTCTTCTTCGTCGCGAACAACGCCGAGGCGCATTCGGCTGAAGCGCGCCGGCTGCGGCTCATCGAGGTCATCAACACGATGTCGCGCTCGGTCGCGATGGAGATGGATCTGCGGCTGGAAGCGGCCGCGATGTCCGAAATGGCGGAGAACACGCGCGACGATCCGGATTTCCGCGTGCCTGTCGTGGATTGGGACCGCACCACCCACAACGTGCTGACGATGGAGTGGATCGACGGCATCGCGCTCAACGACCACGCGCGCCTCGCACAATCGCAGATCGATCTGCCCGATCTCGGGCGCAAGGTGATCCAGAGTTTCCTGCGCCACGCGCTGCGTGACGGCTTCTTCCATGCCGACATGCATCCCGGCAATCTATTCCTCGACGACGCCGGCCGGCTGGTCGCCGTCGACTTCGGCATCATGGGCCGGCTTGGGCCGAAGGAGCGGCGCTTCCTCGCCGAAATCCTGCTGGGCTTCATCACACGCGACTATCGCCGCGTCGCCGAGGTGCATTTCGAGGCCGGCTATGTGCCAGGCCATCACTCGGTCGAGAATTTCGCGCAAGCGATCCGCGCCATCGGCGAGCCGATCCACAACCGCATCGCTGAAGACATCTCGATGGCGAAGCTGTTGACCTTGCTGCTTGAGGTCACCGGGCTGTTCGACATGCAGACCCGCCCCGAACTGATCCTGCTGCAAAAGACCATGGTGGTGGTCGAGGGCGTGGCACGCGGTTTCGACCCCAAGCTCGATATCTGGAAGGTCGCCAATCCCGTGGTGCGCGAATGGATCGAACGCAATCTCGGACCCATAGGTCGCATCCAGGGCGCGATGTCCGGCGCCGGCGACCTCGGCCGCGTGCTGACGGGCCTCCCGGCCATCGCCACGCGCTCGGTCGCGGTGCTGGAGCAGCTGGAGAAGATGACCCGGGAGGGCGTCACACTGTCGCCGGAGACGATTGCGGCGCTGGGCCGGGCCGAAGGGCGCAAGAGCCGCTGGCGCACCGTGGCGCTCTGGATCATCGCGGCAACGTTTATCGGGATACTGGTGGCCGTCCGGCAAATGTGATTGCAATGCATGCATTGTGTGCTAGCATTGACATCATGCCTGCCTGGAGCCAACCATGGCCAGCCTCACCATCCGAAAGCTCGACGACGCCGTAAAGGCCTATCTGCGGCTGCGATCCGCCGGCAACGGCCGTTCCGTGGAAGAAGAAGTCCGGGTCATCCTGGGCGAA
Organism: Bradyrhizobium sp. JYMT SZCCT0428; assembly: GCF_018131075.1. Taxonomy (GTDB): domain Bacteria; phylum Pseudomonadota; class Alphaproteobacteria; order Rhizobiales; family Xanthobacteraceae; genus Bradyrhizobium. The sequence goes on along the minus strand of NZ_JAFCLS010000003.1, from coordinate 201,490 downwards.
CTCATCCTGGGCCGCCCCGAATTTCCTGCCTCGCCGTCTGCCGCCGCGGCGCCGTCCGCGGAAGCCTCCACCCGCGCGCCGGCGATCGCCCATGCGGCCCATCAGGCCAGCGTCACGCTGATCATCGGCGGCGGCATCGCCGCCTTCAAATCGCTCGAACTGATCCGGCGGCTGAAGGAGCGGCACATCGAGGTCCGCTGTGTACTGACCAAGGCCGCGCAGCAATTCGTCACGCCGCTGTCCGCGAGCGCGCTGTCGCATGAGCGCGTCTATACGGACCTGTTCGACCCCGGCAGCGAATTCGACGCCGGTCACATCCGTCTGGCGCGTGAATGCGATCTGATCGTGGTCGCACCGGCGACGGCCGACCTGATGGCGAAGATGGCGCATGGCCACGCCGACGATCTTGCCAGCGCCATCCTGCTGGCTGCCAACAAGCCGATCCTGCTGGCGCCGGCGATGAACCCCTTGATGTGGAACAACGCCGCCACCCGCCGTAACGTGCTGCAGCTTCGCCGCGACGGGGTCACCATGATCGGCCCCAATGCCGGCGAGATGGCCGAAACCAACGAGGCCGGCGTCGGACGGATGTCTGAGGCCGTGGAAATTGCCGCCGCCGCAGTCGACATCCTGCGCCCGCCGCGTCCGCGTCCGCTGTTGGGAAAACGCGTGCTGATAACAGCGGGCCCGACCCATGAGCCGATCGATCCGGTGCGCTATATCGCCAACCGCTCGTCGGGCAAGCAGGGGTTTGCGATCGCCGCCGCAGCGCAGGCTGCGGGCGCCGACGTGACGCTGGTGTCCGGCCCGGTGGACTTGCGCGATCCCGCAGGGGTGACGGTGATCCGGGTGGAATCGGCGCGCGACATGCTGCATCGGGTCGAGGCGTCATTGCCGGCGGATATCGCGATCTTCGCCGCAGCCGTCGCCGACTGGCGCGTCGCCAACGAAGGCGAGCAGAAACTAAAGAAGACATCGGCCGGCATACCGCCGCTGCAACTGGTCGAAAATCCCGACATTCTCGCGACCATTTCAAAGCTGAAAGACAAGCGCCCGCCGCTGGTGATCGGCTTCGCCGCCGAGACCGAACATCTGATCGAAAATGCCAAAGCCAAAATAGCGCGCAAGGGCTGCGACTGGATCGTCGCCAACGACGTGTCGCCGGCAACCGGCGTGATGGGCGGCGACCGCAACACCGTGCACCTGCTGACGCGGGACGGGACAGAAGTCGGCGTCGACAATATTGAAGTGGACTCCTGGCCGGTCATGACGAAAGAACAGGTCGCGACCGAACTGGTGGCGCGGATCGCAAAATCACTGGAGAAGAATTCGTGAGCGCAACGGTCAAGGTCGACATCATGCAATTGCCGCACGCCGAGGGCCTGGCGCTGCCGGCCTATCAGAGCGCAGACGCCGCGGGGCTGGATTTGCTGGCGGCGGTGCCGGCGGAAACGCCGTTGATCCTCACCCCGGGCAAATATGCGATGGTCCCCACCGGCCTTGCCATCGCATTGCCAAGGGGATTTGAGGCGCAGGTGCGGCCGCGCTCGGGGCTGGCGGCAAAGCACGGCGTCACCGTCCTCAATACGCCCGGCACGGTGGACGCGGATTATCGCGGCGAGATCAACGTGATCCTGATCAACCATGGCGAGGCGCCCTTCCCCATCCGGCGCGGCGAACGCATCGCGCAGATGGTGATCGCGCCGGTCACGCAGGCGCAACTGGTCCAGGTCGACACGCTATCGACCACCGACCGCGGCAGCGGCGGTTTTGGCTCGACCGGGCGGTAAGCCACTTCAACTCCGGCTGAATTGGCACGTTGCGCGGCAGCTTGCCTTGCCGTGAGGACGCTTGGCGCAAACGGCGCTTTCCCTCATACTGCCCTCCAATAATTCGCAATGCCGGGGGGCACCATGGGGAAATTAATCGTCTGCGCGGTGTTCGCCGTCTTGGCAAGCACGCTTAGCGCCCATGCTCAACAGAACGTCATCCTGTTCGTCGCTGACGGTCTTCGAGCCGCTGCTGTCACGCCCGAGCGAGCCCCGACATTCGCCCGGATACGGGACACAGGCGTCAACTTCTCGAACAGTCATTCGGTCTATCCGACGATTACGACGTCGAACGCCTCGGTGATCGCGACCGGTCATCTGATCGGCGACACCGGAGATTTCGGCAACGTGTTCTACACCGGCTTTCCGGTTGCCAGCGCAGCCGGAACCATAACGCCTTTCATCCAGAACAACGCGGTGTTGAGTGAGCTGAACCAGCATCACGGCGGAAATTTCATTGCCGAGCGCTCGATCATGGCGGCAGCACGTGACAAGGGCTACTTCACGGCCGCCCTCGGCAAGGTCGGGCCGGTGGCGATCCACGACCTCACCCAACTCGACGGCAAGACCACGATTTTCTTCGACGACGATACCGGCAAGAAGGATGGCATCGTGTTGCGGCCGGATCTCGTCGAGATGCTCAAGAAGGCCGGATTGGCGCTGGAAACGCCGGGGCGCGCGCAACGCGAAAATCCCGGCAAGGCTACCAATATCGTGCAGCAGAAATATTATCGCGACATCGTCACCAAGGTGCTGTTGCCGCATTTCAAGGAGAACAAGAAGCCGTTCATGCTGCTGTATTGGTCATCCGATCCGGACGGCACTCAGCACTCCCAGCGCGACAGCGTCAATGAACTTGTTCCCGGCATCAACGGTCCGACCTCGCTTGCCGCAATCAAGGTGGCCGACGACGATCTTGCGGCGATCGTCGCTGCGCTCAAAGAACTTGGGCTCGAGGCCGACACCAACATCTTCGTCACTGCCGACCATGGTTTCAGCACCGTGTCGAAGCAAAGCAAGACCAGTCCGGCTGCAAAACTGAAATACGAAAACGTGCCCGAAGGGCAGTTGCCACCCGGCTTTCTTGCCATCGATCTTGCGCACGCTTTGGGCTTGCCGCTGCACGAGCCCTCCGCTCAAGGACCTGGCATCGACTACAGGAGCGGGAAATACCCGCGCCGCGCCAGCGCTTCGATCGGCAACGATCCGGCCAAGCCCGATGTCGTAATCGGCGTCAACGGAGGCAACGATCTCGTCTATCTGCCGCAGGGCAACGCCAAGACCCTGGCGAGGCAGGTGGTCAAGGCGCTCCTGGCGCAAGACTACACCAGCGGCGTCTTCGTTCGTGATGACCTTGGACCTATTCCGGGAACCCTGCCGCTGAGCAGAATAGGCCTCAAAGGGGGAGCGCGAACGCCAACGCCGGCCATCGTCGTCAATTTCCGCTCCGAAACGACGGGGTGTGATCAGCCGCTATTTTGCAGCGTGACCGTATCCGATACCACCCTCTTGCAGGGGCAAGGCCATCACGGCAGCTTTAGCCGCGCCGACACCGGAAACTTCATGGCGGCCATTGGGCCTGCGTTCAAGACCGGCTTCAACAATACGGCCCCGGTCAGCAACGCCGATATCGCTCCGACGCTGGAGAAGATCCTGGGTGTCACCCTTCCGCCGGTCGGCAAGCTGCGCGGCCGCGCGCTTACCGAAGCACTTCCCGGCGGGAAGCCCGCCAGGCCGTGGCGACAGGATCTTGTCTCCAAGCGAGGCGACAACGGCCTGCGCACCATCGTCAACATGCAGTTTGTCGGCCTGACGCGCTACTTTGACGCCGCTGGCTTTCCAGGACGCACCGTCGGATTGAAGGTGCCGGCCAGCGCGAGGTGAAGGGGTGCTGTAGCAAGCGATGAGACGGGACGTCGGCTTTGGGCGCGAGCGTTATCCGCCCATTTTTGCACAGCCAGATTCACGTTCACGGTCTGGACTCTTACCCACGGAGTCGCGTTGGGGATACTCTCACTCGATTCGTGCACGGCTGATGTAAAGCGCCGGGCCTGAAGTCGTGCGTTCTGGGGCAAATCATGTCGGGCGTAGTCGCGGCGATGCGTCGAAACCTGCTGTCGTGCACCTCACTGGCACGTCACGGCATGATTGCGCTCGCCTCTGCTTTATCCATCGTATCGGAACCGGCCTTGGCCGGCGATTTGCCGCTCTCCGAGGTGATTTCGGCCTGGCTCGACCTCAATCACCAGGAATTCGCCGTGCTGACCACGGCATTGTCATTGCTCGGCTTTACCGTCGTGGCGGCGATCCTGTTGATGCGCACCCGCATCAAGGCGACCCGCACCGAGGTCAACCTGCGCCAGGACATCGCCGATCTGCAGGTTCAGGCCGATCGGTTGCGGGCGCTGCTGTTCGCCGAGCCGCAAATTCTGATCTCCTGGGCCGCAGGCGACAGCCGGCCCCAGATCAGCGGTGACACCGCGCTCTTGATCTCGCAGGAAGCGTTGCAAAACTCACCGCAGCGGATCCTCGCCTTTGGAACCTGGCTGCCGCCGGAACCGGCGCTGCAGATGGACCATGCCGTCGATGCGCTGCGCGAGGCCGGCGAGGGCTTTCTGCTCAACCTCTCGACCTCGAACGGCCGCGCGATCGAGGCGATGGGCCGCGCCATCGGCGGCCAAGCCGTTGTTCGGATTCGCGAACTCGGCGGGTTGCGCCGCGACCTCGCCGAGTCCAACCTGCGCTACAAGACGCTGCAGGAGGAGACCGAGCTGCTGCGTGACTTCGCCGCCGCCGCGCCCTGGCCGATCTGGGCCAAGAGCCCCGAGGGTAATCTGCGCTACGCCAATGCGGCCTATGTGCGGGCGACCGAAGGAACCAGCGTCGCCGATGTTGTCCGTCGCAACCTCGAACTTTTGGAAACCGACCAGCGCACCGACATGAGCCGGACCTTGAGCGACAGTTCCAGCTTCAGCGCGCGGCTGCCGATCGTCGTCAGCGGCGAACGACGGATCTATGACGTGCAGGCCTTGAAGCTTGGCGGCGGCAGCGCCGGCATCGCCATCGACGCCAGCGAGGCGACCCAGCTGCGCGCCGCGCTGCAGCGGATGGTGGAGGCGCATCGCCGCACCCTCGACCAATTGTCGTCGGGGGTTGCGGTATTCGACGCCCAGCGCCGGCTTGCCTTCTACAATGAATCCTACCGCCGGCTGTGGGGCCTCGATCAGGCCTTCCTAGACGGCCAGCCCGACGATTCCAGCGTGCTCGACCGGCTGCGCGCCACGCGCAAACTCCCGGAGCAGCCGGACTTCCGGGCCTGGAAAGCCAAGCTGCACGAGGCCTATCGCGCGGTCGAGCCGGAGACCTACACCTGGTTCCTGCCCGACGGCCGTGCGGTCAGCGTCGTCACCACGCCGAACCTCGAAGGCGGCGTCACCTATCTGTTCGACAATGTTACCGAAAGCCTCGATCTGGCGCGGCGGTTCGACGGGCTGACGAGGGTACAGCACGAGACGCTCAGCAATCTCGCCGAGGCGGTCGCGGTGTTCGGCAGCAATGGCCGGGTCGAACTGTTCAATCCCGCCTTCGCCAAGATCTGGAAGCTGTCGGAAGAGCAGCTGCGCGAACAGCCCCACATCGAGACCGTGGAAACCTGGTGCAAGCCGCTGTTCGACGACGCCCTGACGTGGCGGGCGCTGCGCGAGGCGATTACCGCGATCGGCAACCGGGCGCAGGTGGCGCTGAAGCTCGAGCGCAAGGACGGCAGCGTGCTGACCTGCATGACCATGCCGCTGCCCGACGGCGCCACCATGCTGACCTTCCAGGACATCACCGACACCGAGAATGTCGAACGCGCGCTGCGCGAACGCAACGAGGCGCTGGAGACCGCCGACCAGATGAAGGTCGATTTCGTCCACCACGTGTCGTACGAGCTGCGCGCCCCCCTCACCACCATCATCGGCTTCGCGCATTTCCTGAGCGATCCCTCGACCGGTCCTCTAACGCCAAAGCAGGCCGAGTATCTCGACTACGTCACCAAATCCACCAACGCGCTGCTGGCGCTGACCAACAACATCCTCGACCTCGCCACCATCGACGCCGGTGCCATGAAGCTCGAGCTCGGCCCGGTCAACATCGCCAAAGCCATCGAGCAGGCCAGGGAAGGCATTCAGGACCGGCTCGCCACCGACCGCATCGAACTCAAGGTCGACATCGATCCCGGCATCGGCGACTTCACCGGCGACGAACGCCGCGTGGTGCAGGTGCTCTATAATCTGCTCGCCAATGCCGTCGGCTTCTCGCCGCATGATGCAACCGTCAGCATCAGCGCGCGGCGCAACGAGCATCGCGTCATCTTCACCGTCACCGATTCCGGTCCGGGCATCCCGCCCGACGTCAAGGACAAGGTGTTCGACTGGTTCGAGAGCCATTCCAACGGCTCGCGACACCGCGGCGCGGGGCTTGGTCTGTCGCTGGTGCGCTCCTTTGTCGAGCTGCACGGCGGCAAGGTGCGGGTCGATTCGGAACTCGGCAAGGGCACGACGGTCACGTGCGACTTTCCGATCGACCAGAACGCCCATCGCAACGCCGCCGAATGAGCGTATCAGCGACATTCTCGGTGGCGCTCGCGAACGAGACCGCGACCGCGCAACTGATGGCCGACCTGGCGCTGCTGGTTGGCCCCGGCGATGTAATCACGCTGTCCGGCGATCTCGGCGCCGGCAAGACATCAGCGGCGCGCGCGATGATCCGCTACCTCGCCAGCGACGAGACGCTGGAGGTGCCGAGCCCGACATTCACGCTGGCGCAAAGCTATGACCAGCCGTTTCCGATCGTTCATGCCGATCTCTATCGCATCAACGATTCGAGCGAGCTGGAGGAAATCGGGCTGTCGCCGCTGCCCGAGGGCGCGCTGGCGTTGATCGAATGGCCGGAGCGCGCAGCGGACGCGCTGCCGGACGACCGCATCGACATTGCCTTCAGCCATCGTCCCGCGTTCGGGTCCAGCGCACGCGCCGCCGAGTTTACCGGTCACGGCAAGGCGGCGGTGCAGGTCGAGAGGCTTAAAGCGCTGCGCCAGTTTCTCGAAACATCAGGCTTTTTGGAAGCGCAGCGCGAGCGTATGCCCGGCGATGCCTCGACGCGTTCCTATGCGCGGCTGCATCTGGACGGCACAGCCATCCTGATGAATTCGCCGAAGCGGCCGGACGGCCCGGCGATCTATGACGGAAAGTCCTACAGCGCCGCCGTGCATCTGGCCGAAGACGTCAAGCCGTTCGTCGCCATCGCCAACGGCTTGCGCGAACGCGGCTTTTCGGCGCCGGCGATACGCCACCAGGATCTCGATGCCGGTTTCCTGATCACCGAGGATTTCGGCCACGCCGGTATCGTCCAAGGCGATCCGCCGCGACCGATCGTCGAACGCTACGAGGCCGCGACCGACATGCTGGCGGCGCTGCATCGCGAGCCGCTGCCGGACATCCTGCTGCTCACCTTGCAATCGACCCACGCCATCCCCGTGTTCGACACCGAAGCGTTGCTGGTCGAGATGGGGCTGATGCTTGAGTGGTACATGCCAGATCGCGGCGTCGAACCAAGCCAGGAGCTGCGCGACGAATTCGTTGCGATGTGGCGAGACCTCTTGAAGAAGCCGGCCTCCGCGCCGCGAACCTGGGTGATCCGCGACTTCCATTCCCCCAACATCATCTGGCTCGATGATCGTTCCGGAATCCTGCGGGTCGGCATCATCGATTTCCAGGACGCGGTGCTCGGACCTGCCGCCTATGACTTGGTGTCGCTGCTGCAGGACGCGCGGATCGACGTGCCCGAGGCGCTCGAACTGACGCTGCTGACCCGATACATCAAGGCGCGGCGCGCAGCCGACAGCAATTTCGATCCGGCCGGTTTCGCCGAGCTCTACGCCATCATGTCGGCGCAGCGGAATACTCGCCTGCTCGGCACGTTCGCGCGGCTCAACCGGCGCGATGGCAAGCCGCAATATCTGCGTCATCAGCCGCGAATCTGGACCTATCTTACTCGTTCATTGGCCCACCCGGCCCTGGCGGGTTTTCGCGAATGGTACGCCGCCAACGTGCCGCCGCCGGGCTCCTGATTTACCACTTGTTAGCCAACCCGGTTCTAATCTGGCGAAGGCTATGCTCCGCGCGTGCGAGCGGCTGCTTCAAATCCGGGAATACGGCGATGGCGACATCAGAACGGCGCAAGGGAGATCGCGTTACATTCGAGCGCGGTTATCCGGCGCATATGATGGGCATCGACGGCACCTGGCGCCGTGAGTGCGTGATGGAAGACGTCTCCGAGACCGGCGCCAAGCTGACGGTGGAAGGTTCCGTCGAGGGTCTGCACCTGAAGGAATTCTTCCTGCTGCTGTCGTCCACGGGACTGGCCTACCGCCGCTGCGAACTGGCCTGGGTCAATGGCGACCAGATCGGCGTCAATTTCCTGAAGCAGGGCGACAAGAAGAAAAAGGCGGCCGGCAAGCGCGGCGCGGAGACCGCCGAAGCATGAGCCCCGCCGCGCCCAAATCCTCTTACAGCCGTCGTCTTACAGCCGTCATCTGCAATGACTATGGCCTCACAGTCGCTGGATCAACCGAATCACCGTGATATGATCCGAAGCGCTGATCCGTTTCGAGAACTCCAGGAAATGTCCGTCACGCCCAAGAAAGCCATGGTCCTCGCCGCCGGTCTCGGCCTGCGGATGCGCCCTTTGACCGACCACATGCCAAAGCCGCTGGTGCGCGTGATGGGCCAGCCGTTGCTCGATCACGTGCTGGACAAGCTCGCCAGCGCCGGTGTCAGCGAAGCCGTGGTCAATGTGCATTATCTGCCCGACCAGATCATCGAGCATACCGCCTCCCGGACCCGCCCCCGCATCACCATTTCCGACGAGCGCGATCAGGTGCTCGGCACCGGCGGCGCCGTCGTGAAGGCCCTGCCCTTGCTCGGCACAGAGCCGTTCTTCCATCTCAACGCCGACACCATGTGGATCGACGGCGTGCGGCCCAATCTGACGCGGCTGGCCGAGACCTTCAATCCCGCGCGCATGGATATCCTGCTGTTGATGGCGCCGACCACCAGCAGCATCGGTTATGCCGGTCGCGGCGATTACTCGATGCTGCCGGACGGCGCGCTGCGCAAGCGGCGCGAACATCAGGTCGTGCCGTTCGTCTATGCCGGCGCCGCGATCATGTCGCCGTCCCTGTTTACCGATGCGCCTGCGGGCGAGTTCTCGCTGACGAAATTGTTCGACCAGGCCAATGAGCAAGAGCGGCTGTTCGGCCTGCGGCTCGACGGCGTCTGGATGCATGTCGGAACCCCCGAGGCGGTGCAGGCCGCCGAAGAGGCGTATCTGGAGAGCGTGGCGTAGCCCTCTCCATTGTCGTCCCGGCGAACGCCGGGACCCATACCGCGTGATCTATCGATAAGGGCTCGGTAGCAAACACCTTTCGCAAAACCTGTCCCTGTGGTTATGGGTCCCGGCTCGCGCTTCGCTTGGCCGGGACGACGTGGGAGAGTTACATCCCACCCATGACCATTGAGCCATCACTCCCTATATTGCCCTGACCTCGAATCAGGCAGCCCATGCGCGTTTTCAGCGTTCCCGTATCCGTGCCGCTTCTGCGCACCGTCATTGCGGCGCTGGTCGATGGCCGGCTGGTCGATGGATTCGAGGCGCGCAACAATCCTCTGAACCTGGCGCAGGCGACGCTCTATCTGCCGACCCGGCGTGCCGGCCGGATGGCGCGGGAGATCTTTCTCGACGAGATGAAGACGGATGCTGCGATCCTGCCGCGCATCGTGGCGCTCGGCGATATCGACGAGGACGAACTGGCGTTCGCCGAAAGCTCCGAACAATTCGGTGGCGTGGCGCCGCTCGACATTCCGCCGCGGCTCGGCGAGCTCGAGCGGCGGCTGACGCTGGCCCATCTGGTGGCGGCGTGGGCCAAAACGCCGGTCTCCGCGCCGCTGGTGGTCGGCGGCCCTGCCTCGACGCTGGCGCTGGCCGGCGATCTGGCGCGATTGATGGACGACATGGTCACCCGCGGCGTCGACTGGAATGCGCTCGACAAACTGGTGCCGGACCAGCTCGATCGATATTGGCAGCATTCTCTGGAATTCCTGCGCATCGCGCGCAAGGCGTGGCCGCAGCATTTGCACGAAATCGGACGGATCGAACCGGCGGCGCGGCGCGACCTTCTGATCGACGCCGAGGCCGCGCGCCTGACTGCTCACCACAAGGGCCCGGTGATCGCGGCGGGTTCGACCGGCTCGATGCCCGCGACCGCCAAATTCCTGCACGTCGTCGCCAGGCTCAAACAGGGCGCGGTGGTGCTGCCGGGCTTGGATACCGATCTCGATGACGCGGCCTGGCAGACCATCGGCGGCATCAGAGACGCGCAGGGCAAATTCACCACGCCGCTGGCCTCGAACCATCCGCAATTCGCCATGCAAGGGCTCTTGGACCGGTTCGGTATCAAGCGCAGCGACGTCGAGATTCTGGGCACGCCTGCGCCTGATGGACGAGACGTGCTGGTCTCCGAAACGATGCGGCCGTCGACGGCGACCGAACAATGGCATGACCGGCTGGAGCAGCCTGACATTGCCGCGAAGATTTCGGGCGGCATGAAAAACCTCGCGGTGGTCGCGGCGCCCAATCCGGAGATGGAGGCGCTGGCGATCGCCGTCGCCATGCGCGAGGCGCGGCATCTCGGCAAATCGGCGGCATTGGTGACGCCGGACCGTGCGCTGGCGCGGCGGGTGATGGCAGCACTCGGCCGCTGGAACCTCGAATTCGACGATTCCGGCGGTGACGCGCTGATGGATACCTCCGCCGGAATCTTTGCGCGGCTGGTGGCGCAAGCCGCAGCGAAAGGGCTGGAGCCCCCGACCTTGCTGGCGCTGATGAAGCACCCGCTATTCCGGCTGGGTGGCGCGCATGGTGCGCTGAAACACGCCATCGAGGTGCTGGAACTGGCCCTGCTGCGCGGTACGCGGCCGCAAGCCGGAAGTGACGGCCTCGCGCGCGACTTCGATCGTTTTCGCGCTGAACTCAGGAAACTGAGGGATGGAGAGACCTCCTCGCTCCACGCGTCCGAGCAGCGCGCCAGATTGCGGGATGACGAACTCGATCAGGCGCAAGCGTTGATCTCGGCACTGCAGCAGGCGCTATTGCCGCTGGAAAGCATGGCGTCGTCGCAGCCCTATGACTTCGCTGAACTGGCGCACCGCCACCGCGAGGTGTTGATGGCCCTGTCATCCGATCCAACCGAAATCACCGTCGTGTTCGAGGGCGCCCAGGGATCGGCGCTGGCCTCGGCGTTTGCCGATCTGTTGGGCGAACAGAAACCGAGCGGGCTGATGGTGCAACTCGCTGATTATCCCGAATTGTTCCAGACCGCCTTCGCCGACCGCATGGTGCGGCGGCCGGAATCGGCGAGCGCGCATCTGCACATCTATGGCCAGCTCGAAGCACGCTTGACCGAATCCGATCGCGTGATTCTGGGCGGGCTGGTCGAAGGCGTGTGGCCACCGTCACCGCGGATCGATCCGTGGTTGAGCCGGCCGATGCGGCATGAACTCGGCCTCGATCTGCCGGAGCGGCGCATCGGGCTGTCAGCGCATGACTTCGCGCAACTGCTCGGCCACACCGACGTCATCCTGACCCATTCGGCGAAAGTCGGCGGCGCGCCGGCGGTGGCCTCGCGCTTCCTGCACCGGCTCGAGGCCGTCGCCGGCGAAGAGCACTGGAAGCAAGCCACGCAGGCCGGCGAGGACTATATCCGCTTCGCCGCCGAACTCGACCGGCCGGCAAAGATCGAGCCGATCCCGCAGCCCGCGCCAAGGCCGCCGCGCGCGACGCGCCCATTGAAATTGTCGGTGACGGCGATCGAGGACTGGCTGCGCGATCCCTACACGATCTACGCGAAATACATTCTGCGGCTCGACCCGCTCGATCCCGTCGATATGCCACTGTCAGCCGCTGATCGCGGCTCGGCGATCCATGAAGCGCTCGGCGAATTTACAAAGACCTTCGCCGACACATTGCCCGCCCAGCCTGCGCTCGCGCTGCGCGGCATCGGCGAGAAGTTTTTTGCGCCGTTGATGGAGCGCCCCGAGGCGCGGGCGCTGTGGTGGCCGCGGTTCCAGCGCATCGCCTCATGGTTCGCCGACTGGGAACTGGCGCGCCGCGATCACATCCACCGGATCGACGCCGAGATCAGGGGCGAGATCGGCATTCCGCTCGACAACGAACGAACCTTCATCCTTTCAGCCCGCGCCGATCGCATCGAGCAGCGCGCTGACGGCCGCTTCGCGATCCTCGACTACAAGACGGGCCAGCCGCCGACCGGCAAGCAGGTGCGGATGGGACTGTCGCCGCAACTCACGCTCGAAGCCGCGATCCTGCGCGAAGGCGGCTTCAAGGATATCGGCGCGGATTCGTCGGTCGCCGAACTCGCCTATGTCAGGCTGAGCGGCAACAACCCGCCGGGCGAGCATCGTTCGCTGGAACTGAAGATCAGGAATAACGACACGCCGCAGCCGCCGGACGAGGCGGCGGATTACGCGCGGCTGGAGCTGGAAAAACTGATCCGCAAATTCGAGGACGAGAACCAGGCCTACACTTCGTTGAACCTGTCGATGTGGTCGAACCGCTACGGCGCCTATGACGATCTCGCCCGGATCAAGGAATGGTCCGCGGCCGGCGGGTTGGGGATCGAGGAATGGTGAAGGCTCCCCGCATCATTCCGCCCAATGTGCGCGACACCCAGGCGCGCGCGTCCGATCCGGCGGCGTCCTCGTTCGTGTCGGCCAATGCCGGCTCGGGCAAGACCCATGTGCTGGTGCAACGCGTGATCCGGCTGCTGCTGGGTGGCGTGGCGCCGGAAAAGATCCTCTGTATCACCTTCACCAAGGCCGCCGCCGCCAATATGGCGGAACGCGTGTTCTCGACGCTCGGCCATTGGGTCACGCTCGACGATGCTTCGCTGGATGCCGCGATCAAGGAAGCGGGAATTGCGAATCCCAATGCAAAATTGCGAAAGTCGGCGCGGCAGCTCTTTGCTTGCGCGCTGGAGACGCCGGGCGGGCTGAAAGTGCAGACCATCCACGCGCTGTGCACGCGCCTGCTGCAGCAATTCCCGTTCGAGGCCAATGTGCCCGCGCGCTTCGCCGTGCTCGACGACCGCGACCAGAACGAGATGATGGAGCGCGCCAATCTCGCGGTGTTTCTGGAGGCATCGCGCCACCCCGACAGCGCGACCGGCCGGGCGCTCCGGATGGCGATGGCCAGTGCCGCCGACGTCACCTTCAAGGAGGTTGTGCGCGAGGCTTGCCTGAGCCGCGATCATTTCATGGCATGGACGGACACCGCCGGCAGCGCCCACGCCGCGGCGAGGCAGACCTCCGCAGCTCTGGGTGTCGATCCCGAGGACCGCATCGAAGATGTCGAGCGCGACATCGTCGATGGACCGAACCTGCCGCAATCTGAATGGGAGGCGATCGCGCGCGTTCTCGACACCGGAAGCAAGACCGACCAGGATCAGGCCGCCCGGCTTCGTTCAGGACTGATGTTCACCGGCGCTGCGCAGGTCGAAGAATATCTCGGCGTGTTTCTAACCGAGGCCGACCGCACGCGCCGCAAATCGGTGGTGACGAAAAAATTCGTCGACAACAATCCGGCCATTGGTCGCCTGTTCGAATCCGAGGCCGATCGCATCGCGCCGCTGATCGAACGCCGCCGCGCCGTGACGGCCCGCGACCGCACCGAGGCGCTGCTGCATATCGCAACCGCTTCTGCCGCGAATTACCGGCGCGAGAAGCTGGAACGTGGACTGCTCGATTATGACGATCTGATCGACAAGACGCTTCAGATGCTGGACCGCGTCTCCTCCGGCTGGGTCCATTACAAGCTCGACCGCGGCGTCGATCATGTGCTGATCGACGAGGCGCAGGACACCAGTCCGCGGCAATGGGACATTGTCGCGCACATCATTTCCGAATTCACCTCCGGCGCCGGCGCACGCGACGGCGTGATGCGCACCGTGTTCGCGGTCGGCGACGAGAAACAGTCGATCTTTTCGTTTCAGGGCGCGGCCCCCCGTGAGTTCGACCTGCGTCGGCGGGCGCTGAAGAAGAAATTCGAGGATGCCGGCCTGAAATTCGATCCGGTATCTTTCAACTATTCGTTTCGTTCCGGGCCGGCGATCCTGCATTCGGTCGATCATGTTTTCCGCGAGCAGGAGATATTCCGCAGTATCCACGCGGTCGAGAACGGATACCCGATCCATCATGCGCTGGAAGACGCCGGTCCCAGCCTGATCGATCTCTGGGAATTGGCCGTAGCCGACGACAGGCCTGATATGGAAGGCTGGCGCGCGCCGTTCGACGGCGTCGCAGTGACCAGTCCCGAGGTAAAGCTCGCCCGGCGGATTCAAGCCGAGATCAAAGCGCTGGTCGAAAGCGGCACCATGACCGGCAGCGCAGCTAGCCGCCGTCCACTGCGATATGGCGACATGCTGGTGCTGGTGCGCCGGCGTGGCAATGCGTTCGATGCGGTGATCCAGGCGTTGAAGCACGCAAATGTCCCGGTTGCCGGCGCCGACCGACTCAAACTGACTGAGCACATCGCGGCCATCGACCTGATGAATCTGGCGGACGCGCTGCTGCTGCCGCAGGACGATCTGGCGCTGGCGGTCGCCCTGAAGAGCCCGCTGTTCGGCCTCACCGACGACGATCTGTTCAAGCTGGCGTGGCAGCGCAAGGGATCGTTGCGCGCGGCACTGAGCGCGCGGGCCGCGACCGATGCAGGGCTGAGGGACGCGCTCTGGCGACTGGAGCAATGCGAGCGACGCGTCGCCAACGCGACGCCGTTTGCCTTCTATTCCTGGCTGCTTGGCGGCGACGGCGGCCGTGCGCGGATCCTGAACCGGCTCGGGCATGAAGCCAATGATGCGCTCGATGAATTTCTGGAACTTGCGCTGAGCTACGAGCGCAAGGCGCCGGCCTCGCTGCAGGGCTTCATGGCGTGGCTGCGTGCGGCCGACACCGAGGTCAAGCGCGACATGGAAATCTCGCGCGACGAAGTTCGCGTCATGACCGTGCATGGCGCCAAGGGCCTGGAGGCGTCCGTGGTGTTCCTGGTCGACACCACGACATCTCCCTCGGATACGCAGCGGCTGCGACTCATCAACCTGCCGCAGGGCAATGCTGGTCCGCACACCCCCGGGATCGTGGTTTGGGCCGGCCGCAAGGCAGAGGATCCCCCTGCCCTCGTCACCGCACGGGCGGCGATGCTAGGCGATACCGAGGATGAATACCGCCGCCTGCTTTACGTGGCGATGACGCGCGCGGCCGATCGCCTGATCGTCGGTGGCTGCATGCCCGGCAACAGGAAGGACGTTCGCCCCTCCTCCTGGTATGATCTTATCGGCAAGGGCCTCGACCGTTCCGAATTGCAGCTCGAGGAGATCAAGACATCGAGCGGCGTCGTGAAACGCTATTCTCGTTCCGAGAAAGTCGCGCCTGCCACGGGATCGGTTGCGCCGGCAAAGACGCCATCGATCGATTTTCCATCGTGGTTGCTGACCCCGGCGCAGCCGGAGCGTCCGGCGGAGGGTTTGCTGCGCCCGTCCGATCCTGCTGACGACGACAGCCATCCGGTCCGGTCAGGCGAATCGATCCTCGTCCGCGCCAAGGCGCTCAAGCGCGGCACGCTGGTGCACCGGTTGCTGCAGTCGCTGCCCGATATCGCCGCCGAACGCCGCCGGGAGGCCGCGCTGTCGTATCTCGCCCGCAACGCCGATGGTTGGACCGAGGACGAACGGCTCACGCTGGCAGAAAAAGCGCTGGCGCTGATTGCGGATGCCCGCTTTGCGCACGCCTTTGCGCCGGGCAGCCAGGCTGAGGTCTCGATCGTGGGGCGGCTGGACCGGCCCGGGCAGCCGCCGGCGCTGGTTTCCGGCCAGATCGACCGGCTGGTGGTAACCGAGCGGGAGGTTTTGATCGTCGATTACAAGACCAACCACGCCCCGCCCAAAACCGCGGACGAGGCTCCCCGGGGCTATGTCCGCCAGCTCGCGCTCTACCGGGCGGTACTTGCCAAACTTTATCCCCAGCTGCCGGTCCGGGCCGCACTGCTTTGGACTGAAGCGACTGATTTGATGGAGATTTCCGCCCCCGCGCTGGACGCGGCGCTGGCATCCTATCATCTCGACGTGACCGCGCTTGACCCGGCAAGGTCGCGTTCATAGGTTCGTCAATATGATCCGAGGCGCGATTCTCATCCGCGCGCCGTTTTCAACCGAACGAGGTATTCCCATGGCCGTTGGCAAGGTTTCTGACGCCGATTTCGAAGCCGAAGTGCTCAACGCGACCGGGCCGGTGGTCGTGGATTTCTGGGCCGAATGGTGCGGCCCCTGCCGCATGATCGCCCCGGCGCTCGACGAGATTTCCGGCGCGATGGGCGACAAGGTCAAGATCGTGAAGCTGAACGTCGACGAGAGCCCGAAGACGGCCTCGAAATACGGCGTGATGTCGATCCCGACCCTGATGATCTTCAAGGGCGGCGAGATGGCCTCCCGCCAGGTCGGCGCCGCGCCGAAGGCGAAGCTGCAGCAATGGATCACTGCCGCGGTCTGATCGGCTTCGACCGATTGTTATTGGAAACGGCCGGCTTACCGCCGGCCGTTTTGTTTTTCAGGTAATCCATCCCGTCGCCAGTGCGGAGGCCAACTCAAGCTGGCCGTTCTGCCGCGCCAGGGCCGCCATCGCCTCATGGTCGTAGGGCACATGGCGGAACGTCACGCGCCAAGCTCCATCGGCCAGTTCGAGGATCGCGTAGCGCGCGTCCGGCGTGCCGGCTTCGATCACATGCGGAAACGGATGGGTGTCGCGATAGCCGGGCGAGCCGACGCTGCCGGGATTGACGATTAGGCGGCCGTCACGAAGCCGCACCGTGCGCGCGACATGGGTGTGGGCGCACAGGATCAGCGGCTGCGTGATCCCTTCGGCCTGCTTCTCAATCGCATCGAGCGAGGCCATGCAAACGGTGCCGTCTGATATCACCGTGTCCAGCCAATAGACTTCGTCATGCGCGGGTGTCGCGTGGCAGAGAAACACAAGGTCGCGATAGACGCGCGTTGGCGGCAGCGCGCGCAGCCAGTCGAGATGGGTCTTGTCGAGTTGCGCATGCGCCGGCCGGTCCCAGGAACCCATCTTCTCCGGCGGCCGGTCGATCAGATAGCGGTCGTGGTTGCCGAGCACGTGTACGGCATCGAGCGCCATCAGGGCGTCCATGGTACGCCGCGCATCGAGCGGTCCGCTCGCCATGTCGCCGAGATTGACGATCTCTTTGATGCCCTGCGCGCGGATGTCGGCGATGACAGCTTCCAGCGCGAGATAATTTCCGTGCACATCGGCAATCGCGGCAAAGCGCATTATTCATTCCAATTACTATCGCAGCGTGAAGGACGCTGCACCGCGTCCGGGACACGAGGACCTCATGCAGGCGGCGTGCCATTGCGGGCCAGCACGTGGCCTGCGAGGTAGAGCGATCCTGTGATCAGAATGCGCGGCGGCACTTCGTAAGCCAGTTTCGACAGTGTTTGAAGCGCGGCTTCGACGCTGGCGGCGTTCTCCACGCGCATGCCCAGCGCGCGGGCGGCATCCGCCAGCCGGTCCGGCGGCATCGACGCCGCCATGGCCATCGAGCTTGCATTGTCGCGACCGGGGATCGGCACCGCCATGATATGGCGCGTCAGCCCGGCGAAATTGGCGAGGAACGCGCCCGCATCCTTGTTCGCCATCATGCCTGTTATGACGACCAGCGGCCGCGATACCCGCTCCTCGAGATCGCCCAGCGCCGCTGCGGCAACGCGCCCGCCTTCGGCATTGTGGCCGCCATCGAGCCAGATCTCGCAGCCCTGCGGTCCCTGCTCGACAAGCGCGCCCGCGACCAGGCGCTGCATCCGCGCCGGCCATTCGGCGTTGACAATGCCGGCCTCGAAATGGGGCATGCCGATCTTGAAGGCGTCGAGCGCACGCAAGGTCGCGATCGCGAGCCCGGCATTGTCGAACTGATGCCGGCCGAACAGTTTTGGCGCCACCAGATCCATCAGGCCGCGATCGTCCTGATAGACCAGCCGGCCGTGTTCGACGCTGACATGCCATTGCTGGCCGGCCGCATGCAGCGGCGCGCGCATGCGGCGCGCCTGCGCCTCGATCACATCAATCGCTTCCGGCGCCTGCTCGGCACAAACCACCGGCACATTGCGCTTGATGATGGCAGCTTTCTCACCGGCGATCGCAGTCAGCGAATTACCGAGGAATTCCGTATGATCCATGCTGACCGGCGCAATCACGCACGCGAGCGGCGCGTCGATCACATTGGTGGCGTCCAGCCGTCCGCCGAGGCCGACTTCCAGCAGCACGACATCGGCCGGATGCCGTGCAAACAAACAAAACGCCGCCGCGGTTTCGATCTCGAAAATCGTGATTGGATCGCCCGCGTTGGCGCGCTCGCAATCCTCCAGCACGGCGCACAATTCATCGTCATCGACCAGCACGCCACCACCGCTGCGGCCAAGACGAAAACATTCGTTGATCCGCACCAGATAGGGCGAGGTATAGACGTGGACGCGCAGGCCCGCGGCCTCCAGGATCGCGCGCAGATAGGCAATGGTGGAACCCTTGCCATTGGTACCGGCGACGTGAATCACCGGCGGCAGCTTGCTTTCAGGATGGTCGAGCCGCGCCAGCAGGGCCTGCATGCGATCGAGACCGAGATCGATGCGGCTGGGATGGAGCGCCGACAGCCGCGCGATCAATTCGTCGAGCGAAGGCTGCGGTCTGGCGGCGGGTGCGTTCACGCGTGGGGTGCGGCCGGCACCGCTTCCGGCGCCGAGACGATCTGGGCCGGGTCGGTGACCTGCGGCACGGCTTTCGACGCAACATCAGGCGCCGGCGACTTCGTCAGCAGCCGGCACAGCCGCGCCAGGGTGGGACGCATTTCGTGGCGGTGCACCACCATGTCGACCATGCCGTGGTCACGCAGATATTCGGCGCGCTGAAAACCTTCCGGCAGCTTCTCGCGAATGGTCTGTTCGATGACGCGCGCGCCGGCGAATCCGATCAGCGCGCCGGGTTCGGCGATCTGCACGTCGCCCAGCATGGCGTAGGACGCGGTGACGCCGCCGGTGGTCGGGTTGGTCAGCACGACGATGTAGGGCAGCTTTGCTTCGCGCAGCATCTGCACACCGACCGTGGTGCGCGGCATCTGCATCAGCGACAAAATGCCTTCCTGCATCCGCGCGCCGCCCGAGGCTGCGAACACGATGAACGGCGATTTCTTCTCGACCGCGAGCTCGAGCCCGCGCACGATCGCCTCACCCGCGGCCATGCCGAGCGAACCGCCCATGAAATCGAAATCCTGCACGGCCACGACGACGCCGGCGCCTTCGAGCTTGCCGTAGCCGACCTTGATGGCGTCGTTCAATCCGGTCTTGGCGCGCGCATCCTTGATGCGGTCGGCATATTTGCGCTCGTCGCGAAACTTCAGCGGATCGGCGGTCACGTCAGGCAGCGCGATATCGTACCAGGTCTCGTTGTCGAAGATCGACTTCAGCCGCGCCACCGCGCCCATGCGCATGTGATAGTTCGAGCCGGGAATCACGAACTGGTTGGCCTCGACGTCCTTGTAGAACACCAGCTGCCCGGAATCCGGGCACTTGATCCACAGATTCTCCGGCGTCTCGCGGCGCAGGATGCTGCGGATCTTCGGCCGGACGACGTTGGTGAGCCAATTCATGTTTCGCTCCGAAATGCGGTTGGACGCATCAGCTGCAATATATGGCGGCCCGGATCGGACCCGGCAAGCCGCTGGTAGCGCCTCATTCCACGCAATTATGGCTTATTCTGCGGCCTGTTTGGCGCCCCGGACGCCTTGGGCCAGGGCGGTAACGAGATCGGCAACGGCGGCGACCGATTTTCCGGTTGCCCGCCCCTCGGCGTCGAGAGTGCCGCGCAAAGCATCGACCAGCGCAGTGCCGACCACAGCACCGTTGGCCCGCTCGGCGATTGCACGCGCGGCATCCGGGGTACGAATGCCGAAGCCGACGCAAACCGGCAGCCTGGTGTGCCGCTTGATCCGGGCCACCGCCTCGCCCACCACGTTGGAATCCGCACTTGCACTGCCGGTGATGCCGGTAATCGAGACGTAATAGACAAAGCCGGACGTGTTCGCGAGCACCGCCGGCAGTCGCTTGTCGTCTGTGGTTGGTGTCGCCAGACGGATGAAATTCAAGCCGGCCTTCATCGCCGGCAGGCACAACTCGTCATCTTCTTCCGGCGGCAGGTCGACAATGATCAGGCCATCGACACCGGCCGTTTTTGCATCGGCGAGAAACTTGTCGACGCCGTAAATGTAGATCGGATTGTAATAGCCCATCAGCACAATCGGCGTGACTTCATCGTCCTTGCGGAAGTCGCGCACCATCTCCAGCGTCTTCTTCAAGGTCATCCCGGCCTTCAGCGCGCGCAGCCCTGCTGCCTGGATCGACGGCCCGTCGGCCATTGGATCGGTAAAGGGCACGCCGAGCTCAATGATGTCGGCGCCCGCGTTCGGCAGCGCCTTGATGATGTCGAGCGAGGTCTTCGGATCGGGATCACCCGCCATCATGTAAGTGACGAAGGCCGAGCGGCCCTGCTTGGCGAGTTCGGCGAAGCGCGCGTCGATACGGGTACTCACTTCTTCTCACCCTTCAAGATTTCAGCGACCTGCGGGATGTCCTTGTCACCGCGGCCCGAGAGATTGACGACCATCAAATGATCCCTGGGCCGCTTCGGCGCGAGCTCCACAACCTTGGCGATGGCGTGGGCCGATTCCAGCGCGGGTATGATGCCCTCCAGCCGCGACAGCAATTGGAACGCGGCGAGCGCCTCGTCGTCGGTGGCGCTGAGATAGGTGACCCGGCCGTTCTCATAGAGCCAGGAATGCTCCGGCCCGATGCCGGGGTAATCCAGTCCCGCCGAGATCGAATGCGCGTCCTGGATCTGGCCGTCATCGTCCATCAACAAATAGGTACGGTTGCCATGCAGCACGCCGGCCCTGCCGCCCGCGATCGAGGCCGCATGCAGCTGGGTCAGGCCGTGGCCCGCCGCCTCGACGCCGAAGATTTCGACCGAGGGCTCGTCGAGGAAGGGATGAAACAGGCCCATCGCATTGGAGCCGCCACCGATGCAGGCGACCAGCGAATCCGGCAGCCGGCCCTCGGCTTCCTGCATCTGCTCGCGGGTTTCGTCACCGATTACGCACTGGAAATCGCGCACCATCATCGGATAGGGATGCGGCCCGGCGATCGTACCGATGCAGTAGAAGGTGTTGTGCACGTTGGTGACCCAATCGCGCAGCGCCTCGTTCATCGCGTCCTTCAGTGTGCGCGTCCCTGATTGAACCGGGATCACCTTGGCACCGAGCATTTCCATGCGGAACACGTTGGGCGCCTGACGCGCGACGTCGACCGCGCCCATATAGACGATGCATTCCAATCCGAACCGCGCGCACAAAGTCGCAGTGGCGACGCCGTGCTGGCCGGCGCCAGTCTCGGCGATGATGCGCTTCTTGCCCATCCGGCGCGCGACCATGATCTGGCCGAGCACATTATTGACCTTGTGCGAGCCGGTGTGGTTGAGCTCCTCGCGCTTGAAATAGACCTTTGCGCCGCCGAGATGCTCGGTCAGGCGCTCGGCGAAGTACAGCGGCGACGGCCGGCCGACATAGTGCTTGAGAAAGCCCTTCATTTCCGCAGCGAACGACGGATCGGCCTTGGCCTTGGCGTAGGCCTTCTCCAGATCCAGGATCAGCGGCATCAGCGTTTCGGCAACGAAGCGGCCACCGAAATTGCCGAAATGCCCGCGCTCGTCGGGGCCGGTGCGGAAGGAGTTTGGCAAGGGATTTGACTGACCTGGATTCATCGGACCATCAATTCTTCGGTGGCGCGCGCAGCGCGGATAAAATCGCGGATCATGTCGGGATCCTTGACGCCGGGCGAACGCTCGACGCCCGAGGACACATCGACGCCGCCCGTACGCGTGACGCGAACGGCCTCGGCGATGTTGGAGGCGTTGAGCCCGCCCGAAACCATGAACGGCAGTTCGAGGTCGAGCTTTTCAAGCAGGTGCCAGTCGAACACGGCCCCCAACCCGCCCGGGCGGGTAGCCTCTTTTGGCGCACGGGCGTCGAACAGGATGCGGTCGGCGACCGCAGCATAGCCTGCGAGCGGCGCGAGATCGGCCGCGGTCTCGACCGGAAGCGCTTTCATCAGCGGCAGGCCGAACTTTTGTTTGATGTCGCGCAGCCGCGCGGTGGTTTCCTTGCCGTGCAGTTGCAACATGTCCGGCCGCAGGGTCTCGACGATATTCTCGAGCGTCGCGTCGTCGGCATCGACCGTGAGCGCCACCTTGACGGAGCGGCCCTTGGCCTGCTTGCCGAGCTCGCGCGCGGTCTCGAGGCTGACATGCCGCGGCGACGGGGGGAAGAACACGAACCCGACCATGTCAGCGCCAGCCCCGAGTGCGACGTCGAGCGTCTCGCGCGTGGACAGGCCGCAAATTTTGACGAGCAGGGACATGGTCTCTCAGGCGCGGCTTTCAAGCCGCCAGAACGGGGTGGAACGGAGCTGATTGGGCGGGTTCTACAACGTCGCGCCCTGCTTGTCTCGCCCGGCGGCCCCGTAAATGCCGCGCGGCGCCGGTGCCGCAAGCTGCGGCACCCCGCCCCGGGAGACCGCCTCCGCGGCGCGCAGATCGGCTATTTCCGACCGCGCCCGCCGGGCCTCGGCCTCGTGCCGGCGTGCGGCGCGGCGCCAGCGGCGCTGGCGGAACCAGGTCGCCATGCCGCCTGCCGCGACCCCCAAAATCGCGACTGCAATAATCACGACGAACAGCGGCATCGACACCGCGACCGACGGATTGACGGAATCGAACGGATCGAACGACACCGTCACCGAATGACGGTTGGCGACCGCAAAGACGATGAAGATGACGCCTAGGGGAATGACGACCAGCGCCGAGAAGAATTTTCGCATGACCATCTCTCGCAGTGCGGACTCTCGAAGCAGCTGACGTCGGCGGGCACGTGTCCCGCAACGCGGCACCCGATCGTCAGAACCCGGTGGGGTCTTTTACCTGACGCGTTTTCTTCACGCGAACCGGGGTCCACTTCGCTTGAAAACGCTATGGTTACGCGCCGGCCTCGGGCGAACCGCCTTCGCGGTTCAGCCGCTCACGCATTTCCTTGCCCGTCTTGAAAAACGGGACGCTCTTCTGATCGACCGGCACATGCGCGCCGGTGCGTGGATTGCGCCCTGCGCGGGCTGGACGATGCTTGACCGAGAAAGCGCCGAAACCGCGGAGCTCGACACGGTCGCCGCGCGCCAGGGCAGCGACGATCTCATCGAGAATCGCGTTTACAATGTTCTCCACATCCCGCTGATAAAGATGCGGGTTGTGCTCGGCGATGCGCTGAACAAGTTCGGATTTGATCATCGAGACTGGGGTCCACTGTCGTGCGGACTTCCATTTCCGTGAAAATGCCTTGAACTGTCAAGACGCTAAATCAATTTTGGGCCACGCGAAATGACGTGACAAATGGCCCGGAAAGGGGTTGTCGCAACACCCGCAATGCGGGAGGACCGCGCCAAACCTCGCCTGCGCAGCTTCAATTGGAGGCCGCGGGCCGCCACAGTGCCAGCATACCGTCCAGCGCCAGCTGGTCGACGGCTCCTGTGACGCCGGCCTGCTCGATCTGACGCGCGATCGCGCTCAGGCCGAGCGCATCGAAGCTGACGGACGCGACTGCGCGCAGGAAAGTCATGTCGCCGAAGCGCGGGGTCAGCTTGAAATCGCGCACCGGCAGATCGCTCTTGATCTTCTTCTCGGCGACCAGCCATGCCACCGCGGTTTTCTCGTCGCCGAGCTGATCGACCAGCTTCAGCTCGACCGCCTGGCGGCCGGTGAACACGCGTCCGTCCGCGACTTTTTCGAGCAACGCCTCGTCCATGCCGCGCCGCGTCTTCACGAGGCCGCGGAACCAGGCGTAAGAGTCCTTGACCAGCGCGTCGAGTGCCGCCCGCGCCTCCGGGCTGGTTGGCTCAAAGCCGTTCGGCGCCGCCTTGAGCGGCGAGGATTTCACTTCCTCGACCTTGACGCCGACGGTCTTCATCAACTCGGTGAAATTCGGAAACTGAAACAGCACGCCGATCGAGCCGACCAGTGAGCTCTGCTGCGCAATGATGTGATCGGCCGCAAGCGCCCCGATGTAACCGCCCGAGGCGGCCAGCCCCTCGACCACCACGACCAGCGGCTTCTTGGCCTTCAGCCGCGTCAGCGCATCATAGAGCTGCTCGGAGCCGGCGGTGGTGCCACCCGGCGAATTGATATGCACGATGACGGCGGCGGCCGATGATTTCTCCAGCCGCTCCAGCGCCTCGACGCGTTGCTGATCGCTGCGAATGAGGCCTTCGATATTGACCCGGGCGATCGAGCCGGACACCGACAGCGACGAGCGGCCGGCGGGTGTCGCCAGCACACCGACGACAACGACCGCGGCAAGCACGACCACGGCCGCCACCAGGCGCCAGAAAGTCAGCTTGCGGCGTATCCTGCGGCGATCGACGATCACGTCCGAATCGAGCGACATCGAAATTCTCCTGAGGTCAGCAGCGCGTTTTGCCTTCGCAGCGTCACCAGCGCGTTATCCAATTACAACAATTGCGACGCAATATGAAGAAAACAAGGCCCGTTAGCTTGCGTTTGTAGCCCGGATGGAGTGCAGCGCAATCCGGGACAGGTCGACCCGCGGCAAGACAGCCCCGGATTTCGTGGAGCCTGTCATCGGGCGCGCATTCGCGCGACCCGGTGGCTCCATCCGGGCTACGCCCTCCCGAAAAGGGGAGAAGGGAAACAACAAAAAAGGCCCCGGTCGAAACCGGGGCCTGGTCTTTGCGAACAGGGAAGCTGCGCTTACTTGTCGCGGTTCTTGAGCGCGGTGCCGAGAATGTCGCCCAGCGTCGCTCCCGAATCGGAGGAACCGTACTGTGCGATGGCTTCCTTCTCTTCGGCAACTTCCAGCGCCTTGATCGAGACCTGCACCTTGCGGGCCTTCTTGTCGAACTGGATCACGCGGGCATCGACCTTCTCGCCGACGGCGAAACGCTCGGCGCGCTGATCGTTGCGGTCGCGGGCGAGTTCCGACCGCTTGATGAAGGTGGAGAAATCGGTTCCCGAGATCTTCACCTCGATGCCGGCTTCCTTCACTTCGAGCACTTCGCAGGTCACGACCGCGCCCTTCTTGACGTCGCCCGGCTCTGCGAAGGGGTCGCCTTCGAGCTGCTTGACGCCGAGCGAGATGCGCTCCTTTTCGACATCGACGTCGAGCACCACGGCCTTGACCATGTCGCCCTTCTTGAAGTTGTCGATCACCTGCTCGCCCGGAAGCTTCCAGTCGAGGTCGGAGAGATGGACCATGCCGTCGACGTCGCCGTCGAGACCGAGGAACAGACCGAACTCGGTCTTGTTCTTGACCTCGCCTTCGACGGTCGCACCGACCGGGAACTTCTCGACGAAGACCTCCCAGGGATTGCGCATGGTCTGCTTGAGGCCGAGCGAGATGCGGCGCTTGACCGAATCCACTTCGAGAACCTGCACTTCGACTTCCTGCGAGGTCGAAACGATCTTGCCGGGGTGCATGTTCTTCTTGGTCCACGACATTTCCGAGACGTGGATCAGGCCTTCGATGCCCGGCTCCAGTTCGACGAACGCGCCGTAGTCGGTGATGTTGGTGACGCGGCCGGTGAAGCGCGCGTTCAGCGGATACTTCGCCTCGATGCCCTGCCACGGATCGTCCAGCAGCTGCTTCATGCCGAGCGAGATACGGTGGGTCTCGTGGTTGATCTTGATGATCTTGACCTTGACGGTCTGGCCGATGGTGAGCACCTCGGTCGGGTGATTGACCCGGCGCCAGGCGATATCGGTGACGTGCAAGAGGCCGTCGATGCCGCCGAGATCAACGAACGCACCGTAATCGGTGATGTTCTTGACCACGCCGTCGATCACCTGACCCTCTTCGAGGTTCTGCACCAGTTCCTGGCGCTGCTCGGCGCGCGTTTCTTCGAGAACCGTGCGGCGCGACACCACGATGTTGCCGCGGCGGCGATCCATCTTGAGGATCTGGAACGGCTGCGAATTGTTCATCAGCGGCGCGACGTCGCGGATCGGGCGGATATCGACCTGCGAACGCGGCAGGAAGGCCACCGCGCCGTCGAGATCGACGGTGAAGCCGCCCTTGACCTGGTTGAAGATGACGCCGTGAACCTTCTCGTTGTTGTTGAAGGCCTTCTCGAGCTTGCCCCAGCTTTCCTCGCGGCGCGCCTTGTCGCGCGACAGCACGGCTTCGCCGAGCGCATTCTCGATCCGGTCGAGGAACACCTCGACTTCGTCGCCAACCTTGAGTTCGCTGTCGCGGCCGGGTCCTGCGAATTCACGCAGCGCCACGCGGCCTTCGGTCTTCAGGCCGACGTCGATGACGGCCATGTCCTTTTCAATTGCAACTACCTTGCCCTTGATGACGGAGCTTTCCTGCAAATTGCCGCCGGCGAAGGATTCGTCCAGCATCGCAGCGAAATCGTCGCGGGTAGGATTATAAGAAGCAGCAGTCGAAGCCATTTGTTCTCCAGATGCGGGTATCGCCGGCCATTCGGGTTAAGGGGCGTATCGCGCGTGAAGTGTCAGGGGTCCGCAAACCCTAACGACCGCTCTTGCGGGAGGCGCAAAAGCGGGCCGGCAGCATGCCTGCACGTTCGATACGTTGAAATATCCGGGGCCTGAAATATCGACTTCAAGAACCTGGAGCGGGCGTTCCTCCAATGACGGCAGGGGCTAAAACCGCCTGCCGGCCCGCTCGGACAGCCCTGATCTCATCGATGGCGGCCCGGATGGCCGGTGATATAGCCCCAAGGGGTCTTTTCGGCAAGCGGAAATGCCCGATTTACGGGGCTTTAACGCTGACGGATGCTCGCCATGGGCCCATGTTTTCAACGCCTTGTTCACCGCATGACGCAAAAGGCCCGCGGTGTCAGGCGCGATGGAACCCGACCTTAAGGGCCGCCCCCGACGATGACACGGTTCAAAAACAGGGGGAGTGCCACCATGAAGAGCCTGATCGCTCTGACCGCAATCGCGGTATTTACCGTCGCTACGGCCGTTGCCGGCAAGTCGGCCTATTTTGCGACCGATAAGGCGGTTGCCGCGGCCAAATCGAAGCCCGTGCTGATGGCCGAACAGCGGTTGCCGTTCGACCGCGACCGCTCGAAGAATTAGACCAAAAACTTCAGCGCCCGGCGCGGACGGCCTCGACGATCGCGATCGCGGCGCGAACGCCGCCTTCGATATCGAGATTGGAATTGTCCAGGACATGTGCGTCGGGGGCCGCCTTCAGCGGCGCCGCGGCCCGATTGCGGTCCCGCTCGTCGCGCTTGAGAATATCGGCCAGCACCAGCGCTTCGTCGGCCGCTTCACCCCGCGCGAGCGCTTCCAGCGTGCGGCGGTGGGCCCGCACCTTTGGGTCGGCGACGACGAAGATCTTCACGTCCGCATTCGGGCAAATCACGGTGCCGATGTCGCGCCCGTCGAGTACCGCGCCGGGCGGATCGGCCGCGAACTGGCGCTGAAAACTGACCAGCGCTTCCCGCACTGTGGGAATGGCCGACACCACCGAAGCGGCATCGCCGATCCGCTGCGATTTCAGTTCGGGATGGCCGAAATTTTCCGGATCGAGCGCCATCGCGGCAGCGACCGCTCGGGCTTCATCGGTAAGATCAAACCCACTGTCCAGCAGCATTTTGGCCACGGCGCGATAAATCACGCCGGTATCGAGGTGACGATAGCCGTAGTGCTGCGCGAGCCGCTTGCCCAGCGTGCCCTTGCCCGAGGCGGCGGGTCCGTCGATGGCGATGATCATGAGCGCCATGTGCGACAGACCGGCCGTGGCGGTCAAGGCCATGCGTCAGAGGTGATGGGGCCACCGCTCGGGGAGACGGCCGCCTCACCGCCGGGAAACCTGAATTCCGTGATGCGGACATAGGCGCGCCGGATGCGTCCAAATGTGCCTCGCCCCCGCCGCTGTGCGTCTCTATCCTGAGACCAGCCGGGGCATTCCATCGCATCAGTGAATCGCCCGATTCAAAAAAATGATAACGGCCGGAGGGATACGATGAGCACCATTTCACGACGTCAATTTATTGGCAGCGCCGCAGCAGCCTCGGCGATCCCGTTGTTCGGGAGTTCGGCCCAGGCGCAGACCGACTGGCCGACCAAGCCCATCAAGATCATCGCCGGCTATCCCGCCGGAGGTCAGACTGATCTATTTGCGCGGACCTATGGCGAATATATCCGGGCCACCACGGGCCAGAACGTGGTGGTAGAAAACAAGGCGGGTGCCTCGGGATCGGTCGCGGCGGTTGAAGCCAAGCGCGCCGCGCCCGACGGCTACACGCTGATGTTCACGATCTCGACGACGATGATCATGAACCGCGTTCTGATCAAGGACATCGCTTACGACGCCGACAAGGATTTCACCCTCGTCTCGATCATGCCGGCGGGCAGCCTGCCATTCGTGGCCGGCGAGAAGACAGGCGCCAAGACTCTCGCCGAATTTGTCGCGTACGCAAAGAAGGCCGAGAAGATCAACATCGGCACCTATGGCGCAGGGTCATACGCGCACATGGCGGTCGCCGAAATGAACAAGCAATACGGTCTCAAGATGGAAGCGGTGCACTATCGCGGCGAAGCGCCAATGTGGACCGATCTGGCCGGCGGATTTATCGATGGCGCCCACGGCAGCTACTCCGCGGCGTTGTCCGTGCTGCAGAGCGGCCGCGGCCGCGCGGTCGCCGTCTCACGCAAGCGCATGTCGACATTGCCGGACGTCCCTTCCTTTGCAGAGCAGGGCACCACATCGCCGATCTTCAAGCTGACCGGCTTCCAGTCCTGCGCCGTGCCGACAGGTACGCCGCCGGAAATCGTTCAGAAGCTGTCAAAACTCCTCGTCGAGGGCGGCAAGACTGAAAAAGTACTGCAGCTGATGAAATCATTCGGCGTCGACGACACCGCGATGACCTTCGAGGAGACGCAGAAACTGTACAAGGAAGAAGCGCCCATCTGGCTCGAGGCGGTGACCAGCCTCGGGCTTGCGCCGTCCTGAACCACGCAAGCCTCCGCCTTATGAAAACTCGGCTCCGAGCCCGCGCATCATCGGAATGAAATCCGGAAAGCTGGTGGCGATGAAGCTGGTGTCATCGACCTTGACCGGCTTGTCGGCGGCGAGCCCCATCACCAGCGCCGACATCGCGATGCGATGATCCATGTGGGTGGCGACGAGGCCGCCGCCGGGCACGTGGCCCCTGCCCTCGACGATCAGATCGTCGCCCGCGACCTCGACCTTGACGCCGTTGACGCGCAGCATGTCGGCGGTCGCCTCCAGCCGGTCGGATTCCTTGACGCGCAACTCCTGCAGGCCGCGCATGATGGTGGTGCCTTCGGCAAACGCGGCCGCCACCGCGAGCACCAGATATTCGTCGATCATCGACGGCGCGCGCTCCGGCGGCACTTCGACGCCGCGCAGTTTTGAGGCGCGCACGCGCAGGGTGGCCATCGGCTCGCCGGCGTCGCCGCGCACGTCGCTCTCCTCGATCGAGGCTCCCATCTCGCGCAAGGTCGTGAACAGGCCGGTGCGCAGCGGATTGGTCATGACGTCGGAGAAGACGACGTCGGAGCCCTCGACGATCAGCGCCGCGACGATCGGGAACGCCGCGGACGAGGGATCGGCGGGCACCACGACATCGGCGCCATGCAGTTCGGGCTGGCCGGTGAGCGCGATCTTGCGGCCATGGCTGCCTTCGCTGGTCGAGACGATCTGCGCGCCAAAATGCTTCAGCATCAGTTCGGTATGGTCGCGACTCGCCTCCTGCTCGATCACGGTCGTGACGCCCGGCGCAGCAAGGCCCGCCAGCAGCACCGCCGATTTGATCTGGGCGGAGGCCACTGGTGTCCGGTACAGCATCGGCACGGGATCGCGGGCGCCATGCAGCGTCAGCGGCAGGCGGCCGCCTTCCCTGGCCTCGCCGGTCCTGGCGCCCATCAATTCCAGGGGATCGAGGATCCGCCGCATCGGCCGCGAACGCAGCGAGGCGTCCCCGTCGAAAACCGCCGAAATTGGGCAGCCGGCCACCGCCCCCATCACCAGCCGGCAACCGGTGCCGGAATTGCCGAAATCGAGCGGGTTTGCGGGTTGGGCGAAGCCCGCCACCCCGACGCCCCTCACCTGCCAGGCAAACGAGCCTGTTCGTTCGACCTTGGCGCCCAGCGCCTGCATCGATTTCGCCGTATTGAGCACGTCTTCGCCCTCAAGCAGGCCGGAAATCGTGGTCTGGCCGACCGAAAGCGCCCCCAGAATCAGGGCCCGGTGCGATATCGACTTGTCGCCGGGAACCCGTACTTTACCGGTCAGGGAACCGCTCGAGCGGGATTCCAGCGGGGTCGGGTGGGCTGCAAGCCGGTCTGAATGGGTCAAGATTGTGTCCTCTCGCGCAGGGCGGCAGGTATCACATAGGCAAGCCAGCGTCACGCGGCCGTCTCATACGCGCAAACCGCTATTGACAGCGGGCTAGCAACTAGCCAAGTGAAGCACCGTTTTTCAGAAATTCCCAGGACTCCACACGTGGCCAAATCCGATCTCGGAACCAAACGCATTTGCCCGACGACGGGTAAGAAGTTCTATGACTTGAACAAGTCGCCGGTGATCTCGCCCTATACCGGTGAGGTCGTGCCGATTGCGCCGATTGCGCCGCCCCGGGCCGCCCGCGGTGATGCTGCACGCGCTGCCGCCGCAGCGAGCGCCGCCGCCGATGCGCCGGAACCGGCCGAGGCCGAGGAATTGGTCTCGCTCGAGGAGGCCGATGCCGAGGAGAACACCGGCAAGGTCAAGGCCGTCGTTCCCGAATCAGAAGACGATATCGAAATCGACGAGACCATCGAGGGTGACGAAGACGACGATTCGACCTTCATTCCCGACGAGGAAGAAGGCGATGAGGACGTCACCGACATCATTGGTGACGTCGGCGGCGACGAAGAGACTTGAGATCGGCCCTGAACTGTGGTTCAGGGTCATGCCTGCGCGTCGCCCAAGGCGCGCGGATCGGTTAAGGGGCCATAGCTCAGCTGGGAGAGCGCTTGCATGGCATGCAAGAGGTCGGCGGTTCGATCCCGCCTGGCTCCACCAAATTTCTCGCAACTGCCTGGGAAATTTAAGTTCATTGTAGATCAACGCCTTAGCATCTCCCCTGTGTCGCACATCGATGTTACACAAAAGGAATGAAGGCGATGTCGTCCACCTATCATCTGTTCAAGCGAGAAGGCGTTTGGAATTACCGACGTCGTGTCCCGACCGCGCTGATCCCGTTGATCGGCAAAAAAACCATACAGTTTTCGTTGGGAACCACTGATCTCAAGGAAGCCAAGAAGCGGCGTGCGCTCGAAGACCTCAAAACAGCCGCGCAGTTCGAGGCCGCCGAGGAAAAGCATAAGGTCGCGGCAAAGGGGACCGGGGGGTTGGTCATCCCTGCGGCGGGGACCCCTCTTACGGAGCGGGAGGCCGTCCAGCATGTGCAGGAATATGTCCGACAGATGGATGCACGGTCACGGCGTCAACTCACTGAGGACCCTCCTGGGAGCGGCAGTGACCAACAAAAGATCGAGGCGGACGTTGGGTACGGCTTAAGCATCCTCAAGAACCGCGACGACCCAAGGGCTGACGAATGGGTCTACGCGGCCATGACGCGCATACTGGCGGATGCTGGGCGTCCGGTGGACGAGGCCTCGTTGCCCCATGCTGCCTTAGCCGAGCTTGCTCGTCGTGGCTTGCTAGAGCTTCAGCAGCGTAGGTTGGCGCGGATTAGCGACGATCATGGACGCCTCTTCTTCGACCACCTGTTTGATCCTAACCTCCCTCCGCCAATTTCATTCGGCGAACTGGCCGACCAGTTCCTTGCTGTCATAGAAGAAGACGCGGGGGCTAACCAGACCAGCGAAAAATGGGTCGATAAACAGCGCGCCAACGTCACCCTGCTGCGTGAGATCATCGGCAACGCCGTGCCCATTCAAAATGTTGATTACGACGTCTGCCTGAAGGTGCGAACAGTCTTATCGCGCCTTCCCGCCAACCGTTCCAAACTTTACAAAGGTTCGACCATCAGTGAGGCCATCGACAAGGGCGAAAAGGCTGGAAAGCCCAAGCTGTCGTCCGGGACGCAGGAAATCTACCTCACTACCCTCGAAGGAATTCTCGACCTCGCCTGGAAGAAGCGGCTGATCGGGGCCAATCCGGCTCAGGGTATGAAGCCGGTTAGGCGTGAAGCCATGGAGGCCAGCGCGAAGCGCCGTCCCTTTGCGGCTGAACAGCTCAAGCAATTCTTCGGCGGGACGTTCTACCAAACGTGTGCGTTACATTCGCCGCCGTTCGGTCACGACAAGACCGGCTGGAGGTTCTGGCTACCTCTCTTGTGCTTGTTCATGGGCATGCGCCCAAACGAGGCCTGTCAGATGAGCGTTGGCGACGTCAAACAAACCATCAAAGGGACCGTGTACCTCGATATCGTCGCTTCCAGCGATGAGGATGACGCCGACCTGGGGGCTAAGCCCAAGAAAACCGTCAAAACCTGGAGCAGTAAGCGGAAAATTCCGGTGCATCCCCAGCTGATTTCAATCGGCTTTCTGGAATTCGTCGCGATCCGCCGCAAAACAGGGGCGTCGGTCCAGCTTTTCGGCGGCTTAAAGCCAGATGGTTACGGCAACCATGCGACGTATCCTCTCAAGCGTTTTCGGGAACAGTATTTGCCGAAGTCGATCCAACTCGAAGCCCGACAGAGCTTCTACAGTTTCCGGCATAATTTCAGGGATGCCCTTCGCCGGACCAGCGCTCCCCCTGACGCACTCCAGGCCCTGGGCGGATGGAGCCAAGGCAAACTGGTAAGTGACAATTACGGCGACAAATCCGATCCTGATTACCAGATCAAGTACATGCAGCTCGTTGATTTTCCTGGCCTCGATCTGCACCATCTTCAGTGGAAGGGCTGACGATAGTCAATGGCGTGCACTTGCTTCGGACGCCACCAGATACCCTGGCCGGTCCCGACCACGCCGTGTGGCTTACCATTAATCGCCTCGATGGGACGTCTCTCGCCCACGTTCGGTGAGAGTGCGCGAGCACAAGTTCTGGAGATCGGCAATATTGCCGATGGTCCACTCCGCACAAATACTCCCGTCATACTTCCACCCCTTTTTATTCTGACCTTCATTGTTCAGCTCATAGCTGAAATTTCCCGGAGCCAAGGAGGGCATTGATGGGAACGGTGACAACGTCATCGTCCGCCCCCCTGCGACCTGCGGACCGATCGACTTCGATGGGTCGCAGAGTGAGGCACCAAAATGGGAAAAAAGACCAAGAAGGCAAAGACGACAACCTACGGTAATCCGGGCGCCTACGCGATGGCGCGAAACCAAGCCGGATGTGATTGGGCCGCTGGCCTCTTATTGTATCGACTAAAGTTCAGATGGGGCCAGCAGACCAAGCTCAAACGACACAATAAAGAGTGGGTTGCGATGAGCAGGAGCGACTGGGCGAAAGAAGCGGGCCTTTCCGAAAGTGAAATGAAGAACCGTGCCCTGCCCAAGCTCCGAGAATGTCAGTTCGTGACCATACGCCAAATGAAATTGGGGGCTGTGAAACTGCTCTGGATGAGTTTGGACCTCGCAAAACTACACGAGTGGACCAAGGACGATGAGACCCATCAGATGCTCCTGAACGGCGCCACGTTCCCAGGATACGAAAAGCCCCCCGGAAATTATCCTTATAAGCAAGCGGAATGAGCACCGTTAGGCGACCTCCTCATTGCAATGCGTTTTGCGGGCAGGGGTGACTATCACTGAAAGTACTATCGGCCGCCGTTCATAGATAGTCCCCGGCCAAGACGATTAATATAAGAAGAGATATACGAGAGGAGCTACATAAGAGGATGACCTTCCCATTAGTATGAAGAATACTAATGGGGCACCCTACGCTGTCGCGTCGGGTGCAGGATCGCAACAACATAGAAAGGTTGATCCGGGGAGATAGAAAGATAAACGCGCGCGCGAGACGGCGTCAAAAATATTGGATCGCCAACCCGGCGGCATGCGTAGCGAGAATGCGACTTGTCACATCCCCGGCTCAATATTCGACCGCGCTTCAACGCCGAATTCGCACGCATAAGCTGGTCACTGTGACGTCTGCCGCGACTGGCTCTCGGTGATCGAGAGCCCACCTGCTGCTGTGCCGCGATTAGAAGCGTCACCGTGCGTTCTTTCATCACTGGGGTTAGGGTGGGGGCTCCGTCCGAAGAACTCGCACGTGCGCCTCTCTGTGGGGCTTGAGGGGGTAATCCTCTAGGCAGGCCGAAGCGCCGCATCCTGCCAGCCGGTGCCATCCAATACGAGAAAGGCCGGTCTTCAGTTTGGGACAACGAAACGCGGCCGGGGCCTCGTTGATAAAGAAGCAGCAACCGTCAGGATGTCGCGACAGGCCCTGCGGACTTGAGTTGGGACCAGACCAGCCCCAGAGGGAAGCCGTGGAAGACACGGTTCAGTAAAGCCTCGAACCGGGTTGGAGGTGATCCCTATTCGGCCCAATGCCCTCAGGAAATCAACAGTATACGCGCTGGTGAGACTTACGCCCCGATCGTGGTGGCAATGCTGTCCCGGAGGGCCAAGTCCCCGAGCGACAAACCCGGACGAAATCATAGTCCCCTGGCGAAGGCGGCGGCGACATTGCAGGACGCCCCGAGACATTCCTGGCCGGGCGTCTGCCGATGGGCCTTGGTTGTGATCGCAAGATCGAACGGCGCTTTTGGCGATTGTAGTGGACTTGGCGTCCCTGGCTCCCCTCAAAACTTCCAAATCACTCTTCGTTAAGATTGCTCATTTGGGGTGTCGCCCCTACCATCGGCGCAATTCCCGACGGCTGGTCGATGATGAGGACGGTCTAATCCGAAAGGTGTGCCTTGCAGAATACGAGAACTAGGGTGAACGTCCGAAAGCTAGCCGCGAAGGACTTAACAAATTCCGACATGATCCTCGTTCCCGGCGGCAGTTTCCGCATGGGTTCTGACAGGCATTATCCCGAAGAGGCGCCGGTCCATCGCGTAACGGTTGATGGATTTCGGATTGACCGCACACCGGTGACGAACCGTCAGTTCAAGGATTTCGTGCGCGACACCGGCCATGTCACCTTCGCCGAAATTCCGCCCGATCCGAAGGACTATCCGGGCGCGCTGCCGCACATGCTCTATGCAGGTTCGCTGGTATTCACGCCGCCCCCGCATCCCGTCGATCTCGGCAACTGGAGCCAGTGGTGGCAGTTCCTCAAAGGTGCGGACTGGCGGCATCCGTACGGCCCGAAGAGCAACATCAACACTCTCGGTGACCATCCAGTGGTTCACATCGCCTACTCCGATGCACTCGCCTATGCGCGTTGGGCCGGAAAGGACCTCCCGACCGAAGCGGAGTGGGAATACGCCGCGCGCGGTGGACTAGAAGATGCCGAATATGCATGGGGCGACGAATTGACGCCGGGCGGCTTGCACCTTGCCAACACCTGGCAGGGCAGCTTTCCGCACGAGAACCTGTTCGCCGACAGTTATGCCCGGACGTCGCCAGTGACAGCATTTCCTTCGAACGGCTACGGCATCCACGACATGATCGGCAATGTCTGGGAGTGGGCCAGCGACTGGTATTCCAACCGGCATGAAACCGATGCGCCGAAGGCCTGCTGTATCCCGGAAAACCCCCGCGGCGGACGCGAGGACGGCAGTTATGACCCGCGCGAGCCCAACGTCAGAATTCCGCGCAGGGTCGTGAAGGGTGGATCGCACCTTTGCGCACCCAACTATTGCCGCCGTTATCGTCCGGCTGCACGTCACGCGCATCCTGTTGATACGTCCACCAGCCACATCGGCTTTCGCTGCGTCATAAGGGAGAAGAAATTGTGAGTATACGCTCGTCGTTACGCCGCTGAATTCCACCATCCGATCCATCGCTGCCAATTCGCTTCACCATTTCACCAGGGAAGGATAGACTAAATGACTAACGGGATCGAGCGCGAGAAGGATCAGTCGAAGCCAAAGTCGAACAGCGCTTTAAATCGCCGCGAAATGTTGATGACTGGAACGTCGGCCCTCGCGGCCGCCGTCCTGCTGTCAACGGGGCAGACCACAATTGCACAAGCGCAGCAGCCAGCGCCTGCAGCAGCGACAGGCCGACGGCCCAACATTCTGATGATTTGGGGAGATGACGTCGGCTGGTTCAATATTAGCGCCAACAACAACGGCATGATGGGCTACAAGACACCCAACATTGACCGCATCGCCAAGGAGGGCGCGAACTTCACGGACTGGTATGGGCAAAATTCCTGCACCGCGGGGCGCGGGGCGTTCATCACCGGCCAGGTGGGCTTCCGCACCGGCCTGCTCACCATCGGAATGCCCGGCGGTAAGGAAGGAATTCAGGATCGCGACGTGACCCTGGCTCAGTTACTCAAAGGGCAGGGTTATGCCACCGCGCAGTTCGGCAAGAACCACCTCGGAGACCGCGACGAGCACTTGCCCACCGCACACGGCTTCGATGAGTTTATGGGTTCACTCTACCACCTCAACGCCGAAGAGGAGGCCGAGAATGAGGACTACTTCAAGGATCCTGAGTTAATCAAAAAGTTTCAAACGCGCGGCGTGCTCCACACTTGGGCGAACCCGGATGGAACGCAAAAGATCGAGCCCACCGGCCCGCTCAATAAGAAACGCATGGAGACGATCGACGACGAAGTGACCAAAGCCTCGCTCGACTACCTGCAAAAACGCAAGGCTGACGGCAAACCCTTCTTCCTCTGGTGGAATTCCACCCGCATGCACGTCCACACGCGTCTGAAGGACGAGAGCGTTGGGAAGACGGGTCTCGGTGTCTATGCCGACGGGATGGTTGAGCACGATGGCCACGTCGGCCAGCTTCTCGACAAACTCAAGGAACTGGGCCTCGAGGACAACACCATCGTCATGTACACCACTGACAACGGCGCGGAGAAATTTTCGTGGCCTGATGGCGGCAACTCACCCTTCCGTAGCGAAAAGAACAGCAACTGGGAAGGTGCCTACCGCGTGCCCTGCTTCATTCGCTGGCCCGGCGTGATCAAGCCCGGCTCGGTCTTCAACGACATCTTTGCCCACGAAGACATGCTGCCCACGCTGATGGCTGCTGCTGGCGTGCCCGATGTGAAAGAGCAACTGCTCAAGGGTATGAAAGTCGGCGACAAGACGTTCAAAATTCATCTCGATGGTTATAATCTCACCGACACGCTCGCGGGCAAAGTTCCTAGCCCGCGAAAGGAGTTCTTCTACTTCGCCGATAGTGGCTCGCTGGTGGGGCTCCGCTACAATCAGTGGAAGATCGTCTTCCAGGAGCAGCGCGCCCAGGGTATCGGTGTCTGGCGGGAGCCGTTCGTAACGCTGCGCAGGCCGAAGATCTTCAACCTCCGCATCGATCCGTTTGAGAGCGCCGACTATGAAGCTATAGGGTATGAAAGGTGGTGGTTTGACCACGCATATGTGATGGTGCCAGCGCTGCAATACGTTGGTGGGTTCCTCGGCACCTTTAAGGAATTCCCGCCGAGCCAGAAGGTCGGCAGCATGAGCCTCGACGACGTTATGGACAAACTTGCTGAGGGTGCGGGTGGAAAATAACGCCATGCCAGCCTAGTCACTGCTGATCGATGATTGGGGCTGCGCCTGCTTGCAACAGATGCAGCCCCGCTGGCCCTCGGTTATGTGCCGACGCTGGAGGATGGGCTCCGCCGTGATTGTAATCGTTACTCTTGGCCTGTTGGCGATGACGGTATGCCTCGCCTTCCAGGCGGTGGCATCGGTGATCGCCGCCCGCTACTTCGCCCGCGCTGCCAAGCGACCGCTGGGCGCTAAGCCGCGGTGGTCTATTTTCTTACAGTTCTCAGTACTGATGCTTACCCTCATGCTGGGCAACATTTTCCAGGTTGCATTTTGGGCGCTGATCTACAGGGCACTTGGGGCCTTCGAGGATTTCGAAACGGCGCTGTATTTTTCGGGCGTAACGTTCACGTCGCTGGGTTACGGCGACCTCGTGCTCGACGGCCGGATGCGATTGATTGCGCCACTGCAGGCGGCCAATGGTCTGATGATGTTCGGGATCACCACGGCTTTCTTCATCGCAGCCTTCCAACACGCTGCCAAGAACTGGAGGGAGACGCATCGAGATAGCGCGGGGCGCCGTGCAGACTAATGTGCCTTCCTGATTTCCGCTCATGACACCTTTCGGACATGCCAAGACTGCCGGACGATGTGCGCTCACTGGGGCAAAGCAGACATCCCCCTCGCCGAGATTTTTGAACTATCCGCTCAATTCTCCCTTTACATGACCGATCACAGGTTCATCCTTAACGGTGGGTAAGACGTCTCTAGGTGCTCCCCTCAACAACGAGGAGAGCGCTAAAATGGACCAGGCAGAATTATTCCAAGCCATCAGGGGCCGCCTATACGGCGCGGTGGCGGACTTCCAACCACCTCCGCCCCAGCTTCTGAATATCTCGCCCTACTTAGGGATGTCGCTGCTGCAGAAGGCAATCCGGCGCGGGAGGACAGAACTGGCCCTCAAGGCCGCAGCGACGCTTCTTCAACAATCACCGGAACGGCTGTGGCGGCGACTGGCATGCATCGCCTTCGAGGACGTGGGCCTTGGTGATCTCGACCTGGTGGCGATGGCAACCGCCGCCATGGCAGGTAAGAGAACGCGCGGACCCCTCGGGGGTGAATGGGCTGTTGCGAGCTTCCTAACGTCTAGGATGGCGGACGCGATCAAGTGTCGAGGCGCTGACGATCTCCTGCTCGTCGCCGAAAATCATCCTGACTTCGAGACCCAGCGGCTGCAATTCGGTTTCAGCACCATTAAAGAACTGACCGGATTAATCACCGGCAGCGAGCCGTTGCCCGTTAGGGCCTTGGCAGCCTGGTTCCTGCTGGGCACGGATCGCCGCCCGTCCCCTCGGCTTGCAAGACGTTCTGGCGACACCGCTGCACTGTTCGCGGCACTTGCAGGAATTCTGCCGCCCTGCCTAGTCGAGATCGCCCAGGAGGGCCATCGGCGCAGCGGCGAGGTGCTGCCAATCTTCGTAGCCTTGCTCGCTCCACAACTGCAGCCCGACCTGGAAACCAGCGAACCCGATGAGATGCCCCCGGAAGTAATGCTCGGGCCTGTCCCGGGGTGGGTCGTAGACCTCTACACAAGGCCCGGAAGGGCTGCACTCGCCAACTTCATCGACGGATCGACCCGGACAGCCCGATGGGTACGACTGCGCATTCCTCCCCGCCGGAGGGTCACGTTTCTAGGAACGATCGTGTTCCGATTGGAGGGGCAATGCGTGCGGCGTCGCTTACGATGGACCACAGCTGACGAACTGCGCCGACTTACCGATTACGAGTGCAATGGATCACATTGCCCAGATGCCACCGAAATCCTGCAACTCGCCCGAACTGATCTGGGCGAGCTGAATGCGATACGAGCCGAGCTTTTGGAGGCATCGAGCCATGCCAGCTGAACTTCTAACCCGTGATACTATTCACTTATCGGAGGTTAAAACGGCCTCGTTTGAGCGTTCAGCCACGCCATTGCAATTAATCTCACTCCCAACCGAATTCTCTCCAGAGACGCAATTTTTCGTCGAAAACAGCGTCTCGGAGAACAGCCGCCGGGCATACCTCAGTGATCTGCGGGAATATGAAAGGAGCGGCGGATCGATACCTACTTCCCCGGAGATGTTGGCCGCGCACATTGCTCAGAACGCTGGCAGGCTGAGCGTGGCGACCCTGGTGAGGCGTCTGGCATCAATCTCGAAAGCGCACGAGGTCGGGGGGCTACCTAACCCAACCCGCTCCGCCCTCGTCCGGGCGACCCTAAGGGGCATCAAGCGGACTTATGGCTGCGCCCAACATCAGGCTAGGCCGCTGCTGCTCGACGAGCTGATCCAGGTACTCGACGCAACGGGCGACAGGCCGAAGGACCTCCGGGATCGGGCTCTCCTTCTACTCGGCTTCGCTGGGGCGTTCCGCCGTTCCGAGCTGGTCGGCTTAAATGTCGGCGACGTCGAACATGCCCGGCAGGGCGTCATCCTGCATTTGCTCCGCTCAAAATCCGATCAAGAGGCTCGGGGGCAGAAAATCGGCATCCCACACGGCCGGGGGCGATGGTGTCCGGTCGCCGCCCTGGAAGCCTGGTTGGCGACCGCAGGCATCAGTGACGGGCCGATCTTTCGGCCGGTGGATCGCCATGGCAGGGTCCATGATTGTCGCTTGTCCGGCGAAGCGGTGGGCGAGATCGTCCGAGAGCGCGCCGCAGCAGCTGGCCTCGATCCCTCCGGGTATTCTGGGCATTCCCTAAGGGCGGGATTAGCTACGAGTGCCTCGCAGGTCGGGGTGCCGACTTGGAAAATTA
This sequence comes from Bradyrhizobium sp. JYMT SZCCT0428, assembly GCF_018131075.1. Taxonomy (GTDB): domain Bacteria; phylum Pseudomonadota; class Alphaproteobacteria; order Rhizobiales; family Xanthobacteraceae; genus Bradyrhizobium. The sequence goes on along the minus strand of NZ_JAFCLS010000003.1, from coordinate 160,992 downwards.
GGGCGCAGACCCGGCACGCTTCCGACGCCATGTTGACCCGTTACGTGCGGGATGGCGCACTTTTTTCCCAAAACGCAGCCGCAGCACTGTTATGAAATACGGTATCTCCGCTCATGCGGCGTCGCGCGAGGCGGTGGCCGACTACAATTTATCGAACAGATCGGGTGTTTTTTCCGGAGGCTCAGGCAAATCTTCAAGCCGGATAACCTCCAAAGCCTCCGCTTTGCTATAGCGCCGAATATCGTCATCGTTCGAGTAAATGCGGTCCGCGCCCTCGACCTTCGCGATGGCAATAATTTGCCGGTCGAACTTGAGCTTCGCCCAGCTCTCGGCGCCCTCCTTCTTATCGTTGTTGCGCAACGCCTGCCGATGCCGCTCTGCCGCTTCCACGGCTGCACGCGGGCCGAACGCCGCAACCTTGAAACGCGGTGTCCTGTTCAAAATGTCCAAATAATGAGGTGCGGCATCGCCCGCCCCGATGAGTAGCTCGCTGAGGGCGGGTGTCGGGATAACGACGACGTCCCTCTGCTTATCGAGGGTTTGGACGAGGTGCAGGAGCTTCACATCCACCTCGCCAAAGCCTTTTACGCGTGGGTCCAGCAATGGGATGAGGAACGAAGCATCAAAGACCACGATCGCCATTTAGTGGCGGTCCTTATCGTCGCGACGCAGACCGAGAATATCTGTCAGCGCATCGTCACGCTGGTGCCAGGTGCCGCCCTCGACTGCGCGGAGCTGACTGACGACGTCGCCCATAGGGCTGTCCTCGAGAACTTCGAAATCATAGATGTCGAACTGCTCAAGCTCCCAGGTGCCGTTTTCCTCGCGCACCCATTTCCCGCTACCTTGCACCCGCAATATCCCATTGAGGTAATATGGCGCGAGCCGCAGAGCGATACCTTCGCCACGCACGTTGCAGTGATATTCGGCGTCCCCGTTCTTGAGCCAAACGGGTATGGTTTCGTCACGTCCCCCGATGCGAATGATCCGGCCTTCAAGGGTGCCGACTTCCCGGAACGGTCCATAGCGCACCGGTTTTGGCCGCGCGCGACCGGGAAATTCGATGACCTTGCTCATGCTCGGCGAAATGAGCACCGCAACGGCGCCGTCCTTTGCGAGCAGGTTATCAATGTTCTCATACGCCTGCATCGCATCTTTGGGGCCCTCGCCGTGGCTGACCCGCGTCACGCGCTCCTCGACCTTCGGGAAAGCGACCGGCTCGATGTTGGACACCAGCACGGCACTACCCGCCTCAAGGTGAGAGAAGTGCACGCGCTCGCGCTCGCCTAAAAGGGTAGCCAGCTCCGCCATGTACTCCGCGAGGCGGGCCATAGGCAGGCTAGCAACGCTGAAAACGTCGATCTTTAAGCGGTATTGCTCGTGCTCTGTCACGTCCATCGTTCCTCTAATGTTCTAACAATAACACCAACAGGGCCAAATAGTACGGGGAGGGGGTCAATTTTTTCCTCATAGGGTCCGACAACGGGCTTTTCGCACGCTAGAACGTCGGATGCTGCCGACCCCACGGGGCGGATTAACTTAAACTAGAATTTGGAACCATGTGGGTTCGGCGGGGGGACGGGTGCGGCTAAGCTGGAACGAAATTCGAGTGCGGGCCGCAGCGTTCGCCGACGAATGGAAAGATGCCCACTACGAAAAGGGCGAGACCCAAAGTTTCTACAATGAATTCTTCGAAGTCTTCGGCGTCAAGCGCCGCCGCGTCGCGAGCTTTGAAGAGCCAGTAAAACTGCTGGGCGCGAAGCGCGGGTTCATCGACCTTTTTTGGAAAGGCGTGTTGCTGGTCGAACAGAAGAGCGCAGGCCGCAGCCTCGTTCCAGCGAAAGCGCAAGCGCTTGACTATTTTCCTGGCCTCAAGGATGTAGAGCTGCCGCGCTACATCCTCTTGAGCGACTTCCAGACCTTTGAACTGCACGATCTCGACGAAGGCACCAAAACTAAACTCGCGCTCGCCGATCTGCCGCAGCACGCGGAGGCGTTCGGCTTCATCATCGGCGTCCAGAAACGTACTTTCCGCGATCAGGACCCGGTTAACATCGAAGCGTCGGAGCTTATGGGCAGACTACATGATGCCCTTAAAGCCTCCGGCTACACGGGCCATGATCTCGAACGCCTGTTGGTCCGGCTACTGTTCTGCCTTTTTGCGGACGACACAGGTATATTCGAGACGCGGGGCATTTTTGATGCCCTTATCCGGGAACGAAGCAACGAAGATGGCAGCGACACCGGCCAATGGCTGAGCAGCCTGTTTGACGTGCTCAATACGCCGGAGAAACTGCGGCAGCAGGCGCTTGATGAGGACCTTAAGCAGTTTGCCTATATCAATGGCGACCTGTTCGCGGAACGGCTGCCAATTCCAGCATTCAATCGCGGCATGCGCGAACGGCTGCTTGAAGCCTGCGATTTTTCATGGGATGCGATCTCCCCCGCAATTTTCGGTGCGCTGTTTCAATCTGTCATGAACGCGCGTGAGCGGCGCGCGCAGGGCGCGCACTACACGACCGAAAAGAACATCCTCAAGGTCATCGAACCGCTGTTCCTCGATGATCTGCAGGCGGAATTCGTCCGGCTGAAAGTCCGACGAGGCACCAGCCGCACGGCCGCGCTGCGCAGCTTTCAGAACAAGCTCGCGGGCCTGCGCTTTTTCGATCCAGCTTGCGGATGCGGAAACTTCCTCATTATCGCCTACCGCGAGCTGCGTACACTTGAAACCGAAGTAATCAAGGAGCTGAACCCAAAGGGACAGCGCGAACTCGACGTAACCGCGCTGTCCAAGGTCGATGTCAGCCAGTTCTATGGTATCGAGATCAGCGAATTTCCAGCGCGTATCGCGGAGGTGGCGCTGTGGATATGGACCACATTATGAATGTGCGCTTGTCGCTGGAATTCGGGCAGGTTTATGCCCGCATCCCGCTTGTGACCGCGCCGCATATTCACAACGCCGACGCGCTCGAACTCGACTGGAATACGGTCCTCCCTGCATCGAAATGCTCGTATGTCTACGGCAATCCGCCATTCATCGGTTTCGTGATGCGAGGCGCGCACCAGCAAGACCAGGCGTCCGGCCTTATGAACCGCTTGGGCGCTTCTGGAAGTCGCCTCGATTACGTGTGCGCGTGGTTCCTGAAAGCGGCCGAATACATTCAAGCGGGGAGCGCCAAGATCGGCTTCGTCGCCACGAATTCAATCACTCAAGGCGAGCAAGTCGCATCGGTCTGGCCCGCCCTACTTGACCGTTACCAGCTGGAGATTGCCTTCGCGCACCGCACCTTTGCGTGGGGATCGGACACGCGTGGCGTCGCACACGTCCATTGCGTGATCATAGGGTTGACGAAGCGTGATGCAGCACCTTCCGACCGTCGCCTATTCTCATACGATGGTCAGGATGCAGAACCCACCGAAACGCTGCACCGGGCGCTTTCGCCCTATCTATTCGATGCATCGCGGCTTAACAATTCGCACCTCGTCGTCACCCGCACCCGCCAAGCCGGAGGCGGCATGCCACCGATCCGGGTTGGATCAAAACCCGTCGATGGCGGCTACTTCATCATGGACAGCGTGGAGCGCGCCACGTTTGTAAGTAGTGAGCCCGCTTCGGCTCCGCTAATCCGACCGTATGTCGGTTCGGATGAACTCATAAATGGGGGGGACCGCTGGATCATCTGTCCACATGGGGTGGCACCAAACAAACTGCGCGCGATGTCGAAAGTACGCGAGGCAGTGGAGAGAGTGAGGTTGTACCGGCTCGGTCGCCTGCCGCCGCGCAAAGACCCGGACGGCGAGAACAAGAAAACGAGCGCCCTTTCAGTGAAGCTAGCGAAGACCCCGACCGAGTATCATGTCACGGTGCTGCCGAACCGGCCGTTTATGGTTATTCCGGAGGTGAGTTCGGAACGACGGCCATATTTACCTATCGCCTGGCTTGATCCGCCGACCATTCCTTCCAACAAGCTCTTGGTCGCCCTAGACGTTGAACTACACCAGTTCGCGCTGATCACCTCTCGCATGCACATGGCGTGGACCACCTATGTTGGTGGCCGCCTCAAAAGCGATTATCAGTACTCGCCCGGCATCAACTACAACCCGTTCCCGTGGCCCGCGCTCGACGATGCCGCAAAGACGCAGCTGAGCGGTCTGGCGCAAGCTGTCCTCGACGCACGATCCGCGCATCCAGGGGCAACCCTCGCCGATCTCTATGATGTTAATCTGATGCCGGGTAACGTTCGGCGTGCGCATGAAGGGTTGGACCGGGCTGTTGACCGCCTTTACCGTGCGGCTGCTTTCAGCGGCGACCGTGAGCGTGTCGAACACCTGTTCGGGCTTTACGAACGCATGGCTGCACCGCTGGCTCCGATGCCATTGCGGCGACGAACACGATCGCGCGCGGCATCATAATCCGATGCCAGCGCCAGTGCGTCGCCGATCGATGTGCAGACGCCGACACCTCAAACACCGGCCAGCCGAGTAAATTCGGAAAAACTTTTACTGACGCCGTCTTAGGCCTACCATCTTCCCAAAAACCAAGGAGAGGGTGGGATGAAATACGCTATTCTGGCACTGGGGCTGCTAGCCACCCCAGCACTGTCGGCTACCATTCGCACCAAGGACGAGTGCGACACGTTCAAGACTTATCTGGACGGCTGCGCCGAACCGATGGGAGACCCACCCGCGTGTCACGGCGGAATGACATCGGGCAGCATCGCTCGCCGCATGGCCGCCATCGAGCAGAAGTACCACATCAACCCAGAGCAGCTATATGCCATCTGCCGGAAGGTCTGCCATCAGAAGACTACGGTATCTGCCGCGCTCGACAAGTTCTGCCCCCGGGCCAAACCGTAGCCCAGTCCGCTTTCTCATCTGCCTGTTCGCTGGCGACTGAGGTACCGCTTGGGGCGCCATCTGCGCGCTGCACATTGGGTTCATGTCTGCCAATCGAAGCTCCAGCCCACCAGCTCGCACTTTGATTGCCCACCCAACCCTACAGCCCATCTGAAATAAGGCGCCCACGACCAATTCTCCTCGGTGTAGGCGCTGTTGGGGGGCAGCATCAATCCAGCGGCCCTTATACAGCCGTGGCGCAGCGAGGTATTGCTCTGGTACTGGGGCTGCTCGTCACTCCGGCCGCAGCGGCGCAGCAATTCGAGACAGTGTCCAAGAAGTTCATGATCTGCGGTTCTGTCGAGACCTTGCTCAAAAACTGCAACGAGAGCCGACTAAACAAGACGGGATGTAATTGGATCGTCACCGGCGGTAAGGCCAAGGGGTACAGTCAGATGCTCAATGATGGCTGGCTGTCGCCGAAGAAGTTCGAAGCCGTGTGCCACCGCGTGTGCGCCGGGCAGCTCAACGTATCCGATGCAACCCCGGTTCTGCCCCCCGGGCTGGCGCAAATCGTAACCCAGCCAGCCTTCTCGTTGTGGCGCTGGTTCGCTTTACGAAACTGACAGAAATTTTGGAGACGATTTCTAGCTCGTCGGTGCTTGCGGTCTACCCGCCTGCGCTGCCTCGGTGCGGCTCCTTTACTCACGGCGCCCAGGCGCTAATCTTCTTCCATTAGTTCATTCATTTAGATGGGGTCTTTCCATGTATCGCATTGCTTTGATCCTGTGGCTGCTCGTCACCCCGGCTGTTGCCGAAACTTACACGGCACGTGAGTGCGAAACGCTCGCCGGGGAATTTGAGTGTGGTCCATCCTCGGCATCCGGGGCTCGTCGGTTCGATGAGATACGCAAAAATCATAGAAAATGGGCGCTGAGTGCAAAATACAAAACCAAAACTGGCTTTAGCCCTACCGAAGAAGCGTTCGACGAGCTGCGGGGCCAGGTCTGTGACGGCAAAGTCACCCAGCAGGATGCGCTCAATAAATACTGCCCGGGCTACCGGCCCAAGACGCAGGTCGCGATCCCGGATACCGAGCCCTACACCCAACGTGACTGCGCTGCGATCGAGATGTTACTGACGGCCTGCAAGGTGTCGGGCAAGCGCATCCCGACCGAGCTGACCAAGGAAGAACAGCTCACGCTGTCCCGGGCCTACATATGGCTGGGGGCAAGGCACGCGAGTTGGTGGGGGGCAAGTGGCTTTGCGCCAACGTGTACGCAGCTGTTTGAGAGCAAAATCACCGGGGACGAGGTGTTACATAGATATTGCCCTAACTACCGGGCCAAGCCGTAGGCCGCCCCGGTTCTCAAGTCGCGAGCCCGGTGTAATGGACACGGAGGCGTGGCACTAACGTTGCCAAAATTGCACACCTCTGCCAGGCAAATTCAGGCGGCGGCAGTTCGCGATCGGTTCTGCCACCCACACCTACAGCCCACCTGAGATTAAGGCAGCCAGGACGAAATCACCTTGATGTAGGCGCTGTTGACCGATCAACCTCCTGGGCCGAGCACCCTTTTCCCTCGTGGCGCAGCTCAATCGATTACGATGCTGAAACTTGATGAATTTGGGAGTTGATAAGCAATTGGCGTTGAGACGTCGCCTTATGGCGGTCGAAATTGGTGGGATTTTGGAGGGATGACTTCCCCCTGCTCAACATTTTTTACTCTGCTACACAACCGTGCTACATCATGCGCTGACACGGCTCGATAAAACGCTGATTTTTATGGTGAAACATGGAGCCCGGAGATCACCCGCCTGGCTCCACCAGCCTTCGCTCGCTTCGCGAGCTTCGGCTGGGCAGGCCCGGACAGTCCATCGTAGCGAAGGGAGCGAAGGCTGCCCCGCCATAGCCCGAAGGGCGACGGCGGGCTCGGCAAGTTCTGCGACTCCACAGACTATCCACCTGCGGTATCCTGCCTTTCCGGGGTGGAGGGCTGACCGTGCGATACGTCTATATTCTCGAAAGTCTGGATTCGCTGCACTTCTACGTGGGCATGACAGATGACCTGCGCGCTCGTCTGGCTAAACATAACGCCGGTGAAGTGCCGCATACCTCGAAGTACCGCCCTTGGCGGTTACGAACTTATATTGCGTTCGATGACGAACAGCGCGCCATCGCGTTCGAGAAATACCTGAAGTCCGGATCCGGCCGAGCTTTTGCGAAGAAGCACTTCTGAAGGGATCCTACTCCCCCAACGCCGCATTCAACTTGTCGCGCAGGGCGAGCAGTTCATTCTTCATCGCCACCAGTTCGCCCACCGAGCACGCCGAGCTAGCCAGAATACCCTGCGGCACCGCCCGGGCTTTTTCCCGCAGCGCCTGGCCTTTCGGCGTCAGTGCGATCAGGACCTGGCGCTCATCCTCCGTGCTGCGTGTGCGCCGGATCAGTTCGGCGGCCTCCATCCGCTTCAGGAGCGGGGTCAGCGTGCCGGAATCGAGGAACAGCTTCTCGCCGATATCCTTGACGGGCACGCCGTCACGTTCCCACAGCACCATCATCACGAGATATTGCGGATAGGTCAGCCCGAGCTTGTCGAGCAGCGGCTTGTAGACGCGGTTGAAGGCATGCGCGGTGGAATACACCGCGAAACAGATCTGATTGCCGAGCAGCAGCGGATCGACCGCCGGTTTCCTAGCCATTTGCACCTCGCCAAGTGGGGACGCCCGTGATCATTTAGGGCCGCGGACGAGCCTAATCAATTGTATACAATTAAATTGCGGACCTCTTCATTCTTTCTATTGTGCACAATCTAATTGTGTGCAATACGATTGCCATCGAAACCAGACCCAAGGGAGACCAACATGTCCGTGAAAGTCCTCTACAAGACCACCGCAACAGCCACCGGCGGCCGCGACGGCACCGCCTCGACGGCTGACGGCGCCTTCAGCGTCAAGCTTGCGACCCCGAAGGAACTCGGCGGCGGCGGTGGCGCCGGCAACAATCCCGAACAGCTGTTTGCGGCCGGCTATGCCGCCTGTTTCATCGGCGCGATGAAGGCGGTTGCGGCTCAGGGCGGCGGCGTGAAGGTGCCCGCGGACGCCTCCGTGACCTCCACCGTCGGCATCGGCCCGCGCTCGGAAGGCGGCTTTGGCCTTGATATCGACCTCGCCGTTTCCCTGCCCGGCCTTGCCCGTGCCGACGCCGAAGCACTGGTCCAGAAGGCCCACCAGGTTTGCCCGTATTCCAACGCCACCCGCGGCAATGTGGATGTGCGCCTGACCGTGGTGTAACGACCGCGTCGAACGGCCCGCTGCAGCAAGCCGCGGGCCGTTTTTGCGCGTCTTCTGTCTCCGCATGCGCCTGTGCGCGCGCGGGCATTGCCGACGCGCCCGAAGACCGGTAGCTCAGGAATTCCATTGGTCTTACTTGAGCGAAGGTTTTTTCCATGAGTTCTCCGGCTCCCGGCGCAATGACCGGCCTGCGCGTGATCGATCTCACGCGCGTGCTCGGCGGCCCCTATTGCACGCAGATTCTCGCCGACCACGGCGCCGACGTGATCAAGGTCGAGCCGCCCGCCGGTGACGAGGTGCGCGACTGGGGCCCTCCGTTCCATGAGGAGGACGCGGCCTATTTCGTCGGCATCAACCGCAACAAGCGCTCGATCGGCCTCGACCTCGCCTCCGAGGGCGGCCGCACTGTGCTGCTAAAGATGCTGGAGACCGCCGACGTCCTGATCGAGAATTTCAAGCCGGGCACGCTCGACAAATGGGGCATCGGCAACGACGTGCTGCGCGCGAAATTCCCAAAGCTGGTGCATTGCCGGATTTCCGGCTTTGGCGGCGACGGCCCGCGCGGCGGCAATCCCGGCTATGACGCGATCATCCAGGCCATGACCGGCATGATATCAGCGACCGGTTCGCCGCAAAGCGGCCCGATGCGGATCGGCGTTCCGCTCGTCGACATCACCACCGGGCTTTATGCCGCGATCGGCATCCTGATGGCACTGTCGGAGCGGCAGCGCTCGGGGCTTGGCCAATTCCTCGAGACCACGCTGTATGAAACCGGCCTTGCGATCATGCATCCGCACACCGCGAATTATTTCATGCATGGCAAGCCGCCGAATCTGACCGGCAACGAGCATCCCAATCTCGTGCCTTATGCGATCTTTCCGACCCGCACCGACAACATCTTCATCGGCGTCGGCAATGACGGCACCTTCCGCAAGCTCGCCAAGGAAATCGGCAAGCCGGAACTCGGCACCGATCCGCGCTTTGCCCGCAACAAGGACCGCATCGCCAACCGCGATGCGCTGCGCGCCGAACTCGCCGCGGTGTTCAGCCAGCACGACGCCGCGCCGCTGTGCGACCGCCTGCTCGCGGCTGGCCTGCCGGCCGGCCCGGTCCAGTCGATCGACCAGGCGCTGACCGCCGCCCACACGGTTCACCGCGGCGATGTCATCGAGAAGGACTGGTACAAGGGCGTCGCCTCGCCGATTCGCCTGGAGCGAACCAAACCCAGCCTGCGCCGGACCCCACCGAAATTCAGCCAGCACTCCGCCGAGGTACTGGGCGAGTTCGGCTATTCCAAGAGCGAGGTCGAGGCGATGGTCGCCAAGGGCGTGGTCTGCGGCTCGGAGCGGAAGCGGTAAGCCGCATCTCCACCGTCGTCCCAGCGAATGCAAGGACCCTGCGTTCGCAGGGGCGACGTTAGGGTTGAGTCCGTCGGCCTCCGCCTATTTTCCGGCTTCCCTTGGCGCCCGCTTCCCCCCTACGCTGCTTTCGCTTATACGGTCATTTGTACGTCATCCGGCGCTGCTATCGCGCGAAACGAAGATGACGACCCAACCTGGAGGGAATTACATGGCATTTCGACAATTCGGCGTAGCGGCGAGCGTGACTGTCGCGCTTGCGCTCGCCACGCCTGCCTACGCTGTGACCGAGATCCAGTGGTGGCACGCCATGACCGGCGGCAACAACGACATCGTCAACAAGCTTGCCGAGGACTTCAACGCCAGCCAGTCCGACTACAAGGTCGTCCCCACCTTCAAGGGCAGCTATCCCGACACCATGAATGCCGGCATTGCGGCGTTCCGCGCCGGCACCGCGCCGCACATCATTCAGGTGTTCGAGGTCGGCACGGCGACCATGATGAGCGCCACCGGCGCCATCAAGCCGGTCTACCAGCTGATGAAGGATGCCAACGAGCCGTTCGACCCCAAGGCCTATCTGCCGGCGATAACCGGTTATTACTCGACGTCGAAGGGCGACATGCTGTCGTTTCCCTTCAACTCGTCGTCGACGGTGATGTGGATCAACAACGACGAGCTGAAGAAGGCCGGCATCGCCGAGATTCCGAAAACCTGGCCGGAAGTGTTCGACGCCGCCAAGAAGCTGAAGGCGGCCGGGCACACGACCTGCGGATTCTCCAACGCGTGGGCGTCATGGGTGCATATCGAACAGTTCTCGGCCTGGCATAACGTGCCGATCGGCAGCAAGGCCAACGGCCTCGACGGTTTCGATACCGTGCTGACGTTCAACTCGCCGCTGCACGTGAAGCATCTGCAGAACCTGATGGACCTGCAAAAGGACAAGACCTACGACTATGCCGGCCGCGCCAACGCCAGCGAGAACCGCTTTGCGTCCGGCGAGTGCGCGATCTTCCTGACCTCGTCGGGCTATTACGCCACCGCCAAGAGCACCGCCAAGTTCGACTTCACCTCGGCGCCGATGCCCTATTACCCCGACGCCGCCGGTGCGCCGCAGAACTCGATCATCGGCGGCGCTTCGCTGTGGGTGATGGGCGGCAAGAAGCCCGAGGAATACAAGGGCGTCGCCAAGTTCTTCACCTTCCTGTCCGACACCAACCGTCAGGCCGACCTGCACCAGAAGTCCGGCTACCTGCCGATCACCAAGGCAGCCTATGAAAAAACCAAGGCGGACGGCTTCTACGAGAAGAACCCCGTCCTGCAGACGCCGCTGAAAGAACTCACCAACAAGGAGCCGACCGAGAATTCGCGCGGCCTGCGATTCGGCAACATGGTGCAGATGCGCGATCTCTGGGCCGAGGAACTGGAAGCGGCGCTGGCTGGCAAGAAGACCGCCCAGGAAGCCCTCGACGCCGCGGTCGCGCGCGGCAATGCGATGTTGCGCACGTTTGAAAAGACGGCCAAATAGTATCGGCGAAGACTCCCTCTCCGCCTTTCGGAGAGGGAGCACCTCTGGCATCACAGCGTCCTGAATGGAAAAATCGGTCGTCTTCAACAACAAGCTGCTGCCATATCTGCTGCTTGTGCCGCAGCTCATCATTACATTCGTGTTCTTCTACTGGCCGGCGAGCCAGGCGGTCCTTCAGTCCTTCAAGCGCGAGGACGCGTTTGGACTGACATCCGAATTCGTCGGGCTGGAAAATTATCAGTCGCTTTTCGCCCAGCCTGAATATTACAAGTCGATGCTGACGACGGTGATCTTCTCGTCGCTGGTCGCAGCGTTGTCGCTTTCCATTGCGCTGCTGTTCGCAACCCAGGCCGACAAGAACCTCAAGGCCGCCGGCACCTACAAGACGCTGATGATCTGGCCCTATGCGGTGGCGCCCGCGGTCGCCGGCGTGCTCTGGATCTTCATGTTCCATCCCTCGCTCGGTACCCTGGCGCGGCCGCTGCGCTGGATGAATTTCGACTGGAATCCGCTGCTCAACGGCAACCACGCCATGATCCTGGTGGTGATGGCCGCGGTGTGGAAGCAGATCTCCTACAATTTCCTGTTCTTCCTGGCCGGCCTGCAATCGATCCCGAAAAGCGTGCTGGAAGCCGGCGCGATCGACGGCGCCGGCCCGATGCGGCGGTTCTGGACCATCGTCTTTCCGCTGCTGTCGCCGACGACGTTCTTTCTTCTCGTCGTCAACGTCGTCTACGTCTTCTTCGACACGTTCGGCATCATCGATGCGGTCACCGGCGGTGGCCCGGCCGGCGCCACCACCACGATGGTCTACAAGGTGTTTGCCGACGGACGGCTCGGCGGCGATCTCGGCGGCTCGGCCGCGCAGTCGGTGGTACTGATGGTGATCGTGATCGCGTTGACCGCGGTCCAGTTCAAATATGTCGAGCGCAAGGTGCAATACTGATGGTCGAGCACCGCCCGCTCAACGACATCATCGCCTACGCGATCCTGACGCTCGGCGTCTTCATCGTCGCCTTTCCGGTCTATCTGGCAATGATCGCATCCACCCACGACGCCGCGACCGTGGTCGGCGGCAGCATGCCGCTGACGCCCGGCAGCCAGACGCTGGAAAACTACTACCGCGCGATATTCGTCGGCGGATCGCGGACCAGCCGCGAGCCAGTCGGCCACATGCTGATGAACTCCTTCATCTCGGCGCTCGGCATCGCGATCGGCAAGATCTTCATCTCGATCCTGTCGGCCTACGCCGTGGTGTATTTCCGCTTCCCGTTCCGCAAGACCGCGTTCTGGATCATCTTCGTCACGCTGATGCTGCCGGTCGAGGTGCGCATCTATCCGACCTACAAGGTGGTCGCCGACCTCAAGATGCTCGACACCTATGCGGGGCTGATCATGCCGCTGATCGCTTCCGCCACGGGAACGCTGCTGTTCCGGCAGTTCTTCATGACGGTCCCCGAGGAATTGCTGGAAGCATCGCGGATCGACGGCGCGGGTCCGTTCCGATTCTTCTGGGATACGCTGCTGCCGCTGTCGGTAACGACGATCGCGGCGCTGTTCGTGATCCAGTTCATCTATGGCTGGAATCAGTATCTTTGGCCGCTGCTGATCACCACGCAGGATTCGATGCAGACCATCGTCACCGGCATCAAGAAGATGCTGTACACGACCGACGAGCTGGCCGAATGGCAGCTTGCGATGGCGACCGCCATCCTCGCGATGCTGCCGCCGGTCGCGGTGGTCGTGTTCATGCAACGCCTGTTCGTGCGCGGGCTGGTCGAGACGGAAAAGTGAGGACGCGAGTGGCGCTGGTGGCCCAAGGCAACGTAAATGGCTAACGTAACGCTGCGTAACGTCCGCAAGACCTATGCCGGTGGCTTCGAAGCCATCAAGGGCATCGAATTTGACGTCGGCGACGGCCAGTTCTGCGTGCTGGTCGGACCTTCCGGCTGCGGCAAGTCCACGCTGCTGCGGATGGTCGCGGGGCTCGAGACGATAACGGGAGGCGAGATCGATATCGGCGGCCGTGTCGTCAACCAGGTCGAGCCGGCCGACCGCGACATCGCGATGGTGTTCCAGAACTACGCGCTCTACCCGCACATGAGCGTCTACAACAACATGGCCTACGGCCTGCGCAACCGCGGCATGCCCGAGCCCGAGATCAAGACTCGCGTCGAGGAAGCCGCGCGCATCCTCGAACTCGGCGCCATGCTCGAGCGCAAGCCGCGGCAATTGTCCGGCGGCCAGCGCCAGCGCGTGGCGATGGGGCGCGCGATCGTGCGGCAACCGAAAGTGTTTCTGTTCGACGAGCCGCTGTCGAACCTCGACGCCAAGCTGCGCATCGCGATGCGGGTCGAGATCCGCAAACTGCAGCGTCGCCTCTCGACCACAGCGATTTACGTCACCCACGATCAGCTCGAGGCGATGACGCTCGCAGACATCCTTGTCGTAATGAATGCCGGCCAGGTCGAACAGATCGGCAATCCGCTCGACATCTACCAGAAGCCCGCGACCACCTTCGTCGCCTCGTTCATCGGCGCGCCACCGATGAACCTGATGCCGCTGCGGTCCGATGAACTGAAATCGCAACTGGCCAGCGACGTCAGACTCAACGAGGCCGGCATCCTCGGAATCCGTCCCGAGGACTTCGTCATTTCAAATGACGCCGTCGCCGGTGGTGTGGCACTTGGCCTCACCGTCGAGGCGATCGAGCATGTGGGGGCCGAAACCTTTATCTACGGCGCCCGACAGAACGAGACGCAGGCCGTGGCTGCAAACCCCGGCGAGCTGCCGCCCGGCGAGGTGATCGTGCGGATTCCCGGCGCCATCGGCCCCGCCATCGGCGAGCGAATCAGGGCGGTGGCACCAGCAGACAAACTGCATCTGTTTACCGCCGATGGCCGCAAGCGGGTGGGTGATTGATCCCGTCATTCCGGGATGGTGCGCTAGCACCAGACCCGGAATCTCGAGATTCCGGGTTCGGTCCTTTGGACCGCCCCGGAATGACGCAATAACAGGCCGCCGCGGCCGATTTACGCAGCGCCTGGAGCGGCTTGAACCCTCCCCAAATCACCCCCATATTGCTGTTTGACCGGTCAGCAAACCCGCCGGCCGGTCGCATGGGGTGCCGCAAGGGCCCCTCAAAGTCGCTTCGAGAGGACTTTGTAATGTCTCGTGTTCCATCGTTATCCAGTCCGTTCCTGCTTGGGTTCGACGAAATTGAGCGTGCGCTCGATCGCGTCGTCAAAGGCGCCGACGGCTATCCTCCCTACAACATCGAGCGCTGCGACCGCAGCAATGGGCAACCCGAACGCTTGCGCATCACGCTGGCGGTCGCCGGGTTTACCCGTGACCAACTCGATGTGACCATTGAGGAAAACCAGCTGGTGATCCGGGGCCGTCAGCAGGACGACAAGGCCCGGCAATACATCCATCGCGGCATCGCCGCGCGCCACTTCCAGCGCACCTTCGTGCTGGCGGAGGGGATGCAGGTGCTGGGCGCGGATCTGAAAAACGGGCTGTTGTCGATCGACCTTGCCAGGCCGGAACCTGAAAGGGTCATTAAGACAATTGCTATCAATGAGCACGAATAATGGAACGAGGAGCGGACTCGACCGCTTAGTCTCATAGAGGAGTCGAGACCATGAGTGATGTGAGTGTGACGTTCGAAACTGAAAAGGTTTCCGTTGAGGCATTGGCCCATCTTGGTGAGGGCCATATCGCCTACGTAAAGCAAGTCCGTTCCGAGGACGTGCCCGGGCTGTTTCCGCAGGCGCCGAAGATCGCGCCAGGACTGAAACTGTTCGCGCTGCATGCCGCCGACGGTACCCCGATCATGCTGACCGACAGCCGCGAGGCGGCGGTCGCCAATGCATGGAGCAACGAATTGCAGGCCGTCAGCGTGCACTGACACGGCGCTTGCTGCTGTCGCTGACGCAGGTTTGTAGGCCGCGATGAGAGTTCGCAATACGCGGGCATGTCCTCGGATCGGGGACGGCCCGCGTTTTTTTTGGCCGGTGCAATTCGCCGGCGTCAGTTCGAGAATGAGGATGTTACGCCGCGCTCGCCGGCGGCAGCGCCAACACCGAATAGATCGCCTGGGCGTCGCGCGAGGCGCGCAGTTTCTTGGCGACGTCCTGATCGCGCAGCAGGCGGGCAATCCGCGCCAGCGCCTTCAAATGATCGGCGCCGGCGCCTTCCGGTGCCAGCAGCAGGAATACCAGGTCGACCGGCTGGCCATCCATCGCCTCGAAATCGATCGGGCGTTCCAGCCGGGCGAAAAACCCGAACAGCTTTTCAAGCTTGGGCAGCTTGCCGTGCGGGATAGCAACGCCGTAGCCCACGGCGGTGGTCCCCAGTTTTTCGCGCTGCAGCAGCACTTCGAAGACCGCGCGCTCGTTCTGCCCGGTCAGGGTCGCCGCCCGCGCCGCAAGTTCCTGCAGCGCCTGCTTCTTGCTGATGACTTTCAACGCGGGGAGTATCGCCTCGGGTGCGACCAGATCGGTAATCGTCATGGGGCGTTCCGAGGTGAATTAAGCCGTCAGGGTGCGAAATGGGTTCGAGAACTTCAGCTTCAAGAATTGGGCGTCAAGAAGCTGAGGTGGGAGGCGGGCTTAGGCCCGGGTCCCGATTGGTCGGCTTCTACTCCAACGCATGACCGGTGCCAACTCCCACGGGCGAGTTCCCGCACGCTATCCTTAAAGGGCGGCGGACCATAGGGAGGGGCGCTTTGGGCGTCAATGCTGTCAGCCATGCTTGTCAGGGGGTAACCGCCGGCGGATCGACCCACCCGACATTGCCGTCCGTGCGCCGGTAAATGATGTTCAGCCGGCCGCTCGAGCCGTGCTGAAACACGATGCAGGCCGCCCCGGTCAGATCGAGCTCCATGACAGCTTCGCTGACCGATAGCCGCTTCAGCGACTTGGTCGCCTCCGCGATGATCACGGGACTATATTCAGAGACCTCGTCGTCGCCCTCCGGGGCCTCGATGATATAGCTCGGCGCGTCGAGGCCCCCGCCGTTCAACTCCGCGAGCGCCGCTGAAGCTGCATAGGTCTTGCGGGCCGAACGGTCCTTCAGCCGGCTCTTGTAGCGGCGCAGGCGCTTCTCGATCATCACCAGCGCCTGGTCGGCGCTGGCATAGGCGTCGGTGGCGTTCGAATCGGCTTCCAGCGTAATGCCGGAATCGAGGTGCAGCGAACAATCGGTACGGAAGCCGAAGCCATCCTTGCTCAGCGTGATGTGGCCGGAGTAATTGCCGTCGAAATATTTTCGCAGAACCTCATCGGTGCGCTCGCTGACGCGCGAACGAAGCGCTTCGCCGACGCTGATGCTTTTCCCGGAGATTCGAAGGGTCATTTGATGCCTCGCTTGATGCCTCGTTCACTCTGTCGGGAAACCGACACTATCGCGATTTGACGCGAACGCAATCAGGCCGGCGCCGTATCACGGGACCGGTCGGAGGAAGTGGCCGGGGCTGAAAGTGCGTTACCGAGCATGCTCTGTTTGTCACGGCGGCGCTGCACCGAGGAAGGAATTCGCATCGCTTCGCGGTACTTCGCGACGGTGCGGCGGGCAATATCAATGCCCGACTCGCGCAATCGTTCCACGATCGTATCGTCGGAGAGGATCGCGGCCGGGGCTTCCGCATCGATCAACTGCTTGATGTGGTGGCGGACCGCTTCGGCCGAATGGGCCTCGCCGCCGTCGGTCGAGGCGATCGAGGCGGTGAAGAAATACTTTAGTTCAAAGCTGCCGCGATTGGTCGCCATGTACTTGTTGGCGGTAACCCGCGACACCGTCGATTCATGCATCTGGATCGCGTCCGCCACCGCCTTGAGGTTCAGCGGCCGAAGATGCGCCACGCCATGGGTGAAGAAGCCGTCCTGCTGGCGCACGATTTCGGTCGCGACCTTCAGGATGGTGCGGGCGCGCTGATCGAGCGCGCGGACCAGCCACGTCGCGTTCTGCAGGCAGTCGGTGAAGTAGGATTTGTCGCCGTCCTTGCGGATCGTCTTCGACAGCTCAGTGTAATAGACCTGATTGACCAGCACACGCGGCAACGTGTCGCTGTTGAGTTCGACATGCCAGCCGCCGTCCGGGCCTGGCCGCACATAGACATCCGGCACCATTGTCTGGGTGCGCGCCGAGCCGAACTTCAGGCCGGGCTTGGGATCGAGCCGGCGGATCTCGCCGATCATGTCGGTGATGTCCTCGTCGTCGACACCGCACAATTTGCGCAAAGACGCGATGTCGCGCTTGGCCAGCAGATCCAGATGCTCGACCAGCGCCTGCATCGCCGGATCGTAGCGATTGAGTTCGCGGAGCTGGATCGCGAGGCATTCGCTCAAATTGCGCGCGCAGACGCCGGGCGGGTCGAACTTCTGCAGCACCGCAAGGACCGCATCGACATCGGCTTGCGCGGCGCCGAGCCGTTCGGCGGCCTGCCCGAGGTCCTGCGGCAGGTAACCGGCATCGTCGACCAGATCGATCAGATATTGTCCGATCATGCGCTGCACCGGACCGGGGAAAGCCACCGCCAGTTGTTCGGCGAGATGGCTGCCGAGGGTGATTTCGGCGGCGACGAACGCTTCCAGATTGTAATCGTCGTCGTTCGACGCGCCGCCGCCCCATTCGGTGTAGGCGGTGGGCGCCGCATCCTGCGCTGCCCGTGCAGCCGCTTCCGCAGGCTCCTCGGAGAAGACGTTGTCGAGCGGGGTATCCAGCGTCTGCTCAATTTCTGTGCGGCTGCCGAGATCGCGGTTCAGCCAGTCTTCCTGGCCGGCCTCGAACTGGCCGGGCTCAAAATTGTCGCCGGTGGAACCGGCCATCTCGCCCGGCTCGGCGCCGCCTTCGTCGCCATAGCTCTGGGAATCACCGGAATTGGAGAATTCGGCCTGTTCCGGGACCGGCTCGCCCCTGACCGGCGCTTCCGGGCCGTCGCTGGCCCGCTCCAGCAGCGGATTACGCTCCAATTCCTCCTCGACGAAGGCCGAGAGGTCGAGGTTCGACAGTTGCAGCAGCTTGATCGCCTGCATCAGCTGCGGCGTCATGACCAGCGATTGCGACTGGCGGAATTCTAGTCTCTGCGTCAGTGCCATGGAGGCGAGAACCGATCCACTGAAAGTTGGTCCGATTCTTGCTTATCCTAGTCCAAAGCCGATGTACACGGCTTGACGTCTGCTAAAAAAGGGCTAGAGGCGGAATTCCTCGCCAAGGTAAAGACGGCGTACATCCGGATCGTTGACGATGTCGTCCGGGCTGCCTTCAGTCAAGATTTCCCCGGCATAGACGATGTAGGCGCGGTCGGTCAGGCCGAGCGTTTCACGCACATTGTGGTCGGTGATCAAGACGCCGATGCCGCGATTGGTGAGGTGGCGCACCAGATCCTGAATGTCGCCGACCGCGATCGGATCGATGCCGGCGAACGGCTCGTCGAGCAGCATGTAGTTCGGACGCGTCGCCAGCGCGCGCGCGATCTCGACGCGGCGACGCTCGCCGCCGGACAGCGCGATCGACGGCGATTTACGCAGGCGCGCGATGTTGAATTCATCGAGCAGCGAATCGAGTTCCGCCTCGCGCTTCTTCCTCGAGGGTTCGACCACCTCGAGCACCGCGCGGATATTCTGTTCCACCGTGAGGCCGCGGAAGATCGACGCTTCCTGCGGCAGATAGCCGATGCCAAGCCGCGCGCGCTGATACATCGGCAGCTTGGTGACGTCATGACCGTCGAGTTCGATGGCGCCGCGGTCTGCCTTGATCAGCCCGGTGATCATGTAGAACACCGTGGTCTTGCCGGCGCCGTTCGGCCCGAGCAAACCCACCGCCTCACCGCGGCGAACATAGATGCTGACGCCGCGCACGACCTTGCGGGTGCCAAAGCTCTTTTCCACGCTATGCACAGCGAGGTAGCCCGGCCGCTGGATCAGGCGGGGCGCAGCTGCGCCATTGGTCCTGGATTGGTTCTTTGGGGCCTGGGTTCTGGGCGCCTGCGCGCGCGGGCGCGGTTCCTCGTACGGTGGCTCCACCGCGTGCTCCGGCGGCTGGGGCAATTCCAGTCCGGTCAGCGGGACGGCACGCGCCATCGGTGGCGCATCGCGCACCGGGTTCGTCAGCATGTCGCCAAAGGAATCGCCGAGCGCGGTGATGTCCTCGCGCGAACGCGCAAATCCTGCCGGCCCGCGCTTTGCGGGGCGTCGACGGAACATGCCGAGTAAATCCACCATCCCGCTTCGCTTAGCCTTTCACGGTGATCCCGCGACACTCGCCGGCGAATCGATCCGCCTGCAAAGCATGAATGAATGGATGTTCCGTGCCCAGTGGAACACCTTGCCGCGCCCGCCCAGTAGATACAGCCTCGGAACCCCGGCTTCAACCGTGCGAGCCCAAGATAATAATTAAGGCCTTGATCTGTCTTACTTTTTCCCAGGAAGCAGCATGGGTAGGCCCGGCTTCGCGCCGCCCGGCGTCGGCGCCGGCGCAGCTCCCGGCCCGCAGCCCTGTGAGCCCTGGTCGAACATGCCCTGTACCTTGCCGCTGTCGGATTCCACCCGCGACACGCCGGTAGTCATGTCCACCTTCAGGCGGTCGCCGCGCAGCACGTTCTTGCATTGGGTCAACACGATGCCGCCGGTCATCGTAATCAAATTGGCCTTGGTATCGAAGATGGCGGTCTCACCGGTCACCACCTGATCCTTTTGCGTGACGACGACGCTGCCCCTGGCTTCCAGCCGCCGGATCGATGAACTGCCGCCGGGTCCCGGGCTCGCAGCCTGCATCGGCGCGGATGCGGATTTGGCGGCGGCTTTGCTGTTGGCGGGCGGCGGGGTGGCCGGCGCCGCCGGGCCCGAATCGTAGAACACGACCAGGGTTTTCGACGTCATGGTGGTGTCGCCCTGCACGACCTTCACATTGCCAGCGAAGGTCGCCTCCTTCTTCTTGTCACGCATCTCCAGCGACGCCGCCTCGATCTGAATCGGCTGATCGCGGTTCTGCGAAAAGCCCTGCATCGCGTTGGGCACGCCCGACATCGCGCTTTGCGCAAGGGCCGCACCAGGCGCGCTCAGCGCAAGCGCCAACGCCGCCAGAGCCAGACTGCGCGAGGACATCTTCATGAAAATCATTTCGCGTTGGAAGATTTGCTGGAGACGGATCGCGTCTTCGGCGCTGGAGCAACGGGTTCGGGCGCTGGCGCAGGCTGAGCGGGCGCAACGTCATCACCCAGTTTGTCCAGATTCATCACGACATTGCCTTCGAACCGCACCACCTCGCCGCTGTTGAGGATTCTGAGCCTGTCGGCGACCAGCGTTCCGTTCAGCAGTTTGACATCCACATGTTCATCCGAGGTTACCGTGCCCTTGTTGATGTCGATATAGGCCTGCGACATGCGGGCTTCATAGCCGGTGGAGGATTGCAGGAAGATATCCTTACGCAGATCGAGCAATTGCTGCTTGCTGTCGTAATAGCCGGTGCGGGCGTCCATCGTCACCGTGCTCTTGTCTTCCAGCATCACCTTGGCGCGCGGCGCCTTGAGTTCCATATGGTCGGGATCGGTCAGATCCTGGATCGCGGCCTTGGCCCAGACTTCGTACGGCCGCTGATCGGTCGAAAAGCCGGCGAGATGCGGCGATTCCATCGTAATCTTGGTGCCGGAAACCACCAGATTGCCGATATCGACCGGGAGCTTCGGCAACAGCATCCGGAACGGGTTGAAAACCGACACGGCGACGATGCTCGCCATCGCCAGCACCACTGCCGACGGCACCGCGATCCGCAGCATCCGTACCATCCGGCTGTGGCGCGCCGCGCTGGCAAAGCGCGCCTCCATTCCGGCGACGTAGGCTGGGTTCTGTGACGAGTTCACCGCTGCTCCAGAGCGAGGTTAGCCCGCCATTGTAGCCGGGATTGCCTCACGATGCAGCCCGGACCTCGCTTTACCAGTGTGACCGAAACGGGGCGTAAACACCCCCAGGCACCCCGGGGACTGCTTCAAATCGCCCCGGTTCAGGAATGCGCGAAAATATCCTCGAGCTCCCAGCCGCCGAGGTCGAGCCTGGCCCGGGTCGGCAGGAAATCGAAACAGGCCTGCGCCAGTTCGGTGCGCCCCTCGCGCGCCAGCATGGCGTTGAGCCGTTCCCGCAGGCCATGCAGATGCAGCACATCGGAGGCCGCATAGGCGAGCTGCGCCTCGCTGAGGCTGGCCGAACCCCAGTCGCTCGACTGCTGCTGCTTCGACAGGTCGATATTGAGCACCTCGCGCACCAGATCCTTCAGGCCATGCCGGTCGGTATAGGTGCGGCTGAGCCGCGAGGCGATCTTGGTGCAGTAGACCGGCTGCGGCATCACGCCAAAGGCGTTGAAGAGGGCGGCCAGGTCGAAGCGGGCGAAGTGGAAGATCTTGATGACTTTGGGATTGGCGAGCAGCGCCTTCAGGTTCGGCGCGTCGCTGTGGTCCTTCGGGATCTGGATCACGTCGGCGGTGCCGTCGCCATTCGACATCTGCACCACGCAAAGCCGGTCGCGATGCGGATTGAGCCCCATGGTCTCGGTATCGATCGCAACCGAATCCGTGTAGCGGGAAAGATCCGGCAGATCGCCGCGATGCAGGCGGATGGTCATGGCGTTGGGAACCTCTTCGAATCGGCAGAGCCTAAAGTCCTAAAGTAACGTCGAAATCGCCGCCAAACGAGGGGCCGGCTCGCCAAATCGCGTACTTTATGGGGCCTTTTCCAGAATCGGCGGAGTTGCGTCAATATGGCCGCAACCACAAAGGGGGTGTACCGATGAAAGCCGAACAGCAGCGATTGCCCCGTTTTGCCGTGCTGATCGATGCCGACAACACTTCGCCGCTGATTGCCGGCGGCCTGTTCGAGGAAGTCGCGAAATTCGGCGAGGCCAGTGTCCGCCGCATCTACGGCGATTTTTCCGGGCCGCACCTCAAATCGTGGTCCGAGATCCTGCAAAAGTACGCCATCGATCCGTACCAGCAATTTGCTTACACCAAGGGCAAGAACGCATCTGATATCGCGCTGGTCATCGACGCCATGGACCTGCTGCACAGCGGACGGTTCGATGGTTTTTGCCTGGTGTCGTCAGACAGCGATTTTACCCGCCTTGCCTCCCGCATGCGCGAGCAAGGCGCCGATGTTTACGGGTTCGGCGCCCAGAAGACGCCCGAGAGTTTTCGGCAGGCGTGCCGCCGGTTTATCTACACCGAGAATCTTTTGCCGGCGGCGGCGACTTCGAGCGCAGAGACACCATCCAAACCGGTTTCCCTTCAGCCTCGAAGCGCCGCGATTCCATTTCTGAACAAGGCCATTTCGCAGATTGAAGGCGAGGACGGATGGGTCTCGCTGGGGCAGGTCGGCACGCAGCTGTCAAATCTGTTTTCCGATTTTGACCAGCGCTCCTACGGCCATAGCAAACTCATCGATCTCGTCCGCAAGACCGAAGCCTTCGACGTGGAAAGGATCGACAGCGGGCATGTGCGGATCAGGGCCAAGGCCGCCAGCAGCGGTCCGAAAGGCAAGGTCCAGATCGCGCATGAGCCGGCAAACACAAAATCGCGAAAACAACCCCATGCAAAGTAGAATGGGAGCCTGAAATCTGCTTGAAAAAGGGGCGGGCCAATAATAGTTATTGCCCCTGTAGGCAGGAAGGCCGGAGATCGGCATGGCAGTGAGCGCAGATTTGGGAGAGGTGCTGGAAAGCTTCGTGACTAAGCTCGTGGCATCCGGCCGCTACCATTCCAAGAGCGAAGTGCTGCGCGAAGGTGTGCGGCTCATTCAAGAACGCGAAGCAAGGTTGGCTGCGCTCGACGCGTCGATCGCGCGTGGCCTTGCTGACGCGGATTCCGGCCGGGTGAAGCCAAGCTCCGAGGTGTTTGACCGCCTGGAAGCGAAATTGGCGGTCAAAACGGATCGCAAGTGATCGTCGTCGTCACGGCCGAGGCCGAGGCCGATCTGGAGCAAATCGCGGCGTATGTTGCTGAGCAAAGCCCGCAGAGCGCGCTCACTCTGGTCCGCGAGTTGCGGGAGAGATGCGAGTCATTGCTGGACGCCCCGCGTGGCTACCCATTGGTACCGCGCTACGAGCACCTCGGCGTTCGACGCCGTCCCTTTGGCCGATTTCTGATTTTCTACCGCGTCAGTCAGGATGCGATTGAAGTCATCCATATCCTTCACGGCGCGCGAGATTATGAGCGCCTGCTATTCCCTGGGGAATGATGCGCACGAGGCAAGCGTTCTTGCGCAGACCTATTGCAGTCTAGCTGTCGATGCACCGCGCCGGGGGCGAAGACTTCTCGTCACATCGCCGTGATAACCAACGCGATTTTGTATTCTTTCGGAATTTTCGATGCGTTGCTTTGCGTTTAGACAACCTCTCGCCCGATTCTAACGCTTGATCGCCGGCGCCCGCCTCGGCTTGCGCCGTCCGCGTGAATCGATCTGTCCCAGCCCATATGTTCCCGGCAATGCGGCGTCCGTCCGGCGCGCCGCACGGCATCGCTCCCGACGGCGGAATCTCATGACCGAACAAATCGTGGCGGCGCCAATCGAGGAACAACCGGAGCAGGAGCGCGGCTTTTCGCGCTACCCGTCATTTCTCATTGCGCTGCTCGCGTTCGCGCAGTTCACGATCATTCTCGACTTCATCATCATGTCGCCGCTCGGCGCCATCCTGATGCCCGCGCTCGATATTACCGCCGGGCAATTCGGCGTCGCGGTTTCGGCCTACGCGTTCAGCGCCGGCATTTCGGGCATCCTTGCGGCCGGCTTTGCCGATCGATTCGATCGCAAGCGCCTGCTGCTGTTTTTCTATGCCGGCTTCACGTTGGGCACGCTGCTTTGCGCGGTGGCGCCGAACTATCACGTGCTTCTGCTTGGCCGGATCGTGACCGGACTGTTCGGCGGCGTGATTGGCGCCGTGGTGCTCGCCATCGTCACCGATCTGTTTCCGCTACAGCTGCGCGGCCGTGTGATGGGTTTCGTGCAGACCGCCTTCGCGGCCAGCCAGGTGCTCGGCATTCCCGCCGGACTTTTTCTCGCCAACCACTGGAGCTGGCATGTCTCTTTCGGCGCGATCGTCGGCCTGTCACTCGTCGCGATGGCCGCGATCCTGCTCGTGATGCGGCCGGTGAACGCGCATCTGCGGCTGAAGCAGGAACGCAATGCGTTCGGGCACCTGATCGCGACCGTCGGCCAGCCGCGTTATACGCTGGCTTTCGCGGTGACGACGCTGCTGTCGACCGGCGGCTTCATGCTGATGCCGTTCGGAAGCGCCTTCACCGTGCATAATCTCGGCATCGATATCCTGCATCTTCCGACCATCTATCTCGTTTCCGGCGCTTTCAGCATTTTCATCGGGCCGCTGGTCGGACGGGCGAGCGACGCGTTCGGGAAATTCCCGACCTTTGCGTTCGGCAGCGCCGATTCGGTGGTCATGGTGCTGATCTACACGCATCTCGGCCACGTCAGTTTGACGACCGCTATCATCGTCAACGTCCTGATGTTCGTCGGCATCTTTTCACGCATGATCCCGTCGCAGGCGCTGATTTCAGCGATACCGGACCCCAGCCAGCGCGGTTCGTTCAGCGCGGTCAGCGCGTCCCTGCAGCAACTCTCCGGCGGGCTCGGGTCAGTGTTTGCGGCTGCGATCATCGCGCAAAATCCGGACGGCACGCTCCGGCATTTCGACTGGCTGGGATACGTCGTGGTCGCGACGTCGATTCGCTGATCATGATGTATTTCGTGCAGAAGTCGGTCGCGAATCAGGCCGCCAGGCGCATGGTCTGAGGTTTGAGCGTTCCGCCAGCCGCGGCGCCCCGGCAGCGAGCGTCCGGTTTTGGGACCGTCCGGCGGACCGGTCGGCCCGCCATCAGCGACATCATGGGCATGGGCAAATGGTGCCCAGGAAAGGACTCGAACCTTCACGGCCGTTAAGCCACTGGCACCTGAAGCCAGCGCGTCTACCAATTCCACCACCTGGGCCCGGGCGGGTTAGTAAGGATCAGTCGCGAGCTTGTCAAATTGATGAATTGCAGGCTGCGCTATAAATTTTTGGCCCATCGCCCTTGCGGAAAACCGGAGCCCACTTTTCCGGGGCGGTGTGCAAATATGCTGTACAGCGACAGCGGGTTGGCGTATCGCGAATCCGCTAAATTCGCCCACGATCTCTCGAATTTGACCGCAGGAATGGACCCGGCAATGGACCCGATGGCATCGAACCAGGAAACGCTCGTCACGATCTTCGGCGGATCGGGCTTTCTGGGGCGAAACGTGGTCCGGGCGCTGGCCAAGCGCGATTATCGCATCCGGGTGGCGGTGCGGCGGCCGGAGCTGGCCGGGCATCTGCAACCGCTCGGCAGGGTCGGCCAGATCCACGCCGTTCAGGCCAATTTGCGCTATCCGGCCTCGGTCGAGGCCGCCATGCGGGATTCCCAGATCGCGATCAATCTGGTCGGCATCCTGGCCGAGGGCGGCGCGCAGTCCTTTGACGCCGTTCAGGCCAAAGGCCCCGAGACGATCGCCAGGGCCGTCGCCGCCGCCGGCGGGCGGATGGTGCATGTCTCCGCGATCGGCGCCGACGAGAACTCGCCGTCGGGCTATGGCCGCTCCAAGGCCGCCGGCGAACAGGCCGTGCTGGCGGCCGTGCCCTCCGCCACCATCCTGCGGCCGTCGCTGATGTTCGGCCCGGAGGATCAATTCACCAACCGTTTTGCCGCGCTCGCGCGGATGTCGCCGGCGCTGCCGCTGATCGGCGGTGGCGAGACCCGGATGCAGCCGGCCTATGTCGGCGACGTCGCGACCGCGGTCGCGGAGGTCGTCGACGGCAAGGCAAAGCCAGGCGCGACCTATGAACTCGGCGGGCCGGAAGTGCTGACCATGCGCGAGATCATGGAAATCATTCTGTCGATCACCGAACGTAAACGTGCGCTGGTCTCGCTGCCGTTCGGCCTGGCGAAACTGAACGCACTGTTCCTGCAATTCGCACCGGGTGCGCTGAAACTGACGCCGGATCAGGTCGCCATGCTGCGCTCGGACAATGTGGTGTCGGATGCGGCGAAGGCCGCAGGGCTGACGCTGGAAGGGCTCGGGATCGCGCCCGATTCGATGGAAGCGATCGCCCCGCAATATCTCTGGCGCTTCCGCGCCGCAGGCCAGTTCCAGCGGAAGGCCGTGTAGTTTGTCGTCCCTGCGAACGCAGGGACCCATACGCCGCGGCCGACATTGTCGAAAAAGAAGACAACGACCGGCGCGAAAAATTAATGTCGCCGGTGGCTATGGGTCCCCGCGTTCGCGGGGACGACGTGTGGATAGATCTACCTTCCCAGCGCCAGCGCGATCAGGCCGACCGTGCCGATGATGACGCGCCACCACGCGAAAAACGTAAAGCCGTGGCGCGTGACATAGGTCAGGAAGGTCTTCACCACGATCATCGCAGTGATGAAGGAAACCACGAATCCGATCGCGACGACGCCGATGTGATCGGTCGTCATCTCGCCGCGGTTCTTGTAGAAATCATAGGCGAAGGCACCGATCATGGTCGGGATCGCCAGGAAGAACGAGAATTCCGCCGCCGACCGCTTGTCACCGCCGAGCAACATCGCCGCCACAATGCTGGCGCCGGAGCGCGACACGCCGGGAATCATCGCCACGCACTGCGCGATGCCGATCCACAGATACATCATCAGCGGATACCGCGTGGCATCGTCCTCGCGCGGTTTGAGCTCGAGCTGATCGACCCACAACAGGACTGCGCCGCCGACAATCAGCGAGAAACACACCACCCACGGATTGAACAAAAGTTCCTTGATATACTTGCCGCCAATCAGGCCGACGATGACAGCCGGCAGGAACGCCACCAGCACGCCGATGACGAAGCGCCGGTCGTCGGGATTGGAGAACATCCCGAGCGCGACCCGCCACAATTTGCTGAAATAGAGCACCACGATCGCGAGAATCGCGCCGAGCTGAATCAGCACGACAAAACTCTGCCAGAAATTGCCCTCACCGAGGCCGAAGAAGCGTTGCGCCAGCAGCAAATGGCCGGTCGAGGAAACCGGCACGAATTCCGTGACACCCTCGATGATGCCGAGAATCACCGCCCGCACTGCATCTGACATCATGATTGGGTCCGTTCCGATCGAAAACCAGCCGAAAAAGCCGCGCCCTTCTCGCCTATTCGAACCCATCTCGCAATCGCAAAAAAACGGCAAACACCGGTTGCCTCGTATGCAGGCTCGGCTATAGCGTTTCGAGCGAACCGAACCCGGATCGGATAGCAATCTGCCTTACGCAGATCGGTAACTTATCTGCGGCAGGAAAACGCGTCGAAACAGGTGATTGCGGCCTCCCTTCTGATTTCAATCGGGACCCGAATAGGGTCTAGTGGCTCCGTTCGATCGACGCGGCCTTGAAGAGATTGAGGGTTTTTTAAGCGCCGCGAACTAACCCCTAATTCGAGGATTCCTGATCCAAGGACCAATTCAAGGACTTCATGTACACGCTGCACCATCATCCGTTCTGCCCGCATTCGCGTTTCATTCGCCTGGTCCTCGGCGAACACGGTCTCGATTTGCGCCTGGTGGAAGAACGGGTCTGGGAACGTCGCGAGGCGTTTCTCGCGCTCAACCCCGCGGGCACGACGCCGGTCCTGATCGCCGAAGGTTATCCTGCCATACCCGGCGTCGGCATCATCGCCGAATATCTCGATGAGGTGCATGGCCCCAGTGCCGACGAGCGGCGGATGCTGCCGGTCTCGATGGGCGAGCGCATCGAGGTGCGCCGGCTGATGGCATGGTTCAACGAGAAATTTTTCGAGGAGGCCTCCAATCCGCTGGTGACCGAGCGCATCTACAAGCGCTTCATGGCTGAGGAGAATGGCGGCGGCGCCCCGGCGGCCGACGTGATCCGCGCGGCCAAGGTCAATGTGCGCTATCATCTGGCCTATATCGGCTGGCTGGCGCAGACGCGGAACTTCCTTGCCGGCGACCGGCTGACCTACGCGGACCTCGCCGCCGCGGCACATCTTTCGGCGATCGACTATCTGGGCGACGTGCCATGGAGCGAGGACGACGCGGCAAAGGCGTGGTACGCGCGGGTGAAATCCCGCCCGTCGTTCCGCCCGCTGCTGAGCGAATGGCTGGCCGGCGTGCCGGCGTCGCAGAGTTACGTGGACCTCGACTTCTGAACAAGGCCAAACTCTCCGGCGAAGACCTCAAGGCCGCGCTGGCGCATGAAGCGCGCGCGCTCGGCTTCGATGGCATCGGCGTCACCGGTCCCGAAGCGATCGAGCAGGCCGGCATGCATTTTCGCGAATTCCTTCAGACCGGCGCCCATGGCGACATGGATTGGCTCGCCGCCAGCCCCGAGCGCCGCACCGATCCGCGCGTGTTGTGGCCCGGCGTGCGCTCGGTGATCATGCTCGGCGTCAATTACGGGCCCGATGAAGATCCGCTGCACATTCTCGAAAAGCGCACGCGCGGTGCGATCTCGGTCTATGCGCAAGGTGACGACTATCACGATTTGATCAAGAAGCGCCTCAAGGCGCTGGCGCGATGGCTGGTCGCGATGTCGGGCGACGAAGTCAAAGTGTTCGTCGATACCGCGGCCGTGATGGAGAAGCCGCTGGCGCAGGCCGCTGGACTCGGCTGGCAGGGCAAGCACACCAATCTGGTGTCGCGCGAGTTTGGATCATGGCTGTTTCTCGGCGCGATCTACACCGCCTCCGACCTGCCGCGCGACGAGGCGGACGGAGATCGCTGCGGCTCCTGCCGCGCGTGCCAGGACATCTGCCCGACCGCGGCATTCCCGGCGCCCTACAAGCTCGACGCGCGCCGCTGCATTTCCTATCTCACGATCGAGAACAAGGGCCCGATCCCGCGCGAATTCCGCAAGGCAATCGGCAACCGCATCTATGGCTGCGACGATTGCCTCGCCATCTGCCCATGGAACAAGTTCGCGCAACAAGGGCGCGAAACAAGGCTGGCTGCCCGCGCGGCGTTGCGAGCGCCCGCACTTTCGGAATTGGCCCGGCTCGACGACGGTGCGTTTCGCGCGCTGTTTGCGAAATCGCCGGTCAAGCGCATCGGCCGCGACCGCTTCATTCGCAATGTGCTGATTGCGGTCGGCAACTCCGGCGATGCGTCACTGGCGCATGAGGCCGAACGATTGCTTGACGACGAAAGCGCGCTGGTGCGGGGCGCCGCGGCCTGGGCGCTGTCGCAGCTGATGCCACCGGAAGCCTTTGCCGAACTGGCGAGCCGCGCGAGAGCCGGCGAGACCGACGCGACTGTTCGCGCGGAATGGATGGATTGCGCCCTGCCGGCTTGATTTTATCGCGCGGTTTCCGTCATGTTCGCCGGTCATGACAAACCAGCCCTTCTTCGCCAAAAACGGCGACGCCTTCATCCCCAATCCGGTCTCGAACGGTCCGTGGGACCCGAGCTCGATGCATGGTCGCGTCGTGGTCGGCCTTCTGGCCCACGTGATCGAGGAGCGTCACGGCTCCGACGAGTTTGTGCCGGCACGGCTGACGGTCGATATGTTCCGCCTGCCGGACATCCACACACCGGTGGAGGTCACCACGCGGCTGATCCGCGAGGGCCTGCGGATCAAGGTGGTGGAAGCCGAGTTTTTCTCCGGCACCACCCGCATGGCGCGCGCTTCCTGCCAGTTGTTGCGCCGGACGGAAAATGCGCCCGGCAATGTCTGGTCGCCGTCAAACTGGGACGCGCCGCTGCCGGAAACGATCCCGGCGCCGACCGACCCCAAGCTCGGCATGAACGGCAAATGGACGACCAGGCCGATCACGGGCCGCATGGGCTCGCTCGGCCCGCGGCGTTTGTGGATGAGCGAGGTCCGCGAGCTGGTCGAGGGCGTGCCGATGTCGCCCTTCGTCCACGTCGCCACCGGCGCGGATTTTGCGAGCCCGTTTGCCAATGCGGGCGATAAGGGGCTCGGCTATATCAACAGCGACGTCACATTGTATCTGCACCGGCTGCCGGTGACGCGATGGATCGGCTTCGACGTCGTCAACCATCACGCCAGCGACGGCATCGCGATCGGCGAGTGCTGGCTCTATGACGAAAAAGGCCCGATCGGCACGTCGACGGTCGCCGCACTGGCGCAGAAGAAGCCGATGACGAACGTGCCGCCGCCGTAGGTCGCTCCAAGCGTCATTGCGAGGAGCACTTGCGACGAAGCAATCCATCCATCCGTTATGCCGCGCTATGGATTGCTTCGCTTCGCTCGCAATGACGGGGAGAGAGAAATCTAATCCACCAAATGCCGCGCCATCTCGGGCCGCGCCTGCAGTGCGGCGCCCTGCTTGGCGACGATCTTGGCGATGCGCTCCGGCGCAAAATTCAGCTGGACGAAAGCGGGCGCGGTGTTGGCGACCTCGTGATATTCGAGAATCTTGCCGTCGCGCAGCCGCATGATCGAAACGCCCTCGAACATCGCCCGCGCGCCCTTGGCCTCCGGCAGCGTCGAGCGGTAGCTGAACGTGTAGCGCGCATAGAGCGTCTGGCCGTCACTGACCGGCGTGTGCATGTCCCAGCGAAAATCGGTGGCCGTGCGATAGAACCAGTCGTCGATCAATTCGGCGATTCTGGCGCGGCCGGCGAACGCGCCGTAGAACACGTCGTGATAGACGCCGTCTTCGGTGAACAATTCGGCGAACGCCTTGCCGTTGTGCTGTTCGACGCCGTCGCAGAACGCGCGCAGCAGCTCCGATGTGTTCATGGGGGTTCTCTCCCTTACCTTTTTCTTCCCCTCTCCCCTTGTTGTGGGAGAAGGAAGGGACAGTTTACCCGATCTCCGCCACCGCGGCGATGATCCGGGCGATGTCCTGCGGCCGCGACAGGCGGTGATCGCCGTCCTGGATCATGGTCAGCACCACGTCCTCGCTCGGCAGCCGGTGCGCCAATGCGAACGCGTGCTGCCACGGCACATCAGGATCCTGCGCGCCCTGCAGGATGCGGACGGGGCAACCGACCTCGATGGCGCTGCCGAGCAGAAGGTGATCGCGGCCGTCCTCGATCAGCGCGCGCGTGATCGGGTAGGGCGCGCCGTCGCCATATTGCGACGGCCGCATCCAGACACCCTTGGTCTGGATCTCCTGCTGAATTTCGGGCGTAAACTGGTTCCACATCAACTGCTCGGTGAAGTCGGGCGCCGGTGCGATCAGCACCAGTCCCGCCAAGCTCGGCCGGCTCGCTTGCGATGCCGCCTGGCTCGCTTCCCGCTTTGCGATCTCGCGCGCCAGCAGCAGCGCCATCCAGCCCCCCATCGACGAGCCGATCACGACCTGGGGGCCTCGACAAAACCGCGCGAACACGGCAACGCTCTCCTCCAGCCAGCGCCCGATGGTGCCGTCGATGAAGGCGCCGCCGGATTCGCCATGGCCGGAATAGTCGAACCGGACGCAGGCGCGGCCCTGTTCGGCGGCCCAGGCATCCAGCGACAGCGCCTTGGTGCCCTTCATGTCGGAGTTGAAACCACCCAGCCAGATCAGGCCGGGAGTACCTCCGGCCCGCGCCCGCACCGCGATTTTGCGCTCGCCATCGCCGCTACCCACCTCAATGAAGGCCGGTTCCTGATCGTTTACCGCTGGATTGGTCATGGATTCGCTACTCTTGCCCGCTGCTTTGTCGGCGAGCCCACCTCTTGGGTCAACCACCGGTCAACGCCGGCAAGCGCACAGGCAAATCTCGGGGCTGTCCTTGCGGAACGTGCCGTTGCGCTATATTTGCCGGGCGTGACCAAAATGCCTCGCATTTGACGGTTTTCGAGCGCAGACAGCGAGTTCGCTTGCCCAGCGCCGCGTATTGCTTCAAAATATAGCCTTCCTTCACAGCATTGGAGAATTACCCATTCGCCGTCCTAACAGAGCCCCGCCCGCTGCAGCCAAAGACGGGCCGCGCACCAATGATGAAATCCGCAACGCGCAGATCCAGCTGATCGATCAGAACGGCACCAACCACGGAACAGTCGAGACCGTGGTAGCCGTCAAGATGGCCGTTGAAGCGGGCATGGATCTTGTCGAGATTTCGCCGAACAATAATCCTCCCGTTTGCAAAATTATGGACTACGGGAAGTTCAAATATTCCGCGCAGAAAAAAGCCGCTGAAGCCCGCAAGAAGCAGAAGGTCGTCGAGATCAAGGAGATCAAGCTGCGGCCGATGATCGACGATCACGATTACGACGTGAAGATGCGCGCGATGCAGCGGTTCTTCGAGGAAGGCGACAAGGTCAAGATCACCCTGCGCTACCGCGGCCGCGAAATGGCCCACCAGGAGATCGGCACCAAGCTGCTGGACAAGGTCAAGGCCGACGTCGCCGAGTTCGCCAAGGTGGAGCAGGACGCGCGATTCGAAGGCCGCCAGGTCGTGATGGTACTGGCGCCGCGCTAACCAGCGAGACGCGTCTATTTCATACCGGAACACGCCCTCGGAATTGATCCGGGGGCGTTTTCATTTGGCGTCACGCCGAGACCTCGACGTCCCGGCGTTCGCGGCCCGAAATCATGGCGGCATCGATGCACGCAATGATGTGCCGCCCGTAGTCGCCGGTAACAGGCACATCCGTGTCATTGACGATCGCCGCCGCCAACGCCTGCCATTCCCTGACGACGGCGTTCTGCATCCACGCCGGATCATGGGAGTTCGGAACGTCCGTCCACTTTCCATTCTGTCCGATGGCAACCCCGCGATCGAAGTCGATCCGCAGCGTTCCTCGCTCGCAGACGAGGTCTATATCGAAGGTTCCCGCGCCGTCCCGGAAGCCGATGCTGGCCACCTGCCCAAACCGGCCGTCGGCAAAGCGCAGCAGCATCATGGCGCTGTCATCGGCTTTCTGATCGTGAAACGACGTGCTGACCGCGGCCGAAACCGACCCGACCCGGCCGTTCATCAGCCAGACCAGCTGATCCAGTGCGTGGATCCCGGCCGTCATCAGCATGCCGCCGCCGGTTAAGGGATCGAGGTGCCAGCCGCGGCGGTTCGGCTCCATCCAGATCTTCTGCAGCGAGCTCGACCCCATCACGGGCTTGCCGAGCTCACCGCGATCGAGGATCTCGCGCGCCACGAGGCAGGGCCAGACGAAATGCATGATCTGCCCGACCATCAGTTTGCGCCGGCCGGTTTCGGCTGAAGCAATGATGCGGCTGCATTCGGCGACCGACAGCGCCATCGGCTTTTCCAGCAACACGTGCTTGCCGGCCTGCAGCGCGGCCACCGCCAGCTCGCAATGCAAATGATGCGGGGCCGTGATCGCGACGGCGTCGACCGAATTGTCGGCCAGCATTGCGCGCCAATCGCCATATGGCCTGCCGCCATGTTCGGCGGCGAAAGCTTCGGCGAGCGCCAGTTCTTCCGCGCACACCGCGGCGATGCTGACATCCGGAACGGCCGCAATCGCGCGCGCATGAAAGGCGCCGAAAAACCCGGCGCCCAGAATTCCTACTCCCAGCATCAGACGTCCCTTGATCGAGCCGCGTCTTTCGCGCGTGTCGTCAAGCTACAGCCAATTCGGCGGATACGGCAAAGTCAGCTGCGTGTGGCCTGCCAGGTACCGCTGCAGCGATCACCGGTGATGATGCCGCTCCATGAGCCGGCACCGCTGGTGCCGGCGAGCCGGCCGCCGCCGCTGGCCTTGGATGCGCCAACCGACACGTTGACGGCAACCGCGCCGCCACGGCTGACGGAGCCGGAGACCCTGCCCCCGCCGGCCGATGACACCCGGGTTCCCATCACCTGGAACGGGACGCTGTAGCCGGAGCTGCAATTGCCCCGGGTGGTGGCGAACACCACGTTCCAGGTGCCGTTGTAGGCGCCTGAGGCTCTGGCCGCGTCAGCGGTGGAGGGCACCGCGGTCACGGCAAGCGCCGCGAACACGGGGAGCCAGCGCAGGGTCGAAAAGTGGGAAAAGGTGGCGAAGCGGGAAATGGAACGATGAAATCTGGTCATTTTGGTCCTGTTTCGGCTGGGACTGGGATCACATCAACGACTACGTCACAGCACAGGGTTTACCGGTTCAACGTTGCAAACATGCGTCTGGTCTGTCATAAGCCCAGCCTTCATCGCCCGGCTGATTAAGGGCTGCCGTGTCGATGACCCCGTGCGGGTGGTTTCGTTTTCGAAAAAACCTGAGCACTTTCAACGCTCTAACGAGCATTTTAAGCCGCAGAAGCGCCCCTCGGGGCGCGTTTTCCTGTGGCCATAGGAGAGCCAAATGCCCAAGCTGAAGACCAAATCAGGCGCTAAAAAGCGCTTCAAGGTGACTGCCACCGGCAAAGTGATGCACGCCCAGCGCGGCAAGCGCCACGGCATGATCAAGCGGACGAAGAAGCAGATTCGTCAGCTCCGCGGCACGCGCGTGCTGTTCAAGACCGACGGCGACAACGTCAAGAAGTACTTCTTGCCGAACGCCTGATCGCGCTCGCATTTCCGATTTAGCCGGCCGCGCGCGCGCGGCGATCCGTCACCTGATTTCAGATTTTAAGGATAGCAGTCATGTCTCGCGTCAAACGCGGTGTGACCTCTCACGCCAAGCACAAGAAAGTCTACAAGGCCGCCAAGGGCTTTTCCGGCCGCCGCAAGAACACCATCCGCGCCGCCAAGGCCGCGGTCGAAAAGGCCGGGCAATATGCCTTCCGTGACCGCAAGCGCAAGAAGCGCACGTTCCGCGCGCTCTGGATCCAGCGCATCAATGCCGCGGTTCGCCCGTTCGGCATGACCTACAGCGTCTTTATCAACGGCCTCTCGAAGTCGGGCATCACGGTGGACCGCAAGGTGCTGTCGGATCTCGCCATCACCGAGCCGGCGGCGTTCCAGGCGATCGCTGAAAAGGCCAAGGCTGCGCTCGCAGCCTGAGGTTCCAAGGTACCTGAAACGGCACCCGACTTGAGGCGTCAGCGGGCCCGCGCAGGGTTAGCTGCTTTCAGCGCCCGCTGCGAGTAACGCTGGGCGACCTTCGCCCGGCAGAACGCCGCGAACGAAATGTACATGGTGCCCTCCTCGCCGCTGTACTTGCGGTCGCAGGCATCCTTTTCGCGCTGATAGGCCTTTTTCTGCGCCCGCTTGAGGCGGGCGAGGAAGTCGCCCTCGCATTTTTCTTCAACGGCGTCGGTGAGCCCAACGTCGCCGGTGGCCCCGCCTGAGCAGGCCGAGGCGATTTGCATGGCACGGTTGCAGCTCGCCGCCTTCATCGCGGTCAAGACGTCGTCCCTCGACGTCGCCGGACAATCTTCGGCGGCGGCAGGTGCGGCAAACGACAGAACGAGGGCCAGGACGGCCACCCCAGGTCCAAAACGCATCGTGTATTCCTTCTCGAACTCACCTTGAGTAGAGCGCGCGGGATCAAGGGTTCAAAAGCCGCCTGATCCAGTTACGGGCTTTTTGCTTGACGTTTTAGCCCGGGAGCGGCGACAACCGGCGGCCTTTTGCGAAAGAGATTTGACCGTGTCCGACCTCACCACACTCGAACAGACCATCCTCACCGATATTGCCGCCGCCGCCGATGAAACCGCGCTCGAAGCGGTGCGCGTTGCCGCGCTCGGCAAGAAGGGATCGATCTCGGCGCTGCTGGCAACGCTCGGCAAGATGTCGCCGGACGAGCGCAAGACCCAGGGCGCCGCGATCAACGTCGCCAAGGACAAGGTCACGCAGGCGCTGACAGCGCGCCGCGATATTCTGAAATCGGCCGCCCTCGACGCCCGCCTCGCTTCCGAGACCATCGACGTCACACTGCCGCTGCGCGACGCGGTGGCCGAGCAGGGCCGCATCCATCCGCTGAGCCAGGTGATGGATGAGCTGACATCGATCTTCGCCGACATGGGATTTGCGATCGCCGAAGGTCCCGATATCGAGACCGACGACTACAATTTTACAAAGCTGAATTTCCCCGAGGGCCATCCGGCGCGGGAGATGCACGACACGTTCTTCTTCAACCCGAAGCAGGACAATTCGCGCATGCTGCTCCGTACCCACACCTCACCGGTGCAGGTGCGCACCATGCTGAACCAGAAGCCGCCGATCCGCGTGGTCTGCCCGGGCCGCACTTATCGCATCGATTCCGACGCGACGCATACGCCGCAGTTCCACCAGGTCGAAGGCCTCGTCATCGACAAGGGCTCGCATCTCGGCCACCTCAAATGGATCCTGCATGAGTTCTGCAAGGCGTTCTTTGAGGTCGACCACATCAACATGCGGTTCCGCCCGTCGTTCTTCCCGTTCACGGAGCCCTCACTCGAGGTCGACATCCAGTGCCGGCGCGACAAGGGTGAAATCCGCTTCGGCGAAGGTGAGGACTGGCTGGAGATTCTCGGCTGCGGCATGGTGCATCCGAACGTGCTGCGCGCCTGCGGCATCGATCCCGACGTCTATCAGGGCTTTGCCTGGGGCATGGGCATCGATCGCATCGCGATGCTCAAGTATGGCATGTCCGATCTCAGGCAGCTGTTCGACAGCGACGTGCGCTGGCTCAACCATTACGGCTTCAAGCCCCTCGACATCCCGACGCTGGCGGGGGGATTGAGCACGTGAGCGCGCGCGAACTCCGAAAGAATTCCACCGATGCTGAACGCATGCTCTGGTCTGAACTCCGCGATCACAAGCTGAACGGCATAGGCTTCCGGCGCCAAGTGCCGATCAAGAACTACATCGCCGACTTCGCCTGTCATACAGCAAAGCTGGTGGTCGAGCTCGATGGCGGGCAGCATTTTTCAGATCAAGCCGAGCAGGTTGATGCCGTTCGATCGTCCGTGATTGAAGCCCGAGGCTTCCAGGTGCTTCGCTTCAGCAATCATGACGTGATGACGAATCGCGCAGGCGTCCTTGAAACAATTGCCGCCGCCGTCGCGGAGAGAGCCCCCACCCTAACCCTCAAAGAGCGAGCTCCGCTCGTCTCGACCCGCAGGCGGGAGAGGGAGCAAGAAAAGCAACCGTCATGAAATTCACGCTCTCCTGGCTGAAGGAACATCTCGACACCGACGAGCCGCTGGAAAAGCTCGCCGACAAGCTCACCATGATCGGGCTTGAGGTCGAGCAGATCGAGGACAAGGCCAAGGCGCTGGCGCCGTTCTCGATTGCGCGGGTGATTTCCGCCGAACAGCATCCGAATGCGGATCGCCTGCGCGTCTGCATGGTCGATACCGGCGCAAAAAACGAACAAGGCTTGGGCGCACCGGTGCAGGTGGTTTGCGGCGCGCCGAACGCGCGCGCCGGCCTGATCAGCGTGTTCTCGCCTCCCGGCACGTTCATTCCCGGCAAGAACATCACGCTCGGCGTCGGCACCATCAGAGGTGTCGAGAGCCGCGGCATGCTGTGCTCGGCGGCCGAGCTGCAGATTTCCGAGGACCATGACGGCATCATGGAGCTGCCGGCCGATGCGCCCATCGGTGCGCCCTACGCGCAATGGGCCGGGCTCGGCGATCCCGTGATCGAGATCAACCTGACGCCGAACCGGCAGGATTGCACCGGTGTGCACGGCATCGCCCGCGACCTTTCCGCTGCCGACATGGGCAAGTTTAGGGATCCCGGTATCCGCCCGATCAAGGGTGAATTCCCCTGCCCGGTGACGGTGACGGTGGAAGACGCCACGCTGTGCCCGGGCTTCGCGTTGCGGCTGGTGCGCGGCGTCAAGAACGGCCCGTCGCCGGAATGGCTGCAGAAGCGGCTGACCTCGATCGGACTGCGTCCGATCAACGCGCTGGTCGATATCACCAACTTCATGACCTACGACCGCGCCCGGCCGCTGCATGTGTTCGACGCCAAAAAGGTGACGGGTAATCTCACCGTGCGCCGCGCGCGCGACGGCGAGAGCCTGCTAGCGCTCGACGGCCGCACCTATGCGCTCGATCCCGGTATCTGCGTGATCGCGGACGAGCATGGCGTGGAGTCACTGGCCGGCATCATGGGCGGCGAAGCCTCCGGCTGCGACGAGAACACCACCGACGTGCTGATCGAATCCGCGATCTGGAACGAGATCAACATCGCGCAGACCGGACGCAAGCTCGGCGTCAATTCGGATGCGCGCTATCGCTTCGAGCGCGGCGTCGATCCGGCGTTCATGGTGCCCGGGCTCGAGCTCGCGACCAAAATGGTGATGGAGCTCTGCGGCGGCACGCCGTCGGAGAACGTCGTCGTCGGCAACCCCTTCGGCGAAGATCGCGTGATCGACTTCCCGCTGAGCGAGGTCAAGCGCCTCGCCGCCATCGAAGTGCCGCTGGTCGAGATGAAGCGCATCCTCAGCCATCTCGGCTTCATGGTGGCCGGCAGCGGTCCGACCGTGAAGATCGCGGTGCCCTCCTGGCGTACGGATATCGGAGGCAAAGCCGATATCGTCGAGGAGATCGTGCGCATCGTCGGCGTCGACAAGGTGCCGATGACGCCGTTCGAGCGCGGTGACGCACCGCGCAAGCCGGTGCTCACCACGATCCAGCTGCGCACCCGCCGCGCCAAGCGCGCGCTGGCCGCCCGCGGCATGGTCGAGGCCGTGACGTGGTCGTTCATTGCAAAGCCGGCGGCCGAATTGTTCGGCGGTGGACAGGCCGAGCTCGCGCTCGCCAATCCGATTGCGTCCGACCTCTCCGACATGCGGCCGAGCCTGTTGCCCGGCCTGATCGCCGCGGCGCAGGCCAATGCCAATCGCGGCTCGTCCGATGTCGCGCTGTTCGAGGTCGGCCAGGTCTTCAAGGGTGACAAGCCGGAGGACCAGCTGGTCGCGGCCTCGGGCGTGCGCCACGGCTTTGCCTCGGCGAAGGGCATGGGACGGCACTGGTCCGGCTCGGCGGAGGTCGATGCGCTCGACGCCAAAGCCGACGCGTTTGCGGTGCTCGCGGCCGCGGGCGCGCCGATGCAGGCGCTGCAGATCGTACCGGGCGGCGCAAGCTGGCTGCATCCGGGACGTTCCGGCACCATCCAGATCGGCCCGCAAAATGTGCTCGGTTATTTCGGCGAATTGCATCCGCGCACGCTGGAGGCGCTCGGCGCCGACGGCCCACTGATCGCGTTCGAAGTGATCCTCGACCGCGTTCCCGACGCCAAGCACAAGCCGACCCGCGCCAAGCCGGTGCTTGAACTTTCCGCGTTCCAGCCGGTGTCGCGCGATTTTGCCTTCATCGTCGATCGCGCCGTCAAGGCGGGCGATATCGTGCGCGCCGCGCAGGGTATCGACAAGAAGCTGATCACGGGCGTGACCGTGTTCGACGTCTACGAGGGCAAGGGCATCGACGAGAGCAAGAAGTCGGTCGCGATTGCCGTGACCATCCAGCCGCGCGAAAAGACGCTCACCGATCAGGAGATCGACGCGGTGGCGGCGAAAATCGTGGCCGAGGTGACCAAGAAGACCGGCGGCACGTTACGCGCATGATACCGAACGGCGTGAGCGGTTCGGACATCACGCCCAAAAATACGTTCTAGAAACAGAACATGAGCCTCGAAGGCCTCATCCCCGCCAGCGTCAGCCTCACCGCCGCGATCGCGATCTGCGCGATTGCTTTCGTGTCCGGCTTGGCGCGCGGGTTTTCCGGTTTCGGCTCCGCGCTGATCTTCATGCCGCTGGCGAGCAGCATGGCGGCGCCGCAGCTGGTCGCGGCGCTGCTGCTGATCATCGATTTCATCGCGGCCGCACCTCTGGTCCCGAACGCGTGGAAACAGGCCGACCGCAAGGCGACCGCGGTGATGGTGTTCGGCGCCCTGATCGGCGTTCCCATCGGCACCTATTTCCTGAGCCGGCTCGAGCCGGTCACCACACGCTGGATCATTTCCGCCTTCGTGCTTGCGCTGCTCTTGCTGCTGCTTTCCGGCTGGCGCTACCGGGGCAAGGACCACGCCGCGATTTCCGTCGGCATCGGCGGCGTATCCGGCTTTTGCAGCGGGCTGGCGCAGACCGGCGGGCCGCCGATCGTCGGCTATTGGCTCGGCCGGCCGATCGCGTCCAACATTGCACGGGCGAACATCCTGCTGTTCTTCGGTGCGTCCGATTTCTTCTCGGTGGTCAGCTACAGCCTGACCGGGCTGATCACGATGGATGCGATCAAGTTCTCACTGGTGGTCGGGCCCGTCTACGGCATCGGCGTCTGGCTCGGCGCCTCCTTGTTCGGCCGAGCCAGCGAGTCATTGTTCCGCGCGATCTGCTACGCACTGATCGCGATGGCCGTCATTGCCGGCCTGCCCGCGCTGGATGGCGTGCTGCGCTAGGGCGTGGGTGGGGATAGTGGAGATGGCGGGGCTTGTTAAGCAGCGTTACTGCGTTCGACGTGCTGCGCCAGTTTATCGAGGGTCTGATAACCGAATTCGACCGCGCCGAAGCCGATCCCGGCATCACGCTGAGCCTTCGTCGGATGCAACTGCCGCAAGGTGATGACGGTCTTGCCGTCGCTCTGCTCATCGAACGTGAGGGTGGTGCGGAATATGCCGGGATCGTTGTCTTTGTCGGCGCCATGATCGATCTCGATCAGGTTCGGTCTCTCGATGCGCCGGAATTGCATCCGGTTCGTGTATCGCTTGCCGTCGGGCGCGATCATATCGAACCGCCATTCGCCGTTGACGCGGATATCCATTGACTTTGTCTCGACCCTGAAACCGGCCGGACCGAACCATTGGGGGAGATGACGTGGATCGGTCCAGGCGGAGAAAACCAGTTCTCGTGGCGCGTTGATCACGCGCGAAAGGACGATCTCTCGATCGAGCGCCCAGGTGGACAGCGGCGTTTCATTTTGACCTGCGCTTGCGGGCATTGGACTTCTCCCTTTTCTTCAGTTTCTCAACGTACGTTTCCAGTCGATCCAGTCGTTGCTCCCAGATCTCTCTTTGGACCGCCAACCAACCTTCGACGGTTGCGAGAGCTTCCGTCTGCAATGAGCACATCCTGACGCGACCGGTCTTCTCGGACGCAACGAGGCCGCTGCTCTCTAGAATGCGGATGT
Source organism: Bradyrhizobium sp. JYMT SZCCT0428 (assembly GCF_018131075.1). GTDB lineage: Bacteria > Pseudomonadota > Alphaproteobacteria > Rhizobiales > Xanthobacteraceae > Bradyrhizobium. The sequence goes on along the minus strand of NZ_JAFCLS010000003.1, from coordinate 120,048 downwards.
GTTTCATCAGGCTCGGCAGCGCCATCTCGAACGGCTTCGCCAGCTCTCCGACGGATGCCTCGCCGTCACATAGTCGCATGACGATCGCACGACGGGTCGCGTCGGACAGGGCCCCGAAAACGTGGTCGAGTTGCATTGATTGGTTAGCCATAAAGCTAACTATAGTGGAGACACAAACCTGTGTCAATAACAGTTCGCCATACGGCTAACTAATAGATCATGGGCACGGCGTCGTCGATCGAGTTTGCCAACTTGTGAAGCGAGAGTGCCCTTTGCAGAACCGAATTTATGAATTCGCGGCCTGGATCACCAGATCGCAGTAGGCGTAGCCATCGCGCTCGACGCGCTCACCGGTGCTGACGGAAAGTCGATGCGAAAACATCGGCCCCGCTACCACGCAGGTGTGAAATTCGCCGTTCTCGCCGCAGGGATCGACGCTGTCGGGCAAGTCAGCGAGCAGCTTCGCATCGAATTTGCGGCCCGCGAATTCCGCCGAAAGCTTCTTCATATCGACGGTTGCAAGGTAGGCTTCCAGCCCGCTCGCCATCATAGCCAGCGCCAGTTCGGGCGTCGGCCGGTCCCAGAGCGGAAAGATCGGCGTGATGCCAGTGCCTGCGAGTTTCGCTTCGCGATAGGCGCGGATATCCCGCAAGTACAGATCGCCGAAAATCATGTGCGTGACGCCGTCAGCGACCGCCTGCGCGACCGCCTCGCCCATGCGGGCCTCATAGATCTCGTTCGGGCAGGGATAGGGGATCGGCACGATCCGTTGCGGCAGGCCCGCGGCTTCGCATTGCGCCTGCAGGATCTCCTGCCGCACGCCGTGGATCGAAACGCGAGAAAAGGTCTCCGTCACCGTGGTCAGCGCGCCCACGACATCGAATTCGCCTGCGCGCCGCACTTCGTGCAGCGCAAAGGCGCTGTCCTTGCCGCTCGACCACGAGATCAGCGCCTTCGGTCGCAGCATCAGTTGAACTGCGAGGATGGCATTGACGCCTTCGGCTGCGGTGCGCGCTGACGCTGCTTCGGTGGCGGCGCTGCGGGTTCGGGATCTTTCAACGCGCCGATCCTGCGCAACGCCGCTTCGGCGGCGCGTTCGCCGCTTTCCCAGGCACCGTCGATCGTGCCCCACAGCGTCTCATGCGTGGCTTCGCCGGCGAGATACATGCAGCCGAACGGCTCGGTCAGAACCTTTCGCGAGGCCTGCGCGCCCGGCCCGGCTGCGGACATCGCACCGAGCGCGAACGGCGCGGCGTTCCAGCGCGTCGCGCTCGATTTCTTCACCGCCGCCGCAACCTCGCTGCCGTACAGCTTGGTCAACCACTCCACCGCAAAGGCGATCATGGCCTTTTCGCCCTGCGCGGAGAGATCGCGGCCGAACGAGCCGGCGACGTCGATCGAACACAGCGATGACGACCCCATATTGGCGTACAGCAACGCGGTGCGCGTCGAATTGCTCTGCTCGATGATGATGTCGTCGCGGGCGAGTCCCAGCGGATTGCCCGGCATTTGCAGGGCGATGCGGTCATAGCTGCCGAGGCTCAGTTTGGCAGCGGCATCCAGCGTGCGTTTGGGAATGTCGGGCGTGAATTTGATGTTGCCCGCCGCCAGCACGTTGCTCGAAACCGTCACGACGGCGGCGCGCGCGACAATCTTGCCCGAAGGCGTTTCCACCGCAACGTCCCGGCTGCCCCAGGAAATCCGGTTCGCGGGTGTCGACAGCGCCAACGGCACCTGCTCGCCGAGTTTCGCAATCAGCGTCCCCAGCCCCTGGCGGCAGGCGATCGCGGTGTTGCGATCCAGCGCGCGGACCTTGTCGACGACGGAAAGGTCCTTCAGATCCTTACCGGCGAAATTGGCGCCGAGCACGAATTCGGCGGTGCCCGCCCAGTCACCGAGGTCTTTCGGCAGCGCCGAGGCGCAGGAGACGTCGGCCCGGCGCGAGGCCTCGTCGATGGCGCGGTTGGCGCGCACCAAAGCTGCAAGAAACTCCTCGGTCTCGCCGGCGCGGGCGTTGCGGCGGCCGATGCGGATTTTCTGGCCCGACGGCGCGGTGATGATCTCGAGCCCGGCGGATCGCGCGAGCTTGATCATCGGGTTGGTTTCGGGATTGTGCATCCAGCGCGCGCCGCGATCGAACGGCACCTCGAAGGTGGTGGTATCGGTCTGGCAGCGGCCGCCGATCTGCCCCGCCGCTTCCACCACGATCACCTTGCGGTTCGCCGCCATGATCCGCCGCGCCGCAGCAATGCCGGCGGCGCCGGCGCCGATCACGACAATGTCAGCCTCGCGCGGCAGCGGCGCGGCCCCCGCCCGCCCACCGAAAACCGGCATCACCGCCAGGCCAGCGGACGCCGAGAGGAAATCGCGGCGAGTCATTGTCATGTCATGGTTTCCGGGGCCTTGAAGCAAAGAGAACAGCTAGCGAACTGTGCCGCATCTCACCGTGCGCAGCAACACTCATGGTAAATCAATCATGATTGACCCGCTTCACGCATGAACTAAATTGAAACGGCTTGCGACCATGCTAATGGAACATAAAAGCGGTCAAAGAACCGCGGGGGGATTTCATGGGCGTAATGCTCGATACGATTGGCCAGTTGATTGCGGGCTACCTGCAGAAGGAAGTCCCGGGCTATGAACCGTTCACGCCCAGTGATCCCGAGCATCTGCGCGGCGTCATCGAGCCCGGCGACGTGCTGCTGGTCGAGGGCAACAACCGCATTTCCGGCATTATCAAATACCTCACGCAATCGACCTGGTCGCACGCCGCGCTCTATGTCGGCCCGATCGACGGCGCGACGGAACCGGACGGCGAACCTCACGTCCTGATCGAGGCCAATATCGGCGAAGGCGTGACCTCGGCGCCGCTGTCGAAATATTTTCCCTATCACACCCGCCTCTGCCGTCCGGTCGGACTGTCCTATGAGGACCGCATCACGGTGTGCCGCTACGCCATCAACCGGATCGGCTTCGGCTACGACACCAAGAACATCGTCGACCTGGCGCGATATCTATTCCCGATGCCGGTGCCGCAGCGCTGGCGGCGGCGCATGATCGCGTTCGGCTCCGGCGATCCCACCAAGATCATCTGCTCGGCGCTGATCGCGCAGGCGTTCGACGCCGTGCGCTATCCGATCCTGCCCAAGATCACGCGCGCCGCCTCGCGAAAGGCCCGGCGCGAGATTCTCCACATTCGCGATTCGTCGCTCTACATGCCGCGCGATTTCGATATCTCGCCCTATTTCGAAGTCGTCAAACCCACCATCGTGCACGGCTTCGACTATCTGGCCTTGCATTGGGCCGACAAGCAGAAGCCGCTCCAGGAGGTAGCGGGCGAATTCGGTGTGTTTCCAGAAGTCGAGTCGCCGTCGCTTGTTCCTGAAGCGGTTGACGAAGCGGCGCCGCTTCCGGTTTCGTCTGAAGAAGTGATCGAGGTCGCGGTACCGACCGAGGTCACCGCGCAAACGACCATGGTCGAGCGCGTGACCGTGTCGGAGCATTTCCTCGCCGTGGAGTACGTCGCGGTCCGCCCGCCGGAGCGCCGCGCCCGTCCGCCCAGAAGGGTTATTGAGGCGGCGTAAGTTCTAGAATCTTCCCGCCAGCGTCAGCCGCACCGCGAGTGGCTCTGCCGGATGCACGTGGCGATCGGCAACGCCGTCGATCGGCTCGCCCGGCAACCGCGACAGATAATAATACTCGATCTGGTTGGTCTTCGCGTTGAACAGATTGAGCACGTCGAGCTGCAGGCGTATGCCGCTGTCGAATCTGTAGCCGGCCCGCGCATTGAAGATCAGCGATGACAGCGAACGCACACTGTCGTCCTCGATCAGCGGACGCGGACCGAAATAGCGTCCCTTCAGCGCGCCGAACCAGCCGGTTTCATTGCCTAAGGTGATCGCGCCACTCGCAATCCAGGCCGGCGCGCCGGGGATCCGATCGCCCGCGACATCGAAATCGGTAAAGCGGGCGCGCGTATACGCCACATCCAGATCGAACGTCAGCCACGGCACTGGCTTGTACTTGTTGGTCCACTCCACGCCGACCCGGCGGCTTGGCCTGCTGGCCTCCGTGGTGCCGGCATCGCCGACGAACAGCAGTTCGGAATCGAAGTCGAGCATGAAGACCGCGACCGAACTTGTAAGGCCTTCAACCGCCTTGGTGCGGATTCCGATCTCGGCGCCTTTCGACCGCACCAGCAGCGGCACGCGATCCTGCGGCGTTACCTTGTCGATCGGATCGACCGTGATCGTCGCGCCACGGATGTCGTTGCTGTGCAGGCCATAGCCGGCATTGCCGAAAAACTCCGTCTTGTACCAGGGTCCAAGCACGATGCCGGCCTTCGGGCTCGCAATCGAAGCCTGCGCATTGCCGGAGTTTTCAGGCGTGTCGCTCCGAACGCTGCCGGCAAAGACATCCTCGCGAATGCCGACAGTGGTCCGCAGCCAGTCTGTCCAGCGCGTGGTGCTGTCCATCCAGACGCCGACATTGCCTTCCCTGACGCGGTCCTCGCGCACGGTCGAAAGCCAGCCTCGCTGCTGCGTCTTGAACAGGCCGACATGGATATCGTCATAACGGCTTTGCAGGCCTACGCGTGTTTGCGTCTCAAGTCCGCCGAGGCGCCAATCGAAGGCGTGCCGTGCATCGAAGCCGCCGAGGGTACGGCTGTCGAGCTGGTTGAACTGGTCGCCATTGACGGGGTCGTCGAGGAAATAGGTGAAATTGTTGTAGAGCTGCAAGTTGGATCGGACGACATAGGTGTTGATCTTGGTCTGCCCGTATTCGCTCGAATGCGCAAAATTGCCGGACAGGCTGAAGCGGCTCGCCACACCGCCGTCGGTCGGATCGAGCGTGCCGAAGCGGCCGATCACGCCCTGGTCGATGGCGCGCTGCGCCACCTGGTCGGTCGAATTCCAGGCGTTGGAATAGGCCATGGCCGTCAGCGTCAATCCGTCGGTCACGGTACCTTGGCTGTAGCGCATGACGCCGTTGATCTTGCGCACATCATCAGGCACGTCCCATGGACCGTTGTACTTCACGCCTTCGATGGCGGAAAGAAGCGTACCCGCACCGACCGCGACTGAACCGGCGGCCACCCCGCGCCGATATCCGAAACTGCCAACCGTGAGCTCGGCCAGGTTTTTCGGCAGCCTGGTGAGGTAGTCGATTTCGACCGAACCCGCCGAGCTGAAGTCGCCCACATCGGAAAAATACGGACCCTTGCGGACATTCAGCGACTGGATCAGCTCGGGGATCAGAAAGTTGATATCGGCGTAGCCCTGTCCGTGGCCATGCGTCGGCATGTTGACTGGCATGCCGTCTACCTTGATGGACAAATCAGTTCCGTGGTCGAGGTTGAAGCCGCGCAGAAAATACTGGTTGGCTTTGCCCTCTCCGGAATGCTGGGTGACGATCAGTCCGGGCACGGCCTCCAGCGCCTCACCGGGCCTCAGGAAGGGAACGGCATTCACTTCCGCGCCGCTGATGCGCACGGCGCTGGCGGCGGTGGGCTGCAAGGCAGCAGCGCCATCGGATGAAGTACCAGGCGCTGCGCCGCTGGTGCCCGCAATGGCCGGCTGGTTCGTTTGAACAGCAGATGCGCCACGTGCCGCACGGCGCGGTGACGGCTTTGTTCGTTTCGCCGGCGCCGCTTCGGGCTGCGTCACCGTAACGGGCGGAAGCTGACTGGCCGCGGCAACGGTCTGCGCATTCACCGGAGGCGCGAAGGGGACAAACAATGCGGCGGCGGAAAATAACCGCCAGGAAACAACACGCAACGCCCATGCCCCCGCATGATAACTGCTACAATCGGCGCGACCGCACCAGTTCGACTAACCCGGCTCGCCAAGCTAGCAAGCCCGGTATGACGATACAATCAAAATATCATACTGCCGAAAGCACGGAATCCCAGATGCAACGGATCACCATCACGATCGAAGACGATCTGCTCGCCGAGATCGACGCCGCAGCCGAGGCGCGCGGCTACCAGAACCGCTCCGAGATCATCCGCGACCTCGCCCGATCAGGCCTGCAGCAAAGCGCCGAGGACGCCGCGCCGTCAGGGCAATGCGTCGCCGCGCTGGTCTATGTCTACGACCACGCCGCGCGCGACCTGTCGAAACGACTGGTGCAGAATTTCCACGGCCATCACGATCTGTCGCTGGCGACGCTGCACGTCCATCTGGACGACGACAGCTGCATGGAGGTCACGGCGCTGAAGGGCGCCTCCGGCGAGGTCAGGCATTTCGCCGACCACATCATCGCCGAGCGCGGCGTGCGCTACGGCCGCGTGGTGATGATCCCGACCACAGCCGCGGACAAGAAGCCGCGCAAGGGTGGGCATAAACACAGATGAAGGGTCACCTCGCCCCGCTTGCGGGGAGAGGTCGGATTGCGAAGCAATCCGGGTGAGGGGGTACCGGTCTATCAACAAACCCCGCTCGCGCGGATAGAGCCCCTCACCCCGACCCTCTCCCCGCAAGAGCGGGGCGAGGGAGAAGAGTCACGCCGCCTTCGCCGTCCCGCACGGCAATCCGGCTCGCGCCATGCCGCCATAAAGCTGCTCGTCCGGCATTTCCGATTTCAGGATAGAGCGCACCGCGACCAGTTTTTCGATATCGATGCCGGTCGCAAAACCCTTGCTCTCGCACAGGAACACGAGATCCTCGAACACGACGTTACCGGTCGCGCCCGGCGCGAACGGGCAGCCGCCGAGGCCGCCCAGCGATCCGTCCAGCACCCGCGCACCGGCATCGAGCGCAGCGGAGGCGTTGGCGATGCCCATGCCGCGGGTGTCGTGCAGATGAATGCAGACCGGCTTTGGTCCCGCGATCTTCACCACGGCCGCCGTCAATTCCCCGACCTGCTTCGGCCCGGCATAGCCGACGGTATCGGCGACCGCGACCATGTCGACGCCGGCCTCGAACAGCTTTTCCGCGATCCTGATCACTTCGTTCGGGTCGACGGCACCGACAATCGAACAGCCCAGCGCCATCGAGATTGCGGCGTTCACGACAGGTTTGTGGACGGTTGCACCGCGGAGCTCGCAGAGCCGCCTGACGTTGGCGATCGCGGAGTCCCGGCTGCGGTTGGCATTGGCCTGGCTGTGCTCTTCGGTCGCCGAGACCACGGTGGCCACTTCGGCCACGCCTGATGCCAACGCCTCGTTGACGCCGCGCTCGTTCAGCGTCAGCGCGATGCCATAGGCGCCCGGCAGTGACGCGATGGTCGCGATGATGTCGCGCACATCGGTGAATTGCGGGAAGGTTTTGGCCGGCAGGAACGAGCCGACCTCGAAATGCCGCACGCCGGCGGCGTATTCGTCGCGGATCCAGCGCTGCTTGGCGGCGGTGGACGGAAACTTCTTCACCAGCTGCAGCCCGTCGCGCAAACCGACTTCGCGCAGAATGATCTTGTTGTCGGGATAGACGTCCTGAAGACGGGTCATGGCAGCCTCACGCAGCGTTGTCGGTTGAAGTCTGTTTGTTCAGTTCGGCTCTGACGGAATCGGTGTCGGCGCCGAGCACCGGCACCTTGAGGCCTTCGCCGATATTGCCGCCGTTCCATTCCACCGGCAATGCGGGCACGCGGAACGGCGCGCCATCGGCGTTGAAATTGTTGACGAGCCCGCCGGGGCGCAGCACATGCGGGTCCTGCAGCAAATCCTCGGGGCGGTTGATCGGCGAGAAGCAGATGTTGAGCGCGTCGAGCCTGGCCGACAGCTCGGTGACGTTCCAGCCTTTGACCACCTCTGCGACGCGCGGAATGATCCGGTCACGCGTCATGATCCGCTCCGTGGTGTTGCGCAAGGTCGGATCGTCCAGAAATTCCTGCAAGCCGAACTCGCGGCAGAAACTCTGCCAGTGACCTTCGGTGACCACGCCGATGAAGATGCGGTCGCCACCGGCGGTGTCGAAAATATCGTAGATCGGCCAGGCATGTTCGCGCTCCGGCATCGAGCGCGGCTTGCGGCCGGTCATTTCATACTCGACCATGTGCTGCGCGACGAGAAACAAACAGTTCTCGAACAGCCCGATCCTGATATCAGCACCACCCTTGTTGCCGCCGCGCTTCTGGTAAAGCGCGGCCAAAATCGCGATCACGCCGAACATGCCGCCCATGATGTCGTTGGCAGACGAGCCGACCCGCTGCGGCTTGTCGCGCGTGCCGGTCATGGCGGCGATCCCCGACATCATCTGCACGACCTCATCGAGCGCCGGACGATGCTCGTAGGGACCGGACAAAAAGCCCTTGTGGCCCGCGACGATCAGATGCGGATGTTTTCTGCGCAGCTCTTCGGTGCCGAGCCCCTGCTTTTCGAGCGCACCATCGCGAAAATTCTCCACGAACACGTCGGCGCTGGCGAGCAGCCGGTCCATGGTCTCGCGGTCCTCCGCCTTGGAGAGATCGAGCACGACACTGCGCTTGCCGCGGTTGAACAGCGGGAAGAACGAGACCCCCATGCCCCCTAGGCTGCGGGTCTTGTCGCCAACGGGCGGTTCGACCTTGATCACCTCTGCGCCGAGCTGCGCCAGGATCATGCCGCAGGTCGGGCCCATCACCATATGGGTCATCTCGACGACCCTCACGCCCTCCAGCGGCAGTCCCGTCCCGGTCATGGTTTCTCCCTTGCGCCGTCTTTCGACAGCCAGACTAGGCCTTCCGGACTTCTCGGGAAAACATAATCTGCCTGATGGTGCCGCCACGGCTGCATGACGCAAATGCATGGGCGGGATCGTCACCGGCGATCCCTGCCCGGGTCTTCTGCCGGGTCTTGCCGAAGCCCGATTGCATCTCTACCTCTCGCGAGGGTTTTTCGAGCGAAACAGAGGCCATCATGCTGGACGCCGCCGTCAAGGCGCTTTCCCAAATCCTGTCGCCGCCGATGCGCACCATTCTGTGGCGCTCGATCGGGCTGGCGCTGGTGCTGATCACGGTGTTGGCAATCGGATTGCAGCGGCTGCTCAGCTGGTTCGCCGAATATGGCGAGGTCTGGGCGGAAGGGCTACTGGGACCTGGCTTTCACACGCCGCTGAACATCCTGGCCTGGATCGTCTCGATCGCGGCCGGGCTCAGCGTCGTGGTCGGCGGCATCTTCCTGATGCCGGCGATCACCTCGCTGATCGCCAGCGTGTTCGTCGACGACGTCGCCGACCATGTCGAGCGCGAGCATTATCCGGCAGAAAAGCCCGGCTCCGCGCTGCCGCTTGGCGTCGCAATCCCCGAAGGCATCAAGACGGCGCTGCTGACCATCCTGGTCTATCTGATCGCGCTGCCCTTCTTGCTGTTCGCCGGCGCCGGCTTCCTGATTTTCTTCTTCGCCACCGCCTGGCTATTGGGCCGGGAATATTTCGAGCTCGCGGCAATGCGCTTCCGCTCGCCCGCGGAAGCCAAGGCGATGCGCAAGGACAATGCGGCGACCGTGTTCACAGCGGGACTGTTCATCGCCGCCTTCGTCTCGATCCCGATCGTCAATCTGGCGACACCGCTGTTCGGCATGGCCTTCATGGTCCACATGCACAAGCGACTGAGCGGCCCGCGGCCCGAGTTGATCGAGCCCGGGCGGCGAACGGGGATGCCGGTGGTGTGAGGCGAGATCGCGCTTCTCCCTCGCCCCGCTCTTGCGGGGAGAGGGTCGGGGTGAGGGGCTTTCTCCCCGGGAGTAGTCTATCGATAGACCTGTACCCCCTCACCCGGAGTGCTTCGCACTCCGACCTCTCCCCGCAAGCGGGGCGAGGTTAGAACCTCACACCGTCTTCTCCGGCCAGCGGCAGAGATCGTTGATCAGACACACATCGCAGCGCGGCTTGCGGGCGAGGCAGATGTAGCGGCCGTGCAGGATCAGCCAGTGGTGGGCATGCAACATGAACTCGGACGGGATTATCTTTTCCAGCCCGAGTTCGACCTCGAGCACGTTGTTGCCGGGCGCCATCCCGGTGCGGTTGCCGAGGCGAAACACATGGGTATCCACTGCCATCGTATGCTCGCCGAAGGCCATATTGAGCACGACATTAGCCGTCTTGCGGCCGGCGCCGGGTAGCGACTCGATCTCGGCGCGGGTGCGCGGCACTTCGCTGCCGAACTCGGCGATCAGTTTTTCCGACAACGCGATGACGTTCTTGGCCTTGTTGCGAAAAAGCCCGATGGTCTTGATATAGTCGCGCACGGTGTCCTCGCCGAGCGCCAGCATCTTCTCGGGCGTATCCGCCACCGCGAACAGCGCGCGCGTCGCGCGGTTGACGCCGGCGTCGGTCGCTTGCGCCGACAGCACCACGGCGACCAGCAGCGTGTAGGGGTTGAGATGTTCGAGCTCGCCCTTCGGCTCCGGATTGGCCTTGCGAAAGCGGCTGAATGCCTCATGGACCTCGGCTGAGGTCCAGGGTTTTGGCTTTGGTGCTTTCTTCGCCGCGGGCTTGGACGCCGCTTTGGCTGGCTTGCTGGCCGCGGCCTTTGCCGCCTTGTTTGCTGTTTTCCCGGGCACGGATGGAACGCTTGGTTTTTTGGCAGCTTTAGCGCGGATGATTTTGGCCATGATCCGGGTATACTGACCGGCGATGACCGCAAGCAACGACTTTGATCGGGATGTTGACCGGCCGAAGCTGTTTTCGGCGCGGCTGACGCCGCATCGTTCGCTCAACCGCACCGGCTTCCTGGTGCTGATGGCATTCCTATGTGCGGTGAGCTTTGTCGCGGGCGTCGCGTTTCTGTTGATGGGCGCCTGGCCGGTGTTCGGATTCTTCGGGCTCGACGTGCTCGTGATCTACTGGGCGTTCCGGGTCAATTTCCGCAGCGCCAATGCGTCGGAGGAAATCACGGTGACGCCGTCGGAGCTGCGAGTGCGCCGGGTCAGCCATCGCGGTCATGTGGTGGAATGGGTGCTCAATCCGCTCTGGGTGCGGCTTGACCAGACCGGCGACCCCGAATTCGGCATCGAGCGGCTTTATCTGGTCTCGCGCGGACGCCGCGTCTCGGTCGGGCATTTTTTGGGACCGGACGAAAAAGCAAGCTTTGCCAAAGCCTTACTGGCCGCGCTGCAAGCCGCCAAACGCGGCATCACCTACAATCCCATAACGTGAATCCGTATCGGAAATCGGGTGGTTGGAACGTCAGATGAGCCCTAAATCTGATCCCATGATGACACTCGCCATACATGACCAGCGCCTGGCCAAGCCGGGCCCCCAGAACGCCGCGCTGCGCGACTATGATTCCGTGCGCCGCGCCATCGCCTTCATCTCGGAACACTGGCGCGCGCAGCCGACCATCGAAGCGATGGCGGATGCCGCCTCGGTGACGCCAGACGAATTACACCTTCTGTTCCGCCGCTGGGCCGGACTGACGCCCAAGGACTTCATGCAGGCGCTGACACTCGATCATGCCAAGGGATTGTTGCGCGACTCGGCCAGCGTGCTCGACGCCGCCCTCGATTCGGGACTGTCGGGTCCGGGCCGGCTGCACGATCTGTTCGTGACGCATGAGGCGATGTCGCCGGGCGAATGGAAGAACGGCGGCGCCGGCATGACGCTGCGTTACGGTTTCCATCCCTCCCCGTTCGGCACTGCCATCGTGATCGCCAGCGGCCGTGGCCTTGCCGGACTTGCCTTCGCCGATCCCGGCGAGGAGCCGGCATCTTTCGCCGACATGAAGCGGCGCTGGCCGAACTCGACCTATTTCGAGGATCGCGACGGCACCGCCGGCCTCGCGCAGCGCATCTTCGACACCAGGATGTGGCGGCAGGACCAGCCGCTGCGCGTCGTCCTGATCGGTACTGACTTCGAGGTGCGGGTGTGGGAGACTCTGCTCAAGATCCCGATGGGCCGCGCGGTCAGCTATTCCGACATCGCCAACAAGATCAAGAATCCGAAAGCCTCTCGCGCCGTTGGTGCCGCGGTCGGCCGCAACCCGGTGTCGTTCGTGGTGCCCTGCCATCGCGCACTCGGCAAAGGCGGCGCGCTCACCGGCTATCACTGGGGCATCACCCGCAAGCAGGCGATGCTGGGCTGGGAAGCCGGACAGGTGGGGCTGCATTGAGATCGTTGTTCGTAGTTCGTAGGATGGGTTGAGCCCTTGCGAAACCCATCACGTTTGTCGCGCAATTGATGGGTTTCGCGAAGAGCTCAACCCATCCTACGGCCTCCCATTACCCATAGCTGATATGCCAACCTCGCAGAGCCCCCGACCGGAACACTGACGGCGCGCGTCGATTGACGATCGCGTATCGATCGCTCACAACCACCCTGGGGTAAACAGCGAAAGGCCCGTCGATGCAGAAACGCCGCCCGGTGATGCTAGCGATATTGGATGGTTGGGGCTGGCGGGAGGATCCGGCCGACAATGCTGTTCGTCAGGCCAAAACACCGAACTTCGACCGCCTGTGGAACGCGGGTCCGCGCGCCTTCCTGCGGACGTCGGGACGGGACGTCGGGCTGCCCGATGGGCAGATGGGCAATTCCGAAGTCGGGCACCTGAACATCGGCGCGGGTCGCGTGGTGATGCAGGACCTGCCGCGGATCAACGACGCCATTACGTCAGGCGAAATCAAATCCGCGACGGCGCTCACCGGACTGGTCCAGGCGCTGAAGCAGAGCGGCGGCACCTGTCATCTGATCGGCCTGGTGTCGCCGGGCGGCGTCCACTCGCATCAGGACCACGTCGCCGCACTGGCCGCGATCCTCGCTGAGCACGGCGTGCCGGCAGTCGTACACGCGCTCACGGACGGACGCGATACGCCGCCGCGATCGGGGGCCGATGATTTGAAGCGGCTGAGCGCTGCGCTGCCGCCACAGGTTCCGATCGCAACCGTTGTCGGGCGATATTATGCGATGGACCGCGACAAGCGCTGGGAACGCGTCGGCAAAGCCTATGACGCCATCGTCGAGGGCGAAGGTCCGCATTTTGCCGACGCACAATCGGCAATGTCAGATGCCTATGCGCATGATGTCACCGACGAGTTCGTCGTACCGTCGGTGATCGGCAATTACGCCGGCATCAAGGATGGCGATGGCGTGCTGAGCTTCAACTTTCGCGCCGATCGCGTCCGCGAGATTCTTGGTGCGATGCTCGATCCGTCGTTTGACGGCTTCAAACGCAGACGCAGCGTCCGGTACGCTGCCGCGGTCGGCATGACGCAATACAGCTCTGATCTCGACAGGCTGATGCAGACGATATTTCCGCCGCAGGCGTTTCCAAACATCCTGGGCGAAGTCACATCAGCGGCAAACCGGACGCAATTGCGGATGGCCGAAACGGAAAAATATCCGCACGTCACTTATTTTCTCAACGGCGGACGGGAAGAGCCTTTTTCCGGCGAGGACCGCATCATGGTGCCATCGCCCAAGGTCGCGACCTATGACCTGCAGCCGGAGATGTCGGCTGCCGAGCTGACCGCGAAGGCCGTGGAGGCGATCGATTCAGGCAAGTACGATTTGATCGTCCTGAACTACGCCAACCCGGATATGGTCGGCCACTCGGGAAATCTGGCGGCTGCGATCAAGGCGGTCGAAACCGTCGATACCGCGCTCGGGAAAATCTCGGAGGCGATCGAGCGATCCGGCGGCGCGCTGCTGGTGACCGCCGATCACGGCAACTGCGAAATGATGCGCGACCCCGTCACCGGCGGTCCGCATACAGCTCATACGACGAACCCGGTGCCCCTGCTGCTGCAGGGCGGCGGCGGCGCGACCTTGGCGGAAGGCCGGCTGGCGGATATTGCGCCGACAATGCTCGACCTGATGCAATTGCCGAAACCGCCGGAGATGACTGGCAAATCATTGCTGCGTCCGAAATAGCAAAGAGAGGCGCTCGTGGACGATGTGACACGAAACGAACTGGACCTTCTCTGGAGCGAGAACGTCGGAGCTTCGATTGTGGACGAATTGTTGGTCGCTAAATTGATCAAGGAAGATCAAGCTGAATGGGCCCGCCAGATAGTCGCCCAAGACATTCATATCAAACTTGTCTCGGGCTACAGGCCCCCAAATTCAAACTGAGACACTACCGAGTCTCGGCGCGTCGTCGAATTTCAGAAGTCGCCGAGGCCCAGCACATCGGCCATCGAATACAGGCCGGGCGTCTTGCCCTGCGCCCACAACGCCGCCTTGACCGCGCCTTGCGCAAACATCGTGCGGTCCTCGGCGCGGTGGGTCAGCTCGATGCGCTCCATCGCACCGGCAAAGATCACGCTGTGTTCGCCGGTGACGGTGCCGCCGCGCAATGCCGCAAAGCCGATATCGCCGGCCTTGCGCGCGCCGGTAATGCCGTCGCGTCCGCGCGCCGAGTGCAAATGCAGGTCGATGCCGCGGCCCGCGGCGGCGGCCTCGCCCAGCATCAGGGCGGTGCCCGACGGTGCGTCGACCTTGGCCTTGTGGTGCATCTCGAGGATCTCGATATCGAAATCGGTATCGAGCGATTGCGCGACGCGCTTGACCAGCGCCGCCAGCAGATTGACGCCAAGGCTCATATTGCCTGACTGCACGACGATGGCACGGGAGGTCACGCTCTTGATCACGGCCATGTCGGACTCCGACAGCCCGGTGGTTCCGACCACGTGCACCAGCTTCCGTTCGGCGGCGATCGCCACATTGGCGATGGTGGCGGCGGGAACCGTGAAATCGAGAATGCCGTCGGCGTTGGCCGAGAGCGCCCAGAGATCGGCCGAGAGCTTGACGCCATTTTCGGGCAGGCCGGCGAGGACGCCGGAATCCTTGCCCAGCAGTTCCGAACCCGGCGCCTCCAGCGCGCCGGCAAGCGCCGCACCTGGCGTCTCCGAAATGACGCGTGTCAGCGCGCGGCCCATCCTGCCGCCCGCACCAGCTACGATCAAACGCATGTCGGCCATGGCTTCACCTCTTTACGGGTATAGCGGGGGCGGGCTGCTACGGCAACTTCCCGTCATTGCCTGCGACAAACGCGAAGCGATTGCGCAGGGGAGCGAAGCGACGAAGCAATCCAGCTATCCCCGCATGGCGAGGGGCGAGGTGGATTGCTTCGCTTCGCTCGCAATGACGGCAACTCTCACGCGGGCTGCGGGCCGTCATAGCCTTCGATGATGACGAGATCGCCTTCCGAATGCGGGCTACGGAGCGCGACCAGGCGGGCGTATTCCGGCGAATTGTAGCAGGCCAGCGCAGTCTCGTAGTCCTTGAATTCGAGCACCACGTTGCGCGATCGCGAGGTGCCTTCCCGGGCCTCATGCGTGCCGCCGCGCACCAGGAATTTGGCGCCATACTTGGCGAAGACCGCGCCGTTCTGTGCGATGTAGTCCTTGTAGCCGTCCATGTTGTGGACGTCGATGCGCGCGATCCAGTAGCCTTTTGCCATCTTCGGTTCCTCCTTCTGTGGCCTTGTTTTCTCGCCTTGCTCTCAGCCCAGCGTCTGCGCGATTTCGGTTTGAATGGCATCCGCGGCGGCTTTGGGGTCGGCGGCCTCGGTGACCGGCCGTCCCACCACCAGATAATCCGCGCCGGCGGCAATGGCGCGCGCCGGCGTCATGATGCGCTTCTGGTCGCCGGTCGCCGAACCCGCCGGCCGGATGCCCGGCGTCACCAGGTTCATCTGGTGGCCGACGATCTTGCGCAAACTCGCCGCCTCTTCCGGCGAACTCACCAGCCCGTCGACGCCGAGCACCTGCGCCTGCTGGGCGCGCGCCTCGACCAGATCGGAGACGTTGAGGCGATAGCCGGCGGCATGCAGATCGCCGTCGTCATAGGAGGTCAGCACGGTGACCGCGAGGATTTTGAGATCCGAGCCCGCACGTGCTTCCACCGCCGCCTTCATGGTCTGCGGATAGGCGTGCACGGTGAGAAAGGTGGCGCCGAGTTTTGCGATGCTCTCGACACCGCGCGCAACGGTGTTGCCGATATCGTGCAGCTTGAGATCGACGAACACTTTCTTGCCCGCACCGGATAATTGACGGACCAGCGGCAGGCCGCCGGCATAGGCGAGCTGATAGCCGATCTTGTAGAACGTCACGCTGTCGCCGAGCCGCGCCACCATCGCTTCGGCCTCGGCGACGCCGGGCAGATCGAGCGCCACAATCAACCGGTCTTTCGGAGCGATACTGGCAGGCTGCATGTCACCTCACATCATGCGTTGGGAATGATCGATCAGCTGCCGCACCAGCGCTTGCAGCGCCTCGACATCGGCAGGATGCTTCAGACGGTCCATCTCGTCATAGGCCTGGTCCGCGAACGACAATGCGAGCTGGTTCGGAACCACGCTGGCGTGACAGGCCGACAGAATGAGGCGCAGCGCCGCCAGCGCGCGCGTGCCGCCGAGCCGCCCGCCCGAAGCGGAAGCGATCGCAAACACGGCGCCGCGAAACACCTGGCCGCGGGTTTCATGCGTATCCTGCACCCGGCTGATCCAGTCGATGGTGTTTTTCACCAGCGCCGGCACCGACGAATTATACTCCGGCGTCACGATCAGGACGCCGTGATGGGCACCGATCATGCGCTTCAGATTGACCGCGTGCTTCGGCACGCCGGACTTCGCCTGCAGGTCGCCGTCATAGATCGGCAACGGAAAATCCGACAGCGAGATGCGGGTCACTTCGGCGCCGGATTGCACCAACTCATGCGTGATGGCGGCCGCCAGCCGCGCATTGTGCGAGCCTGTGCGAAGCGATCCCGGGATCACGAGGATTTTCAGCGCGGACATATTTTATAAATCGCGGTTCGGGCCAATCCCGCCGCGCAGACGCGCCGGGCAGTCTTAGCCCTTGCGATACACCCAGACCCGGGCGGGCGGAAGGTTCATCCAGATCCGCTCGGAAGCTTCTGTGGACACGCCGGGCAGCGATTTCGGGATCGGCGGCGCGACCGAATAGGTGAACTGCACGAAGGGCGCCCCTGGCGCGAGCGCCGTAAAGGCGTCGCGGATCAGTTTGAGCCGCGTCAGCATCGGCTTTGTGACCAGCGGCAGGCCGGAGACCACGGCCGAGGCCGGCACGTCGAGAACCTTCAACAGCGAGTCGCGAAGTTTGTAGGCGTCGCCTTGCACCACTTTGGCGTGCGGATAACGGTCGCGCAGCAGCGCGCAGAAGCCCGGATTATACTCAACCAGCACGAGACGCTTCTGATCGACGCCATGTTCGATCAGCGCGTTGGTGATCGCGCCGGTGCCGGGACCAAGTTCGACGACCGGTCCTTTCGAATTGACGTCGACATACTGCGCCATGGTGCGCGCGAGCAGCTTGCTGGACGGCATCACCGCGCCCATGTGCAGCGGCTTTTCGATCCATGAACGGAGAAAGCGCACCTCGTCGTCAAGACGGAGAGGTTTCTTCAACGCACGCACGGACGATTGCAGAGGCATGTCGCTACCAGGCGGGACCGCGAACGGCGGTTATGTCAGAAAACAGTCATAAAGAAGTATAGGTCGCAGCTCTTATGGTCAAGCAAAAGGCTCACTGCGGGGCAGCGCGGCTACCGAAGAAGTCCTTGACCTTAGTAAAGAAACCCGCCGCTTCCGGCTGGGTCGCACCCGACGACAGCTTTTCGAACTCGGCCAGCAATTCCTGCTGCTTCTTGGTCAGATTCTGCGGCGTTTCGACCATCACCTGCACATACATGTCGCCGGTCTGGCGCGAACGGAGCACCGGCATGCCTTTTGATGCGATGCGGAATCGGCGGCCGGACTGTGTTCCCGACGGCACCTTTACCTTGGTCTTGCCCTTGTCGATGGTCGGCACCTCGAACTCGCCGCCAAGCGCGGCCGCCACCATCGAGATCGGGACCCGACAATGCAGGTCGGCGCCGTCGCGCTGGAAGAATTCGTGGGTCGCCAGCGACAGGAAAATATAGAGATCGCCAGGCGGTCCGCCGCGGACGCCGGCCTCGCCCTCGCCGGCGAGCCGAATGCGGGTGCCGTCTTCGACGCCTTGCGGAATGTTGACCGACAGGGTCCGGTCGCGCGTTACCCGGCCCGAGCCCGCGCAGGAAGGACAGGGGTCTTCGATCATCTGGCCGCGGCCCTGACAGCCCGGACAGGTTCGTTCCAGCGTGAAGAAGCCCTGGGCTTGCCGCACCCTTCCCTGCCCGCCGCACAGCGAACAGGTCTTCGGCTTGGTGCCGGCCTTGGCACCGGTGCCGGAACAGGATTCGCAGGTGACCGAAACCGGAATCTCGATCTGGGCGGTCTTGCCGAGGAAGGCTTCCTCCAGCGTGATTTCCATATTGTAGCGCAGGTCGGCGCCGCGCTCGCGGCCGCCGCCACCGCGCCCGCGTTGTCCGGCCATGCCGAACAGATCCTCGAAAATATCCGAGAATGACGAGGCGAAGCCGGCGCCGAATCCGGGCCCGCCGCCACCCATGCCCTGCTCGAACGCCGCGTGGCCGTAGCGGTCGTAGGCGGCGCGCTTGTCGCCGTCCTTGAGGACCTCATAGGCTTCGTTGATTTCCTTGAACTTCACTTCGCTGGAAGCATCGCCCGGATTCTTGTCCGGATGCCATTTCATCGCAAGCTTGCGGAACGCGGCCTTGAGCTTGCCGTCGTCCGCGCTCCGTTCGACTTCCAGGGTTTCGTAATAGCAGCGCTTGGTGGACATCCGTCAGATCCGTCCGAATTTCGTCTTCATGCCGCAAGGGTGCATTGTTGAGGATGCCGCCTCGCGCTTAACGAAAAATGACCCCCACCCATCGAGACGCAGCAGGCGCTCTTTGGTGTGAGGGTCATGATCGAAAGCCCGCTTACGCCGACTTCTTGTTGTTCTTGTCGTCGTCGACCTCGGTGAACTCCGCGTCGACGACGTCATCCTTGGCCGCATCCTTCTTGGCGTCGGCTTCGGCCTGCTGCTTGTACATGGCCTCGCCGAGCTTCATCGAAGCCTGCGCCAGCGTGTTGGTCTTGGCCTTGATCGCCTCGGCATCGTCGCCCTTCAGCGCTTCCTTGAGGTCGCTGACGGCGTCCTCGATGGAACGGCGCTCGCTCTCCTCGACCTTCGAACCGTGTTCGGCCAGCGCCTTCTCGGTGGAATGCACCAGGCTGTCGGCATGGTTCTTGGCGTCGACCGCCTCGCGGCGCTTCTTGTCCTCGGCCGCATTGGCCTCGGCGTCCTTGACCATCTTCTGGATGTCGGCGTCCGACAGGCCGCCGGAGGCCTGAATCCGGATCTGCTGTTCCTTGCCGGTCGCCTTGTCCTTGGCCGAAACGTTGACGATGCCGTTGGCGTCGATGTCGAAGGTCACCTCGATCTGCGGCATGCCGCGCGGCGACGGCGGAATGCCCATCAGGTCGAACTGGCCGAGCACCTTGTTGTCGGCCGCCATTTCACGCTCGCCCTGGAAGACGCGGATGGTGACGGCGTTCTGGTTGTCCTCGGCGGTCGAGAACACCTGGCTCTTCTTGGTCGGGATCGTGGTGTTGCGGTCGATGATGCGGGTGAAAACGCCACCCAGCGTCTCGATGCCCAGCGACAGCGGGGTCACGTCGAGCAGCAGCACGTCCTTGACGTCGCCCTGCAGCACGCCGGCCTGGATCGCCGCGCCGATGGCGACGACTTCGTCCGGATTGACGCCCTTGTGCGGCTCCTTGCCGAACAGCTGCTTCACCACTTCCTGAACCTTCGGCATGCGCGTCATGCCGCCGACCAGCACCACTTCGCCGATCTCGGCGGCGGTGAGGCCCGCATCCTTCAGCGCCTTGCGGCACGGCTCGATGGTCTTCTGCACGAGATCGTCGACCAGCGCCTCGAACTTCGAGCGGGTCAGCTTCATCGTCAGATGCTTCGGACCGGTCTGATCGGCCGTGATGAACGGCAGGTTGATTTCGGTCTGCGTGGTCGAGGACAATTCGATCTTGGCCTTTTCGGCGGCCTCTTTCAGACGCTGCAAGGCAAGCTTGTCGTTGCGCAGGTTGATGCCCTGCTCCTTCTGGAACTCATCGGCCAGATAGCTGACGAGCCGCATGTCGAAGTCTTCACCGCCGAGGAACGTGTCGCCGTTGGTGGATTTCACCTCGAACACGCCGTCGCCGATTTCAAGAATCGAGACGTCGAAGGTACCGCCGCCGAGGTCGTACACCGCAATGGTGCCGGTCTTGGTCTTGTCGAGGCCGTAGGCGAGCGCGGCCGCGGTCGGCTCGTTGATGATGCGCAGCACTTCAAGGCCGGCGATCTTGCCGGCGTCCTTGGTGGCCTGACGTTGCGCGTCGTTGAAATAGGCGGGAACCGTGATGACGGCCTGCTCGACCTTCTGGCCGAGATGGGCTTCCGCGGTCTCTTTCATCTTCTGCAGGATGAAGGCGGAGACCTGCGAGGGCGAGTAGGTTTTGCTGTCGGCTTCGACCCAGGCGTCGCCGTTCGATGCCTTGACGATTTTATAGGGGACGAGCTTCTTGTCCTTCTCGACCATCGGGTCGTCATAGCGGCGGCCGACGAGGCGCTTGACCGCGAAGAAGGTGCGCTCGGGATTGGTCACCGCCTGACGCTTGGCAGGCTGGCCGACGAGGCGCTCGCCATCATCGCTGAAAGCGACGATCGACGGGGTCGTGCGCATGCCCTCTGCGTTCTCGATGACTTTAGCTGTCTTGCCATCCATTACGGCGACGCACGAATTGGTGGTGCCGAGATCGATCCCAATGACCTTTCCCATGGTCCTCATATCCTTCTTTTTGCGGCAGGTTGGCTGGGCCCTGGACGGCGCACCTAACCGAACCCCCAACGATCAATTACTCGCGATATTGCGACGGTGAGCCTCATATAGGAGGGGGGGTCCTGCCCGCAAGGACCGAACGCAACCTTAGGGCCTGAAAATGCTGACGTTTGAAAGATTGTGTCAGCTCAGGGCAGGTCAAGGTTCAGGCCCTTAGCCGTGTTAACAAATCGGCAAGGAGGTGAGCGCGCACTCATCACCACGTCCGGAAAACCCGGCCAACGCAGATCGCCACCAGCGCGGTATTTGGCCGCTCCGCAGACCTGACCGACTGTCGGGCAGGCCCGCCAAAATTGCCCATATCGCGCGAAAATTCCGGTGTTTCGGAACGTGATGAGGGAACGGACGCCGCCCTGCCCTGTTGCAGGGACATCAAAACCGCTAAAAGCGGGCTGACTGAACCGAGCCCTCGAACCCTTGAGGGCTGCGCTGGCCGACCATTGAACGGCCTCAATGTAAACCCGGTAGACCCTTCATGAAGCCTGTTCGATACCTCGCTGCGGTTGCCCTTACCATCGCCGCGACCTGCGCCGCGTTCGCCGCCGACCCGGTCTTTCCGCCGGGCGCGCGGGTCGGCATGACACCGCTGGTCGGCCTGGTCAAAGCCAGATCATTCGTCGGCTTCGAGACCGAGGATCAGGGCGTCAAGGTACTGGTGGCGGACCTGCCCGCCGAGGCCTATGGCGAGGTCGCCAATGCATTCAAGGCAAATCCCGGCGGCACTGGCGGCATCAAGCCGGAGAGCATCGAGACGGCGGCGGGGCTCGCCTATTACACCGCAGAGAATGCCAAGGACGGCGCCACCAATGTCCGGCGCTACTCGATGATCGTGCCGGGTCCGACCTTCTCCGGCTACGTCGCCGTGCAGGTGCCGGAGAATGCCTCCCGGATCTACACCGACGACGCCATACGGCAGATGTTCGCTTCCGCCGTGATCCGAAACGAAGTTCCGGTCGATGAGCAGCTCGGCCTGATGCCGTTCAGGATGGCCGAGCTCAGCAATTTCAAGACGATCCGCACGCTGGCGCCGGGCGCAGCCCTGATCATTGCCGATGGCGACGAAAAAAGCGGTTTTGAAACCGCGCCCTTCATGATCGTCGGCGTGGTCGGATCCGCGCCGGCGCAGCCCGACGACCGCGGACGTTTTGCCCAGCAGATGGCGACGACGATCCCCGGCGTACGCGACGGGCGGATCACGATGTCGGAGGCGGTCCGCATCGACGGCCAGCCTGGATACGAAACCCGCATCGAAGCCACCAGCGGCAAGGACAATACGCCGGTGACGATCGTGCAATGGCTGCGGTTCGGCGGCCAGAATTCGCTGCGCATCATCGGCAGTTCGCCGCGCGACGGCTGGACCACCGCGTTCACGCGTTTCCGCGCCGTGCGAGACGGAATTCGCCCGCGCTAAACACGACCCGTTCGGTGCCGAAGTTTCAGCCGCAGGCCGCCGCCTAAAGCTGCTTTACGCTGTGCCTGCGACCTGATTTGCTGAAGCTCTTTTCTTGACGCGTTTTCTTCACGCGAACCGGTCCCCACTTCGCTCGAAAACGCTATAGAAGTTGACCTCTTTGACAGGGAGATGCACCATGTTCGAGCGCAGGCAAATTCTCACGGGCTTCGGCACGATTCTCGGCACGGCGGCAATGGCGACCATTCTTTCGAAGGCAGCTTTGGCCGCGTCGATCAAACCCGACAATGCATCGGCGTTGCTGGTGATCGACGTTCAGAATTGTTTCCTGCCGGGCGGCAGCCTTGCGGTGAAAGATGGCGACCAGGTCGTTCCCGTCATCAACCGCATCGCCAAGAGCTTTGCCAACGTGGTGCTGACGCAGGACTGGCACACGTCTGGCCATGTCTCGTTCGCCACGACGCATTCGGGCAAGAAGCCGTTCGAGACGATCGACCTGCCCTACGGCAAGCAGGTGCTGTGGCCCGATCACTGCGTGCAGGGCACCGAGGGCGCTGCGCTGTCAAAGGACCTCTCGATCGCCCATGCCGGACTTGTCATCCGCAAGGGCTCCAACAAGGACGTCGACAGCTATTCGGCCTTCACCGAAGCCGATGGCAACACCACGACGGGGCTTGCCGCCTATTTGAAGGCGCGCAAGGTGGAACGCGTGTTCCTCGCCGGTCTCGCTACTGACTTCTGCGTGGCATGGAGCGCGCTCGACGCCCGCAAGGCCGGCTTTGAAACCTATGTCGTCGAAGACGCCTGCCGCGGCATCGATACCCAGGGCTCGCTCGCGAAAGCCTGGGCCGATATGAGCGCAGCCGGCGTCAAGCGCATCCAGTCGAGCGATATCGCAGCTTAAAAAGTTCTCTCACGAGAGAGCAGCAATGCCGGATTTAGCCGCGCCGCTCGCGTTCGAGCTGATCCGCCGTGCACCCTCACAGCGCACGGCGGGCCTGATCACGGGAATGACGGGCTATCGCGAGACCGCCCCTGGCCGGTTTTCGCAGCGTGAAGCCGCGCACCTGATTGTGCCGCTGATCATCAGCCTCGGCAGCCCGTTCCTGATCGCGCTGGGCCGGGAGCCTTATGCGGCCGACCGCCAGCCAAGCTTCGCCGCGGGCCTCTATGCCGGGCCTGTTCATATCGAGTCCGATGGCGGCGCCGAATGCGTGCAGGTGGATTTCACGCCGCTCGGCGCCTACCGCTTGTTTGGCGGGGGGGTGGTCGACCTCGCCGCGCGCATGGTCGATATGTCAGACGTGCTCGGCCGCGACGGCCGGCAATTGCGCGAGAGAATGGGCGCGACAACCTGCTGGCAACACCGCTTCGACCTGCTCGAGGACTTCATCGCCGGCCGCGCCAATCATCTGCCATCGCCGGAGATCGCCTTCGCCTGGCGCCGGCTGGCGCTGACCGCAGGCAACGCGCGGATCGCGGCGCTGGCCGGCGAGATCGGCTGGAGCCGCAAACATCTGGTCGAGCGTTTTCGATCCGAGCTTGGCCTCGCGCCCAAATCGATCGCGCGCATGATGCGCTTTGATCGGGCCTGCCGGCTGGCACGCAGCGGCACGGCTCCGGGTTGGGCCGGGATTGCCGCCGAGAGCGGCTTTGCCGACCAGGCCCATCTGGTCCGCGAATTCGGCGAACTGGCGGGCGAGACGCCGACGGCCTGGGCGCGGCGGCTGGCGCTGATTGACAGCCGGCTGACGCGCCCGAACGAAGCGCTTTCGGGCTGGTAACAAATCTTCAAGCCGCCACCGCGTCGGGTCCGCATATTAGCGGAAGTCGAACGAAGGAGTGTGCCATGACCAATAGCAATGACGCGCAGCGCATCTATCCGACGATGCGCTGCAGGGATGCCGAGGCGATGATCCGCTGGTTGAAGGACGTGCTTGGTTTCACCGAGCATGTCGTCTACCGCAGCGATGGCGTGGTGCAGCACGCGCAACTTGCCTGCGGCGCTTCGCTGCTGATGCTTGGTCAGGCTCGCGACGATGAATACGGCAGACTGGTTGGCGATATCAGCGGCCGCCGCACCGATGTGCTTTATGTCGCCGTCGAGGATCCCGACGCGCTGTGCGCCAGGGTGAAGGCATCAGGCGCCAAAATCGAAATGGAACTGCACAACACCGACTACGGCAGCCGCGATTTCGCCTGCCGGGGTCCGGAAGGCAATCTCTGGAGTTTTGGCACCTACTGGCCGAAGGCGAATGAGAAGCCGATGGATGCGTAAGTCGGATCGGCTCTTTCGCCTCAGGTCGTGATGTCGGCGGCAGGCGCCGCCTTGGCGCCGCCCTTGGATACCCCGACCAGCGCCGGACGCAGCACGCGCTCGCCGATCATGAAGCCGGCCTGCACCACCTGCACCACGGTGCCCGCCGGCACCGACGCGTCAGGGACTTCGTACATCGCCTGCTGGAAGTTCGGATTGAACTTCTCGCCCGACGGATCGAATTTCTTGACGCCGTTTTTCTCCAGCGTGTTGAGCAGCGACCGCTCGGTCAGCTCGACGCCTTCGATGAACGCCTTCAGCGCCGGATCGGCCGAGGCTTTCATTTCAGCGGGAACCGCATCCAGCGCGCGTTGCAGATTGTCGGCGATGTCGAGGATGTCGCGCGCGAAGCCGGTGATGCCGTAAGCCCGCGCATCGGCAACTTCCTTGGCGGTGCGCTTGCGCAGATTTTCCATCTCCGCCAGCGTGCGCAGCATCTTGTCGCGCGCTTCAGCCGCTTCCTTCGTCAACGCCTCGACCGATCCCTCCTCGGGATCGTCGGGCATGATGTAGGGCTTTGAGACCACGGGCTCGCTCGGCGCCGCCGCGTCATCATTCGGCCGGTTGGGATCGGTCATAAGTCTGCCTTCTCAAAAGAACCGTTCGGTTAAATGGGGATTTGCTGCCCGGGATATCGTGCTTTAGCGGGCGAAAATCAAGCGTTCCATGGCGTTTTCGAGCGATGCCTGCACCGGACCCGATCCGGGGTGGACCCCGGTTCGCGCCAGGAAGGGCAGTCAAAACAACAAAGCGAAGCTTTTTTCGGGCCGGATCAACCACCGAGCATCCGGCTGACGATGCGCGCGGCATAGTCCACCGTCGGAATCACCCTTGCATAGTTGAGCCGCGTCGGCCCGATCACGCCGAGCACCCCGACGATGCGGCCGGCGGCGTCGCTATAGGGCGCGATGATGGTGGAGGAACCGGACAGCGAGAACAGCTTGTTCTCCGATCCGATGAAGATCCGCACGCCCTCGGCACGCTCGGCGCGACCGAGCAGATCGATGACGCCGCGCTTGGTCTCGAGATCGTCAAACAGCGACTTCACGCGCTCGAGATCTTCCAGCGCATGCAGATCCTCCAGCAGATTGGCGTGACCGCGCACGATCAGCTGGCGGTCCTCGCTTTCGCCGCCGGACCAGCTCGCAATGCCGGCCGCGATGATCTTCTGCGTCAGCTGATCGAGTTCGGCGCGGCTTTGCGTCAACGCAGTTTCGAGTTCGAGGCGCGATTCGGCAAGGGTCCGGCCGCGAATGCGGGAATTGAGGAAATTGCTGGCTTCCGTCAGCGCCGATGAGGGAACGCCGGGCGGCAGGGTCAGCACGCGGTTTTCGACCTGGCCGTCTTCGCTGACCAGCACCACCAGCGCGCGTTCCGGTTCCAGCCGCACGAATTCGATGTGCTTCAGCCGCGAATTGGATTTGGCGGTCAGCACCACCGCAGCGGCGCGGGTCAGGCCCGACAGCCGCGTCAGGGCTTCGCCGAGCGCCGCCTCGACCGATTGCGCGCGGCCGACGGAGGCAAGCTGGGTCTGGATCGACTGCCGTTCGTCTTCGGTGAGGTCGCCGACCTGCATCAGGGCGTCGACGAAGAAACGCAGGCCGAGTTCCGTGGGCAGGCGGCCGGCCGAGGTATGCGGCGCGTAGATCAGGCCGAGCTGTTCGAGGTCCGACATTACGTTGCGCACCGAGGCCGGCGACAGCGGCATCGCGATCAGGCGCGAGATGTTGCGCGAGCCCACCGGTTCGCCGGTTGCGAGGTAACTCTCGACGATTTGACGAAAAATGTCGCGCGAACGCTCATTGAGCTGGGCCAGCCCGGCATTCGGTGCGATCAGGCCAATCGGATCGTGGTGGGCCACAATTACTCCCTCACAGCTGCCCCTAATCTGTCTATCCGGAGGGCCGGTGACAAGCACGCATTCAAAGCGTTTTCGAGCGAAGTGGGTGCCGGTTCGCGTGAAGAAAACGCGTCAGAACAAGAATCTAGGGCTTCGACCCGAAGCCCTAGCCCTCAAAGAGGTGGCAAAGGCCCTTGCCGCTGCCCGCTCCCCCTCCTACAAGCACCGCGAACCGCTTTTGCTTGATTTTCCGGAGGATTCCCCATGCGGCCAAGCCGCCGTGCGCCCGATGAGCTGCGCCCCGTGTCGCTGGAACGCGGCGTCGTCAAATACGCCGAAGGTTCCTGCATGGTGAAGTTCGGCGATACCCATGTGCTGGTCACGGCCACGCTGGAAGAACGCCTGCCGCCCTGGCTCAAGGGTCAGGGCCGCGGCTGGGTCACCGCCGAATACGGCATGCTGCCCCGCGCCACCCTGGAACGCACCCGCCGCGAGGCCGCCACCGGCAAGCAGGGCGGCCGCACCGTCGAAATCCAGCGCCTGATCGGGCGCTCCTTGCGTGCGGCGGTCGACCTTGAAGCGCTCGGCGAGCGCCAGATCACGGTCGATTGCGACGTGATCCAGGCCGATGGCGGCACCCGCACCGCCTCGATAACAGGCGCCTGGGTGGCGCTGGCCGACTGCATCTCGTGGATGAAGAACCGCAACATGCTGAAAGCCAATGTGCTCCGCGACAATGTCGCGGCGATCTCCTGCGGCATCTATCAGGGCACGCCGGTGCTCGACCTCGACTATGCCGAGGATTCCGAGGCCGATACCGACGCCAATTTCGTCATGACCGGCGACGGCCGCATCATCGAGGTGCAGGGCACCGCGGAGAAGACGCCATTCTCGCAGGACGAGTTCCTGGCGCTGATGGCGCTGGCGCGCAAGGGCGTCGCGCGTCTGGTGGACTTGCAAAAGATGGCCGTCGCGTAGTCTGATTGATCATGCACCGTCGAATCACAGGCCGCCTGGTGATCGCGACCCACAATCCCGGCAAGCTTGCCGAGATGCGCGAGTTGCTGGCGCCGCATGGCGTCGAGGCGATCTCCGCGGGCGAACTCGGCCTCGATGAGCCCGAGGAGACCGGCGAGACGTTTCGGGCCAATGCGGCGATCAAGGCGATCGCGGCTGCGAAAGCCGCGCAGCTTCCGGCCTTCGCCGATGATTCCGGCCTCGTGGTCGATGCGCTGGACGGCGCGCCCGGAATCTATTCGGCGCGCTGGGCCGGCAAACCTGCGGATTTTCTGGCGGCGATGACGCGGGTCGAACGCCTGTTGCAGGAGCGCGGCGCCAAAACACCTGACAAGCGCAAGGCGCATTTCGTATCTGCATTGTGCGTCGCCTGGCCCGACGGCCACGTTGAGGAGGTCGAGGCGCGGGTCGATGGAACCTTGGTGTGGCCGCCGCGCGGCACCGAGGGTTTCGGTTACGATCCGTCGTTCCTGCCCGATGGACACGGCCGCACCTTCGGCGAGATGGCCAGCATCGAGAAGCACGGCCTGCCGCCGCTGGGGCTCGGCCTGTCACATCGCGCCCGCGCCTTCGTCAAACTGGCGGAGATCTGCCTTGGCTAGCTTCGAGCGCCCCGAGATCCTCAAGACCGGCAAAGCGGCTTTCGGCGTTTATGTGCACTGGCCATTCTGCCTGTCGAAATGCCCGTATTGCGATTTCAACAGCCATGTCCGGCATGCGCCGATCGACGAGGCGCGGTTCGTCAGTGCCTTTGCGCGCGAGATTGAAACTTCCGCCGAGCGCGCGCCGGGGCGGGAAGTCACCTCGATCTTTCTCGGCGGCGGTACGCCATCATTGATGCAGCCGCAGACCGTCGGCGCCATCCTGGATGCAATCGGTAAACACTGGCGCGTCGCTGGTGATGTCGAAGTGACGCTGGAAGCCAACCCGACCAGCGTCGAGGCGACGCGGTTTCGCGGCTATCGCGCGGCCGGCGTCAACCGGGTGTCGCTCGGCGTGCAGGCGCTGGATGATGCTTCATTGAAAGCATTGGGCCGCCTGCACAGCGCGCGCGAGGCGCTGGATGCGGTGGCGATCGCGCGGCAATCCTTCGACCGTTATTCGTTCGACCTGATCTACGCCCGCCCCGACCAGACGCCGCAGATGTGGGCCGATGAATTGAAGCTTGCGATTTCGGAAGCCGCCGAACATCTGTCGCTCTATCAGCTCACGATCGAGGAAGGCACGCCGTTCTTCGGATTGCACGCCGCGGGCAAGTTGAAGACGCCGGATGAGGCCGTCGCCCGCGCGCTGTATGACGTGACGCAGGATGTTTGCGCCGCGCAGGGTCTTCCTTCCTACGAGATTTCCAACCACGCTCGCCCGGGCGCGGAGTGCAAACATAATCTCGTCTATTGGCGCGGCGAGGAGTATGCAGGCATCGGTCCGGGCGCCCATGGCCGCCTCGACATCGATGGCGAAAGACACGCGATCGCGACCGAGAAACGTCCCGAAGCCTGGCTGATGCGGGTCGAGGCCAACGGCCACGGTTTTATTACCGACGATGTCCTCAACAGCGAAGAGCGCGCCGACGAATTTTTGCTGATGGGGTTGCGGCTTGCGGAAGGTATCGATCCCAAGCGCTACGCCGCGCTGTCGGGGCGCACCCTCGATCCCGGCCGGATCGCCGTGCTGCGCGAAGAAGGCGCGATCATCGTCGATGCCGACGGCCGGCTGCGGGTGACGCAGGCCGGTTTCCCGGTGCTCGATGCGGTTGTCGCCGATCTGGCGGCGTAAATTTTATCCGTCGTCCCTGCGAACGCAGGGACCCATACGCCGCGGCCTCTCGGTGAGACAATGGTGGCAGAGACTTATTGCAAACAACAACGGCCGCGGCGTATGGGTCCCGGCTCAAGGCCGGGACGACGTGTTGAGAGAGCCAGGCTGTCGCCGCGTAAGGGTCTGATAACGTAAAGCGCAGTGTTTCGAGCGCTGAGCGCCCGGCCGTGCTAGATTTGTCCAGCGATTTGCCCAACCGCCATTTGCATGACGATCGTGAACGACCGGACCATCACCCCGCCGATCCATGATCCCGAGCTCGACCGCCGCGTCAAAGCCGCCGGCGCGAGCAAGACGGTTTATGCGCTGGTCACCCCCGAGACGGAAGCCGCGAAAAATTTCATTCTCGGCAACGCGGTCGCTGGCCCCGACGCTGCGCGGCGTCATCATCTCGAACAATTCCGCGACGCCTGGACCGGCAAGCAATTCGCCTCGCATGAAGCCTTCATCGAACGCTGGATGAATTGGGCGTCGCCCGTGGTTGCGATCGATACCGCCGGTTTTCCCTGGCGCTATCCGACCGCCGGCGGCAGTGAAGCGCTGTTTCACGTCATCACCGCCTACGGCAATCGCGCCCGCGTCGAAAAATTCAGTCCCGAGGTGCACGTCTTCGCCGGCGAGTATGAGGGCTACAAGGCCTATGCCGAAGCCTGCGGTATCGCCGTGATCGAACATCCGCGGAGCCAATGGCAGGCCGTTGCGCGCGCGCTGCCCACAGATGCCCTGTTCTGCCT
Organism: Bradyrhizobium sp. JYMT SZCCT0428; assembly: GCF_018131075.1. Taxonomy (GTDB): domain Bacteria; phylum Pseudomonadota; class Alphaproteobacteria; order Rhizobiales; family Xanthobacteraceae; genus Bradyrhizobium. The sequence goes on along the minus strand of NZ_JAFCLS010000003.1, from coordinate 90,266 downwards.
GAGCCAGCCCTCGGCGATCGACGGCAATGTCTGGCCGCACGCCAATGATTTCCTGGCGTTGCTCGCCGCCGCCGAAAAGCCCCGCGTGCTGCTCGACGTCACCTATGTCGGCTCGATTGCCGAAGCGCCCGCCGCAAAAATTGCCGCCGACAGTCCGGCGGTGCAGGCGCTGGCGTTCAGCCTGTCAAAGCCGTTCGGGGTCTATTACGACCGCATCGGCGGCATGCTGTGCCGTCACGCGATGCCGAGCCTGTTCGGCAATCAATGGTTCAAGAATCTCACTTCGCTGCAGCTCGGCTTGACCTTGCTGGAACGTCACGACGTATTCGAGCTGCCGCGGCGCTACAAAACCGTTCAACGCGAAGCGGCGATTCAAGTCGGCCGACGCCTCGGGCTGACGCTCTCGCCCTGCGACGTCACCGTGCTGGCCCAAGCAGAAGCCACCACCACCGACCGCGCGCTCGCGGATTTCCTGCGTCGCCCGGCCGGCGCCCCCGATGCACGTTTGCGGCTGTGCCTGACGCCGGTCATGGCCGAAATGATCCGCACCGCCGGGCCGATCGCCGCTCCCGGAGGCGCGACTTGAAGAACCCGATCAGTCTGACGGATGCAAAAGAGATTCACCGCCACGTGCACGGTCTGTGGCGCAGCGCGCCGATCCGCGCCTCGCATGCCGATGGTGGCTTCATCCACGACATCGTCGAGCAGTTCGCAAGCCTGCCGCGGCTGTTTTGCGACGCCACCGACGATCGATTGGAGCGCGCGCATTTCTGCTCATGGTGGGGCGTCACCATGAACCGCGCTTACGACAATCCCGCGATCGAGGACCTCTATCGCCTGCACGAGATGTTCCACCAGGCGTTCATGCCCTACTTCCCCGGCATCGGTTTTGATGCCTTCCACCGCAAGATGGAAGACAATGAACTGAAGGCCAGCGTGTGTTCGGAGATCCGCGTCTATTTCGAACTGCCGCATTTGCGCGAGCAGGCCTTTGCGCATCCGATCTATGCCGATCGCTATTTGTCCGATCCGTCGATGCAGACGCTGTGGGCCAAGAACAAGCCCGTTGCGATCGAAACGCTGCAGGAAGCGCGGCGCGACGTGATGTTTTCAAAGCCCGAACATGAGATGGATTTGACCGAGCGCTGGATCCGCCGCTTCGCGCTGCAGAACCGTCAATGGTCGACCTGCTGGTACGATCGGTATCTGGAGATCGAGAGCCACATGTTCGAATTCCAGATCAAGGCGTTGCGCGGTGATCGCTCCGGCGCGATCGCTCAGCACGCCGCCTGGATTGAAGCGCAGGCCGGTCAGGATGCCGACGACCACATCCCCTACCGCCAGGAAGCCGCGCTGTTCGCCAACATCTATTGGAGCAACCGGCGGCGTTACGAGGCTGAATTCGCGAACGCCAAGAAAGCTGAATAAACAAGCTGAATAAAGCTTAAGCGCCAAAACTCTTCGGCGAGCCCGCAACCGGCGTGCCGCCGCCTTGCGCCACCTTCATCACCGCCAGCCCGCGTTCATTGCTGCCGTCGGAGCGGAAGCGGAACAGCCCGTCGATGCCGGCAAAGCCGGACGGATTGGTCAGCGTTTCCGCGGCGAAGCGCTGCGCGCCCTGCGTGCGCGACAAGGCGGCGACCAGAGCGACCGCGTCATAGGCCAGCGTCGCGGTGCGCACCGGCTCGCCGCCATATTTGGTGCGGTAGCGGCCGGCGAAACTTCGAAAACCCGACGGATCCGGGGCCGCATAGAGACCGCCCTGCAGCGCCGGGCTCGCGAACACCCGCGGACTGTCCCACAGGCCGGTGCCGAGCAACTGGATGTTGCGCAAATTCACGCCTGCGGCGGTGAGCGCATCGGCCGTGGCCACCACCGAATCGCCGTCATCGGCCATGAACAGCGCGTCGGCCTGGCCGAGCGACTGCGAGACGGTACGCACGGCGGCCGAGCGATCGGCGCCATATTTTTCGAACGCGACGATGCGGCCCTTGCGCGCCGCCGCTTGCTTGAAGGCACCTTCCACCACATTGCCATAGGCATTGTCGGGCAGCAGCGCGGCAAAGGATTTCTTGCCGATGCCGGCCGAGTAATCGACGATCCGGTTGACGTCGGATTCCGGCAGGAAGCTGAGCAGATAGACGCCGCGGCCGGCCACGCTGGAATCGGTCGAGAACGCAATCACGGACACGCCCTTCGCGCGCGTCTGCTGCGCGACCGCGGAAACCGACTGCGCAAACAGCGGCCCGAGGATGATCTCCGCGCCTTCACCGAGCGCCTGCTGGGTAGCCTGGCTGGCGCCTTGCGGGCTGCCGCCGTCGTCCTTGATGAGAAGCTGGATGTTGGGGTTCTGGAACTCGGCCAGCGCCATTTCGGCGGCGTTTTTCATCGACTGCGCGGCGACGCCGGCATTGCCGGCGGCCGAGAGCGGCAGGATCAGGCCGACCTTGACCTGCCCGGTGCCGACCGCGAGCGGTTGCTGCTGCGGCCCTGCGGGCCCGGCCTCGGGTTGCGGCGAGGAGAACGGGTTGGAAAACTGGCCAAAGCTCTGCTGCACGCTGGAGCAGGCGCCCAGCAGCGGCGCGCCGAGAATAAGGCCGACCGCCGTCCGCCGGGTTGCCCCTGACGGCTGAGGTTTGCGAATGAGCGGGCCCACCATCTTATCTCTTCTCGTGACCGACCTTGATCGGCCAGGACTTGAACCTCAAGGACTTGAACCTCAGGACCTGAATCCTAAGGCTCCAACCTCCGGAATAAAGGCGGGCGGATTCAGGCATATTGTCGGCGAATAGTTAACCAAAACAAAAGGATTATGGTCCCGCGGACTCAACGCCGGTTGCGGATACCTTGCCCCCTTCCCGTGATGCTAGCACCAACGTTGCCACCGCACTGTGGCGCTGGCGCTACTACCACTGTGTTCCGGTTCTAAACCGGAACACCCGGTCTTTGTATTGGCGCGTTTTCTTCGCGCGAACCGGTATCCACTTCGCTTGAAAACGCTTTAGATTGGCATGATGCGCGCAAAAACCAGCTCCAGCTACGGGCCTGAAGCCGAACCGGGTTCTGTGAACAGGACATTTTCGATCGGCGGCCATGTCCTGACCGCGCCAAAGCCGGTTCCCGGGCTCTATCTGGTGGCCACCCCGATCGGCCACCTCGGCGACATCACGTTGCGTGCGCTTGAAACCCTGGCCGGCGTCGACATCATCGCCTGCGAGGACACCCGCATCACCCGCCGCCTGACCGAGCGCTACGTAATCTCGGCGCAGCTCAAGCAATATCACGAGCACAATGCCGCGCTGGCGCGGCCAAAGATCCTGGAAAAACTGGCGCAGGGCGCCTCGATCGCGCTGGTCTCGGACGCCGGCACGCCGCTGATATCCGATCCCGGCTTCAAGCTGGTGCGCGAGGTCTGCGCCGCCGGGCATGCCGTGATCGCGGTGCCGGGCGCTTCCTCGGTGCTGACGGCGCTCTCGGTAGCGGCATTGCCCACCGACCGGTTTTTCTTCGAGGGATTTTTGCCCGCCAAGCAGCAGGCGCGCCGCACGCGGCTGGCAGAACTCGCCCGGATCGACGCCACGCTCGTGATGTTCGAATCCGGCAACCGCATATCAGACACGCTGGGCGACCTCGCCTCGATCATGGCCGAGCGCGACGCCGCGATCTGCCGCGAATTGACAAAACTGCACGAGGAGATTTCGCGCGCGCCGGTCGCCGAACTGGCGAAGCTCGCCGATACGCTGGAGACGCGGGGCGAATTCGTGCTGGTCGTCGGCCCACCCCGGGCGGATGCGCTGGTCATGACCGAGGCTGATCTCGATGACCTGCTGCGGTCATCGCTCGCTCAGGACAGCGTCAAGGATGCAGTCGCGCATGCCGTCGAACTGTCCGGCCGGCCGCGCCGCGAGGTCTATGCCCGCGCGCTCGAACTCGCCAAAGAAACTCGCGATGGAGACGGCGATGGCGAAGACTGACGGCGCCACGCCGCCCGACGCGTCCACAAAACTCGCCGCGCCCGAGCGGGTCGCCGCGTTCCAGACCGGGCTTTCGGCCGAGACCCGCGCCGCCGCCTTCCTGATGGCCAAGGGCTACCGCATCCTCGCCAAGCGTTTCAAAACTCCCTATGGCGAGATCGATATCGTCGCCAAGAAGCGCAATCTGATCGCCTTCATCGAGGTCAAGGCGCGCGCCCGGCTCGATGACGCCGCCTATGCGGTGACGCCGCGCCAACAGGCCCGCATCATCGATGCCGCGCAGGCCTGGCTGATGGCGCATCCCGAGCATGCCGAATTCGAGCTGCGATTCGACGCGATCCTGATTGCGCCGCGGCGATTGCCACGCCATCTGTTAGCGGCATTCGACGCCAGCGCTTAAACCACTCCTTTCACAGAGACTCGGACCCGCCCCATGAAATTGAATGTCGCCGTCCAGATGGACCCCATCGCGCGTATCAACATCCGCGGCGATTCGACCTTTGCTCTATTGCTGGAAGCCCAGAAGCGGGGCCACGCGATTTCCTATTACACGCCGGATCAGCTCTCGCTGCGCGGCGAGGAGTTGGTGGCGCCGGTGCAGGTGCTGACCGTACGCGACGAGCCCGGCAATCACTTCACGCTCGGCGAACCCAAGCGAACGGCGCTCAGCGCTTTCGACGTCATCCTGCTGCGGCAGGACCCGCCGTTCGATCTCGCCTACATCACCTCGACTCATCTCCTCGAGCGCATTCATCCCAAGACGCTGGTCGTCAACGATCCCGCCAGCGTGCGCAACGCGCCGGAAAAACTGTTCGTGCTGAACTTTCCGCAGCTGATGCCGCCGACGCTGATCTCGCGCGACATCAATGAGATCAATTCATTCCGCGACGAGCACGGCGCCGTCGTCATGAAACCGTTGCACGGCCATGGCGGCGCGGCGGTGTTTCGCGTGATGCCGCAGGACATGAATTTCGGTTCGCTGTTCGACATGTTCTCCGTCACCTTCCGCGAGCCCTGGGTGATCCAGCGGTTCCTGCCCGAGGTCAAACACGGCGACAAGCGCATCATCCTGGTCGACGGCGAATTCGCGGGTGCCGTCAACCGCGTGCCGGCCGCCGACGATCTGCGCTCCAACATGGTGCGCGGCGGCGCCGCCCAGGCCACCGACCTCTCGCCGCGCGAACGCGAGATCTGCGCCACGCTGGGGCCGCATCTCCGCGAGCGTGGCCTGCTGCTGGTCGGCATCGACGTGATCGACGGCAACCTCACCGAGATCAACGTCACCTCGCCCACCGGCATCCGCGCCATCGCCCGGCTCGACGGTCCTGACGTCGCTGCAATGGTTTGGGACAGCATTGAGGCGAAGCGGGGCGCGAAATAATTTTCTTCGCGCGGTTGTGCGCCTGCACATCTCACCTGCACGTCTGTTAGGCGTCTAATCCTACTTGCCAATTTCGAGGCGCGGGAGCAGCCTGTAGCCGCGGATGAATCTGTCCGGCGACAACGCAGTTCTACAAAAAACAGTGGAGGAAGACGCATGACGATGGACGTATCGCGACGGTCCCTGCTTGCTCTCGGTGCAGGACTTGGTGTTGGCCTCGGCGCCTCAACCATGCTCGGCGGCAGCGCGCTGGCCAAGGCACCCAAGCTCGGCACGCAAACGCCCTACTGGCACCGCTTCGTTCTCGGTGACGCCGAGGTAACCGTGGTCTCCGACGGCCCGCTGCCGCTCGGCCCGCCCAAGGGTACCTTCGTCGGCGTGTCCGACGATGAAGTGAAGAAGATGCTGACCGACAACTTCCTCGACGCCGAAAATGTCGTGCTCGAGCAGAACTCGCCGATCGTGAACACCGGCGACAAGCTGATCCTGTTCGATACCGGCATGGGCACGTCGAAAGCGTTCGGGCCGACCACCGGCCGCCAGCAGAAGAGCATGGCGGAAGCCGGCATCAAGCCGGGCGATATCGACGCCGTGGTGTGCTCGCATGCGCATATCGACCACATCGGCGGCCTCGTCGGCGCCGACGACAAACCGCTATTCCCGAACGCGCAGGTCTACATCACCCAGAGCGATTTCGAGTTCTGGACCGATGAAGGCAAGCTCGGCAGTCCGCTGAAGGATTTCGTGATTCACGCCCGCAAAAATCTGATGCCGGTACGCGACCGCATCGTCTTCATCAAGGACAACCAGGAATTCCTGCCCGGCGTGACCGCGATCGCAGCGCCCGGCCACACCGTGGGACACACCATCTTCATGGTGAGCTCGAAAGGCAAATCCTTCGCCTTCCTCGGCGACCTCACCCACCACCCGATACTGCTGCTGGAAAAGCCGCGGATGCAATTCTCTTACGACAGCGATCCGAAGCAGGCTGCGGACACACGCGTAAAACTGCTCGACACGATCGCGGCCAACAAGATCCCGGTCATGTCCTATCACTTCGCCTGGCCCGGCTTTGGCCACATCGGCAAGACCAGCGAAGGTTTCCATTACTATCCGTCGGCGATGGTGATGAATCTTTGAGCTGCAATTATTCGGGGCCGGCCGTGCTGGCCCCGAATACCGCCGGGCTGAACCCGGCACTAGGGATCGAACCCGGACTGGCGTAAGCAAGGTTCAGAGAATGCTGACCTGACGCTATCTAGGAGAGCCCCTTGACCGACCAACCGAACCCCAAGCCGGGCGACCTTGTCTATGAAGACACCGGAGCCGCCGCTCCGCTGGTCTATTTCGACATCGTCGGCGCCTACGGCACCATGAACGGCTCGGTCGAGATCGAACTCGCCACCCGAATTCTCATTCCCAAGACCGATGGCTCGACCGAGGTAAAATTCATCTCCTCAGGCCGCCTGCGCTGCAGCCAGAACGCCGCCGTCAATCTGCGCAACGGCCTCGATGCCGCGCTGAAGATGCTGGAGCAGCCGCAGCCCAATATGGCCGTGGTTGCGGCGGGGAAGCTGAACTAGCCCAAAGCCTCCATTTTTGGTGCTTTTATACCGCCCTTTGCTCCCTTAAAATAAATAAGGCTTCGCTATATATTTTAAGAACGGATATAATGCGCTTAGTTCCCTAGCGGAGGCTGCGATGGATATTCAATTTGAGGGTTGGGCCCGGAAGCATGGCCGCCTGAGCATCGCTTCATTCGACCTGACCAAAACGACGGCAGGTCCGGTTGGCACCGACTTTTCCAAGGAAGAGCCGCTTATCGTTCTCTCTGGCGACGGTGGGGTCGTCGAGCGCATAACGGTGAACTGCCACACCACGTCCGGCTAGGTGGTGACTATCAGGCGATGGTCACCCTCTCGAAGAAAGAGATCGCCCGGCTTTACTACCTGACGCACCAGATGGAAGTAGACGGCCTGATCAAAACGCTGCCCATTGCGCGATGAACCGGCCAAGACCTGCATGTTCCCGTAATGTTCTTGCACATCCCGCCCGGTTCCGCTACCTTTGGTAGAGGCAAGGGGTCGGCATGGTCCAACGGGTTTCTACCGTCGCTTTTGAGGGGATCGAGGCCCGCGCGGTCGACGTGCAGGTGCAGGTCGCGCCCGGGCTGCCGGCGTTTGCTATCGCGAGACGTCAATGACAAAACTGCTGACTTGCTACGTCTTTCGGAGTGGGCTTGATCGCGAATGCAGACAGTCACGGCGCTCGGGCGGAATGCTACACGGAGCATTTCGGAGAAGCTGGGGCGGGCGAAGCGGGTCCCCTTTGGGCGTATGGGACCCTAATTGATTTCATTCTGAGGAAGGATTTCTAGTTCCTCGGGTTTAAGGCCCCCGCTGCCGCCGAGCTAACTGCTGCACCGCTGCTCGTCCTTCTTTGAACGCCGTGGGTCCACTCAATTCATCCGCGTGCTCTATGGCAGCGTGCCCCTCGACTTCCGCACGGAGAGCGCGGGTGCCCTCGGAGGCCTCATCGGCCCACCTCGCTTGCACGTCCGCTGCTCGACTAAAATTGAAAGGCCTTAGGACCTGTTGCGTCCGCGCGCTCATGCTGCAGTGCTTGTCGGATGCGCTGTTCCTAGCTTCAGGTTGAGCAGCCGAAGGCGCGCTTGCGTTAAGTTGAATTTCAAGAAATGCTATCAACAAGGCTCGCAAGGTTTGGGAATGCCAACGGTACCGCCCTATGCGGCCATCTCTCATAGGCAGGAAGCGTTCTCCGGTGTGTATATCCGCGCTGTATGTGCGGTTACCGGGTGCGCGATCGAAGTCCCGAGTATTGACCATGATAAGATTGACTATTCGGTCCGTTCCCGAGTGGTCGGCTCGATCAGGAGTAAGCCTCAAATCGACATCCAAGCAAAATGTCAGATGAGCGGTGTGGCCTCAAACGATCCGGTGTCCTACTCCTTGGACTTGGAGACCTATGATAACCTGCGCGATCCGATGGTCAGCAACCCAAGGATTTTGGTGCTCGTCCTCGTTCCCTCTAACGTCAATGAGTGGATGGACCAAAGCGAAAAGACGTTGGTGATGAGCCATTGTGCTTACTGGGTCTCTCTGAAGGGGGCGCCATCGAGTTCAAATGCTACTTCGCAAACGGTGCACTTCCCGCGCAAGAACGTATTTAATCCGACCGCCCTGCAGACTATGATGTCCAACACGAGCAACGGATTGGACCTGTGAGAGCGATTATAAAAGACGCGCAGGCAATTGGATCGCTGACACCCATCAACGTGATTGGTTACCTACGTTCGCGCGGCTGGCAAAGGTTTAGCGATGTGCGCGGACGGTTCGGTATGGGTACATCACGATCACCCTGACGCGGAAATTCTTATTCCGGCAACAAGAGATGCGAGAGATTACGTTGCGCAACTCTCTGAGGCTCTCCAGGAGTTGGAGAATGTGGAGAACCGGTCACAACTAGACATTCTGAAGGACCTCCAGAACTCCGGTTTCGACGTCATCCGCTTGGCTGCGCAGGGACCAAACACTCTTGACGGGACTGTACGGATTGATGCGGGAGTGCAACTCTTCGAGCAAGCGCGCGACTTGCTGTTGTCGGCTGCGTGCGCCACCGTGAAGCCCCGTCCTGTATTTCATTCCCGTAGGCCACGGCTCGCTCTTGAATACATGTCTAAAGCGCGATTGGGACAAACGGAACGCGGCAGTTACGTTCTTACTATCCTATCCCCGGTGTCGCCGCAGCTAGCGCTTCAAAACGATACTGAGTTGTTCCCGCAGGAGCCTTTTGAGCGCTCTGTCGTAAGGAAGCTTGCCGGATCAGTTGATCTTGCGATGAGCGCTGCGGAGGCCTCTTCGACTTCAACGGAACTGGTTTTCGAACCGTTTCAAAATTCCGTGGAGGGCGGTGTCAGCGCGAATTTATGCGAAGCAATATCGGGGCTCTTTAGAACCATCGACGCCTCGGCCATTGACCTCAGTGTAGCTTGGTCGTTGAACCGCCCAATTCAGGCCGACGAGACACCTTCCCATGTGCGCATAAATTCGGATTTCATTCCTGCCCTGCAGGAGGCTGCACGTATATTTCGGGCACACGATAAAATTGAAGGGTATCTAATCGAGGGACCAGTTGTAAAACTTGAGCGGCTGGACGGACACGCCATCGGTCTTGTCACCGTCTACGCACCCGTTGAGGGGGTTATGCGAAAGGTAACAATAGCCCTTCCGTCCCCCAACTATGACGTCGCTGTTTGGGCGCACCATCTCCATCAAGCTGTCAGGGTGACCGGTACAGTGATGAGGGAAGGCCGCACATACTGGCTGCACAATCCTACGGAACTGCAACCCATTCTCGATGAAGATGACGAGGTAGGAGGGGATTTGCTCGGGTGAGCGGAAGAAGCTGAAGTTCCCCCTTAGACCGCGTCTCCCTGAGCCCGCTTTGTAACTTAAAAGCCACACCTGGAACACGGCGAGTCTTGTGCATCTGCATATCCCGATGTCCTACCTGCATACCCGATGCTAACCGCGCGGAACCACAGTGTGGTTCCATTGGGAAAAGGAGGAGAGGCTGACAAGCCTGATCCCTCTAGGAACCTCCATTCAGTTTCTCATAGGCCGCTTGATCCTCGTCGTTCCGTTCCTCGCGCTCTCGCTGCCGAATGTAGTCCTGCAACGCCACAATGAGTTGGGGGCACATCTCGCGGTCATAGAGCCACAAGGCTCGCGCGGTCACCTCGGGATCCTCGGAGAGCTTGTTGGTCATTCTCATAACGAGGTTATGTCTACTTGCCTCCGGTCCGCCTGACGCTCCACAGCGTGCTCCAGCCGCTCCCCAAGGGCTCCCAATGCTCGTGCAGCTCGTGCTATGACCCAAGCGAGATTGATGGCACTCCTTAGCGCGACGATGGTGACGGTGTTCCCCAATTCCATTGCAATCTCCGTGTGATGGCTCTTGCCAACGCCTATAGCGTTGTCATTCACACTCTGCAATGGCGATCGTCGGCCTGCCCGACAAGGCGGTTTCCGAGGCGCGCGAGCGGGTCCGCTCGGCGCTGATCGCCTCGGGGCTGGCGCTGCCGGCGCGGCGGATCACGGTCAATCTCGCGCCCGCCGACGTGCCGAAGGAAGGCAGCCATTACGACCTGCCGATCGCGCTCGGCCTGATGGCCGCCATCGGCGCGATCCCGCCGGACGCGCTCGCAGGCTTTACGGTGCTCGGCGAACTCGGGCTCGATGGATCGATCGCGCCGGTCGCGGGCGTGCTGCCGGCGGCGATCGGCGCCAATTCGCGCGACGAAGGGTTGATCTGTCCCGCCGCCTGCGGAACGGAAGCGGCCTGGGCGAGCCCGGATATCCAGATCATCGCCGCAAAATCGCTGATCCAGATCGCCAACCACTTTAAAGGCACGCAGCTATTGTCGCGCCCGCAGCCGAAAGTGCACGAGCGCGAGGAGACGCTGCTCGATCTGCGCGACATCAAGGGCCAGGAAAGCGCAAAACGCGCGCTGGAGATCGCGGCGGCCGGCGGACATCATTTGCTGATGATCGGCTCGCCGGGCGCCGGCAAGTCGATGCTGGCGGCGCGGCTGCCCTCGATCCTGCCGCCGCTGTCGCCGTCTGAACTTTTGGAAGTGTCGATGATCGCCTCCGTCGCCGGTGAAATCCGCGACGGCGCATTGACGGCGCGGCGGCCATTCCGGGCGCCACATCATTCGGCGAGCATGGCCGCGCTGACCGGCGGCGGCATGCGGGCAAAACCCGGCGAGATTTCGCTGGCGCATCAGGGCGTGCTGTTCCTCGACGAATTGCCGGAGTTCGATCCGCGCGTGCTGGACTCGCTGCGCCAGCCGCTGGAGAACGGCGAGGTCGCGGTAAGCAGGGCCAATCACCGCGTCACCGCGCTTTATGCTGGTGGCGGCGATGAACCCGTGCCGCTGCGGCCATGCCTATGAGCCCGGCTATTCCTGCAAGCGCGGCCGGATCGACCGCTGCACAGGGGATTATCAGGTGCGTATCTCGGGGCCGATGATGGACCGCATCGATCTGCGCATCGAAGTGCCGGCGGTGACCGCGGCCGACCTGATCCTGCCACCCCCGAGTGAAGGCTCCGCCGAAGTCGCCGCCCGCGTCGCCGCCGCGCGCGACGTTCAGCTCGCGCGTTACGCGGCGGCCGGCATGCCGCATGTCCGCACCAATGCGGAAGCGCCGGCGTCGCTCTTGGAAACCATCGCGCAGCCGGATGCGCAGGGACAAAAGCTGCTGCGCGACGCCGCCGAAACCATGAAGCTGACCGCGCGCGGCTATCACCGCGTGCTCCGTGTCGCCCGCACGCTGGCCGATCTCGACGGCGCGGAAAAGATCGGCCGGCTGCATCTGGCGGAAGCGTTGTCGTATCGTGCCTTGGCCGATGATGCGCGGCGCGCAGCGTGACGGTTTCGTAGGTCTCGTAGGATGGGTAGAGCGCAGCGAAACCCATCAATGATGTGTGACGGAGCTGATGGGTTTCGCTTCGCTCTACCCATCCTACAAGGTCACAGGTCTTGCGCTTCCAAATCAGAAAGCCGAAACAATCAAGTTGCGGTTGTTGCCTTAGGACCGTGCCGGACCCGCAGTCGCCAAGTCGTCACTCTGGCACCACGTAAGCCGTCCCGGCGGGCCGCTTTCTAATCTTGTCGCGACAAATTGACACGACGGGCAAATCAATTCTGAGTTTCAGAAATTGTGTCAAGCAGAAAATTTCCATCAGTGCGCATCTTTCGCCATCCCGCCCTGGTCAGAAGGGCGTCGGCCGTCGTCACGGACGTTGGGCGGGTTGCGGTGGACGCTGGGCTCACGTCTGACGACGGCGTGGATCGAGCGTACGGCAAAACCGTGTGGTCCTGGCACCCGTTGCTGGTGTCAAGCTGTCGGAGAAGCGCAAGCGGAAACGGCAGTGACGGAGTCAACCAAGAACTCGTCTCCGGGGAGATCACGGCATAAGCCGTAAAGCCATTGCGCAGGGAATGTCGGATGTTCTCCGCTGCCCTGTATGCTCGTGTGCACTTTGTTTTGTGCAAACCGCACACGGGACCGCGGGTGCAGCGCGCATCCGGCATTCCCTGCGCCCTCTTAATTTGGGGGCGGGAAGTTTCTGGCAAAGCTCGGGCGCAATGCGTCGCGAGAACGTGAGGTTATGTTCAGCCGTCATTGCGAGCGCAGCGAAGCAATCCATGTCTCAGCATGCCGCGCGATGGATTGCTTCGCTACGCTCGCAATGACGTGGATAGGCCGCGGCGTACTGGGTCACCTGCCTTCGCGAGCGACGCCTCGGCTCATAAACCCCGTAGTAACGAGTTTTCTTTACCCTCTGCCAACCATAAGCCCCCTGTCGCGGGCTTGTGCTGAGTGGGTAGTGTCATGTTGCGTTTCAAGGTTTTGGCCTCGGTGGTTCCGCTGGCCGTCGTCGCCCTGTTCGCCCGCGGCGAGTTCTCGGCCGGTCCGCGCCCCTGCATCGAGGTTGCGGGCGCTTCGGTCCAGATCGCGGCCCTGTCCTGGCAGGCCGAACGTCACGTCAGTTTCACCAGCGATCCCGGCCGCGCCACCGTCCGCGTCCAGATCTCCGACAGCGCGGAAGCGGCGGACTTCACCGTCATCGACGACATTGACAGCACCGAGCCTGGCGCCTGCGAAAGCCATTCGCCACCGCAGCTGGTCGCGATTTCCAGCTCGCCGTCGCCGTCCGAACCCGTCATCTATCTCTCGACGGAGGGACCGGCCGATTACCGCATCTTCGTGCGCTCGAAGAGTTTTTCGGTGCGCGACGCCGCCGCCCTCATCGTCAGCGCCCGCGGCGCACAGCCTCGCGTTGTCGCCGCCTCGCTGTGAATTAACACTTCATCAACCCTGTTTTTATCGCACCCGCGAAAGGCAGCCAGCTTCAAACACTTCGCAAGGTCGGCAACGCATCGTCTGCTTCAATGCACCGGGCGAATCGAGCCGCCTCAATTCGAGCAAACAATCTCAGGGTAACTGACGATGGGGCGGACTTACCGGATCAAACTATACTTCCGCCGCTTTGGCCGCCGGCATCCCTGGGTCAGCTTCACGCTCCGCTCGTTCATCGTTTTTTCCGCCACCTTTGGCGGCGCCTACGGCTTCATTACCGCAAGCCGCTCGGAAATATCCGGCTACAATCCGCACACCTTCGCGATCGGCATCAGCTTCCTGTTCGCGATCGCCTGCGTCGCCCTCGCCGCCCAGAGCGCCCGGTTTCGCTACCTGCGCAAGAAGATGCACAAGGTCGCCTTGCACAATGAAGCGATGGCGGACCGCAACTGGGAACTGCAGGAGGCCGAGCAGCGCACCCGCCGCCTGTTCGAATCGCAGGGCGACCTGATCATCCTGCGCGACACCGACGGCTGCATCACCTTCGTCAACGATGCCTATTGCGAACTGGCGCAAGCGCCGCGCGAAGCCCTGATCGGCAGCACCGCCACGCTCGATATTCTGGAACAGGGCGACAGCGTGCTGGAATGGAACGGCACGCGTATCCATGACCAGAAGATCGCGGGCCCCGAGGGGCCGCGATGGATCGCCTGGCGTGAAGCGCTGGTGCGCAACGACGCCGGCGGTCCCTCCGAAATGCAAAGCGTCGGCCGCGACGTCACCAACCGCACCGAGAGCGAGCGCGCGCTGGCCGAGGCCCGCGACCAGGCCGATGCCGCCAGCCGCGCCAAGTCGCGCTTCCTCGCGATGGCGAGCCACGAGATCCGCACGCCGCTGAACGGCATCATCGGCATGAGCGGGCTGTTGCTGGATACGCCGCTGACGCCGGAACAAACCACCTATGTCAAGGCGGTGAAGACCTCCGGCGACGCGCTGCTGTCGCTGATCGAGGAGCTATTGGACTATTCCAAGATCGAGGCCGGCAAGATCGATCTCGAACATCGCGCCTTCGCCCTGCCGGAGCTGATCGAGGGCATCACCGAATTGCTGGCGCCGCGCGCCCAGGCCCGCAAGCTCGAGATCGCCGCCTATATCGACGAGCGCCTGCCGATGGAAGTGGTCGGCGACGCGGCGCGGCTGCGCCAGGTGCTGCTCAATCTTGCCGGCAACGCGATCAAGTTCACCGCGACCGGCGGCGTCGCTTTGATTGTCGAGCCCGGCATCCGTCCGGGTGAAGTCAGTTTTGTGTTGCGCGATACCGGCATCGGCATCGCGCCCGAGGCGCAGGAGCGCATCTTCCGCGAATTCGAGCAGGCCGACGACCGCATCGCGCGCAGCTATGGCGGCACTGGATTGGGCCTCAGCATCAGCGACCGCATCGTCAAGCGGATGGGCGGCCGCATCACGCTGGAGAGCAAGCCCGGTATCGGCTCGACGTTCGAGGTGACGATCCCGCTGCCGGCCCCCGATTCCGGGGCGCCGAAGACGTTTGCCGCACCCGACCTGACCGGCCAGTCGATCATGCTGGTGTCGCCGCAGAGCATCGAGGCCTCATTGACTGCGCGGCGGCTGCAGCGCTGGGGCGGCCAGACCTGCATGGTTTCCGACGCCGACGTCGCCCAGGCGCTGCTGCCGGAGCGGCTCTGGCACGCCATCCTGATCGATCATGCGCTCGGCACCAAAGCCATCGAAGCGTTCGGCGAGGCCGCACGGCTGCACGCCACGCAGCGCATCGTGATGTTCACGCCGGCCACGCGGCAGGAGCTGCAGCCATCAGCGGCATCCCCCTTCACTGGCTATCTGGTCAAGCCGCTCCGCGCCGCCTCGCTCGCGGCGCGCCTGACCGCCACGCCGGAAATCTCGGCGCCGAGCGTCGTCAGCGATGCCATGACCGGCCTGGATGAGCCTGCCCCGACTCCGGCGCCGGCGAGCAAGGGGCTTTCGATCCTGGTCGCGGAAGACAACGAGATCAACGCGCTGTTGATGCGTTCATTGCTGAGCCGGCTGGGGCACCAGGCCGTCATCACCACCAATGGCGAAGAGGCGCTGGAATCCTGGCTGTCGGCCAAATCGGCCGGCGCGGGCTATGATCTGGTGCTGATGGACATCCAGATGCCGCAGCTCAACGGCATCGAAACCACCAAGCGGATGCGCACGCTGGAATCCGGCCTGCCCGGACGCCGGACGCCGATCCTGGCGCTGACTGCCAACACGCTGGTGGAAGATCGTTACGCCTGTTTTGAAGCCGGGATGGATGGTTTCCTGATCAAGCCGCTCGATCGCGAGAAACTGGCGGAGGCGATCGCAGGTCTTGCGGCCTCGCGCCACATCGCGGCGTAAACCACCGTCATTGCGAGGAGCGAAGCGACGAAGCAATCCACCTATCCGTTATGCCGCGCTATGGATTGCTTCGCTATCGCTCGCAATGACGATCTACCGCGGCTACAGCCGCCGCAGCGCCACCGTCTCGACGACGTGATCGGCGCCCTTCTTGAGGATCAGCGTCGCGCGCGGCCGCGTCGGCAAAATGTTGTCCTCGAGATTGGCAAGGTTGGTACGTTCCCAGATCGCCAGCGCCGTTGCCGTCGCCTCCTCGTCGGAGAGCAGCGCGTAGCGATGGAAGTAGGACCGCGGATCGGTAAACGCCGTGTCCCTCAACGCGAGGAAGCGCCGCACATACCATTGGCGCAGCACCGCCTCGTCGGCGTCGATATAAACCGAGAAGTCGAAGAAGTCGGAGACCACGGGAACCGCCTTGCCGTCGCGCGGCAGGCGGCCGGTCTGCAGCACGTTGACGCCTTCGACGATCAGGATGTCCGGGCGGTCGACCTCGATCCACTTGTTGGGAACGATGTCGTAGGTCAAATGCGAATAGACCGGCGCGCGCACCGGCCGCCGGCCGGCCTTGATGTCGCTCAGGAACGACAGCAGCATCGGCAGGTCGTAGCTCTCGGGAAAGCCCTTCTTCTGCATCAGGCCCTGCCGCTCGAGCACGGCGTTCGGAAACAGAAAGCCGTCGGTCGTCACCATTTCGACCTTGGGCCGCGGCGACCAGCGCGCCAGCAGCGCCTGAAGCACGCGCGCGGTGGTGGATTTGCCGACCGCGACCGAGCCTGCGACGCCGATGATATAGGGCACCTTGCGGTCGCGGATGCCGAGGAACTGACGCTGCGCCTGGTAGAGCCGCAGGGTCGCATCGACATAGATCGACAGCAACCGCGACAGCGGCAGGAAGATGTCCTCGACTTCCTGCAAATCGAGGCGGTCGTGCAGCGAACGCAGCCGTTCGAACTCGCCCGGCTCCAGCGTCATCGGCGTGTCGTCGCGCAATCGCGCCCACTGCTCGCGCGTGAAGATCCGGTAGGGGTTGTATTGCTGGTCCGTCGCCCGAATATCCATGGCGTCGCCTCTTGCTCAATCGCGCTTGCGTGCGGCTTTTTCTTCCAGCCCGGACTGGTTGGTACGTTGCCCGAGCGCGGTCTCGACTTCTTCCAGCGTCACGCCGCGCGCTTTCAGCAGCACCAGCAAATGAAACAGCAAATCGGCGCTCTCGGCGATCAGGTGGTCGCGATCGTTCTCGACCGCGGCGATCACGGTCTCGACCGCTTCCTCGCCCAGTTTCTTGGCGCAGTGCTCCGCGCCCTTGTCGAGCAACTTGCGGGTGTAGGACGCTTCTCCCCCCGATGCGGCCCGGGCATCGATGGTGGCGGCCAGATCATGAATCGTGAAACGTGGCATCAACTGAACTCAACACAGGCGCCGGCTGAAGGCCCGCGCCATCCCGATCACGGACTTAGCACTTTTGTGACGGGGAGTCGTCAGGGATCGAGCCGCATCGGCAGCCCGGCGCGCACCATGTGCTCCTTGGCTTGGCGAATGGTAAATTCGCCGAAGTGGAATATCGAGGCCGCCAGCACCGCGGTGGCGTGGCCCTGGCGGATGCCGTCCACGAGGTGGTCTAGGTTACCGACCCCGCCGGATGCAATTACCGGTACGGGAACACTGTCGGCGATGGCCTGCGTCAGCGGCAGGTCGAACCCCTGCCTGGTGCCGTCCCGGTCCATCGAGGTCAGCAGAATTTCGCCGGCGCCGAGCGAGACCACTTCCTGGGCGTATTCGATGGCGTCGATCCCGGTC
Source organism: Bradyrhizobium sp. JYMT SZCCT0428 (assembly GCF_018131075.1). Taxonomy (GTDB): domain Bacteria; phylum Pseudomonadota; class Alphaproteobacteria; order Rhizobiales; family Xanthobacteraceae; genus Bradyrhizobium. Next base: position 72,825 of record NZ_JAFCLS010000003.1, on the reverse strand, counting down.
GAATTGCGCCCGCCATGGGTGAAAATCTCCCAGCGGTCCGAGCCGCCGGCGCGCTTGACCCGCTTGGCGTCGATCGCGACCACGATGCACTGCTCGCCGAATTTTTCGGCGCCCTGCTTGACGAATTCGCGGTTGGAGACCGCAGCACTGTTGATCGAGACCTTGTCGGCGCCGGATCGCAGCAGCGTCTTGATGTCCTCGATGGTCCGCACTCCGCCGCCGACCGTCAGCGGCATGAAGCAGGCCTCCGCGGTCCGCCTGACAACGTCGAGCATGGTGCCGCGGTTTTCATGGGTGGCGGTGATGTCGAGGAAGCAGAGTTCGTCGGCGCCGGCGGCGTCATACGCAATCGCCGCTTCCACGGGATCGCCGGCGTCGCGCAGATCGACGAAGTTGACGCCCTTGACCACGCGGCCGTCCTTGACGTCGAGACAGGGGATCACGCGGACCTTGAACATCCTGGTCTCCCTACGCCGCGCTGCGCGCGTTGCGGATCAGCGTCAGCGCAGCGGCAGGATCAAGCCGGCCGTCATAGAGCGCGCGGCCGGCAATGGCGCCTGCCAGCTTCTTGGCGCGCGGCTCCAGCAGCGCCTTGACGTCCTCGATGGAAGCAAAGCCGCCGGAGGCGATGACGGGGATCGAGATGCTCTCGGCCAGCGCAATCGTGGCGTCGAGGTTGAGGCCCTTGAGCAGACCGTCGCGCGCGATGTCCGTAAAAATGATCGCGGCGACGCCGGCGTCTTCGAACCGTTGCGCGATTTCGAGCACGGTCACCTGCGAGGTCTCGGCCCAGCCTTCGACCGCGACCTTGCCGTCGCGGGCGTCGAGACCGACCGCGACGCGGCCGGGGAATTTTTTCGCGGCGCTCTTCACCAGTTCCGGGTCGCGCACCGCCGCGGTGCCGATGATCACCCGCGCAATGCCCTTGTCGAGCCAGGCCTCGATGGTCTTGAGGTCGCGAATGCCGCCGCCGAGCTGCACCGGCATGCTGACCGCCTTCAGCATGCCTTCGACGGCGAGCGCGTTCATCGGCTTGCCGGCAAAGGCGCCGTCGAGATCGACGACATGCAGATATTCAAAACCCTGCTCGGCGAAGGCGCGCGCCTGCGCCGCGGGATCGAGGTTGAACACGGTCGCCCGCGCCATGTCGCCCTGTTCGAGGCGCACGCACTGGCCGTTCTTCAGATCGACGGCGGGAAAAAGGATCACGGCTTCCATTTCAAAAAGTTCGAGATCAGACCCAGCCCAAAGCGCTGGCTCTTTTCCGGGTGGAATTGCGTACCGATCGCAGTGTCCTTGCCGACCATCGCCGTTACCGGCCCGCCATATTCGGCGCGCAGCAGCACATCCGCTTCATTGGAGGCGTTGAGGTGATAGGAGTGCACGAAATAGGCGTGGCGGCCCTTTGGTCCGAGCGGCAGGCGCTCCAGCACCGGATGCTCGCGCACCATGTCGAGCGTGTTCCAGCCCATGTGCGGAATTTTCAGATTCTCCTCGCGCGGCGTGATCTTTTCGACGTCGCCCGCAATCCAGTTGAAGCCGTCGGTGGTGACATGCTCCTTGCCGCGCGTCGCCATCAGCTGCATGCCGACGCAGATGCCGAAGAACGGCCGCGCCTTGGCACGCACGGCTTCCGTCATCGCTTCCAGCATGCCGTCGACGGCATCGAGTCCCCTGCGGCAATCGGCGAAGGCGCCGACGCCGGGCAACACGATGCGATCGGCGCGAAACACCGCTTCGGGATCGCGCGTCACCATGATCTTCGGCGGATTTTCCATGCTCCGCGCGGCGCGCTCGAACGCCTTGGCCGCCGAGTGCAGATTGCCCGAGCCGTAATCGATGATCGCAACGCTCATCGTGATCCTCCCGGCTCGGGAAACAGGCCGATGATGCCGCCTTGCGGCATCGGCGGCGGTTTCGAGAATGGCTGACCCGGAACGTTGCGGGTCGGCGGCGGCCCGCCGCGCTCAACCGCCCATTGGTCGTTGGTGAGGCCGCGCTGCCTTGCGGTCCAGCGATCGAAGAAGCGCTGCTCAGCGGCTTCCTCATCATCGGCCACCACGATATCGAGCTGCCGCCAGTTGCGCCGAGAGAACGTCCAGCGCCGCAGGCTGGCCGCTTCAAAGCCCATCAGAACCGCAACCAGGAAATTGGCGAACAGGATGGTACCACCGCCGGCGCCGAGCGCCCTCAGGCCGAATGCGATCGCAATGGTCAACGCGAGCCAGCCGATCAGCGCCAGCCACAGACGATGCCAGACCAGCCACGGCAGGCTCGCCACCGCGGCCCAGAAATGAAAGCCGTCACGGACGAATATAAACCTGTCGGTCGACGCCAGATCGGCGCCGCCATTGACCGGGGCATGCACTGTATAGACCGGCATCGTCACTCTCCGCCGCGAACCAGATCGAGCTGATTGGTCAGTCCGATCATCCTTTTAGTTCAAGCATGGACCGTTTCGGGGAAACCGGTTCCCACTTTTCGCTAGCGGGGCCCTCCGGGTCCAGATCATGGTCCAAAATCAGCCGCCGAGCTGACCCTTGGTGGATGGCACTTCGCCCGCGGTTTTGGGATCGATGGCAACCGCCGCACGAAGCGCCCGGGCCAAACCCTTGAAGCAGGATTCGGCGATATGATGGCTGTTCTCGCCATATAAGGTTTCGACGTGCAAAGTCACGCCGGCGTTGGTCGTAAACGCATTGAACCATTCGCGAACCAGCTCGGTGTCGAATTCGCCGATCTTGTCGCGTGGAAAATCCACCTTGAACACCAGCACCGGCCGGCCCGAAATGTCGATCACGACGCGCGACAGCGTCTCGTCCATCGGCATATGGATCGAGGCATAACGGGTAATTCCGGCCATGGTGCCGAGCGCCTGCTTCACGGCCTGACCCAGCGCGATGCCGACGTCCTCGGTGGTGTGGTGATGGTCGACATGGAGATCGCCGTCCGCCTTGACCGTGATGTCGATGCGCGAATGCCGGGCCAGCAGGTCGAGCATATGGTCGAAGAAGCCGATACCGGTCGAAACCTTGGACACGCCCGTGCCGTCGAGGTTTACCGCCACCTCGATGTCGGTCTCCTTGGTCTTGCGCTTGATGGTTGCCGTGCGCATGAAATGTGCTTTCCTTTGCCTCTTCCCGGCTGAAAACGCGGCCCTTTTAACAGGCCGAAGTCGCCTTCGCCACTGCGGGATCATGCTTAAAAGGCTCAACTTCCCCCTATAGTGACCAAATCCGGCAGATTGTAACGGCGCGCTCGAGCCCCTAAATCTGGTCGGACACGAGGTATTCCATGCAAGCATCCCCCAACGAGCCGTCGGTCTGGCACGGCACCACCATTTTAACGGTCCGCAAGGGCGGCAGAGTGGTGATCGGCGGCGACGGCCAGGTCTCGATCGGCCAGACCGTGATCAAATCCAACGCCAAAAAGGTCCGCAAACTCGGCAAGGGAGACGTCATCGGCGGCTTTGCCGGCGCCACCGCTGACGCTTTCACCCTGTTCGAGCGGCTGGAGAGCAAGCTGGAGCAGTATCCGGGTCAATTGACCCGCGCCGCGGTCGAGCTTGCCAAGGACTGGCGCACCGACCGCTATCTGCGCCGCCTGGAAGCGATGATGATCGTCGCCGACAAGGACGTCTCGCTGGTGTTGACCGGCACCGGCGACGTGCTGGAGCCGGAGGCCGGCGTGATGGCGATCGGCTCCGGCGGCAATTATGCGCTGGCCGCCGCCCGTGCGCTGATTGATACCGACAAGGACGCCGAGGCCATCGTTCGCCGCGGGTTGGATATCGCCGCCGATATTTGCGTCTACACCAACCGCAACGTGACCATCGAGGCGCTGGGCGGCTGATTGATGGCGGCTTACGTCTTTCGGCCCATGACCTCAGCGGATCTGCCGCTGATCCGGCAATGGCTCGCGCATCCCCATGTCCGGGAATGGTGGGGCGATCCGGACGAGCAATACGCGCTGGTCAGCGGCGATCTCGACGAGCCGGCCATGGATCAATTTGTCGTTTCGACAAACGGCGCCGATTTCGGCTACATCCAGTGTTATGATCTTACCGCCTGGAATTCCGGCTTCGGCACTCACCCCAAGGGCACCCGTGGCATCGATCTGTTTATTGGTGAACCCGGCATGATCGAACGCGGCCATGGCTCGGCACTGATTCGAGCCTTCGTCGACGCGCGGCTGGCGCACGGCGCGCCGCGCATGGTCACCGATCCCGACCCCGCCAACCACCGCGCCGTGCGCGCCTATGAGATGGCCGGATTCGAAAGAGCCCATATGGTCGATACACCCGATGGTCCCGCGCTGCTGATGGTCCGCAACCCATGACCACCGATAGCGCCGCCGCACGGCCTCCCCTCGCCAGCAGTGTTACGGCCTGGCACTGGCTGCTGATGGCCGCCGGCATCTTGGTGCTGCAGGCCTCGATCCTCTATGCGATGGGCCGCCTGCCGATCTGCGCCTGCGGCTACGTCAAGCTCTGGCACGGCGTGGTGCAGAGCTCGGAAAATTCTCAACACATCGCCGACTGGTACACGCTGTCGCACATCCTGCACGGCTTCCTGTTTTATGGCGCTGCCCATCTTCTGTTTCCACGTCTCGCCTGGCCCGCACGCCTGATACTTGCGATGCTGGTCGAGGGTGCTTGGGAGCTGGTCGAGAATTCGAGTTGGATCATCGATCGCTATCGGACCGGCACCATTTCGCTGGACTATTTCGGCGACACCATCGTCAATTCGATTTCCGACAATTTCGCCATGATCGGCGGTTTCCTGTTGGCCAGGAAGCTGCCGGTCGCGGCCACTGTGGCGCTGGCGCTGGCGTTCGAAATCGTGTTGGCGCTGCACATTCGCGACAATTTGGCGCTGAACATCATCATGCTGCTCTACCCCTTCGAGGCGATCAAGCAATGGCAGGCCGGCCCGCCGATCATCTAGAGCATGATCCGGAAAAGTGGGCACCGGTTTTCCCTCGGGACAAACGCAAAGCGTTTGCCCGGGGATCATGCTCAAAATATAGAACTGCTGGCCGCCTTGCCGTGAACGAAATTTCACCCTAGCTAAACCCTATGACCGACTTTTCCCCCCGTGAAATCGTCTCCGAACTCGACCGCTTCATCGTCGGCCAGGCCGACGCCAAGCGCGCCGTCTCGATTGCGCTGCGCAACCGCTGGCGGCGGCTGCAGCTCACCGGCAGTCTGCGCGAGGAGGTGCTGCCGAAAAACATCCTGATGATCGGGCCGACTGGCGTCGGCAAGACCGAGATCGCGAGACGGCTGGCGAAACTGGCCGGCGCCCCCTTCATCAAGGTCGAAGCCACGAAGTTTACCGAGGTCGGTTATGTCGGCCGCGACGTCGAGCAGATCATCCGCGATCTCGTCGAGGTCGCTATCTCCCAGACCCGCGAGCGCAAACGCAAAGACGTGCAGGCCCGCGCGCAGCTCGCGGCCGAGGAGCGCGTGCTCGACGCACTGGTCGGGCCGGCTTCGAGTCCCGCCACCCGCGATTCCTTCCGCAAGAAGCTGCGCGCCGGCGAGCTCAACGACAAGGAAATCGAAATCGAGACGTCGTCGTCCGGCGGCATGCCGATGTTCGAAATCCCGGGCATGCCCGGCGCCCAGCTGGGTGCGATTTCGATCGGCGATATTTTTGGCAAAATGGGCGGCCGGACCAAGACCCGCCGACTGACGGTCGAGAGTTCACACGAGACCCTCGTCAACGAGGAGTCCGACAAGCTTTTGGACAGCGATCAGCTGGTGCTGGAAGCGATCAACGCGGTCGAGAACAACGGCATCGTGTTCCTCGACGAGATCGACAAGATCTGCGTGCGCGACGGCCGCACCGGCGGCGACGTCTCGCGCGAAGGCGTGCAGCGCGACCTGCTGCCGCTGATCGAAGGCACCACCGTCTCGACCAAGCACGGCGCTGTTAAAACCGACCATATCCTGTTCATTGCTTCCGGCGCGTTCCATATCGCAAAACCGTCGGATCTGTTGCCCGAGTTGCAGGGCCGGTTGCCGATCCGGGTCGAGCTGGAAGCGCTGACGCGCGACGACATGCGCCGCATCCTGACCGAGCCCGAGGCGTCGCTGATCAAGCAGTATATCGCGCTGATGCAGACCGAGGGCGTCACGCTCGACATCACCGACGGCGCCATCGACGCGCTGGCTGATGTCGCGGTCGCCGTCAACTCCACCGTAGAAAATATCGGCGCGCGGCGTCTGCAGACGGTGATGGAACGCGTGCTCGACGAGATTTCCTTTGCCGCCCCGGACCGACACGGCGAGACCATCAAGGTTGATGCGGACTACGTGCAGAAGCATGTCGGCGATCTCGCCAAGAACGCGGATCTGAGCCGGTTTATTTTGTAGTATCAAAGCAAAGATTGTCGTCCCGGCCTTGAGCCGGGACCCATAACCCCGGTCGTCTATTGCCGAAAGAAGCCATCAACCCTTGTGCTAGGCAACGACGGCCGCGGCGTATGGGTCCCGGCTCGCGCTTCGCTTGGTCGGGACGACGATGAAGATGAATCTGCGTTTCTGGGAAAACCCCTGGCGCTTGATGCTCGCCGTCAATGTCGCCGTGTTCGTCGGGGTGTTCCTGCACAAGATCGCGCTGCCGCCCTTCGTCCCCTATATCCATCTCCTCGTCGATTATCATTTCGGCTTTACCAAGCGCGCGCTGATCGGCGCGATCGTGGCGCTGTTCACCGCGAAAGTGCCGGTGTGGCTGGTGTTCGCGCTCGGTGGCGCCGTCTGGCTCATCACGACGGGCCTGTTCGTGCGACTGTTCAAACGGACATTCGGCTTCGACGACGCGCATCTGCCGCTGTTCGTGTTCATGGCCGGTTCGCCGTTCTTCCTGAAGAATTTCATGCATACGCTCGGGCATTTCGACATCTATGGATGCCTGTTTGCGATCTGCCTGTTACTGATTCCGGCGCGCTCGCTGTTCTATGTAGGGCTCGCCACGCTGTTCTCGATGATCCTCGTGCTGATCCACCACATTCATCTCCTGATGTATGTACCGACCATCACCGCCATCGTGGTGGTGCGTTACTATCTGGTGCAGGGAGTGAGCCGCACCGGCGTGATCGCAGGCTTCGCCGCGCTTGCCGCCACCGGCATCCTTTTCTTCGCCGCACAGTTCTATGGAACAATGGCGGTGTCCGAAGCAGATTTCGTCGCTTATCTAAAGGGCCGGATGACCGATCCTAGCCGCAGTAACCTGCTGAGCTTTGGCTATATCTGGTATCAGCCGCTGTCGACGGAAGTTGCAGACACCTGGCAACGCCTGCCGCATAATCTGCTCGGCTTTCCGATCTTCGCTCTGCTGATCTGGCTGCACACGCCGCTGTGGCGATATTTTTCGAAGTTGATCGCGGCCCTCTCGGTTGATGCACATCGCCGAACCGTCATTGCGGCGATCACAATCATCAGCCTGGCCTATCTGATCATGTTCGCGATGGTGTTCGATTACTCGCGCTGGATTTCGAACTGGGCGGTGTGCCTGTTCCTGATCCTGCATGCGGTGAAAACCTTGCCCGCGTCGCGCGAGGTGACGCCGATATCGGGTGACGATCGGAGCACCACGATCTTCGGATGGATCGTTACGCTGATCCCGCGCGTCGGCATCGTGCGACCGTTTTAATTAGTCACCTGACCCTGCGTACCCGCACATACAGCGCGCCCTCGCCGCCGTGACCGATATGGGCTTCCTCGAATCCGACCACCAGCGAGCGGAATTCCGGCAGGCTGAGCCATTGCGGCACCTGACGGCGCAACACGCCGCGCTCGGCCTCTGAGCCGCCCACTTTGCCCTTGCCGGTGATGACGAGCACGAACGTGAGACCATCGCTGTGCGCGCGCTGCAGGAAGGTCAGCAGCACGCGATGCGCACGGATCTGCGTCATGCCGTGCAAATCGAGCCGGGCGTCGATCTCTTTCCGGCCACGCGAAAGCTGTGAGCGTTCACGGCGTCCGATCGGCGCCAGCGGTGGCGGCTCCGGCCGTGACGGAGGAATGATTTTTGGCGAAGGCATCGCCTTCGGAGACGCAACAGGCTTGGCAGCGACACCGGCTTCCGCCTCCGGCGCGGCTGCCGACGGCGTCACGGTGCGGTGCCGCTTGCGCAGCGGCTTAACCTGCTTGGCCACGCTTTCCCACAGCGCACGCTCCTCTTCGCTGAGGCTGCGCTTGCGCCGCGGCAGCATTGGTATTTCGGGGATCGAGCTCGAATTCCGGCGTTTCATTGACGGTGGTGGCGGAAGCGGCGGATGTGGCGGTGGCGGACCGGTTCGGAAACCGGTTTGACATCGGGACGGGCCGCCGGCAGCGGCACCGGTTTTACGACGGCAGCCTGCGCGGCGGATGTGGGAGTTGTCGCGGGCGACGTTGCAGCGGGAGTGGCGTTCTTCGGATCCTTCAGTGGATCAACCTGCGGAAACAGCTTTGCGATTTTCTCCGACGGCCGTTCGTCCGGCACCGGCAGCTTGCGGCCCAGCGCGGAAGGATCGAGGCTCTTTGGCAACAGCATGACAAAACGCATAGGATGGCGGAAGCGGCCTGCTACCTTGCCGGCGTCGGCCCCGGCGCCGAGATAGAGGTCGGCGCGGGCGGGCCCGACGATCGCAGACCCCGTATCCTGCGCGATCATCAGCCGGCGAAACGGCGTCTTGGAGGTGTCGGTGTCGATCGGCAACTCGCCCTCGATGAAGAACGGCGTGCCATAGACATGCAGCGCCTTATCAACCGCGATCGAGCGGCCCGGCGTCAGCGGCACACCCTGGGCGCCGACCGCTTCGTCCTTGTCGGAGAGGTTTACCTCGCGGAAGAACACGTAGGACCGGTTCTGGCGTCGCAATTCGTTGGCGCCATCGGGGTTCGCCGTCATCCACTCCCGGATCTTCTGCATCGACATCTGATCCCTGGGGATAATGTTGCGTTCGATCAGGATGCGGCCGACCGGCGTATAGGGATAACCATTATGCGCATCGTAATTGATGCGAACGGTCGAGCCATCATCGAGGCTGACCCGCGCCGAACCCTGTATCTGCGAGAACAGCAGATCGGTCTGGTCTTTCAGCCAGCAGATTTCGAGGCCACGGCCCTCGATCGCCCCGTCCTCGATCTCGGCGCGATCGTAATAGGGTACCAGCTTGCGGCGGCCGATCTTGCGAAACACCTTGCCCCCGTTGGGCAAACCGACCGAGCTCTGTGTGACGCCGCGAACGAACAGATTGGACGGCCGGCGATAGACCGGCACTTTGTAGACCTCGTTCTCCGTCCGCGAACCGTCGACGATGGGCTCGTAATAGCCGGTGACAAAGCCCTCGGGTTCGCCGAGCCGCGATATCCGCAAGGGCAGAAAATGCTCCTCGAAAAACGCTGTCGCCCTGGCGCCGTCGGTTAGCTCGAGGCTCCTGGCGACCCGGCACGGATCGCGCAGCGAGGTACCGATCGCTTTCGGTTCGGATGGTAGTTTGGTTTGCGCTGCGATCGGCTTGCAGCTATCGCGAAAGGTCTTGTAGGCGGCGAGATGATCGTCTTCGTGCCAGCCGGTAACGTCGGACCAGGCGACCGGCGCATATTGGGTGTTGGTGATCTGGAACGGCAAATCCAGCTGCGGATAAGGAAGGTGTCGCTCGGATACCGGGTGCGGCGGCGGATGTGCATGCGACCGCGCCCGACGCGCGGCAGATGCGTCCAGGGGAGCCAGTGACAACGCGATAGCGACCGCGGCCAGCGCCGGCCTTGCAAGCGACCTTACAAGGCTGTGCGCGCTAGCTGGCGCTTCCGGTGCCAACCAACTTCCAGTTCGGATCGCGGGAACTCGTGTCGCGGGCAAATGTCCAGACATCGGTGATATCGGCGACCTTATCCGGCGTTCCATCGACAATGGCGCCGGTCTTGTCGCGGGTGACCGAGATCATCTGCGACACGAACCGCACCGTCAGCTGCGCCGCCTTGTCGCGGGCTTCCGCACCCACCAGTTCGGCCTTGTCGATCGAAACAAACCGCGTTTCGGTTTTCTGCTCGTGCTTCTCGCGATCCTTGATCACCGCGTCGAAACTCTCATAGACCTCGCTCGACAACAGATCCTTGAGCGCGCGGCGGTCGCCATTGGCAAACGCCAGCACGATCATCTCGTAGGCGCTGCGGGCGCCGGAGAGGAAGTGACGGGGATCGAACGAGGAATCCTGCGCGACAAGCGCGTCGAGGCCTTGCGCCAGCGGCGTGCCCGCTTCCGCAATGCCCTTCCAGCGGTCGGTCGCCGGCGCAACGTCCGCGGTCGGCGCCAGCGGCGTCTGATCGATCACGGCACCGGGCATCGGCACGACGTTGTTGTCCTGCGTACGCTGCACGACGTTCGGCGCGGCGCGATCATAGGGCGGCCGTTCGCTTCCGGTGCGCTGTCCGAGGACGCTGCGCAGGCGCAGGAAGATGAAGACGGCCAGCGCCAGGAAGATGATAGTGTAAATATCCACGTCGTATTCGCTTTCTGGTTCTAACGCCGGCAACGGGTCCGGCGGTCGAGGGTTCCCTCATAACCCCGGGAACGGCAGAGATTACATCTTCAATCGAGACTGCAGCATGTAGGCATGAAACTTTGCCCGGCCAATGGCGCGTTTTGGCGCGGGTGAATTGTAGCGCGTTTTGGCCGCGAGGGGAAATCCGATCATGTCCGGAAATCACGCATATTCAATTATTTAGGATGACCCCAAAGGGGCTCGCTGGGAGGCCGGCCGCGCGCTATTAGCCATATCTGTCACAAATGGCGGTTGGCCGGACCCGCCTTCAGTCCGTCGTCCTTGTGGAATAAGGCGGGGCTATGATAGCCACTCGCCCGGCAAAGGCATTTCCGCCCGCCGAGCGAATTCAGACGATAACCCGGGCTCCGCTCGCCAGCGTTTTTAGGAGAGTTTCATGACCAACGGTAACGGCGCGCCCGCAGAGCAGGCCCCTGCCCAGCTCAACGTATTGGCGCAGTATACCAAAGACCTGTCGTTCGAGAATCCGAACGCCCCGGGATCGCTGGCGCCTCAGCAGCAGCAGCCGGCCATCAATATCCAGATCAATGTCGGCGCCAATAATCTCTCCGAGAGCGAGTTCGAGGTAACGCTTTCGATCGAGGGCAAGGCGGAAAATGCCGGCAAGCTCATGTTTTCGTTCGACCTCGCCTATGCGGGCGTGTTCCGCATCGTCAATGTGCCGAAGGAAAACCTGCACCCGCTGGTCATGATCGAATGCCCGCGGCTGCTGTTCCCGTTCGCGCGCGAAATCATTGCCACCGCGGTGCGTGACGGCGGGTTCCCCCCGCTGATGCTCGATCCCGTGGATTTCGTCGGCCTCTATCGCCAGAACATGGAGCGGCAGGCGGCAGAGCAGGCTGCCTCGGGCGCAAAACCCAGCTAACGGGGGCTCAGCGGCTAAACGCCGCTGCAGTGTTTCAAGCGGCTCCCAGAAACTCGTTCCAGATCGCCTTGTCGCCCAGCGTGGCGACAAAGGCCCGGTGCGCCTCGCGGTCGGCGTCGGTAATTCGGGGTGCGAGCGGCGTCTCACGCTGCCGGCGCGGCATGTCGCCGGTCCGCTCCGCCCGCGACTCGCGGGTCTCCGAGGCCAGGATCAGCTGCGACTGCCGTGCCCCGATCAGGTCGATATAGACCTCGGCCAGCAATTCGGAATCGAGCAGCGCGCCGTGCTTGGTGCGGCGGGAATTGTCGATCGAATAGCGCGAGCAAAGATCATCGAGCCTGTTGGACACGCCGGGATGCTTGCGGCGCGCCAGCAGCAAGGTATCGACCAGCCGATCGCGTGCGATCGCCGGCCGCTTAATGCGGTCGAGTTCGGCATTGATGAAGCTGATGTCGAACGAGGCGTTGTGGATCACGAGCGGCGCATCGCCGATGAATTCCAGGAACTCCTCGACCACTTCCGTGAACAGCGGCTTGGTGGACAGAAACTCAGCGGAGAGGCCGTGCACGGCAAACGCTTCGGCCGGCATGTCGCGCTCAGGATTGATGTAGACGTGAAACGTTTGCCCGGTCGGCATGCGGTTGTAGATCTCGATGCAGCCGATCTCGACCAGCCGGTCGCCGCGCAGCGGATCAAGGCCGGTGGTTTCAGTATCGAGAACGATTTCGCGCATGGAAGTTCTTCAAGGCCGGGAGACAGGGCGAATCAAGTGCGCCGCTGCGGCATCTTAACAACCTCGGCCAGAATGTCCCGTATCCGGACGCGTACGGGGTCGAGACCATGTGACGTATCCACCACGAAATCGGCGCGCTTGCGCTTTTCGGCGTCCGGCAGCTGGCGAGCCAGAATGGCGTCAAGCCTCGCCTCGTCCATCGTGCCTCGCGCCAGCACGCGCTCGCGCTGGATTTCGGGCGTGGTCGTCACCACCACGACCGCGTCAACGCGCTTCTCGCCGCCGGTCTCATACAGCAGCGGGATATCCAACAACACCACCGGCTTGCCCGCCGCTTCCGCATCTTCAAAGAATTTTTTTCGCGAGGCGCCGAGCATCGGATGGACGATCTGCTCGAGCTGCTTCATGGCGTCGGGATCGTGCACCACCTGGACGGAGAGCAGCGCGCGATCGACCTTACCGTCCACGGTAGTGCCGGGAAACGCCGCTTCGATTGCCGGCGCCGCCTCACCCTCATAGATTTTGTGGACCTCCGCATCGGCGTCATAAACGGGAACCCCCGCCTCCGCGAACAATTTTGCGGTGGTTGATTTTCCCATTCCAATCGAGCCGGTCAGTCCAAGGATCAGCATTCAGATCGCCGTTGTTTGAAGCTCAGACACTAAGCAGCCTCTCGCTGCGCAAAAAAGAGAACAGCGGCAGCAATGGCAGGCCGAGGATGGTAAAATGATCGCCTTCGATCCGTTCGAACAGATGCACCCCCAGCCCTTCCAGCTGATAGGCGCCGACGCTGGTCGTTACCGCCTCTCCTGCCTGATCCAGATAGGCCTCGGTCTCGCCTTTGCTTAGCGATCGCATCGTCATGTGTGCAACACTAACATCGGCGAACAATATCTTGCCGTCGCGGGCAACGGCAAATGCCGAGTGTAGTTCGTGGCGCTTGCCGGCAAGCAAGCCCAATTGCTCCGCTGCTGCGGCGCGTCCGGCGGGCTTGCTGAACAGCCGGTCTCCGAGCGCCAGCGTCTGGTCGGCACCGACGACGTAGCGGCCGGGCTTTTGCTGCGAGACCCACAGCGCCTTTTCCCGTGCCAGCAATTTAGCGATATCGCCGGGTGCCGAAAGCCCGGACTCCTTCTGCACGGCGCGCTCATCGATATCGGCCGGAACAGCTTCAAAGGTGATGCCGGCATTGGCGAGCAGCACCTGCCGCGCGCGGCTTTGCGAAGCCAGAATCAGCAAGTCTTTTCCAAGCCAGATGCTCATAATCGACGATTGTTGTTTTGACGCGTTTTCTTGACGCGAACCGGGGTCCACTTCGCTGGAAAACGCTCTGGTTTCATTCCGGAAGCCGTTGCCGCTGCCGGTCGGTGAAAAGTTTCAGGATCGCGGCCGCGGTTTCCTCGATCGACCGCCGCGTCACGTCGAGCTGCGCCCAACCGAACTTGGCGCTGAGCCGCCGCGCGTACGCCACTTCATCGGTGACTGATTGGCGATCGATGTAATCGTCGTTGTGGGTGTCGCCCATGCTCAGAAGCCGGTTCTGCCGGACCTGAATCAGACGCTCCGGCGTCGCATGGAGGCTGACCACCAACGGCTTCTTCAGCGTTTCCAGCTGATGCGGCAGCGGAATGCCCGGCACCAGCGGGACGTTGGCGGTACGGACGCCGCGGTTGGCGAGATAGATCGAGGTTGGTGTTTTCGATGTACGGGACACGCCGACCAGGACGATGTCGGCATCCTCGAGGCCTTCGACATGCTGGCCGTCATCATGAATCATGGTGTAGTTCAGGGCGTCGATGCGCTTGAAATATTCGGCATTGAGCACGTGTTGGGCGCCGACACGGCCCGTGGTCGCGGCACCGAGATAGGCCTCGAACATTTGCATCACCGGCCCAATGATCGACAGGCTCGGGATGTTGATATCCCTGCACTTGGTCTCGAGGCGCCCGACCAGATCCTTTTCCAGCAGCGTGAAAAGCACGATGCCCGGCGCCTCCTCGATCTCATCGAGCACACGGTCGAGCTGCTTCTGGCTGCGCACCAGCGGATAGACATGTTCGACCGCAGTGACGTTGGCGTACTGCGCCGCCACCGCGCGCGCCACGGTGATCAGCGTCTCACCGGTCGAATCGGAGACCAGATGGAGGTGAAAATAATTGCCGGTCGTGGGCACCAAAACCCCTGTGTATCCTGTGAATCCTTGTGGACCTTAGCCCAGAGATTTGGCCCTGGATCGCCCTCTCGGGGATAACCCGGCTTTTTCTACACAGGGCTCCCAAAAGGATAAGTCAGATCCCTGATCCGAACGATAGTGAGAATATGTGGATTTGTCTCTGCATAAGCTGCCGATAAATAGGCGCAAGCGTTTGATGCAAGGGGCGTTATTTGAATGATCCAATTCTCTTCCGGAAATGGTGATGGATGTGAACAAGCCGGGAGAACTGCGGGATGGTTTGTTGTGAGTCCAATTCACCGCTACTTAGACTCAAACCTAAGATTCTAAAAATATTAGTTAGAGAAGCGGTGCATTGAGGATATGTCTCCGTCCCCTACTGGCGGAAGCTGTTCAGGCAATGCTGAGAGCCTCTGGACGTTCCAAGCGGCGATGAGGACGAGGCGACGCACGATGTACGAATGGATCAAGGCACTGCATGTGATTGCGGTCATCTCCTGGATGGCCGGCATGCTCTATCTGCCGCGGCTGTTCGTCTATCATTGCGAGGCCGAGGTCGGATCGAAGCAATCAGAAACCTTCAAGGTGATGGAACGCCGGCTGCTGAAGGCGATCATCAATCCGGCGTTGATGATTACCTGGCTGGCCGGGCTGTATCTGGCCTGGAGCGGCCATTGGTACGCTTCCGGCTGGTTTCACGCCAAGTTTGCGCTGGTCATCGCGCTGTCCGGCGTCCACGGCTTTTTTTCGCGCTGGGTGAAGGATTTCGCCGCCGACAGGAATATGCGAAGCCATAAATTCTATCGTATTATCAACGAGGTACCGACTATTCTGATGATCGGGATCGTTATTCTGGTCGTGGTCAAGCCGTTCTAGACGGCCTTTTCGGCGCGAGGAGTACTTCAGGCCTGCTTGCGAAGCGCCGGGCGATTTTCTATATTAGCCAAATCCCACCCCACGCAGGCGGATGTGGTTGTGTTCCGGTCTCCTCGTTGAGCCGGCCACCGCATCAGGTTTGAAGCCTTACCGGCACTTTCCTCGCTTAGACCTGCGGACCTTCCGTTTTTCGTGTCCGCTTTTCGTTCAAAGCCCCTCGCACCCCTCCTCCAGTTATTCTCCACAGGACCACCCCAATGCGGGAAATGAAACTCCAAGACCTCAAAGCAAAAACGCCGGCCGAGCTCGTCTCGTTCGCGGAAGAGAACGGGGTCGAAAATGCCAGCACCATGCGCAAGCAGGAGCTGATGTTCGCCATCCTCAAGCAGCTCGCGATCCAGGAAACCGACATTATCGGCGAGGGTGTCGTTGAGGTTCTCTCCGACGGCTTCGGCTTCCTGCGCTCGCCGGATGCCAATTACTTGCCTGGCCCGGACGATATCTACGTTTCGCCGTCGCAGATCCGGCGCTTCGGGCTGCGCACCGGCGACACCATCGAAGGCCACATCCGCAGCCCGAAAGAAGGCGAACGCTATTTCGCGCTGCTCAAGGTCAACACGCTCAATTTCGAAGACCCGGAAAAGTCCAAGCACAAGGTCAATTTCGACAATCTGACGCCGCTGTTTCCGGATCAACGCTTCCGCCTCGAACTCGAAGACCCGACGCGAAAAGACCTTTCTGCAAGGGTTATCGACATCGTGGCCCCGATCGGCAAAGGCCAGCGCGCCCTGATCGTGGCGCCGCCCCGCACCGGCAAGACGGTGCTGATGCAGAACATCGCGCATTCGATCACCGCCAATCATCCCGAATGCTATCTGATCGTGCTTCTGATCGACGAACGTCCGGAAGAAGTCACGGACATGCAGCGTTCAGTGAAGGGCGAGGTCGTCTCGTCGACCTTCGACGAACCCGCGGTGCGTCACGTCCAGGTCGCCGAGATGGTGATCGAGAAAGCAAAACGGCTGGTCGAACACGGCCGCGACGTCGTGATCCTGCTCGACTCGATCACGCGTCTGGGCCGCGCCTACAACACCGTGGTGCCGTCATCCGGCAAGGTGCTGACCGGCGGTGTCGACGCCAACGCGCTTCAGCGGCCGAAGCGCTTCTTCGGTGCCGCCCGTAACATCGAGGAGGGCGGTTCGCTGACGATCATCGCGACCGCGCTGGTCGATACCGGCAGCCGAATGGACGAAGTCATCTTCGAAGAGTTCAAGGGCACCGGTAACTCCGAACTGATCCTCGACCGCAAGGTCTCGGACAAGCGGACCTTCCCGGCGATCGACATCTCGCGCTCCGGCACCCGCAAGGAGGAGCTCATCACCGATCCGCAGCTGCTCAAGAAAATGTACGTGCTGCGCCGGATCCTCAATCCGATGGGCACCATGGACGCGATCGACTTCCTGCTCGACAAGCTCCGGAACACCAAGAACAACTCGGAATTCTTCGATTCCATGAACACCTGATCCATCAGGCCAGGTTTTGGGGAAGGGCGCGCCTTGTGCAGACGGGGCGCTTTTCGTTGGCCGTCATGTTGCAGTAATTGCTGCAGCAAAGGTGCAGCATGCGGATCGGAGCCGGCTCTCAATTAAGTATTTGATATTGTTTAGTTTAAATTCGGGCAGTCTACGAAACCTAGCCAAGCTCTCGTTTTTCGCAGCAAAATTGCTGCACAAATGCTGCAGCAAATTGGCTCTCGGGGGCGCCGTTTCCCCTCTGATTATGACGGCGATCCGCAGCTCAAATTGCGTTGCCTTTTCAAGTACTCCTGCACAAATAGGCGATGCATCCGCGGGATCAGACCATTTTTGCGCTGTCGTCGGGCCGCGCGCCCAGTGCAATCGCGATTGTGCGGGTGTCGGGGCCGGCGGCCGGTCCGGCCTTAACGGCGCTGGGGGGAGGAAAAATCCCGCCGGCCCGGGCGGCGACCCGGGTGCTGCTCCGCGACGACAGCGGTCAGCCATTGGACGATGCGGTCGTGCTCTGGTTCCCGGGGCCGGCCAGCGCCACCGGCGAGGACGTCGCCGAATTTCATGTCCATGGCGGACGGGCCGTGCTGGCCTCGATCTTTACGGCGCTGGCTGCCCAAGAAAATATGCGGGCTGCGGAGCCTGGGGAATTCACCCGCCGGGCATTCGAGAACGGCAAGCTCGATCTGACCGAGGCCGAGGGCCTCGACGACCTGATTCACGCTGACACCGACCGGCAACGCCGCCAGGCGCTGCGCCAGCTGAAGGGTCTGCTCGGCGACAGAGCGCGCGACTGGCGCACGCGGATCATCGAAGCATCAGCGCTGATCGAAGCCGGCATCGATTTTTCGGACGAGGGCGATGTGCCCGCGGAATTGATCGCGCCGGCGCTGGTGAAAATCAAAACGCTTCTGGGTGAGATCGAAGAAGTCCTTGCGGCACAGGGTCAAAGTGAACGCCTGCGCGATGGCCTCGTGGTTGCGATCGCCGGACCGCCGAATGTCGGCAAGTCGACCTTGATGAATCAGCTGGCGCGGCGCGAGGTGGCGATCGTATCGCCGCACGCCGGCACCACGCGCGACGTCATCGAGGTGCAGCTCGATCTCGATGGTTATCCGGTGACGGTCATCGACACCGCCGGCATTCGCGAAACCGACGATCCGGTGGAGCAGGAGGGTGTGCGTCGCGCGCGGGCTCGTGCCGCGGAAGCCGATCTGGTGCTGTGGCTTGCCGACCGGACGGACGTGAAAATCGATCACGCTGGCACCGCGCCGGTCTGGCTCGTCCGCAACAAGATCGACCTGGATTCGGCCGGTCGGCCGTTGGCCGAGGTGCCGGGCCGGTCGGCTTTTGCGATTTCGGCCAGGAGCGGGGACGGGCTCCCGGCACTGATCGCGGCCCTGGTCCTGTTCGCGCAGGATTATTTTGGCACCAGCGAGGGCGGGTTGATCAGCCGGACCCGGCAGCGTCAGTTGCTGCAGCAGACGGCGGTTTCGTTGCGACGCAGCATTGAGGTGGTCGGGGAGGGCGAGGAACTGGCGGCCGAGGAACTTCGCGTCGCCGCGCATTCGCTTGGGCGGCTGCTGGGACGGGTTGATGTCGAGGACATACTCGACGTGATCTTTCGAGAGTTCTGTGTAGGAAAGTAATATTTCTTTATATTAGTATTTGGTTCATTTCATGGCTAATGTGTTTCACGTGAAACGCTTCCCGACGGGCTGATGGAACCCGCTGTTTCACGTGAAACAAATCCTTCCTTCAATTTCCCGTAACTTCCCGCTTCCGCGATTTCTGACTCCGCGATAGAAGTCCGCCATGATTTCGCGCTCAGATTCCTTCGACGTTATTGTCATCGGCGGCGGCCATGCCGGCTGCGAGGCTGCGAGCGCGGCCGCCCGGATGGGCGCCAAGACAGCGCTCGTCACCCACAGCTTTGCGACCGTAGGCGCGATGTCCTGCAATCCTGCGATTGGTGGTTTGGGCAAGGGACATTTGGTCCGTGAGGTCGATGCCCTCGATGGTTTGATGGGCAGGGTCGCCGATACCGGTGGGATCCAGTTTCGGATGCTGAACCGTCGCAAGGGTCCCGCCGTTCGCGGGCCGCGAGTCCAGGCGGACCGCAAACTCTATGCGGCGGCGATGCAGGCGGCGATTATCGAGACGGCCAATCTGAGCGTGATCGAAGGCGAGGCGGATGAGCTGGTTGTTTCGAATGGCCGTGTCACCGGCATTCGTCTCGGCGATGGCCGCGAACTTAGCTGTGGTGCCGTCGTCATCACCACCGGGACCTTCCTCCGTGGTCTGATCCATCTCGGCGAAAAGAACTGGCCTGCGGGGCGGGTCGGCGAGGCTCCGGCGATGGGTCTTTCGGCTTCCTTCGAGCGTGCCGGCTTTAAGCTCGGCCGTCTCAAGACCGGTACGCCGCCGCGGCTGGACGGCACGACCATCGACTGGTCCGCGGTCGAAATGCAGCCCGGCGACGATCCGCCGGAGCCGTTCTCGGTCATGACCGACCGCATTACGACCCCACAGATCCAGTGTGGGATCACCCGCACCACGCCGGCGACCCATGAGGTGATCCGGGCCAACGTTCATCGCTCTCCGATGTACTCCGGCCAGATCAAGAGCAGCGGCCCGCGCTATTGCCCTTCGATCGAAGACAAGATCGTCCGCTTTGGCGACCGCGACGGCCATCAGATCTTCCTGGAGCCGGAAGGCCTGGACGACTCCACCGTCTATCCCAACGGCATCTCGACCTCGCTTCCGGAAGAGGTGCAGCTTGCGATCCTCGCGACCATTCCCGGTCTCGAGCAGGTCAAGATGGTCCGCCCGGGCTATGCGATCGAGTATGACCATGTCGATCCGCGGGAGCTGGATCCGACATTGCAGGCCAAGCGGCTGCCGGGACTTTTCCTGGCCGGGCAGATCAACGGCACCACTGGCTATGAAGAGGCCGCTGCACAGGGAATTGTTGCGGGGCTGAATGCGGCACTGTCCGCCAGCGGCGGCGAGGCGATCGTTTTCGACCGGGCCGACGGCTATCTCGGCGTGATGATCGATGATCTCGTGACCCGCGGGATATCAGAACCGTATCGCATGTTCACTTCGCGGGCGGAGTATCGCCTGACGCTGCGGGCGGACAATGCCGACCAGCGGCTGACCGACAAGGGGATCGCACTGGGCTGTGTGGGGCAGGCGCGTTCGCAGCGCCACGGCGCCAAGATGACGGCACTCGAGGCCGCGAAGTCGCTGGCGAAGTCGCTGACGATCACCCCCAACGAAGCCGGCAAGCACGGCCTGGCGCTGAACCGCGACGGCCATCGGCGTTCGGCGTTTGAACTCCTCGCCTATCCGGAGATCGAATGGTCCGCGCTGCAGGGTATCTGGCCGGAGCTATCGGTCATTGACCCAGCGATCGCCGTCCACCTCGAGATCGATGCCAAATACGACGTCTATCTGAAGCGCCAGACCGCCGATGTCGACGCCTTCCGGCGCGATGAGGGCCTGGTTCTGACCGACATCGATTATTCCGACGTGCCGGGCCTTTCCAATGAGGCGCGCTCAAAGCTTGAGGCGGCGCGGCCGCGGACCGTAGGGCAGGCGGGGCGGCTGGATGGTTTGACGCCAGCCGCGCTCGGTATCCTGGCGGCATATCTGCGACGTGAAGCCCGGCGGAAGACTTCGAGGGCGACGGCGTAAAACGTTTCACGTGAAACGCGACCTCGCGGGTCGTCATTGCGAGGAGCGTAGCGACGAAGCAATCCACCCATCCGTTTTGCTGCGCGATGGATTGCTTCGCTTCGCTCGCAATGACAGCCTCTGCACGATCGGCACTACGAATCGTAAAGCGACCCAACAAGCACCATTCATGAGCTCCACCTCCGACAAAACCGCCGCCCTCGCCCTCACCCCTGTTTCACGTGAAACAGAGGCGCGGCTGGATCGCTATGTCGATCTGCTCCGGGAGTGGCAGGCCAAAACAAACCTGGTGGCGCCGTCGACTCTTCCACATCTCTGGACCCGCCATATCGCCGACTCGTTGCAGCTGCTGAGCTTGGCCCCCACTGCAACGAGGTGGGTCGATCTCGGCAGCGGCGGCGGCTTTCCCGGCGTGGTGCTCGCCTGCGCTTTGGCGGAGACGCCGGGCGCCAATATTCAACTGGTCGAACGCAACGCCAAGAAAGCCGCGTTCCTGCGCGAAGCAATTCGTGTGACTTCGGCGGCAGGGACCGTGCATCTCGCTGACATCGGGGATATCGTGGATAGAATCGCCGGTCCTGTCGATTGCGTCACTGCGCGGGCGCTGGCTCCGTTACATCAGCTCATCGGTTTCGCGGAACCGCTGATAGGAAAGGGCGCGAAAGCGTTATTTCTCAAGGGCCAAGATGTAGAGGCTGAATTGACCGAAGCCACTAAATATTGGAATATTAAGCCGCAACTTCACTCCAGCCGCACGGGCGGACAAGGCTGGATCGTCGAACTCGACCGCATCGAGCGACGTAAAATTTCCGCGATGGGCACCGGGTATGACCGTGATTGATCAAATATATCAAGAAGATAAAGCGCCTACTCCGGCGGGCCATCCGCGCATCTTGTCGCTTGCCAACCAGAAGGGCGGCGTCGGAAAAACTACCACCGCGATCAATCTTGGCACCGCACTCGCTGCGATTGGCGAGCGCGTGCTGATCGTCGATCTCGATCCCCAGGGCAACGCCTCCACCGGCCTCGGCATCGACCGCCGCAACCGCAACTGCTCGACCTACGACGTGCTGATCGGCGAAGCCCCGCTGCGCGAAGCTGTCGTTGTGACCGCGGTGCCGCGCCTGCATATCGCGGCTTCCACCATGGACTTGTCGGGTCTCGAATTGGAGCTGGGCACGACGCCCGGTCGGGCCTTCCGCCTGCGCGATGCCATCGCCGCGCTGAACAACGATGCAGCGCCCGGCGCCGATTACACCTATGTGCTGATCGACTGCCCGCCGTCGCTCAACCTTCTCACCGTCAATGCGATGGCGGCTTCCGACGCGATCCTGGTGCCGCTGCAGTGCGAGTTCTTCGCGCTCGAAGGTCTGTCGCAATTGCTGCAGACCGTGGAGCAGGTGCGCTCGACGTTGAATCCGAACCTGTCGATCCACGGCATCGTGCTGACCATGTTCGACTCGCGCAACAATTTGTCGAACCAGGTCGTCGCCGACGTCCGGCAGTTCATGGGCGCCAAGGTCTACAACACCATGATCCCGCGCAACGTGCGCATTTCAGAGGCGCCGTCCTACGGCAAACCGGTCTTGGTTTACGATCTCAAATGCGTCGGCAGCGATGCGTATCTGAAACTCGCAACCGAAGTGATCCAGCGCGAGCGCGAGCTGCGAACGCATTAGCGCCGAATCGTAGGATGGGTAGAGCGCAGCGAAACCCATCGCACCACGACGAGCTTGATGGGTTTCGCTACGCTCTACCCATCCTACAAGAAAAACAGTTTCTAATTCCGGAGTAAGTTGCGTGAATCCAAGGGAGCTGGCGATGGCCGACGAAGCGCGTTCGCGATTGGGCCGCGGTCTTGCAAGTCTGATCGGCGATGTCGGCGGCGAGGCCGCGCACGTCGAACGCCCGCGCAATCAGCGCAAGGTGCCGATCGAATTTCTAAAGGCAAATCCGCGCAACCCGCGCCGGACGTTTGCCGATGCCGAACTCGGTGAACTCGCTGCGTCCGTCAAGCAGCATGGCGTGATCCAGCCGATCGTGGTGCGACCGGTGAAGGGCGTTGCCGATCGCTACGAGATCATCGCCGGCGAACGCCGCTGGCGCGCCTCGCAGCTGGCCGGGCTGCATGAAGTGCCGATCGTGCCGATCGAGGTCAGCGACAGCGACGCGCTCGAGATCATGATCATCGAGAACGTGCAGCGCGAAGACCTCAACGCGATGGAAGAGGCGCAGGGTTATCACGCGCTCGCGGAAGAATTCAAACGCAGCCAGGAAGAGATCGCCAAGGAAGTCGGCAAGAGCCGCAGCCATGTCGCCAACATGATGCGGCTGACGAAGCTGCCGGCGGAAGTGCAGGCCCTCATCTCCACGGGCGAGTTGTCGGCCGGGCACGCGCGTGCGCTGATCGGTGTGCCCGATCCGCTTGCCTCCGCAAAGCGTATCGTTGCCGAAGGTCTCAACGTCCGTCAGGCCGAAGCGCTGGCGCATGAAGAAGGCGTGCCGGAACGCAAGCCGCAGAAAGCCCGCAGCAGCGGCGGCAAGACCAAGGACCCCGATACGATAGCGTTGGAGAAACGCGTCAGCGACGCGCTCGGGCTGGCCGTCACCGTGAACCACCGCGATCCCGGCGGCAGCGTGCAGATCAGCTACCGCAACCTCGAACAGCTCGACGAAGTGATGCGGCGGCTGGCGAATGGCGGTTGATGTTTCTTAACCTCGCCCCGCTTGCGGGGAGAGGTCGGCGCGTAGCGCCGGGTGAGGGGGTACCGGTCTTTCAGCGATCATCAGCGTTCGCGGATAGAAGTGCCCCTCACCCCAACCCTCTAAGAGCGAGCATAGCTCGTCTCGACCCCGCAAGAGCGGGGCGAGGGAGCGAGAGACCACCTGCGATTATCCCCGCCGCTTCGCATTCACCGCGATCGACAGCAGCGTGCGTTGCGCGATCGCTGCCGCCAGCGTGGCCTGTTTGCGCATGTCGAATGCGGCGGTCGCGAGCTGGTCGATAATCGCGACCAGACGCGCGGCGCTGAAATTCCGCAATGCTACTTCAACCGCGCCCTTGCGCGAAAAATGCAGCCGCGGATACCCGCTCTCCAGCAATGTCGAGACCGGCGTGCCCTCGGCCACCGCAAGCGCCGATTTGTGCAGCCATGCGGCCTGGCGCTGTGCGGCCGAAATGATCACGCCGGGATAGGTGCCGGCGATCATGGCTTTGGCGAATTCGCTTTCGACCAGATCAGGCTTCCCCGCAAACGCGCCGTCGACGATCGGATCGAGCTTCAGCTCGGATGCGTCGGCGACAACAGCCATCACGTCGTCGATCGACACCTCGCCCTGGCCGTGGGCATAGAGCGCCAGCTTGCGCAATTCGTTGCGCGAGGCCTGCCGGTCGCCGCCGAGCAGTGCGGTCAGCACCGCGCGGGCATCGGGCGCGATGCGCAGGTTGGACGGCCGCAATTCGTCATCGATCAGCTTGGCGAGGTCGCGTTCGGTATCGGGATAGCAGGCGATCGCGACCGCGGTCTTGGCGCGCTCGCAGGCCTTGCGCAGCGGCGATTCCGGCCGGAGCTCGCCAGCCTCGATCACGATGCGGCAATCCTTGAGCGGCATCTCCGCCAGCGTGTCGATACCGGCAGCAAAACTGCGTGAGCCGGCA
The DNA here is from genome assembly GCF_018131075.1 of Bradyrhizobium sp. JYMT SZCCT0428. Taxonomy (GTDB): domain Bacteria; phylum Pseudomonadota; class Alphaproteobacteria; order Rhizobiales; family Xanthobacteraceae; genus Bradyrhizobium. The sequence goes on along the minus strand of NZ_JAFCLS010000003.1, from coordinate 48,738 downwards.
CGCACGCGGATGGCGCGGCGGCCGCCGAACAGCGGCACCGTCATCGCTTCATCGACCAGCCGCGACGGCTCGGCCGACAGCTCGTCGCCGTCCAGCCGCACCATTGAGAACGGATCGTTGGGATCGTCGACGGCGGACGCCAGCAATGCGTCGGCGCGTTCACGCACCATGCCGGCGTCAGGGCCGTACAGCAGAATGATGGGACGGCCGGAATCAGGCCGGGCGAGAAAAGCGTCGATTTCTTTTCCGCGAAGCGCGACCAATTTCGGGATCAGCTTCCAGCGACGAAGAACGACGCCAGCCGTGTCTGGATGTTCTCGGCGATCTCGTTGGCGGAGCGATCCTCGGCGTCGCGGAAGGCGCGGGCGCGGGCGAAACGCTGCAGCTGGCCCGGGATGTCGTAGGACACGCGGGAGAAGGTCGTGCCGGTCATGACAGATTTGTTCGTCGCCAGATCGATCAGATTGTACTGCGCATCGATGCCGTAATTCTCGCTCGACGGCAGCGCGGTGGTCGGATCGAGCATCAGCGACGAGCGGCTGGTGGAGAACCGCAGCACCAGCCGGTGGGTCGGCGGCATGCCGGTCGCATTGCCATAAAGCTTGAACGCCAGCTGGTTGCGGATTTCGACCTGAATGCGGGCCTCACGGGAGGCGTTGTTCTTGTCGACGGGCGGGATTTCAACGCCCATCAGCTTTTCGCGCAGGCCGGGCAAGCCGTCGGCGCGTTCGGCATACATCGGCTGAAAACAGCCGGCCGTCAGCGCCGCCAGAGCGACAACGGCCAGCAGCCGAGCGGCGATCCGGGTCCTAGCCAACGACATTCACGATCCTCATGGGAACAACAATCACCTTGCGGACGGCCTTGCCGTCCAAGGCCAGTTTTACCGCATCAAGGGCCAGAACGGCAGCCTCAATTTCCGGATTTTGGGCGCCCCGTGGCACGGTTACATCACCCCGTTTTTTGCCATTGACCTGAACCACCAGCGTCACCGTGTCTTCAACCAGCAAATCGCGTTCGATTTGGGGCCAATTGGCCTCCGAAATCAGCCCGGATTGCCCCAATACCGTCCAGCACTCCTCGGCCAGATGGGGCATCATGGGCGCGAACAGTTGAACAAGGATGACCGCGGCCTCCCGGACTGACCAGGCCAGGTCCGGCGCCGGCTGCCCCTCGCGCGCCAGCACCTCGGCCAGCGCATTGGTGAATTCGCGGATATGGGCGAGGCAGACGTTGAAATGCAGCCGCTCGATGCCGTTCGAGACCTTGTCAAGCGCGCCATGGGCCGCCTTGCGCAAGCCCAGCGCGTCGTCGCCGAACGAGGCCGGCCGGGCGGCCGGGGCCGCCTTGGCGATCTCGGCTGATTCGTTGACCAACCGCCACAGCCGCTGAACGAAGCGCGAGGCGCCCTGCACGCGCTCGTCGCTCCAGATCACGTCGCGATCGGGCGGTGAGTCCGACAGCATGAACCAGCGCGCGACGTCGGCGCCATAGGTCGCGATGATGTCGTCGGGGTCGACGGTGTTCTTCTTCGACTTCGACATCTTCTCGATCGCGCCGATGGCGACCTCTTCACCCGTCGTCAGCAGCAGGGCGCGCTTGCCATTGCCGCCGGTCTCAACTTTCACTTCGGCGGGCGTGACGTAGGAGCCATCGGCCTTCTGGTAAGTCTCGTGCACCACCATGCCCTGCGTGAACATGCCGGCGAACGGCTCGTCCATGGCGATGTGGCCGGTCGCCTTCATCGCGCGGGTGAAGAAGCGGCTATACAGCAGATGCAGGATCGCGTGCTCGACACCGCCGATATACTGGTCGATCGGCAACATCCGGTTCACGACATCAGGCGTGGTCGGCGCGTTCTCGTTCCAGGGATCGGTGAAGCGCGCGAAATACCAGGACGAATCCACGAAGGTGTCCATGGTGTCGGTTTCGCGCTGGGCCTTGCCACCGCATTTCGGGCAGGCGACGTGCTTCCAGGTCGGATGATGGTCGAGCGCGTTGCCGGGCTTGTCGAAGGTGACATCTTCCGGCAGCACCACCGGCAGGTCCGCGTCCGGCACCGGCACCACGTCGCATTTCGGGCAGTGGATCACCGGGATCGGACAACCCCAATAGCGCTGGCGCGAAATGCCCCAGTCGCGCAGGCGGAAATTGACCTGCCGCTCACCGACCGGCATGTTGCCGCGCAGTTCGCTTTCCAGCCGCTTTGCGACCTCTTCCTTGGCCTGCTCGATGGTCATGCCGTCGAGGAAGCGCGAATTGATCATGCGGCCGTCACCGTCATAGGCGGTGTCGGTGATCACGAACGTCTTCGGGTCCTGGCCTTCCGGACACACGACGGGCGTGACGCCGAGCGCATATTTATTGACGAAATCGAGGTCGCGCTGGTCGTGCCCGGGGCAGCCGAAGATCGCGCCGGTGCCGTATTCCATCAGCACGAAGTTGGCGACATAGACCGGCAGCTTCCAGTTCGGGTCGAACGGATGCGCCGCGCGGATGCCGGTGTCGAAACCCTGCTTCTCCGCGGTGTCGATGATTTCCTGGGCGGTGCCGATGCGTTTGACCTCGGCGATGAATTCCGCGAGCTTCGGATTCTTCGCTGCCGCCGCGATCGCCAGCGGATGGTCGGCCGCGATCGCCATGAATTTGGCGCCGAACAGCGTGTCGGGCCGCGTCGTGAAAATCTTCAGCTCGCTCTCGCCGGCCGGCGTCGTTGCCGGATCCAGCGCGAAACGCACCAGGAGGCCCTCGGAGCGGCCGATCCAGTTGCGCTGCATCAGCCGCACCTTGTCGGGCCAGCGGTCCAGCCCGTCCAGGGCGTCCAGCAGTTCCTGCGAGTATTTCGTGATCTTGAAGACCCACTGGCTCATCTCGCGCTGTTCGACCACGGCGCCGGAACGCCAGCCGCGGCCGTCGATCACCTGCTCGTTGGCAAGCACGGTCATGTCGACCGGGTCCCAGTTGAGCTTGCGCTTCTCGCGCTCGGCGAGACCGGCGCGCAGCATGTCGAGAAACATCTTCTGCTGATGCTTGTAATAGCTGGGGTCGCAGGTCGCGAACTCCCGGCTCCAGTCGAGCGACAGTCCGATCGACTGGAGCTGCTTCTTCATCGCGGCGATGTTGTCGTAGGTCCAGGCCTTGGGCGCGACCTTGCGCTCGATCGCGGCGTTTTCGGCCGGCAGCCCGAACGCGTCCCAGCCCATCGGGTGCAGCACGTTGAACCCCTTGGCGCGCATGAACCGCGCCAGCACGTCGCCCAGCGTGTAGTTGCGGACATGCCCGATATGGATGCGCCCGGACGGGTAGGGGAACATCTCGAGGACGTAATATTTCGGCCGGGAATCATCGTTTTTGGAGGCGAAGATCGCCTTCTGGTCCCACTGGCGTTGCCAGCGCGGCTCGGAGTCACGGGCGTTATAGCGTTCGGAGGTCATGGAATCGCTGGACTTTTATGGATTCGGGGCCGTCTAAAAGACGGCGGACTAGGCCACAAAAGCGGTTGCGGGGTCAACGGGTTGGCGCAGATCGGCAGGCCCCCTTGGGGCTTCTGGAGCCGCATTCCGGCGGGCCGGTTGAGGGGCATTTAACGAATTCATGGGAACCTGCCTATGAAAAGAGCACCAATTCACCGGTAGGAAGCCATCAAAGCCGTGACCGCGGGATTCGACGAGCTCGATTTCGAGTACGCGACGTCGGTCGCTGAAACGGCCATGCGCTCGATGGCCGAGCATCGCGTGCCGCCGACGCCGAACAATTTCCATGTCTGGTTCAATTATACGCTCGGCACGCCGCCGGTGCTGAAGCGGGCGATCGATATCCTGATCGGCAACAAGCGCAAGTTCGACGCCCAGACCAATCGCGAGATCCATGAGAGCTATATCGGGTCGAAAGCCACCGACGAGGCAGTGGCCTATGAAGTTTCCCAGCAATTGCATTCGGTGATGGCGTCGGCCAAGCAGTTCCTGACCACGGCGATTGCCGACAACCGCACGCAAATGGCTGCCATCAACGATGTCACCGAGCGCACCGAGGCCGGCGTCGATCCCAAGCTGCTGATCGAGAGCCTGATGAGCGAACTCGCCAAGGCGACGACGCGCGCCACCAAGCTCGAAGTCAGCTTCGTCGAGAAATCACGCGAACTGGCCACGATCCGCGATTCCCTGATCAAGTCCGAGGAGCGGGCCAAGACCGACACGCTGACCGGCCTGCCGAACCGCCGGGCGCTGGAGGAGTTCTTCCGCAAGGCTCAGCTCGCGGCGATGGAACAGGACGATCCGGTGAGTGCGCTTCTGATCGATATCGATCACTTCAAGCGCTTCAACGACGAGTTCGGCCATGGGGTCGGCGACCAGGTGCTGCGCCTGATGGCGAAGGTGTTGCGCGAGGCCGTGCGGGACATCGATTTGCCGGCGCGCTACGGCGGCGAGGAGCTGATCGTCATCCTGCCGAACGCCGGCCTGACGACGGCTGCCACGATCGCGGAACGCATCCGGCGCCTGGTTGCCGAATGCCACATCTCCCGCCGTTCGACCGGCGAAGCGCTGCCCGGTATCACCATCTCGATCGGCGTGGCGCAGTTTCAGGCCGGCGAATCGATGTCCGACCTGATCGAGCGCTGCGACCGCGCGCTCTATCAGGCCAAGAAGACCGGCCGCAACCGGGTCGTCACCGAGGCCGAACTCGTGCCTGAGCAGCGGGCAACGGCCTAACCCGCCAGTGCCATCCCGGCCTGATCTACCATCCGCGCAAAGCCATGCTCGACCACGGTGTTGCGGCCGCGGTGTTTGGCGGCGTAGAGGGCGGCATCGGCGGCCTCGATCAGGTCGCCCGGGCGCTGCGCGTCGTTCGGCAGCGTGCTGGCTACACCGATGCTCACGGTGACGGTGTGATGGCTGCTGGTGTGGTGCGGTATTTTCAGGCCCAGCACCGCGGTGCGCACCCTCTCGCCGATCGCCAGTGCTTTGAGCGAATCGGTGTTCGGCAGCAGCAGGCAGAATTCCTCGCCGCCATAGCGGCCGGCGAAGCCCATGGTGTCGGCGGCGATACCGGCCAGCGTTTCGCCGAGCCTGGTCAGGCAGGCGTCGCCCTCGGGGTGGCCATAGGTGTCGTTGTAGAGCTTGAAGTGATCGACATCGATCATCAGCAGCGACAATTGGCTATTGTATTGCTGCGCCTTCATCCACTCGAAATCCAGACGGCTCTGAAAGCCGCGGCGGTTGGCAAGGCCCGACAGCATGTCGATCGATGCGATCACGGTGAGGCGGTCGTTGTTGGCGAGGAGTTCGCGCTCGCGCTGGCTGAGCTGGGCGGCCATCGCGTTGAAGGCCCGCGCCAGCGGCATGAATTCAGCAGGCAGTCTGTTGCGCGCGACGCGCGCCGACCGGTCGCCTTCGCCGAATCGCTTGGCCATGCCGGTCATCACCTCGATCGGGTTGATGATCAGCTTTTCCGCGCCGATCAGCGCGCCCAGCAGCACGAACAGGCAGACAAACCCCAATTGAAGATAGGCGTTGCGGATCTCGCGATTGATCGCTTCGGTCACCCTGGTTTCGTCGATGCTGACGATCAGGCGGGATTGCGTTCCGGAAATGCGGGAGAAACTGATCGTGCGATTTGAGCCGTCGGATGCAGTGAACGAAAGCGAGCCGGTCGGTGCGTCCGAGCTCAAGGCCTTCTCCGCCGCGGCGGACATCAGCGGCACCGAATCCAGCGGCCGGCCGATCATGCTGGTCTGATCGGTGGGCGCGGCGAGGACGACGCCGGCGCTGTCGACCAGCAACGACGAAATTCCGGGCCGTCCGCCGAGATTGGTCATGATCTTCGACAGCCAGTCGATATTGATGCCGGCAACGACGACGGCATCTTCCTCCGGATTGATGGCAGACACCGGATAGGCCGCCATCATCATCGGCCGGCCATTTGTTTTGCCGAACAGGTAGTCGCTGAAAACGAAGTCGCGGCTTGCCTGCGCCTTCCTGAAATATTCGCGGTCGCCGATTTGCAGTCCCACCTGAATGTTCAAGGTCGAGCACTGCACGAGGCCGTCCTTGGACGCGATCATGATGCTGCGGATCCAGGGCAGGTTGCTCGGCAGGCTGGCGCGCAGGATTTCGCAACTGCGACCGATGCCGCTGGAGGCGCGGATATAGGCCGCCGATTTCAGCATCGTCTCGACGGAGGAGACGACTTCGCGCTGGGTATCGGCGCTGTGCTGGGCGATGTTGAGGAATTCTTCGGTGGCAAGGGCGATTTGCTTGGAACGGGCATGCTCGAGCGAACGGACGCGTTCCAGCATCAAGGGCGCCACCAGGATCAACGCCAGCAGCACCAGCCGCGTCCGGATCCCCAGAAGCTTCTTGAGTTTCACTCGGTTGCGGTTGAAAATAACGCTAGACATATTGGCCCCTACCCCGCGTGGCAGGGTAAAGCGAAGGATTCAAAAAGCCCTTCCCGAACTTGGTAAAATCCAAGGAAATCCCGTAAATGTACGAGCCACAATTCAGATGACGCCTCCGACGACCAGCTCGCTAACAGAACCTTTACCTAGCGGTCTTGCTACCGTGGAGCGGGACATCGCGCGCGCTTGCAAGGAAGCGCGCCGCGATCGGGCGACGGTACAATTGATCGCGGTGTCCAAGACGTTCGACGCGTCGGCGATTTCGCCCATTATCGACGCCGGACAGCGCGTATTCGGCGAGAATCGCGTGCAGGAAGCCAAAGCGAAATGGCCTGGGTTAATGTCCGCTTACCAGGGGCTGGCGCTGCATCTGATCGGGCCGCTGCAATCCAACAAGGCGAAAGAGGCCGTGGCGTTGTTCGACGCCATTCATTCTGTCGACCGCCCGAGCATTTGCGAAGCGTTAGCCAAGGAAATCAATTCCCAGAAAAAGCAGCCGGAATTGTTCGTCCAGCTCAACACCGGCGAGGAGCCGCAAAAGGCCGGCGTCGCGCCTGGCGAGGCCGATGCGTTCATTGCGAGCTGCCGGGAGAAATATGGCCTGCCGATTTCCGGATTGATGTGCATTCCACCGGTCGACCAGGCGCCGGCACCGCATTTCGCACTGACCGCAAAGATCGCCGCGCGCAACGGCTTGAAGAGTCTGTCGATGGGCATGAGCGCCGACTTTGCGATCGCGATCCAGTTCGGCGCCACGCATATCCGCGTCGGCTCGGCGATTTTCGGGCATCGCTGAGGCCGGGTGCACCGCTTGCGTCATTGCGAGCGAAGCGAAGCAATCCATAGCGCGGCATAGCGGATAGATGGATTGCTTCGTCGCTTACGCTCCTCGCAATGACGTGGAGAGCCTACTCGAACCCTACCGACACTTTTCCCAGCACACCGAAATCGACCGCGCAGAAATCGCCCGCCTGGATCGGCAGCGGTGGATGGCAGGTGCCTGTGGTGACGACCCGGCCCGCCTTCAGCGTCACGCCGAGCTGGCGCAATTCGTTGGCGAGCCAGGTCAGCGCCAGCCGGGGATCGCCGAGTACATTCTTGCCATGACCGATGAATTGCTGGCCGCGCAGCGTGGTGACAGGTCGTTCCTCGACCAGATCGCGCGTACGCCAGTCCGCCGTTGTGGCCGGGCCGAGCACGAACAGATGCGCGCAGGCGTTGTCGGCGATGATCTGGGCGTCGCCGGCGCTGACGAAATCCGAAAAGCGCGAATCCGGAATCTCGATCGCCGGATGCAGCGTGTCCACGGCATCGAGCACCTGGCTCACCGTGTAGGGCGTCGATCGCGACGGCAGGTCCGCGCGCATGCGAAACGCGAATTCCGGCTCGGCAACGCGCATTTCGTTGCCGGCCATCGACGCCGTGCCGCCGTCAGGGATCACGGTCTCAGCGAGAATACGTCCGGCCATCGGACCGTCGACATTGATGTGTTTCTGCCCGGCCTCGCTGGTGGCCGCGATCTTCCAGCCGAACAGATGGGCCGTCGAAAATCTCTCGATCGCGGCCTGGATCGCATACGCCTCGAAGCGGTCCTGGGGACGCAGCCAGGCCTCGAGTGCGTCAAGCTTGGTGCCGGCGCGCCAATGGTCGCGCAACGTCTGCGATGCCGACGCAATCTGATGTCTGTCCTGCATAATCCCCGCATCCTGAAATGAAGTTCATCCAATAACAATTTTGGTTTGCGGCCCCATCCGCCGCAGCAACCGCAGCATCGCAGATTTTGTCATCGAAACGCAGCCTGCGGTCGCCGAAAAATTCGTGCGCGCCAGATGCAGGAACACCGCGCTGCCGCGGCCGGCAATACGCGGCGCGCTGTTGTGATCGATCTCGACGATGAAGTCGTAGAGGTGATCGTCGCGTGTGAGACGGTCGCCGGCCTGGTCGCGCATGAGCCGTATCGGCTGGTTGTAGTGGCGGTCCTTCGGGTCTTCGCACCAGCCGTCCTCGGGCCGGATTGGCCGGACCGGCAGAAAGGTTGGGGGGCGCGAGTGGCGGTCGGCGCGCCACCATAATTGCAGTGGCCGGTAGGTGCCCCGCGGGGTGCCGCCATCGCCTTCGCGCTTGTTGGCGAGGATGCCGCCGCGGCCAAGTGCCACCGGGACGGTCCACCCGTCCGCCGTCAGCCAGCCCCGGCGCGGGTCCCCGGCGGCGCGGTGAACCCTGATCGCCGAGAGCGGCCGATCACGCGCTTCTGTCTCATAAGTGATTGAAAAATTGGTGTTTCCCATGCCAAACGTCCAAATCCTGGGGTTGCGTCCCCGGCCGCAATTGCTCTATTTGACGCCCATTACAGGACATTCATCCAACAGCCCCTCGAATCTGGGATACACTGCGGTTCGCCTTGTGAAATTGTAACAATCTCCTACCTGATTCCGTACCCGATGACCGAGGTTCGCCCGCGAACCAGTTTCGTCATCGACCAACCGACCAAGACCGGCTTGAGACGCTCCCACTTGTGTCCGCCGCCTGCCTCTAGAGGATCGTACCTATGGCCAATGCCCGCAAGATCCTGATCGTGGATGACGATACCGATCTGCGCGACACGCTGGTCGAGCAATTATCACTGCATGAGGAGTTCGAAGCCTCCGCGGTCGATACCGGCGCCAAGGGCGCCAGCGCCGCCAAGGCCAATTCGCCCGATCTGGTGCTGATGGATGTCGGCCTGCCCGATACCGACGGCCGCGAAGTGGTCCGCTCCCTGCGCAAGGGGGGCTTCAAGGCGCCGATCATCATGCTGACCGGCCACGACACCGATTCGGATACCATTCTGGGCCTCGAATCCGGCGCCAATGACTACGTGGCAAAACCGTTCCGGTTCGCCGTGCTGCTGGCCCGGATCCGGGCGCAGCTGCGCCAGCACGAGGCCAGCGAGGACGCGGTGTTCTCCGTCGGCCCCTACAGCTTCCGCCCCGGCTCCAAGATGCTGACCGGCGCCAACGCCCGGAAGGTGCGGCTGACCGAGAAGGAAACCGCGATCCTGCGCTTCCTGTACCGGGCCGGCCAGATGCCGGTGTCGCGCGAGACGCTGCTGCAGGAAGTCTGGGGCTATAATTCGGGTGTCACCACCCACACCCTGGAAACCCACATCTACCGGCTGCGGCAGAAGATCGAGAAGGATGCCGCCAATCCGGAGATCCTGGTCACGGAAGCCGGTGGCTACAAGCTGGTGCCGTGATACGATTCGCCCCACGAATCGTACCTCCCTGGGCATCACCGGTTCCGTATGTCGATCGAAGATGATGTAGCTCTGCTCGAGCGCGTCCCGACACTGCGCCTGTTGGGAACGACGGCGCTGCGCATGCTGGCGATCGGCTCCGAGCAGCGCGAATTCGGCCGCGGCGACCAGTTGTTCAACACCGGCGACCAGGCGGACGCGGGCTATATCGTGCAGCGCGGCGCGTTCCGGGTCGAGGACGGCGGCGCTGAAGTCCTCGCAGGCCCCGGTGCCCTGATCGGTGAGCTGGCGCTGATCGTGGCGATGAAGCGGCCGTCGAGCGCGATCGCGATCGAAAACTCCACCGTGATCCGGGTGTCGCGCAGTCTGTTTCAGCGCGTGCTCGAGAGCGACCCTGCCGCGGCGCGGGCGCTGCGCGACGAACTCGCCACCCGCACCAGCCAGCTTGCCAGCGATATTCTGATGGCCGGCGCCAAGCTCAGCACCTAGTCGCAATCACACCTCCAGTGTCACCGTAACCGGCACGTGATCCGACGGCCGCTCCCAGCCGCGGGCATCGCGGGTGATGCGGAAATCGCTGATGCCATCCTTCAGCGCGCGCGAAACCCAGATGTGGTCGAGCCTGCGGCCGCGGTCGCCGACGGTCCAGTCGGCGGCGCGGTAGCTCCACCACGTGTAGACCTTCTCCGACATCGGGATGCGCTCGCGCGCGACGTCGAACCATTCGCCATGGGCCTGCGCCGCCAGCAGCTTTTCGCATTCGATCGGGGTGTGCGAGACGACCTTTAGCAGCTGCTTGTGCGACCACACGTCGTTCTCATGCGGCGCCACGTTGAGGTCGCCGACCAGGATATGCCGGTCGTCGCCGCGCGGATGCAGCGGTTCGCAGGCTTTCATCTCGTCGAGAAATTTCAGCTTGTGATCGAATTTCGGATTGAGCGCGGGGTCGGGGATGTCGCCGCCGGCGGGGACGTAGAAATTATGCAGCACCAGCGGCTTTGCGAGCTGGGCCTTTTCGCCGAACGCCACCGAGATGTGCCGCGAATCGATGTTGTCGCAGAAGGTGCGGATATCCTTGGTCTCGAACGGCAGTTTCGAGACGATGGCGACGCCGTGATAGCCCTTCTGCCCGTTCAGCGCGACGTGCTCATAGCCGAGGCGCTTGAAGCGCTTCAGCGGGAAGGCATCGTCGATGCATTTGGTCTCCTGCAGGCAGAGCACATCAGGCCGTACCGATTTGAGGAATTTGGCGACGATGTCGATGCGCAGGCGAACCGAGTTGATATTCCACGTTGTCAGGGAAAAACGCATGCGGGCCCGAAATGAAAAAGACGTGCGGTTGATGACGCATGTCCTTCGCGCCTAATCAAGAATGTTTAGCCTGGCGGCACCGAATAGTTGGTGAAATCGATCTTGAACAGGCCGGGATCGACCTTCTTCGACGTATCCAGATTATAGACCGCGACCGTGGTGTCGTAGCCCTGCGGGTCGGTTACGGTCCATTGCTTGAGCTGGCCGTCCTTGGTGCCGACCATCAGCATCAGCCGGCTGGTGCCGATCAGCGCCTGCTTCTCCTCGATGGTGACGCTGATGAAGACGTCATCGGCGGTGACGCTGACGACGTTGGTATCCTTGAGCAGATCGATACGGTCCGACAGCAGGAACCGGAGCGGCGTCTGCGACAACGGATAGATGTCCTGGGTCGCGAGCTTCTTGTCGCGCACGGCGAGCGAGGATCCGTCGGCAACGATCGCGATCTGGCTCGGCGCGTCATACTCGAAGCGCACCTTGCCCGGCTTCTGGATCACGAAGTCGCCCTTGGTCTTGCTGCCGTCCGGCCCGACCTGGACGAAATTTCCGACCAGCGTCTGCAGCGACGACAGATACGAACTCACCTTGGCGGCCTGCGCCTTCTGGTTGGCATCGAAGGTCGCGAAAATATTGGCGGGCACATTGCGATTTGGATCGGGGATGACCGGGTTCGGCGGCGCTTGCATCGCCCCCGCCTTCGGCGGCGCCTGGGTCGCACCTGTCGTCGCCGGACCCTTTTGCGAATCCTGCGCGCTCAGCTGCACGCCGCCGTCGCGGGCCTTGGGTGCGGGCTTTGGGACCGGAACGTTCTGCGAAAAGCCTGATGTCGCTGCGCCGGCAACGGACATGGCGATCACAAGCGCCAGTCCGTAACGGACGCCGCGATGGGTAGAGTAGTGTGTCATCAGATATTTCGAATCTCTATTCAACGGATCGTCCCACTGCCGGTGGTTTTATCGCGCTTTCGACCAAAGGAGATATCGTTTTTCCGTGAGAATTATTACGCCAAATTCAATTCGTTAGTGGGCCTACTCGATTGAAATCGCTCTAGAAACCGCTCTCTTCTTCCTCGACCAGAATTTCGCGTTTGCCGGCGTGGTTGGCCTGGCCGACGATGCCTTCGAGTTCCATCCGCTCCATCAATGACGCCGCGCGGTTGTAGCCTATTTGCAGCCGGCGTTGAATGTAGGATGTCGAGGCCTTGCGGTCGCGCTTGACGATCGCCACGGCCTGCTGGAACAGGTCGCCGCCGCCGTCACCGCCCATGCCGGTGGAATCGAACACAGCGCCGTCTTCACCCTCGGCAGGTTCTTCCGCCGTAACGGCTTCGAGATATTCCGGCTGGCCCTGCGTCTTGAGATGGCGCACTACCTTTTCGACTTCCTCGTCGGAGGCGAACGGGCCGTGCACGCGGCTGATGCGGCCGCCGCCGGCCATATAGAGCATATCGCCCTGGCCGAGCAGTTGCTCGGCGCCCATCTCGCCGAGAATGGTGCGGCTGTCGATTTTCGACGTGACCTGAAACGCGATGCGGGTCGGGAAGTTCGCCTTGATGGTACCGGTGATGACGTCGACCGAGGGACGCTGCGTGGCGAGGATCACGTGGAGGCCCGCGGCGCGCGCCATCTGCGCCAGCCGCTGCACCGCGCCTTCGATGTCCTTGCCGGCGACCATCATCAGGTCGGCCATTTCGTCGACGATGATGACGATGTAGGGCAGCGGTTCGAGATCGAGCTTTTCGTCCTCGTAGATCGCCTTGCCGGTTTCCTTGTCGAAGCCGGTGTGCACCGTGCGCGTCAGCTCCTCGCCCTTGCCCTTGGCTTCGACGAGACGCTGGTTGTAGCCATCGATGTTGCGGACGCCGAGCTTGGACATCTTCTTGTAGCGCTCTTCCATCTCGCGCACCGCCCATTTCAGCGCGACCACGGCCTTCTTCGGGTCGGTCACGACGGGCGTCAGCAGATGCGGGATGCCGTCATAGACGGAGAGTTCGAGCATTTTGGGATCGACCATGATCAGCCGGCACTGATCCGGCCGCAGCCGGTAGACCAGGCTGAGGATCATGGTGTTGATGGCGACCGATTTGCCGGAGCCGGTGGTGCCGGCGATCAGCATATGCGGCGTGCGCGCCAGGTCGATGATGATGGATTCGCCGCCGATATTCTTGCCGAGGCAGAGCGGCAGCTTGGCGTGCGACTCGTCCTTCAGCGACAGCAGCTCGCGCAGATAGACCTTTTCGCGGTGCGCGTTCGGCAATTCGATGCCGATGGCGTTGCGGCCGGCCACCACGGCGACGCGTGCCGACAGCGCGCTCATCGAGCGGGCGATGTCGTCGGCGAGGCCGATGACGCGCGAGGATTTGATGCCGGGCGCGGGCTCGAGTTCGTACAGCGTCACGACAGGGCCGGGATTGGCCTTGACGATCTCGCCGCGGACGCCGAAGTCGCCGAGCACGCCTTCCAGCGCGCGCGAATTGGCTTCCAGTTCGCTCTTGCTGAGCGGCTGGCGATCGGATGCCTTTGGTGCCGTGAGCATCGAGACCGCGGGCAGTTCGAACTTGTCTTTGCGTGTCGATGCTTTTGGCGCTGCTGCCTTCTTGCGCGGGGCGCGGGCGACCGGGGCTTCCTCTTCCTCGTCTTCTTCCTCTTCCTCGTGCTCGTCTTCTTCCTCTGCTTGCGGGGCAATCGACGGCGCCGTCCGGCCTCCGAGACTGGGCTCCTGCCGTTCGAACGAGGCGGTACGGGGCTGCGGCGCGCTTGCGACCAGTGAACGGTAGGCCGTCGACATCAGCCAGCCGAGCCGGGCCTTGGCGCTCATCAGGGCATGATAGACCCAGCCGAGCGAGACCGAGCTGCGATCGCGCTCTTCCTCGAACGGCGCGTCATCGTCCTCGATCGGTGTCAGCTCTTCGTCGTCGCGCGGACGCGAACCCCAGCCGCTTGCAAACAGGAAGGTGGCGCACATCGCCGCGAACAGGATGATGCCGAGCACCAGCCGGTAGATGAAGCCGGCGGGCCCGAAGATTATGGCCGGCGCGCGCACCAGCGCGTCGCCGACGACGCCGCCAAGCCCGGTCGGCAGCGGCCATGCGCCGCCATGCGGCCAGCAGCTGGCAACGCCTGCCGCAATGATGGTGCAGAGGATCCAGCAGGCGAGCCGCAACGCCTCGCGGTCGAAGGTGCGATGGGTCAGCATTCGCCAGCCCCACACCGCGACGGGCAGGATCAGCATGATCGCGCCAAGGCCGAGAATCTGCATCAACAGATCGGCGCCGATCGCGCCGGGATATCCGAGGACGTTGCGGATCGCCCGCGAGGTCGCGTGGCTCAAACTTGGATCCTGCACCGACCACGTCATCAGCGCGGCGGCGGCGACGCCGGAGATCGCGATCAGGCACAGGCCTGCGACCTCCCGCAGGCGCCGCGCCAGCGCGTCGCGGATCGAGGCCGGCAGATGGCCGACCAGGGGAATGACACGTTCGATCGCTGGCATGCTCATGGGGCCCTGCGATTAAGCCAAAGTTTCGACCAGGCGGTGCAACGCCTCGGCCGTTGATTCACTGTCCGATACCAGCGCCAGGCGGATATAGCCGGCGCCGGGATTGCTGCCGTCGTTTTGCGGGCGTGACAAATAGGTTCCGGGGATCACGCGCACGCCGGCATCGCGATAGAGCTGCACCGTTGCAGCCTCGTCGCCGCCACGGTCCGACACATCGAGCCAGACGCAGAAGCCGCCGGCAGGCCTGGCATAGCCGTAGCGATTGCCGAGGATCTGATCCGCGAGATCGAACTTGATGCGATAGAGCCGGCGGTTTTCCTCGACATGCGCCTCGTCGCTATAGGCGGCGACCGCGACGTGCTGCAGCGGCACCGGCACCTGCGGGGCGGCGACGTTGCGCAGCTCGTGAAACACGCTGAGAAATTTCTTGTCGCCGGCCGCGAAGCCGACGCGCATGCCCGGCAGGTTCGAGCGCTTCGACAGCGATTGAAACGCCACGACGTTGCTGAAATCGGATCCTGCGCATTCGAGCACGCTGCCCGGCGCCTGTTTGGTGTAGATTTCCGAATAGCACTCGTCGCTCAGGATCATGAAGCCGTAGCGATCGGCGAGTTGCACCAGACGGGTGAAGTAGTCGCGCGAGGCGACGGACCCTTGCGGATTGGCCGGCGAGGCGATGAACATCGCAACCGTGCGCGCCAGCGTTGCCTCATCGAGCGCATCGAGATCCGGCAGGAAGCCGTTGGCGAGTGTGGTCGGCAGATAGATCGGTTCGCAATTGGCGGCACGCGCGCCGGCGCCATAGGCCGGATAGAACGGGTTCGGCATCAGGATCGCCGGCCGGCCCTTGCGGGGGCCGACATAGCGCGCGGCCGTGATCGCGGCGAAGAACAGCCCTTCGCGGCTGCCGTTCAGCACCAGAATTTCGCTCTCGGGATCCATCGCCCGGGGCAGTTGGAACCGGGCCGAGAGCCAGTTCGCGACCGCCCGGCGGAACGGCTCGATCCCCTTGGCGATGGGGTAGCGGCCGAAATCGGCGATGTGCTTGGCCAGCACCGGCCCGACGAAGTTCGGGACAGGATGCTGCGGCTCGCCTAATGACAACGCGATCAATGGCTTACCGGGTTGGTAGGGCGCCAGAAGCTCAGCGGTCCGCAGAAACGGCGAACGTTCGGCCTGACCGGCAGCGGGGACACTGCCGGCGCCCTGCGCCACGCCGGAAGAGGCGGTCATTGCCATGTCTAAAACGCCAGCACTTTCAATAGCGGTCGGGGGACGGGTGGAGCGACCGGTAACGGATCAGACCACCATAGATACGGCGAGGTTAAGACGCGATTAACCATCGGCGCCAGCGTCGATTTTGGTTGGGTTTTGGATATACATACGGCTCCCGCTCATCCCAAATCCGTCATCCTGAGGTGCGAGCCCTTGCTCGCGCCTCAGGATGACGGGTAGACACATATGTCCGCGTTCTCGCGACGCATTGCGCCCGAGGTTTGCCAGAAACTTCCCGCCCTCTCGTAAGAGGGCGCAGGGAAGACCGGGTGCGCGCTGCACCCGCGGTCCCGTGTGCGATTTGCACTAAAAAGCTGCACACGAGCATACAGGGCAGCGGAGAACACCCGGCCTTCCCTGCGCAATGGCTTTACGGCTTATGCCGTGATCTCCCCGGAGACGAGTTCTTGGTTGACTCCGTCGCTGCCGTTCAGCTCTCGCCTACCCGACAGCTTGACACCTGCAACGGGTGCCAGGACCACACGGTTTTGCCGTACGCTTATCCACGCCGTCGTCTCAGCGTAAACCAGCGTCCACCGCAACCCGTCCAACGTCCGTGACGACGGCCGACGCCCTTCTGAGGAGGACGGGATGGGCGAATATATGCCCCTGATTTGTGTTCTGGTAAACAGAAATATTTTTTATTTTGTGGCTTGACACGAATTGCGAAAAACAGAACTGATTTGCCCGTCGTGTTGTTTTTGTCACAGCTAAGCGTCATTGCGAGGAGCGAAGCGACGAAGCAATCCACAATCGCTATGACGCGCTATGGATTGCTTCGCTTCGCTCGCAATGACGATGCTGGAACACCTACCGCTGCGGCAACCGCTCGAAACTCGGCATGCCCTCGGGAATGTGGTGGAAGGGCTGCTTGTCGACTGTGTAGATGGCGATCTGCGGCGTGATCAAAGCGGGGTTATCGAGGGTTCCGACCTTCACCACCACGACCGGCCGCTGCGGCCGCGTCACCATATGCGTGCCGCATTCGGCGCAGAATTCGCGTGTCACCGGCTTCTCAAGGTCCTTGCGTGAAAATTGCTTCGGCCCACCTTTAGTGTACTTGAAGCCGTCGGGCGGCATCACAACGAACATATTGGGCGAGCCGCCGGTAACGTACTGGCATTCGCGGCAATGACATTGCGCCTGCATCATCGGCTCGCCTTCGGCCACATAGCGCACAGCGCCGCAATAGCATCCGCCTTCGAGTTTCATGACGTCCTCCCGGTTATCGTTGCGGTCAATTCTGCGCTGCGTGCCGAATTTGGCAATGCTTTTTTAGCTCTGGTTTCTGTTCCATCGTGATTTCTGCCATTCCCGGATTAGTTTGTGCACGACGACGAAGGCGAGTCTGCTGGCAGGAGCATGGGATGGACGAGAACGGTTTCTGGAAAATCGTGCAGCGTGCGCACGATAGTTCAGGTGGCGACATGGATCAGAAATGCGACGCGCTGCGTCAGCAAATCGCCGCTCTTCCACGGGACGAAGCGCTCGAGTTTGCGCGGTTGTTCAATGAAAAGATGGACCAGGCTTATGACTGGCCGCTGTGGGGCGCGGCTTACGTCATCAATGGCGGCTGCAGCGACGATACCTTCTCCGATTTTCGCGCCGCATTGATTTCCCGGGGACGTCAGGCGTTCAAGCGCGCGCTGTCGGATCCGGACTCACTGGCGGACGACGGCTTTGATGAATTGGACTGGTTCTACGAAGGCTATCAATACGCCGTCACCGATGGCGTCGAAGCGGTTGCCGGCAATCTACCGCAGCGGAGTGCGCCGGCTCAGCCTTCCGGAACCGAGTGGCAGGAGGACAAGGTATACGACCTGTTTCCGAAACTCAGCGCGAAGTTTGGATGAAGCGCGTTTGTACGAATCGTGCGCGATTGCCCCCCGCCGCACTCTGGCGGCCGCGACAAACGCCTATCGCGTCCGCGCCAACCTCACTTGGCCGAGGTGCATTTCATCGCGGCTGCGCTTCTCAAGAATTTCGAGCTGACCGCGCTCCACGAGCAGCATCAGGCGTTGTTTCATCCACTCAAAATCAATGCTGACGATTTCGTCGTTAAGTTCGGAAGCCATGGCCATCCCGATGATCCTCGATACGCGCTGCCAATCGTCGGTTGCCAACTCCATCAGCTGGGAATCAAAATAAGAAGCTTCCGCCGATACTAGCATGCCATTTTCGATCACGCGGAGCGGCGCATTCTCAGAGATCAGTTGCCGCCACACGTCGAGGTATTGCTCGCGCCTGTTGGTGGGCAATGGCGCGGCGAGCTCCCAAAGTTTGTTAAGGCGAATGTTGTCGTCGCGCAGGTGGGCCAAGCAGGGGGCCAAGACGGGCAGTCGCGGTGGGCCACGCTCCGGGGAGGTAGAGATCAATACTTCGCTTAAATCAATGATGTCGAATGGGGCATCACCCGACTGCCATAGCCAATTCAGAAAGCCGCAATACTCATGTGCAGACCGTCGGCTCAACCACACGATCTTTCGATGGTCAGGAAACAGAGCATCGTCCCAATCTCGTTCAGAAGAGACCCGACTTTCGGGTTCGGTCCGACCGAGTTCTTTTTCGAGCCATATCGCGCGCGCTGAGGGATCAAACGGATCGATCGGACCAAGGTTCAGATCATGCCACGTCGTAACGACCTGATCTTTCCGGCCCGATTCCCTCAGTGCCCGGACGAGGTTGCTCTTGCCTGAGAGCGTGAAAACGAAATGAACGATGGTTTGCGTCATCATCGATCCTCAACGGAGGGACCGTGATGGCATCTTCAAAATCCCGCGTCCAGCCCGGCACGCATCGCGACGAAACAAAAAGAAAGGGGCTCCAACTTGCGCTGGAGCCCCTCAACGGTCAGGGCATTGCCGGGTATGTGCCCGAACCGGAGTTGTGGGTGCGACCCCTTGGGGATCGCACCCCGGGAGAACTCACATATTGTAAGCGCGCTCGGTGTGCTCGGTGACATCGAGGCCTTCACGTTCGGTCTCGACGTTAACGCGCAGGCCGACGATGACATCGACGACCTTGAAGAGGATGGCAGAACCGATGCCCGACCACACCAGCGTGGTGCAGACGCCCCAGAGCTGCGAGACCATCTGGGCTGCGAAGTCGTATTCCGCGATCTTGCCGATGGTGTAGTCCATGACGCCGGTACCGCCGAGCGCCGGGTTCACCAGGATGCCGGTGCCGAGCGCGCCGACGATGCCGCCGACGCAGTGGACGCCGAACACGTCGAGCGAGTCGTCATAGCCGAGCGCATTCTTCACCACGGTGCAGAAGAACAGGCAGACTACGCCGACCACGAGGCCGAGCACGATCGCGCCCATCGGACCGGCGTAACCGGCCGCGGGCGTGACTGCCACCAGGCCCGCCACCGCACCCGACAACGCGCCGAGCACCGAGGGGTGACCCTTGACGATCCACTCCGCGAACATCCAGGCCATCGCCGCCGCTGCGGTTGCAACGAAGGAGTTGGTCATGGCGAGCGCGGCGCCGCCGGAGGCTTCGAGGTTCGATCCGGCGTTGAAGCCGAACCAGCCGACCCAGAGCAGCGAAGCGCCGATCATGGTCATGGTCAGCGAGTGCGGGGCCATCAGCTCCTTGCCGTAACCGACGCGCTTGCCGATCAGGAGCGCACCAACGAGACCGGCGATGCCGGCGTTGATGTGCACCACGGTGCCGCCCGCGAAGTCGATCGCGCCCTTCTTGAAGATCCAGCCCTGGTCATCCCCGAACGCGGTCTTCGCCGCATCGAAGGCGGCCTGCGCAGCGGCCTTGTCGGTCGCGGCTTCGAAGGTCTTGAGCGCGGCAGAGATCGCGTCCGGTCCAGCCCAGTACCAGACCATGTGCGCGATCGGCAGATAGATCAGGGTTACCCAGAGCGGGACGAACAGCGCGACAGCCGAGAACTTCATGCGTTCGGCGAAGGCGCCGACGATGAGTGCGGGGGTGATGCACGCGAAGGTCATCTGGAAGCAGATGTAAATCAGCTCCGTGATGTTGACGTCGGCCGAGAAGGTCGCTGCCTGAGCGTCGAGTATAGTCTTGCCTTCCGGCGCGATCTTCAGGAACGCCTTGGAGAAGCCGCCGATGAAGTCCGATCCGCCGGTGAAGGCGAGGCTGTAGCCGTAGACCGCCCAGATCAGGGTGACGATGCAGACCGTGTAGAAAACCTGCATCAGGACCGAGAGCATGTTCTTGGAGCGGACCAGGCCACCATAGAACAGTGCAAGGCCGGGGATCGTCATCAACAGCACCAGCACCGTCGATGTGAGCATCCAGGCGTTGTCGCCCTTGTTGACTGTGGCTTCCGCGTAAGCGGAGGTTGCGGCGAACATGCCGACGGCCAGGGCCGTCAGTCCCGCGCTATAGGGACGTTTGAACGTCATTTGTTGTACTCCTGAGTGTCTGGGTTGAGCGCGAGATCAGAGTGCCGCGGCATCCGCCTCACCGGTGCGGATGCGAACCGCATGGTCGAGGTTGATGACGAAGATCTTGCCGTCGCCGATTTGTCCGGTTTTTGCTGCCGAGGTGATGGCGTCGATGGTCTTGTCGACCTGGTCCGAGGCCACAGCGACCTCGATCTTGATCTTGGGCAGGAAGCTCACCGCGTATTCAGCGCCGCGATAGATTTCCGTGTGGCCTTTCTGCCGACCATAGCCTTTGACTTCCGTCACCGTGAGACCGTGAACGCCAATGGCGGTCAGGGCGTCCCGGACTTCTTCGAGTTTGAATGGCTTGATGATCGCCATAACAATTTTCATGGGTCCTATCCCCGCTTGGCCCGGTTCAGACAGACCGGGCGTTCTCGACTGAGGTTCACCACGCGGAGAAGTTCACTTCGCGGGCACAGCCATGACCCTTAGAATCAAATGCCGTGCCAGAACGGCGGATTTCCCTAACGGTTTATGAATCCGGGGCTTTTCGGGGTTTCGGGGAGGGGAACCAAACTGCGCTATTCCGTCGCGCCTAAAAAATAGGCGCGTCTGGTCAAGGCGCGGGCACGCCAGACTCCGGACATAATCCTGCCCAGTGCGAGGGCAAGGAAGGCGGTATCTAGATGGGTAGTTCTACTGAAGCGCCTCGCCATGCTGCGAAATATCTAGGCCTTCCAGCTCCTGCTGCAGTGACACCCGCAGCGGCACGAACGCGCTCACCAGTTTGAGCAGCACAAAGGTGACGCCGCCCGACCACACCAGAGTGACGCCGATGCCGTAGAGCTGGATCAGCACCTGCTGCGGGTGGCCTTCGATCAGGCCGCCGGTGCCGCCGATGGCGGCGGTGGCAAACACGCCGGCGAGCAGGGTGCCGGTCATGCCGCCGATGCCGTGGACGCCGAACACGTCGAGCGAATCGTCATACTTGAAGCGGTGCTTGAGCCAGGTGCAGGCCCAGAAGCACACCAGACCCGCCACCAGACCGATGATTATTCCGTGCCACGGTGCGACGTAACCGGAGGCCGGCGTAATCGTGCCGAGGCCGGCGATCGCGCCGGAGATCATGCCGAGCACGGAGGGTTTGCGCCGCGTCGCCCATTCGATCGCGCCCCAGGTCAGCGTGCCGGCGCAGGCTGCCAGATGCGTTGCGGTGATGGCCATGACGGCGCGCGAATTCGCCGCCAGCGCCGAGCCGCCGTTGAATCCGAACCAGCCGACCCACAGCAATCCGGTGCCGATGACGGCGAGCGACAGGTCGAACGGGGAAAGATTGTCGCTGCCATAGCCGTGACGCTGTCCCATCACCTTGGCGGCAACCAGACCGCCGATGCCGGCGGACAGATGCACGACGAGACCGCCGGCAAAATCCAGCACGCCCATGCTGGCGAGGAAGCCGCCGCCCCACACCCAATGCGCCAGCGGCACATAGACGAACATGAACCAGCCGATCGAGAACAATAGATAGGCCGAGAACCGCATCCGGTCGGCCACCGCGCCCGCCACCAGCGCTACCGTGATGATCGCAAACGTCATCTGGTACAGCATGAACAGTATTTCCGGAATCGTCTTCGCCGCCGGGTTGACGCTGTCCATGGTGATGCCGATCAGGAACCAGCGGTCCAGCGTGCCGATCCAGGGACCTTCGCCGACGAACGCCAGCGAATAGCCGAAACACACCCAGAGGATAGAGATGATCGAGACCGCAGCGAGGCTCTGCGCCATCGTCGCCAGCACGTTCTTCTTGCGCACCATGCCGGAATAGAACAGCGCCAGGCCCGGTATCGTCATCATCAGGACGAGCGCGGTGGCGACGATCATCCACGCGGTGTCGGCGGCGTTGATGGTCGATGTCTGCGCAAAGGCCGGCGTCGCCGGCCAGACGTTGATCGCAGGAATGCTGAGCGCAGCGAGCTTCGCTGCACGAATCGAGAGTGCCCCCATGGAATTTCCCCGGCCTGTTGTCGTTCTGTTGTCGTTTTTTGCTCGCGCGTCAGGCTGATTTGCCCGCGCGCGTTGAACTGAAATGAAAACGTTAGAGCGCGTCGCTGTCGGTCTCCCCGGTGCGAATGCGAAGTGCATGATCGATCGGCGTCACGAAGATCTTGCCGTCGCCGATCTGGCCGGTGCGCGCATGCGCGGTGATGACCTCGACCGCCTTGTCCGCGACGTCGGAGGCGACCGCGATTTCGATGCGCAGCTTGGGCAGGAAGTTCACGACATATTCGGCGCCGCGATAGATTTCGGTGTGGCCCTTCTGGCGGCCGTACCCCTTGACCTCGGTGACGGTCATGCCGTGCACGCCGATGGCCGTCAGCGCCTGGCGCACCTCGTCAAGCTTGAATGGTTTGATGATCGCGACGACGAGTTTCATGGTCAGGCCTTCATGTCTCTTGGGATGCACTCTTGGGAATTTCGCTTGGGAATTTCGCTTGAAAGGTCTCTTGAAAGTTCCTTGGACGGTCTTTTTAGGCGTTGTTTTTGACGGTCTTTTTGACGTTCTTTCGGCGTGTTCGGCAGGATGGCCGCCGCGGGGGTTCGCTACCGAAATCCAAATCTGGCATTTTTCTATGCAAATGGCACAAAAAACTTGCAGGTTTAAGGGGAAAACATTTGCAGCCGGTGACCTCAGTCCCTGTACAGGGAATATGATCCTCCGACAGAATGGGCTTTTCGCCAGCCGCCCCGCCGGGTTCCCCCGTTTCCACGACCAAAGGGATTAAAAATGTCGAACCGATCGTGGTTTTATGCAGCGAATGGCCAGCAACAGGGGCCCTTTCCGGAAGCCCAGCTGCGCGATCTCATCACAAGGGGGACGGTCAGGGCCGACACGCTGGTCTGGTCCGAGGGAATGTCCGGCTGGCAGCGCGCGGGCGAAATTCCCGGCCTGATGCCGGCAGGCGGCGCCCCGCCGCCGGTTGCGCAACCGGGCGGCCCGCCGCCGATGAGCGCGGGCGGTGGCTATGGGGGCGGTGGCGGTTACGCCGGCGGCCCGCTCTCGATCGATTTCGGCATCCTGGAGTTTGTCTGGCGCAGCCTCGTGCTCATAATCGGTTGCGTGTTCATCATTCCGACCCCATGGGTCATGGTCTGGTATCTCAACTGGCTCGTGCCGTGCGTGCAGGTGCCGGGACGGCCGAATCTCAGCTTTACCGGCAACGCGATGACGATCGCGCTGTGGTTTTTTGGAGCGATCGCAGCGCTTATCGTGCTCTCAGTTGTCGCCAGTCTCATCGGCCTTGATTGGCTCAACGGTCTGATCAACATCGCTCAGTTTGTTCTCTATTGGCTTTTCCTGAAATGGTTCGTCGCGAACCTTGCGTCCAACGGGCAGCCGCTCGGGCTCAGCTTCTCCGGTTCGATCTGGGCCTTTCTCGGATATTCCATTCTCGCCGTGCTCGCCGTCTTCACGATCATCGGCTGGGCGTGGGTGTATACCGCGATGATGCGGTGGTTCTGCCGCAACATTCAGGGCACGCGGCGCGAAGTGCTGTTCATCGGCACCGGCCTCGAGTTCCTGTGGCGTGCGATCGTGGCGGCCGTTGCGTCGATCTTCATCATCCCGATTCCATGGGTGTATCGATGGATCTGGCAGTGGCTGGCGTCGCAGACGGTGTTGGCTGAGCGAGGCGCGCAGCCGCCGAACGGGTAAGGCGTAATCGCTTGAAAACGCTATGCCCGGCGCTGGCGGATCGAGCCTTCCTGGGCCACCGACGCCACCAGCGTGCCGTCGGGCTTGAAGATCAGGCCGCGGGCCAACCCGCGGCCGCCCTGTGCGCTCGGTGAATCCTGCGAATAAAGCAGCCATTCGTCGGCGCGGAACGGGCGGTGAAACCACATCGCGTGATCGAGGCTGGCCGGCATCACGTTGCTGTCGAACAGCGTGCGGCCGTAGCGCGCCATCACGGCATCGAGCAGCGAGAAATCCGACGCATAGGCCAGCGCACACATATGCAGCGCCGGATCATCAGGGAGTTTTGCCGCGGTGCGGATCCAGACATTGATGCGGCCGTCGTCGATCTTCTCGCCGAAATAGCGGCCGAGTTCGACCGGTCGCAACTCGATCGGCCGGTCCATTTCGTAATAGCGCCGGATGAACTCCGGCATCTCCTTGAACACCGGCTGTTTTGCCACCTCTTCGGCGGAGAGTTTTTCCGGCGGCGGCACGTCCGGCATCTTGTCCTGGTGGTTGAAGGCGCCTTCCTCCTCGGCGTGGAACGAGACCATGATCGAGAAGATCGCGTTGCCATGTTGAATGGCGGTGACGCGGCGGGTCGAATAGCTCTTGCCGTCGCGCAGTCGTTCGACCTGGTAGATGATCGGAACCTGCGGGTCGCCCGGCAGGATGAAATAGCAATGCAGCGAATGCGGCAGCCGGCCTTCGACGGTGCGGCACGCCGCCACCATCGCCTGTCCGATCACCTGGCCGCCGAACACCCGCTGCCACGCGGTTTTCGGGCTGTTGCCGCGAAACAAATTCACCTCGATCGGTTCGATGTCGAGGATCGAAATCAGGTCGGTCACGCTTGCGGACATGGCGGCACTTTCGGTTTTTCGGGTCATTCCGGGGCGATACGCAGTATCGAACCCGGAATCTCGAGATTCCCCGATGTGCGATAGCACATCTGAGGTTCACGCGAAGGCGCGTGCCCCGCAATGACGGTTTGGCCTTGTTTCAGGCCTCTGTTTCACCCAGCTATAGTCATGTAGCAAGTACAGTCCATGACCAGGACGAGTAAGGATTGCATGCCGGCACAGCGAAGTATTGTCATCTGCGGCGGCGCCTTTGCGGGGCTGGCGCTGGCGCTGGCGCTGCGTCAGGGCCTGGGCCGCGATATTCCCGTCATCGTGGCCGATCCGGCGCTGGCTTCAAAGCCGAGCCGCGATCCGCGCGCCACCGCGATCGTCGCCGCCTGCCGGCGGCTGTTCGAGGCGCTCGGCGTCTGGGGCCAGATCGCGCCCACCGCGCAGCCGATAACAGACATGGTCGTCACCGATTCCAAGCTTGATGACGCCACCCGCCCGGTGTTCCTCACCTTCGCCGGCAATGTCGAGCCCGGCGAGCCGTTCGCGCATATGGTCGAGAACCGCTATCTGATCGATGCGCTGGTGGCGCGCGCCGAGGCCGAGGGCATCGAGCTGCGCGCGACCGCAGTTGCCTCGTTCGATTCACGCGCTGACGGCGTCGACGTGACACTCGCCGACGGCACGATCATCGAAGCGAGCCTTTTGGTCGCCGCCGACGGCGCGCGCTCAAAGCTGCGCGAACGCGCCGGGATTGCCACCCATGGCTGGGACTATGATCAATCCGGCATCGTCGTCACCGTCGGCCATGAGCGCGATCACAACGGCCGCGCCGAAGAACATTTCTTGCCCGCGGGCCCGTTCGCAATCCTGCCGCTGACCGGAAAGCGCTCGTCGCTGGTGTGGACCGAGAACCGCACGGAAGCCGCGCGCATCACCGCGCTCGGCGACGACGAATTTCACGGCGAGCTCGAGCAGCGTTTTGGTTTGCATCTCGGCGAGGTCAAGGCGCTCGACAAGCCGCGCGCGTTTCCGCTCGGCTATTTCGTCGCGCGCTCCTTCATCGCCGAACGACTGGCGCTGATCGGCGACGCCGCGCATGTGATCCACCCCATCGCCGGGCAGGGGCTCAATATGGGGCTGAAGGATGTCGCAGCGCTCGCCGAAGTCGTGGTCGACGCCGCGCGGCTCGGCATGGATCTCGGCCAGGCCGACGTGCTCGAACGGTACCAGCGCTGGCGCCGGTTCGACACCATGGCGATGGGCGTTGCGACCAACTCGCTGAACTTCCTGT
The DNA here is from genome assembly GCF_018131075.1 of Bradyrhizobium sp. JYMT SZCCT0428. Lineage (GTDB taxonomy): Bacteria > Pseudomonadota > Alphaproteobacteria > Rhizobiales > Xanthobacteraceae > Bradyrhizobium. The sequence continues at coordinate 22,774 of NZ_JAFCLS010000003.1, read as the reverse complement.
TCTCGAACGAATCGACGCTGCTGCGCACCGTGCGCGACATCGGATTGGGCCTGGTCGACCGCACGCCGCCGCTGAAAAGCCTGTTCATCCGCCAGGCCGCGGGATTGTCAGGCGAAGTGCCGCGGCTGCTGAAGGGCGAGGCGTTGTAGTTAACCTCAGCCGTCATTGCGAGCGAAGCGAAGCAATCCATAGCACGGCATAACGGATAGATGGATTGCTTCGTCGCTGCGCTCCTCGCAATGACGCGGAGGAGCCGGTGTTCTCTTCAGTCGATCTTCCTGGCCTCTTCCGGCAGCATGATCGGGATGCCGTCGCGGATCGGGTAGGCGAGTTTGGCGGAACGCGAGATCAGTTCCTGCGTGGAGGCGTCGAACTCCAGCGGGCCCTTGGTGATCGGGCACACCAGGATTTCCAGCAATTTCGGATCGACGGTGCTGTCGAGGCGTTCGGTCGAATTCATGTGTGATCTCCAGATTGGCCGGTCCCTTAGCACACCAAACTTGTCATCGCGAGGTGGCTATCCGCAGCATTTCGTCGAGCATGGCCCGTTGCTGCGCTTTTGGCAGTGGCTGGTCCGACAGGGCAAAACCGAGAAACGCCCAATAGAGGATTTGCGCGCGGGCGCGGGCCACCTCCGCGGACAATCCGGACTGCGTCAACAGGCTCTCGACATAGCCGAGCCTGCGGCGGTCGATCGCCTGCACCGCCGCCCGCGCCGCGGGGTCGACGCTGGCCCAGGTGCGGACCGCGTTTTCCAGCGCCAGTCTTGCGCCGAACACCCGGCGCAGCAGCACCTCGAGCGGATTCTCGTCCTTCGATGCGGCCTCGACCCCGGCGATGATCTGTTCGGCGGCGATTTCGCGCCATTGCTTGAGGATCGCGGCATGGAACGCGGAAATGTCCGCGAAATGCCAATAGAAGCTGCCGCGCGACACTCCCATCGCCTTGGCCAGTGGTTCCGCCTTCAGCGCCGTGAAGCCGCTTTTCGCCAGCGTCTTCAGGCCCTGGTCGACCCAATCCTGGCCCGAGAGTTGATCACCCATGTTCCCGTCCTGCGACATCTTTCCATACATTACTGTATTGACAGTTGCCAAGCGGCAAGTCATAACCATACATAACTGTATGGAGGCTTGTCCGATGCGCGATACTATTCTGCAATGCGCCGGCATCGCCGGAATAGCGGTGTCCCTGATTCACGGCGTGCTCGGGGAAACCAAGGTGTTCGCCAAAGCGACCATTCAGCCCGAGAGCCTGCGGACCCTGATCCGGCTGGTGTGGCAGGCCGGCACCGTGGCGTGGATCGGCGGCGCCGTGCTGCTGATCGCAGCTCCTTCCTTCGGCTCCGAGAGCGCGCGGCACTGGATCGTCATTACCGTGATCGCGATCTACACCTTTGCCGCCGCGGCGAACGCGTGGTGGTCGCGCGGACGTGGTTTTGGATGGAAGGCGCTCACCGCCGTCGTCGCACTGGCGGTCGCGGGATACTAGGCACCTTCCTGCGCCGCCGTGGAAACGGAGATACCCATGTTCTGGGTGGCAGCAAGGAGAAGGGCCATGGAGGACCGGGTCGAGGTCACCATCGAAAATAGTGTTGCCGATGTCAGGCTGAACCGCGCCGATAAGTGAATTCGCTTGATGCTGACATATTCAATGCGATTGCCAAAGCCGGCGCGCGCCTCAAGCAAGACAAATGACTGCGCGCCGTCGTGCTGTCCGGCGAGTGCAGCTGTGCCGAGCGCGACGTCGAAAGAACTGTCGCCAATTTTGTGCAACACATTGCTGGCTATGGCGCGAGCTGCCTGTCCCCGCGATCGCCGCCGTTCACTGCATTGCGCTGGGCGGTGGCTTCCAGCTCGCCCTTGGTGCCGATATGCGATACGTCGCGCGGGCACGCGCCTCGGCAGCATCGAGGCGAGGTGGGGATCACGGTGCCGGATATGTCCGGTACCCAACTTAGGCGTCATCTTGCGCGCGAAGATGTGGTGCGCGCGTTGACCTGCACAGCGCGAATTGCTCGTCAGCGCCGAGCAAGTGGAAGCGGTTCGTGCAAATGTTAATCAGCGCAGCGAACGCATCCACGGCCCGCTACCGCAGTCCCGTATCACTACGGGAGCAGTTCCGTACTACTACGGCGGCGTTTCCTCGCGCGTTCCATTTCGCTGCGCGACAAGCAGTTCCGCGCGCGGTTCCGGATCGCGCGATTCAATCAACCAAATGCACATTACCGGGCAGATAAATCGAGGTTTTCCGAGAATCCCTGATGTATTCAACCATTATACATTCGTTCTTTACGCGCGGATAACTACGCCCTCCGAAGCTGCAAAGAAATTAGGAAGTAAAGAACCAGCGCGGGTAACCATGGTGACGAACAACCATGGCCCGAATGACATGTTCCGCGTTCTTAGCTGCCTTACAGTCGAACACGACTGGCGATTTGTTCTCCTCGCCGGCCTCGTCTGCTTCGTCGCAAGCGTCGTAGCCATCCATATCTTTCATCGCGCGATCTCGTCGCACGCGAGGACGCGGCTGATCTGGATTGCCATTGCGGGCGCCGCGATCGGGTACGGGATCTGGGCGACGCACTTCATCGCGATGCTCGCCTACGAGCCTGGTGTCACGACCGGATACGGCGTGGCCTTGACGGGGCTGTCGCTCGCCGCGGCAATGATATTGACTTCCGGCGGGTTCGGCTTCTCCGCCAATGCGCCCGGCCGGTGGCGAGCGCCCATCGGCGGCGGAATCATCGGCGCGGGCATTGCCAGCATGCACTATCTCGGCATGTGGGCGCTCGAAGTCCCGGGCCGGGTCACCTGGTCGCTCGATCTCGTGTTCGCCTCCATCGTTGTCGGCATGGCGTTCGGTTATGCGGCGCTCGCGTTCGCGGTCCGCTACAAGGATTTGTGGGGAACATTTGTCGCGGCGGTTTTCCTGACGCTCGCAATTGTCTCGCATCATTTCACGGCAATGGGCGCGGTGGAAATTGTCCCCGATCCGACGCGGGCACCCGACGAGATGTCACTTTCCCCCGCCTTTCTCGCCGTGGCGATTGCGGGCGTGGCTCTGTCGGTGCTCGGGATGAGCCTGGTCGGCGTGCTGGCGGATCGCCGCCTCGCCAACCGGACGCGCAAATTCGAGGAAATCATCGATCAGCTCTCGCTCGCGCGGCAACAGGTCGAAGGCTCGCAAAGGGAATTGCAGGAGCAGAAGCTCAGGCTGGATTCGGCGATCAACAACATGGGCGAGGGTCTCTGCATGTTCGATGCGGAGAAGCGGCTTGTCGTCTGCAACGATCGTTACGCCAAAATGTATCAGCTGCCGCCGGAACTGTTGCGGGCGGGAACATCTCACCGGGAAATCATCGAGCATCGCATCAGCAACGGCATCCTCAAGGCCGGCACCAATGACAGCGCCGCAAAGGTGATGTCGGCCCTGAATGCGCTGCCATCCAACGTTCCGGCTAGCCGCGTCGACGAGCTTGCCGATGGCCGATTGATCTGCGTTACGAGGCAACCGATGCCCGGCGGCGGCTGGGTGGCGACGCACCAGGACGTCACCGAGCAGCGCAGGTCCGAGGCCAAGATCACGCATATGGCCCATCATGACGCGCTGACCGACCTGCCCAATCGCGTCCTCTTGAGGAAGCGATTGGAGCTCGCCCTCTCCATCACGCGCAGGGGTGGCGCCGATCTCGCGGTGCTGATGCTTGATCTTGACCGCTTCAAGGAGGTCAACGACACGCTGGGGCACCCCACGGGAGACGCGCTGTTGCAAGCCGTTGCCGCGCGGCTGCTGGCATGCGTCAGGGAAACGGCGATGGTCGCGCGGCTGGGCGGCGACGAGTTCGCCGTCATTGAGTGCGTGGACAATCCGCTGGTGGAAGCCGTGGCGCTCGCCGAACGTATCAAGGCCGCGCTTTGCGAACCCTTCGATCTTGGCGATCACCGGGTCACCGTCGGAACGAGCATCGGCATCGCCGTCGCGCCACGCGACGGAACCGATTCCGATGAAATTCTCAAGAAAGCGGACCTTGCTTTGTACTCGGCCAAGAATGGCGGGCGTGGTTCGTTCCGTTTCTTCGAGCCGGAACTCGACGAACTCATGCATGCCCGCCGCAACCTCGAACGGGATATGCGCAGCGCGCTTGCCAATGATGAGTTCGAACTGCGCTACCAGCCGATCGTCAATTTCAAGAACGGCAAGATCAGCGGCTTTGAGGCGTTGCTGCGCTGGCATCATCCCCAGCGCGGCTGGGTCATGCCCGGCGACTTTATCCCGCTTGCGGAAGAAACCGGCGTGATCGTGCCGATCGGAGAGTGGGTCCTGCGGACGGCGTGCGCGGAGGCGGCAAAATGGCCGGCCCATCTCAAGATCGCGATAAATCTGTCTCCGGCTCAGTTCAGAAGCAAGGACCTGGTTCGGGTCATTGTCAGCTCTCTGGCGAGTTCGGGAATTGCGCCAACAAGACTTGAGCTCGAGGTGACCGAAACGGCCATTATGCACGACAGCGAAGCTGTGTTCGCCGCGCTCGGCCAGCTGCACGAACTGGGCGTGCGAGTTGCCCTCGATGATTTCGGCACGGGTTACTCATCACTGAGCTTCTTGCAAAAGTTCTCGTTCGACAAGATCAAGATCGACCGCAGCTTCGTCAGCGAGCTGACCAGCCCACAGGAAGAGTCCCGCGTCATCGCGCGCGCGGTGGTTCGATTTGCCGTAAGCCTCGGCAAGACCACCACGGCCGAAGGCGTGGAAACCCAGGAACAATGGGACATCCTCCGCGGAGAGGCCTGCGTCGAATCGCAAGGCTATTATTTCAGTCCGCCGGTAACGAACGCCGAAGTTGCGAAAATGGTGCGCTCGCGGGTCAAGGCAGCGGCGAACGCGGCGTAGCCGGCGCGGCTTACTGCAGTCCCGTATCGCCGCCGCTGGTGCGTTTCTTGGCGAGGTCCATCTCGGTCACCGCGATCAGGATTTCCGCGCGCGTCTTCAAATCGGGCGCTTCCAGCATCGCCTGCTTTTCGGCGGGGCCATAGGGCGACATCATCGCCAGCGCATTGACCAGCGCCTCGTTGGGCGCGCTCTCGATGCCTTCCCAATCCACTTTCAAATTGTTGGCGTTGAGAAAATCGGTCAGCACCTCGAGCAGCGCCTCGCGGTCGACGGCCTCTTCGCCCTTGCGCGCGGTGAAGTCGTCAACGAAGGGGAAGAAATCCACCTTGCATTGCCGGTACGCGGTCAGCACCGTCAGCTCTTCGACCACCCGAAAGCGCGAGACGCCGGTGAGTTCGAGGATGTAGCGGCCGTCGCCGGATTCAGCGAGTTGGGTGATGCGGCCGACGCAGCCGACCTTGAACAGTATCGGCCGGGTCTCGTCCTTGCTGTGGGAAATATCGGGCTGGATCATCCCGATCAGGCGGTGGCCGTCGCGCAACGCGTCGTCGACCATCGAAAGGTAGCGCGGCTCGAAGATGTTGAGCGGCATCTGGCCGCGCGGCAGCAGCAGCGCACCCGGCAGCGGAAACACCGGAATGATTTCGGGAAGCTCGCCGGGTCCGCGGTATTCGGCATTGATCGGCATCTGCGGCCCCGGCTCTACTGCATGAGATGTCTATGTCTTGCGCGTACTCTTAATCCAAAACCGGTGTCCACGGTTGCGGAATACGCAACTCACGAGAACAGGATCGTCGACAGCCGCCTGCGTCCATCCACGGTTGCTTCGTCGGCGCCGCCCCACGCTTCGAAGAACTGCACCAGTTGCTTGCGCGCGCCATCCTCATTCCACTTGCGGTCCCGCTTGACGATTTCGAGCAGCTGGTTGGTCGCTTCGGCACGGTTGCCCTGGGCGTTGAGCGCGGTTGCCAGATCGAATCGGGCCTGATGATCGAGCGGGTTTGCGGCGACTTTCTGTTCCAGCTCGGTGACCGGGCCGACCGATTGCGCCTGTTCGGCAAGATCGATCGAGACCTGCACGGCCTTCACGGCGGCGTCATTGCGTTTGGATTCCGGCACCATCGCGATGGTCTGCTTGGCCTGCTCGATGGCGCCTGTCGTCACGTAGCATTTCGCGAGACCCGCCAACGCGGCGATATTGGTGGAATCGATCGACAGCACCTCGGCATAGATCTGCGCCGCGGCCGCCGCATCGCCTTCCGCCAGCACGGCTTCGGCCTCCTGCAGAATTTCGGCAATGTTCGGCTCGCCCGGTGCGGCCATGCCCTTGGTGAGCTTGTCGATGAAGGCGGTGACCTGGCTCTCCGGCACCGCGCCCATGAAGCCATCGGCGGGCTGGCCGTTGACGAAGGCGATCACGGCCGGGATCGACTGGATTCCCATCTGGCCGGGGATCTGCGGATGCTGGTCGATGTTCATCTTGACCAGCTTGACCTTGCCCTTGGCGGCGCGGACAGCCTTTTCGATGATCGGCGTCAACTGACGGCACGGACCGCACCACTCCGCCCAGAAGTCGATCAGCACCGGCTGGCGCTTCGATTCCTCGATGACGTCCTTCACGAAGGTCTGGGTGGTGGTATCCTTGATCAGATCGGGTACGGCCTGCGGCGCGGGGCCGCCGCCCTGCTCAATTATCGTCACGATGTATCCTCGCCTGATGTCTTGAAAATTCGTCTCGAAAGCTGTCCCAGAGATTGGCGTCCTTCTAGCACGGAAGGGCGCGAAGTTCTCATCCGCTAGATGGCGGCTTGGTCACAAAATTCAATCGGCCCCGGCCGCGGCGTGCCGCCCCGAACGATGGGCGGCCCGCCATCACGTGTCTAGCCGGCGCGACGAATTGACCGGGAGGGCGGATCGGGGGCATCCGGGCGGAAGTCCGAATCGCCGGGATTCCCGACAATTTGACCAGGGAATTCGCGCTGGGGAGACCGGGGAACCGATTACCGCGGTTTGGGCGCCGTTTCGGACCGATTCTCGCCAATAAATTAAGAAAATCGGGCTATCCCGGTGGCTTCGGCCGCGTTCGCACTGTTGCATTCACGGCCTGCATTTGGCATAGCTCTGCCGTTGCCGGCGAGCGATCGTCGACATCTCGGATGCGGGTGTAGCTCAGTGGTAGAGCACGACCTTGCCAAGGTCGGGGTCGAGGGTTCGAGCCCCTTCGCCCGCTCCAGATTTTCTTGTTATCTGAACAGCTTCTGACAGGCCGCCGAAAGGCGGCTTTGTCGTTTCCATCTCGGGGAAGCGCGGGGGAAGCAGTGGGAGTGGAATTGCGCTCTCTTCCTGGTCAAACGACTTTTCTGCGCCTTGCCCGGCCAAAGCCGCCAGAATACTGCCAAGGCCGGCCGTGAGGGTCTGCGGTGCCATCACGCCGTCCTTTCCGTGCGCTCAGCAAGGGCCACCCCGCGTAAATAGTCCGCAGCCTTGGATGCCTGACTACAGGCTGTAAAGAATGCCCGCTTGTCGGCCTTCAGAAGGTCAACCCAAGAGGCGATGTAGCCCGCGTTCCGGACGTCTCCGTCAAAGCCAAACTCAGCACACAGGAAGGCGGCACCCAGTTCCGCAATCAGTTCCTCCGCTGCGTAGTCGCGTGAGCCGAACCGGCCTTTCAAATCCCGATTAAGGCGCGACTTGTGCCCCGTCCAGTGCGTCAATTCGTGGAACGCAACGTTGTAGAAATGGTCTGCGCCCTTGAACCCTGCGAAGCCCGGCATCGAGATAAAATCCCTGCTCGGAACGTAGAACGCCTCGCCATGGCCTTCGCGGATGTCTGCGCCGGTTGAGCGCAAGAAGTCATCGGCGAGCCCATCGCGCGTGTCGGGATTGCGAACGCGTATCGGCTTTCCCGTGTTGATGCTATCGGGAAGGCGTTCGCACTGGTCGACATTGAAAACCGTGTATTCCCGCATCATCGGGACTATGCGCGTTGAGGCGCTATCATCATCTGCGCCTTGTCCGCGGACCTGCAATTGCTTGACAAAATATAACTTGGTGCCGTGCTCGCCCTTGCGGACGTTGCCGCCCAACTCCAAAGCCTGCTTGAACGTCACAAAGCGCGGCGTGCGATAGCTGGCCGCTTGTGCCATCCACAACAGAACAACGTTGCATCCTGAATAGGGGCGGTTGGATACGGCGTTGCATGGCGTATTCGCCCCCGGGGTTGCCGACCAGGGTTTAACCCAAGGGGCGGCGCCGGCTTCTAGCTCTGCAACAATGCGCGCGGATACTTCGCCGTAGAGATCGCGTTTCATCTCTCGCCTCGCATCTATGGTTGACGCGACCACGGTCGGTCGCATGCCATCGGCGAGTAGGGCGACGCTACCCCCGGGGTACCATGGACAGGCCCCCCGGCCTCGCGCGCTTCAATACGGGGTTGAGAAATATCCCGGGGTCAAAAAGGGGCCGTTAAGAAAGGGTTAAGGCTTGACGGTCGAGCAGTGGACGATGAGCCCCCGATCTTGGACACAGTCAAGTCGGAGGTTTGATCTGCCTCGGCCGACAGCCGGTGCCGAGAAGCGCAACTGAGAAGCTGCCTAGAGGAGCGTTTTCATCGACCTACCACCTCATTGATCCTAAACACCATCGACGACCGCAAATCTTGACCTTTCCAGCGCACCATCGCGACAGCTGGGCGAAACCAAGCTGGTTTGTCTTCGAAGACCGAAACGATGGACTGTCGAACTTGCCGTTATCAAGTGTCAATCAATCGCTACAAGATGAGCTGAAGCGCGAGCTTCAGGAGGATTCGAATGCGCGCAAGTTTGAGCATCTTGCAGCGGCATTAATTGGCCGGCTGTTGGATGTTCCAATTGCCGTCGCCAAATCGGGCTTCCAACACGGAGGCGACGCCGGTCCAGCTGGTCAACATGGGCGCCGCTTTAGGCTCGAGTGCAAAAAGTATAGCGACACCACAAGTCTGGGCGAGCGCGAGCTGCTAGGTGAGCTTGATCAAGCGCTTGGTCGCGATTACGCTCTGGAAGGCTGGTTTCTGGCGGCGACAAGAAGCGTGCCCGAGCAACTCTCGCAAAGCCTTATGCAGAAGGGAGAGCAGCTCGGCATTCCTGTGATCGTTATTGACTGGAACGACCGCGACGTGGCGCCGCTGGCCGCATTATGCGCATTAGCGCCAGACGTGGTGGAGGCAGAATTTTCTAAGGATGCCGCGATGCTCGCACGCGCCCTCCAACCAGCGGCGACGGATGCGATTGATGCTTTACGCCGTAACTTGCAGTCGTGGAGCCTCGGATTTCAAGGACTTCGAGCGCAGTCGCACGACAAGCTGAAAAAGATTTGGACGTTGCCAAAAACGTCAAACGCCGAATTGGGGCAAGATGCGGCCGGGGGAGCCCAGTCAAAAAAAGTGAAGCGGAAGTCAGTCTCTGACGCATTATCAGCCTGGTGGCAGGGACCCGCGCAACGAGACGCTCCCGCTGCCATTGTTGGTTCGGATGGTGTGGGCAAAACGTGGGCGGCGCTTGATTGGCTGGTGGATCATAGATCCGAGCATCCGATCATCTTGGTGGTGTCGTCCTCTGCCGCGGCGAACATCACGGCGGCATCCGAGATGGAGATCAAGAGCTTTCTCGCCGAGCGTCTCTATGAGCTCACCGGGGTCCGAGATACTCATCACTGGATGCGGCGTCTAGGGTTTCTTCTCAAACGCCCAACCACTGAGGGCGCAGTTTTGACCGTACTGTTCGACGGCCTGAATCAGGAACCATCCGTTCAATGGCTGTCGATACTTAAGGTTCTGCAAAGCGAGGTATTTGCAGGCCGAGTTCGAGTCATGGTTAGTACCCGGCCCCATCATTTTCAAGACAAGCTAGCGAACCTTCGTGGGTTGATTGTTCCGGCGGTTCGAATTGGCGTCGATGTATACGATGCCACGCCAGGCGCTGAGCTCGATCAAATGCTCGCCTTCGAGGGTCTGTCGCGAGCAGATTTGCACCCCGATTTGATCGAACTTGCCCGCACGCCGCGCTTTTTCAAACTGGTAGTCCGGTTCCGCGATCGGCTCGTCGACGCAGGACAGGTAACCATACATCGGCTGTTATGGGAATACGGGCGAGATAGCTTTGGACACCGCGCCGGAAAGTCTTTCAGCGAGGAAGAATGGCACGCTTGGTTGCAGGAAATCGCTCGGCGCTACCGCGACGGTATGACGGCCTTCTCGGTGAAAACGCTTAGCGAAACGACAAGCCGACCTGACCTATCGGCCCGAGAAGTCTATTTGCGCCTCAGCGACATTATTGACGGGCAATTTGCCAAACCGGGCCCAGCCGGAGGTATGCAGCTTACTCCTACCGTCGTTGCACACGCGCTCGGCGCCGGCTTGCTGGCACAAATCGACGGCATCGGTGTACAGAACTTTGAGAGCGTCGACGCCGTGATCACGAGTTGGCTTGATCCGATTGCGGGGCTGGATCAACGAGCGGAAATTCTCCGGGCGGCTGTGTCTATTCTAGTTGAACGGGAGGGGCCGACCTCAACGCCAGCCAGTGGCGTACTGGTGACGGCCTGGCTCCAAAGCCAAAACGTGACTGATAGTCACCGACGCGAGTTGGCTGGTCTATCAATTTATCTTGCCGAGGCCCTGCTTGACGCCGTGCAAAGATCAAATGCGCGGTCACAAGCGTCCGCCAGACTTTGGGCAGTAAACGCGCTGCGCGCAATTCCGCGCACGGACAGAACAAACCTCACCATCATTGTCGCTCGCACGTCCACGTGGCTATCGATCGTATCCCGCGAGCTTGATCCGCGTCTCGACGCCAACCCCGATTCAGAGAAAAGCCGTTCGAACCGATACAAAACCAAGATTGGTGTAGATGCGTCGGGCGAACTGACGGTTCTCGGCGTCCCGTTGACGCTTGTTGACCGTGACGACGGCTCGCTTGCGTCCACCATTCCGTCGATCCTTGAGGGATTTCCGCTGGCGGGTGCCTCTTCATGTTTCGAAGCTGCTGCGATTTCACGCGCGGTGAATCCAAACGACGAAGTCTGGCGGGGGTTGAAATGGCTTTGCTATCTCAATGAGCTCGATCCGCGAGCGACGGCGGTGGAGTTGCGTACGCTCTCTGGCCTGGTTCGAACTCGTGTTCCGGAGCCTGGTATTCATGCTGACCTTTCTGCGCGTGCAGGCTCGCTTTTGCTCCGGCTGACCGGTGAGGAAGTTGATGAGGACTCCGCCACGTCAATCGATACCGACTTCGACCACCAACTAACCTATCAAAAGGATTATCTCGCTAGTCCCTCCCGAAGTTTCTTTGCGCTTGAGCGCCGACATGCCGACCTTGCGTTGAGCGATACCGGCGTTGGTATCGCAACGCGTGTTCAGCGGGCTTCGGCCTTCTGGTCCGATCCGAGTTTCAAGCCGCAGCAGGCGTTTGTAAATGAGCTCCGCGCGGCTGCATTGATGTTTGATGTAGGAACCTTGGATAGCGGTGGGAGCTTTACGCGCGAGGATCATGTTTTTGAAAGTCTAGAGCCAGCGCTTGCCGCATGTGCGCCTGACATTCTCGCCGAATTGACGCAACGTAAGCTGCTTAGCTTCAAGACTAGGCCGCCGGAATCACGCTATTGGAGCGCCGTCCACGCGGTGGAGCATTATTTGCTGGCCGGCCAGACAGAAGCGGAGGCAGCACAAATATTGCGGCTCAGTGCAGTCGCAGGCGACAGTGGAGAGGAAGCCGTTGCCGCAGGCCGTCTCCTGATGCTCGAGCTGCGATCTCTCGACACGGTCGAACAGTTTAACAGGATGATTGCTGCCGCATTAAAATTTGTCTCGACTGAGTTTGAATACGTCCTCAACGCTCCCACGCCGGACCAAGCCGACGCGCTGATCTCGCAACACCGGCATGGCACCAAGCAGGAGCAACATGATCTTTTATTATTGCTCTCTGTCCATTCCGTCGCGTTTAGCGATAAGGCATGGACGTGGTTTGAAGAACTCGCACGGGACACAAATCATGAGCTTCGGGGAATCGTATTTCGGATGCTGGAAGAATGCGATGCGCCCCGATTTGGTCGTATACTCGTGGGAGAAGGATGGACGTGGGCTGCCGATGCCGATTTTTGGGTCAATCACTACGGCTCTGGCGCGCTGATCGCCTCAGAGACGGCCCTGCCGTTCGACCAATTGGCGCCCCGCCTTGCGCCTTGGCGGTTGCTGGAAGCAGCGCGAGCCCGCGGCGCCGATGTCGCCGAAGTCCGGCTCGCGGCCGAGATCTTTGGGCAAATTCTGGCCGCACCCCAGCTTGAAGAGCCCGATCCTGGATCCGACCTCTCAGTCGAGCGATCTGACAAAAGAGCGCGTCCTTTTGTATTGTCGGCCGAGCCACGAGCGAATCTTGAAGTAAACACAGACCCGTTCGGGTGGTTGAAAGTCAATGCAGATGCAGTTGTTGAAGCCCATCGTCGGGCGATTGACACTGCGGTCGAGCGGATTGAGGTGGCGCGTAAGGCTGGCGCAAGTCTTTACTTGACGGATGTCAGTGCGGAAGACATGGACGTTGTCTCGCGTCATGCCGGGGATATGTTAGATCGTTGGCTAGAGGGAGGCCGCGAGCGCACGAATGATTTTCGTAGGCGAGTACGGCTTGCTGAAGCAGCATATCTCGCGCTTTGCGAGTCACTTTTGAGACATGATCCTGGACGAGGAGCCGATTTGTGGCATGCGCTACGTGCAACGCTCGCCACACGGTATGTTGGCGCCGCCGGAATCGACGAACTCCTGCATATAGTATTTCGTGTTCCCGATTCTCCACCCGCGATTTTGCTACGCGACGGACTGTTGGATCTTGAGAACTGCTATTCCGATCTGACGTTGTTCGAGTTAGCGCTAGCTGCGTCCTACAACGGAAAGACTCACTGGGTCACAGATGCCCTCGAACGTGACCGGGCTTCGTCCCTCATTTGGCGGCGCATGCGGGCGGTTATCTTGGAAGGCTTCGTGATAGGGAATGCGCTTCCCGCTGAAAGCGCGTGGCCGTCGGGCCCGATAACAAACTGGGCTAATATTCGACGCAAATCGGCACTGCGTCGCGGATCGGACGCCTGTGCGCGCCACTGGTGGCGAGCCTATCTGATTGCCCGCAATCCCGTTGAAGCGTATGCCGCCTGGATCCTATTTCGCGACACCGCCGATCGCCGCGCGTGGGTGTGGATGCAAGAAGAAGTACAAGCACTGGATGATGGAAGCCAGTTCTTTGATCTCAAACTCAAGCACGCCAAACTTAACTACGCGGAGGTGAAACGAGCGATGGAAAAGAGGCTCAAAAAGCTGGATGGGAAGTTTCTCGATCAAGACGTCGTCCAAGGTGTCGGCCCGTGGGGTAAAAGAAGAGTTTAATGCCCGTCGACCTTCTGCAACAGCCGTTGAACTTTGCGATTTGACGTCCTTCGTCGTACATCGGCTGCGGGGGCGATCCGTACCGCCTCGAACCACGCACAGCTTCTTCCAATTCCGGGATGATGGCTCGCCCAGTCTAAGGGTCGCCGCCACTGCCAATGAGACGTCCAGCCATAACCCCGCCATACCAACGTAAAAGATGGCGGGCGGCGATGTGGACCTTAGCCATCCGGGACCGGTATGCTAGTCTAGCGATGTCGGCGTGGTATGGACCAAGGCCTCCATGACTAAGAAAGTTTGACTTCAGGCCCACTTCCAATATCCAGGTGGGACCGCCGCTGGTCATACCTTGCCAAGTTGGCAATTGTCAGGGCGCGCTGGGGCGGCCTGTCATCACTCCTGGTTGTCAACGATGCGGCGCACGGTTTCCGGCCAATTGCTCTGGTAAAAATTCGACCGCAAACCCAGGCGGGAGCTGGCCTGAACAGCTCGTTTCCCTCGGCGAGGTTTTGTGCGTCGCATTTCAGCACCAACGACATCTGTGCCCCGCAATCCCGTACACGCAGCCTTCTGGGCAGGATAAACGCTCCGCCGGACTTCCGTAAAGCAGGCGGTTCGCCTAAAACGTCTGTCCGGGCCCGATCGCTAACCGGCCTGCTTGTGGCCGGCGGCTTCGGCGGCGAAGATGCCGTCTTTCGTGCTGGCTCGCGGCCAGCTAATACTGGCTAAGAACACGCAACGGGGGTGGCATGCTGACGGGGGAACTACGCTCCAAGATCGATGGGGTCTGGAATGCCTTTTGGGCGGGTGGCATCGCCAATCCTCTCGAGGTGATCGAGCAGATCACCTACCTTTTGTTCATGCGCGGGCTGGACGAGGCGCATACCCGCGAGGAGAACAAAGCCAACCGGCTTAAACAGCCGATCGAACGGCGCATATTTCCAGCCGGCAAGGACAAAATCGGCAAGGGCGGCGGCATTGCGTACGAGGACATGCGCTGGTCGCGGCTGAAGAACCGAGATCCCGCCAACATGTTCGAGATCGTCTCGGAACACGTCTTTCCGTTCCTGCGCAACATGGCCGAGGCCGATACCGCGCACGCCACCCACATGAAGGGTGCGCGCTTTACGATTCCGACACCGGCGCTGCTGGCCAAGGTGGTCGATCTTCTTGCCGAAATTCCAATGGAGGATCGCGATACCAAGGGCGACCTCTACGAATACATGCTGTCGAAGATCGCCAGCGCCGGGCAGAACGGTCAGTTCCGAACGCCGCGACACATCATTGCATTGATGGTCGAGATGATGGCGCCGGGTCCGAAGGACGTGATCGTCGACCCCGCCTGTGGTACCTGCGGATTCCTGGTCGCCGCTGGTGAGTATCTGCGCGACAACCACCCCAAACTGTTTCAGGAAAAAGCCACCCGCGATCATTTCCATGAGGAGATGTTCCACGGCTTCGACTTCGACGGCACCATGCTCCGCATCGGCTCGATGAACATGACGCTGCATGGGGTCGACAATCCGGACATCCGCTACAAGGACTCGCTGGCGCAAGAGCATGCAGGCGACGAAGACCGCTATTCACTGGTGCTTGCCAACCCGCCTTTTGCGGGTGCTTTGGATTACGAAACGATCGCCAAGGACTTGCAGGCCATCGTCAAGACCAAGAAAACTGAGCTTCTGTTCATGGCGTTGTTCCTGAAACTGCTGAAGCCCGGCGGTCGCGCGGCGGTGATCGTGCCGGATGGCGTGCTGTTCGGCTCCTCTACGGCGCACAAGGAAATCCGCCGCATGCTGGTGGAGGACCACCGGCTCGATGGCATCGTCAAGCTGCCATCTGGCGTGTTTCGGCCCTATGCGGGTGTCTCCACCGCTATCGTGCTGTTCACTAAGACCAACTCCGGCGGCACTGATCAGGTGTGGTTCTATGATTGCCAAGCCGACGGCTTCTCGTTGGACGACAAACGCACTGCGCTGTTGCCAGCTGAGAAGATCGGGCCAAGAGCGAAGCTTGGTGACGAAGATCACGCGAAGAACAATCTACCAGATATCGCGGTGCGGTGGACACAGCGCCAAAGCGCTGAGCGAAAGCGACCCCGCACTGCGCAGAGCTTTTGCGTCCCGAAGGCCGAGATCGCGGCCGCGGGCTATGACTTCTCGTTTAATCGTTACAAGGAAGTGACGCGCCAGGTTGCCGTGCACCGGCCGCCGAAACAGATAATTGCCAAAATCAAGGAAATAGAGCAGGAGATTATCGAGGGTCTCAGTGAATTGGAAGAAATGCTGTGAATGCCCATTGGACAGTCAAACGTCTCGCCGACATTTTTGAGATTGCCCGCGGCGGATCACCGCGCCCTATCGAGAGCTTTCTTACTGACGACCCGAAGGGGCTTAATTTGCGGGGCTTCGAGACCAAGCGTTTCGATCAGCTCACGCGGCGCCGCGCGCAGCGAGAGCGCGCCCTTCCATCGCACAAACGACAGTGGTCGAGCGTTGCGCAGCACGAACGCAAAGTGGCTGCGGACGTCGCCGGAGCCTTTGTCGACGTATGGTGCGGCGTACCACTTGCTTTCATGCGCTCTCACGCAGTCGACGAGATAGCAATGTCGACGACGCCTCCCCGCGGCTGCGCCGCCGGAACGCTGACGCCGAAGCGCCGCTCGATCTCTTCGCGCGAGATATCGTCTGGCTGTTGAGATGCATGAATAAGGACCGGCCCGAATTCTCGACGTCTTTGATGCCGCTGACGATCAGCGAGGCTTAGGGCTGGCGGATGCTTATGATCTTCATCCCTGCCATGATAGCGGAACGCGCGGGACACTCCAATCCATCTGAAACCCGAGAAATTCGGATATCAGGAGACTAATTCTAAGCTTGCTCAAGCGCTCTTGCATCGCCCTCGTTCAGATCGTCGCTTGCTGCGATCTGGTTGAAATCCGCGTCGAGCGGAATGAAGCCATCGCGGAAGAGGCGCACGACGCTGCCAGCCTCAAGGTCCCGCATCGTCATTCCGACTGGCGTGCCCTGTTCCCCCGGGTCATCGTGTAACATCCCGTCGCTGTGCCAAAACAATAGCGATCCGGCCTTCACTTGATCGGCGAGCTTGAACGTCTGCACTTCGTCCGCCGCGGAAAGGCCCGCAAGGGTCAGCTCATCGAGCGTAACCAACGCGACCGCCTGGCTATTGACGACGACATGGTAGCCGAGAACCTTAGGCGGTCGGTAGAAAATTCAGCGGCAAGCTCTGCGGTCGGAACTTTCGGATAAGCCACCTCGCGCCTTCCTTTGCCGCTCAATTCCTTTTGGAGAGAAGCGCCCTCAGCGAGGTTGGTTCCCCAGGGGTGCCAGCCGGCACCATCGGCGGGGCGACAGCGCGGATCGCCGGCAATACTGTTCAAAACTATACACAGAAACAAAACGCAGCCTCGCCGCCTTAGTATGCCGGAGAAATTGATGCCGGTTGCGATAGCGCTCATTGTTGGCGTAGTGGTGCTTGCGACAGCTCTCATCGGCCTGCTTTGGGCGATGATCTTCTTGCTGCCGTTTTATGCCTACGTCGCCTTGGCTTGCTATTTGGTGTGGCGGAGCAACCGTAAACACGCCCAGTTGTCAGCGTCGGTAGAGCGGGAAGCTGAGAGGCAGCGACTGTTCAACGAACAAGAAATGCGCGCTTGGCGCAGCTCTTTTGAGGAGGAAAGCCGAGCAGCGTCTCGACGAGAAAAGGTGTTACGACGGTTCAATAGCGCACGTGATCCAAAAAAAATGAAGTAAGACCCGAAGCGGGCGTGTTTTACGGTTTGATCCGCGTTACCGGCTCCGCGGACTTCGACCTTTCCTTGCCACCGACAGCTCGATCCATGCCGGCGCGTGATCGCTGGCATTGTCTCGGTCTCTGGCTTCACGATCGACGCCGGCGGCTTTCAGCCGCGGCGCGATCTTGGGGCTTAGGAGAAGATGATCGAGGCGCAGACCCGCGTCACGCGGCCAGCGATTGCGCAGGTAGCTCCAGAACGTGAACATCGGCTCATCCGGATGCAAATGACGCAAAGCATCGGTCCAACCCATCTCGACGAGTTGCGCATAGGCCGCGCGCGGCGCCGGCTGTAGCAGCGCGTTCTTGACGAACGATCTCACCGAATAGATGTCGAAGTCGGTCGGCACAACGTTGTAATCGCCGGCGAGCACCACCGGGACGTCCGCGTCTAGAAGCCCCGCAGCGCGTTCGATCAGCCGATCGAACCACGCGAGCTTGTAGTCGAATTTCGGACCCGGCTGCGGGTTGCCGTTTGGCAGATAAAGCGAGGCGACGACGACACCGCCGACGGCCGCCTCGATATAACGGCTCTGACGATCTTTCGGATCGCCGGGCAGTTCGTCACGGATCAGCACAGGCTCAGCGCCGCGCGCCAGGATAGCGACGCCGTTCCATGAGCGCTCGCCGCGCCAGACGGCGCCATAACCGGCTTCGCGTAATGCCTCCGCTGGAAAGTCCCTATCTGTCGACTTGAGCTCTTGCAGGCAGACAACGTCAGGACTGGACGACTTTAGCCAATCCAAGAGGTTGGGCAGCCGCTTATTGATGTTGTTGATGTTGAACGTCGCGATCTTCACGGCGACAGCCTACGCGACCTTGGGGTCAAGCAGCGGCGCGCCGGCGGCGCTTGTCTTGATGATCGACGAGGCGGACGATATTTGACGGAAGATCTGGCACAGCCGGTTCGATTGGCTGCGTGGGCACAGGAGGTTCGAGCGCCGGCTCAGATGCCGGCGCTTCGATCGACGCCAGAAATGCACGGCCGGCATCAGTAATCTGCCACCCGGCGTCATCGCGAAGTACATACCCGCGGGAGAAAATGCTTAGGCTTGGCGCACGGGCTGCGAGGCGCTTCATGCGCTCCGACCAATCAGCACCGCTCGACATCAAAATCGCGACGGATTTGGTGACGTCAGGATGCGAAGCGCGCCCTTCCGGCTGTCCCGCGAGCACCTTCAAAATGGTGATCTGAAAACTCACGACGCCCCGCCCCGCTACCGCGACCAACAGAAGCGAAGGCTGGTTCATGCGGAAGGCTAAGTCCATCCGCAACATATGCGAGGGTCGCCGACGTACGCCGGTTTTTCCCAGATGCGATAAATCGGCAACATATCGACAAACGATCCACTATTGAGGAGCGCCAGAAACTCTGTGTTTCCATCCCGCCTTGCGCGTTTGTCTTCTGACCGGGTCAGTCCACTACCGACGCGCGCCGGCGAGTTGTTACGCGGCGTACCGCGCGGTCTCTATTCGATTACCTCGTCGGCGCGGAGCAACAAGGCCTCAGAAATGGTCATGCCAAGCGCCTACGCGGTCTTGAGATTAACAAGGAATTGAAACTTGGTGGGCTGTTCAACAGGCAAATCTGCGGGCTTCTCACCTTTGAGGATCCTGTCAACATAGACGGGCGTGCGGCGGAAAATGGCTTGGAAGTCGGCGCCATATGACATTAGCGCTCCACCTTCTAAAGTCTCTCGCGAGACAACTATGGACGGAATACGGTGCGCAGCAGCCAGTTGACCAACCAATACACGGCCTTGGTAGAACAGGCCGTTAGGGGCGGTTATCATGCCTTCTGTGCCGTCAACAGCCAGATCGTTGAGCGCCCTCTTTAATTCTTCGACCGAGCGCACTCCAATTATTCGTACCTCCAAACCAAGAGATATGGCGGAAGTTTTGGCTTCGTCAATAAAAATGCCCATTGCTTGGTCGCTCGGATTTACGAGCAAGATGATGCTCTTCATCCTTGGAAAAGCTTCCTTTAGTAGTTGAACGCGCTTCGCTGCAATCTCGGCTGCAATGTTTGTTAAACCTGTGACGTTTCCACCCGGACGGGCTAGGCTGTTCACCAGCTTTGTTCGGACCGGGTCCGGCACGTGATTAAAGACAATCGGTATTTTGGTCGTTGCTGTCGCCGCAGCCAGCGCCGCCGGTTGGGTCACCGCCACCAAGACGTCCACTGGAAGGGCAGCAAGCTCTTTAGCCATACTGACAAAGCGCTCTGGTCGCTCATCCGGAATTCGGTGTTCTAGGACAATCGACTTACCCTCGACGTAGCCGAGGTTGCTAAAACCCTGGTTCAGCGCACGTAGATATATTGCCTCCTCTTCGGCACTGCCGGCGTGCCAAAGAACTCCAACCTTGGGTATCTTCTTGGCTGACTGCCCACGCGCTGTGAGCGGCCAGGTGGCGGCCGCACTGGCGATGAGCGTGATGAATTCACGGCGTCGCACCGCATCCTCCCAGATTTGGGCGTCGAACGGCTCACACTAGCACACTTGGGAAGCGGATGTGAGGGCAGCAGGCGGGGGCTAGGGCCAATGTCCGCTGTGGGCAATCGCGTCACTTTGATCGTCGGGAGACTATTTCCGGTTTTACTCCGGAAGCGGACATCGTCAGGGCCGGTCGGCATGTCTCATGAGTGCCAGGAACCGACATCGTCGATGATGTCTGGCCTTACTGCACTCCCTTTTTCATCGGATACTCAACTGTTAAGGATTGGAAATCCAGCGAACACGAGACGAAATGTATTTGCCAGATTGTGGAAAGGTCGCATGAAACGGCGCGTTGTCATCACCCTGATCGGTTGCGGGTTTTTGTCCGCGCTGTGGCCGCAGCGGGCGCGATCGGCCGATAAGGTTCATCGTATTGCGTTCGTCGTTCCGACCGGCCAGTTCGTCGACGCCAAAGAGGGCGATGCGTGGAAAGGCCTCGTGATTGCCTTCCTCCAGGGCATGCAGGAGCTTGGCTACGTCGACGGCAGGAACATGAAGTTTGAGTTTTATTCCGCCGAGGGAAAATTCGGACAACTCGATGAAATCGCGGCACGGGTGCTCGGGACTTCACCCGATGTGATCCTGGCGGGAGGTGGCGGCGCCAACGAAGTCGCACACGCCTTCCAGCGCGCAACGCGAGCCGTGCCGGTTGTCATGGCCAACAGCTCCGACCCTGCCGCGCAGGGGCTAGTAGCCAGTCTCGCCCGTCCCGGTGGCAACATCACCGGCTTTTCAGGCAATACGGGACCTGACTTCGAGGCCAAGAGACTGCAGATGTTGACGGAAGTCGCACCGAATACGACCCGAGTGGCCTATCTGGGGCTAAAGCTCGATTGGGAAAGTCCGGCCGCGATCGGCGTGCGTAGCGCTGCGGAGAGGTTGGGCATTACTTTGCTCCACGCCGAGCACACGCCGACGAGTTACGATGAAGCATTCGGGTTGATAGTCCGGGAGCAGGTGCACGGGCTGTTCGTCGCGCGCAACCCCTGGAATTTCTCCAACCGCCGCGCCATTACCGGATTTGCAATGGATCGGCGGATGCCGGCCGTCTACCCAACACGGGAGTTTGCCGAAGTCGCCGGACTAATCTGTTACGGGCCAAGTCTTTCCGACCTCTATCGCCGTGCCGCGGGTCATGTCGACAAGATCCTGAAAGGCGCTAAACCCGCCGAACTGCCGGTCGAACAACCAACCAAGTTCGACCTGGTAATCAATTCAAAGACAGCGAAGGTCCTTGGACTGAACGTTCCGCCGACGCTGCTCGCACTTGCCAACGATGTGATCGAATAATTGCTGCGGCCTTATGTCCGCTCTGGGTCATCCGCGTCGGTTTGGCCGGACCACGCGACTTCCGGTCCGCCCAGTGAACGGACATTCTGGGATGGGTGGGCATGTCTCAAAGGTGCCACGAGCAGAAGACGTTCCTATGTGCTTGCTGCATAAAGGTCCCAACGGCCCGGGAGACCTTTCAAGTCGTGCGAGCCCCGTTCTGAGAATTTCAAACCCGCACCGGCAACAAGGTCCGTGACGACCCTTGAGACCAACACTTCGTTCGGCTCGCAGCGAGCCATCACGCGAGCGGCAGCATGTACGGCAATTCCACCAATATCCCGACCACGCAACTCTATCTCGCCGGTGTGCAAACCTGCTCGCAAGGGCAGCCCTATTTGCTTTGAAACCGCTCCGAAGGACAATGCGCAACGCACCGCGCGAGCTGGCCCATCGAACGTAGCCAATATGCCATCGCCGGTCGTCTTAACGAGAATGCCGCGATGTCTCTCAACCATTTGTTTTGCTATCTGGTCATGGTTTTCCAGGAGTTGTCGCCAAGTTTGATCCCCCATTTCAACGGCGCTCTGTGTCGATCCAACAATATCAGTAAAGAGAACAGTGGCTAGCACTCGTTCGGTATCAACTGACGCATCATCTCGATGGCCTGTTACAAATTCCTCTATGTCACCTATTACGGACACGACATCGCCAGTCCAATATCCGTGATCACCGTCAGGATATTCGATGTATTTTGCGCCAGGGATTTTCGTCGCCAATTCGCGGCCCCGCTCGGCTGGGATCATTCGATCGGTTCTTCGATGCAGTACAAGAGTCGGGACCCGCACATTCGGTAGGATGGACCTGACGTCGATCAAAAGGTTAAGATACATCATTGTTCTGTGAGCACCGGGCGTGGCCGAAAGTCGTTCCAGCTTTGCTAGTTGCTGCACCATCTCGGGATCAGTGGCGAGACTAGGTAACACGTTGCTCATCATCACCCCGGTTCCCCAATTCTTGTATCGCAGCTCGATACGTTCTTTTGGATTTTCAAACATCTCGGAGAAGCAAGCGAAACAGCCAAACAAGATTAGATGGGAGACGCGTTCTGGATAGGTTGCCGCGAAGATGATGCTCAATGCACCGCCCTCAGAGAAGGCGATGAGTGCGGCGTTTCTGGAACCAATTTCATCCATGATGGCGCGGACGTCATCCATCCGATCTTCCAGTGATGGTGCGCCTGAAATTCTGTCGGAAAGACCTTGTCCTCGTTTGTCGAACATGATGACGCGGGCAAATTTCGAGAGCCGACGCATAAAGGCGGTGTATCCCTTAATTTCATGCAGGAATTCCACGTGAGAGACCGAGCCTGTAACAATGAAGATATCGATGGGCCCATTTCCCATGACCTGGTAAGCAATATTCACGTCTCCGCTCAAAGCGTAACGCGTAGTTGGCAAAGCAGTGTCAATCATCCTTGATCTGCCTTATCTGCGATGCAAAGGCACAGAAGCCCTTGCGAGTTCACAGTCGAGAGCATATCAGCCCAAAAACGATTGAGCCAAGGTCCGCTTCGGGTCATTCGCGTCGGTTTGGCCGGACCACAGCGACTTCCGGTCTACCTTCGCAGGATAAGCGCATGTCTCACAGGTGCCCAGAAGTGATCGTGGCTCGGCTACTTGTGCGCCGCATCCGATACATTGATCGCTGCGGGAATGAGCCCGAGATCTTTGAAGGTGTCGGCGATCCTCTGCTGTTCGGCGATAACCGAACTGCTGATCGGCAGGATGTCGAAGGTCCGGCGGGACAGCGCAACCTCCATTACCGGCTCGGGGAACCCGGCGGCCGCGCTGAACGTCTTTGCGGTGCCCCGAATATCCTTTGCCGCTTCGGCGTAGAC
>NZ_JAFCLS010000029.1 GCF_018131075.1 Bradyrhizobium sp. JYMT SZCCT0428 | reverse complement strand
ACCTTCGACATCCTGCCGATCAGCAGTTCGGTTATCGCCGAACAGCAGAGGATCGCCGACACCTTCAAAGATCTCGGACTCATTCCCGCAGCGATCAACGTATCGGATGCGGCGCGCAAGTAGCTGGGCCACGATCACTTCTGCCAAGGGGCACTTTTGAGACATGCCTGTCTGTCCTGGCCGTGGTCTGGCTAAACCGACGCGAATGAACCTTAGCGGACATGCTGCTTGTAATCTTCGATGTCGGCTTTTCCCGCGCGCCTCGACTGAGGTCACCTTTACGCCGGGACGCGCACGAGCCTCAACGGAACTGGAACAATGTCCAAGCGAACTGATTGGAAATTGTTGCGGCCTAGCTGGGATAGACAAAGAGGTATTCCTGGAGAAAAGCGTGTTATCAGGGAAGGAGCATCAAATGGATGACGAACGAAAATCATCAAATGCGGGGGAACGGGCCGCTGAAGGCTTGCGCGAGGCGACTGCTAAGGAAGAAGCGAAAAACGAGAGCAAGACGGGGCACGATCTAGCTAAGGGCGCTGATCGCTTCGATGAACGCTCTAAAAGCTCCGATGGAAAAAGCGCAAAAGAAAAACAGAAAGGGTGAACTATTCATAAGACCCGGCGCGGTCGTTTCCGTGCAAGAACCTGCATGCAGGCCAACCGGGCCGATAGTTGGCGAAGTGACCCGTTGGCCCAAGCTGGCATCGGGCAAGGCTCTCGCTGAGCTCATCTAAAGCGGAAATCGCCCTGCGCTTAGGTGAAATGACGTAAATTTCGTCATTTGACTGAATCCAATGTATTGACCCGTCACCGCGCACGGTGATCGTAGGAATCGTCAACTTTCAGTCCGCGAGGGCGCGGGGACTGATCATGCCGCAAGCACTTTTGGTGTCTGCGAACGAGGTCATCGATTAAGGGCGGGGACGGCGACGAAGCGCTGGCCTCGTGCGCGCTTTTGCAGCTCGATCCATCTTGCTGAAAGCTATAATACCTCAACGCGAACCTGGGCCACGCCGCGGTCCGTAATTCCTAAACTGCGCGCAGCACCGAGCGAAAGGTCGAGGACGCGGCCGCGAACCCAAGGTCCCCGGTCGTTGATACGAACTACTACTGACTTGCTGCTGGCAAGATCAGTTACACGAACTCTTGTGCCGAACGGTAGGTTGCGGTGGGCAGCGGTCAGGGAATTGCGAATGAACGGGGCTCCGCTCGCTGTTTTTCCTGTCGGATATGAATAGTAAGAGGCTTTTCCAGAAAAAACGCGGTTTGAAGGTCGAGAAGCTGAGCGCTCTTCCGGACGATGAGCCGTCTCCACCCCGGTCGGGGGTTGCTCTAGCGGAGGATTGTGTCTGGGCTGGTCGTATGCCTCGGGTGCCGGTTCTGCGTGCGCTTTTGGAATGATCGACCATCGATCAATGAAGGTCTGTGCTGAAGCAGAATCGACATCTGTGCACAACCAAGCCGGAACTGTAATAATCGCGACTATTCCAAAAATAAGTCGCATGGACGGCCTCACAAACAAATGGAAACAAATGTAATAACGCAAGCTGTTGAGGCCCCGTTCCTTTCATGCAGGAATTCTCGTGGCGATGAATGGATATATACCGATGCGTCCAACTCATAGGCTCGGTGTTTTATGTGTGAAAGGTGCAATCGAGAGGGATGTAACCGTCATTGAAATCGTAGGGAAATGTTTGTGAGATAGGGGCAACGTATGGTATTGTTATACAGCGTCGAACAATTCAGTACCTTCGTATCGGGAGAGACTGCAATCAGTCGCGGTGAACAGGGGTAAGCGGAGCGGGATGCAGATCATATCTGCCGAACGGTATTGACATTTAGCGCGTGATCTTCAAAACCCGAACCTAAGTTGGCCGGCGCATTAGCCAAACTTTAAGCGCGTCTGCAAGTTTCTTGCCCGTTTTCCGGACGCTTTACGGGTTAAGCCCACCGTAAACGATTAGTTTTTACAGGTGAGCCGATGCCAACCATCGCACCAGCCGATACCGAAGCACGCAGCACGCCGCGATGGTTTGATGAGGTTCGGCGATTTTTCTGTCCCCTGCGTTATCCGCAATCTTTCGGAAATTGACGCTGCGTTGGACGCAGCTCCCGAGAGTTTTGTCCCCGATCAGTTCACTTTGATCGTTGTACGAAAAAACAATATCTATTCCTGCACCGTCATATGGCGAAAAGGAACGCGCCTAGGCGTTTCGTTCTGCAGAATAACCTCAACGATCGACGAGCGCAGAAAGTCTCTGCGGTGCTCAACTTCTCAGGGCCAGAGTTAGATGCAGAGCGTCGCCGTATTTTTGGTTGAAGACGAGGCGCTAATAAGGATGATGATCGTCGAGATGCTCGAAGAGCTCGGGCATCGCGTTGTCGCCGAGGCAGGAAGTATCCACGAGGCTGAACCGCTGGCCCGTACTTCCGTATTTGATTTAGCGATTTTCGACATCAATGTCGCCGGCTTTAACATCAGTCCCATTGCTGAGATCGTGGCGGCGCGGGGTCTGCCATTCGTATTCGTCAGCGGCTATGGTCCGGAGGGGCGGCCAACCTTGTTCAGCGACAGGCCGGTGCTCCGAAAGCCGTTCTTGCTTGAAGACTTCGCTGTGCCATGATCGATGCGTCCATGGCTGTCAAAGCAGCTAGGCCGCGAGATGAAGGCCGATGAGCGGCGCGCCACTAGGCGAAAATCAGCACGGCTCGAAGACCGATGGAAACACTAATATTTTTCGCGGACCGCCTCTAAACGCCTCCAAACTGAGGGATCCGTCGCCCCTTCGATGACTGACAGCGGGCCCGTCAAAAAGACCCATCACTGAGGGGGTCAGAGGGACTGAGCGGCATCCCAGTTAACGCATCTGGGTTGCACAGAAGCTTCCTGTGAGGCGGAATGCCGAACACTCGCGGATTATTTCGTGCAAGGCTGGTTGAATAGCCATCGCCGATACCTGATCTCAAGCGGCGGCTGCGGTCTTGAGGGCTTCCCGGATACTTTGGTTTGAACATCACGCCTCCACGCAGCGCCGAGCTATAACCAAGGCTTCGGTCAATCGATCCCAGATATCCCCTCAACCAAGTCATGCCCCGTCGGCGAATAATTTGGGTCCGTTCCATGCGTCGGGCGACCGGAAAGGCTTTGTCTGATATCTCTTCGAAGTATGCCGTGTTCACGTCGATCATGGACTTGGGTTAAACAGCTCGGGAGCGACCCTGCCCCTCACAAGCGGCGAAGCTCCCGCGATGTTGGCGCAGGTGTTGTAACGCGGTGCAGCACAGGAACTATTGTGTTTTGCAAAGGTTGCATTATGCGGGCAGCTGAGGAGGAACCGAAATGCTTAACGACGATCTGAACCGCAATAATCTGAATCGCGACAACATGAGGCTGAACCAAGATCCGCTGACTCCCAACGACCGCTATGAAGGTATGAGCTCCGGGTGGATGATGCTGATCGCTGCCGTTGCTGTAATGGCCGTTCTGTTTATGTGGGCACCGTGGAGCGGACCGCGCGTTGCTGACAATACCACGCCCGGCATGACCACAGGCTCGTCTACGCGGCCGATCCCTCCGGCTGCCCCGACCGCTCCGGCACCGACCACACCGGCTGCACCTACCACAACCCGATAAAGAAATTGCCGCTAGAGGAATTTACCTTCTAGCGGCGTTTCATTTCCTATTTTCGTTTTGCATTTGCTTCCTTAAGTCATCGCGGCGCGACAGGGTTATTTTTGTGAGTTGCGTATGAAGCGTACCGAGATGCCGGGGTTCATTAAGCCCCAGCTTGCGACCCTGAAGAGCAAGGCTCCGAAGGGTGAGCAATGGATTCACGAAATCAAATACACGGCTACCGCGTCCAGGTTCATGTCAACGCCGGCCGGAAGAAGGTCTACACCCGCAACGGGCTCGATTGGACCAAACGCTTTTCCCTCATCGCCGGCGCCTTCGATATCTCGGCAAGCGATCATCGATGGGGAGGCGGCTGTGGTCCACGAAGGACGGACCAACTTTTCCGAACTCCAGGCCGAGTTAGCCGCGGGTAAGCAGGATCGGCTGGTCTACTATGCCTGCGATCTCCTCTGGCGTGACGGCGACCTCAGGAAGTTGCCCCAACTCGAACGCAAGCAGATGCTGGCTGACCTGCTCGGCGACGAAGACGTGGACCTGCCTGTTATCTACAGGAAACATCTAACCGGCGACGGGCAGGAGATGTTTAAGCACGCCGCGAAGCTAGGCTGGGAAGGCATTATTTCCAAGAACGCGACGACGCCATACCGATCGGAGCGGACAGAGGCCTGGCAGAAAATCAAAACGGTCATCGAGGGGAAATTCCCCGTCATCGGGTTCGTCAAAGATCCTACCGGCGTCGCCGCGCTCTACCTCGGGAAGAAGGAAGGCAAAGATCTGGTTTACATGGGCAAGGTCGGGACAGGCTGGTCTCGAACCAGCTCCAGCCAAATCCGCAAGCAACTCGATACCGTGGTCAGCCCGAAATCCAAGTTGACCAAGCATGTGAAGAAGCCTCGGGCGACCTGGGTGGACCGGGTGTTCATGGCGGATGTTGAGTACCGGGACATCACCTCGGAAGGTTTACTCCGGCAAAGCTCGTTCAAAGGCCTGAGCAAAAAGGAACGATAAAGCCGCAGCCGTGTTCATAATTCATGACCGCACAGCTTCCAACTCTTATCGAGAACTCGCTTCAAATCGCCTGGGATTACCTCGACGGCATAGGTGAGCTTGCTGACAAGCAGCATACCGCCGAATTCCTGCTTTGGGACATCCAGTCGCAGATAATGAGCGGCGAGCGCCGGCCGCTCATGCTCTCAAACCGCGCGATCGAGAGTTATCGTAAACAGCCGCATCATCTGCAGCTCGCTAGGTGGGGATGATGGATAGGAAAAAGCCGGCTTAGATGCGGTCACTGCGCGCAAGAAAGTGGATGACGCCTTCCGTTCGAACTTCGGCAGAGCGTCTCGCGCGGGAAAACAAACTATAATGTGGCGGCCTAACCCCCAAGGTGGCCGTCATGAGGGCGCGCGGTATGCTGGCGATATTTGGAGCCAGGCCCGCGCGTTCTCATTTCTCCTTCCGTGAAACTTCTTCGCGCTCTTCTTTACCGGCCGAACTTTCCACATGTTCAAATGCGAGTGCGGTGACCGAAGTTGGATATCCGAAAGGACGGAGTCTCGGCTGACCTCGCTCGGTACTTGATCTCAGCGAGAGCACCGTTTTTTAGCGGGTAGGGTTCCGCATTGCGCCGCGTTCGAGGGGCCGAAACGCGTCTGGTCGAATCCCTCTTTCTTTTGTTTCGGTCGGCGTTGATGCGCTGTTAGCGGCGTTTAAGGTGTCCCTGAGATGCTCCGCGGCGGAGAGCGATAACCCCACCAATTCTTCATCCTCAAATCGGGCAGGCCGCTTCAACTTACGCAAACCATCCAGCTTGTTTCGGTACGATCCCGCCTGACTAGGAAACGGGATGGCTGGGGTTCTAGCATTGCATCCTCCCAATAAGGATGGGACGCGCCAGCGTGAGCCTCGTTGTGACGCGATCTTTCCAATCGATTAAACTGACACAGCAGCAAAACGTTCCTGCGTACACGGGCTACTGGTCTTCCCGCAGCCCTTTGAAAAATGGGTGCCGGTCAGCGGCGTGAGCCGTCGCCGCAACTCTGCCGCGGATGTCTTGTCGAAGCCATGGTCGACCTTGCCGGCGTAGAGCAGGTCGTTGCCCTCCTTTGAGACGACGCCTTCGAGGCCGACCTTGCAGGCATGCGCGTAGATCTCGCGACCGTCGGTCGCAAACTCTCGCTGAACGTCGGTCGCCGCGATCAGCCCTCTGAGGTGCGCCTTACGCTCCATCAGCGGCAGCTTCCGCAGGTCGTAACCGTTGAGGTAGAGCAAGTCGAAGGCGACCAGCACGATGCGAGTCGATTTTCCCTTCAGCTCGTTCTGCAGGACCGAAAAATCCGTTGTGCCGTCGGCGGCCGGAACGACGACTTCGCCGTCGATGATCGCGGATCCCGCGCTCAGGCGCAAGAGAGCTACCTCGTTATCCTCGAAACGGCACGTTGTCGCTGACGACGGCGCGATGACCGAAACGCCGGCGCATCCTGTTGCTCCAATGGTCCCTGCACTGAATCCGGGTGCACGCTTAGTTCAACAGAGGCGGCGTCGCCACGTTCTGATTGGTGCGGAAGAAGTTCGTCGGGTCGTATCGCCTTAATGGCGGCTAATCGCTCGTAGTTGGCGCCATAAGCTTCGCGGATGCGAGAAGTCTCATCACCGCCGAGCGAGTTCACATACACGGCGCGTTCGAGATGCGGCTCCAGCGCGGCGTAGCACTCGCGGGTCCAGCCGATGTTCACCTCGTCATCGGCGGGGTCAAGCCACTGCGACAGCATCTGGACCTCCCACTGGTCATGACGGTGGACGAATGCGGTGGCGCTCGGCGGCACCCGTGCAGCCGCACCGTGCATCTGCTGGAGCGAAAGTCTCATATACGGTGACGGACGCCGCGCCGCAAACTCGACTATCACGTCGATTCCCGCCGGGGTGAGCCGGCGCTGCCAGCCGGCCTTCCAGTAGTGTCGTCGTTCGAGCGGGAAGAAGGCGTCGCTGGCGCGCTGGAGGTCGACGTATCGCCTTGACGCGATGGTGTCAGCGAGCGGCGTTTCAAACGCGTGCAGGGGCCTGAGCACGCGGTCACCGAGATCGAGCGCACCGCACCAGGCGACGCCGATGCCGACGACTGGCACACCGTCGGCGGTGGTCGACAGCGCGGCGTTGACGCTCAACTCGTCTGGGCAGCTGCGTGCGAAGTCGTCGTAAAAGGCGAGTACGGTCTTGGCCTTGGTAAACGGAAACACGACGCTACCGCCTAGCACCGGCCCCACTTCATGCAGGCGGTACTCGAACGACGTGACGATGCCGACGTTGCCGCCGCCGCCGCACACGGCCCAGAACAGATCGGGGTGCTCAAGAGGGCTGGCAGTGCGCAACCGACCATCGGCAGTCACAATGTCGACCGACAATAGATTGTCGCAGGTGAGACCGTACTTGCTGCATAGCCAGCCGACGCCACCGCCAAGCGTAGGGCCGGCGATGCCTGTAGGGGAGACAGCGCCCATCGTGGTGGCCAAGGCGAAAACTTGGCAGTTATGGTCGAATTCCGCGAGCGTCAGCCCCGGCTCGGCACGGGCCGTGCGGCGCACCGGGTCGATGCGGCATCCCTTCATCAGCGAGAGGTCGATCATCAGCCCCCATCGATGACCGCCTTGCCAGAGACGTTGTGGCCCCCGCTGCGCACCGAAACAACAAGCCCGTGCGCTTGCGCAAATCCGACGCATGCGCGGATATCGGCGGCCGTCGCGCATCGCGCGACCAGCGCTGGTCTACAGTCGATCATCGCGTTGAAGATCTGCCGTGCGGCGTCGTAGCCGGTGTCGCCGGGCGTGAGCACGGAGCCCCGGAGCGCTGTTCGAAGCTCTGCCAGTGCTGCGTCTTTGACCGTCATGGGGCCTCTCCGATTACAGTTGCGCACACCGGAGCGTCAGGGAAAAGGGATTCAACCCCCTGGTCCCGGAATGAAGCAGCGCCACATAGGCGTCATACTTCCATCGCGGCTGTCGTAGGACGGCGCCCACCAAACCATCGCGATGCCGCTGAGGTTCGGCTGGTCGATCACGACGGAGTATGGCACGTCGAACCATTGCCCGGGTTCGGTTGGCCGATGGGGATGCATCAGCAGGACTCTATAGCCACCTTTCGCCATGTCCCACTCGGCCTCCGCGTGGTGGCCATCTCCGCTGTCACAACACGCTTCGCCCGCCTTGTTCTTGAGACTTTTGAACCACGTGTAAAGCAACCGCACTCCATCCCGCCATGCGAGCTACGATCAACCGATAGAGACGCGTCGGTCGTCCATTCGAGTTGGTCATGGAAACCTCCGTTTCCCCCAAACCCGCTCTCGTAAGTCATCGAGCCTACGCGAGGTTCAACCGGGAGGCAGCGCCAACAAGAGGTACTCCGTATGACCGACCTGACCGGGAACAAGGGACAATCGGCCGGCCAACGATGGCCATGTTCAATTTGAATTGTGAGCACAATTGAACAGAACTCGGGATGCCGTATGCGCATTTATTGATGGGGCAGGGGGTTGGTCTCGAAGCATCGCGAGAGCAGTTGCCGCGGCGGCCGATCGCCGCGCTGGATTAAGATTAAGCACCGGCAACATCCGGCGTTCAGCCGCGTGATGGAGCAGTCTAACTGAAGGCGGTATCTGTTTGCTCAGGGCTCGAATCTGGCCGCCGACTTTTAGGCAAACCGCTCGGCACCGCCCGTTGTGAACTTCACATAGGTGCCACTCTCGTGCAGCCACAGCCATCCACGCGCGATCGCGAGATCTAGGGCGTGTACTCATAAAATCGCAGGAAAGTCTGCTTGGCTTTAGCCGCCCGCGAACAACAGGACTGCAACTAGGCCAATGTTCATGATGCCGAGAGCGATGATAGCTGCTCGATAGAGGAATTCGACTGCCATGGCATGTCCTCGTTGCGTGTATGAAA
Organism: Bradyrhizobium sp. JYMT SZCCT0428; assembly: GCF_018131075.1. Taxonomy (GTDB): domain Bacteria; phylum Pseudomonadota; class Alphaproteobacteria; order Rhizobiales; family Xanthobacteraceae; genus Bradyrhizobium. The sequence continues at coordinate 107,067 of NZ_JAFCLS010000029.1, read as the reverse complement.
TCACGCTACACCCGCGGGCATCCAGTGGCTTGTGCCGTTTGTGCCACAAGGGCTCGATACCCGTATTTTTGCGGTATCCCGTTTAGCCGTCGTTCATTGGACCCGCTCAAAATCGCGCGTAGATTATGGCATGTAGGCGAGGAAATGGCTTCCTTTGACCCGATGGCCGCTGCGGTCGATTGGCTTGACGCATATCGCGCGGCCGACCTTTCAATTGTGGAAATGTATTCTGCTGATGCCGCGCTGCAATGCGATTGCAATGGGGCGCAACAGTTGCACGGCCGAGCCGCAATTCGGGCTTACTGGCAACAACGCTTTATCGAAAAGCCAGCCGGTGAACTCACTAATTTGAACCTTTTCGACGGTGGCATCGTCGTCAGCTACCGCGTGTCCGGCGGCGTTGTGAACGCGGTTCTATTTTTCGATGGTGATGGGAAAATCCGGCGCAGCCGATGCAGGCCTTCTTGACTTGCTCGACGTTGCGACTCATTGCCAGACTTAGCCCGGCGGCTCGTTTTCAAATCAGGCACTTGTGAGGATTAGTAATGCGTATAGGTGAGAAAACTTCCGTTGATCTGCTGTCCGTCGCAGTCGATTGGCTTGATGCGTATCGCGCGGGCGACCTTTTCATTGTTGATTGTTATGCTGATGATGCTTCCCTGCAATGTGATTGCGGTCGCAGAAAAGAATGGCACGGTACGGACGCTATCACTGCGTACTGGCGTCAATGGCTCATTGAAAAGCCGGCCGGCGAACTCATCGATTTGCAGTGGAAGGCCAACGATGTTGTTCTCGACTTCCGCGTGCCAGGTGGGGTTGTGCGGGCGACGCTCACCTTTGATGCCGACGGGGCGCTTCTGCATAGTCGGTGCGGCCCGTTGGACCATCAGGTCGCGGCATAATGGCCTGATTACATCGCAATCTCTTTTTCTTCGGCACAAACGCCGATAACGCGATCATGCCCTTCGGCGTGACAACCATCGGGTAGCGGGGCTGCTTTTTCGCGCCCGGTGTGTCTGCAATCAGGCCGGCTCGCGCCAATGCCCATAGAGCGTTGCTGCCACATGGTCCGGTGAGTGTGTAAACGCTGCCGGTGTGCGTTCGATAGACTGCGCCGCGCGCCGCGGCTTGCAACGCGAGATATTGGGCCGTGGTCAAGGTCATCATCGTGCTTCGTGTTACTCTCAGTCCCGGCGAATCACCGAGAGGCTCCCGCGCGCCGCGACTGCTTTCGCTCATTAATCCAACATCGACGGGCTGGACAGTTTTTTTAATGACCAACGAGTTGATGCCCCGATTGGCCCAGTTGACCAGAGTCCACGGCATAATTTTGGACGGCAACGACCTCGTGGTCCAGTGCGCCACGGAGGCAGTGGACCGAGCCGACCTGCAAATGCCCATAGCCGAGGCGTTGAAGCTCAGTGAAGGGCTTTCGCGGCTCCCTTATTCGATCTCGTTAGACACAAACGAATATTCGATGACATACGGGTCAATGCCCCAGTTAGCTCAATTGACCAAGGCGCATGGCGTGGTGGTGTTGGACGACAAAGAAGTCTTGGTCCAATGCGCCACGGCCACCGTCGAGTGGACCGACATCGCAATCCCCATAGAAGAAGCACTGAGGTTGCGCGAGACCTTTCGACGTGTCAGTTCGTTCGTGCCTCGAAAAAAGGGTGAGAAAGGAGAGCCCGAGCGCGTGCTCCGTTTCCCTCGGCCAATCAATTTGCAGGCGATACTTGCGATACAGGGATTTTATTACCGCTCAAATCGCTACATGCAAGCTCTCACTAGAGAGGAGCTGGATCAACGCTTGCACGACGTAGCGGCGAACGTGATGAAGCTTCGCGATGACGGCAAGTACACTTTAATTCAGCCGAAGCGGAATGGAATGCATGCTCCAACGCGCAACATCGACTTTTTGCTCCTCTACACCGAATTGGCTGAGGAATTTCTAATACGGGGACTACTTGATGGCGGTGGGAAATCCACCAACCCGCCGGAAAGGATCAGGCGTTTGTCTGGCGAAAGTTGGTGCCGTCGGCCGGACTGGGAAAATGCTTCGCAGTATTCGCGAGAGAGCTATCTCAATAAACCCAAGATGCTCTTCAAATTCGGCAAGGCGGAACACATACGCCCCCTTTACGAACGGGGCGAGGTGTTCGTCAAACCGGCGTCCTTTTTCAAAGTTGCGGAGGCGCGGCTCGTCAAGATGACGAACTTACGATGCGCTGGTATGATGCAGGCCGGAAGGTGGAGTTTACTACCAGCGACTATTTCTGTTGGAGTTGCGCTTCCGTTTATGATGACCGCTTATTTTGGGATTTCCAGAGTGACGGAAGGCCTGCCGATGCATGTTTGGCGATCCACAACCCAGATAGTTTCATAGAGAGATTTTCCGAAGCCGTCCCGAACGCAGTACGCGTGCGTCTCGCGCCCGTAATTTATTACGATCCACTCGCCATTTCAGACGATCCTGCTGAATTCGCAGCCTATCAAGATGAAGCCATTCAATGCGCAAAGCATTTTCGGTTTGCTTACCAATGGGAGTTTCGAGTTGTCATGACACGGTCTATTCAGACCCCCTTCCAGCCCTTCAAATTCGAGATGGGTCCGCTGCGGGACATCGGGGAGCTGATAGTTGCGCCAAGTTAGAAAAGTAGATCAGTCGACACCCATTTGCGCGCAAACTTCGGCCGCAGCTCCGCGCCGCGCCTGCCGCACACATGCTGCAGACGAAGCCCTTGCCCAATAAACCGAGCACCTCACAAATCCTAGTTCAACGCTCGAGGGTGAAATGAAATCCCATCCCATTAGGGACGAGGCGGTAAACGAGATGACGAGGGCGCTGGGGACGGCATTGATGCACTGGCAACAAATCGAGTTCAAATTATTTCTACTCTACAGAACACTCTGCGGGGGAAGGCATCCCCAATCAAAAATCACAGACACAATCTACGGCGCCATGTCACTGGAGACGAAGATGGTTGCTGTTGCTGCCCTGATAAAACTCAGAGTTTCGGACAAGAAATATATGCAGTCTTGGGACACAGTGGCCAAGGCATTCTTCAAGCAAAAAAAGCTCAGGGATAAAATGGCTCATTGGTCTATTGTAGGAACGCCAGATCAGAAGCGTTCGGGTTATTACTACGCCTTTCTCGCTCCGCCGCTCTCGGACCTTGATAGGATGCTTAAGACTGCCGCCAATCCGGGCAACAGCGAGGCTATTTCGGCGGAAACGCTTTTGCGCCGGTCCCTTGATGACTTCAGCATAGTTACTGCGGCAATAGACCAATTTAGGGACAGCCTTCCGGCGCTCGCTGAATAGCCCCACACGTAGACCTCAACTTAAGCCGCACGTCGTCGGCCCAGCCATCGGCATTGATTTCACGTGGTGGTTGCAGCGAGGATCGCGTCAGACCATCGAAGGTTCCGTCAGTGTGCATTTGATCGTAGCGCCCATCTCTCGCGAGGTGGGCGCTTCGCTTTTACGTTCAGTCTTTCTTTGGTGGAATCGGAGTTGCTGTTAGCATTCGGATCTTCCATTTGCCGTCGGCTCGGCGCGAGGTGACACGCGAAAATCAGGGGGAACTATGATCTTGGTGAGGTCACCGGTGCCTGGCGGCTCCGGCCAAATCCCTTGGCTACCTGCACAGGGCGATCACCGGCCCAGGTCCTTTTTTCGCCAAGTGCGGTGTTGCTCCGGTGAACATAGGCCGGCTTCGACGACATCGCCGAATGGCGCGACGATGCCGCCTACCCAATCGAAGAACTCGCTTTGGCTGAGCTCGGTAACGACATCAGCCAGCAGCCAGATCACTTTGCCTTTGTCGTCGATCCAGTCGTCGAGAAACTCGACGTCGAAACCTTCCTCGATCAGCAGAGCCGTCACCTCGTTCAGGTCATTCGGGTTGTCGATGATGAGCTCGGCGGTCATTCGGTTCAGCATCGGCATTTGCCTTTTGCAAACTCGCGCCACGGTCCTCCTCGAACTCGAGACCTCGAGAGCCGTCCGCTCGAGGATTTGCCCTCACTGCAATTTGGCGCCTGGCGGCGGATGATCCAGATGGACGCGGCCGAGCTCGGTCAGTGTGAATACCGGCTTGCCGTTGCGGAGCTCGCCGGTCCGGCGGATCAGTCCAAGTCGCTCGAGTTCGGCAAAGTTCGGCTGCACCTGGTTGCGGAGCTCGAGGTCGCTGGGTTTGTCGTCAGTCATGTGAATTCCCTTCCGGCTCGAACTCTGGCTCCGGATGCGGCAATCGTTGACGCCCGCGGATCGAACCACAAGCCGCGAGCGTCGCGCACGCCAGACCGCGTTCGGTGAGCATGTTTTTCATGGCGTGAAGGCGACGTATGTCGGCAGGGGTGAAGTCAGAGCGGGGTGTCGTCATCGAAGCGTTCCTTTTATTGAAGACTGGTCACGAAGTGATCGCCGCCGCCTGCCCAACGCGCGCCTGCCTGCCTATCGAGATTGACAAGGAGGTGGCATCGGTAACCCGCTCCGTGAGCAGCCCCGCCGAGCACAAACATCTGCGCGTAGAATCTCTGGCTCAACGACCTGATCAACGCGAAGCCTCTGCGGCCCGAAATACCGGAACACCAGCTTGGCGAATCGGTGCAGAAGCGCTGCGTCGGCCCGAGCTGGGTCCGCAGTGTGTGAACCGAGGCGGCAAACCTTTTCGGATCGAAATTGGCGCTGATCATTGCCCTCCCTCAGAGACACAAGCGGTGGCCCGGACCGCCAGCCCTGTCAGAAGATGAGGATACGGACCGCCTGGCCGTGCGCGGGGCTTTGGGGGCTGAGGCGCACAGTTTCCGCGAATGTATTTGTGAGGCGCTGAGAGGGCCTTTGGCTGCGGATCAAACCACCAAACAGGTTGCGAGTCAACTTAGAGTCAATCTTACGTAGTACGTCCTGCGTACTGAAAAGCGGCAGGGAGGACGGGGTTGCGATCGGTGTCGGCGCTGCCCGACCCGTGGCACCCAGGTTCCCGGCCGACCCGAGTGGATCCATGAAATCAAGCGTGACGGATATCGGTTGAGCGGTCCCCGCGCGTGCGGCTGTTCACCCGAAACGGTCATGACTGGAGTGCGCGCTACCCGCGCATCGTCGAGGCCGCGCCGCGCAATCGGAACAGCTCGTTTGTGATCGACGGCGAGGCGGTGCCGCTCGGTGTCGACGGGATCTCCGACTTCAATGGCCTTCACAGCCGCCGGCACGACTCCGAGGTCGAGTTTTACGCCTTCGACATGCTGGTGAGCGATGGCGAGGATCTGCGCCGACTGCCGCTATCCATGCGTAAGACCAACTTAGCCAGGATACTGGCTCGCCGCGTTGACGGCATCCACCTTGCGCCGTTCGAGCAGGGCGAGATTGGTCCGGAGCTATTCCGGCATGCCTGCTTGATGGGGTTGGAGGGGCTGGTTTTAAAGCACCGAGAGAGCAGCTATCGAGGCGGTCGCTTCGCTCGCTGGATCAAGGTGAAGAACCGGCAGCATCCGGCGTTCAGCCGGGTAATGGAGTCGTTTGGTTGACAGCCCCGCACCGAGCCTTACTCGCCGTGTCTGCTGGCGCTTTGCCGACGCAGGTGTAGGATCAGCGCCTTAAGCTGGAGGGGGCGATGTTTCGACGAAAAGGCAAAGCTGGCGACAGCGTGAAAGAACAACCACCGTGTTGGGATGAAAAGTCGCAAGAGTTGTTTGCACAAAGGGACCGCTTCGACGTTTACATCACGAGCGTTACCAAGCGGACCGGCTTCGGCAAAAGCACCACGCACGACATTGGTGACGATCGCGGCTACGAGATATCCGGGTTGGTGGTGCATCCAAAATAGAGAGCAGAGCTAAACTTCGACGCGAGCGAGGGTGAGTTCGGTGTTTGATTTTACCACACGTATGACCCAACCGGCCGCAACCAAACGGCTACCCTTTCTGGAAATCTGGATCAGCGACCGCGACTACAGAATTCGCGAAGCAATCGCGAGCGCCCATCAGGCTGCCCTCGTCAGCGGGCACAAACGCTCACTTGTCAAATTCTGGAAGCGAAAAGGCGACGGTATTTTCAGAGAGGAATCCGAGGTCGGCTGGTCCTGCGACAGCCGCTATCCATTGGCGGGCATGTTCGTTTGGGAGCGACATGAATCCGTGAACCTTCCGAGATGGGCACTGCCGATGTTAGACGAACGGTTCTCGGCTGAGGGCACGCCGGAATGGTATGAGAAGCCGCCTTAAAGATCGTGGCGCAGTTCCATCACCGCGCGGTGGTAGCTGCTTGTCGCTGTAAAGGTCACGACGGGGGGGCGCAATATGGATTGGACAGTTGTTGTCGTGTTGCTGCTCGCGGGTGGCTTCTTGCTGCGGCGTCAATCGAAGAACACTGAGAAGGCGAAAGCCGCCAACGAGCGGCTGGAGCGGGGATACCCGCCTTTATCGGAACATCAAGGCAGGGATACGGGAGTATCAATTCCGAGAGCGCGAACAGGATTTTTCGCGAGCAAAGGACGGCGAGCTGCTGTTTGAGACCGCCCACCCGTCAGCTTTTGGTGTCGACCACTTCGCAGAAAGCCGCGTCGGTTTCTTTTTCAAAGACACCGAGGAGTTCGGACTCTACGGCTTCTTCGCTGGCAACGATGACGATGTTTACCACAGCTATTACCGCACCGACCGCACCTTCCAAAAAGAAGAAGTGCTGCTGCACGAATGACGTGGATTGAGCAGGGGTCGCGGCCGGTCGTCAAACCTACAGCGTATCGCGGCGGGGCCTCGGTCGACCCAAAAACTTCGGCCGGACGTGGGCGTCGGCCGCACCTGGTGCAGGTGAACTGCTGCTCGATGTCGGACAGGCGGACCTCCTCGGTCCAGCCATCGGCGTTGCTCTCGAAGTGGTGTGAACAGTTGTAATCCCTGCAGTAGATCAGCACGTCACGGACGCCGGATTCACGCATCTCGCCGAAGGTGATTTTGACGAAGTAGGGCACGGTGCGGCGTGAATTTCGCGCTCAATTCGGCAGTGTACGCGCTGTTGACGGCATGTTGACTGTGGGAAATTGAAATTTGAAACGTAAAACAAAATTGGCTCGCAAGTCATTGATTTTATTGGTGCGGGCGGTGGGACTCGAACCCACACGACGTTGCCATCGAGGGATTTTAAGTCCCTTGCGTCTACCAATTCCGCCACGTCCGCTTCAGTCAGAAGATCAGGTACTTAGCGCGTTTGCCGGCGAAGTGGAAATGGGATAATCCGCCCCGGAAACGCGCCCTTCGTTTAAGGGAGCGCGCGGGCATTGGCAAAGCCTCAATGCGGACACCTCGGTCTTGCTTTTGGGGCATCTCAACGTTGTCAAACCTTCCACGGAGTTCAGTCCAGGCAGGTGGCGTGGTCAAAATGCCGCAGAATTGAATTCAATCTTGACGTGTTAAAAAATTAAGCGATACCTTTTTACGTGTCTCATTCCAAAAGTCGGCGCGGTCGGCACCTTCGTTGCCAAGCAGTAGTTGCCCGGTCGGAATAATTGCAATGCGCAGACGCTCGTCACTGCGTTCGATTGAATGGGTTCGGGTGGTCGAGCCTGAACGGACGTTTGGAAGCCGCATTCGGGGTTTTCTCTTCGACACGGTACCCAAGACGTTTGGATTTGAGCTGAAATCTGTACGGGAGAAGCGAGTATCGCCGCTCAGAAATGCAGCACTGCAGAACGCGCCTGTCGTAGCCGCGGCATCTGCAGAAGATGAGGCTCGACAACTATTGCATGCAGCAGCCGAAATCGAACACGCCCTGCTGATTGAGTATCTTTATGCAGCGTTTTCGCTGCAATCCAATCCGAGAAAGACGTTGATCCGGATTGCAGTGCAAGAGATGTCGCACTTGCTGGCCGTGCAGAACTTGCTGCTTTTCCTTGGAGCCGGTCCATATTTCGAACGCCAGGACATCTCGCCTGATCCTGACATCGATCCATTCCCGTTCGGGTTACGAAGTTTCCGTCAGAAGGAGACGGTCGAGCGGTTCGTACTGGCGGAGATGCCCGTTCTGGAAACTCTTGGCGTTGGCGATCAAAAAATCATCGACGAAATCCGAGGCAGGATTGATCCTCAATCGACCTTCAACAGGGTCGGCGTGCTCTATGGACGAATCTACTGGCTGTTTCAAACAGACGCAGCGCCGGAAGGGCCCTGGACAGATGTGAGCAATATGGCCGATATCGGTCCGCTGCCGCAGTGGCACATCGGCAGTTTTCAGGGCGAAGCGACATTTGCATCGACACAAGCTTCGACAGACGAAAAGGGGGTGCGCGCGAACGGCAACGACAAGCAAATCTGGTGGCAAGATCAATCCGCCGGCGGCGCGTTTGCGACGATCGACTCGCGGTCGGCGGCCCTAAAGCTGATTTACGATATCGCAGTTCAGGGAGAAGGGTTGGCGGCTGGCGGCGCGAGTTCGCACTTCGGAATCTTCTTCAACGCTCTGAAGTCACATGACGAACTTGAACCTGATGACTTCTTTGCCGTTCCGGAAAACCCCAGCACGGTCGCTGGGGCAGAACTCACCGACATCTCCGATCCCGTGGCACTCGCATTGTGCGCGCTATTGAACGACCGGTACCAGATCATGTTGGTCGCCTTGACGGCCGCTTTCCATCTCAAGCGCACGGATGAGGCCGAAAACCGGCGACGTCAGGAACTTGTATTCTGGGCGTTTTACGAGATGAAATCCGCAATCACGAACCTGGTTCGTGAGATTGTCGTTCGCCCCTGTAAGGCTGGCGGCAGTCCCAATGACCTTTGCGCCGGTCCGACATTTGAACTAGGCGGTATCGATCTCACAGGCAACATCAACGCGCTGGAGCAGGAGTGTCGGGCACTCCATATCCACGCACGGCAATCGATTGAGGTTCTAAAAGGCCTTGGCTTTGGCGTCGGCGAGGATGTTGTCTCCAAAATCGAAGCCACGGATCGTGGCCGATACCCTGATATTTGAAATCCCGATATTTGAGGAGGATTGAATGGCGAAAGAGCTCAGGATTTACCCGCGCATCGGTATCGCGCGACTCGGCAACCACCCCGATTCGTTTTTTCTCAGTCCCGAAGTCGCCGATATCGGCCCGCTCGAGCTGACGGCTGATGGTTCAATCACTGCCGTTACGGCGCATCGCGCCGACGGTCAAGTCCGGCGGCAGGGGGCTCGCTTCCGGGTTTATGAAGTCGACAGCGATGCCTCCGGCGCCATTACCCAATTCCGCGAGATCACGGCCGACGAGGCTGAAATTGAATGGCACGTCGAACTCGCCAATCAGAAAGCGGCTGCCGGAAGGTTCCGCTCGGAGGATACGCCCGAAGACGACGACATCAAGCGTAATCCGGGGGTTGATTCCGACAAGCTGATTATCCGGCCCCAGTTTCCGGGTATCGCCGGCAAGGACCAGTTTGCTGCAGCGACCAACGCCGGGCAATTCAAGGGCCAGGACGTTTATCTTGGCGAACTGCGCACCGACGGGAAGGGACGTCTCATCGTGCTCGGCGGGCGAGGCCAATCGGCCAGTGTCCCGGCGGGTAAGCCGATCGGCGACGAAGTCAATCCGAGCGGCAACGACTTTGCCAATAACGAATTCTGGCACGATGACGTCTCGGATGGTCCCGTGTCGGCAACGGTAAAGCTTCCAGGAATGCCGGCGATAGAATTGAAGGATGCATGGGTGATCGTGGCGCCACCGGATTTTGCGCCTTATACGCTCGGCGTGGTGACGCTCTATGACGTTGCTTACGACGCTGCCGTGCGGAATGGTCATCTTGCGGCGTCGGCTGAGCCGTCGTTCAAGCGCGACATCCTGCCGATCTTGAAGGCGGTGTCGAATTATCGCTGGGTTTCGAATTTTTCATTCTGGGAAACCTTCCCGATGAACTGGAGCGAACTTGGATCGAAGGCGAATAATGCGCTTCGCCAGGAAGCGCGGAGCAAGCTGGACCAGGTCGCCGGAGGATTGATCGCTAATCTTTCGTTCACGAGAACACAAAGGAGGTGGCTCAATCTGTGGAGGGATGGAACATTCGTCGAGGATTTTGCAGCGGCCGATGTGCCAGGATCGATCAACCCGGAAGGTCTGGACCGTGCAAGCCTGACGCAAGGCGTGGGGGGTGGATTTTTCCCTGGCATCGAGGCAGGCATCATCACGACCTACACGGAGCTTTACCAGGCGCCATTCCGGATAACCCGTGAGCCGTTTGAACATGATGGCCGCGCTTGGGCGCCGTCGCCGGGATTTCTGACGCGCAATATGGCCTGCCCCTGGCAGGCCGACTTCTGGGAATGCAAATGGCAAGGGCCTGATTCGATCTGGTGGCCTGCGCAGCGGCCATTGCACGTAAGGCGGAGTGAAAATCAGGCGACTAAAATCGAATGGGACCGAGGGATCGGTGCGCATCGGGATCTGGTCGAGCATGCGATGGATCTGGGCTTCATTTCGAAGCGCATCGCTGGCAATGACGGGGTATTTGAAACCGAGCGTGCGTTGATCGAGGTGTGAACGCGGCGGTGTTCGATTTTGCCGTCGTTGGTGGCGGACCAGCAGGACTCGCGGCCTGCACGCTTCTGGCTGCTGGTGGCGCCCGCGTGCTGCTGGTCGATGCAGCGAAAGCGGCTGGTTTCAAGGCTGGAGAATTTATTCAGCCGAAAGTCAAATCGTTCCTCGGTCAACTCGCAATCCTGCCCGACGGATGGGCCGGTGTGCATCTGCCGGTTCATGGCTTCGTGAACGGCTGGGCGTCCAACGCGCCGCAGGAAACCGATTTCATCTTCGATCCGAATGGGCATGCGCTGTCGCTGGACCGGCGACTGTTCGAGGAGCAATTGCTTGCCGCAGCCAGGAACCGCGGGGTTGAAACACGACTCGGATGGACAGCGAGGGACATACAACAGGCTGGCAATTCGGGTTGGCGGCTATTTCTGCAGACCGGCAACGATACGGTACGCTGTGATGCGCGATATCTCGTGCTGGCGACAGGCAGGTCCAACATTCCTTTGCTGCGTATCGATCGGAGGAAATTTGATCGATTGACGTTCGTCGCCGTTCGGCTGCCCATACCGGTAGCAGACACCCGGCCATTCATCGAATGCTTCGATCGAGGTTGGGTCTATGCGACGCCCGTACCGGGGAACGCCTGGATCATCTATGTCTTTTTCGACATTCAGCTTGGCCTTCCGTTTCGCCGTTCGCTCGGTTCATTGCGGGAAGAATTGAAGGACTGTTCGCGGCTGTCGAAATTTCTCGACGAGATTCCGGAAGGCCAGAGCGACAAACTCGAATGGTTTTCGGGGACCGCTCATTCCGGGCTGGCAGACAAGACGATCGGGCCGGATTGGTGTCTCCTCGGCGACCTCGCGGAATCGCGCGATCCCTTATCGGCTTCCGGAATTTTCAGTTCTGTTCGCGATGCGTCCCGGATGGCTGAGTGCTTGCTATCCGGCCGGTTGGCTGACAAAGCGCATCAAGAAAGAGATGCTGAGCGTGCGCAGTTGTTCGCCGACTACCTCAGCAACCGTCACCGCTATTATGCAGAAGAAACCCGCTGGAGCGGGTTGCCCTTTTGGTCCGGGAAGGGCGGGTTTGTCGGTGACAGCCCTTAGGTACTCGCCACCGGTCATCCGCTTATACCTCAGAAGATCAGATACTTAGCGCGTTTGTCGGCGAAGTGGAAATGGGATAATCCGCCCCGGAAACGCGCCTTTCCATATGGGGAACGCGAGGCCGGACGCAAAGCCTCAATGCGGACATCTGGTCCTGCTTTAGGCAATCTCAACGTTGTAGGCTTATGAAGGTCCGATGCCCGTATCCTCGTCCCATTGCCGGCGAATTTCGCGTGCCGTAGGCGTGTTGGCGCTGCTCGCGGCAGGGGCAGGGCTCTCCGGCTGTGCCAGCGTGGGCGACAACGTGTCGACGGCTTTTGCCGATCCCGCCAAATACGACCTCTATGAATGCAAGCAGCTCGAGACGGAACGCGTCAAGATTGCCGGGCGCAAGGCGGAACTGCAGGGTCTGATGGCGAAGGCTGAGACCGGCGTCGGCGGCTCTGTCGTGTCGGAGCTTGCCTATCGCAACGAACTCATTGCGACCCAGGGACAATCGAAATTCGCCGAGGAGGCCTGGCGGCGCAACAAATGCCAGGAGTCGCCGCCGGAGTCCAAACCTGCCGCGAGCGCGGCGGCGGCGCCGCCTGCGCCATCCGCAGGCGTCAGGGGATCCCGTCCATCGTCGCGATGACGCGCCCTGCGGAAGTCCTCCCGCGCCATGTGTCGCGTCAGACGTTCACGCCCGCCAGTCGTAAATCCAGTCCTGCCGCGCCAGCATTCGCCTTGGACCGAGCGACTTGATCGCAAGATCGCGCGCGAGCGCCAGCGGTCCTGTCAGATGATAGATTTGACCTGACCGCCGCGCGGCGCGCTGAACCCTTAAGACGCGGTCGCGGCGCTGCCTTCCGTAGCGCTTCAGGGCCGCCGGGATGCCGGCGGTATTGTCGCCGGAGCTATCGCTCAAGGCTTTCGCCAGCACCGCGGCGTCCTCGATCGCCATTCCCGCGCCTTGCGCGGCGAACGGCAGCATCGCATGCGCGGCATCGCCAAGCAGCGCGATCGCGCCGTCACTCCAGTCGCCGATATCGGGCACCGTGAACAGCGCCCATCGCCGCCATTCTTCGACGGCGCCGATCAGCATTCGCGCGGTCGCCGGCCATTGCTGCGAGAACGCCGCCTTGACTTCATTAGCCTCGCCCGGTGCGCTCCAGCCCGGCCTGTTCCACGTCCCCGGCACGATGGCGACGACATTGATGTGCCGTCCGCCCGAGATCGGATAGGCGACGAGATGCGCTCTTGGTCCCATCCAGAGTTGCACCCGGGGCGAAGTATATTCGCGCGGCAGCGCCGTCGCATCGAGCGTGCCGCGCCAGGCGATCAGACCGGAGAATTGCGGCTGGACCTCCGGGAACAAATGATGCCGGACCGCCGACCAGATGCCGTCGGCGCCGATCAGCGCCACCGCCAGTTCCTGTTGCCGCGCATTGCCGCGGCGCTGCACGACCGTCAGTCCCTTAGCGTGCGCGGTGACATCCTCGAACTGGCAGCCAAGCCGCAATTCGATGTCGGGACTGTGGTCGACCTGGGCCTGCAGCGCCGCCTGCAGGTCGGCGCGATGCACCACCCAATAGGGCGCGCCGGCACGAAAATTCGCGGCCTCACCGAGCGGCAGGCGGGCGATCTCGCCGCCGTCCCGGGCACTCATGATGTTGATGGATTGGGGTGTCACGGCGCGCGGCGCGAGCCGCGGCTGCAGACCGAGTTCAACCAGGACGCGGCTGGCGTTGGGCGACAGCTGCAGGCCGGCGCCAGCTTCCTCCAGCCGCTCGGCCTTTTCCAGAACGACGATGCGAAAGCCTTGCTTTGCGAGCGCCAGCGCCGCGGTCAGTCCTCCGATCCCGGCACCAGCGACAACGATGGTGCGCGTAACCGCCACGGCGGACCTGTCAGGCGACTTTGTCTTTCAGCACGCATTCCGGGGGGCGCGCTTCGCCGGCTTTGAGATCGGCGGCAAACCGGTACAGCGTCGAGCAATAGGGGCAGATGATCTCGTTGTCGTTGCCGAGATCGAGGAATACATGCGGATGGTCGAACGGCGGATTGGCGCCCACGCACATGAATTCCTGCGAGCCGATCTCGATTACCGAGACGCCGGCGTCGTTGTGAAAGTGCGGGACGACATGATCGGACATCTTGTTTCACCTTGGATAGCAATGACGGACGGACGCAACCAACGCGATGCGGCGGCCCGAAATGCCGCGCACCATACTGACGGGTTCCGTTGATTCCTAGAGCCCAGATTCTTGAAGGTCGCCGCCGCACATTTGCTCATGCAAATTCGACACAATCTTGTCGTCCCAGAGAAGCCCTTCTTTCGTCGGGGACGTTGTGTCGCAAATGCGGCACATTATGTTGAGGGCAGCGAAAACCCAGGTTTTGCAGGATGAAGCGGGCAGGGCTCAGTTTGGCGGTGGCGGGCATGGCGGCAACTATCGCCGTGGGTGCGGCGCTATGGCCACACGCGCGCGACGCTTTTGCGATCCTGGCGGCGCAGGACGAGCCGTCCGAATTGGCCGATCTGAGGATCAATTCTGCCCTGCGGAACAACCCGGCGCTGGTTGCAGAAAATATCGAGGCCGCGCTGGCGGCAGGCGATGCCGATCTTGCCGGCAGCTTTGCCGAACTTGCGCGCGACAAGAACATCGCCATTGGCGAAGAGCTGTCGCAGCGCGTAAACGAGGCCGTCACGGACGCGGACTCAACCTCGCATTTTGCTAAACGTTTCGCGGTCGGTCTCATCACCGGCAACGCCGAGGATGTCGCGAGCCTGTCGGGCACGGTGGCCGGCGATCTCTTCGTGTTCGGCGATATCCGCGACGTGGTGCGCGAGAGCAAGCATCTGGCGATGGGCGAGGATACCGATCATCTGGTGCTGGGACTTGCAACAGTGGGCCTGGCGGTGACGGCGGCGACCTATGTGTCGGTCGGTGGCGCGCTACCGGTGCGTGCCGGGCTGACCATGGTCAAGGATGCCCGCAAGGTCGGGCGCCTCGGCGAGGGGCTGATGCTATGGGCCGGCCGCTCGGCGCGCGAGGTCGTCGATGGGCCGATGCTGCAGAAGGCGGTCGCCTCCGGCTCGGTGCTGCGGCCAGGCCAGACCGTCAGCGCGATCAAGGCGGCGTTCCGCGCCGAGAAGGCCGGTGCGCTGGTCCGGCTGGCCAAGGACGTCGGCCGCATCGGAGAGAAGGCCGGTACGCGCGGCGCGCTCGACACGCTGCGCATCGCCGAGGGCCCGAAGGATATCGCGCGCGCCGCACGGCTCGCGGAATCCAAGGGTGGCCAGACCCGGGCGATCCTGAAACTGTTCGGCCGCGGCGCACTGCTGCTGGCGGCCGGCGCATTCAATCTGTCGCTGTGGGTATTCAGTGCGCTGCTGGCGCTGTTCGGCTTCCTGTCGTCGATCAAGGCAATCACCGAGCGCGCCACCATGGCGTATCTGCGCCGCAAGAAGGCGAGACGGCAGCGAGAGCAGGCGGCGGCGTTACTTCCCGGTCCGGCTCTGGCGGGCGCCGCCACCTGCGGCTAGAGTTGCGATCGTTTTTCGATCGCGCAATTTGAACTCCCCAAAAAACGGAATTAGCGATGCCGAGTTTTCACAACGGCGATGTCGAAATTGCCTATCTCGACGAAGGCGAGGGCGATCCGATCGTTCTCGTACACGGCTTTGCCTCGAGCAAGAACGTGAACTGGGTCTATCCGACCTGGGTGTCCGAACTGAAGAAAGCCGGGCGCCGCGTGATCGCGCTCGACAACCGCGGTCATGGCGATTCCGGCAAGCTGTACGACGCCGCGAGCTACGAGATCGCGATCATGGCCGGCGACGTCATCGCGCTGCTGGATCATTTGGCAATCGAGCGGGCCGACGTGATGGGCTATTCGCTGGGATCGCGGATGACGGCGGTGATGGCGCTCAGCCAGCCGCAGCGGCTGCGCTCGGCCATCCTGGGCGGCATCGGGATTGGGATGATCACGGGCGGCGGCCCCGGCGAAAACGTAGCCCTCGCACTCGAGGCGCCGTCGCTGGACGACGTGACCGACCCGGTCGGGCGGACGTTTCGCGCTTTTGCCGACCAGACCCGTTCCGACCGCCGCGCGCTGGCGGCCTGCCTGCGCGGCTCGCGGCGCCTGATGACGCGGGATGAAGCCGCCGCTATAAGGGTGCCCGTGCTGATCGCGGTTGGCACCTCAGACGAAATCGCAGGCTCGGCGCAGGCGCTGGGCGAGATCATTCCGGACGCCGAGGTGCTGGATATTCCGAACCGCGATCACATGCGCGCGGTCGGCGACAAGGTCTACAAGGCCGGCGTCATCGATTTCCTCTCACGGCGAAGCTGAGCCTTCGCGTGGGTCCTCGCCGAAAAATTGCCGCGCCGCTGCGATCAGCACCACGAAGGTCGCGACCCACGCCATGCGCGCGCCATAGCGGTCATGCGGGCCTGATATCACGGCGCAGATAAAGGCGTTGCCAAGCACCGCCAATGTAACGGTTCCTGCGAGGAGCGTGAGATCATCGAACGGACGCCGCCGCAGGCCGCGGCCGAACACGATTACGGCCAGCAGCATCGAGACAAGCGCCACCGGAACGTGGAGACGGTTGATGGCGGCGAAGTCGAGCCGCCAGCGCTGCTGGTTCGCGGCGCGCATCGCCTTGACCTGCGTTGGGATATAACGCTCGATGATCCCGTAGGTGTGGCCGATCCATTCATTGGTGCCTTCGCCGGTCGCGACATGGACCAGTTGCCGCGCGGTTCCGGTGACCGCCGCCTCGATCTGCCGTGCCGGATATTCGGCCAGCGAACGCAGCACGATGAAGCTCATCTCGTCGCCCAGGCCCTTGAAGCGGCCAAGCGTGTTGAACATGCTGTTGCCCCACAGAAATTGATCGGCCGTTGCAGGCAACTGGTCGCGATAGGGACAGAGCTTCAACTGCTGCTGCGGACAATGCTCCTTCAGGTAACGCGCGACGATGCCGTCCTGCAGCATGCGTCCGAAGGCGACGCCGTAGCCGCCGGGCGTCCACGCCACTTTCCCAGACAGCGCGAAATTCGCCGCCAGCAGCATCGCCGCGCCGGCGACGAGGGTGAGGCTGCCCTGCATCAGTCCGGAAACTGTCATCCGTCCGCGCGAAAACGGACGCACGATCCACCCTACACAACACAGCCCGAGCAGCACTGCCAGCGTGGCGCTGTGCGAGGCCACGGCGAACGCCGTCAGCGCGAACAGCGAACATTTTTCGATTGTCGAGGTCCGCTCGCCCAGCGCGACCAGGATGAAGAGCGACAGCACCGACAGGCCGGCGTAGAGGTCGGTCAGCAGCGTGCTCGCGAGCCACGGCAGCGCGGTGGCCACGGCCAGCACTAGGCTCATTGCGAGCAGCCGCAAGGGCTGGGCGATTTCGAATGCGCGCAGCGTCAGCTGCAGGATCCACAATGTTGCCAGCGCCTGGATTCCGAGATTGATCCAGAACGCGGAGTCTTCGCCGAAATGCAGATAGAGGCCGAACACCGTGGAGCGGCTTGGCACGAGATAGCCTTCATACCAGCGCGCCAGATAGCCGCCGGTATCCTATTGGAGCAGCGGGTAGCCGTTCCACAGGGCAGGGGCGAGCAACATCAGGGGGATGACGATGGTGGCGGCCCAGACCAGCCGTGAATCGGCCGTCCGCGCGCGCAAAATCTGCGTATTGATGTGACTTCCCCCCAATTTCGGCCAGCTTGCCCGGAATGGCCGGGGGGCCGAAATTCACCAATAGTCGGACCTTACCCGGCTTGATTTCCTGAAATCGCCAACCACTTTGAACTGACTCTATTCGATCCTGGGGCGTTCGGCGGGGGTTTACTCTGCCGGAGCCTGCCCCGGGACAGCCATCACTCCGCCGTGCTATAACGCCAGGCGAAACAAGCCGAGAGAAACCCCAATGGCAGTGCATCAGGTCAGTCCGCAGGGCTCGAAGCTGGCCGCGCTCGATCCGATCTGGGATCGCGTGCGGAACGAGGCGGAAGACATCGTTCGCCGCGAGCCGGAACTGGCGTCCTTTATCTACTCGACCGTGCTGCATCACGAGCGGCTGGAAGATGCGGTGATCCACCGCCTGGCCGAGCGGCTCGATCATTCGGCGCTGTCGGGCGATCTGATCCGCCAGACCTACGACGAGGCGCTGCGCGACGAGCCCGATTTCGGCAATGCGTTCCGCGCCGATCTGGTCGCGGTCTATGACCGCGATCCTGCGACGTCGCGCTTCATCGATCCCTTGCTTTACTTCAAGGGCTTCCACGCGCTGCAGACTCACCGGCTGGCGCACTGGCTGTACAAGCGAGGGCGCAAGGATTTCGCCTATTACCTGCAGAGCCGGGCGTCCGCGGTGTTCCAGACCGACATCAACCCGGCGGCGACCATCGGCCGCGGAATCTTCCTCGATCACGCCACCGGTTTCGTCTGCGGTGAGACCGCTGTCATCGAGGACGACGTTTCGATCCTGCACGGTGTCACGCTCGGCGGCACCGGCAAGGAGAACGAGGATCGTCATCCCAAGATTCGCCACGGCGTGCTGATCGGGGCCGGCGCGAAAATTCTCGGCAATATCGAGATCGGTCACTGCGCGCGCATCGCCGCAGGCTCGGTGGTGGTCAAACCGGTACCGCATAACGTCACCGTCGCGGGTGTTCCGGCCAAGATCGTTGGCGAGGCCGGCTGCGCCGAGCCGTCGCGCACCATGGACCAGATG
Organism: Bradyrhizobium sp. JYMT SZCCT0428; assembly: GCF_018131075.1. Taxonomy (GTDB): domain Bacteria; phylum Pseudomonadota; class Alphaproteobacteria; order Rhizobiales; family Xanthobacteraceae; genus Bradyrhizobium. The sequence goes on along the minus strand of NZ_JAFCLS010000029.1, from coordinate 88,726 downwards.
CTCAACGCGATCGGGATCTGATTTTCAAGCACTTTCTGACCTGTCGATCTCGTGAAGATACGGCTGGCGGTCTGCGCCGTCTCGGCCTAAAACTCCCCGGAAACCTCAAAATATCCGATTGGAGACCGCCGTGGACGTTCAGGAAGTCAGGAAGCTCGACGCCTATCTCAAGCGCGTATTCGGCAACCAGAAAATTCGCGTGGTGCCGCGCCCGAAAAAGGATGATTCCGCCGAGGTCTATATCGGTGAGGAGTTCATCGGCGTCCTGTTCGTCGACGACGAAGACGACGATCGTTCCTTCCAGTTCCAGATGGCGATCCTCGAGGAAGACCTGGTCGATCAGGGCTGATTTCGGAGAATGCGTAGGATGGGTAGAGCGAAGCGAAACCCATCGCCGCACCGGCACTCGCTGTGATGGGTTTCGCTTCGCTCTACCCATCCTACGAAGTCAGCAAAGCCGGCGTTTGCGCCGCTATCCCTTCGGCCCCTGCAATTGCGCCGTCAAACGGTTCATCGCATTGGCGACGTCGCGCCATTGCGATAGCCAGCTCCGCGGAAATCTGAATGTAAGGTCGGCGCCGTCGACACGGCGCTCGCTCAGGCACATTCCGGGCGTCACCCCGTCGCGCGTGCAGCGCGCGCTGAGGCTTGGCGCGCTGGCGGTGAAGAGATCCTCGTTGGCATAGGGTGAGCCGTCGCGAAACGCGCGCATCGTAAGTCCGTCGTCGATCGGCGTTGCGGCCTGCTCCAGATAGCGCGGATAGATGGTGCGGACCCGGACGTCGGGCGCCAGTGTGTCGTGGTGCGCCGAGATCGACAGGAAGATCCGGTCGATCGGCTGCACCTTCTCTTCGACCGTGTCGGCGCTGATGTGCTTCGGTAGCTCGGGCGCTTCGAGCGAAGGGAATGTGAAGTTGAGATCGACGCGTTCCTGTGGACCGGAATGGCGCTGGATTTTCCTGCGGATCGCCGACGTCGGCACGTTGAAGAGGGTGCCGCCCACGCTGACCGGTAACCGCGACGGCGCATTGGCTGCACCATTGCCCCAGGTCGGCCACAAGAGATAGGCCACCAGCCCGATTGCGCCGGCGGTGATGGTCGCCGCCACCACGATCAGGAGCATGTGCGAGCGCGGGTCTTTTCGCGTGTCGCGGGCGATGTGCTGGGCCGTCGAAAGCAATGTCATGAAAGAAGTATCGGTCGAGTTCGAGGCTGAGGCCGAATCACCCGGCGAATATGCCACGGGCGGCGGGATTTCCGTATGATTTCACCGGCATCGGGCAAGCGCGAGCCATGCGCAAACGGGATTGTGGCCTTCAGCTGTTAACCTTTCCTTAAGGATGCTGTGGCGGCGGGTCCCCGATTTTGCGAAAGCAGGTCGCGGTTTGCTCTGTAGCGGATGTGTTCCATGTCGCCCGATGCGTTGAATTCCCTGTTTTCCCTTTGCATCGGTTTTGCGCTCGCAGGCGCGTTGACCAGCGGCTACCAGGCCATGGCGGCGCGGCCCGCCGGTTTCGGGCTGCTCGGGGCTGGCGTGGCGCCGAAGACGTTCGCCGCGGTTCCGTTCCTGGTTTTTGCCGCCCCCTTCATCATCATGCGTAATACGCTGCGCGGCGCCAGGATCGAGCGCCGCCGCTTCGAATTCGTGATGATGGCGACCGTGCTCGCGGGCTTCTGGAGCCTGATGTCCGGCACGTTCTTCCTGATGACGCTGCGGGCCGCAGGTCTGTTCGCTTAGCGCCCTGTTCGCCTAGAGCCTGTTCGCCTGAGGCGTATCCGGCCCTTTGCTTGATCATGCGCTGGCGGCTGTGCCAAGGTCTCTACAAACGGAGACCTGATCATCATGGCGATCTACGAACTTGACGGGCAGGGGCCCGATCTTCCCGCGGACGGAAACTATTTCATCGCCGATACCGCCACCGTCATCGGCAAGGTGCGTCTGAAGAATGGGGCCAGCGTGTGGTTCGGCGCGGTGCTCCGCGGCGACAATGAGTGGATCGAGATCGGCGAAGGCTCCAACGTGCAGGACAATTCGACCTGCCACACCGACCCCGGCTTTCCGCTGACGATCGGGAAAGACTGCACCGTCGGCCACAACGTCATCCTGCACGGCTGCACGCTCGAGGATGGCGCGCTGGTCGGGATGGGCTCGATCGTGATGAACGGCGCGAAGATCGGCCGCGGCAGTGTCGTCGGCGCGGGATCCGTTATTACTGAGGGCAAGGAATTTCCCGAGCTTTCCCTGATCATCGGATCGCCCGCGCGCGTGATCCGCACGCTTTCGCCCGAGCAGGCGACCGCGATGGGACGTGCGGCGAAGTCCTACGCCATCAACGGGCCGCGCTTCAAAAAGGGTTTGAAGAAGATCGGCTGAACACAGCGTCAGGTATCTTCGGATTCGCTTGCCTCGGCCGCGCCGGCAATTTGTTCGTGGCCGGCTGCCCAGAGCGCATGCTGTTCGCTGCCGTCCTGATATGGATTGGCTTCGGCCGGGATATTCGCGCGCGCGGCGCGCTGACCCTGCTCGAACGGATCGGGATCGTCGTCACGATGTTGCCTTCCGGGCTTTTGATTTCTTCTGTTTTGGAATTTTTTCAGTTTTGGCGCTGGAAAGTCTTGCGCTCTTGCGAAGTGCGTCCTTGAGATCGATCGGGATGCCGTGCTTCTTCAAAACGTCAGCAAAGGCTTCATCGGCCAGTTCCTGAATCGTCGCCATCCGGTCGCGTCCAAGCTGGGTCAGCTTGTCGAACGTGTCGTCGTCGAAAGCGATCAGTTTGCGCAAGCGTCCTCGGCTCCGGCAACGTGGCGGATACGTTTGCATAATGGTCCGCGCCCGAAATCGTTCCGGCCGAACAAGCCTGTTTCGCCGTCGTTGAACCAAAAAGGAGTTCTCGATGACCAAACCAACCGCACCATCCAACAGGAAAACAGGACTATCGACCGCAAGGTAAAAAGCATCTGCCGGGGCTGCTGGAACGTTGCACGTTGCCGGTCGCGCAGAAGTGAGACAACGAGCCGCGCGATTGCTGAGAGCCCGTCCTAGATTTGTGGTGGGAAGCAGAATGTTTTCCACTCGCTTGCAGCGAGTTCTCAGCAGGAGAATGTGTGATGTTGCACAAAACGATGATCGCCTTGTTCGCGGCCGCGTCGGTCGCCATGCTGGTGCCGGACACAGCTTCGGCCCGCGGCGGCTTCGGTGGCGGAGGGTTTCGCGGTGGCGGCGGCTTCCATGGCGGTGGCTTCCAGGGCGGCGGTTTCCGGGGCGGCGCTATTGGCATAGGCGGCGGTGGGTTTCGCGCTGCGGCGATCGGCGGTGGTTTCCGTACGGCGGCGCTTCCCGTAGCGGCTGGATTTCGCGGCGGCAACTTTGCCGGATTCCGCGGCGGCTACCATCACGGCTTCCGGCATCGTGGATTTCCCCTTGCCGCTGCAGCCGTCGTCGGCGCCGGCCTCGGCTACGGGCTCTACGGACCGTACGGCTATTACAACGGCTATGATGACGGTTACCCGTATTACGCCATTACGGCTACGATTACGGCGATGGCGGCTGCTACGTCGTTCAGCAGCGCGTGCTGACCCCCTATGGCTGGCGCCTCCAGCCGGTTCAGGTTTGCAACTAATCCCGGCCTGGCGGGTTATCGGGATGATTTTCGCGGCCCCGGTGTTTTAATCACCGAGGTCGCGTTTGGTTTGATGGTACGTCGCTTGCATCACCTTGGGGATGCTGAACATGCTCTCAGTCCCGGCTTTGACGTTGGTGCTCCTGGGTGTCGTTGTCAGTCTGGGAGCGGCCGTCGTCTGGATACTCTGGGAAATCGAGCAGACGGTATCCAGGCCGCATCGCAACAGCGATCGCGTCGGATAGGCCGTCTGTTGGAATAGCGCGCAGCCATTTGCTGCGCGCCATTTTTCACGTCTGTGGTTTGCCCGCAGGTATTCTTAGAGTTTTGACGCGTTTTCTACCGCAGATAAGTCTACGCAATCTGCGTAAACCAGATTGCTATGCGAACCGGTGTCCACTTCGCTCGAAAACGCTCTAGCTAGCTCAGCACGCCGTATTTCTTGAACCAGGCCTGCATCTGCGCCCACGCGTCGTCGGCAGCTTCCTTGCGATAGCTGGCACGGTAGTCGGCGTGGAAGCCATGCGGGGCGCCCGGATAAATCTTGAACTCGGCGGTCTTCTTGTTCGCCGCCAGGGCGGCCTTCAGGGCTTCCACGGTGGCGACGGGAATGCCGCTATCGGCTTCACCATAGAGACCCAGCACCGGCGCCTTCATCTCGGGCGCGAGCTGCGTCGGGCTCTTCGGCCAGAGCGGGTTCGGCGGATCGACCGGCGGGCCGTAAAACGCGGCGCCCGCCTTCAGCGTGGGACTATGGGCGGCGTATTCCCAGACCGTCCGCCCGCCGCGGCAGAACCCGATGATGCCGAGCCGCGAAGTATCGCCGCCCTGCGACTTTGCCCATGCCACCGTGCTGTCGAGGTCGGACAGCAACTCAGCATCCGGTTTCGAATTCACGATCGGCAGCAGTTGCGGGATGTCGGTGACCTTGGTGAGATCGGTGCCCTTGCGGAAATAATAATCCGGCGCCACCGCGAGCACGCCGAGCTTGGCGAGGCGCCGCGTCACGTCCTTGATGTATTCGTGCAGCCCGAAAATCTCCATCGCCACCAGCACGACCGGCGGATTGGCGGCGCCTTCGGGACGGGCGAAATAGCCGGGCATCTCGCCGTCGGTCACCTTGATCCGGGCATCGCCGGCGTTGAGGCCGTTGGTGTCGGTCTTGATGATGTCGGCCCGCACCGGCCCGGCGGCGAGCGTGTAGCCGGCCGTGACGGCGGCCGTCGCGGTCATAAAGCCGCGGCGGGAAAACGGCGCCACTTTTGTCAGTCCGATGGCATCCTGGGTCAGCAGGGTTTCGGCGCTCATGGGGGATCTCCGTGCATGGCGTCTTCCGATGTAAGGGGCATCCCTTCGCATACCGAAAACGCATCAAAAACAAACGAGTAGGGCGCGGCTCTCATGTATCAGAACCGCTCGGGCTCAAGGGAGGCGCATTCAGCAAACAATGCCGGCCAAAGGCAAATCACCTGCCTGCGAGGTTCGATTTGATCGTGGGTTTCGGAAGCGCCGGGGCGAGGGATGAATGGGGGTAAAAAAACAAGGCCGTCGACGCAGTATACCGTCAACGACCTTGCCAGCCCCGGATATTGAAATCGGCTCACGCCATCCGGTGAACTGCAGCATGCAGGAGATTCCCGCGGCCATATGTGAAGCAGTTCACACTCGGAACACAAAATTGGCAGGAAGGCGGGTTTTTGGTGGCATGCGGCCGGGCATGACGGACCAGGCTAAACGCGTCACGGCTTTGCGGGACGGTCCTGGACCGCGTCCGGGACGGGCGTCAGCCGTTCGACCTGCCGCGCTTGAGGGCGCTCTTGTTCGCGCGCGGCTTTGCCGCGTTGGATTTCCTGACCGACCGTTTGCGGGTAGAGGGCGCGGCGGCCGGTTCGGCTGCCTGCGCGCTCGCGAACGATTGCCGCAAGCCGTCGATCGATTCCGTCAGGGTGCCGACCTGTTCGGAGAGCTTTCTGGTATCGGCCTGCTGCGCGGCTAGCAGGCGGCGCACCGTCAGCAATTGATCCTGGACCACCTGGAGCTGATCGATCGATTCCTGCTGGGTGGCTTCGAGGCCCTTGGTTTTCTCGACCAGCTGCTCGGACGCCTGCGCGGTACGCGCCTGCAATTGCCTGACCGCAACGACGCGGTCGGTTTCGGGCGCGGTGCCGGTATAGGCGCGCCACAGCGTGATCGAACCTATTCCAAGCACGACGATGACGAGGGCCGCAGCGCCGATCGCGATCGGCTGGCCACTGATGCGCGCGAGCGCACTGGTGTTCCGGGGAGCGGGTTCGATCATGAGACTCAAAATCCGGACGTAATTTCAATGCCCTCGATTACCACAGGCTTGGCGGCGCCGAAACCCGGGATTCACCTAATCGAGACGGGATTCCGGGTAAAACACTAACAATTCCGGGCTTTTGCCCTGCAAAATGGCTTGGATGGCCAGCGCGGCCTGCACACGCTCTACGACGGTCCTTGCAGACGCGCGCGGACAAATTGCCCCGCCTTCGCCAGGGCGTGGCGACCATCCGCCAATCTCGCATTCCAGACCGGCCACGCGTGGATCATGTGCGGCCAGATTTCGAGGCTCACCTCGACGTTTTCAGATCCGGCGGCGGCCGCCAGCCGTGTAGCGTCCGCCAGCAGCGTTTCCGCCGAGCCGACCTGGATCAGGAGCGGCGGAAAGCCGGCTAGATCCGCAAATAACGGCGAGATCAGGGGATCCCGGCGATCGAGCGGCGGCGGCGCATAGGCGTCCGCGAGTTCGATGAGATAGGCCCGGTGGATCAGCGGGTCGACCGCATCCTTGGTGTCGAGCGTGGTGCCCGACATCGTGAGGTCGGTCCAGGGCGAGACCAGCCATGCGCAGCCGGGCAGTTGCTCGCCGGCCGCGCGCAACCGGCCGATCAGCCCGAGCGCGAGATTACCGCCGGCGCTGTCGCCACCGACGGCGATGTTTGCCGCCGGCAGGCCTTGCTTGCGCAGGAAGCGCCACGCCGTCAGCGCGTCCTCATGGGCGGCCGGGTAGGGATGCTCGGGCGCGCGCCGGTAGTCGATGGCGAGCGTGCGCAAGTGCGCCGCGCGCCCGGCTTCCGTCACCATGCGGCGATGGCTCAGTATCGAACCGGAGCAATACCCACCGCCGTGAAAATACAGCAGCACGCGCGACGGGTCGCTGCCTGGCGCGAGCGTCCACTCGCCGGGCACGCCATCGCAGTCGACGGCGTCACATTTCACATCAGATGCGATCGGCCAGGTCGATCCGACTTCGTCCAAACGCTGGCGCCGTTCCGACCAGCCGACCGGTCGCGGTTTCGAGCCCAGCAATGCGCGGATGGCGTCGATCTCGTTGTGGGGCACGGTTGGTTCCTCCGAAGCGCGCCATCATCTCACAGCTGGCGCAGCACAAAAAGTTGCGGCATGCCTTGGGCGAGGGCGATCGTAGATCACTTGAAAAGCCGTTCCACGACGCGCAATCTTGCCGGCACCTCTCCTGGGTCCGACGTTGCCCGATGGCCGGCATCCATCATGATCAGGAATGGAATCTATCTGGCGACCACAAGGTTTCAGGACGGCGTGGACGCCTACAACCGACACGTGATGGTGCTGCGCGACGGCACGATGCGTGGGGGCGGTGGATTTTATTATACCGTCGGCAACTACACCTGCTCCGACGGAAGGTGGAAGGGTGAAATGACCAGCCGGGAGCATTCGCCGATTGCCGGTACGTTTCCCTGGGCAGGAAAGGAAATCAGCATCGGATTTTCCGGAACCTATTCCGAGGAAGGTGCTGAGTTCGACGCCACGGCATTGGCTGGCAAGCGAAGCTTTCGATTCAAATCGATCTACCGGCTGCTTCATGCCGATTGAACGCGAGCTACTTCCTGAAATCAAATGCGGGCGAAGCGTCCTCAATCCCCCAAAAAAGTTGCGGCCAGCCTTTGGGGGAAGGCTGGCCGCGCGCGAACCGGTCTGGGACGGGGAGGGGTGGGGATGTGACCGGGTCGCGGGTTCGTAAATTCCTGTTTCGTTAGCGATCGCGAGAACTGGCGGTGGCGACCGCGGGGCGGTTGTCACCGAGCGACACCCACAGATTAGGATCGCTCTGCGACTGACGCTTGACGAAGCGGTAGCCGGTCTCCGTCCAGGCGAGGACGCTTTCGTTCTGGTTGTCGAGCACGAATTCGCCCTTGTCGGTCTTGACCGTCAGCACTGCGTGGCCTTCGCCCTTCTTGTCGCGCACCACCGTGATCAGCAGCGCCTCGCGCGGCCAGCCGGCGTCGATCAGCATCTTGCGCTTCAACAGCACGTAGTCCTCGCAGTCGCCGTAGCCGTCCGTCGGCAACGACCATTTCTCGATCACACCCCAATGATCCATGTCGGTGATCGGCTTGATGGTCTCGTTGACCCACTTGTTGACTCTCAGCAAATCTCGCCATGCCGTCTGCGACAGCACGATGTCCCGCGGCTGTGATGCGCCGCCGCGGCAGTCGCCGGGATTCTCGGCGCAGAATTCAACCCAGCCGATCGGCGAACGCGTGGTATCGCCAAGGCTGGCATAGAGCGCGTCGCCGGCTTTCGCCTGATAACTCGTAGAGACGCTCATCCCCAGCAGGATGGCGGCAACCGCCAATCCTTTCCCCTGTCCCCTGAACAACATTGTGGCCCCCGTTTCTTGTTGGGACCATGTTTCGCACAAATGATTTGCGCCGCCGCTAAGTCAGCCAAGTACATTTGACGTGAATACAAGTAAAAACTGCGGCGAATTCGATCTATACTTGAATCGAATTCGACTAAAATTTGAAACAACTGCAATTGATTCAAATTTTACGCATTAACGCGCCGGGCGCTGCCGCAGCGGCAGTTGTGGTTGCAAAAGCCGCCGGCGTTAACCTGATCTGGCGGGCGTCAGAGCGCACAAAGGCGGTATCCGGCAACGCGGATACCGCCTTTTGAGGTCGGAAAATCGGGGATTTGGGCGGCTCGCGCTTTACCGCGCGCTAACCGCGTCTTCGAGCGTCTCGGCACTTTGCTCGTGGACGAACTCGAGCGCAAAGCCTTCTTCGAGATTTCGCACCACCCGGGACTGGACCTTGCCCAGCATCACGAGCGATTTCAGCGGCGGGCGGTTTTCCGCGGCAATCGCCGCACCCGACGCCGAGAGGTCGATGATCCGGCAGGTCATCTTGCTGCCGTCCTCGAGCGTGAGCAGCGCGATCGGGTTGCGCGGCACGATACGGTCGTGGCGGCGGTCTTCCGGCAGATTGAGAATATCGCGGTTGGCGAGCCAGGTGAGCTGGGCCGCGAGCTTGTCGCGTTTGCGCGCGGTCGCCCCCACGGTCATGGCAAAACCATTGTCGATGATGCGGGTGATCTTGCCCTCAACCCGGCCGATATGGTCGAGATAGGCGATCACGCGGTCGCCGACATTGCCGATGCCGGGCGCCAGCAGGGCCAATCCGCCCGGCGACATATTGATGATCTGGCAGGGAAACTCACGCCGGTCCGGCAGCATGTAGCGGCCGAGCAGGTGGACTTTCACGCGCTGGAAGCGCCGTCGCTCTTCAGCGACCGGGACAGTGGATTTTTTTTGCGCAAACGACATTCTTCGCCACCCGACGTCCGGTCCTTCGGCGTCAGGAAGACCCTAAGGCCGACAGGGTTAATGATGTGTTATCGTCGGTTGCATCAAGTATGTGCATCAAGCTGTGTGTGTCCGTGCCGCCGCAATCCGGTTGAACACCCAGAGCAGCAGCGGGCACAGCAAAATCATTGCCGCGCCGAAGTCGAATGCGGTGGCAGCGGTCCCCGACCATTTGGCGAGGCTGCCGCCGGCAAACGGCCCCAGCATCATCGCCGCATAAAAGATCGTGTAGAACAGGCCCATGCCGATCGCGCGGGTGGAAGGCTGCAAAACCTGCGGAGGCAGGCTCATGATCGGCCCCGACGGCGGCGCGCAGGCGAGGCCGAGCGCGACGATTGTCAGCAGCACGGCACCGGAGCGTGGCAGTATCAGCATCAGCAGCGCGAACACGATGCATCCGCCGACCAGAACAGTCTGCGGCCGCTTGGTGCGGTCCGCCAGAAACCCGCCTGCCGGGCCCGCGAGCGCCGCCAGCCACAGCACGATGCTGATGGTCGATCCTGCAGCTGCGATCGACCAGCCGCGTTCGACCAGCAGCAGCGGTCCGAAGCTGAAGATCATCGCAAAGCCGATGTTGTAGATGCCCCAGAGCAGGCCCGCGACGATCACCGCGATCGTTGCGTTGCGGTCGAGACGTGCGGGAGCGCCGGAGACCGCAGCCGCGCTCGGCGGCGATCGATAGCCAGCGGCAAGAAGAATGATGCCCAGGCCGATCAGGGCAGCGACCGAGAAGTACACCGCGCTCACGCCCCAGGCGGTGCCGATGGCGGGCAGGGTCAGCAACGAAAGCGCAATGCCGGCCGGCCATGAATTGATGAAGATCGCCATCGCGGTTGCGATCTCGCGACCGGTGAACCAGTCGGCGACCATCTTGGTCATCTGGACGTTGAGCAGCACGCCGCCTGCGCCCGCGATCAGCCGTCCGGCCATCTGCACGGTCCAGGAATCCGACAGCGCCATCGCAAGGTTGCCGATCAGCATCAGCGCGAGCGCGGCGAACACTGTTCTCTTGTCGCCGAACCGTTGCCCGATTGCGCCGCCCGGCAACGCAATCGCCACGCCCGGCGTGAAATAAAGGCCGATCAGCAATCCGATATCGGCAAGGCTGACGCCGAATTTGGTGCCGAGCAGCGGCGCGACCGCGGCCACGCTCTGAAACTGGAAGGCCATCGTGAGGCGAACCACGAACAGGATCGCAAGAATACCCCAGCGATTGCGCAATGCCGCACTCCCGGAAAAAGCCTCACCTTCCAGAGTTGCTGCGCAAGCTCGGGCCGCGCCCGGCCTATGTCAATGCGCGCACGAATTTCAGGCTGGGAACGCCGCCCGATGCGGTGCAGCTATTTCTGGACCAGCTGATTGAGATCCCGCTTGATCGAGTTCAGCAGCGACTCCAGCCGTTCCTGCCTGAAGGCGGGTTGCTCCGGCAAGACAGCTTGAACGGCCGGCTCCGCGATGGCGGCTTGAACGCGCTTCTCGGTAATGTCGGGCTTCTCGATGATGACGGGCTTTTCGGGAAATACAGGCCTAACCGCTTGAACTTTACGGGCAGGCCGCTCCGGAAACACCGATCGAACGGGCTCTTCGGCCTGCGCACCGGCTTCGACGAACTCGCCGTGCAAAACATCCTCGCGCCGTCCCATCAGCCACAGGACCGCCCAATACGAAACCGCCAGCAAAATCACGCAGAAAATAATGATCTCAAACATCGCTCACGTCCAATCCGGTCAGTATCCCGGTAAAGGCGGTTTTCGGTCAAGACCGCTGAAAGCGATTGTTTGTCAGTGCGTTGTTTCGGTACCATCATGCTTAATGTCGGGCCCGGCAGGGCCGGCCAAGTTAAGGGAGGGATGCGATGCCGGGAGTGAAGCGGGACCGCGACGACGCCGTCGGCGTGCTGACACTGGACGAGCCTGCGACGTTGCGATGACGCCCGATCTGTTAGCCGATCTCGCGCTCGCGATCGGCGAGATGACCGAGGATCCCCGGGTACGGGCGCTGGTCCTGACTGGCGCCGGACGCGGCTTTTGCTCCGGGCAAAACCTCAAGGCCGCCGCCATCCTCGGCGACGACATCGTCGACGGCGTGATGCGGTATTATTGGCCGGCCTTCAAGGCGCTGCGTGAATGCAAAGTGCCGGTCGTGGTGGCGGTCAATGGTGTTGCGGCCGGCGGCGGCTTCAGCCTCGCGATGGCGGGAGACGTGATCGTCGCGGCGCGTTCGGCGAGCTTCATTCAGGTCTTCAGCCGGATCGCGCTGGTGCCTGATCTCGGCTCGACCTGGCTGTTGCCGCGCCTGGTCGGCCGGCAGCGTGCGCTCGAACTGATGCTGACCAACGAGCCGCTATCGGCCGAGATAGCCAAGGAATGGGGGCTGGTCCGGGAAGTGTTCGATGATGCCGCGCTTCAGGGCGGCGCGCTGGCGCTGGCGCGCAAGCTCGCGGATGGTCCGACGCGGGCGCTGGTTGCGACACGCCGCCTGATCGAGGAGAGCGAACACGCAAGCTATGCCGATCAGTTCCGGCGCGAAATCGAGACGCAGGCCGACATTCGCAAGAGTGCCGATGCGCTGGAAGGACGCAACGCGTTTCTTGAAAAGCGCGCCGCGCGGTTCAGCGGCCGGTAATTCCTTCGTACACCATGAAGCCGCGTGCGATGGCCAGCTTGCGCAAGGCGCGGGGAACGAGTTTCTCCGGCCGGTGCAGATAGCGCCACGACGTCAGCTTGAAATCCTTCAGCGTGCCGAGATCGTCCTCGAACGGCGCCAGCAGGCCGGTGACGCTGATCGGCGCGTGCGCGCGGTTGTTGAACGGCAGCAGCAGTAGTTCCAGATGCGCAGTCCGGCCGTCTTCCGACGTCGCGGTGATGCCGGCGACGGCGGCCAGCATCTCTTCGGCGACGTAAGTCACGATGTCCTCGATCTCGCGGCGGCTCTCATCTGCGAACAGCGCGGTGAAGCTGCTGTCCTTTGCGTCGCGGCCGAGCAGGGCGCAGACCCGTGTTCCGGCGACGCGGAAGGGGAAGCCGGCTTCGCTTTCGTACCCCAGCACGAAGATGTCGCCGAGCAGTTCGCGTACCGCTGATGGTTCGATCTCGCTGCGGTCAGGTGCCCGCGCGTGGCCGCGTTTTGCGTCCCAATAGGCAAAAAACTGACGGCTCGATGGATGTTTCATACGTTGGCCTTGCCCCCGCCCGTGGCAGGGCGGCACATATCTGTCCCGATTTTGCTCACGTGCTGTCCCTTCTGTGTTGTGCAGGACAGGCTGTGCAGCGTCCATGCCGTGGACGCGATTTGGCCGCTTTGGCCGCGGCTTTGCGTTGTTAACGTTAAATTAACTATGAGATTGGCGATCCCGTCGCGGCCTGCGTAGAGTGGAACGCATCGGACCCGGCCGGCTTATCTCGAGCCGACCGGCTCGGTTGGTACACAGGTGGCGTCAAACAGTTTGGTCGTCGCGCGGGGAGGGGTGGGGATGTTCCCCCTAAGCTCCAGGGGCGCGAAAAGATCGGCGACGAGGGAGGATGTTCTCAGCATCCTCCCTTTTTCTTTTTTGGCACAGCAGTTTCGTGTCCCGGACGCAGTGCAGCGCCTTTGATGGTTCGGACGTTTGTGCACTTGCACCGCGCGGGGAAAGCCGCCTATCTGGGCCGATTGTTCCCCAAAGCCGCTCTAAAAGTCTCTAAAGGTCCTTGGCCCCTTGGAATCCCAGCCTGAAACCCAGCTTGAAGCCCCGGAAGGTCCGCGCGAGCCGATCCTGACCCTGCCGGGTGCGCTGACGGCCTATGTCGCGCTGATCGCGGTCATTCACCTGCGGGTGCTGCTGCCGCCGGAACTCGAGAACTGGACCATCGACGTCTTCGGTTTCATTCCGAAACGCTACGATTCAACGCTGCTCAACATCGATTTTCCCGGCGGCACGGGCGCCAAGGTCTGGACCTTCGTCACCTATTCGCTGCTGCACGCCAATCTCACCCATATCGGCTTCAACGTGCTGTGGCTGTTGCCGTTCGGCAGCGCGCTGGCGCGCCGGTTCGGCCCGGTCAGGTTTTACGTTTTCATGGCCGTGACGGCCGCGGCCGGCGCGCTTGCGCATCTGCTCACGCATGAACACGCGATCGCGCCGATGATCGGCGCGTCGGCGTCGGTGTCCGGCACCATGGCGGCCGCGATCCGCTTTGCCTTTGTGAAAGGGAGCTTTCTGTCGTTCAGCCGCGGCGACGCGGATGAAGCGGCGAAGGTGCCGGCGCTGTCGCTCGGACAGGCCTTTCGCGACACCCGCGTGCTGGCATTTCTGGCGGTGTGGTTCGGCGTCAACATCATCTTTGGCGTCGGATCGATTGCGATCGGCGCCGACGGCGGCACCGTGGCGTGGCAAGCGCATATCGGTGGATTTCTCGCCGGCCTGATGCTGTTTTCGCTGTTCGATCCGGTGCGGCGGATGGCAACGCATGCTGCAGATGCGTCATCGCCTGACGAGGCCGACCGCGTCTGATCGTCGCTTGCGGCGCACCGCGATTTCATCCATCATCTTCACATGTCGTGACACAAGACAAAGCCCGCTGCCGTGCAGGACAGCTGAGCTAGAGCATGATCCGGAAAAGTGGACACCGGTTTTCCGAAAGATCATGCTCAAACAAGAAAATGGATCGGGATGAAATCATCCCGATCTAGACACCGCGCCTGAAACGAACGCTCTTGAAACGAGTACGGCGCGGAACTGTTGATTGAAGACTCGCGAACAAGTCGACCCCCCAAACCAAAAGGGGTGCGCACCGATTCAGGAGGCGGCAATGACGGTACGTGCAATTCTCGATTCCAAAGGCCATGACATCCTGAGCGTCGAGCCGGACGCCAAGCTCTCGGCCGCGGTCAAGCTCCTGGGCGAGCGCAGGATCGGCGCCGTGCTGGTCATGAACCAGGGACGCCTCGAAGGCATCCTGTCGGAACGCGATATCGTCCGTGTGCTCGGCGAGCGCGGCGCCAAGGTGCTGGATGAGCCGGTCAGCACCGTGATGACGCGCAAGGTCGTCAGTTGCCGGGAACAGGACACGGTCAGCGGCATCATGGAAATGATGACGCTCGGCAAGTTCAGGCATTTGCCTGTGGTCGAGGAGGGCAAGGTGGTCGGCCTGATCTCGATCGGCGACATCGTCAAGCGCCGCGTCCACGAATATGAAGCCGAGCAGGAAGCGCTGCGCGACTACATCAAGACCGCCTGAACCCCCTATTCTTTTTCCGGTTCGGCCTTTTCGGCGGCCGCGGCGGCATTAGCCGCTGGCGGCGCCAGAATGTGGATCGCTTCCTGGATGGAATCGATCGCGCGCTCGGCGGCGCGCGCGCCATGGGCGATCAGATCGTCGGCGCGGTGAAAATCGAACAAGCCGATCTTGGCGACACGGGGCGAGATCAGAAGATCCGGCGGATCGCCTGCCAGCCGCGCGCGGGTGATGCGGTCCTGCATGATGTTGAAGGCGTCCACCATGACGGTGGAAATTCCCGGCCGTCCGCCGCCGCCGAAGAACTCGCGCTTCATGGTGCGCTCTGCCGAGAAAAACCTTCCGAAACCGCGCTTTGCTGGTTCGGCTTCAGGTACTGCCTCAGGTACGACCGAGACGTTAAGGTCCGCTGCCGCGCCATGGGAATAAATCGTTGTTGCGTGGGTGAAGATGTCGCTGGAGAGATTGGCGGCGATGACGATCTCCGCGCCGAGGGCGCGGGCCGCCGACACCGGAACCGGGTTGACCAGCGCGCCGTCGACCAGCCAGCGATCGCCGATCAGGACCGGCGAGAATATTCCCGGCAGCGCGTATGAGGCCTGCATCGCGTCGATCATGCGGCCATGGGTCAGCCAGATCTCGTGGCCGGTGCGCACTTCGGTCGCAACAGTGGCGAATTTCACCGGCAGGTCCTCGATCAGGCCCTGGCCCATCGTCGTCTCGAGTTGGGCGGCAAGCCTGCTGCCGCCGATCAGGCCGGAGCCGTTGAGACGGATATCGAGATAGCCGAAAATATTGCGCGGCTGCAGGCCGCGCGCCCATTCTTCCACCTTTTCGAGATTTCCGGAGGCGTAGCCGCCGCCGATCACCGCCCCCATCGACGTTCCCACCACGACATTGGGGTGGATACCGTGGGCAACCAGGGTCTTGATGATACCGATATGGGCGAATCCGCGCGCGGCGCCGCCGCCCAGCGCGAGCCCGATCACCGGCCGGCGGATGCTGCCGAGCCCTACCTCGTCGCGGCCGTCGGAGCCCTTTTGGCCGCGGCCCATCCAGTTATCCAACACGAAAAACTCTCCTGCGGCTCAAGCATATTCGCCGCGGCATGGCCGTACCAGAATCATGTCAATCAATTCCCCAAAACTCCCAGCGCATGGTTTATGCCCGGCCAAAGCGGCCCAGGCAGGGATTATGACTGGACCACGACCGCGGGATCAACTGCCGGTTCCTTGGTCCGGGGGGCTTCGGGCAGCTCTTTCGGGCTACTCTGCAGGCTTGAATTTGCCGCGTTTTCAGTGAAAAGCATGGCGATGACTTGGCGAGGCAATGGCATCGGCGGGGACGGGGGCGCATGGCGGCTTTTCCCGCGGCTTCTGCTTGCCCCAATGCTTGCCTTGGTGTTGCTCGCTTCCAGCCCGGCTTCGGCCCAGATGTTCTCCGATCGCCCGCCGCCGGTGCCGCCGGGTTCGATTCCGGATGCGCCGTCCGGCCCTGCAATGAACCTGGCGCCGCCAGGTTCGATTCCAACCCTGCCGCCAACGCTGACGCAGCCGACCCTGGTGCCGCCGTCGATCGCCACCGTCCCGCCAGCGGCGCCGCCGCCGGGCGCCGCGACGCCCGGCCAGGCCGTGCTGTCCTTGACGGCGCGCTACGGCAAGGATTTGCCGGTCATCAACAGCGGACTGGTGTGGCGGGTGTTCGCCGACAAGCCGGACGATAACGGCACGTTCCGCCTGATCCGCGAGGACCGCGGTGCGACCCCGAACATCGTGCTGCCGCCGGGCAATTACGTCGTGCACGTCGCGCTCGGCCTCGTCAGCGCGGTGCGGGCGGTGAGCCTGAAGTCGGAGACCGATCGCGAATCCTTCGTGCTTCCGGCCGGCGGCCTGCGCATCGAAGGCCGCGTCGGCACCTCCAAGATTCCGCCGAACCAGATTTCGTTCGCGATCTATAAAGGCAGCCAGTTCGACGGCGCCGAGCGGACCTCGCTATTGCCCAACGTCGCCGGCGGCGACGTCGCGCTGCTGCCGGAGGGCACGTATTACATCATCTCCAACTACGGCGACGCCAATTCCGTTGTCCGTTCCGACATCCGCGTGCAGGCGGGCAAGCTGACCGATGTGATCGTCACCCATCGCGCCGCGGTCATCACGCTGAAACTGGTCAGCGACAAGGGCGGCGAGGCGCTCGCCAACACCGCCTGGTCGGTCATCACGCCGGGCGGCGACGTCATCAAGGAATCGATCGGCGCGTTCCCGCGCGTCGTGCTGTCCGAAGGCGAATACCGCGCCATCGCCAAGAACGAAGGCAAGGTGTTCGAGCGCCCGTTCAACGTGGTGAACGGCGTTGACGGCGAGGTCGAGGTCGTAGCGCGCTGATCGCTTGCTTCGTTGAAGGCGTAATCCGCCATTTAGAGCCTATTGGGATGGCTCGTCAGCTCTTTGTAGCTGAGGCTTCTCATACAAGACTGCGTTCAGCAAAGAGCGGTGCACCTCGATCTTTCCATTGTAGCTGATCAATCCCAGCTTGCGAAATTTGTTCAGGAAGTAGCTCACCCGGGATCTGGTTGTTCCGATCATTTCCGCCAACGTTCCTTGATTGATTGAAGCATCGATTGGCGTCGGCTTTTCATTTTTCCCGAAATTGGCCAGCAAAAGAAGCAGACGTGCGAGCCGCTTCTCGCTCGAATTGAAGAGCTGGTCGATCAAATCCTCTTCAATGCGGTTGCTCCGGGTCACCAGGAAAGTCACGAAAAGTTCTGAAAATCTGGGCTCCTTGCGGAGCGCCCCCAGCATCGCCTTCCGCGTTATTGAGGTGATAACGCACTCCTCCAACGCCCTCGCGGTTCCAACGCGGAACGCCTGACCGTTCAGGCATCCCTCGCCGAAAAACTGCGCAGGGTCCAAAATGCTGACGACCGCTTCTTTGCCCTGCTCGGAAACAACGGTCACCTTGACCTTGCCCGATTGGATGTAAAAAATCCGGTCAGCTTCTTCGCCTTGAGCGTAGATGATCCGGTTTTTACGATACTTCTGTATCGTTTTCCCGGTCCCGACTTTGGCTAGAAAAGCCTGGGGATCGAACTTTCGCTTTGCAGACTTCACAAGCCCCTCCATTGGACCGGCGAAACCTAAATATTGAAAATCGTGTGTTGTGGTCAATATTGACCAGCGGACCAGTTTCCAGGGGGCCAGAATCACCCCGTCAGAGCCGGTGTCCGGCAACGTGTCGTGCATCCGTCTGATCCAAAAGGGATGCCTTACATGCCCGGCGCCCATGCGCTTCCAACCGGTCCGCCGCTTAGCGCACTCGAGCGCCTGCGCTGTCAGCACTGCCAGACCCGCACGAACCTGACTGGCATTGCGTCCGGCCCAGCGGGTTACGAACTCCGCACGTTCGAGTGCCCTAGATGCGATCGTGTCCAGCGAACCTTGGTGGTCAGCGACCCCATGAGCGGCGACGTGACAGGGTGGCTTGGCGGCGAGCTTAAACCCCCGGAGTAAACTTTTGCAATCTCGCGGAAGATCAAAAATGGCCGCTCAAATTGCCCTTTCGCCATCCCGGGTCCTTTCAAGCTCCCGATGCCACCGTTGCCGGGGCGCTACCACCGTGCGGCGAATCACGCCTTCGGGACCAGGATACGAGCACTGGATGCTGTGCTGTACGGACTGCGGCCACATCCATCAAATGCAGGTCCTATGCAGCCTGCCGCAATCGGAACGCCTGGATTGGTTTGACAACGATTTGGACTTATCGAATTGAGGCCCGCATGCGTAACAAGACCAAGGTTACATTCTTGACGGCGGACCATCTGGATGAGCAGGCAGACGCGCGCGCCAGCGAGGCACATCAATTGCCTGAAGGAGAGGCGAGACAGAATGCACTTCGTAACGCCGCACAGTTGAGGATGTACGCCACTATGAAGCGCGCACTCACACCACAAACCGCCAAGTCGAAATAACGCGGATCAGGAGAGTTGCTGAATGTCGGATTTTGACCCGAGATGATCCAAATCCTGAATTCGGAGCGAGTCATAGCACAATGAGCGATGCGCCTTCCGACGCGCTGCGTTTCTTCCGGCGCAAACCGGTGAGAACCTCCATCGAGGTGGATCGCTTCCATTGGCGGCGCCTTCAGTTCAAGCCCAGGATCGTTTTTACACAGTCTGGACCCAAAGCTGACGTCAGGCCTTGAGCCGGTCTTTGGTCATGTGAAGCGTCACGATAATGCCCTCCGCGCTCCAATCGCAGGAAATTGAGCCGCCAAGCTGGATTGTCATGGCACGGTTGAGCATTTTGCTTCCATATCCCCCCTCACTAGCGGGGGCGGCGACTGGCGGGCCGCCACGTTCAGTCCAGACTATTAGTACGTCCGTATCATGGGCGGCGCAGGCGATATCCAGTGTGCCGGTTGGTGACGACAGAGCGCCATACTTCAGCGAATTGGTGGCGAGTTCATGGACAACGAGGGCGAGTGTTGTAGCCGCCTGCTCGCCCACGCCCATGCGAGGGACTGAGACCCGGACGCGACCGCTGAATGCTCCCATGTCGTCATATGGTGCAAGCAGTACCGTCAACAGGTCACCAAGAAGTGCGGCTTTTCCTCCCTGACCCGGAAGCGGACGAACAAGATCATGGGCGCGACCTAACGCGGTCAGCCGATGCGTCAGTTCTTTCGCCATTTCGGCCGTCGTCTTGGCGGACCGCGAAGTAATGGCCGTGAGACCGGATGCAATGGCTAGTAGATTTTTCACCCGGTGGCTCATCTCCCCCGCCAGCAACTCATGACCTTCCTCGGCTTGCTTACGTCCGGTGACGTCCAGGAAAATCCCGTACATGATGCGACCGACGATATCCGCATCGTTGCCCTGGCCTCGGGCCGACACCCACCTGACCTCCTCGCCGACCATGATGCGGAAGTCGATTTCATAAGCGCCGATGATGGCGCGCGTGGCCGCGAATGCCGCTTTCACCCTGTCGCGGTCCGCCGGATGAACATGCGAAGAAAGGTCGTCAAACGTCACGGATCCACTGAGCGGGACGCCCCAAAGATCGAAAGCTCTTTCGTCCATCGTGAATCGATTGGTATCCACGTTCCAGGACCACAACGCGACCCCCGCAGCAGCAACAGCCAAACGTAATTGTTCCACATCCCAAACTGGCAGGCCCGACTTCTCCAGGGGGCTCTTGGAGAACGTCGGAAGAGGCACCGCCTCAACCAGGCTATCACCTTGCGCTTCCATGTTTTTTCCCAAGCGATGTGAACTTTGTCGGGCTCGGTCGATTAGACCGGCGCCAACGACGATCCCGGCTGCACATGCCGAGTTAGAAATTCGGGATGATCTGCGAAATCGCAGCCATCGGAACCAACTCCGTCGACCTCAAATGGTTCGAATATATGTTCGGCTCCCGACATAGATCATGGTGTAACGCCGACGCTCATTAGTGGAAAAAAGACCGATGATTTCAGATGCGAAACGTGCGGTCATCCTTATCGTTGAAGATGAATTGCTGATCCGGTTAAACGCCGTCGAAATGATCGAAGAGGCAGGATTTGAAGCCGTCGAAGCGGCGAGCGCAGATGAAGCCATTGCAATTCTTGAACGTCGCTTGGACATCACTGTCGTATTCACCGATATCCAGATGCCGGGCAGCATGGATGGTCTCAAGCTTGTTGCCGCGGTTCGGGACCGTTGGCCTCCGATTTTGATCGTGGCCACTTCAGGCCGAGCCAAACTTGGTATCGGTGATTTGCCGGAGGGCAGCCGTTTTTTGCCAAAACCTTACAGCCCTGCCGAAATCACCGAAACCCTTCGTCAACTGATTGCGGCCTAAAGGCCGCTGCCGGCAACTTCGTTTATCGCAGCCATCACCTCGCCCGTCGCTGTCTGGTGAATCATGTGGCCGGTTCGAGGAACGCGGTGAAACGCGCTCTGCGAAACGTCGGAATGCAACCGGGCCGATTGTTTGTCGATGTCGATCAGCCGGTCGTTTTCGCCGGCGATGATGACGACTGGCATTTTGAGCTCGGCATACTTGTCCTCGAAATGGAAGGCGTCCGGAATCATGAGCGCCGACTCGGCGGCCGAAGCGCGGATCTGCGAAGGACGAAGCGCCATCTCCTTCGGGAACTGCTGGAACTTGGCAGGCGCCGACTTGGGTCCGAAGATCTTCGCCATCATGAGCGGCCACATCAGCCTGCTGATCATGGGCGACAGCGTGTGGCCCATGATATCACCCACAACGGGGACAGCCGGGGCGGACAGGGCCACGACGTCGGGACGCAGGGTGGGATAGTAGTAGCCCGAGGCGAGAACCAGGCCGCGCACCATGTCGGGAAACTTGAGAGCCAGGGCGACCGCCACCGATGCACCCCAGGAGTGCCCGAGTACGATTGCCTGTGACACGCCGAGCCGCTCGAGCGCGCGCCGGATCAATTGGGCTTGGGCATCGGGCGTCCACACGACATTGCGCGGTCGGCTGCTGTGGCCGAACCCGGGACGGTCGATGATGATGACCCTGTAGCTCTTGGCGGCTAGGTCGACCAGCCCACTGGATTCGAAATCCTGGATCATGCTGCCGTTGCCATGCAGAAGCACCAGCGGCTCACCCGAACCTCTTTCCACGTAGTGCAGACGGACACCGTCCACATCGAGGAACTGGCCGGCCGGCGGATTGTCGTGCTCTGCCTTCTTCGCCAGATGACGGTTCAGAAGCGCGGTCGCCGCCAGCGCTCCTGCCGCAACAACTGCGGCCACCGCATAGGAATGTCCCGCTGCAACGTTCCGGTTTCGCCTGACGGAGGTCGGAAGCCGGCTTAATCGGTTCATCGGGGTCATGCTCACACCATGGGTGCCTGCACGAAACGTCGGCCACCCGACAAATGTTGCAGTGTGCGTTAAACCGCCCGCAGCACGGATCGTTCCTCAACCGTTTGAGAAGTCGCGGCTTCAGGCGCATATGCAGCCGACCGGTAAGATCGACCATGTAACCCAGTGCAATCAACCGGGCGCCATGGGCGGCGGGCATCGTCGGCGCAGAGCTATTTACAGCCGCGTTAGCGACCATAAGCAGGAGGCAACTCTTTACGGGTCAGCAGTGTTGCTTCCAAGGCCCCAAGGCCATGGTTTGAGTATGAACGGCTTCGCCGATCCCGCTCGATCAATTTTGCTCTGATCGCCGAACAAAGGCCGCCACAGTTGGCCCGGCGTCCTTCACCGATAGCGTCATAAAGCGGACGTCCGCTGGTTGTTCGGATCAATAAGTTCATCCCGCATTCACTGCGAGTTGCGTCGCCTTGCTTGCAAGCGCAATCTTGCGGTCTGCGCGCGACAAATCAACCCGACGGGCAAATCAGTTCTGATTTACGGAAATCATGTCAAGTCAAAAGATTCCGAAAATCAAAAATATTCCTGTTGCCAATCGGCCCAAATCAGTGCGCATCTATCGCCATCCCGTCCTATCAAGAGGGGCGTCGGCCGTCGTCACGACGAGGGACGGGGATGCGGTGGACGCTGAAGTTGCGATTGACGGTCGCGGCTGACGCGTACGGCGAAAGCGTGTGGTCCTGGCGCCCGTAACGGCGTCAAGTCCTGCGGGAGCTAACGCTTCCGAGGGACGACGGTGGCAATAGAGACCGTCTCACCGGGGAGAGCGCGCCATAAGCTGTAAAGCCATTGCGCAGGGAATGTCGGATGCTCTCCGCTGCCCTGTATGCTCGTGTGCAGCATTCTTATGCACAATCGCACACGAGACCGCGGGTGCAGCGCGCATCCGGCATTCCCTGCGCCCTCTGATTTCGAGGGCAAGGAAGTTAATTGCAAACCTCGGGCGCAATGCGCCGCGAGAATGCGAAAGTGTATCTTCCGTCATTGCGAGCGCAGCGAAGCAATCCATGACGCCACGCAAAGAAAGAATGGATTGCTTCGCTGCGCTCGCAATGACGGGAGTGGCTGTTTGAAATTTGAATCCGAAAATTGGACCCGTTCCGATTCAACTGAAACGGAGATGGCTCCGGCCGATGACTCCTAAAACCGCGTCACGATATCCGACAGCGCCGGGCGAGGGCGGTCCTCGGCGGGTTTTGACGGCGTGCCGATATGGATGAAGCCGGCAAGTTTCTCATCCGGCTTCACGCCGAGCCCTTCGAGCACGTCGCGGTCGAACGCGAACCAGCCGGTCAGCCAGTTGGCGCCGTAGCCGAGCGCGGTCGCCGCGGTGACGATGTTCATGGCGCTGGCGCCGGCGGACAATTCCTGTTCCCACGCCGGCACCTTGGGGTGCGGCTTCACAAAACTCACCACGGCGATGACCAGCGGCGCGTCCATCAGCCGGCGCTTCTCCATCTCGATATCGGCTGCCGGCGCGCCCGGATTCTTCCGCGCGAACACGGCTGCGATGACGTCGCCGGCGCGAGCGCGGGCGTCGCCTTCGAACACGATGAAGCGCCACGGCGTCAGCTTGCCGTGATCGGGCACGCGCGAACCGATGGTCAGGATGGTGTCGAGTTCGTCGGCCGAGGGGCCGGGGCCGCTCATCTCGCGCGGTTTGATGGAGCGGCGGAGTTTTAGCAGTTCAAGGGCATCGGGCACGAGCATCTCTTTCGTCGGACAGGATTGGGCAATGGCCTACCACGCAGATAGGGAGGCAAGGAGGCCACCGAAAGCCAGTTTAGATCGATTGTGACGAGCCTTAAGGCTTGCGGGGCGGCATCTTCGCCGCCCGTTCCAGAAGATCCTTCCCGAGGTCTTCCAGGATCTCCCGCGTGGCCAGGAACAGGCTGTGTCCCTGCTCGGTTTCGATCGCCAGCGCGACCACCGTTGGCCGGTTGGGATCCGGGATCAGCTGGTAAGCCCGGATCGGAAAGGCGGGAAGCTCCTGCTCGTCGGTCATCAGGTCTCGAGCCTGGCGCGCTTGACGTCCGGCGGGGTGGCTTCCTCGACCAGCGCCGCCAGCGCCTCGTCGGTCGGCATCACCTTCTGGCCTTCGCTGCCGAGCCGGCGGACCGAGACCGAATGGCTCTCGGCTTCCTTCTTGCCGACGACGAGGAGCGCGGGGATCTTCGCCAGCGAGTGCTCGCGGACCTTGTAGTTGATCTTCTCGTTGCGCAGGTCGATCTCTACGCGCAGGCCCGCGCGCCGCGCCGCGGCGGCGACCACCTTGGCGTATTCGTCGCCTTCGGAAGTAATCGTGGTGACGACGGCCTGCACCGGCGCCAGCCAGAGCGGGAAGTTGCCGGCGAAATGCTCGATCAGGATGCCGATGAAGCGTTCCATCGAGCCGCAGATCGCGCGGTGTACCATGACCGGCACCTTCTTGGAGCCGTCGGCATCGATGTAGAACGCGCCGAACCGCTCCGGCAGGTTGAAGTCGACCTGCGTGGTGCCGCACTGCCAGTCGCGGCCGATGGCGTCGCGCAGCACATATTCGAACTTTGGTCCGTAGAACGCGCCTTCGCCGGGATTGATCGCGGTCTTGATGCGGTTGCTGCCGCTGGCCTGGATTTCCGACAGCACGGTGGCCATCACGCGCTCGGCGTGATCCCACATCTCGTCGGTGCCGACGCGCTTCTCCGGCTTGGTCGAGAGCTTTATGGTCAGCTCACCCTCGAAGCCGAAATCCGCATAGGTCGACAGGATCAGGTCGTTGATCTTGAGGCACTCGTCGGCGAGCTGCGCTTCGGTGCAGAACACATGCGCGTCGTCCTGCGTAAAACCGCGCACGCGCATCAGGCCGTGCATCGCGCCCGACGGCTCATAGCGGTGCACCACGCCGAATTCGGCGAGCCGCAGCGGCAAGTCGCGGTAGCTCTTTAGGCCGTGCTTGAAGATCTGCACATGGCCCGGACAGTTCATCGGTTTGAGCGCAAACCAGCGCTTGTCCTCGGCCTCGTCGCCGGCGGATTGCGCCGCGAACATGTTCTCGCGGTACCAGTCCCAATGGCCTGATGTCTCCCACAGCACCTTGTCGAGGATCTGCGGCGCGTTGACCTCGCTGTAGTCGCCGGTCAGGCGGCGGCGCATATAGGCGATCAGCGCCTGGAACACCGTCCAGCCCTTCGGGTGCCAGAACACCACGCCGGGGCCTTCCTCCTGGAAGTGAAACAGGTCGAGCTCGCGGCCGAGCTTGCGGTGATCGCGCTTCTCGGCCTCCTCGATCTGCTTCAGATAGAGGTCGAGGTCTTCCTGCTTCGCGAATGCCGTGCCGTAGATGCGCGTGAGCATCGGGTTGTTGCTGTCGCCGCGCCAATAGGCGCCCGCGACCTTCATCAGCTTGAACGCATTGCCGACCTTGCCGGTCGAGGTCATGTGCGGCCCGCGGCAGAGATCGAACCAGTCGCCCTGGAAATAGATCTTGATCGGCTCGTCGCCGGGAATGGCGTCGACCAGTTCGACCTTGAAGGCTTCGCCCTTGTCGCGGAACACCTGTTTGGTCTTCTCGCGCGACCAGACTTCCTTGGTGAAGGGTTGGTCGCGCGCGACGATCTCGCGCATCTTCTTTTCGATCGCGGCGAAATCTTCCGGCGTGAACGGCTCGTTGCGGAAGAAGTCGTAATAGAAGCCGTTCTCGATCACCGGGCCGATGGTGACCTGCGTGCCCGGCCACAGCGACTGCACCGCTTCGGCGAGCACGTGGGCGGCGTCATGCCGGATCAGTTCCAGCGCGCGGGGGTCGTCGCGGTTGACGAACTCGATCCTGGCATCGCCCGAGATCGGATCGTTGAGGTCGGCGACCACGCCATCGAGCGCCATCGCGACCGTGCGCTTGGCCAGCGACGGCGAGATGCCCTTGGCGATCTCGAGCCCGGTAATACCTTGAGGAAATTCGCGCCTGGCGCCATCGGGGAAGGTGAGGGTGATTTTTTGCACGGGTTCGGCCGGTTTCAAGTTCGCAAGGCCAAATTGGAATCCCGGTGCGGGTGCATTGCTGTCAGGCATTGGCGTCTCCTTGAGCTCACTCCTGCGAACGAGCGCAGGTAAGCGGGAACAGGCGGTATAGCAGGGGATTCGGCTCCTGCAATCGGGCAATATCAAGAAAATCGGCGGCCCGATCCCTGCGATGACACGTATCCCGCTCCTGTGAGGTCTCTTGCTGGCGACCTGTCCGCCGCCGAAAACCACCGTGCAGGCGATCGGCGCGCGTGACGGCGTCGCGTCGCGCTGACGCGTGAGATGCAAGCGGGCACGACGCCAAAGTTCCACACGGCGCCATCGTGACAAGACCAGGTTCGCGTGCTTCTCTCGCCCGTGGGGAATCCGAGGGGGCATCGTGAGGGTAGGCAATACCGCGGCCTATGCCGCTTTAGCGGCGCTTCAGTTCGCGGCCGTGGGGCTGGCATCGCCGGACAATGCGATCGCTCGCGAGCAGCCAAGCGGCTGCAAGGTCGGTCCGCTGAAGAGCAACAGCGAACTGGATGACCGTGTTGCCGCCTGCACGATCCTGATCGATTCCAGCCGGTCCCCGGCGAAGCTGGCGCTGGCGCTGTCGTACCGCGCGCAGAGCCTCCTCAACCAGAAGAAATGCGACGCGGGCTTTGCCGACCTGATGCGCGCCAAGGACGTCTCGCCCTCCAGGAAGAGCTCTGCCTATTACGATCTGCATTTGTGGATCTCGTACTACTGGCAGCACTGCAAGGGCGATTTCGATCGCGGCATCGAGGTGCTGAACGAAGCCGCTGCG
Organism: Bradyrhizobium sp. JYMT SZCCT0428; assembly: GCF_018131075.1. Lineage (GTDB taxonomy): Bacteria > Pseudomonadota > Alphaproteobacteria > Rhizobiales > Xanthobacteraceae > Bradyrhizobium. Next base: position 62,562 of record NZ_JAFCLS010000029.1, on the reverse strand, counting down.
ATTCTGCCCCGCGATCCCGCGGTCTATAACCAGCGGGCCAACATGCTCAGCGACAAGGGGGACTACGCGGCGGCGCTTGCCGATATCAACAAGTCGATCTCCCTGATCAACAATGACCCCTATCGCGCCTCGGCCTACAACAACCGGGCGCTGATCCTGAAGACGATGGGGGAGTATGAAAAGGCGGCCGCCGATTTCGGCGTTGCGATCAAGCTTGCGCCCAAGAACGCCAAATATTATGCCAATCGCGGCGATGCCTGGCGTCGCACCGGAAACCTCGAGCGTGCGTTGCAGGACCAGGACCGCGCCATCGAGCTTTACGCCGGCGGCCCCGGCATCGCCCTTGGCCTGACGCTGCGCGGCGAGACGCTGCGTTACATGGGCGAATACGACCGGGCGCTTTCCGACTTCAACCAGGCTGTCCGGATCGAACCGGACTTCGCGCCGGCGCTCACCGGCCGCGGACTGACGTTCGAACGCACCGGCGATCTCGAGCGCGCGAAATCCGAGTTCCGAACGGCGCTGTCGATCAGCGAGAATTCCGGCCGGGGCGACCTGTCGAAATCCGCGCGTGAAACGGCCGAGGCGCGTCTTGCGGCGCTTTCCTCCGGTGTGCCGCAGCCGACCATCCTTCCGGTCCCCATCAGGGCGGCCTCGACGAATTCGGTGCCGACCCCGCCCGTTGCCGTCCCCGTCGTGGCGCCGGCAGCGGCCAAGGCGACGGCGGCAAAACAAGGCCGCCGGGCCGCGCTGATCATCGGCAATTCCGCCTATAAATCGGTAAGGGCGCTCGAGAACCCGGGCCGTGACGCGGAAAAAATTGCGAGCACGTTGCGCGCGATCGGCTTCGACAGCGTCACGGTCGCCATCGGCGTCACGCGCGAGAAGATGACCGAGGCGCTGCGCACGTTCGCGGCGGCCGCCGACAAGTCCGACTGGGCGATGGTCTATTATGCCGGCCACGGAATCGAGGTGAATGGCGTCAATTACCTGATACCGGTCGATGCCAAACTGGCATCCGGCCGCGACGCCCTGTTCGAGGCCATGCCGCTGGATCAGGTGATGGCGGCCATCGACGGCGCCAAGAAGCTCAAGCTCGTGATGCTCGATGCCTGCCGGGACAATCCGTTTGCGAATGCATCAACGGCAACTTCGCCGACGGCTGCCGCCGCGCCGGCGCCGGCTTCGAACGAAGGCGACACGCGCGGCGCGAAGACGCGGTCGGTCGGCCGCGGGCTCGGCGAGGTCAAGGTGCAGGGCGCATCGCTGGTGGTCTACGCGGCCAAGCATGGCGAGACCGCGCTGGACGGCGAGGGGACTATTCGCCGTTTGCCGTCGCGGTCGTGCAGCGGATCGCGACGCCGGGCGTCGAGATCAACAAGCTGTTCCGCCTCGTCCGCGATGACGTGATGGAGGCGACCGCCGGACGGCAGGAGCCGTACACATATGGTTCGCTACCCGGACGCGACGACTTTTTCTTCGTGAACAGGTGACCCGCAAGAGGGAGCCTAAAGAGGGACGCTAATCCGCCATCCGCGTCAGCACGGCCTTGAAGGTGACGCCAGGCAATTGCAGGGCGGTGCCTTCGAAGTCGATCATGCTGCCGTTGTCGGCCCCCTTCAGCGTCAGCGTGACCATGTCGGTCCCGAACAGCGGCTTGAAGGCAGGATCGGGGTTGTGGCGTTGCGTGCTGATCTTGACCTGAATGCCGTCGCCCTTGTCGGTGTAATTGCCGATGAACGCGAATGCCGAATTGCCACCCCGAAGCTTGCCGCCGCAGGCGTAAATCACGCCGGTGCCGGTTCCATGAACCGTATGAAATTCAACCTTGCATAAGCCTTCTTGCAAAATCCATCCCCGGAAGTTGTATTCCCCAATGGCTACACCCTATGGCTCGAGCCCATGCCAAACAATGCTGCACGCCCTAAATCGTCGGGCCATCAACATCACAATTCGATCAGCGGAATTCAGCGGTATGATGGGAAGGTGGAAGTGATGTCAGCGCAAAGCTGCGACCGATTACCGGTTCGCGGGTGACGGCGCGCTGGCGATCCGGGTCAGCTGTGGCGAAGCCGCCATCTTGACCAGCACGTCCTTGACCGGATGCTCGGTCCAGGCCTGCGTGACGTAGCTGCGATGGGTGATGCCGTCCCGCGTCTGCACGAACACGACGCTGCCGGGCCGCAGCGGCCCGTCCATGTTCTCGGTGACGGTGATTCCCTTGTCGCGCAGCATCGACATCAGTTCCTGGTCCCGGCGCTTGGTGTAGCGGGTGTAGGAGCTGACGAAGAAGCCGGAGCGGTTGTTCGCGATCCAGCTGGCGAACTTGTCGAGTTCGCCATAGACGGCGTCGAGCAGGAACACGCCGCGGACGCGGTTGGTCGCGCCACCGACGTCGAGGCTCCAGGCGGTCGGCAGGAAGCCGCCGCTATAGCCGACAATTACGATCGGCATGTTGGCGAACGCCTGCGCCGATTTCGGATCGCCGGTGAGGCGGGCGAGGTGGGTCGCCGACTCGTCCATGAAGCGTTTGAAGCCGCCGGGCTGCCAGAACTTGCCGGCGCTGGAATCGGCGGCGTTCACCGCCAGCTGCGGCGCCAGCAGCACGGCGTTCACACCGGAATCCGAAATCTGCTGCGGCACCAATTGGCGGTCGCGGACATCGCGTTCCAGCGTCGCGCCGTTGCCGTGGAAGAACACCACGATCACGCCGGGCTTGCGGACGTCGAAGGTCTCGGGGACGTGCACCAGCACGCGGCTGTCATTGTAGGTCTCATCCTGCCAATAGACCCGGCCGCCATAGCTGCGATGGCCCTTGCGATCGCCCTTGGTGATGTTGAGGAACGGCGCCTCGGAGCGCGGATTGGTGCCGAAATAGGGGAAGGCGGAGGATTTCATGCTGACCAGCGTGGTCAGTTCTTCGCGCTCGCTCTGGCGCGGAAGCGTCAGCGTGGGATTGAGCGAGGCGACCCTGACCGGCTCGGTTCGCACCTTGCGTTGCGCCGGGGCCAACGCAACTTGCTGCTGTACCTGTTGTAGGCTTTCGCTGGCGGTCGGGAAACGGTCGGCGAATCGCGGCTGCGGGAAGCGGTCTTCAAAACTGTCGCCGGCGGTGGCGTGGGCGTTCGCTGCCAGCATGTCCGCGCTGGGCGCCTTGCCGCATTGAACTAGGACAAAGGACAGGGGTGCAAAAAGCGAAGCGACGGCGACCCAGCGCCAACGACGAGGATGGGCATGCCGGGGCTGAGCATGGCGCTGCGTCGCCGGGGAAATCACCCGGTTCGCGCGATGATCTATCTGGAATTTCGGATCCGCTCCGACCATCCACCCCGTGCCCCAAGGACCACCTGAGAACCACCCAAGATCCACCGTTAACCGGCGTACCTCGATCGTGTTTAGGCGACGTTAAGCTTCCGGAGAAAGCTCCCCACATCCGGAAGTCCCGAGGAGACCATCCAATCGTGTCCTGATTGTGAGCCCCCGCCATCTTGTTTTCGCAATGTCGGGGTGCACTGCAAAGGCCGAAGAGATCGTTGGGTATCTGGATACCCAAATCTCTGCCTGATTTAAATCGTTGTTAACGCTGCTTGAATTGGGCGGCGCCAGCCTGCACCATGAGGGTTCAGGCGTGCGGCGCTGAAGGTACGGTCGAAATGGCGGCATCAGAAACGGGCAGCGCGGCATGGTCCGGCCCGCGTCCCGGCGGCGGCTCGACCATTTCGGTCGTGGTAGCGATCTCCATCGTCGTTGCCGACATGGTCGGCGTTGGCGTCTTCACCAGCCTGGGATTTCAGGTCAAGGACATCCCTTCCGGCTTCTCGATCCTGTTGCTGTGGACCGTCGGCGGTATCGTCGCGCTGTGCGGGGTGTTTGCCTATAGCGAGCTCGGGGCGATGTTTCCGCGCTCGAGCGGCGAGTACAACTTTCTCGGCCGCGCCTTTCACCCGGCCTTCGGTTTTGTGGCGGGCTGGGTGTCGGCGACGGTCGGTTTTGCGGCGCCCGTCGCACTCGCCGCGATGGCGTTCGGCGAATACGGCAAATCGGTCTTTCCGGACGCGCCACCGCTGGCACTCGCCATCGGCGTGGTCTGGCTGGTGTCGCTGGTGCAGCTCACCGGCGTCAGGCACTCCAGCACCTTCCAGTTGATCGCGACCATCCTCAAGGTGCTGCTGATCGTGGCCTTCCTGGTCGCCGGATTTCTGATGGCGACGCCACAGCCGTTGTCGTTCGCGCCGTCGGCGTCCGACTTCTCCCACATCGTCAGCGCGCCGTTCGCGATCAGCCTGGTGTTCGTGATGTATTCGTTCTCGGGCTGGAATGCGGCGACCTACATCATCGGCGAGGTGCACGATCCGGAGCGCAACGTGCCGCGCGCGATGCTGACGGGGACGCTGATCGTGCTGGTGCTGTATGTGGCGCTGAACGCGGTGTTCCTGCACTCGGCGCCGATCGACAAGCTGGCGGGCCAGCTCGACGTTGCCCGCGTCTCCGGCAGTTACATCTTCGGCGAGTTCGGCGGCCGCATCGTCGGCGCGATGATCTGCTTCGGGCTGATCTCCTCGATCAGCGCGATGATGTGGATCGGACCGCGCGTGATGATGACCATGGGCGAGGACATTCCGGTGCTGCGCCCGTTCGCGCGCCGGTCGACCGGCGGCGCGCCGGCCTGGGCCATTCTCTTTCAGCTGACGGTGGCGAGCCTGATGCTGTTCACGCGCAGTTTTGAAGCCGTGCTCGAATTCATCCAGTTCGCATTGTTGTTCTGTTCGTTCTTCACCGTGCTCGGCGTCATCAAGCTGCGCATCACGCATCCCGACCTGCCGCGACCCTATCGCGCCTGGGGATACCCGGTCACCCCGCTGGTATTCCTGCTCGTGACCGGCTTCATGATGTACTATCTTTTGACCGAACAACCGCTGCGGGTGTTCCTTGGTGTTTTGATCATGCTTTCAGGGCTTCTGATTTACGCCGTTTTCCGAAAGCGGGCCGATCCGGGCCCGGTGGCCGCGTCTGCGGGCAGCGAATGAAGATGCACGCCTCGTTGAAAATTGCCTCGTTGAAAATTGCCGCGGTGAGAATTGCCTCGTTGAGAATCGTAGTGCTGGTGGCCGCGATGTTGATCGTGGTGATGTTGCCCGCGCGTGCCGCCGACCCGGCAACCGCCGACGATACCGCCAGGTTTCTCGCCGGCATGATGCCCTCGGCCGACTCGCCGCTGATGCCGCTGACCAGGGAGCCGGCCTGGCAGCGCCACGCCAAATTCTTCGACAATGCGTTCGCGCAGCTCGAGCAACGGCAATTGTCGAAGATCCGCGCCTGGGCGGACAGCAATCTGGCGGCGCCGCGGCCGACCATGTTCTACATGTTCTCGGGGCCGGACTTCCTCTATGCCAACGCGTTCTACTCAAAGGCGTCGACCTATGTGCTGAGCGCGCTCGAGCCGCCGGGCTCGGTGCCGGATCTGACGAGACTGCCGCGCGGCGGCGTCGGCGCCGCGCTCCACAGCGTGGAACGTTCGCTGAGTTCGATCCTGAGCTTCAGCTTCTTCATCACCAAGCAGATGAAGACCGATCTGAGTGCCGGCCAGATCAACGGCACCTTGCCGGTCCTCTATGTGTTCCTGGCGCGCTCGGGCAAGACCATCCGCAGCGTCACGCCGGTGGCGCTGGACGACAAGGGCGCGGCGTATTTCGGCAACGAGAACCCCGGGCCGAACGCGGTGCGCGGCACGCGCATCGTCTTCGCCGGCAGCGACGGCGCGGAAAAGACGCTGTATTATTTCTCGACCGATCTTTCCAATTCCGGCGTCAAGGTCACGGGCTTCCTGAAGTTCTGTTCGACGCTGGCGCCCGGCAACAGCCTGATCAAGAGCGCGTCCTATTTGCTGCACTTTGGCAATTTCACCACGGTACGTGATTACATCCTCGCCAACAGCGCCACCATCATCCAGGACGATTCCGGCGTTCCGCTTCACTACTACAGCCCGAAGAAATGGCGCTTCTTTCCGTTCGGCCGTTATGCCGGCCCGATCGACGAGTTCCCTGGACGATATCAGCAATCCTATGCCGAGCTGTTCAGGCGCGCGCAGCCGATGGATTTCGGTATCGGCTATCGCTGGCGCACGCATGAATCCAACCTGCTGCTGTCGGTCAGGTTGCCCGACGACGGCTCTGGCAGCCAGGAGACGTCATCGGCCGAGCCGCCACCACCGCCGCCGCCGCGTCCCAGAAAGCCGCGTCCGCCGGCGCCGATCGAACCGCAGCCGAGAGGCGGGTTCTTCTTCTGGCGCTAGCTCGTTCGGCTTGATTTCAATGTGTCGTGTTCACTCATCACGCAGCGCTACGGCGCGTTGACGCCCCGCCATCGGCCGTAGCGCCACGGCAGATACCATCGCGCGTCCGGCGGTTTTACGATCGGGACGTTGTCGATGCCGGACGTGCCCCAGGGCTGACAGCGTAATATCCGCGCCAGCGTCATCCATCCCCCGCCCCAAAGACCGAAGCGCTCGATGGCCTCGTCGCCATAGACCGAGCAGGTCGGCAAATGCCGGCAGTTGTAGCCGACCAGCGGCGACAGCGTGTGACGATAAATCCAGATCAGGCCGCGCCCCGCGTTGCGGGGCAGGCGCCGGACCGTCGTGGCACAATCCATGCAGTGTGATTTGGTGCAATGTGATTTTGTGCACTGTGATGACGGCATGAATGACTGTTCCATATGGCTTGCCCGAATGATCTCCGTACTCTTGCGGGGTTCCACGGTAAGGAACTGAACATACGCAGATATTTACGCCACAGTTGGAAATTATCCGATGGTTTATTGGCGATGCAGCAAAGGTACTATGGACGCTCGCAAGGCGCACGGTTACCTTTTTCATAACGCCAGCATGACAGAATCATGTGGCGTTGAAGTGGGGCCATTGCCGTTGCTCGCCGTTAGGGCTTGGGGGAAGGAACCAAATTGAGGTTTGTGACGTCGGCTAAAATTCGCGGCCTGGCGCTGCTCGGTGCCACCGCCCTTTGTATCGCATTGCCTGGCGAGATCACGACGCCGGTCAACTCGGCGCACGCCGGCGTGTCCCTCGAAGAACGCAAACTGCCGATGCACTTCAAGTGGGTCGCATGCCAGCCGGACTGCAAGGGCTGGGTCTCCGCCGTCGGCATCGTCACCGCGGACAGTCCCAAAGCATTCGAAGAGTTCGCGCGCGATCGCCAGCTTGGCGGCGCCACCATCGTGCTCGATTCCAGCGGCGGTTCGGTCAACGATTCCATTGCGCTCGGCCGCAGGTTCCGTGCCCTCGGCGCGCTGACGACGGTCGGCACCACCGTGCGCACGCAGACGGCGCAGGGCGAACGCGTTCATGTCGTTCCGGAAGCCTATTGCGAGTCGATGTGCGTGTTCCTGCTGCTGTCCGGCAAGACGCGTTATGTGTCGCCGGCCTCCCATGTCCGCGTGCATCAGATCTGGATGGGCGATCGCGCCGACGACGCCAAGGCGGCAAGCTACACCGCGCAGGACCTGATGATCGTGGAGCGTGACATCGGCCGGCTCGCCAAGTTCACCTTCGACATGGGCGGAACCGGCGATCTGTTGTCGCTCGCGCTCAGCGTGCCGCCGTGGGAAGATCTGCACAAATTGTCGGCCGCCGAATTGCGGCTGACCAACCTCATCACGACTGACGCCGCGGCCGACGTGCTGCCGCGTGACTCATCGACGCCGGTTGCCGAACTGAAGTCCAAGCCGACGCAGGATCGCTTCGTCAGCTCCGCGGTCGAAGAGCAGGCGCCCGTGCATCCGGCGAAGTCGACCAAGACCGCCGAAGCTGCGGTTCCCACCGGTGGCACCGCCGCGCCGGCGCAGACTCAGCCGCAGAAGTAGCTTCAATACCAGCCGTCATTCCGCGGCGATGCGCAGCATCGAACCCGGAATCTCGAGATTCCCCGATGCGCAATGCGCATCTGAGGTTCACGCTTCGCGTGCCCCGGAATGACGGAGAGGGTTTTCTGCTGCGCCTACGCCGGCTGCTTCGCCCTGGCCTCGATCTGGCCGATGGCATCGACCACGGCATCGAAGGTCAGCATGGTCGAGGCGTGGCGGGCCTTGTAGTCGCGCACCGGCTCCAGCAGCGCGATGTCGGCCCATTTGCCCTGCGGCGGCTGGCCGTTTTCCTTCAGCATCTTGCGCACGGTCTCGCGCAACTCGCGCAGCTCGCTCGCGGTCGAGCCGATGACATGGCTTGCCATGATGGAGGAGGAGGCCTGTCCGAGGGCGCAGGCCTTCACGTCATGGGCGAAGTCGGAAACCACCGGCCCGTCCATCTTGAGGTCGATCTTGACGGTGGAACCGCACAGTTTGGAATGGGCGGTGGCGCTGGCGTCGGGGTCGGGGAGGCGGCCCAGACGGGGGATATTGCCGGCCAACTCGATGATGCGCTTGTTGTAAATGTCGTTCAGCATGGAGCGAGGTCTCGGGCCCGTGGGCGGAACCGCCCTTGGCGGCAGGGTTTCACCGTCCTATATATGGACGGTCATGGCGGAAATACAGTCCGGCCATATTGCCACGGCGGCCTGATTGGAAGCCAATTCTACCCCGGTGGTGCTAGGTTCAAGGGGACTCAGGCGTCCGGCGGCGAAGCCGCCCCGTCTGCCCGGTGACACTCCGGTCTGAAGGACCGGTCGAACGGAGAAGACATGGACGCATTGATCAAATCCCTTCGTCCCAGCAAGACTGAGGTCAAATCCCCTGACGTGGCCCCGGACACCCGTCCCGCCGAACTCGATCCCGCCGAATTCCTGGCCGCCGCCGTCCGTGCCGATCAGCCGCGCCCGTCGCGCGCCGAGGCCGAAGCGGCCGTCCATACGCTGCTCAGCTATATCGGCGAGAACCCCGGTCGTGAGGGCTTGCTCGACACCCCGCGCCGGGTCGTCGAGGCCTTCGATGAACTCTACCAGGGCTATCACCAGTGCCCGGCCGAGGTGCTCGACCGCACGTTTGGTGAAACCGCGGGCTATGACGATTTCGTCCTGATCCGCGACATCGAATTCACCTCCCAATGCGAGCATCACATGATGCCGTTCTACGGCAAGGCGCATATCGCCTATACGCCGGTCGAGCGGGTCGTGGGGTTGTCGAAGCTCGCGCGCCTGACCGATATCTTCGCGCGCCGCCTGCAGACGCAGGAGCATCTCACCGCGCAGATCGCAGCCGCGATCGACGAGGTGCTAAAACCCCGCGGCGTTGCCGTCGTGATCGAGGCGGAGCATACCTGCATGTCGGTGCGCGGCGTCGCCAAGCACGGTGCGATGACCTTCACCAGCCGCTATACCGGCATGTTCCGCGACAATCCGGCGGAGCAGGCGCGTTTCCTGTCCATGGTGCGAGGACCGGCCCGGTAACCTCGCTTTCCTTTATTTTGACGCGTTTTCTTCACGCGAACCGGTATCCACTTCGCTCGAAAACGCTATGGAATTCGCGAGGCCCACCGTGTCCACATCCGCAGATATCAACGACCGCGAGGAAGGGCTGGCGTTCCAGCCCAAATTCGACGCGTCGGGTCTTCTGACCTGCGTGGCGACCGATGCTGCGACCGGCGACGTGCTGATGGTCGCGCACATGAACGACGAAGCACTGCGCAAGACCATCGCCAGCGGCGAGGCCTGGTACTTCAGCCGCTCGCGCGGGCGCCTGTGGCGCAAGGGCGAGAGCTCCGGACACACCCAGCGCGTGGTCGAGATGCGGATGGATTGCGATCAGGACGCGATCTGGATTCGGGTCGAGCAGCACGGCGCGGCCTGTCACACCGGCCGGCAGTCGTGCTTCTACCGCGCAGTGACGACGGGCGATGGCGGCACGCAGCTGTCGTTTGTCGATGCGGACCGACTGTTCGATCCGAACGCGGTGTATCGAAAATAGTCCGTTGTTGCGCTGGCGGCCTCATCGGCCGCTCGGTAATCACTCCGATGGCTTGACGCCAAGATCGCGCAGGATACCGAGCATCACATCGCTGTCGCGCTTGAAAACACGGGCTGTCGTTTCAAGATTGGCAGGCGAACTCAGAATGAAGTTGGTCAGCATCTGCTGGACCTTGGAGTCGGATCCGGCCTGTATCAACAGCTCCGAGATCCGCTGGACGATATCCTGCGGTGTTCCGGTTGGTACGGCGAAGGTGGTGAATGCGCGCAGGTCGTAGAAGTCGCCGACGGCGCCCTGTTCGGTCATTGTAGGCGTGTCCGGATAGGGTGGCAGGCGGCTGCCTACCACGCCGATCAGGTTTCCGGTTCCCGCCTGGATGACGGGTGCTGCTGCGGCATAGCTTCCCGCCGCGCCATCCAGCGTCTGCCCCGCGATGTCATTCCACATCGGCGCCTCGCCGCGATATTGGATGACCTGAAATTGAATGCCGTATTGCTTCGCCATTGTCGCTATGAGGACGTGCGGCGTCGAGCCCACGCCGTACGATCCCCAGTTCAGGCTGCCGACTTTTTTTCCATACTCAATGAACTCGCGAAGATTTTTTGCTCCGGTCTTCTTCGCCGCCACCACCGGCCCCCCGGCGCCGCTGACCATCGTCAGATAAATGAAGTCTCTTTCGGGATCGTAGGGTAGGTCTTTCACCGTAAGACGGTTTTGGATGAGTGACGAAGAAATCGTGCACAGGATGGTGGTACCGTCAGGTTCTGCGCGTTTGGCTTCCGCCACGCCGATGACGCCGCCTGCGCCGGCCTTGTTCTCGACGATGACCGTCTTTCCCACCTGCCGTGCCAAATAGTCGCCGAAAGCGCGCGCGATGCCGTCCGTCTGGCCGCCCGCCGGATACGGCACGAGAATGCGAATCTGGCGCGTGGGCCATGAGGATTGCGCCTCGGTCCTCACGGACGGGGCGCACAACACCGTCGCCGAACCAGTCACGAACGTTCGCCGTGTCAGCTTTTTCATTTTCCTGCCCTGTTGGTTTCTTGTCATTCGCCCGGTTGTGAACCCCCGGGCGGGAGGCAGAAGTAGCACGGGACGCGCCATCCTGGCTTGGTGGCGAAGTGTAGCGGCGATGTAGTTCAGGCGAGGCTCGTTGAGGCTTGATATTCCGCGCGGTGGATTGTGTCCGCTTGGGTCAAAGCTTGTCCGGCTCGAACGATTGCTTTTAGCGCCAACGCCAAATCGAGAGCTTGACGACGCCATCTGGTCTGCTTACTGGTCTTACCAAGGTAAGATCAGCGAAGGAATACGGGTGGAACTGAAGCGAGCAGACGAGGGCGAGAAGGGATTCGAGAAGGTGTTCGCCTTCTTGCGCGACCGCTTGCTCGCCGGCTCGCTGAAACCCGGCGATCGGCTGGTCTCCGAGCGAGATCTGGCGATTCAACTCGGCGTAGGTCGGCCGCTCGTTCGCGAAGCGCTGCGGGCCCTCACGATGCTCGGCATTGTCGAGATCAGGGATCGCATCGGTACTGTCGTGACGCGACCGGACGTCTCAGTCCTCAATGACTTCTTCACCTTCGCGCTCGCCCAACAGGCAGACATGCCTGATGACGTGATGCAGGCCCGCGTCGCGATCGAGTGCCAGGCGATCAGGCTCGCCTGCGAGCGCGCTGATATCGCCGATTTCGAACGCCTGCAGACGGCACTCGGCAAGATTGCGGAAACGATCGACAAGGCCGACGCCGGAGGCGTCGCCGATTACGAATTCCACCGCACAATCGTGCTGGCGTCGCATTCGCAGACGCTGGCCGTGCTTCACAATTCGATGGCGGGCCTGCTGACGCATGTGCATCGCAATCGCCGCGAACTCGTGCAGGCGTTCCCTTCGATGAAAACCTATCTGATCGACGATCACCGGCGCATCTTCGAGGCGATCGTCGCCCGCGATCCGGACCGCGCCGATGCAACGCTGAGAAAGCATTTTGAAATCGGCAACGAATACCGAAGGCGCGCCATCATCGGTGAAATAGGCGGCATCACGGCCTCGTCGGCGGCAAATCTACAACCGAAGAGACGAGCGAACAGCAGGAAGACCACATGAAGATTGTCGTAGGTTCGGATCACGCGGGCTTTCCCATGAAGGCGGACGTGCTGGCCTTTTTGAAGGAGGGCGGCCACGAGGTGCTGGATGTCGGCAGCTTCGATCCCGCTCCGGTCGACTTCCCGGATATCGCACGCAAGGTCGCTTCTGCCATCACGACGGGGCAGGCGGAGCGCGGCCTCATGGTCTGCGGCACGGGCGTCGGCGCCTCGATTGGCGCGAACAAGATGAAGGGAATTCGGGCCGCCGTGTGCCACGATGTCCATTCCGCACACCAATGCGTCGAGCACGACGACGTCAACGTCATGTGCATCGGCGCCCAGATTGTCGGTCCCTGGCTCGCCAAGGATCTGATCGCGGCCTATTTGGGCGCGACGTTCTCTACATCAGAGGAATTCCGGCGTCGGGTGGCCAAGCTCGCGATCATGGACAACGAACGCTAGGACGCCAGATAAGTAAAAACGCCAAGAAACAAGACAAACGGGAGGAGGCAATGTTGAAAAAGATTGTAGCTTCGACGGCACTCGCCATCACAGCCATGGTAGCCGCCATGTCCCTCGGACACGCGGACGCGCTGGACGACATCAAGAAAGCCGGCAAGATCCGTATCGCCATCGATCTTGGCGTGCCGCCCTATGGCATGACGGATGACAAGCTGCAACCGACCGGCCTCGACGTCGACACGGCACGGCTTCTCGCCAAGGATTGGGGACTCGAGTTCGAGCACGTGCCAACCACCGGTGCCACTCGAATTCCAGCACTTCAGACCGGCAAGGCCGATCTCGTGATCTCGAGCCTCTCGTACACGGCGGAGCGTGCGAAGGTCATCGATTTCTCGTTAGGCTATGCCGTGCTGCGAACGGTCATCGCGGCCCCAAAGTCCGTCTCCGTGAAGTCGCTGGCCGAGCTCGACGGGAAGACGGTTGGCACGGTGCGCGGCACGACGCACGACACGCAGCTGACGAAGGAGGGGCCGAAGGGGATGAAGCTGGTCCGCTACGAGGATGACGCCACCGAGACGCAGGCCTTCCTCAGTGGACAGGTCGATATCTTCTCGACGGCGGAAATGATGGTCCCGCAGATCGACAAGAAGAACCCGGCGCGGCAGGTGGAGCTGAAATTCGTGCTCGACAACTTCAAGCTGGCTGTCGGCGTGAAGAAGGACGAGAAGCGCCTCGTGGACGAGGTCAACGCCTGGATATCAGCCAATCTCAAGAACGGTAAGCTCAACGAGCTGAACAAGAAGTACTTCGGTGACAATCTGCCCGATCTCATTCTGAAGCAGTAGGACCAGCCATGACCAATATGATCTCTCGCCGCCTGATCGCAGGTCTGGCGCTCGCAGCCCTGTCGCTATCATTTGCATCGGCACAGGCCGATACGCTCGATAACATCAAGAAGGCGGGCAAGGTCCGGATCGCCATCGACACGGCCATCCCTCCGTTCGGCATGACGGATGACAAGCTGCAACCGACTGGATCGGACGTCGATACTGCGCAGCTTCTCGCTGGGGATCTCGGGGTCGCCCTGGAACTCGTGACCACCACGGGTCCCACGCGCATTCCGATGCTGCAGACCGACAAGGCGGACCTCGTCGTCTCCACGCTGTCGATCACGCCCGATCGCGCCAAGGTGATCGACTTCTCGATTCCCTATGCCGATCACCCGTCGGTCGTGGCGTCGCTGAGCGCGGTCCCGCTCAAGGAGATGTCCGACCTGGCTGGCAAGAAGGTCGCCGTCGTGCGTGGCACGACGCAGGACAGCGACCTTACCCAGCAGGCGAAAGGCGCCCAGCTGGTGCGCTACGAGGACGACGCCACGATGGCGCTCGCATTCGCGTCGGGCCAGGTGGACATCCTCGCGACGGCGCGCTCGCTGCTGCCGGCGATCAGCAAGAAAAACCCGGCACGCACGGCCGAGTCGCGGATCACCATGCAGACGTTCTACCTCGCCATCGGCATGCGCAAGGAAGAGCCCAAGCTGAAGGAGTGGGTGAACGGCTGGGTGAAGGACAACCTTCAGAACGGGAAGCTCGGCGCGATTTACAAGAAGTATCATGGCGTCGACATTCCGGTGGAGCAGTTGCTGAAGGCAGCCAACTAAACGGCAGGACCGGGCGGCGATGCTCTACAAGTTCGACTTCTCGTTCCTGCTGGAGAAGTGGCCGGCCTTCCTGAACGGCGCCTGGCTTACGATCCAGCTTACGGTACTGTCGATCGCTCTCGGCTTCGTCGTTGGCACGCTGTGCGCGGTCGCCCGGGTTTACGGCGGGCGTCCGTTGCGGCTGCTGGTCGGCTTCTATGTGGAGCTGATCCGCAATACGCCGCTGCTGGTGCAGATCTTCATCGTCTATTTCGGCCTGTCCAGCATGGGCCTCAAACTCTCGGCCGAAACATCTGCCGTCATTGCGCTCGTGGTGAATATGGGCGCCTATACGACGGAGATCATGCGGGCGGGCATACAGTCCGTCCACCGAACCCAACTCGAGGCGGCGGATTGCCTGGGCCTGACGCGGCTTCAGTCGATCCTGCACGTCGTTCTCTTGCCGGCCATCGAGCGGGTCTATCCCGCACTCTCCAGCCAGTTTGTACTTCTCATGCTGGCATCGTCGATCACGTCGCAAATCTCGGCCGAGGAGCTGACCGCCGTCGCCAATAACGTGCAGTCCGATACGTATCGTAGCTTTGAAGTCTACATCATTGTCGCGGTCATCTATCTCGCTCTTTCCCTTCTCTACAGGCTGGCGTTCAAGGCCATCGGCCTCGTGATCTTCGAGCGTCGCCGGCGGCTGGGCACCGCCCTATGATCCAGCTCAACGCTCACCACATCTGGTATCTCGTCACAGCAGCGCAATGGACGGTGCTGCTGTCGCTGATCGCATTTGCGGGTGGCGCCCTCGTCGGCCTGCCGATCGCGCTGATGCGGGTCTCGCCGAGCCAGGCGCTACGCATCGTCGCCGGCGGGTACATCCAGCTCATCCAGGGCACGCCGCTTCTGATCCTACTGTTCCTGACCTATTTCGGCCTCGGCATCCTCGGCTACAAGCTGGCGCCATTGGTCGCGGCCGGTTTGGCGCTGACGTTGTATGCCGCCGCCTTTCTTGGTGAGATCTGGCGTGGCTGCATCGAGGCGGTGCCGCGCACGCAGTGGGAGGCTTCGGATTGCCTCGGCCTCGGTCGCTTCCAGCAATATGCCTATGTGATATTGCCGCAAGCCGTCCGAATAGCCATTCCGCCGACCGTGGGCTTCATGGTCCAGATCGTGAAGAATACGTCGCTGGCTTCGGTGGTCGGATTTGTCGAACTCGCGCGCGCCGGCCAGATCGTCAACAACTCGACCTTCGAGCCCTTCATCATCTTCTGTATCGTGGCCGCAATCTATTTTGCGATGTGCTACCCGCTGTCGCTGGCCAGCCGTTTCCTCGAAAGGAGAGCCAATGCAGGCCGCGCCAGCCACTAGCGCCACCGTCGTTCAGGTTACAGGCGTGGTGAAAGAGTTCGGGACGTTGCGTGTTCTCGACGGTGTGAGCCTCGAGGTGGCGCGTGGCCAGACCGTGGCCATCGTCGGCCGCAGCGGATCCGGCAAGAGCACGCTGCTGCGTTGCATCGCGGGACTCGAGACGATCCAGGCCGGCAAGATCGAAGTTTGCGGCCATGAAGTCGGCCGGCCCGGCAAGGCCGCTCGCGCCCAGTTGCGCCACGATGTCGGCATGGTTTTTCAGGGCTACAATTTATTCCCGCATCTCACGGTGCAGCGGAATATCACGTTGGCGCTGACCTTGGTGAAGAAGCAGCCAAAGGACGCCGCGCAGGCCAAGGCTGCCGAAGTGCTGCGACTCGTCGGGTTGACCGACAAGATCAATTCCTATCCCGAGCAGTTGTCCGGCGGGCAGCAGCAGCGGGTCGCCATTGCGCGTTCGCTCGCTCTGTCCCCCCAGGTCATGCTTTTCGACGAGGTGACTTCGGCGCTTGATCCAGAACTTACCGCAGAAGTTCTCGCCGTCATGGAAGATCTCGCGGCACGCGGCATGACGATGATCACCGTCACCCATGAAATGGGCTTCGCGCGCAAGGTCGCAAACCAGGTCGTTTTCATGCATCGAGGAAAGATCTGGGAGAGCGGACTGACCTCGGAACTGTTCGCCCGGCCGCAGACCGCCGAATTCAAGCAGTTCATCTCGAGCGAGCTGTAGCCGAGATGCCGGCTGAAATCGTGGCGCGCCTTCGCCAACAGCGCATCCTGGAAAGACCCGGGCATCTCTTTAACCTCCCGTTAACCATAACTGTCCCAGTGTGGCTCACTATTGGGCGCTGATTGCGATTTCGCACAGGCCGCGCGGTCGTTTCGCGGGGAGCGGGGCACCAGGAAACATGTCGGTCGACACATTGAACGCCACGGCAGGTGTCGATCCCACGCGCACGAAGATCGCGGGCTCGATCAAGCAGGCTGCCTCGACGACCGGCACGAGCTTCGAATACCTGCTCACCACCGCCAAGATGGAATCCAACTTCAACCCGAAGGCGGCGGCGACCACCTCGTCGGCACGCGGGCTGTTTCAATTCATCGACCAGACCTGGCTCGGTACCGTCAAGGAAGCCGGCAGCCAGCTCGGCTATGGCAAATATGCCGACGCCATCACCAAGAATCCGTCCGGCAGCTATTCGGTCAGCGACCCGACCGCGCGTGCGGAGATCATGAAGCTGCGCGACGATCCGCAAGCCGCGTCGTCGATGGCGGGGGTGCTGACGCAGTCGAACAGTTTCAAGCTGACAGGCAAGATCGGCCGCCGGCCGAGCGACGCCGAACTCTATATGGCGCATTTCATGGGCGTCGGCGGCGCGGGAAAACTGATCTCGAACGCCGAGGACAATCCGCGGGCCTCCGCGGTGCAGATGTTTCCGGCCGCCGCCGAGGCCAACCGCTCGATCTTCTACGATCGTTCGGGCCGCGGCCGCAGCGTCTCCGAGGTCTATTCGGTGCTGAACTCGCGCTACGCCAGCGCCGCCAGTTCGCCGGCCACCCGCACCGCGATGGCGGCCGTCGGCGGTGACCTGCCGCGCCGCGTGACCGTCGCGAGCGCCACGCAAGCGACGTCCGCGACTCAGGCTACACCCGCGATCGATAACGCGGCCTATCTGTCGAGCTTCCCGGATACCCGCAGCGTGACGCCGGTCGTCGCGACATCGCAGACCGCCTCCGCGCAGCCCGAGCCGATCTTCCGCTCGCTGTTCCAGGCGGGCGAACGCAGCCAGCCGATTTCGCCTGCGGTGCAGGAATTGTGGGGCAGGGGAACCTCGGTCGCCTCGGCTACGCCGACGCCGTTGGTATCGGGGCAGAAACCGGAAGTCCGCGCGCCGGGCCGGCTTGATCTGTTCAGCGATCGCAACGGCACGTTCAGCAGCTAAGGCTGCTCAGCACATAGACCGTGGGCTACCTCTGTGCCGACAGCGTCTTGCCTTGCTCATAAAATATCTTGCCGCCGTCGGGGCCAAACCTGATGCCGTATTCGAACGACGCGGTGCCTGCGGACTTCTTGCCGTTCGATGGATTGGAATGACTGAATTCCAGCGTGCCACTGATCTGGCAAACCGATCTCGCCTGGTCGCACGAGGTTCGTATCGTATCCATCTGCAGCCGGTACGATCGGTTCGGCCAGTTCTTGACGTATCTCTCCTTGTCCTTGAGGACTTCGTCGCGAGCTGTTGATTTTCCATAGTAATCAATTCGCTCGTCGAGCGACCGACGGGCGTAGTTCATGAAATCGGCGGCGCTGCCCTGCGACTGCTTCATGTCCTCGATGACAAAGGCGGTCGCGCGCTGCTCCAGCGCAGGATCGATCGCAACAGGCCGCGGCGGCGCAGACGGCGCCACGACATTCGGCGGCGGCGCTGCGACCGGCGCGTTCGGTGTCGTGCTTGCGAAATAGAACGAGCCATCGATCGGCGAGGACGAAACCCAGGGCTGCTGCGATCCGCCGGTCGCGCGTTTCACCTGCAGGCCGACCTGATTGAAGGTCTGGAAGATGTCGAGCCCCGGCTTCTGGATCGCCTGCGCCAGCGCCGACGTATAGGGGCTGTTGCTGCCGGTGCCGTCGAGCGCGACGTTGCCGGGCTGGGTGGCGTAGGACAGCAGCGTTCCCTCGGGCGCGCGCAGTTGTGCAAGCCCGCTCTCGGTGCTGCGCAATCCGCGCCCGCCAAACGGATTGTTGCGGCAGGCATCGAGGATCACGAGGTTCAGTTTTGTCCCCGATCCCTCCATCTGCCGGAGCACGAGGTTGACGTCGACCATCTGGAAATCGACATCGGCCTCCTTCACCGGATTGGCTGATGTCGGAACCAGATAATTGACGTTGCGGACCTGCACGCCGTGGCCGGCGTAATAGAACAGCGCGACGTCGGCGCCGGTGAGCTCGTTACCAAACGTCTGGATCGCGCGATCGAACGCCGGCTTGTCGAGATCGATTTGCGCCCGTCCGCCGACCAGGATGAAGCCGACCTTGCGCAACGTCTCGGCGATCAACGCCGCATCGTTCCTGGGGTTGGCGAGCGGGCTGACGCTTTGGTAGTTGGAATTTCCAACCACCAGCGCAATGCGCTTCTCCGCCCGGCAGTTCACGGTCGAAAAGACCAACAGCAATATCGACAAAACAAAAATTGAGCGCATGCCTACGCCTCGCCCAGTGGAAATATCAGGGGGTAGTTAGGCAAGGATTGGCGCCTCTTGTCGAGATGGTTCGCGTCAAGAGAACGCGCCAAATCCGGGCGGTTTCGGTGGTCGGCGGCGGGGCGCTCTATCGGCCCATTTCGTGATCCGCGCGAGTTCCCTTAACGAAACGTCAATAATCCCAAACGTTTATGGTGAACCCTTTGTTAAGCGTCATGGTTTATTTTCTATGACAGTGGCACCGCGTCACGGTGTCGTTTCGGGTTGCGTAGGCCGGCTAGACCATGATCGTTCGGCAGTTCATCAGTTGGATACGTACCGCTCCGGCAGGCGAGCGGGCAGAGGCGACGCGGTCTTTGGCGCGGGCCTGGTTGATTTCCGATCTCACCGAGGACGACCGCGCCGCCGCCGAGGGTGCGCTGCTGATGCTCCTCGACGATCCATCCCCGCTGGTCCGCCAGGCGATGTCGCAGGTGTTTTCGCGCAGCGCCGAGGCTCCAGCCGCGATCGTGCAGGCGCTCGCGCTCGACCAGGCTTCAATCGCGCTGCCGGTGCTCGAACATTCCCCGCTGCTGATCGACGCCGACCTCGTCGACATCGTCGCGACCGGCAACAGCGAGACGCAGTGCGCGGTCGCCCGCCGGGTCAATCTGCCGCCTTCGGTATCCGCCGCGATTGCCGAAGTCGGCTCGCCGGCCGCCGCCCTCGAGCTGATCGAGAACGCCTATGCGGAGCTGGCGCCATTTTCCTGGGACCGCATCGTCGAGCGCCACGGCCATCTCGCCGCGATCCGTGAATCGATGCTGGTGCTGGAGGGATTGCCGTCCGCCACGCGCTTGGCGCTGGTCGCCAAATTGTCCGACACGCTGGCGCAATTCGTCGTCGCCAAGAACTGGTTGAGCCCGGACCGGGCAGGGCGGCTCGCCTCTGAAGCGCGCGAGCGCTCGACCGTGAACATCGCGGCGCGTTCGCGCGGCGAGGACATGCAGGGCCTGGTGCAGCATCTGCGCGCCACCGGCCAGCTCACCGCCGGCCTGATCCTGCGCGCGCTGCTGTCAGGCAATCTCGAACTGTTCGATGCCTCATTGGCTGAATTGTCCGGCCTGCCGCACGCCCGCGTCACCGCGCTGCTGCATGACCGCGGCGGCGCCAGCCTGCAGGCGCTGTTGATCCGCGCCGGCCTGCCGGAATCCACCTTCGCCGCCTTCCGGATCGCGCTCGAGGTCAGCCACGAGACCGGTTACGTCGACACGCCAGGCGGTGCGGCGAGATTGCGCCGCCGCATGGTCGAGCGCGTGCTGACCCATTGCGAGACCGACCGCAAGGCCGCCGAGCCGCTCTTGATCCTGCTGCGCCGTTTTGCAACTGAATCGGCCCGCGAGGAAGCCCGCCAGTTCTGCGACGAGCTGGTGGCGGAAGAAGCGATCACGCACGACGATCTGATCGCGGCGTAAGCCGACTCTCCAACATCAAATTCGGTGTCGTCCCTGCGAACGCAGGGACCCATACTCCGCGGCTTATCCGGTGGAGTGATGTGGTCGCTATTTTTTCCAGCAATGGAGGACGGTGGTTATGGGTCCCTGCGTTCGCAGGGACGACGAGTCGATAAAGCCCGCCTCACTCCACCGGAATAATACTCGGCGCCAAAATCGCTTCGAGATGCTCGGGGCGGTCGCGGTTGGCGTGGGTCAAAAATTCGTCGGTGATGCCGCGGAGCGAACGGCTGAGCACGCCGGCGGTGGCGGCGGTGTCGAGCTTGGTGCGCTCACGGACGATGGCCTGAATGGCGTTGATGTGATGCCTGATCAGATCCGACGGCACCTGGTCGAGATCGGGCGCGTGTTCGATGATGCGGCACAGGCTCTCGGCGGCGGCGCCCGCGGAGGGAAAGCCGAATGTCGCAGCATCTCCCTTGATGTCGTGGGCGGCGCGAAACAGTTCCTCGCGGGCGTCGTCGGTGAAGCCGCTGCGCAGGATGGCGGCGTGGGCGGCGGAAAGCCGGTCGGCTTCGATCGCCATCCAGTTCTTGAATTCACCGGATAGCCCGGCCAGCGCTTTTTCGGCGCGCCCGACCGGATCGTCGAGGTCGGATTCGGGAACGCGCAGCAGCACCTTGCGCAGCGGATTGGGCTGCGTGATCACGTGGTGATCGGCGAAGCTCGTGACCTCCAGCTTCCCGGGTTTTTCCTTCGCCATGATGGGTTCCTCGCGGTGTGTCGCGCGTTAGACGCTGGATCGCGCCTTGTCGAGCAGCGACGGCTGCTGCATCACTTCCATCTCGCCGCCGATGCGGCGTTCGGGGCCGATATAGGCATTGTTGGTGTTGCGCCGGCGGTCCGGGCCGAAATAGGTCTTGGTCTTGATGAACGGCCGCGGGTTGGCGACGACGTTGAGGATGCGCTGATAAAGCCCCTTGGCCGAGATAGGCTTAGCTAGGAATTCGGTGACGCCGGCGTCGCGCGCGACCGTCACGCGGCGTTTGTCGGAATGGCCGGTCAGCATGATGATCGGCGCGTAGGGGTTGCCCTTGGAGTCCGGCTGCCGGATCATCTGCGCCAGTTCGAGCCCGTCGAAGATCGGCATCGCCCAGTCGGTGATGACGATATCAGGGACATAGTGGGTGTACATTTCGAGCGCGGTGGCACCGTCCTCAGACTCATAAGCCTCGCGCGCGCCGAACGAGTGCAGCAGCGTCCGCAGGATACGGCGCATATGCGGGTTGTCGTCGCAAATCAGAAACCGCAGCTTGTTGAAGTCGATGCGATACATGGTCCGGCCCTAAGCGCATACCGGGCAACACGGTACACCCGGCGTTAACCATATCGCGGGGCCGGTTAACGAATGGTTGCGAAAGGGGTGCGGCGGGGGCTGTGGCGGCAGCTTATGTCACCGCTCCATCAACACGTCGTCCCGGCCTTGAGCCGGGACGACAGCCTAATCGGGACGACGTTAGTGTCCGAACTGCTCGCGCAGGATGCGTTCTTCGAGGCTGTGGCCGGGGTCGAACAGCATCCGCATCGAGATCGACTTGTCGGACAGCACCTCGACACGGCGGACGTCGCGCACTTCGTCATGGTCGGCCACGGCTGCGACCGGACGCTTGCCGCCCTCGAGCACTTCGATCACCACGAAGGCGGTGTTAGGGAGCAGGGCGCCGCGCCAGCGGCGCGGCCGGAACGCGCTGATCGGGGTCAGCGCCAGCAGCGCCGCGTTGATGGGAAGGATCGGTCCCTGCGCCGAGAGGTTATAGGCGGTAGAGCCGGCCGGCGTCGCCACCAGAATGCCGTCGGCGATCAGTTCGGCCATGCGTTCGTGCTCGTCGATCAGGATGCGGACATGCGCGGCCTGATAGGTCTGGCGAAACAGGTACACTTCATTGATGGCGTGATGCAGATGCACCTGATCGTGAATATCGGTCGCGCGCATCAACAGCGGATTGATCAGCGTCTCGCGCGCCGCGGCCAGCCGGCCATGCAGGTCGTGCGTGGAGAATTCATTCATCAGGAAGCCGACGGTGCCGCGATGCATGCCGTAGATCGGCTTGCCGGTCCGCATGTACCGGTGCAGCGTTTCCAGCATCAAGCCGTCGCCGCCGATCGCCACCAGGATATTGGCCGTATCCGGTTCGTGATTGCCGTAAAGCCCGACCAACTCCGCCAGTGCCGCCTGCGCCTCGGCGGAAGCGCTCGCAACGAAGGCGATGCGGTCATATCGCTTGGGGCTGGCCATCGGATTACGGGCTCATGGTGGCGCCGGATTGCGCCGCGCTCGTCTATACACCTTGGCGGCGCTTGTCGAGATGGAAGGGCGCCTCGCCCGGGATGGTAACCCGAGCCGAAGGGCCGGAGCGGCTATTTCTCCTGCAGGGTTCGGATCGGGTCCCAATCCTTATCAGGCGGATTTTCAGCCAACTCCCGGGCGCGCTGGCAAAACAGCGCTGCCGGCCGGTCGGTGTCAGCCGAACGCTCGAAGCATGTTGCGGCAAGCTCGAATTCCCGGGCCCGCCAATGCGCAAGTCCGTCGGCGTAATGAGCGATCAGCGCCTGCCGGGAAGCGCCAAGCCCGGTCGAGAGCGCCAGCAATTCGTAGATTTTCAGCGCCTGGTTGCGCCCCTTGACTCTGATGGCGTCGAGTTCGCGCCAGGCGAAAGCGTCGCCGGCAAGGGCCACCGTCGTTTCCGAAGCGATGACGGTCGTGCCGTAGAATTTGTTGGCGCCCTCCAGCCGCGAGGCGAGATTCACCGCATCGCTCATGACCGAGTAATTGAAGCGCCGCCGCGACCCGAAATTGCCGACCAGCGCCTCGCCGGAATTAATGCCGATCCGCTGCGCCAGCTTGTGTTCGTGAAAGAGCGCCGAGGAGGCGTTGAGCTCGGCTAACTTTGTGCAGCAGTCCAGCGCGGCGCGCGCCGCATTGGCGGCATGGTCGGGGTCGTCGGCCGGCGCGCCAAACACCGCCACGACGGAGTCGCCGATATATTTGTCGACATAGCCGCCATGGCTTTCGATGACGTCGGTCATGACAGAAAGATATTCGTTCATCAGCTCCATCAGGCTGTCCGGCGACATCTTCTCGGCGATCAGGGAAAACCCCTCGATGTCGGAAAAGAACACCGTCACCTCGCGGGTCTCGCCGCCAAGCTCCGGCAGTTTGTTCGACGACAGCATCCGGTTGATGACGTGCGGGGCGAGGTACAGCGCAAAGCTCTTCTGCAGCAGGCGGCGATCCTTGTCGGCGACGACAAAGCGGAAACCGATCGTCGAGGCCAGCGCCAGCAGGCTGGCGAGGAACGGCTCGGCGACCGGGAGCGCCAGCGCGTGGTTGAAGGCGAGGGTGGCGCCGGCGATGCCGGCCACGACCATGACCGCCCAGGCCGTCGCCGCGACGAGCGGTCTGAGCTGCCACGCGGCAATGGCCGCCAGCGCCGCGAACAGGGCTGATATCAGGAAGCGCGACAGCGGTCCCGGTTCGACCACCGCGTTGCGCGAGATCAGGTTGTTGACCGCGGTGGCGTGGATATAGACGCCGGCGATCGTACTGGTCCTGAAGGCGGCGGAGACCGGCGTGCTCTCGGCCGCGCAGCGCGGCGTGCGCGCGCCCTCGATGCCGGTCGCAAAGCGCTTGGATGTCATGCGCCGGTCCTCGATATCGAGAACGGTGCCGAAGATGACGACCTTGCCGTCGAACCAGCGCCGAAAATAGTCCTTGTCGTCCTTGACCGCGCAGTTGCGCAGATCGGCGAACGAGAAGGTCGGAATGTCGGCCGCGCCGCCCTCGAAATTCAGCGTCAGCGTGTTCGGTACCCGGCCCGGGATCCGGTAACCGCCGAGTGTCATCCGGCCATTCTGGTCGAATTCGGGAGCCGCGCCGATCGCGCGCGCCGCCAGCTCGACCGCCATCGAAGGCACTTTCGCGCCGTTGATGGGGAACGTCAGCGGCATGCGCCGCACCACGTCGTCATGGTCGGTATGAACGTTGAGGGGCCGGATGTTCTGCTGCTGCCGCACCGCGATGCGCTGTCCGGCCGAGGGCCTGACCGGCTGGTTACCGCCGAGCGTTTCGCCCAGCACCACCTTGCCGGTGGTGGCCGCGCCGGCCAGCGCGCGCAGGAAGTCGCGGTCGAAGCCGCGCACCTTCGTGCCCAGCATGTTGTCGCCGAACGGGATCTCCGATTGCTCGATCGATGTCGGGATCACCACATCGAAGCCGGCGACCTTGGCGCCGCCTTCCAGCGTCGCGGCCAGCACGCGGCCGATCTCCCCGGTCCAGGTCAGCATCGGCGAGCCCTTGAACGGGGCGGTGCGCAGGCTTTCCTCGTCCATCGCGATGACGACCGTCGGAGAGGCCGCCGGATCCTGCCTGCGGCCAAAGACTTCCCAGCGCAGCGCGGTGAGGATATCGAGCGAGAGCCCGCGGATCGGCCTGACCGCCGGAGAAACCGAGGCCGCCGCGCAGACCAGCGCGATGGCGGCGATCACCATCTGGTTGCGCGTGCTGCGCCTGATTCTCAAGCGCGGAGGTCCGGCACGCCTAGTCCAGCCGCAGCAGCCGGCCGACGATCGGCGTCGCGCCAGGTTGAGCCTGGGCGTCGACCCGGAACACGATTTCCGACGATTTGAACGAGGCGGCGTACAGACCGCCGGGGACCAGTGCGACGTTCTCGCCGGCGAAATCGACGAACTTGCCCTTGAGCTGGGTGCCGCCGAGCGCGATCTGGTGACGCTCGCCGGCGAGGTCGAGCCGGCGCACCACCAGCGTGCCGCGGCCTTTCGCCTGCACGAACGGCGAGGCGCCGTAAAGCGTGAGCTGCGGCGCGGGCAGCGAAGTGGTTGTGGCGCTGCGGAGCAGGGTGGCGGCGACGGCGCTGGTGTCCTTGGTGGTGGCGTTGGCCTGGTTGGAATCGCAGTTCGTCTTCTCCGCCTTGAGGACGGCTTGATCGACGATGCTCTCCTCGTTGCCGACGACGACGGTGCCGGCGCCGCTGATGGTCTCGCGCCGGCAGGACTTCAAATAGCTGAGCACGACGGAGCCGCCGTCGGCGATCTTGATGACGGACCGGGCCGTCACATAGTCCATGAACTCGGCGCCGGTCACCTTGCCCTTGATGTCCTCGACCACCGCAACCGGTGAATCCGCCGCGGCGGGAGAAGCCAGCGTCAGCAGGCCGAGGCAGGCAACAATCGCACGTTTCATTTTGGTCCCCATTGGAAAGCGCAGGTTCTTTAGTCTCGCCAGCGCCAAAATGGTTTCATGGATGAATCAAAAAATAATTGGCCGGTTCGCCGGCGGAACCGACCGATATCACCTAACGGTCGGCGAGGACAACCATGCCGAAGCCACGGATTCCGCGTCATTCCGATAGCTTTCACGCAATACTGTCGGGATTGTGATGCCAGCGGATTTCGTCCTGTTGTAGCACAGCTCTTCTGTCGCCATCCCAGGCTGAAATCCGCGGCGCAACGGAGCAAGCGACTTTAGGGAGCAGGACGTCATGGCTTTTCGCTTCACCGCGCGGCGTCATATGCAACTCGCCATCACGCTTGTGATGCTGTCTTGCGTGGCCGGCGCGCGCGCCCAGGACGCAAGCCCGACGGCCGTGCAGCAGCAACCCGCCGCGACGCCGACCCCGGGTCAAGCGCTTCCGCCGCAACCGCCGCAGGGCCAGAAGGGCGGGGGACGGCGCGGCGACGCCGCTACCCCGCAGCCGGTCTCCGATCAGCATCGGCTGCCGCCGGATTCCACCACCAAGCAGACGCTGGCGCTGCCCGGGCGCACGCTGGCCTTCACCGCGAACGCAGGTTCGATCCGGCTGTTCGACGAAAAAGGCGAGCCGCAGGCCGACATCGCCTACACCTCCTATCAGCTTGACGGCACCGATCGCGGCACGCGGCCGGTCACGTTCCTGTTCAATGGCGGGCCGGGCGCTTCCTCGGCGTGGCTGCAGCTCGGCACTGCCGGACCGTGGCGGCTGTCGATTACGGGCGATGGCGCGGTGGCTTCCGCTTCGCCCGAGCTTGTGCCCAACGCCGAGACCTGGCTCGACTTCACTGATTTGGTCTTCATCGATCCCGTGAGCACCGGCTACAGCCGCCTCGTCGCGACGGGCGAGGACGCGCGCAAGCGGTTCTTCAGCCTGGATGGCGACGTCAGTTCGATCGCGCTGGTGATCCGGCGCTGGCTCGAAAAATACGACCGGCTGCTGTCGCCGAAATACGTCACCGGCGAAAGCTATGGCGGCATCCGCGGCCCGAAGATCGTCCGCAACCTGCAGACCCAGCAGGGCGTCGGCGTACGCGGGCTGATCCTCGTCTCTCCTTTGCTCGATTACCGCGAATTTTCCGGCTCCAGCCAGCTGCAATACGTCCACAGGTTACCCACCATGGCCGCGGTGGCGCGCGAAGCGAAGGGCCCGGTGAAATGGTCCGATCTCGCCGACGTCGAACGCTACGCGCGCGGCGAGTTCGTGAGTGACCTGCTCAGGGGGCAGGCGGACGCCGAGGCCACCAACCGGCTCGCCGACAGGGTCGCCTCGTTGACCGGCATCGATCAGGCCGTGAGCCGCCGGCTTGCCGGACGCTTCGAGGTCGGCGAATTCCGCAGGGAGTTCGACCGCCGCAACGGCCGGGTGACCGGACGTTATGACGCGTCGGTGTCGGGCTTCGACCCCTATCCGGATTCGGACTCCTCGCATTTCGGCGATCCCTCCGGGGATTCGCTGATGGCGCCCCTGACCAGCGCCGCCGTCGATCTCACCACGCGCAAGCTGAACTGGCGGCCGGACGGCTCGTATCATCTGCTCAACGGCAGCGTCCTCGGTTCCTGGGATTTCGGCCGCGGACCCGCCGAGTCGGTTTCCCAGCTGCGGCAGACTCTCGCGCTCGACCCGAAGATGAAACTGCTGGTCGGCCACGGCCTGTTCGATCTCGCCACGCCGTATTTTGCCTCGAAGATCATCCTCGACGGCTTGCCGGCCTTCGCCAGCCCCGCTCGCGTGAAGCTCGTCGTCTATCCCGGCGGCCACATGTTCTATTCGCGCGACGCCGCGCGGCAGGCGTTTCGCGGCGAGGTTCAGGGGCTGATGAAGTGAGGGCTTCGATGAACGTGGTTCGAAAATTTGCTTCGGGCGAGTGTGCGCGGTGACATGTTCATATCCTAATGGCTCGGTGTTCATCGTTCCCTTGGAAAGGGGCGGAGCCGCCAGGGGGGTCGTCGCGCGAACTGCATCCGAGGGGAGGTTGCTGTTCGGCTACTTCTTCGGTCCTCGACTCCCATCGAAGGCAAAGGCAGATCTCGCTGGTCTCGAACCTGGGAATGCTGTGCTTCGCCTGCGGTTTGGTGATTTGGGGCTACTCAAGGGCCTCTGGCCCGTAATTGGAAAGCTGCCCGACTGGAACCCTGCGAAGTGGCCGATGTCTAGCGCCGTTAGACGCGATCCATTGGGGATACGCAGGCCCGTACTGGTAAGATATGACGACAACGATCCGAGCAAAGTATTGAGCGAAGAGATCTTGGAAAACGATAACGATCTACCCAGTGACGGCTTGGCGGGCTATGGCTTCGT
Source organism: Bradyrhizobium sp. JYMT SZCCT0428 (assembly GCF_018131075.1). Lineage (GTDB taxonomy): Bacteria > Pseudomonadota > Alphaproteobacteria > Rhizobiales > Xanthobacteraceae > Bradyrhizobium. The sequence continues at coordinate 34,828 of NZ_JAFCLS010000029.1, read as the reverse complement.
GGAAGCCAAATTGAGTAAGATGTTGGTGTGAGATTTCAATGGAACATGCGGTTATTGCGCATCTCATATTACGGGAAGGCTCGTTCGGGTCAGGCCGCGAGCGTGAAGCTGTCGCTGATCTGGCAGACGAGCTTCAGCGCGCGATCGAAGAACGAGGTGTTGGCGAGTTCGATGGCGAGGAGTTAGGCGAAGGACGTTGTGTTCTTTTTATGTATGGACCCGACGCTGATCAGCTGTTCGAAGTTGCAGAGCCGATACTCAAGGCAGCCTCGTTGGCACACGGTGGCGTTGCGATAAAGCGTTACGGTGACGCAAGGGACCCCGACGCTGTTGAGGTCAAAAGTACATTTGTGACCGCCTTCAGCTAATCCACCCTGCGCAGTGAGCGCCAATCCCGGATATTGAACTGCGCTTTTCCGTACCTATATAGCTTCTGTGCGGCGGCGCCTCGCGCCGCCGCTGCCCTTCTTGGGCGTTTCCTCCCTAGACTTGGGCCGCTTGTTCATTCAAGCGGCCCTTTTTCGTTTGCGTGGATGTGCCGTAATTCTCACGCCGCCTTGTAGGCCGCGATTTTCTTGATCTGCGGCGCGAGCGCGTCTTCGGCCGTTTCGAGATCGAAGCGTGCCTGAATGTTCATCCAGAACGCCGCGCCGGTCTTGAAGAATTTCCCGAGCCGCAGCGCCGTGTCGGCCGTCACGGGCTTCTCTTCGCGCGCGATGCGCTCAATACGGGTGCGCGGCACGTGCAGCGCGGCCGCAACCGCGTAAGGTGTCAGCTTGAGCGGAACAAGAAATTCCTCCCGCAGGATTTCGCCGGGATGAACCGGCGGAAGCTTCTTTGCCATGTGCGAATTCCCGTTACCCCATCTACGGACCTAGAGGCGTCAGGTTATGTTGATGCGGACCGGCGTGCCCTGAGGAACGCTTTTCGTCTTCACGATTAGCTTGCCCATGAGGTGCCAGTAAACATCCAGATTGGATAGCTCTAGATTATCAAGCTCGTCCGCCCCACCAAGGAACAGCGGCTTCCTATACCCCACGCATTGTGTATAGCCGGGCTGGCTTCCCCCGCTGGCCAGCCAGCTTTGATGGAAGTCGATGGCGAGCGCTGCGTCTCCGAACTCGATCAACTCATCGTCGTGGAAGGTCTGAAGGCTGGAAGCTATTTCCAAGGCCTCGCCGGTGCCAGGCTCGAACATGACGACACCAGGTTGTCCCCGTTCGAGCCTCTGTGTGTCCACGGCAAACGCGCGGCCCAACCAGTCATAGCCGAAGCAAATGATCCGCCCGGCAAACTCGGGAAAGGCCAGAGAAACACGTGCCTTCCATTCATCCAAGTCGGTTGCGCGGATCACCCGATACCAACCGCGTCTGAACGACGCGCCTCCGAACCTGCCAATCAATTCATTGAAGGCGAGCACGTCTGACTTAACGGTCGCCCCTTTACCCTCGGAGACTCGGCTGTGGTCAAGCGGAAAATTCCGTTGGAACGCTTCAAACATCAACGATCTCCGAACTTCACTCGTCAATCGCCGCATTATGCGCATAGATGCACTTAATCGACCATCGGTTTAGTGGGTGTCAGCGTCATTGCGCAATTCTCAGGCCGCCTCATAATGTTGAGATGCAGCGAGCAGGTGCGACAAAACAACCCGACGGGCAAGTCGGTGCTGATTTTCGGAAATCGTGTCAAGTGGAAAATTTCTGTAAATCAAAAATATTTCTGTTGTCTGCCGACCCAAATCAGTGTGCATCTATCGCCACCCCGTCCCACTCAGAGGGCGTCGGCCGTCGTCACGGACGTTGGGCGGGTTGCGGTGGACGCTGGGCTCACGTCTGACGACGGCGTGGATCGAGCGTACGGTAAAACCGTGTGGTCCTGGCACCCGTTGCTGGTGTCAAGCTGTCGGAGAAGCGTGAGCTGAACCGTCAGCGACGGAGTCAACCAAGAACTCGTCTCCGGGGAGATCACGGCATAAGCCGTAAAGCCATTGCGCAGGGAAGGCCGGGTGTTCTCCGCTGCCCTGTATGCTCGTGTGCAGCCTTTTTAGTGCAAATCGCACACGGGACCGCGGGTGCAGCGCGCACCCGGTCATCCCTGCGCCCTCATGTTCGAGGGCAAGGAGATTTCTGGCAAAGCTCGGGCGCGTTGCGTCGCGAGAATGCTGAGGTATGTGCTTGAGCTTGGCGACAAATGATTCCCCGTCATCCCCGCGCAACGGCTGCGCCGTTGTCGCTGGAGGTGCGAGCGCAGCGAGCCTCGAAGGATGAATCGGCCACAGTCGGGCCGTCGTCCTTCGAGGCGCGCAAGAGCGCGCACCTCAGGATGACGGATCTGAGAAGGCGCGCGGCGATATGGATTGCTTCGCTTCGCTCGCAATGACGCGGACAGGGCTACGTCCCGCCGATGCTGTGGGAGTTTGCGGATATCTTACGAGTTCGTGCCGGAAGCGGCGCGCGGCGAAGCCTCGGCCAGCGATCGTCCGACGTGCCCCAGCATCCTGCTGGCCTGCGCGGCGCTATGGTCGAGCAGCCAGCGGCCGAACGCATCGGGCGACAGCGCCCGGGCGTAGAGAAATCCCTGCACGACGTCGCAGCCAAGTTCGGTCAGCAAATTCAGCTGCCCGTCGCTTTCGACGCCTTCCGCGACGACGGTGAGATGCAGGCTCTGGCCAACGCGAACCACCGATGTCACGATCGCCAGCGCGCTGGGGTCGCTCTCGACATCGCCCATGAAGCTGCGGTCGATCTTCAACTCGCGGATCGGCAGATGCGCCAGCCGGCTCAGGCTCGAATAGCCGATGCCGAAATCATCCAGCGACAGGCCGACCCCCAGGTCGCGAAGCGCATGCATCGTCTCGATCGCAACCGAGCGCTCGTTCATGATCACGCCTTCGGTGATCTCGAGCATCAGCACTTCCGGCGGCAGGTCATGGTCTGCGAGAATCCCGACGACCGTTGCGGCGAGGTTCGGGTTCTGGAAATTGATCGGCGACAGATTGACCGATACGCAGGGGATATCCACGCCGGCCGCGCGCCATTCCGCCATTTGCCGGCAGGCCTCGCGGAGCGACCACATGCAGATCTGTTCGATCAGTCCGCACTCTTCGGCGAGCGGGATGAACTTCGAAGGCGAGACTTCGCCGAGCTCCGGATCATACCAGCGCGCCAGCGCCTCGACGCCATAAATGCCGCCGTCGCTGGTCCGGATCTGCGGCTGATACTGCAATTGCAGAACGTCGTTGGCGAGCGCGCGCCGCAGCGCCGCGCTGTGGGCCAGCCGCTGTTCGGCCAGCCGGTCCATGTCGGCGCTGAAGAAACGAAACGTGGAGCGGCCGGCCTGCTTGGCCTTGTACATGGCGGCATCCGCCTGCTGGATCAGCGTATCGATATCGGTCGCGTTGTCCGGATACATGCTGATGCCGATGCTGGCGGACATCGCGACCTGCTTGGCGCCGATCTGAATCGGATTGACCAGGGCCTCCGTCATCCGCGACGCCATCAGCGAGGCTTCGGCCGCGTTGCGGTTCGGCAGCACGATCACGAATTCGTCGCCGCCGAGCCGCCCCAGCATGTCGCCCGGCTGGATCTGCGCGCGCAGGCGCTGGGCAAATCCGACCAGCAATTCGTCGCCGGCCGAGTGTCCGAGCGTATCGTTGACGTCCTTGAAATTATCGATGTCGAGAAACGCCAGCGCAACGTGTCCACCGCCGGCGCAGGCATTCGTCGCCTCGAGGATCAGATCGCGCAGGCGCGCGCGGTTCGGCAGGCCGGTCAGCATGTCGTAATAGGCGAGCCGCGCGATCTGGGCGCGGGCCTCCTTGCGCTCGATCGCGAGCCCGCCGAGATCGACGCAGGCGTCGACGATCCGCTGATGCCAGCGGCTGGGCGCGCGACATTCCCGATAATAGAACGCGAAGGTCCCGATCACGCGGCCGTCCTTGCCCTTGATCGGAGTGGACCAGCAGGCGCGCAGGCCAACCTCGAGCGGTCGGGTCTTGAACGGCTGCCAGCGCGGGTCGGTGTCGATGTCCTCCGCCAGCACCGGCTTGCCGAAATAGGCCGCGGAGCCGCAGGAGCCGATGTTTGGACCGATCGCGACGCCGTCCAGCGCCCGCGAATAGTCCTCGGGAAGGCTGGGGCCGCCCAGCGGGTGAACCAGTCCGCCGGCGTCGATGTGCAGCAACGAGGAGACGACGTCAGGGGCGATCTCTTCGACGCGCCGGCAAAGTCGGTCGGCGATGTCGGCGATCGGGATTTCATCGGCCAGCGCGCTCATGATCAGCTGCTGCAGCGAACGCAGCTGCTTGGTCTCGGTGATGTCGGTCAGCAGCGCGAACATGTAGTTGGACCGTCCGCGCCCGTCGCGGAATGTCTTGACGTTGGCCGAGACCCAGATCTCGTCGCCGTTCTTGTCGTAGGCGAGGACTTCCTCTTCGCCGCCGGCTTCCTCGCCGACCCAGCGTCGCAGCCTGGCCAGGGTCCTGCGGTCGGTACAGCGGCCCACCAGCAGTTCGCCTGCAAACCGGTCCTTCGCCTCTTCAAGCGAGTACCCGAACATTCCCGTAAACGCGGCGTTGGTGTAGACGACCCTCAGATTGTGATCGGTGACGACAACGGCGCGGCTGGTCCGGTCGGCGACCAGCGAGAGCAGGGCCAGCCTTTCACGCCGGGCGACCTCCTTGGTGATGTCCCGCACGAATGCGATGGTGCGGCACTGACCGTCGATCTCGATGTTCGAAAGCCACAGCGCCACGCGAATTCGGCTGCCATCCTTGCGCGCGATCGTGATCTCGGCGTTGCGTCCATTTGGAACGTCGTTGCGGCTCACCTGGTCCGAGGCGGGCGTCGCGACATGATGATGTTGCAGGTCCTTGAGCCCGAGATCGCCGACATGGCGGCCGAGCGCTGCTGCGCGGTTCAGCCCGAAGATCAGTTCGGCCGCGGCGTTGCAATAGCTGACGTGAAGATCGCGATCCAGGATCAGCACGGCGTCGTTCGCCCGCTCAAGCGCGGCCAGCAGAACGTCCGGCGTTTCGGCCGCGGGGTAATCGCCTGTGCTCATCATCCAACCCTGATGCGCGCCTGGAACCCATCGGGGCCTTGGTCCGGTGGGGCGGCGGCGTCATTTTGGTGAAAAGCCTAGGCGAGCATGGGTGTTGAAATGGTTCTTCGATCCCGCCTTGGCTGGCGGAAAGAGATCATCCTTAAGGATTCGCTAATAAATAGCCGAGGCAACCGGCCTCAGCGGCCGGCCTGCAGCGCAATTTCCGCGTGCGTGGTGCAAAAAGGAAAGGTGCCGACCGCGGACTGCGTCGGCACCCGTCCATTTTCGTATTCTTGCTCGTATTCCTGCCGCGAGGCCGTTAACGGCTCAGTAAACCAGACCGGTTCCCGGCGGCTTTTCGAGGGCCGCGGCGAGCGAGCGGTATTCGTCACTCGATGTGCCGGCAAGCGCCGCGATCTTGTTCAAGTGGTATTGCGCGGATTCGCGGTTGCCCTGTTCGACCTGCCACAGGCCGTAATATTGCCAGGTCTTGACGTGGTTCGGATCGGCCTTGAGCGCGCGCTCGTACCAGATCTGCGACACCTTGTAGTCGCCGAGCTGGCGATAGGAATAACCGATCAGATTGGCGACCGCGGCGCTGTCGTCGCGGCCGAGCGCCTTCAACTGTTCGATCGCCGAGGCGTAGTCGTGGCGATCGTAGATCGCGGCATAGGCGGCGCGATAACCGGTTGCAAATGCGGTTTCCTGCGCGCTCGGGCGCACTTCGCTCGATCGCTTCTTCTTTTTGTCGGGCGGCGGCGGCGGATCGCTGTCGGGTGCGGCGTAGACCACGCTGACGACGGGAGCCGCCGTCAGCGCCAGCGTCAACATCGCCAGCGTCAGAAGTCTGATAGCAAGTTTGGTCATGCGTCTCTCCAGTTGAACAGATCAAGAAACCCGACTTCGAGAAAATCAGTAGAAAAGGACGGTGCCACCAGGCGATCCTATACCGAAGCTCGCTGATTTGAACACCTGGCGGTTGGGAACATTCCCGCCCCTTTGATGCCATTCCCGTGATTTTTGCGCTGCGGCCCTATGGCGCCGGGAACATGACGAAGATGTCATGCAGATGAACGAAGTCCGGTGTCGCGCTTCACGACGGGTTCAGCGCGTGGTCGCTAGCGTCGTCTGCATGATCAGCGAGGGTCGGTCACGTGGCCGGAGAGTCCTGCGATCCATGGAAGAGGAGACAACCATGTTCAAGACCATTTCCGCAGCGCTGCTTGCCGTATCGGTTCTCGCCGCACCCGCGCTGGCCGGTTCGCCCGGCAAGACCATGCACGCGCCGATCAGGGCGGAGCAGGCGAACGCGAAGTTCTTCAATGCCAATGCGCGGATGGGCCGCCATCACCACAAGCATTATCGCCACCATCATCGCCACCACAAGCACATCGGCTTGCTGAAGACGCACACCACGCCGAAAGTCGTGATCAAGCACGTTCCGCACGGCAAGCGCGGCTGATAACTGAGCCGCGGGCGCGGTTCGATCCCCATTCCCCCGACGCGCCGGCGGGTATCAGGCCAACCCACGCGCCATTGCTTCCCCAATGGCCGTGGGTTGGAGCCGTTTTCAGCGGTCCGATCCGGGCGCGATAACCGAGTTGCGAATTCCATTTCGGCGCCGCCCGGTCTAAGAGATAGCCTCGGGGGCAGGTGGAAGACTTAACGCTTGGGGACATCAGCAAAATTTGCGGCGATCCTGTTGCTGCCGATCGTGCTCGCGGCCTGCGCGGGCAGCGATGAGGGCAGGAGCATCACCTATACCGACGATCGCGGCGTCTCCAATCAGCCGTTTCCCAACAATTACAAGGGCGAGATACTCTCGTTCATGAAGACCTATCTCAACAATCCGGTCGGCGTGCGTAACGCCGCGATGGCGGAGCCGATACAACGCGTCGTCGGGGGACGGCTTCGTTACGTCAGTTGCCTGCGCTTCAGCCCGCGCGATTCCGACGGCAATTACGCCGAACCGCGCGAACGCGCGATACTTTACGTCGACGGCCGGCTCGATCGCATTATTGAAAACGCCAGCGAGCCCTGCGCCGGTGCGGTCTATGCGCCATTCCCCGACATGGAAAAGATGACGCGGTAGCGCTCCGCGCTCAGGATTACGCGCGTTGCTTTGCCGCCGCGGGGCTTGCCGGCGCGCCGTTCGGCGTATCCTGCATTGATTTGAGCAGGTTGTTGCGCACCGTGACCACTGCCTTCTGCAGCTTGGGGAATTCCTCCGGCGAAAGCCCGGAAGCCTTCACCAGATTTCTTCCTCCGAGTTTTTCGCGCAGGCCCCGCCCGGCCTCGGTCAGGCTGACCAGCACCTGGCGCTCGTCGGCGGCATCGCGCTGCCGGCGCAGGTAGCCCATGGTCTCGAGCTTCTTCAGGATCGGGGTCAGCGTGTTGGATTCGAGAAACAGCTTTTCGCCGAGACTTGAAACCGTCTGGTTGTCGTTTTCCCACAACGCCACGATCGCAATGTATTGCGTGTAGGTGAGGCCGAGTTCATCGAGAAGCGGTTTGTAGGCCCGGCCAAAGGCGAGGTTGGCCGAGTAGACCGCAAAGCACAGAAAGTCGGCGAGCTTGGGATCCGATGGCCGTGGATCCGAAGCCGTTGGGTTCGAAGGCTTGGTCGGTTTCATCCTGATGCTCCCGGACACCTGATCGTGACGTCAGGTGAGCATATATATCGGATACGATTAAATCGGAAGGGTTGACTTCAGGATCAATAATTATATCGTATCCGAATTAATCGTACTCGATGTACATCCAAGGAGACCCAAATGTCCGACAACATCAACCTTGGTCGCCGCCGTTTTCTTAGCGCCGCGGCCGTGACGCTGGCAACCGCCCAGGTGGCTTTGGCCGGTCCGGCCGTCGCGCAGTCCGGTAACGCCAAACCGGTGAGTGCGGTCAAACCGGGCGCGCACACGTCGTTTCCTGTCATCAAGCAGGTCAATGCCGGCCTCCTCAATGTCGGATACGCCGAAGCAGGGCCCGCCGATGGTCCCCCGGTCATCCTGCTGCACGGCTGGCCCTATGACATTCACGCCTTCGTCGATGTCGCGCCGATCCTGGCCTCCGCCGGCTTCCGGGTGATCGTGCCGCATCTACGCGGCTACGGCACCACACGGTTTCTCTCCAGCGACACGCTCCGCAACGGTCAGCAGGGCGCACTCGCCGTCGACGTCATTGATCTGATGGATGCGCTCAGGATCGAGAAGGCGGTTGTCGCCGGGTTCGACTGGGGCGCGCGGACGGCGGACATCGTCGCGGCGATCTGGCCCCAGCGGGTCAAGGCGCTGGTCGCGGTGAGCGGCTATCTGATCGGCAGCCAGCAGGCCAACAAGGCGCCGCTGCCGCCGAAGGCCGAGCTTTCGTGGTGGTACCAGTATTATTTCACCACTGAGCGCGGCCGGGCCGGCTATGAGAAATACACCCGCGATTTTGCCCGGCTGATCTGGCAGACGGCTTCGCCGAAGTGGAATTTCGACGACGCCACGTTCGAGCACAGCGCGGCCTCCCTCGACAATCCCGATCATGTCGCGATTTCGATCCACAATTATCGCTGGCGGCTCAGTCTGGCCGAGGGCGAGGCGAAATATGACGATCTGGAGAAGCGGCTTGCCGCATTCCCGGTGATCTCGGTGCCGTCAATCACCCTCGAAGGTGATGCCAATGGCGCCCCGCACCCTGATCCTGCCGCCTATGCCAAGAAGTTCTCAGGCAAATACGCGCACCGCCTGATTACCGGCGGTATCGGGCACAATCTGCCCCAGGAGGCGCCGCAGGCGTTTGCCGAGGCGGTGATCGAGGTTGCCGGCTATTGAGCCGGGACGGGCTTCCGGGAGCCTGAAACAGGGCATCCCGGAAACCCCGAATGGCGCACTTTAGCGGAAGGGTCCCCGGCCGAAAAGATGAACGGAATTCAATCACTTTTTGGCGACCCTTGAACCTTACCTTAGTTATCTCCGACATCAACAAAGCGGGATACCCACCGGTTAACGCTGGAAAAAACCTTATATGCGAGGGAACTAAAGCGCTTTGTTGCCGCGCCGTCACAGTTGAGCACCTTCAGGTGCTCCGGCATTGCCGCAAAGCAACCTAATTGAGGTCACGTTGTTTGGCTTGATGACGGAACGTTAGTCACGGGGAATGAAGATGAAAAAGATTTTGCTCGGCGCTGCCGCGCTGGCCGTAATGGCGGCTCCTGCTTTCGCGGCGGACATCCAGCCTCGCCCTTATACCAAGGCGCCGGCCTACACCGCGCCGGCGCTGGTCTATAACTGGACCGGTTTCTACATCGGCGGCCACGTCGGCGGGGCCTTTGCGGGTACCGACTCCCTGCAAAGCAGCGACGCGCGCTTCCTCGGCGGTGTGCAGGGCGGCTTCGACTACCAGTTCGCGCCGAACTGGGTGGTGGGTGCCGAAGCCCAGTACAGCTGGCTGAGCGGCAATAATAGTGGTGCGCTGTTCCCGGGCGGTACGCTCGTGACTACCAGTACCGACCAGCTCGGCTCAGTGACCGGCCGGGTCGGTTACACTTGGGGTCCGGCGCTGCTCTACGCCAAGGGCGGTTATGCCTGGCGGGACGGCAACAATCTCGGTGTCACCGTGGGCGGCCTGCCGGCGGGCTTCACCACCAGCGGCAACCGCAAGGACGGCTACACCGTCGGCGGCGGTCTCGAATACATGTTCGCGCCCAACTGGTCGGCCAAGGCCGAGTACCAGTATTATGATTTCGGCAAGACCACCTTCACGGCTGGCCCCGCCGACATCACCGGCCAGAGCTTCCGGAACGACGAACACACCGTCAAGGTCGGCGTGAACTACCGGTTTGGCTGGGGTGGCCCCGCGGCCTCCAAATACTGATACGGGCTGCTACGTAACCAGACGAGAAAGGCCGGCGGGAAGCCGGCCTTTTTGTTTTCAGAAGGCGCTGCAGGAGGGCACGAAGCGCTATCCGCAGCTGTTGGCAGCCCGCAAAAAAATAATTTTCGCGGTGCACGCAACTTTTTGTCATCTTCGGCTATTATGGTCCAGTCGGCTGGTTGGACAATCAAACATGCGTGCTTTTGCGTTAGGGCTGATATTTTCCGCAGCGTCGCTGCCATGCCTTGCCCAGACTGTCCTGAAATCAGAACCGCTCATCCTTGCTCCCTATGAAATCGCCTTCGTGCAGGACGCCAACTGTCCGGTTGGGAAGGTGCTCAAGGTGACCGGCGCGATCAGGGGACTGAACCGCCGCAAGGCTTGCGTCGTGCTCGCCTCGGAACAGGCTTCTCTGGCAGCCGCGACGCCTTAAGAAGGCGGTCGTTCGATTTTTTACTCGGGCCGTAAGGCTGGGCGGGTCCCCTGCGGCCTCTATCTCCGTCAGCAATACCCGCGAAGCGGCCGATCAGGCCGCTTTCGAACCCAATTGCAGCACCGAACGGGCGTCGCGCTCGGCCTCGGCCTTGTTGCGCGCCGGATCTTCGTCCGGGTCCGGCTGGCAGGGCTTGATCTCGTAGTCATTGTCCAGCACCGGCCGCGGTTCCTGCCTCTCCTCATCCGAAACCGCATCGACCACGAGCCCCGACTGTCGGGCCAGCCTCCAGACATCGGCCTCGGTCGGATAGGCCTTGCTCAACTTGGCCTCTTGGCAGAACAGCGCGTAGGGCATGCGTGGGGGCTCCAGCAAAAACGGTCAACGTTGCAGCCCCATTTGGGTTTCAGGCTTGGCTGCTATGCCGTTCTTTCAGAGCTGGGAAGGCCAAAATGGCTCGTTTCGGCCCTTTTTTGGCAGAGTCCCTGAGTCGTAAACGAGTCATGAATCCCGCGAAAAAGAATCCCCGAGACTCCTCAGCTAGAATCGCTGGATGTTTCGGCCATGAGAACGATCCTCCAGACTCACTCCTGCGAGCGTGTCCAACTCACGCTCACGGTCGCGCTGCTGGTGGCCTGCGCGGCCAATGTCGCGCTGGTCTACGCCTGGCTCTAGGCCGGAGCGATTGACGGCGCGCTCGATCCAACCATCATGCAACACAACAAGGTCGGACCGTTAAGGCGGCCCGATAACATCGTGGGGTGGGACGGCAATGATCGAGACGCTGCAGGCGCGGGTCAATGGCGATACGGGATTGGTCCGGCGCGGACGGTATTTGACGACCAGCTTTCTGCTCGAAGTCGGCCAATCGGCCTTCCTGATTTCGATCTATGAGGGGCGCATCGTGTCGGTGACGCCAGGTCCCTTCGTGATGCCGTCATCTGCCTTTGCGCTTCGCGCCTCCGAGGAGGAATGGAAAAAGTTCTGGAGCGAGCGCCCGCCGCCGGGCTCCAACGATTTGCTGGCGCTGATCAAGCGGCGCGTGCTGAGGGCCGAAGGCGATCTGCAGATCTTCATGGCCCATCTGCGTTACTTCAAGGAAGCACTCGCCAAGCTTCGCGCCACGGGAGCTGGCGCATGAGCGCGAGGTTCGAGCCAATCGTCGGCCGCTACATGCATCTGGAATTGTTCGGCCGGCCGCACCGCATCTATGTCGAGCAAGCGGGCGAGGGCGCACCGTTACTGTGCCTGCACACCGCGGGCAGCGACGGCCGGCAATACCGCGCGCTGATGAACGATGCGCGCGTCACCTCAAAACATCGCGTCGTCGCCTTCGACATGCCCTGGCACGGCAAATCCTCGCCGCCGGCCGGCTGGCACGACGAGGAATACCAGCTCACCTCGGCGCAATACACGACCATGGTCCTAGAAATTTCAGCGGCGCTCGAGCTCGACAAGCCAATCCTGATCGGCTGCTCGATCGGCGGCCGCATCGCGCTGCATCTGGCGCTCGAACACCCCGAGCGCTTTCGCGCCATCATCGGCCTGCAGGCCGGCGCGCATGTCGATCCGTATTACGATTTGAACTTCCTGCACCGGCCGGATGTGCATGGCGGCGAGGTCTGCGGCGCCATCGTCTCCGGACTGGTGGGCCCCGATGCGCCGGAACGTGAGCGTTGGGAAACGATCTGGCACTACATGCAGGGCGGGCCCGGCGTCTTCAAAGGCGATCTCTATTTCTACAAGCTCGACGGCGACATCCGCGGCCGCGTCGCACAGATCGATACCAGGCGCTGTCCGCTGTTTCTGCTGTCCGGCGAGTATGATTACTCCTGCACCCCGGAGGAGACGCTGGCCGTGGCCAACAGCATCAGAGGTTGTGAAGTCACCATCATGAAGGGGATCGGCCATTTCCCGATGAGCGAAAATCCGGAGCTGTTTCTGACGCACCTGCTGCCGGTGCTGGAGAAGATCGGCAGGGCCTAAAGGGTCTTCAAGCGAAGTGGATTCCGGTTCGCGTCAGGTCAAACAAAAAGACCTGAGCGAGTGGCTATTTACCCAGCGGCGGCGGTGCGGTGTCTTCGCGCAGCGCGGCGTGGACCTTGGCCATGGTGGCGCTGCAATAGGCCTCGCGCTCGCGGTTGAAGCGTTCCTGATGCGCGCGGAAATTGGCGACACGGGCGCGGATCTCGGACTGGAAATCGACCTTGGGCTCGGGACGTGCGCTCTGGACCGGCTTCGGCGGCGCGACGGAGATGGTTTCGCCCAGCATCGCCTCGATGTCAGGCATCGACACCGCGGGCGTGGGTTTGGGCACGTCAAAGGGTGCGGGCGCTTCCGGGCTGACGAAAGAGGCCGGATTCGCGAGGAATTGCGCGGCGTCCGGCTTCTTCCCGGTCACCGATTGCACGAATGCCATTGTCTGCGCGATCAGGAGGTCGCGTTCTTTCATCCATTTCATCGCACACCTCAGCCTAAATCATTCCAGCAAAAGGCCTTTGTGGAATCAAGTGCAAGTGTTGAACTTGGCTAATGAAGGCATTCGATTTGCCGGCGAGGTGACAAAAGGGCGACACATACCCTGCGTAGCGCCTCCGCCAGCGGGTGCTATCGGGGCGCCGCAGGGCCCAGACACAAAATGGCGAAAACAACCCCATGCAAAGTAGAATAGGCAACCCGCACGCACGGGTGTGCCTTGCGTAAGGCATGAGGAAAGAGCGTCGGCCGTCACAGCCGGACGCTCTTCCTGATTAGCGCTCGCGTGGATTGGTGTTGGGCACGAACGGCGCGCCGATCACCCGAACCGGCGTTTGGTCGACAAGACGGGCCGGTTGCCGTGTCGTCGGCGAAGCCGCGACGGTGGACGAGGGCGAAGACGTCGCGGCGGCCGACGACGAAGACGTCGCGGCGGCGGCATAGACCGGCCTTTGTTGGCTCACAGCGGAGGCGGGCTCCCAAAAGCCGGCGGCGCCTGCGATCACACCACTCACCAGCGTCACGCCGGTGAGCAACACCAGATTGCAGTTTTCTTCCCGAATTCTCATGCAGAAAAAACGTGATCGGCCGGGGTTGGTTCCGGGAGGCCACGGGAACCCAAAATGCCGCAGGCTTCGGATGGAACAAAGATTAAATGTGCACTTCGTAACACAGGGCTCGGAACGATTCCCGCGTTGCAACGTAAGGTCTGCGGGCAGGCAAGCGGGAGAAAGCAGCGGTGGTGGGCAGGCAGTATCTGACGCGTCAGGCAACTACGCTCCTCAAATTCGCACGGACAGTCACGGACCCGAACGTGGCAGCGGGCCTGGTCGAGAAGGCCGCCGATCTCAAATCCCAGGTCGATGATCCGAACCGGTCGGACAAGAGTCCGAGAGCGCCGGATGTCGAGCGGACCAGCAGTCGATAACGCAGCTACGCCGACATGCAGGAAGGCCGCATAGTCTGCGCTCGCAAGCGGACGTGCGATCACATAACCGCCATCCGGAACTCCGTTGAATCATCGGAACAGGACTCCGTTTCCCAAAACCGCAAAAATTAACCTGCGCAAGTTCCCGCAACAGGCTCGCTTGGCAGGCGTTAGCCCGGCAACGGAAAGGAGCGCATATGCGAAAGATAGGATTAACTCTCGCAGCCGTTGCCGCGCTTGCGACAACCGCTGTGGTCAACTCGCCGGCCGAGGCCCGCGGCGGGCGTAACGCGGCGATCGGCTTCGGTGTGGCCGCAGGCGTGCTGGGCGCGGCCGCGGCAGCCAATGCCTACAACAACGGTTACTACTATGGCCCGAGATACGGCTACTATGGCGGTGGGCCGTATGCCTATTACGATGATGGCCCGCGATACTATCGCCGCCACTATCATCGCCACTACCATCATTGGTAACGAAGAGGCCCGGAGCAATCCGGGCTTTTTCTTTGCGCTGGTCAGATAAACAGCTTGGCGACGGCCAGCACGATCAAAGCAGCAATGCAGAGATACATCAGGCCGAATAGGCGCCGGTCCTGTTTGGCGTGCCGTTCGGAAATCTTACCAGTCATGAAATCGGTAAATGGATCTTGCACGGTGGCCCTCTGAAGCAAGGCCGTACAGGTTCTGATTTGCGATTCTCCGTCAAGAGTCGCTTGAGATTTTTTGATGTTGCGGTCTGCATAAAGCGGCTCGCAGAGCACGGCGCCAAAACTGTTCACTGTGAATAGCGAGGATAACGGGAGTCTCGCCGTGGCTGTGAATATCGAGGATTGAGGGCAGAAAAGCTACTTGGGTGTCTGACAGTTCGAAGCGCGCTCTTCGGAACCGTATTCGTCAAGCCGTTGTTCGGGAGGTGCCATGTTGAAATATAATGGTGTCAGCTCTCCGGCTGCTTATATCTGCCATGTGGTTTGCTTCTTTATCGGTTGGGCAGCGCTCGCGCTTTCACCCTCAATCGGGTGAAAGTCGATCACTCCGAAGGGCCGAGCTGGAAACCATTTTCAAGATTGCCAGACGGCTGGCCTGCGATACGGCGCTGGATGCTGATGTAAATGGCGCAAGCGTTGTTGTCGTATATGTGCCTTTGAACGCGACTGGTTCCGGTTGAGAGGATTGGACTCCCAATCTTCGGTTTATAAAACCGTCCCGCATTCAATTATATCAATACCTTACGGCGACCGTGACCTATTGTCGGAAAATGTCATTTTTTGTGAACAGTTTGACAAGGCCGCTATCCAGAGCCAGCGCGTTAGGTTAAGTGACCCAAGGTTGGGACAACCCCGGAGTGATCATGACAACAGTGCAGGCCATTGCATTTGGGGCCATGCTAGCTTGGACCCCAGCGCTTATCATAATGGCGTTCTTGTTGTGGGATGTTCCCGACCTCGACGAGAAAGAATAGCCTCGTTGCGTCGCCGGTGTCGCCGCGCGTCGCCTTGCCGTCGACCTGACAAACCATTTCCATTTTCGATCGAAGTCCTGGACCACGCTGAACTCAATGCGCCGATACGCCATGAGTCAGCGTGGCTGCAAGTCGTGCAAATTGGTCGTCCCCCAGTTTGGCTTGCGTACTGCGCGGACCAGGGCGCGCTTCACGAAGCCCGGTATCATCGAGTTCGGCGGACCCACAATCGCGTGTCTCATTCGTAACCAGTCCGGCGCACAGCCCAGCAAATTGGGAAGAGTTTAGTCTTTGTGTTCGGTCCAGCTGCGTTCGCCGCACTGACATTCAAACATTCGTACCGTCAAGCCACGGGTTGGGTCCATCATCTTGTGAACCACTTTGGGCTGCGCGCCACACCTGCACCTGCGATGCTCGCGCTTCTCCGGTCCTGAGAGTTTATCGTTGCTTAAGTCGTCCATTACTCACCCCGCCAAAGGTGAGTCAGTAAGTTGCTAACTGCGCTTTGGTTCCCACGCGCTCGCGGAAAAATGCGCATCACCCGAATGGGTTATCATTCAAGTAAAACCACTAACGGTGAGGCCGCAACCGTTAAGCAAACAAACGCGCGCCGCCCGGTGTGTACTCGCGAAAGTCCCGGACTCTTGCAGCCACAGCCAGCCGCCGCGCGGTCGCGAGATCGTTCCAACAGCTTCCGCGCGGCCTCTCAGGACCGGAATAGGGGCGGTCGGCACTTGGCTTCATGCGTGCTGCGAATCTATGCGCTGGCGCCGATACTCGACGAAGTCGGCTTCCGTGCATCGTGATCGGCGCAACCAAGGAGGCCGCCAACCGAGGTACTCCAAACTAGTTCGGAACGATCAACCGAGTTGCGGTAATTTGGCTAACCGTAGGCTGCCGTTTTCCGCGTTGCCCACGGTTGGAATGGCGGCCCCAACTCAGCCCCCAGCCCCGAGGTTGGGGCCGCTTCTCAGCGGCATTGCAAATGGAAGAGGCCGCCAACTGAGGCGGCCAACAAGGCGAACCATAGAATGCTGATGCCATCATGGCCGCGCGCTTTGCTGTTTTTGAAACGAGGCAAGTTGCCGCCTATTCCCCACACGGTGAGTGTATGAGCTCCAGCGAAAAAGCGGCCGTCAAGGTGCCAGTGGCCCGCGGCGGCCAGAGGCGAGAGCGAGTGATCGTTGGGGTGGCCTTCTTTGTTCCTGTTGTCCTTGCAATGGCAGGTTGGTTCTACCTACTCAGCAAGCTCCTTGCGAAGACCTACGACTGGCTGTTTGCATGATTGCAGCGGAGCGCGCCGCGCTCAGCCATTGGTCGATTGGGTATTCTTGCGCCGGCTTTGCTGCCCAATGAAAAAGGCCGCAGGCGTTGCGCGCTGCGGCCCGTCCGGGAAAATTGATTGTCAGTGCAATGACAATACTCCCAACCCCGGTAGCGTCGAATCTGCCGCAAGACTTGCGAGCGGGGGAGTCTTAATTGGTGTTCCGAGAAGCGAAACATCCTGGATGTTGCTAGGCGGTGACAGTTCCTCGCACCGCTCAAGAGACACTAGTGCCGGTTGAGAGGATTGAACTCCCGACCTTCGGTTTACAAAACCCATTTCCATGTGATCTCCAAAATTCAAGTTATGCCTGTTTTGTAAGGGGTTTAGTGCTTCTAGCCTGTATCAACCGCTGCTCTTGTTCCTGTTTTTGGTCCTGATGCCTCCCGGCCGAACATCGCGATTTGCTTCTCTTCTGGGGTGAGATAGGCGAGATACATTTCCGTCGTCTTGATCGATGTGTGGCCCAGACGCTGCTGCAAAACGTAGATAGATCGGCCACTTTTCAGCCAGTTGACGGCGTGTACGTGGCGCAGATCGTGGAAGGTGAAGCGCCGGAACTCCTGGTCCTGTTTTTGGGCCTGTTCCGCTACTGCTTTCACCACCCGCTTGAAGTTGCTCGAGACCTGCAAAAACGGCTTGGCTGGCTGCTGCCCTCGAGACCGTCCCTTGGCTATCCGGCGGTGCCAGAACAGAGCCTTCGTCTCGAGCGAGGCGGGCAGGGAACTGAATAGCTCGAGTCCAAAATCCTCCCCATCGTCCTCGAGGTCGATCACCCGCAGCTTGTTCCGCTTGCCGATGACGGTCAGTTGCTTCCGGGCCTTGTCGAGGTGTCGGCGCTGGCTCTTGGCGAGCTCGTCCAACCGAGCGCCGGTCTTAACCGCAGCACGGATCATCTCAGCGAACAGGCCGGGCGCCCGAGCAATGACCATCTGAATATGCCCCGGATCCGGCAATACGATCGGGTCGCGGCGCTCCTGGAGACGGGATTTCCGGCGGCCTCCGGGCTTTAGCCACGCCATGACCGGGTTCGATTCCATCCATTCTTCGTCGACGCAATACCCGCAGACGCTCGAGAGGGCGGTAAGGTCGCGCTTGATTGTGGCGATCGTTACCTTGATCGGGTGCTTTTTCCCGACCGGGACATAGGGAATATCTCGCCGGGACTCGACGATGGCGCCAATCAGCTTCTTGTCGATCTGGTCTAGGTAAAGGCCCTCGAGGTACGGCTGGAGAACCGCCAGCGAGGACGTGTAGCGTGTCAAAGTCTTGCCGCCGACTTCGTTCACGATGTATAGGCCCCACGCCTCCATCGCTTCCGCGAACGTTCGGCGCTGGTCTCCGTACCGCTGCGCCGCTACTACTCGAGCGCGTTCGGTTTTGCGGCGGCTAGCCGCAACCTTTGGATCGTCTGTCCGTAATGACCATTTGATGTCGCCGCCGCTGGTCTGTATCCGACCGTAGAGTGTACCGTTGCGCCAGAAGCAGCCCTTAGGGGCCTTGCGTGGTTTGCGCTTTGGCGTGTCTGTCGTTCCTTTTCGGAGACAAAGGCGTCCAGGAGGGTAATATCAAACGACCAAACGCCGCGCATTTTGGCGGCGCCGGGGATTTCGCCACGAGCGGCCATATCCCGGATTGTACGCGGCTCCTCGGCCAGCCGGGATACCGCGCCATCCATTTTGCAGCGGTTTCTCGTGCTGCGGGGAGACATTTTACGCGGCCTTCTCAGCCTGGCGCGGCTTGGTGTGAACCTTGATCGTGCCGTCCGGCTGGATTTCGATCACTGAGATTTCCTCGCCGGCATTGCGTGTCCCGGCGATCACGCGCTTAAGATCGGGCAAGTGGAATGATGGCGGCTTCCGCGTCATGGTACGTTTCCTCCAATAAAAAACCCGCGATGGACGGAGTCCATGCGGGTGACCAGTTCGGGGCGGTGTGATGGTGGGTAGCCAAGAGTAGCAACAAAAAAACGCCCGGCGGGGTTGCCCCTCGGACGCGATTCTCACTTATACCTAGGAATGCACCATAACCGTTACGGTTACGCAACCCCCTAAGAGTGGGATTTCGCCTGTTCACAAAGAATATCCTATTTTTCTAGTGTTTGCTGGCTCTAGAGCCTGTGGATTGCCTTCAGGGGGCGATGCGCACCGCGGACAAAACAGCCCATGTCACTCCCGGTGCCCGCGCGCTTCGCAGCTTCGACATTTTGTCGAAGTTGATCAAAAGTGCCCGCCGGGCTGCTTTCTCAGGCCGATCGGTCCGAGCAATCAGTTACGACATTTTGTCGTAGTTGAACGACGATCTGTGCCGCCTTAACCGGCTCTGGCTCGGTCAGAAAGCCGCGCACAAGTCGCTCAGCCGCGCGGAGAACGAGCAATGCGTCCTCCGGGTCGTTGGGCAACGCCGCGACGACTTGGATGGCGTGTACTCGGTGCTCGTGCTGTTCCTTCGCGGTCATGCCGTCCGCCCTTCGATCGTCGTCACGTTCGACGGGATGGTGGCGAGATCTAGTGCAACCTCAACATTTTGTTGAGGTTGCGCGAGATCGACAAGACGGCTGTCCGGCAAGCGCGCATTGGCTTCAGTTACGACATTTTGTCGTAATGGACCGTGCTCTAGATCGCTGCCATCTTCGTCATCGACGTCTGGCTCGTCGTCAACGTCCGGCTCGTCGTCGCTGGTGTCGAGTTCGCAATCGGACAACCAGCCGGCGCCGCTACCGCCGGCCCCCCAGCATGTCTGATCGTCGGCCCGGTCAGGCGAACCGAGGCTAGGCTCTTCGTCGTCTACCTCCTCGTCGTCGCTGTCGGGCTCAAGGTCCGGGTCTAGGTCGCTGGCATCTAGGAAGGCTAGCAGGCGTTCGATCTCGTCAGCCGCCTTGGTGCGAAGCTTACAGACCCTTTCGCGCTTCCTAGCCTGTGCAGCCAGTCGAGCGGCTAACGTTTCCTGTGAGGGCGCTGGCGGGGTTGCAGACGTGTTTAGAGGTGGCGTGCTAAGCACGCTGTCAGCCTGGGTCATTTGGATTCTAGTCCTGTTTGGCTCGGGTTAGGCCCGGCGCGGGAGCTACTACCTTCCCGCCGGGCTGCCCTTTATGTTATCATAGCCCATGGTCAAATCAAGTTATGATAACATAGCAAAACCGGTCAGAAAGCGATCTGCCGTGACCGGTACACTCGTTGGTGTTCGGCTCCAGAGCGCTCAGATAGAGGCCATTGATGCTTGGGCCGCCAAACAAGAGCCGCCGGTAACCCGCCCTGAGGCAATCCGAGGCATGATTGACGCGATGCTTCGTATCCTATCCAAGGAACGGGGAGAGACGTTAGCCAAGAAGGTGAAGGCGAAATGACTGTCAGCGACGTTTGGACAGCCATTTATCCTTGGATCGTTGCTGGCTTCGGGGGCTTCGTCGGCGCAGCCCTTCTTCTACCTACCAAACTTGGCGAAGCGCTTTTTAGTTATCGGCTCGGAAAAGCCCTTGAAGACTTCAAAGCTGAGCAGAGTCGCGAACTAGAAAGGCTCAAAGAACAACTCAGCCACGTTGGCGACCGGGGCAAGCGCTCCAATGAGATGGAATTCTCATCAATCGAACTTGTGTGGAAAGCATTCGTGAAAGCCTGGCTCTCAACGAATACCTGCGTAAGCGGTTCGACGAGAATTCCTCTCTTCGCTAGAATGACGGAAGATGAGGTGAAATCGTTTGCATCCTCATCCGGCTTGAGTGAGCGAGATCAGAAATCTCTCATGAGTGCGACGGACCGAGAGAAAGAATATTTGACGATTGAGAAATGGCGAATGGTTCGTGAGGCTGAGGTCGACATTTACAAAGCGCGCCTCACGCTTCGTGAACTGCGAATATTCATGCCCGAGGCGATCACAAATGAATTCTCTGAAGCTATTGAGCGAATGTCCGGAGCGCAGGTCGAGAGACGACTGAGCTTAGAGAATCCTCACATTCCATCATATGATTTCGGAAAAGCGTCAGTTGACTGGGTAAAGGATTGTACTCCTGTGTTCGAGCAACTTGCGAAAGCCGCCAATGCGAGGCTTTTCCGACAGGAGCGGATGCGTGATGAAGAAAACCGAGGCTGAACCCGCTCACGAACCGTGACCAGTCTGATTCTCCGCGGTGCCGCCGCAAAAGGCTGGGCTCCAACTCGTCCGTGTCACACGGGCCGTCGTCGATCTGCTCCTCGAAGCTCCGTGGCGCGTAGGGGGCGGACTCGTCCAAAAGTCGCTCCTGGCGGGCAAGTCCGGCCGGGATAGTCGCACCGGCCCGTCAATGCGCGCTACGGGGGTCGAAGGCGAGGCAACTGTGTTCTCGTCGGCGCCGGCTATCAGATAAAACAGCGTTCCAATGTGGATCCGCCGGGATGATCAGCTTGGCAAGTTCGCTAACCGGGCTGCGCACCGCCCCTGTAGGCGACGCGCTTAAAACATAAGCGCAATCGTGTTTGGCGGAATGCTTACCAACTCTATAGGTCTGGGATTTTCCCCTTTGGAGGCTCAGCTTTGCGTTTGGTCTCTGCAAGCCACTCTGAATAGCGGCGCGCCTCTTGAGCCGCCTGGTTGAAATCGGTCATCTTGACCGTCAAAGATTCTGAGTGATCGGATTGACCCACCAAGACAATAACAGCCGTCAAAAAGGTGTCGCAGAACCTATTCTCCAAAGCTCCATCTCGAAAACGATCGTAGAGAAAATATTTTTGATACCTACCGTTCTTAGCATCGGTTAAGAGGAGTATTGGAAGACTCGGTTCAGCTTTATAGCAATTGTGCTCACTGATCCTGGTAAGAGGTGCAAAATCGGCAAACGTCTTGAGTGTTGATGACGAAAGCCACGTCAGATGGATATAGTTTCTCCGGTCGGACTCGAACGGGTCCCTGGACCGCGAGTTGGACCTGCGTGACGGCGTTCCATATTTTTCTGTCAAAACCTGCACTAGTTCATTAGCGCTCGGGGGCGCACCATTGGGAAAAACCGTTTTCCTTTGGATTGCCATTACCTTGCTTGCGGGAATTGGCGCTGACATAAGAGCCGAAAGACCGTCTTTGCCTTGGTTGCCTTCGGCTCCTGATAGATACCAAACGTAGCTCTTTTGCGAAATCGGATCGCTGTCGGTCACCTCTTTCAGAGTCAGATTTCGCTTTTTTAGAACGGTTACTGCTTCGTCATAAGACATGCCAATTTTAAGTCCGAGCACATCTCGTTCAATTTGCTCTTCTGCAAGGGCGAGCGGAGAGCTTGCGAGGACTATAAGCGAAAACCACATGCCGGCCGATGAATGCAGATATCGCAATTTCTATCCCCACGGTTGTTGGTGCGTTTAAGGCAAGCACACAGTATGCCCGAAAAAGGCACCTTGACTTCGCTTGGCGGCGCTCAACCCAAGTTAATGACTCGCTCCGTCCACATGGCGAAACCCGATCTACGGAAACGATCACGTTCCAACATCGTCAGTTCTACGCCTCCATGTTCTCCGAGTTCTACCGTTCCACTGGCGGGCGGTTGCTAAGGGTGCGCCGATGAAGTGCGATCAGCCGGTTCTCGCATCGCCCTACTCGGACCTATTAATTTAAGCATCTTTCCAAAAATGGCGTCATGGCACCGTTGCTTAAAAAAAGCCCGTTTTCGATACGAACATATTTTCCGTCTGGCGAGCGACCATCGATTGTCCTTATTTTAGAGCCTACCTTTTGCAAGATAATAACGTTCGAAGCCAAAGCTTCCTCCCCACGAAGCGCGTCCACGTTGTTTATTTTGTATTCGACTGGCTTAGTCGTGACTTTGATTTTCTCGTCCGTTATCCTCACTGCACTTTCGACTTCTTTTTTGTGAAAGATTGTCCGATTTTCTAGACGGTGCATCGAAACAAAGGCGGCTGGGCCAAGCGTAGGAGCGGTGTAGGTCATGCGAAAGCCAACTTGCCTCTCTACATCCTTGCCACAGTCGGTCGACCATGTGCCGGTTAGACCAGAATTGTTGAGAGCTTCCTTAGTGGATTCAGCAGATGCCGCGGTCCTCCGCCTCTTCCTGTGAAAGCAAGCCCGCAGCGATTAACGCCTCGGTGACCGCAACATCGTCGACTTCAACCCGCAGCACGATCTTTCCGCAGGCAAGCCGGCGCCGATGCGCGCGCTGGCGATCGGCGTTGGTTTTAGCCAATCGTTAAACCAGCGGCGTTTCACGCTTCGCGGCGCCCGGCTTGCCCGGTTCTGGTCCAGGATCCAGCAGGCTTCCGAATGCCCAAGGATTGCGCCAATTCACAGAATTGAGTCCGACAACTGATGCCTGGACCCGCATAAGATCAATTGACGGTCGCTCTTTCCGCCCTTCGACGGCGATTTCAAATATCGCTTCAAGTTTCGCCGCCGCAAATAGACGCGCTTCCGGAGGCCAGATTGGATCTCCAGCGATTTGGAGTAGCCGATCAAGATCATGCTGGTCGTAGACGCGGTCGATCGCGTGCCTCACCGCCTCCAGCCGCTCTGGGGATTGCTGGTCGTGAAGAGCGACGCCGCGGTAATGACCTATAATCGGTATCTGGTCTGCTTCCGTCATGCTTTTCCTCCTCGCAGGATGCGCAGCGCGTGCCTAGAAACGGCGTCTCCACCGTGCTGTTGGTCTTCGGGCGGTTGCCCGCTCCGGCGCTCATCGGCGATCAAGGCCCGCGCCGCGGCCACGCGCGCTGATGCTGGCGCGCTATCATCCGCCGCAATTGCCCGAAGCACTTCGATTGGATCCACTTGCGACAAGTCCACCTCAGCCAAAGCGGCCTTGCTAGCCACCTTGCGGCTTGGTCGCCCTGGCTTGCGCTTAGGTTTGTTTGCCATCTTGAGTTGTCCAATAAATGAGTTTCTGGGAAAATTCCCGGCGCGCGTAGAATCCCTCGGTGCCACCAAATGCGGTGAAAAAGGTAATGGTGCCGGCCGGGACCATGACGCCCCCCCCATCAGTTCACCGGGTGAGGCCTGTGGTCACGCCGCGTGACCAGCGCCGCGAGCGGCCGCGGCGATGGCCGAGGCCAGTTCCAAGGCGCGATCCATGGGGATGATGACGCGAACATAGAGTTCACCATCGAGAGCAGGCCATTCCTGGCAGAGCACAAGATCGCCTCCAGCACCCCGGAAGACCTCTGGCATGAGGGCCAAGTCGGACACCGCGGTCATGCTGCCGCTCCCGCTTTTTCGGCGACTACGACCCGAATGACTTTCACCGCTGGCACGAGCGCCGAACAACAGGCGAGAAGCGCCGGCTCGTAGTCTGACTTGACACGCGCGGCCCCATATTGAGTGGGAACCTCTAGCGTGAGCGTGTCACCTACAACGTCTGTGATGACGGCCTTGCCAAACCACGACCTGGCCGCGTCTGGCCCTAATCGGGCTTCTAGCGATGGTCCCAGGCTCCCCAGCGCGTCAGCAATCTCAGGACGGCGGGTGCGAGGAATGAGGCAAGGTACCGAACACGGCGGCAGTGGTTCGTAGTGAGCGCTGGTGCGCGGCCGCCTTTGACGGCCGCCGCGCGGGCGCTCCTGATTATAGGAATGATTAAGTAATGATTTGTCGGAAGCTGGCTTCCTATTCTCCGACGCTAAATTTCCTCTTTTCGTGCGCTCTACTTCCTCATTTATGAGGAAGCCAGCTTCCTCATTTCCATCGATGGCGGAGAGCCAGACGGAATGCACCTCGTATCCAAATGAGGAAGCTGTCTTCCTATTTAGGATCAGCCGGCAGACATTTGTCTGGTTCGGCCCGTGGTTGGTTACGACGTCAAGGTGGCCCCGATCCTTAAGCAGTTTCGTCAGCGTGCGGATCGACCGTGCGGACACGCCTACCGCCTTGGCGAGCCTCGCCTGGCCAGCGAACGCCTTCATATGATCGCTGCTCATGTGCTGCTGGTACACGAAGGCCAGCTTGAACGCCGCGGCAGGCAGGGCCTCGTCTTCAACGACCTGACGGAACCAAGCGAAATAGATAGCCGTAAGCTCTTTGCTCATGCGCGGTACCTCGCACCGAGAAAGTCGCTGAGGGCTAGGCATCCGGCCTCTGCTTGCGCGATGTCGGGGAAGTGGTGCTTTGACAACCACGGCTGCAGCCCGCCGCGATTCGCATATGAGACGACGTACTTCAGTTCACCATTCGCCGGGTCGCGGACGATGGTGACGTAGACGGTGCCGCCGATTGCGCGGGTGATTTTTTGGTGAGTCATCAGGGTCATCAGCGCGGCCCCGCTGCATAAACGAGTTGTGCGACCGCAGCGGCGAATTCAACGGTCAGACCGAAGCGAGCGGCGAGCCAAGTCGCTTGCCGTGAACCCCTGGTCTCGCTATTCTGGAAGTCTTCGATGGGATTGGAATTGCGATCGGGGCCGCCTGGCAGGGCGGCCTTTCGCGTTTCTGAATCAGGATGCATATCGCGCCTCCCGAAACGAGAAGCGCGTGGAACGGGAGACGAACAGATGGTCCTGATTTCGGGACTGGTAAGACCGCTGTTCCCCGCCGAGTTTGCCGACTTTGCCGACGTCAGAAAAGCGCGAGAAACCTAGTAAATAAGCGGTTTTTAGTGGTGCCGGTTGAGAGGATTGAACTCCCGACCTTCGGTTTACAAAACCGCTGCTCTACCGCTGAGCTAAACCGGCGAATTGAAGCGATGGCGGGCCAGCCAGGATCACGCGCGAGGTTCCACCAATCTTCGGCGGTCGAATACCAGACTTGCCCAGAAAGGGCCAGCACCTCGAAAGCCGCCCCTCATCCCGCCTGCACGTAAAAAAGGCGGCCCCAAAAGCCGCCTTTTTCCGGATCTCGATCCGCTTGTTCTACTGGCAGATGTGCCGCCGACCGTCTTCGCCGCGGAACAGGGTGCCGGGGATGCAGACAAAGCCGTTGCGGCGGGCATATTCCTCGCCGCCGATCGGTTCGGCTCCGATCGCGGCCGTGGTGCCTGCAGCGCCGCCGACCACGCCGGCTACGAAATTGCCCGGCCTTAAGCCGCTGCGGTCATCCCAGCGGTTGTAGCTGTTCTGCCAGTTGTTGCCGTTCTGCCGATAGGCCTGATCCGTATAGGCCTGACGCTGATAGTTATTGGTGTTCGTGACCTGCTGCGCCATGGCCGGGCCCGCCAAGGCGGATGCGATGATCGCAGCCGTGCCGAGGATTTTGATTATTGTCATATGGTTCTCCTTTTCGTGACGCGAGTTTTCTCGTGACACCAGTTTTCGTCACGCCAAGCCAGGTCCGGGGTGCAAGGTCGTTCCGTATTTTCCCTGGCTGCAATTCAATTCGGCGTTATTGGCCCCAACTTACCGATCACGCCTCGTCAGCAGGGGCGCCAGCGTCCGTCGGGGCCCATATAAGTCGCGTCGGGTTGAACGCCGCAGGCAGGACGCAGGCTCTGCGGGCGTTGGACGGGATAGGCATAGGAATCGTCATAGGCCGGCCCGCCGTAATAGGCGTAGGAATCCCTGTTGCGGAACGGGGCGGTCGCAATCGCGCCCGCTGCGCCAACCGCACCACCGACGACACCGGCCGCGACTTCGCCGGGCCAGAAGCCGGACGATCGATGGCGATAGTTGTAATCATTCGTCCACTGCTGCGCC
Source organism: Bradyrhizobium sp. JYMT SZCCT0428 (assembly GCF_018131075.1). GTDB lineage: Bacteria > Pseudomonadota > Alphaproteobacteria > Rhizobiales > Xanthobacteraceae > Bradyrhizobium. The sequence goes on along the minus strand of NZ_JAFCLS010000029.1, from coordinate 8,706 downwards.
ATCGCAGGTGTCGCAATCGTCGCCGCCAGCAATGCCGTTGCGCCCAGAAGTTTCAGCTTTGTCATTGGTTGCTCTCCGCAAAGGTTGTACCGGGCCAACCGATCGCAGAGCTCGATGTTCCGATTTTGGGTTGTGCTGCGTTCAAACCGGTGTGATGTTCCTGTTCCCGCATTTTGAAGCGTCCCCAAAGAACGAAGTGAACTTCAAGAGAACTTATGCCGACGCGTGACCTCGATTACCGCTGCGACGACGTCAATTTGCGGGGCTATCTCGCCTGGAACGACAATGCCGCAGGTCCGCGGCCGGGCGTGCTGGTGTTTCACGAGGGACTGGGGCTCGGCGAGTTTGCGATGGGGCGCGCGCGGCGGCTTGCAGACCTCGGCTATATCGCGCTCGCCGCCGACATGTTCGGTGACCGCCGGCAGGCGAGCAATCTGCAGCAGGTCGCGACGCTGGTCGGCGGCCTGCGCGCCGAGCCGGAAAAACTCCGCGCCCGCGGCCGCGCCGCGCTCGCGGCGCTGGCGGATTTGCCTGATGTCGATACCAGCCGGCTCGCGGCAATCGGGTTCTGCTTCGGCGGCTCGGTAGTGCTGGAGCTCGCGCGCGAGGGCGCCGATCTCAAGGCTGTGGTTAGTTTCCACGGTGTGCTGGCGACGAAAATGCCCGCGCAACCCGGCCGCGTGAAGGCCAGCGTGCTTGTCTTGACCGGCGCGGAGGATCCGCTGGCGCCACCTGATCAGGTCACTGCGTTCGAGGACGAGATGCGCGAGGGTCACGTGCGCGACTGGCAGGTCATCAGTTATGGCAACACGCTGCACGGTTTCACCAACCCCGCCGCCGACGGTTCGATGATGCGCACCGCGCTCTACAATGAGCAGGCCGACCGCCGCTCATGGGCGGCGATGCGGGGACTGTTTGATGAAGTGTTGACCTGACAAGAACAGTTGATTGGTGTTTGATAAGCGCTTGTAGCGCGCAGGGGGCATATGTTCGGAATTCTGGGGCTTGGGTTTTTGCTGGGCATGCAACATGCGCTCGAAGCCGATCATATCGCCGCCGTCTCCAGCATCGCCGCGCGCCGCAGCCGTGTCGGTGACATCGTCAAGCACGGGCTGACCTGGGGGCTCGGCCATACGCTGACGCTGTTCGTCTTCGCAGGCGCAGCCATCTTGCTCGGCCGCGCGATCCCGGAAAGCGTGGCGCGTCCACTCGAGGCCGCCGTCGGCATCATGCTGGTCGGCTTAGGTGCGCATGTGCTGTGGCGGCTGTGGCGCGACCGCGTGCATTTTCACAAGCACGGCCATGGCGACGGCACCGTGCATATTCACGCCCACAGCCATGCCGGCGAAACCACGCCGCATCTGCGCACCGCGCACGCCCATGAACATGGTTTCCGCTGGCGCACGTTGCTGGTCGGGTTGATGCATGGCATGGCCGGCTCGGCTGCGCTGCTGGTGCTGACGGTGTCGCAAGCGTCGAGTGCGGCGGCCGGGCTCGGTTATGTCGCGCTGTTCGGAGTCGGCTCGATGATCGGCATGGGCGCATTGTCCACCGTCATCGCCGTGCCGCTCGCGCTGTCCGCGCGCTGGCTTACCTGGGCCAATCGCGGCCTGCAGGGCGCCGTCGGTATTGTCACGATCGCCATCGGCGCGACGACCCTGGTCGAAAATTTGTTCGCCTGAGATTTTCGCTCTCTCTCGTCATTCCCCGATGCGCAATTGCGCATCGGGCAATGACGAGAGAGAATGCCCCGTTAACAATTGCTGATCAGGTTCGCTCGCAATTGAACGGCAGCGGATGCTGACGCGTTAGCCTTACCGGCAGTTTGGTCCGGCCCCTTAACCCTTGGGGGTGCCCGTTCGATTAGATTGCGGTCAGAGGAAACGGGATCCCGTGCGATGCGCATTGGCGTGACACTGGCAATTCTGATGGCGACGACGTCGACGGCCCTGGCCGGCGGCGGCTTTGAGATCGTGATTCCGGGTCGCCCCGGTGTTCCCGTCATCATCAACGGCGTCGATGCATCCTATTCGGTGGTCGAGGGCGACTGGGGCCTCCTCAGGGGCACGCATGTGCAGCCGACCGTCTATGGTGGCCGCTATGTCGATCCGGTTCCGCGTGTCGGTCATTATTATCCGAGCGCGGGTCATCTGCCCGGTTACGGCCGTCTGGAAATCGAGCCGCCGGCAAATCGAAGGTTGCCGCAGCCGGCCGAAAGCTATCACCAATCCTGGTCTGCGCAGTCGGCGCCGCTGCCGGCGCAATCCAACGTGCCGGTCAATCCGCCCGAGATCATCTACGCACCGCAGGAAGACCGGCGTCGTCGGCATCCCACGGGGCTGCTTCCACGCCCATAAAACCACGCCAACAAGAACACCAACAGGCAAACACCTACAGGAGAGAGTAATGCGTCATCTGATTTCAGGACTGGTCGCGGCCGTCGCCGTGATGGCCACTGCGCCCGCGATGGCCTGCGGTTATACGAGCTGCGGTTACGCTGCGCCCGTCGTCTACGCGGCGCCGGTCGTTGCGACCTATACCTCGGCGGGCTGCAATCCCTGTGGCGGCGTGGGTTGGGGTTATGCCCGGCTCGCCGATCCCGTGCAGCAATATTACTACGTCAACCAGGGCCCGACCTATTCCGGTCCCGGCGCCTGGGCTCCGGCCCGCGTCTATCAGGAAGACACCGTCGTCGGCTATCGTCCGTATTACGGCTATGGCTACGGCAGTGGCGTCGTAGCCCCGCGCGCGTACGGCTACCGCTACGGGTACCGTTCGGGCTTCCGCTATGGCTACGGCGCCCGTTACGGTTATGCCGGACGTTATGGCTACGGCGCTCGTTACGGCTATCGCGGCGCGCGCTTCGGCCGTTACTGATCCAAACTTCGAATCAAAACGAACGCGCCCGTTCGCATCATGCGAGCGGGCGTTGTTTTTATTTCATCAATCCCAGCCTGGAGGCGCCGATATAGAGCGCCAGCACCGCGGCGTTCGAGACGTTCAGGCTCTTGATCTGGCCGGGCATGTCGAGGCGCGCCACAACGCTGCAGGTCTCGCGCGTCAATTGCCGCAAGCCCTTGCCTTCGGCGCCCAATACCAACGCCAGCGGTTGCTGTAGTGCGACAGCGCCGAGGTCTTCGCTGCCTTCGCTGTCGAGGCCAACGGTCATGAAGCCGCGGTCGTTCAACTCGTTCAGCGCGCGGGCGAGATTCTGCACGGTCACGACAGGCACCATTTCCAGCGCGCCGGACGCCGACTTCGCCAGCACGCCGGTCGCCTCGGGGCTGTGACGCGCCGTCGTGACGATTGCCTTGACCGCAAATGCCGCGGCCGAGCGCAGGATGGCGCCGACATTGTGCGGATCGGTGATCTGGTCGAGCACGAGCACGATGCCCTCCTGATCAAGCGTATCGATATCCGGCGAGGGCAGGGGATCGGCCTCCGCGAGCAGGCCCTGATGCACGGCATCGGGGCCCAGCCGCTGGTCGATCGCGCTCGGCCGGACCAGTTCCGGGGGCACGCGGGTGTCTATATTCTCGTCGGCCAAGCGCCGGGCGGCGTTCTCGGTCAGAAATAGTTTGCGGATCTGGCGTTCCGGATTGGCCAAAGCCGCCGCAACCGTATGCCAGCCATAGAGAATCGCCGGCCCGTCCGGGCTGGTGTCCCGGTCGCGCCAGGCCGGGCGACCGCCCGGTTTCCGGCCTTTTTCGAAGGGTTTGCCGCCGCCACGGCGGAACGGCGGTTTTCGGTCGCGATCGCTCATGGGCCAGCTTGTGTCACGGGATCCGGATTATGGCAATTTGGCCCCTTTGGGGGTGCTTTTGGAGGCTTCCCTTGGTTGACTTTGCCATGGCCCTTCGCCCATAAACGCGCCGACCGGGAGCGCGCCATCGGCTCCAGGTATTAACGTCATCCATGGCCTGTCCGCCGCCATCAAGCGGTTGGGTTTGCGATGCAGTTAAACGGGGGAGTGTCCCGAGTGGCAAAGGGAGCTGACTGTAAATCAGCCGTCTTATGACTTCGAAGGTTCGAGTCCTTCTTCCCCCACCAATAAAATCAATAACTTAAGACCATTTTGGGAGAGCGCTTCTCGGAAAGCCATCCCCGGGGTAACTCCCTGGGTAACGCTCAAGTCCACGAGGAGATCCAAATGGCCGACCCAGCGAAGTTTTCCATCATGACGTTTCAGCGAAAGCCGGGTTTGTGGCGCGCTTCAATAACCCGAACCGACCGACGCCCGTGCATCGCTTCCCGGACAAACGGGAAAGATATATTGAGCATCGTAACACCAGCGGATTCCGGCTCCGAAGATGCCGCGGGCGAGGCGGCCAAGGCCGTCATCAAGAAGCTCTAGCGGGGGGCGGCCGGGGCACTCAGTCCTAGCCCTACGACACCGCACCGTTAATCTTCTTCGCGCGCGGCTCATCCAAGGTTTGAAACATGCGGTTCGTTGCCGAGCTTTGGCAGTTCATGCGATTCCGGAAGAAGTTCTGGCTGCTACCGATCCTGATCATGATGGTCGTGCTCGGCGGACTTGTGGTCCTCACCAAGGGCACAGCGGTCGCACCTTTCATCTACACCCTATTTTAGTTGGTGAAGCGTCCAAATTTCCTGTGCACGTGCCCTGATCGCTCCCCGCGATTGTTCGCTTGCGCACTTAGAAGGACTCCAATTTCTCAGCGCGCTCCCTATCTTCGGATCATAGTTTGTTGCGTAAGGTCAATTGCCATGAGTAACCCAAAAGCTGTGAGATACCGCCGGCTAGCCCTGGTCGAACCTGACCCGGACAAAGTGAGGCTCCTCCACAAACTTGCTGAAGAAGCCGAGCAAGGAATCCTCGTGACAGCAGATTGGAGGGTCCCCCGCGCGAAACCGACTGAGAAATTAATATTGCAGACAAATGCGTAGCTCCGACGGCCTACACAGCCGCAAGCATAATGACGAAGTGCAGTTCTATGCCTTCGATATGCTGGTGAGCGACGGCGACGACATCCGGAAGCTACCGCTCACCATGCGGAAGACGAACCTCGCCCGGCTGCTTGCGCGGCGGATGGATGGCATATTCCTGTCCGACTTCGAGCGAGGCGAGATAGGGCCAGAGCTATTCCGACATGCCTGCCTCATGGGCTTGGAGGGTCTGGTCTCCAAGCTGGACGATCGACCGTACCGGCCGGGCCGGTCACCTAACGGGGTGAAGGTCAAAAACCCCGCCTCTCCCGCCATGCTGCGGGCCAAGGATGCGTTCTCCTGATGGATGGCGATAAGCCCCAGTTGTCGCGCCGACGCTTTCCTGAGGCTCCTAGCGAGACATGGCACCTTTGGTATGACGACGTGCATGTTGGGACGATAGCCAGAGCGGAGGGGCTAAGGGGCTTCACCTATTGGACCTGGGACTGCGGCTTCAGCGTTAACGGCGCCAGTCGCGACCACCGATCCGGCGCAGCCGCGACCTATGAGGACGCGCGCGTGGCCTTCCTTGCCGCCTGGGCCGAATACCTTCCAAGGCGAACACCAGAGGACTTTGACAACTGGCGCCATGAAGCCGCATGGACGGCTGAGAAATACGCCCGATGGGAACGCGGCGAACGCAGCGCGCCGCCATGGCCACTGCCCGGTTTCGTCTTCCGAGCGGCGAAGAACCCGCCGGCCTGAACCGCGCTCTTCTGTTCGGGGGTTTCGGGGTCTTTGCGGCTTGATAATCTCGATGACCGTGTTCTTACGGGTCGCAACTGGCAAGCCGCTTGCGATGGATGCTTCAACTGTTCGGCATAAAACTCTTGATGTGCCGAACTCAGACATTCGGAGCACGCCCATGAACATGCAGCCCCATTTTGACACAACGCGCGAGATCATCGTAATTCGTAAGATACTAGCTGATCTCGTTCGCACGCTTCAGCTGATCGAATCCGACATCGAAGCCGAAGAAAAGCGCGCCGGAATTTCCGACCAAGCTGACGCCAAGTATCCGATGCTGGCGAGGTCGCTGATCGAGCGGCGAGACAATCTCAGGATGACCATTGCCGGCCTTGAAGGGCGTCTTATCCAACAGCACGAACAGGTACTCACTGCGGCTTAGCGCTGGCTCCTGCACAGGGCCTTGCTGTCGCTGTCGGCATAAACCGGCCGAGGTGCCCCAAGCAGCAGAAACAGCTTCCCCTCGGCTTGCTATTTTGTTATACAAAAAGTATGAAGAAAGCAAGGACTGTTAAACAAAAAGTCATTGGTCGGCCACGGACTGGCACCACTCCATTAATGGGTTTTCGTGCCGATCCGGCTACGCGCGCGTCAATCGTCAGATGGGCAGAAAACCAGCCCGATATGCCTTCCTTGTCCGAGGCAATCCGCCGGCTGGTACAGCTAGGGCTGAAGGCGAAGGGGAAATAAGGAAGGGGCTGATTGTCCTAAGGGAGGTGACGATGGACGGAAAAATATTCAACAGCGAAGGACAGTACGTCGCTGCCGTCATTGCAAACGCAATTTATGACCTATCCGGAAGGAAGCTGTATAAGCTCCGCCGTCAAAAAATCTACAAACTAACGGGCGAATTCGTCGGACATCTTAACTCTACCGGTGCTGACAATCGGCTCGCCAAATCGAGCGACCGCTTGTTTCCCAACGCCCCCGCGCCTTAAGGCGAAGCGGAAATGACAGACGACGAGGCGCATAAGGCTGAACCTGACTCCCACGTCAATTTCAACGCACCGGCCATCCTTCGGAAATGGCCTTCCCTTAACAACCAGCGGCGCACCGAGAGCACCGGTCCATACCTGCTGATCGACGGCACCCTGGACGACTGCATTCGGGAGTTCATGGCCAAGCCCGAATCCACTCGGCATTTGTATGAAATTCAGACAGCGCCGCAGCCGCCACTGGTCACCGAGATCCTGTTGTCCGAGCACGTCGCTGAACTCGCGCGACTTCGGGAGTTTCTTTGATGCCCCGACAAGCGCCATTAGACAGAGGTTTTGCGATCGTGCCGGAGAGCGGGCTGAAGGCGAAGGGGAAATGAACGAGCTAGAGCCGGATACCTGGCGGTCGCAAAATGGCTTTGGTTCGGGGCGGCGCTATTGGCAATGTCAGTAATCGCGGCAATCGTGACCAAGTTTCCGATCTAAGGCATTGCCAAGCAATGTCGGGGCGGCTTTCGCCCGCGGCCTTTGAGACGGGTCAAATTAATTCTCCATCCGCCGACGGTTCATTTGGTTCAACTCGAGTCCAGCCCAGATAGTCATAATAGCCGGACCATCGGTAAATCTCGGCACCGCAATTCCCGCATTGAAAACTTCCTAATCTACTGGGCGAGCGCCGCTCTTGCACGGCGCGGTACACCAAGCCGCACTTCGGGCAGGCAAAAATTACCGTAGTACTAGTGCCGAGGGGCATCTAACCAATATGCGCGCGGCGGCCTCGAGATGTCCACTCCGACGTTTCTAGGCCCGATGAGATCAGCCACAAGGGCGACCAACTTGCGGATGCCCAAATGAAAGGGCCCCAGCCGGGGCTTGGCTGGGGCCCCATTCCATATCGCCCCCTCCAAGGCGGGGCACGATGCCCAGAAACTCACCATTCGATATGGCCCATCCTGTGTCCTAATTCGGAATTGTGAGTGTCCTAATTAGGACAGCACCACCTCCCGCGATGCACTGAAGCCGACTTCGACGAGCACCGACGCCAGCGCGCCTGGACGGCTTGGAAATACGCCAAGCAGGCCGCTGGCCTGCCGCTGCCGACGCAATCAACCAGTGGACAGGCGCGGTGTTTCTGTGGCGCCGCGATCACTAACGCGGGCGTCGGCCGGCATTTCGGGAAGTCCATATGACCGAGCTGCCACCCGCGTGAATTCCCCGGCCGTTTGGAACGCTGGCCCGGCGCGGGAGTTTAAAATTTCACTCTAAGGCCGTTTTTGTCGTGGAGTAAAATTTTGAGTAACGCGCAAGATAATAGATTGGACGTCGGCACTCATTTTAAGATGAGTGAGCTGGGAGGCGCTCAATGCCCGGAACTGGCCGGGCAAACTGGGATCGTTGTCGAGATAAGCCATTACAACACGGGCGTTACCGTTGTTCGATGGCGCTAGCAGACCGACCGCCCTGCACAAGGATTTTATCACCCCGATCTCGCGCTAGCGGATCGGCATCGGCCGCAGCGCCGTCACCTCGGGGCTCCCATCGGGGCGTTCTTTATGCCGGAACGAATCAGCCCGCGCCCGCTTGAATCCCGGTTCTGTTGCGTAGGAGTTTGTGTGATGGGTAGGTCCACCCTTTCGAAACTAAGCCTGTGCGGAATTGCTGTCATCGCGGCCCTGATGTTGAGCGGTGGATCAGTACGTGCCCTCGATGGTAATTATAATACAGCGAACACTGTCATGCCCGGGTGCCGGTTAGCTCTATTACCAACAGCCAGTAATGACCCTTTTGACCAGGGATTTTGCATGGGTTTGGTCTACGGAATAACCTTCAACTCAGGCGATGCATGCAGCATCCCACCTTCCGTCACGCGGGCGCAAGCGGTACGAGCCGTCGTGCAGTACATCGATGCCCAACCTGCGAAAATGCACGAAAGTTTTGCTAAATTAGCCGATGCGGCCATAACGGCCACATGGCCGTGCATGCCTTAGAAATTTGGTCCAGGCCGAGCCGGCGTCGGAGCCGGTGCATCGGGGCACTTGGAATGGTGCTTGTTAAGCGTGCCCAACCTGGGGATAGG
>NZ_JAFCLS010000028.1 GCF_018131075.1 Bradyrhizobium sp. JYMT SZCCT0428 | reverse complement strand
CGCCAATGCCGTAATCAGGTCGGGACAGCCTTGGAAAGGCGCTGCCGCCTCTTGACTCTCAACACGGTAGATCCCGGCTCGGGGCCGGGACGACACTGTTGGCTTTGGTTCAATACAGCGGGAAGCGCTGCGGATAGCCGCCCATGTCCGACGGCGGGTTGAGCGGCTGACGGTCGATCGGGCGATTGAGATTTTCGCGCGCGAATGACGGGTAGCCGAGATCCGGCGGAAACGCGTAATCCTGGAATTTGCGGTCGCCCGGCAAAACTTCGGTGCCGGCGTCGAGCCAGGAGCGCGTCGTGACGTAAACGCGGGTGTTCGGGCCCTGCTGGTAGACCCGGTTGGGGCCATTGCGTCCGTAATGGGGGCGCCCGTCCTTGTCGTATTGAGCCCTGGACTGGGCGCTGGCTTCGGTCGCGCCGACCGCAACGAGGGCGGCTGCAGCAAGCATCACCACGAGCTTGCTCGCAGCAGGAAATTTAGGGGTCATCGCATCCTCGTCATTGTCAGCCCCTTGGAGCCGATCACCAAATCGGGTTGGCGCTCATTGTAGCCGCGGCAGGGTGGGCGTCACTAGGTCAATTGCGCCACACCGGACCACAATAATGCCGGCACTGGCGAAAAAGTTTCATGAAAACCAGTATCTTGGCGCGGTATGGCAATTAGAAGGCGCCGCGCAATTGCGGGTTGTCTCGGCCAGTCAGCCAATCCGCCGACAGGGCCGGCATGGCCGAGGTCGCGCAGTCCGCGCGCCTGAGTTCGGCGCGGGCGAATATTTCCGCCAGTTTCGGGTCGTTTCCGGTGCTGAGCAGGGTCAGCCGGTTCAGCATGCAGGAGATCGCGGCGCGGCGGGCCGGCAGATTGTCGCCCTGGCACGACCAGCCGGAGATACGGAAATGGAAGTCGCTGACGCGCTTCATGAATCCGAGGCAGCCGCGGGCTGCCTCAGCGCCGCTGACCAGCCGCAGCAGGGTCACGGTACCGAACTTGCTGTCGATCAGGCCCGCGGCTTCCAACTCGCGCAGGCCGCCCGGGTCCATACGAGCGGCGATCTCCGCGATCGCGGGACCGGCATGGCCGAGTTCGCTGCCCGGGCGATAGATCTCGAGTTCGGCGACCGGCTGTTTGTCGGCGCCGCGCCACTGGAAGACATCCCGGCGGCCGCCCTTCGGGTGCCGAAAAATCTCGTAAGCCTCTGTTTTGTCATGCCGATCAAACTGGCTGACGGCGAAAGCGCGCGACGAGCGGTCGACCAGGCTCCAGGCGTCCTTTAATGAGGCGTCCCTCGCCGAGGGGGCCATCGCCGCGGCATCGGGCAATTGCTCCCACATCGCCATGCCGCCTATGGCGAGCAGCGCCAGGGTCATTACATACGCAACCAGCCTTGCCAGCGTACCGCGGACCTCGTCCGCAAAGCTGGTCAGCGCCGGATGGATTCTCGTCGTATAATGGGACTTGTAATGGGACTTGGCCGGTTCGGCCGAAAAGGACTGCATCAAACGGCCCAAACGCAACTGTCAAACGTTCTTGCAAACGTTGTCTTGAGCATGTTTCTCGCATAGAAGCGCTGCCTCTTCCCTTTCCGCCGCGGGCGGGGGGACGGCATTTTTCGTCGGAGAGTGAACGATGGGTTACAAAGTCGCGCTGGTCGGAGCGACCGGCAATGTCGGGCGGGAAATGCTCAACATTCTCGACGAACGCAAATTCCCCGCGGACGAGGTGGTGGCGCTGGCGTCACGCCGCAGCGTGGGCGTGGAAGTTTCGTATGGCGACCGCACCCTGAAGTGCAAGGCGCTCGAGCACTACGATTTCTCCGATATCGACATCTGCCTGATGTCGGCCGGCGGTGCGGTGTCGAAGGAATGGTCGCCGAAGATCGGCGCCGCCGGCGCCGTCGTGATCGACAATTCGTCGGCCTGGCGGATGGATCCGGACGTGCCGCTGATCGTGCCCGAAGTGAACGCCGACGCCGTGACCGGCTTCACCAAGAAGAACATCATCGCCAACCCGAACTGCTCGACCGCGCAGCTCGTGGTGGCGCTGAAGCCGCTGCACGACAAAGCCACCATCAAGCGCGTCGTGGTCGCGACCTATCAGTCGGTGTCGGGCGCCGGCAAGGATGCGATGGACGAATTGTTTTCGCAGACCAAGGCCGTCTACACCAACAGCGAACTGATCAACAAGAAATTCCCCAAGCGTATCGCCTTCAATGTCATCCCCGAAATCGACGTGTTCATGGAGGACGGCTACACCAAGGAAGAGTGGAAGATGATGATGGAGACCAAGAAGATTCTTGATCCCAAAATCAGGCTGACCGCGACTTGCGTGCGCGTGCCGGTGTTCGTCGGCCATTCCGAAGCCGTCAATATCGAATTCGAGAATCCAATCACAGCCGATGAAGCGCGCAACATCCTGCGCAATGCTCCGGGGTGCCTCGTGATCGACAAGCACGAGCCTGGCGGTTACGTCACGCCTTATGAAGCCGCCGGCGAAGACGCGACCTATATCAGCCGCATCCGCGAGGACAACACTGTCGAGAACGGCCTGTCGCTGTGGTGCGTCTCCGACAATCTGCGCAAGGGTGCGGCGCTGAACGCGGTGCAGATCGCCGAATGCCTGATCAACCGCAAGCTGATCAGCGCGAAGAAGAAAGCGGCGTAGTCCCTAGACGCTGCCTTGCATCTCGCTGACGGCGCGGAATTCCTTCGCCGTTGGATCGAGCACGAACAGCGAGCCTTCGGCGACACCGAAATAGGCGCCGTGCAGTTCCATTTCACCGCGCTCGACGCGCGAGCGCACGAACGGAAACGTCAGCAGGTTTTCCAGGGAGCGGAAGATCGCGGCTTTCTCGATCCTGACGGTGAAGTCCTGCATCGTTTCGCGCTCGCGCTGTTCGACGATTTCGCCCGGCTTGATGAACATCGCCATCCAGCGCCCGATGAAGTCGCCCGGCGACAACGGGTCGATCTTGTCGATGAAGGCCTTGATGCCACCGCACTGGGCGTGGCCGAGCACCACGATATGCTTGATGCGGAGCACGTTGACCGCATATTCGAGCGCCGCGGATACGCCGTGGGCACCGCCGTCGGGCTGATAGACCGGCACCAGATTGGCGACGTTGCGGACCACGAACAGTTCGCCCGGGCCGGCGTCGAAGATCACCTCCGGCGAGACGCGGGAATCGCAGCACCCGATCACCATGACAGCGGGCGACTGGCCGCGCTCGGACAGTTCCCGGTAGCGTGACTGTTCTGTAGGCAGTCGCTGCGAGGTGAAGGTCCGGTAGCCGTCGAGCAGATGTTGCGGAAATGCGGTCATGGCCCTTGCCTAACCATAGACCGATGACAGGAACAAGGCTTTCGGCGGGCTGTTTGAAATGATATCGCGTGGGGTGCAAAAAGCCCCTTAGGAAACCAGCCCATGATCCGTCCGCGCCGCAGCCTGTTGTTCATGCCCGGATCGAATGCGCGGGCGCTGGAAAAGGCGCGCAACCTTGCCGCCGACGGTATCATCCTCGACCTTGAGGATTCGGTGGCGCCGGACGCCAAGGCGCTGGCCCGTGACCAGATCGCCAAGGCCATCGCGGCCGGCGGGTTCGGCAAGCGCGAGGTGCTGATCCGGGTCAACAGCCTGGATACGCCGTGGTGGATCGACGACGTCACCATGGCCGGCAAGACGCGGCCCGACGGCATCCTGGTTCCCAAGATTTCCAGCGTCGCCGATCTCAACGCCATCGCCGATCGCCTGAGCGACATCGGCGCGGATACCTCGATCCGGGTCTGGGCCATGATCGAGACTTCGCGCGCGGTGCTGGACGCGGACAAGCTCGCCGCGGCGTCGAAGGATTCGGAAACGCGTCTCGCGGGCTTTGTGTTCGGACCGAACGACATTTCGCGCGAAACGCGCATCCGGATGCAGCCGGGCCGCGCCGCGATGATCCCGATGATCATCCACTGCATCCTGGCGGCACGCGCGCATGGGCTCGAAATCCTCGACGGGCCCTACAGCGATATCAGCAACGTCGACGGCTTTGCTGTTGAATGCGCGCAGGGGCGCGATCTCGGGTTCGACGGCAAGACGCTGATCCATCCGAGCCATATCGAGGCCTGCAATGCGATCTTCACGCCGCCGGCCGAGGAAGTCGCCGAAGCGCGCAAGATCATCGCGGCGTTCCAGCAGCCCGAAAACGCCTCGCGCGGCGCGATCCAGCTCGACGGCCGGATGGTGGAACGGCTGCATGCTGAGATGGCCAAGCGCACCATTGCCATTGCGGACGCGATCGCCACGATGGGGCACTGATTTTTTTACCCTCCCCTGGAGGGGGAGGGTCGGCTCACATGGAGCGCAGCGAAATGTGAGACGGGGTGGGGTGATCTCTCCACTCGGGCACTGTTCAAGGGGAGAGACTGTCACCCCACCCCGCCGCTTCGCGTCGACCCTCCCCCTCCAGGGGAGGGTAAGTTAGTGAGCCCCAAACTTCTCCGCCGCCCAGGCATACAGGCTGCCGGGAATCGGCTGCTGGCTGCCGCGGCCTTTCGGCGAGATGTGCAGCCCGATGATCTGGGGATCGGCGAGCATCGCCGAAAAATCGCTCGGCTCGAAAAACAGTTTCGGCTCGGCGTGGACCGCATAGAACGATTGCTTCGGCAATGCGTACTGCAATTCGCCTCCGCGGCGCGCGAGTGCGGTGAGCGCGGCCGGACCAAAGATCGCGACGCGGATATCGGAGAGGCGGTTCGATTTGCCGCTGAGTTGACGGAGCGCGAAGGTGATCCGATGGCGCAGCGCCAGCCAGTCCGGCGTCAGCTCGTCCTGCATCATCAGATTTTCGAACGCCGTCACGATCGGATCGCTAGGGGGCAGATACAAAACCGAATTGCCGAGCTGGCGCGGCCGCTCCCAGGCGAAATAGGGTTTTGCAGGATCGATCTCGACCGGCTTCAGCAGCAGGACATCGGCGTCGAGCCATAGGCCGGCCTTTTCCGCCATCAGCCGCATGCGGAAGAAATCGCTGAACTGCAGGATGGTCCAGTCGCGCCAGCTGCCGTCCGGCTGCGGCGGGCGAAGCCGCTCGGAAAAGGAATGCGGCAGGATCGCTTCGGCCTCGGCGTTGCCGACGCCGTCGGGCAGGCCGGTAAGCGGGTCGAAACTGTAGACGGTAACCTTGTGGCCCGCTGCGACCTGCGATCGCAGGCATGTCTGCCGCAGCGCATCGAGCGGGCCATGCCAGAAGGTGACGACGTCAGGCCGCATCGGCGTCGTCTCTATTGTCGAGCGAAGCGCGCGACCGCGATCAGGCCCAGGCGCGCTCTTTTTTGGCCTTGGACTCGTAGGTGTCGATGGAAGCCTTTTTCTCCATCGTCAGGCCAATGTCGTCGAGACCGTTGAGCAGGCAATGTTTGCGGAACGGGTCGATCTCGAACTTCACGGTGCCGCCGTCGGGGCCGCGGATTTCCTGGGCTGCGAGATCGATGGTCAGCGTCGCGTTGGCGCCGCGCTCGGCGTCGTCGAACAGTTTGTCGAGGTCGTCCTGGGTGACGCGGATCGGCAAAATGCCGTTCTTGAAGCAGTTGTTGTAGAAGATGTCGCCGAACGAGGTCGAGATCACGCAGCGGATGCCGAAATCCAGCAGCGCCCACGGCGCGTGCTCGCGGCTCGAGCCGCAGCCGAAATTGTCGCCTGCGACCAGCACCTTGGAATTGCGGTAGGCGGGTTTGTTGAGGATGAAATCCGGATTCTCGCTGCCGTCATCCTTGTAGCGCTGTTCCGAAAAAAGACCCTTGCCAAGGCCGGTACGCTTGATGGTCTTCAGGTACTGCTTCGGAATGATCATGTCGGTGTCGACATTGATGATCTTCAGGGGCGCAGCGACGCCTTCCAGTGTGGTGAACTTGTCCATCGATCGTACTTCCCGGCTGAAATGAGGGATAGGGCCGTTGATTTATCGCGAAAACGCCCCCGGCAAAAGGCCAATTTGCGCAATCCTACCCCGCTCCTGGCCCCGCCCTTACCCCGCTCTACCCCTCTTGGGCCTCGATCGCCTCCATATCGGCATCCGACAGGCCGAAATGGTGGCCGATTTCGTGGATCAGGACGTGGCGGACGATGTGGCCCAGCGTTTCCTCATGCTCGGCCCAGTAGTCCAGGATCGGCCGCCGGTAGAGCCAGACCATATTGGGCAGGCGGGCGACGTCGTTGTTGCTTTGCTGCGGCAGGCCGACGCCCTGGAACAGGCCGAGCAGGTCGAACTCGGTTTGCGCCTGCATTTCGTCGAGGACATCGTCAGTGGGGAAATCATCGACGCGGATGATCACGCCCTCGCACAGGGTTCGAAAGCCCTTTGGCAGGCGCTCGAAAACCTCATGCGCCATGGCTTCCATTTCGGCGAGCGACGGTGCTTTTGCTTCCTTCCACATCGCGCCTGTTTAGCGCGTGTTCCACCGGCGCGCCTACTCATTTTGCGCGCCTACTGATTTTGAAGATCATCGCAAGGTTGACCTTGGCGCGGCAATCGGAGACCGTACCGCCCGATAACAGGCTTTGGGTGGGCGGAATGAAGCGGATTGTGACGGCGGCGGCAGTGGCGATTTTGACCGGGTTCGTGTTGCCGGATGGTGGCGCACAGGCTCAGACGGCACCGTCCGGGATACGCACTGCACAGGCGCCGAAGCCGGTCGCCACCGACGCCTCCGCACAACGCCGGCGGCCGCTTCGCCGCGTGCCGATTTATCGGCAGGACCAGTGGGAGCCCGATGTCTATCCGCGCTATAATCCGGGGCCGAATGCGGTGCGCAGCTGCACAGCGACCTATGTGCAGGAATACCGGCCGAGCGGCACCGTCATTACGCCACGCATGAACTGCTACTGGCGGCCCGGCTAGCGCCCGCGCACGACACTTCGCTAGCTTCCAAATCGATCAGCGTTCCAAACGTATCTGCGTCGGCGAGCCATAACGAGAATGGCCGTCACTACGCGCGATGTCGAAGCGTTCATGATTTGAAATCCTGACGGTCTCATGAATGCGGAGTGTCTGCAGAGGATGCGGCGGCAGTCTGCGCCGGTTTGACGCGTCGCTGAAATTAATCGGAACTGATGAACACGCTCCCTGTTCATCTTCGTGGCGCAGTCATTCAGTTCGCATTCACGTCCTCAGCTTCAAGCTGTGAACTGCGTCGCGGCGTAGCGGCTGCTTGTCGAGCACCGCTCGTCACGAACGTGACATCCCGCGTGAGCGTAAGCTCATCGCTGAAGGACCAAGGAGACTACATAATGCAGGTGATAAAAGTTCTGGGGCTTGCCGCCGTTGGCGCCATGCTCGTTATAGCCGCGCCAGCCGAGCGCGCTAACGCGTTGTCGCTGAGCAACCCTGGCGCTGCTGCCGCCGTTCATGAGGATGTCAGACCTGAGACGACGGAGGCGGGATGGCGACATCGTCATCATCGCTGGCATCGTCATCACCACCATCGTCGGCATCATCATCATCGTCACCATCATCGCCGCTGGTGATCGCGAATTTGCGTTTTTGAAGTGAACAGGCCCGTTCATCGCGGGCCTGTTTTCACATCAAGGTGACTGCCACGAAACGGGCGCGATTGCTGCCTGTTATTTGATGATCTTGATCAGGAGAGAGAGGAAGATTGTCATGAAGACCTTGATCGGAGCGGCTGCTGTCGCGGGCGCTCTGGTGTTTGCCGGCCCGGCGGCGGTCAACTCGGCCGCCGCGGCATCGTCGCAAACGAAGCAACAAACCGCCGGCACGTCAGGTGCGACCGACTTCAGCGCGCAACGCTATTACGGGCGCCGTTATGGTTACGGATATTATCGACCGTACCCATACTACCGGCCGTATTACGGACCCCGCTATTACGCGCGGCCCTCTTACTACCGGCCATATCCCTATTACGCACCGGCGCCGTTCACCTTCGGCTTCGGGTTCGGGCCGTATTGGTGACGGGCGCGGCCATCGCGCTCAGGAGATGAGCGTGATGGCGTTGATTCCGTTCTCGCGCAATGGGAAGCGGATCAGGCAGCGCGAATAAGATCGAGGAAAGTGTTGACGTCGGCGCGCAGCTTCTCCGACTGATGGCTGAGGTCGTCGGCCGCCGTCAGCACTTCCGACGCCGCGGCGCCGGTCTCGTTGGCGGCGTCGTTGACGCTGCCGACGTTCGAAGATACCTCGGTCGTTCCCTTCGAAACTTCCTGGATGTTCTGCGCAATGTCGCGGGTGGCAGCGCTCTGCTGCTCGACCGCGGCAGCGATCGCCGTGGCGATTTCGTTCATCTGGGCGATCGTCGTTCCGATCGTCTTGATGGCCGTCACGGCGTTGCCGGTCTCCTGCTGGATGGCGGCGATCTGGGCTGAAATATCCTCCGTCGCCTTGGCGGTCTGGGTGGCAAGCGCCTTCACTTCGGTGGCGACGACGGCAAAGCCCTTGCCGGACTCGCCGGCGCGCGCCGCTTCGATCGTGGCGTTGAGCGCCAGCAGGTTGGTCTGCGACGCGATGTTCTGGATCAGCGAAATGACTTCGCCGATCTTCTGTGCCGCTTCGGCCAGGCCCTCGACGGTCTTGTTGGTGCGGTCGGTCTCGGCGACCGCAAGGTTGGCGGTCTGGGACGCCTGCGCGACCTGGCGCGAGATTTCGCTGATCGAGGCATGCAGTTCCTCGGTCGCCACGGCAACCGTCTGCACGTTCGCGGAGGCGACGTCGGAGGCGTTGGCGACAGCGGTGGCCTGCCGGCTGGTTTCCTCCGCCGTTGCCGTCATGCTGCCGGCGGTGGCGTGCATCTCGGCCGACGCCGCGGTCAGCGTTTGCAGGGCTTCGGAGACCTGGACGTCGAAAGTCGCGATGTAACCTTCGATCGCGCGCTGCCGGGCTTCCTTGCGGATCTGCTCCTCGCGCTGTTCGGCTTCGAGGCGTCGCGCCGTCATCGCGTTCTCCTTGAAGACGGTGAGCGACTTGGCGAGACCACCGACCTCGTCGGTCCGGTTGGCGCCAACGATCGAAATATCGAGATCGCCTCCGGCAAGCTTGGTCATTTCAAGCGTCATGCGCCGCAATGGCTGGGCGATCTGGCCGAACGCGATCCAGCCGAGGATGGCAAAGGCCAGCAGCAGGCCGACAATCGCCCCGACCAGGAGTAAAAGACGGGTGTAATCGGCGCTGGCGACGCTCGCGTCGCGCGCGGCGCGCATGGCGTCCGTATTGATGGTGATGAGTTGCCCCACTGCCGCGATCGCGGTCTGGCGATGCTTGGCCACGACATTGCGCGAATAGGCGAAGGCTTCTTCCATCTTGCCCGCGGCCGCTAGTTCGAACACCTTGGCGCTGGCGACCCGGCGGTCCTTGACCGCGGTTCGCATGGTGTCGATCAACTGGCGCTGCTCGGGAGCGGTGGTGACGGTCGCCAGCCGATCGATTGCTTCCAGCGTGGCATCGGTGGCCTTGCCATAGGACTCGACGTTCTGGCTGATCGCCTTGGCGTCGGTGCCGGAGAGGATGACGTTCTTCTCGCTCACCGCGGCGCTGTTGAAATGGCTCTCGGCCTGCAGGCTGTATTGCACCCGCATCGCGTTGCCGTCGACGAGGCTCGCCGCCGTCGCGGAAAGGTTGCTCAGCGCCATCGAGGCCTGGACGACGATCCCGACTGCCACAAGGGCGACGATCGCGGCAGGCACCGCGATCTTGGCAATAATGGGCAGGTTCTGAAATCTGGCGATCATTTCTGGATCTCTCTGGAGTGAAATTTGCTGCTGCCGAACCGCTGCGACCGGCCTGAGAACCGCGCCCGTGCCGGCACGGCGCCACGCCGGATCAAGCCCCCGACATGAGGGGATCCGAAGCCAGCTATCGATTTTCTGATTGGTTAAGGGTCAGTTTACCAGCCGGCCGTTAGCAAAGTGTTGACGCTGCCGGATCGAGTTCCCGACGAGGCGCGGCTGAGCCTCATCAAACCCCTTGGCCAGGGTGAGTTGAAACAAAGCAGGCGCCCGCTGGGGCGCCTGTTTTCTGAATAGCGTGACGAGCGCGCAGGCTCAGTCCCAGTCCTTGCCCTTCCAGGGCTTGATCTTCCACGGCGTCAGCGCTTCCAGCCGCCATTCCCGCCAGTGCTCTGGCGGCCAGTTGCTGAGGCGCCTTGTGTCCTTGGGTGTGGCGGGGACGAGATCGACGATGCGCGAGACGTTGCGCCGGCTCTGGCGCGTCGCCTCGCTGATCATATCGACATATTCTGGTTTATCGGCCACTTCAGGCTCCTCGCGATGATCATTCCCGCAAGCAGCCAGTCTGCGCCCCGCGCCTTAACGAGGCCTTGCCAGAACGCCTCGATGTTGAGGCAACGCGCGTTAACGCCACTCCCTGATATCAACAAAATGCCCGGCGATCGCTGCCGCGGCCGCCATTGCCGGCGACACCAGATGCGTGCGGCCCTTGAAGCCTTGCCGGCCCTCGAAATTGCGGTTCGAGGTCGAGGCGCAGCGCTCTTCCGGCGACAGCTTGTCGGGATTCATGGCCAGACACATCGAGCAACCCGGCTCGCGCCATTCGAAGCCGGCCTTGATGAAGATCTTGTCGAGGCCTTCGGCTTCCGCCTGTTCCTTCACGATGCCCGAGCCCGGCACGATCATCGCGCTGACGTGGCCGCTGACGGTCTTGCCTTCGGCGACTTTCGCCGCCGCGCGCAAATCCTCGATGCGGCCGTTGGTGCAGGAGCCGATGAACACGCGGTCGAGCTTGATGTCGGTGATCTTCGTTCCCGCGGTCAGGCCCATGTATTTCAGCGCGCGATGCTTTGAGAGCCGCTTGGCTTCATCGGCGATCTGGTCGGGATCCGGCACCATGCCGGTGATCGACACCACGTCCTCGGGCGAGGTGCCCCAGGTCACGATCGGCGGCAGCTTGGCCGCATCCAGCCGGATCTCGTGGTCGAAATGCGCGCCTTCGTCCGAGCGCAGGGTTTCCCAGTAGCGCATCGCGGCGTCCCACGCCTCGCCCTTCGGCGACATCGGGCGGCCCTTGAGGAATTCGAACGCTTTTTCATCCGGCGCGATCAGGCCGGCGCGGGCGCCGCCTTCGATCGACATGTTGCAGACCGTCATGCGGCCTTCCATCGTCAGCGCGCGGATCGCATCGCCGGCATATTCCAGCACGTAGCCGGTACCACCCGCGGTGCCGATCTCGCCGATGATCGCCAGGATGATGTCCTTGCCGGTGACGCCGTCGGGCAATTTGCCGTCGACCACCGCACGCATGTTTTTTGCTTTTTTCTGGATCAGCGTCTGCGTCGCCAGCACGTGCTCGACCTCGGACGTGCCGATGCCGTGCGCCAGCGCGCCGAACGCGCCATGCGTCGAGGTGTGGCTGTCACCGCAGACGATGGTGGTGCCGGGCAGCGTAAATCCCTGCTCGGGGCCGATCACGTGCACGATGCCCTGGCGCTTGTCGTGCTCGTTGAAATACGTGATGCCGAATTCCTTGGCGTTGTCGGCCATCACCTTCATCTGTTCGATGCTCTCCGGATCTGGATTCGGCTTCGAGCGGTCGGTGGTCGGGATGTTGTGGTCGACGACGGCCAGCGTCTTCTCCGGTGCGCGAACCTTGCGACCGGTCATGCGCAGGCCTTCGAATGCCTGCGGCGAGGTCACCTCGTGCACCAGATGGCGGTCGATATAGAGCAGGCAGGTGCCGTCATCGGCTTCGTGCACCAGATGGTCGTTCCAGATTTTGTCGTACAGCGTGGTGGGGTTGGACATGAGCGTAAGCTCCAAAAATGATTCTGTGTGAGCGGTCAGCGCGGTTATCAGCGCAAGCAACGGGCAGTCAGCGCGGCATCAAAGGCCGCAGCTAAGCTCTGACGTCGCCGAGGTCGCAAAGCGTCCGAAGAAACGGCCGGGCAGGCGCGAGCGGTCGTCGATCACGAAGGGATCAACGCGCCGGCCTGCAAAGCTGGTTTGATCTGGAACCATTCTAGCCTCATAGCACATGAGGTATCTAAGCGCGATATGCGTTTATATCCACCGTCATTGCGAGCCCAGCGAAGCAATCCATAGCGCGGCTGGGGACGTATGGATTGCTTCGCTCCGCTCGCAACGACAAGGCCAACAAAAAAGCGCGGGGCAAAACCCCGCGCTTTTGGTCACATCCCCCTGCAGGAGACGAATTACTCGCCGACGGCGGCCGCACGCTCGGTCTTCTCGACGATGCGGGCCGACTTGCCGCGCAGTTGGCGCAGGTAATACAGCTTGGCGCGACGCACCTTGCCGCGGCGCACCACCTTGATCGAGTCGATCATCGGCGACATTACCGGGAAGACGCGCTCCACGCCTTCGCCGTAGGAAATCTTGCGAACGGTGAAGCTCTCATTGAGCCCGCCGCCGGAACGGCCGATGCAGACGCCTTCATAGGCCTGCACGCGGGTGCGCTCGCCTTCGACCACCTTGACGTTGACGATCACGGTGTCGCCGGGGCCGAATTCGGGGATCGACTTGGTCGAGGCCAATTTGTCGAATTGCTCTTTTTCGAGCTGTTGAATGATGTTCATTGAAATCTCCATCGGCGGCGCGCCCAGCCAGTCCAGCGCGGGCTGCGCGAACGTCCATCTATCCTGCTGTATGCTGCGGATTTGGCGCCCGTATAAGGCATCAAAGCGCGCTTGTCACCCGTCTGTCGTGCTTTTTGGGCGTTTTTGGCGCGCCTTAATCGCCCACAAATCCGGTCGCCGCGCCCTTGTCAGGGCTTCAGCCTCGGCCTGGCGCCAGGCGGCGACCTTGGCATGGTCGCCGGAAGTGAGGATTTCCGGGATTGTCCGGCCCTCGAACTCCTGCGGGCGGGTATATTGAGGGTATTCCAGTAGTCCCTCGGAAAAGCTCTCTTCGGTCCCCGAGGCCAGCCTTCCCATGACCCCCGGCAAGAGCCGGACACAGGCGTCGACCAGCACCATGGCGGCGACTTCACCGCCCGACAGCACGTAATCGCCGATCGAGACCTCCTCGAGCCCGCGGGCCGCAATCACCCGCTCGTCGATGCCCTCGAACCGGCCGCAGACGATCAGCGGCCCGGGACCTGCCGCGAGCTCAATCACCCGGGACTGGGTCAATGGCCGACCTCGGGGGCTCATCAGGAGCCTTGGTCGATCCTTTGGAGGGGACTGGCCGGTATCGGCGGCGTCGATCGCCGCAGCCAGGACGTCGGCGCGCAGCACCATGCCGGGCCCGCCGCCGGCCGGAGTATCGTCAACGCTGCGGTGGCGGTCGGTGGCCGATGCCCTGATGTCGCGGGCTTCCAGCGCCCACAGCCCGGAGGCCAGTGCCTTGCCCGCCAGGCTGACGCCGAGCGGGCCCGGAAACATGTCCGGGAATAGCGTGAGGATGGTGGCGCGCCAGGTCATTTGAAACAGGTCATTTGAAATAGGTCATTTCAAATAGGTCATACAATAACCGATCACGTAAGTGTCGGAACGTCGTCGCCCTCAATTTCCTTGGGCAGTTCTATCACGACGCGGCCGCCCGCAAGGTCGACCGTCGGCACCACGGCATTGGTGAACGGCAGCAGCATCGTCGGGCCCTGCGATGGTGCGATCTCGATGATATCGCCGGCGCCGAAATTGTGGATCGCGGCGACGCGGCCGAGCGGTTCGTTGGCGGCATTCACCGCGGCGAGCCCGATCAGATCGGCATGGTAATATTCGTCGTCGTCGGTCTCAGGCAGCTTGTCGCGCGCGATGTAGAGCTCGATGCCGTTGAGTCGTTCGGCGTCCTCGCGGGTGGCGACGCCTTTGAACGTCGCGACCAGATGATCTTTCGCCTCACGGGCATGCGCCAGCTCGAACTGGCGCGCGCCGTCCTTGGTCGTCAGCGGACCGTAATCCCTCACGGCCAGCGGGTCTTCGGTAAACGTCCACAGTTTTACCGCGCCGCGCACGCCATGCGCGGCGCCGATCCGGGCGACACAAATCGGTGCTGCCACCGCCCCGCGCCGCTAACGCTTATGACTTCGCGGCGGCTTCGGCGGCGGCCTTGCGCTCCTTGCGCGGCACGGCCTTTTCCGGGTTGTTGCGCGCGGCACGCTTCACGACACCGGCGGCATCGAGGAAACGGGTGACGCGGTCGGACGGCTGCGCGCCCTTGGCGAGCCAGGACTTGACCTTGTCCATGTCGAGCTTGAGGCGGGCTTCGTTGTCCTTCGGCAGCAGCGGATTGAAATGGCCGAGACGCTCGATGAAGCGGCCGTCGCGGGGAAAGCGCGAGTCGGCGACGACGACGTGATAGACCGGGCGCTTCTTGGTGCCTGCGCGAGCGAGGCGGATAACGACTGACATTTTAGTCTCCGTAAGTTTGGTTTGATGTGAATGAGGGTGAATTGATCGCGATTATTTCTTCTTGCCGGGGAAGCCGCCGAGGCCCGGCAGCGTCGGCTTGCCGCTGAGGCCCGTGAGGCCCGGCAAATTCGGCAGGCCCTGACGCAAGCCCACCGGAATATCCTTCGGCAGCGCGGGCATGCCGCCCGGGCCTGCGCCACCCGGCATTTTCTCCGCCAGCGCCTTCATCTGTTCGGCCGACGGCATGCCGCCGCCGCCAAATCCCATCGCCTGCGCGATGCCGGCCATCGGGCCGCGCTTGCCCGAACCCATCGCCTTCATCATGTCGGCCATGTTCCGGTGCATCTTCAGGAGCTTGTTGACTTCCTCGACCTTGACGCCGGCGCCGGCCGCGATGCGCTTCTTGCGGCTGGCTTTCAAAAGGTCGGGGCTCTTGCGCTCCTGCCGCGTCATCGAATCGATCACCGCGACCTGGCGCTTGATGATCTTGTCGTCGATCCCGGCGTTGGCGATCTGGTTCTTCATCTTGGCGATGCCGGGCATCATGCCCATCAGGCCGCTGATGCCGCCCATGTTCGCCATCTGCAGCAATTGCTCGCGCATGTCGGCCAGATCGAACTGGCCCTTGCGCATCTTCTCGGCGACGCGCGCGGCCTTTTCGGCGTCGATATTCGCCGCCGCCTTCTCGACCAGCGACACCACGTCGCCCATGCCGAGGATGCGGCCGGCGATACGGCTGGGGTGGAAATCCTCCAGCGCATCAGTCTTTTCACCGGTACCGATCAGCTTGATCGGCTTTCCCGTGACCGCGCGCATCGACAGCGCGGCGCCGCCGCGGCCGTCGCCATCAACCCTTGTCAGCACGATGCCGGTGAGGCCGACGCGCTGGTCGAACGAGCGCGCAAGATTGACTGCGTCCTGGCCGGTCAGAGAATCCGCGACCAGCAGCACTTCATGCGGGCTGGCGACGGTTTTGATTTCCGCGGCCTCCGACATCATCTCTTCATCGAGCGTGGTGCGGCCGGCGGTGTCGAGCAGCACCACGTCGTAGCCGCCGAGCTTGGCGGCTTCCAGCGCACGCTTGGCAATGTGCGCCGGCTTCTGGCCGGCCACGATCGGCAGCGTCGGAATGTCGAGATCGCGCCCGAGCACGGCGAGCTGCTCCATCGCCGCGGGGCGATAGATGTCGAGCGAGGCCATCAGCACCTTGCGCTTGTCGCGCTGGGTCATGCGGCGGGCGAGTTTTGCGGTGGTCGTGGTTTTGCCGGAGCCCTGCAGACCGACCATCATGATCGCGACCGGCGGCACCGCATTGAGGTCGATGGTCTGGCCGTCGGCGCCGAGCGTGGCGACCAGCTCGTCATGGACGATCTTGACCACCATCTGGCCGGGGGTGACCGACTTGACGACGGTGGCGCCGATCGCCTGCTCGCGCACGCGGTCGATGAAGCTTCGGACGACGTCGAGCGAGACGTCGGCCTCGAGCAGCGCGCGGCGCACCTCGCGCATCGCGGCATCGACGTCCTTTTCGGACAGCGCCCCGCGCCCCGTCAGCCGATCGAGTATCCCACCAAGCTTTTCCGACAGATTGTCGAACAATGCCGTTATCCTCTGTCCTGCCTCAGGACGAATTTCCAAACACGTTTACGCCCGAGGGCGCATCGCGCTGTCGGGCGTTGGCCTCCGGTCTCAAGGGCCGGGCGGCGGGTCGAAAAGAACGTCTTTCCGAGAAGTGCCGGGGTTAAACGCCCGGAAGCCATCAAAGTCAAGGAGAAACTAGGGGTAAATGCCCGAGTGTTTCTGACTTAAAGCATTGAAGTAACTATATTTTATGTCGAAATAGCGGATCGGTGAGCGTTCTCTCCGCCGCGGGTTCCAACTTGGTCCGCGCACGCCATATAACGCCCCGTACCCTTCTCCCGCTCTATGTGATCGCGCCCGTGCCCATTACCCGCCGCCGTGTTTTTGCAGTCCTCGCCGGTCTCGGCCTGGCCGCCGGTGCGCCGTCTGTCTGGATGTCCCGCATGAAAACCTATGACGGCCCCGTCTCCGACCATTTCGACGGCCTGACCTTCTTCGATCCGGATGGTTCGCCGCCGAAATCATTGGCCGAGGTACTGCGCTGGCAGTTCGGCGGCGGCCGGCAGCGCGCGAGCTGGCCGGATTGGGTGCCGAGCCCGCATGCCGATACGCCGCCGCCGCGCGTTGACGGCAACAAGGTGCGGCTGTCGTTCGTCGGCCATGCGAGCTGGCTGATCCAGACCGGCGGCCTCAACATTCTCGTCGATCCGGTGTGGTCGATGCGGGCTTCGCCGTTTTCCTGGGCCGGGCCGAAGCGGCACAACGATCCCGGTATCGCGTTCGACGCGCTGCCGAAGATCGATGTCGTGCTGGTGTCGCACGGCCATTACGACCATCTCGATCTGGCGACGCTGTCGAGGCTCGCGAAAGTGTTTTCGCCGCGCGTGATCACGCCGCTCGGCAATGACGTCACCATGCGCGACGCGGATGAAGCGATCAAAGTCGAAGCGTTCGACTGGAAGGATCGCGTCGAACTCGGCAACGGCATCGCCGTGACCCTGGTGCCGACGCGGCATTGGTCGGCGCGCGGGCTGTTCGACCGTAACAAGGCGCTGTGGGCGAGCTTTGTGCTGGAGACTCCGGCTGGCAAACTCTACATCGTCTGCGATTCCGGCTACGGCGACGGCAAGCATTTTCGCCGGGTCGCCGAAGCACATGGCCCGCTGCGGCTGGCGATCCTGCCCATCGGCGCCTATGAACCACGCTGGTTCATGCGCGACCAGCACATGAACCCGTCGGACGCCGTGAAGGCGCTGGCCGATTGCGGCGCGCAAACGGCACTGGCGCATCATCACGGCACGTTCCAGCTCACCGACGAGGCGATCGACGCGCCGGTGACTGCATTGGGCGAAGCGCTGGACGAAGCGAAGATTCCGCGCGAGCGGTTTGCGGCCCTGAAGCCCGGGCAGGTTTTCGAGGTTTAACGTCTTGTCGTCCCTGCGAACGCAGGGACCCATAACCACAGCAAGACGAGATTATGCCGAGCTGTGGCTCCAGCCATTTTCAGTAATTGGCATCGGTGGCTATGGGTCCCTGCGTTCGCAGGGACGACATCGCATTTTACTGCGCGGGCTTGATCGCCCAGGACACGCTCACCGAAACCGATAGCGTCTCTTCGCCTTGCGCCACCGGCGCGCCGACGGCCATCGGCGCTGCCACCTTGCTGCGGAACACCGGGACGGCCGCGCCCTCCTCGGAAATGCTGATCGGCTCGCCGAGCGTGACGCCGGCGGCCTTCGCATAGATATCGGCCTTGCGGCGCGCGTCCGCGATCGCCTTCTCGCGGGCCTCGTCCAGGTGCTTGGACGGCTGCGTTACGATGAAATTGATGCCGCCGATCTCGTTGGCGCCGGCGCCGACCAGCACGTCGATCACGCTTGCGACCTTGGTCACATCGCGGATCTTGATCGTGACGCGGTTGCTGGCGCGGAACCCAACGACGCCTGGCCGCTCCGCGGTTTTGGACGAGGTCGCATATTGCGGTTGCAGCGACAGCCGCGAGGTCTGGTAATCCTTTTCGTCGATCCCGGCACCTTTCAGCGCCAGCAGCACCTTGCCCATCGCCGCGTTGTTGGCGTCGGACGCCTCCCGCGCGGTCTTGGCGTCGGTGGCAACACCGCCATCGATCTGCGCCAGATCCGGCGGCACCGACACATTGGCTTCGCCGGTCACGGAGATGGCTGGCGGCGGCACCGTCTGGGCCAATGCGGGCGTGGCCACCAGCACGGCTGTGGCGATAACAAACGCGAGCGGATGCTTCATGTCTCTCACTTCAGTGGCACATAGACGTTGATCACCAGCTTGTCCTCTGCGGTCTTCAAGGGATCGGTGATGTACTCCTCGACGAAGGTGTCTTTTGCTTCAAGTTTCTTGTCGTCGAGGTGATTGGTGATCGCCTCATAGGTGTTGTCCATGTTGTCGTAGGAGCCGCGATGGACAAACTTCAGGGCTTTGCCCTCGGGCGATTTGCCGATGCTCATGTCCTTGGTCAGGTTCTTCGGCTCCTGGTCGACTGGAATTTCGGCCAGGAACGTAAAGCCGCTGTCGTCGGTCGAGGTGTAGACGATCATCGAATTGCCGGCGGCCTTGATGCCCTGCTTGTCGAGCAGCGCATTCAGCGCCTTGAACGAATCGATAAGCGTGTCGAATGCCGAGTCCCAATTGGCGGTACCCTTCATGACCACCACCTTCCTGGGCTCCAGCGTGAACTGCTCGCCAAAGGGATCGGCGGTCTGAACGGTCGCGGCAGGGGGCGTGGCCGGCGTCTGGGCGGCCGCGGGTGGCGGTGAGGGGACAACCGACGGGCTTGCCACCGGCGCGGGGGAGGTTCCCGGTGCCGGGATCGCGGATGCCGCGGGTGAAGGCGTCTCCGCCGGGGCAGGGGAAGCGGCGGGCGCCGGTGCCGCGGAGGGGCTGGCAGTTGGCGAGGCGGCTGGTGCCGGCGATTGCGCCAACGCAGGGCCGCCCAATGCGATTGCTACCATCGGGACCAGCGCGGCCATGGCCGAGCGGAAACGGCTGATACGGTTCATTTCAGGCATTCTCCATCCATCCCCAGGCGGTCGCGGCATGTTCCCGCTCACGACCACAAAGCGCCGCCATCCCTAACATGCAAGGTCCGCCTTCGTCCCATGACAGATGCGTCATGCACCCCTGCACACTAGGCAATCGGCCACCATTCGCCATATAAGCAGGCAGAAATTGGGAAATTCCATGAGCGCGCTGGCCAATCACGCATTCGCCAAGATGAACGGTATCGGCAACGAGATCGTCGTGGTCGATCTGCGCGACAAGCCGGCCAAGGTGACGGCGGAAGAAGCGCGCGCCGTCGCCTCGCCCGCCGGCGTGCCCTATGACCAGTTGATGGTATTGCAGCCGCCGCGGCTGGACGGCACCGAGGCCTTTATCCGCATCTACAACAATGACGGCTCGGAAGCCGGCGCCTGCGGCAACGGCATGCGCTGCGTGGTGCGGCGGCTGTTCGAGAAAACCGGCCAGACGGCGGTGACCTTCGAGACCCGCTCGGGTCTGCTCAATTGCTGGCAGGGGCCGCAGCCCGATCTCTACACGGTCGACATGGGCGCGCCAAAATTCGGCTGGCAGGAAATTCCGCTCGCCGAAGAGTTTCGCGACACGCGTTACATCGAACTGCAAGTCGGGCCGATCGACGCACCGATCCTGCATTCGCCGTCGGTCGTCAACATGGGCAATCCGCACGCGATCTTCTGGGTCGACGACGTCGACGCCTACGACCTCGAGCGTTTCGGGCCGCTGTTGGAAAATCACCCGATTTTCCCCGATCGCGCCAACATCACGCTCGCCCATATCGTCGATCGCGACCACATCACGATGCGCACCTGGGAGCGCGGCGCCGGCCTGACCAGGGCCTGCGGTTCGGCCGCCTGCGCCACCGCGGTTGCGGCGGCACGGCTGAAGCGCACCAATCGCATCGTCGAATTGTCGCTGCCGGGCGGCAAGCTCTCGATCGAATGGCGCGAGCGCGACGACCATGTGCTGATGACCGGCACGGCAACGTTCGAATATGAAGGCCGCTTTGATCCGGCGCTGTTCGCCAGCGTCGCCTGAGCATGATCCGGAAAAGTGTGAAGCGGTTTTCCCTCGACAAACGCGGAACGCGTTTGCTCGGAGATCATGCTCAAACGAAAAACAATTCGATGAGCGTCGACGTCCTCACCTTCGGCTGCCGCCTCAACGCCTTTGAATCCGAAGTGATCCGGCACGAGGCCGAGAGCGCGGGCCTTTCCGATACCATCGTCATCAACAGCTGCGCGGTCACCAACGAGGCGGTGGCGCAGGCGCGGCAATCGATCCGGCGGTTGAAGCGCGAGCGGCCCCATGCGCGCATCGTCGTCACCGGCTGCGCGGCGCAGACCCAGCCTGAAATGTTTGCCGGCATGATCGAAGTCGATCGCGTCGTCGGCAATGACGAGAAGATGCGCTTTGAGGCCTGGCGCAGCGCGCGTGCGGCATTCGATTCCGGCTTCGGCATCGCGGCCAGCGAGAAGATCGCGGTCGCCGACATCATGGCGGTCACCGAGATGGGGCCGCATCTGCTGGAAGGGTTTCAGAGCGGCCTGCCGCGGGTGTTCGTGCAGGTGCAGAACGGCTGCGACCATCGCTGCACTTTCTGCATCATCCCCTACGGCCGCGGCAATTCACGCTCGGTGCCGATGGGCGCAGTGGTCGATCAGGTGCGTACGCTGGTCGAGCGTGGTCATGCCGAAATCGTGCTGACCGGCGTCGATCTCACCAGCTACGGCGCCGATCTGCCGGGCACGCCAAAACTCGGCCAGCTGACAAAACAGATTTTGCGGCATGTGCCGGAACTGAAGCGTTTGCGGATTTCATCGATCGATTCCATCGAAGCCGATCGCGACCTGCTCGACGTCATCGGCGACGATGAACGCCTGATGCCGCATCTGCATCTGTCGCTGCAGTCCGGCGACGACCTGATTCTGAAACGTATGAAGCGCCGGCATTCGCGCGGCCATGCGATCGACTTCTGCGCGCAGGTGCGGCGGCTGCGGCCGGACATCGCGCTCGGCGCGGATATCATCACGGGCTTTCCGACCGAGACCGAAGAGATGTTCACGCGTTCGCAGGATCTGGTCGAAGAATGCGATCTCACCTTCCTGCATGTGTTTCCCTATTCCAAACGTCCGGGCACGCCGGCGTCGCGGATGCCGCAGGTCGCGGGCGAGGCTATCAAGGAACGTGCGAAGCGCTTGCGCGCGACGGGTGAGGCGGCGCTGCGGAAACGGCTGGCGGCCGAAATCGGTGCGACGCGACAGGTGTTGATCGAGAGCGGAAGGCAGGGCCGGACGGAGCATTTTCTGCCGGTGGCGATTGCAGGGGAAGCGCCGGGCGCGGTGCAGGCGCTGACGATGATCGGACATGACGGCGCGCGGCTGACGGTTTAGCTCTCCGTCATGCCCGGGCTTGTCCCGGGCATCCACGACTTACTTTCTCTTGAGCAGCAAATGAGCAGCAAAGACGTGGATGGCCGGGTCAAGCGCGGCCATGACGAGTTGGGGCTACTCCCCATTCCAGCCGCACACCCTGAGCCGTTCGCGCATATGCTCCGGCGCCGGCGCGACCACGCGGACCGGTTCCTTGTTCCTTGAAATCGGAATCACGATCTCGCGGGAATGCAGATGCAGGCGCGGCTCGCCGAAGCGGGGGCCGTTGCCGTAGATGTTGTCGCCGACGATCGGCCAGCCCGTGGCCGATGAGTGCACGCGCAATTGATGGGTGCGGCCGGTGACCGGTTCCAGCTCTAACCAGGCGAGGCGATTGCCACGGCCGCGCACTTTCCAGTTTGTGACGGCTTTTTGACCATCCGGATCCGGCTTCTGCCACCAACCGCGCTCGACGTTGAGCCGGCCGAGCGCCATGTCGATGGTGCCTTCATCTTCGGCAGGTCCGCCTTCGACGACGGCCCAATAGGTCTTGCCGATCTTGCCGTGCTTGAACAGCAGGCCGAGCGAGGCCGTGGCCTTGCGATGGCGTCCCAGCACGAGACAGCCGGACGTGTCCTTGTCGAGGCGGTGCGCCAGCACCGGCGGCCGCGGCAGGCCGAATCGCAGGCCATCGAACGAGGTTTCCAAATTGGCGCCACCCTTGGGGCCGCGATGCACCGGCAGGCCGCAGGGCTTGTCGATGACCAGCATCAGCCCGTCGCGGTGGAGCACCCGGGCCTGAATTTCTTCCGCGGTCAGGTCCGCAATTTCAATGGGTTGGTTGTGGCTTTCGTTCATGGCGCGAAACCGCTAACACACGTCCGACATGAGCGATACCACTCCCGGAACTCCAAAACTGAGCTGGTGGCGGCGGCTTTCGAGCGGCCTGAAGCGAACCTCGAGTTCGATCGGGTCAGCCGTTGCCGACCTCGTCACCAAGCGAAAGCTCGACCGCGCCATGCTCGATGATATCGAGGATGTGCTGCTGCGCGCCGATCTCGGCACCGAAGTGGCGGTGCGGATCGCGGACGCCGTCGGCGCCGGCCGCTACGACAAGGCGATCTCGGCGGATGAGGTCAAGGCGGTGGTCGCGACCGAGGTCGAGAAGGTGCTGGCGCCGGTGGCCAGGCCGCTGGTGATCGATGCCAATCAAAAGCCGTTCGTCATCCTGGTGATCGGCGTCAACGGTTCCGGCAAGACCACCACCATCGGCAAGCTGGCGGCGAAGCTCAGCGCCGAGGGCCGCAAGGTGATGCTGGCGGCCGGCGACACGTTCCGCGCCGCGGCGATCGAACAGTTGAAGGTCTGGGGCGAGCGCACCAAATCGCCTGTGATCGCGGGCGCGCAGGGATCGGATTCGGCGAGCCTGGCCTTCAATGCGCTGACGGCGGCGCAGGAGCAGAAGATCGACGTGCTGCTGATCGACACCGCCGGGCGATTGCAGAACAAGGCCGAGCTGATGAAAGAGCTCGAAAAAGTCGTCCGCGTCATCAAGAAGGTCGACGCCTCGGCCCCGCATGCGGTGCTGCTGGTGCTCGACGCCACGGTGGGACAAAATGCGCTGTCGCAGGTCGAGGCTTTTCATCGTACCGCAGGCGTCACCGGCCTTGTGATGACCAAGCTCGACGGCACCGCGCGGGGCGGCATCCTGGTGGCGCTGTCGGAGAAATTCAAACTGCCGGTGCACTTCATCGGCGTCGGCGAAGGCGTCGACGATCTGGCGCCGTTTACCGCGCGGGATTTTGCGCAGGCGATTGCAGGGATCGAAAGTTAAGATGGACAAGACCCAGCCGCATCCGCTGTTCAAGCTCGCGACCGAACTCGGTCCGCTGCTCGTGTTCTTTGGCGCCAACGCCAAATTCGGTCTGTTCGTCGCCACCGGTGCGTTCATGGTGGCGATCATCGCGGCGATGATCGCGTCCTATATGGTGACGAAGCATGTGCCCATGATGGCGATCGTCACCGGCGTCATCGTCATCGTGTTCGGCACGCTGACGCTGGTGCTGCACGACGAGACTTTCATCAAGGTCAAGCCGACCATCATCTACGGCCTGTTCGCCGCGATCCTCGGCGGCGGCCTGCTGTTCGGCCGCTCCTTTATCGCCATCATGTTCGATCAGATGTTCAATCTGACGCCGCAGGGCTGGCGCATCCTCACCCTGCGCTGGGCGCTGTTCTTCCTCGGGATGGCGCTTCTGAACGAATTCATCTGGCGTACCCAGTCGACCGATTTCTGGGTCGGCTTCAAGGCGTTCGGCGTGATTCCGCTGACGATGATCTTTGCGATCGCCCAGATGCCGCTGACCAAGCGCTACCATCTGGAGCCGGCCTCGCTGGAAGCCAGCGAAGCGGACGCGGGAGATGTGAGGAAGGGTTAGGGTCTGGCGCCGCTCTGCTCCCTCGCCCCGCGCTTGCGGGGAGAGGGTTGGGGTGAGGGGCCTCTCTCCGAGCAAAGATTGCCGAGGGACCTGTACCCCCTCACCCGGATCGCAAGGGCGATCCGACCTCTCCCCGCAAGCGGGGAGAGGTAAGAGAGCAAATCAGCTCTTCTGCTTGGCGATCACGTGGTCCTTGATCTTGTCGTAGGTCGCCTGCGGGACGATGTTCTTGTGCACCAGATCGTCCTTGCCCTTGTAGGGACGGCCGGCGACGATCTTGGCGGAATAGGCCTTGCCGATCCCCGGCAGCGCCTCGAGCTGGTCGACCGTCGCCGAATTGATGTCGAGCAGATCGGCCTTCGGAGCCGGCGCCATCTTCGACTCCTGGGCCTTCGGCGCGGGAGCCATCTTGCTGTCGGATTTGGTCGCCGGCTGCGCGGTCTGGGCCATCGACGGGGTTGCCGCCATCAGGCCGACCGTGAGCGCAGTTGCGAGAAGAGAAGCGAGCGTGAAATGACGCATAGAAGTGTCCCTCCAAGGACGGTTTAAGTAACGCAATCAAGCTAGCTTCGAATTCGTGGCGGCGCCATGGCCGGCAAATGAACGGCAGATAAAAGCTGGAAATTATTTGAACTCGTCATTCCCCGATGCGCAATTGCGCATCTGAGGGCGTGCGAAGCACGAGCCCGGAATTCATCGTGAAGCTGATCGTGCTGCTAGATGGATTCCGGGCTCTCGCTTCGCGAGCCCCGGAATGACGGCGGCCGTTACGAACCCGCCTTCAACGCCTTCTCGATCTCCGCCTTCAGCACGGTATCGACATTGGCCGGCGTGATCGGCCCGACCAGTTTGTAGACGATGGTGCCTTCGCGGCCGACCACAAAGGTCTCGGGCACGCCATAGACGCCCCATTCGATCGAGGCGCGGCCGTTGCCGTCGGCGCCGACCATGCTGAACGGGTTGCCGTAGCGGCCGAGGAAGCGGCGGGCGTTGTCGGGCGAATCCTTGTAGTTGATGCCGACGATCTGCAGCCGCTTGTCCTTGGCCAGCGCAGTGAGTAGCGGCATCTCGTCATGGCATGGCACGCACCAGGACGCCCAGACGTTGACGACGCTGACCTTGCCCTTGAAGGCCGAAGGGTCCAGCCCGGGAATAGCGATGCCGTTGTCGACCAGGCCTGCCAGCGCCGGCAGGGCGGTCTGCGGCGCCGGGCGGCCGATCAGCGCGGATGGAATTTTGGAAGGATCACCGCTGTACAGCCGCAGCAGGAACAACCCGGCCACCGCCATGAAACCGATCAGTGGCAGCGCCACCAGCCAGCGCCGGCTTTGCCGCGGTGCGTCAGATGCCGCCGGCCCGCTCATCGTATATCTGCCGCACTGCGGCCGGAGCGCCTGGTGATGCCGCTGGCCTCGAGCTCGCGCAGGCGCGCCTTCTGGCGGCGAAAATCGATGGCGATCCAGGCAATCAGGATCGCGACAACAGCGGCGACCAGCGCGTAGGACGTCACGATGAAGGAGGCATAGGGACCGAGCGCCATTGCGTCACGCGGCCTGTTGGCTGGCTTGCATGATCTGCAAGCTGCGCACGCGGCGGCGCAGGATCTCGTTGCGCATCGCCGCCAGATGCAGCGTGACGAACAGCAGCGAAAATCCAACCGCCATCACCAGTAACGGAATCAGGAAGGCGCGGTCGAGCGTGGAGCCTCCCATCCGCAGCACCGAGGCCGGCTGATGCAGCGTGTTCCACCAGTCGACCGAGAATTTGATGATCGGCAGATTGAGCGCGCCGACCAGTGTGAGGATCGCCGCCGCCCGCGCCGCGCGCGAGGGATCGTCCACCGCGCGCCACAGCGCGATCAGGCCGAGATACATCAGGAACAGGATCAGCACCGAGGTGAGCCGCGCATCCCATTGCCAATAGGTGCCCCACATCGGCCGGCCCCATAGCGAGCCCGTGACCAGCGCGAGAAACGTGAAGGCGGCGCCGATCGGGGCGGCCGCTTTCGCAGCGACGTCGGCGAGTGGATGCCGCCACACCAGCGTGCCCAGCGCCGCAAGGCTCATGACGCCCCACACGAACATCGACAGCCACGCGTTGGGCACGTGGATAAACATGATCTTGACGGTGGCGCCCTGCTGATAGTCGTCGGGCGCCATTGCTGCCTGGTACAAGCCGATGGTCAGAAGGATTGCGGTCACGCCCGCCAGCCACGGCAATATGCGCCCCGTCAGCGACAGAAATTTGGTGGGGTTGGCGAGGTCGATCAGCGTCATGGGCATCCTGATAGTCGGCGGCGGCGGAGCAGGCAATGCGGCTTGTTCTGTTCCATCAAGTGTTGATCGGCATCAAATTATCTAGTCCAGCCCGTGCCGCAGGCTGGCGGCTGCGGCAAACGGTCCGATCACGAAACTCACCAGCGAGATCGCGCACAGGATCGAAAACGGTGTTCCAAACGGCAGCGGTCCCGATATCGCGGCCTGCGACGCCGCGACGCCGAAAATCAGCACCGGGATCGACAGCGGCAGCACCAGCACTGCGAGCAACAACCCGCCGCGATGCAGCGTCACCGCCAGCGCGGCGCCGATCATGCCGATAAAAGTCAGCGCCGGCGTTCCCACCAGCAGCGTCAGCGCCACGGCCGAGGTCGCGGTGGCGTCGAGATTGAGCATCAGCCCAAGCACGGGCGTAGCTAAGATCAGCGGCAGCCCGGCGGCGAGCCAGTGCGCCAGCGCTTTCGCAGCACAGGCCAGTTCCAGCGGCGTCCGGCCCATCACGATCAGATCGAGCGAGCCGTCCTCGTGGTCTGACGTGAACAGGCGGTCGAGCGTGAGCAGACTGGCCAGCAGCGCGCCGAGCCAGAGAATGGAGGGCCCGAGCCGCGTCAGCAGCGCCAGGTCGGGCCCGAGCGCAAACGGCATCAGCACGGTGACGGTGAGGAAGAACAGCACGCCGATCAGCGCGCCGCCGCCGACGCGCAGCGCGATCCTGATATCGCGTCGAATCAGCGCGGCAAGGGCGGTCATGGGAAATCCCTCTGCATCTTGCCGGATGTAGAGTGACGATGCCGCAACGAGCGCCAATCGCTCCCTCCCCCCTTGCGGGGGAGGGCGGGGGAGAGGGGTGGCTCCGGAAATGGTGTTCGAGAGTCGTTGCTGGATGTCCAGCCGAGAGAGCGCGTCGTGGGATACCCCTCTCCCTGACCCTCCCCCGCAAGGGGGGAGGGAACGGAGGGAGCAGTGGTCTGAGTGAAGAAGCCAAGCGCACTCACTTCCCGCCTCCCATCCGCAATTCGTCCGCCTCGATCCCGAGCGGCGCGTGGGTGGCCGCAACGATGATGCCGCCGCGCGCGAGGTGGCCCTGCATCAGGCCGGCGAACAGATCCTGCCCGGCGGCATCGAGCGCCGAGGTCGGCTCGTCCAGCAGCCAAACCGGCCGCCGCACCGCGAGCAGCCGGGCGATCGACAGCCGCCGCCGTTGGCCGGCCGACAGATACGCCGCCGGTAAATGCGTGGCGTGCGCGAGCCCCACTTTGGCGAGGCTTTCATTGGGATCGCTGGCGTCCCCACCCAGAAAATCCCGCCAGAACGACAGGTTTTCCAGCACGCTGAGCGCAGGTTTTAGTGCGTCGCGATGGCCGAGATAATGGGCCTGTTCGGGCAGCGTCAGTTCGTCCGCGCCGCCTTCCAGCGCGACCGATCCGCCAGCCGGCACCAGCAAGCCCGCGATCAGCCGCAACAGCGACGTCTTGCCGGAGCCGTTGGGGCCGATGACGGCGAGCGCGTGGCTGGATGAGGCCTCGAAGTCGAGCCCGGAAAACACCGCGCGCCCACCCCGTACACAATCGATCTGGCGTCCTCTGAGCCGCATCTTGCCTCGTGACGGCCCTTCAGAAAACCTTGGGGTACCGCATCAGAATTTTTGGGTCGCGCAATGCTGCAGCACGATCGTGGTTGTGGCGGCGCATCTAGAAAGATTCTATAAGCCCGGAACTTGATGCAGCACACAACCGGCGGCCGCAAGCCGGTAAGCCAACCGCGCTGACGGTGTTTAAATACCCTTTGCCGGGTATAACTGAGAATTGGGATTTCCTGACATGACCTCGCTCGACAGCTTCAAATGCCGCAAGACCCTCAAGGTCGGTGGCAAGACCTACGTGTATTACAGCCTGCCCGCCGCCGAGAAGAACGGTCTGAAGGGAATTTCCAAGCTCCCCTATTCTATGAAGGTGCTGCTGGAAAACCTGCTGCGCTTTGAAGACGATCGCACGGTCAAGAAGGCCGACATCATCGCGGTGTCGAAATGGCTGAAGACGCGCAAGCTCGAGCATGAAATCTCGTTTCGCCCCGCGCGCGTGCTGATGCAGGATTTCACCGGCGTGCCGGCGGTGGTCGATCTCGCCGCGATGCGTAACGCAATGCAGGCGCTCGGCGGCGACGCCGAGAAGATCAATCCGCTGGTGCCGGTCGACCTCGTCATCGACCACAGCGTGATCGTCAACTTCTTCGGTGACAACAAGGCGTTCGGCAAGAACGTGGTCGAGGAATACAAGCAGAATCAGGAACGCTACGAGTTCCTCAAATGGGGCCAGAAGGCGTTCACGAATTTCTCGGTGGTGCCGCCCGGCACCGGCATCTGCCACCAGGTCAATCTCGAATACCTCGCCCAGACGGTGTGGACCCGCAAGGAGAAGATGACGGTCGGCAAGAAGACCGGCACGTTCGAAGTCGCCTATCCCGACACGCTGGTCGGCACCGATTCGCACACCACGATGGTCAACGGTCTGGCCGTGCTGGGCTGGGGCGTTGGCGGCATCGAGGCGGAAGCTGCGATGCTCGGCCAGCCGCAGTCGATGCTGCTGCCCGAAGTGATCGGCTTCAAACTCAAGGGCCAGATGAAGGAAGGCGTCACCGCCACCGACCTGGTGCTGACCGTGACGCAGATGCTGCGCAAGCAAGGCGTGGTCGGAAAGTTCGTCGAATTCTACGGCCCCGGCCTCGATTACCTGTCGGTCGCCGACAAGGCGACGATCGGCAACATGGCGCCGGAATATGGCGCGACCTGCGGCTTCTTCCCGGTCGATGCCGCGACCATCGATTATCTGAAAACCTCGGGCCGCAAGGCGGACCGTGTGAAACTGGTCGCGGCCTACGCCAAGGCGCAGGGCCTGTTCCGCACCGCCAAATCCGCCGATCCCGTGTTCACGGAAACGCTGACGCTCGATCTTGCCGACGTGGTGCCCTCGATGGCCGGACCGAAGCGCCCCGAAGGCCGCGTCGCACTTCCGGCGGTCGCCTCGGGCTTCTCCGCGGCGATGACCAGCGAATACAAGAAGGCGGCGGATGCCTCGCATCGCTACGCCGTCGAGAACCGCAATTTCGATCTCGGCCATGGCGACGTCGTGATCGCCGCGATCACCTCCTGCACCAACACGTCAAACCCGAGTGTGCTGATCGGCGCGGGCCTCTTGGCCCGCAACGCGGCCGCCAAGGGCCTGAAGGCCAAGCCATGGGTCAAGACCTCGCTGGCGCCGGGCAGCCAGGTGGTCGCGGAATATCTGTCCAACTCCGGACTGCAGCTCGATCTCGACAAGGTCGGGTTCAATCTGGTCGGCTTCGGCTGCACCACCTGCATCGGCAATTCCGGCCCGCTGCCGGAGGATATTTCGAAGTCGATCAACGACAATGGCATCGTCGCCGCCGCCGTGCTGTCGGGTAACCGAAATTTCGAAGGCCGGGTGTCGCCGGACGTGCAGGCGAATTATCTCGCCTCGCCGCCGCTGGTCGTCGCCTATGCGCTGGCCGGCACCGTGACCAAGGATCTTTCGGTCGAGCCGATCGGCGAAGGCAAGGACGGCAAGCCGGTGTTCCTGAAGGACATCTGGCCGACCACCAAGGAAATCAACGCCTATATGAAGAAGTTCGTCACCGCGACGATCTTCAAGAAGCGCTACGCCGACGTGTTCAAGGGCGACACCAACTGGCGCAAGATCAAGACGGTCGAGAGCGAGACCTATCGCTGGAACATGAGCTCGACCTATGTGCAGAACCCGCCCTACTTCGAAGGCATGAAGAAGGAGCCGGAACCGATCGTCGACGTGGTCGATGCGCGGATTCTGGCGATGTTCGGCGACAAGATCACCACCGACCACATCTCGCCGGCCGGCTCGATCAAGCTGACCTCTCCGGCCGGAAAATATCTGTCGGAGCATCAGGTGCGTCCGGCCGACTTCAACCAGTACGGCACGCGGCGCGGCAACCATGAGATCATGATGCGCGGCACCTTTGCGAATATCCGCATCAAGAACTTCATGCTCAAAGGCGCTGATGGAAACATTCCGGAAGGCGGATTGACAAAACATTGGCCCGACGGCGAGCAGATGTCGATCTACGACGCGGCGATGAAGTACCAGGCCGAGCAGGTGCCGCTGGTGGTGTTCGCCGGCGCCGAATACGGCAACGGCTCGTCGCGCGACTGGGCGGCGAAGGGCACCAGGCTGCTCGGCGTCCGCGCGGTGATCTGCCAGAGCTTCGAGCGCATCCATCGCTCCAACCTGGTCGGTATGGGCGTGCTGCCGCTGACCTTCGAGGACGGCCAGTCCTGGACGTCGATCGGGTTGAAGGGCGACGAGAAGGTGACGATCCGCGGCCTGCAGGGCGATTTGAAGCCGCGTCAGAAGCTGACCGCGGAAATCGTGTCCGGCGACGGGTCGCTGCAGCGCGTTTCGCTGCTCTGCCGCATCGATACGCTCGACGAGCTCGACTACTACCGCAACGGCGGCATTCTGCACTATGTGCTGCGCAAGCTTGCGGCCTGAGTTTTGTTTTGACGCGTTTTCTTCACGCGAACCGGTACTACTTCGCTTGAAAACGCCTTGAAACGCGGATTTGTGATCGGTGGCTCACTGCTACGTGAGTAGCGACCGGGAAGAAGGCGGCCTATGAAAAGGCCGCTTTCTTGCGTCTGGGGTGCGCGCTTAGGGATAGAAAATCATGCCCCGTACAAATACGGATAGAAATCGCCAGGACCGGTTCGCAGTATGACAGCGATGATGGCCTATAGTTCGATTTCGCGATGGTCCAGTGCGCTTGGTGTATGCGCCATCGTCGCGATCATCCGTCCCGCTCATGCCGACCCGCGCGCGGTCGTCGAGCTATTTACCTCGCAAGGCTGCTCGTCGTGCCCGCCGGCCGACGAGATCATCGGCGAGCTGGCCAAGGACCCCAACGTGATCGCGCTCAGCATGCCGATCGAATATTGGGATTATCTGGGCTGGAAGGATACGCTGGCGGACTCGCGCTTCAGCGCGCGCCAGAAAGCCTATTCGCAAATGCGTGGCGATCGCGACGTCTACACGCCGCAGGCCATCGTCAACGGTTCGGCGAAGGTGGTCGGCAGCGATCGTGCAGGCATCGACAGCGCCATCCAGCACACCCAGAAAGCCTCCGGCGTGATGTCGGTGCCGGTGACGATGACGTTGTCCGGCAAGCACATCAACGTGTCGGTGGCGGCAAGCAACGCGCCGACTTCATCGCAGGGCGAAGTCTGGATTTGCTCGGTCTCGAAGGCGGTGCCAATCTCGATCGGGCGCGGCGAAAACCGCGGCCGCCAGGTCACCTACTACAATGTGGTGCGCAACATCCTGAAGGTCGGAGACTGGAACGGCAGTTCCGGAAGCTGGACCGTTCCGCTTGAAAACATCTCCCGCGATGGCGTCGATGCCGCGGTCGTCTATGTCCAGGACGGCAATCGCGAAAAGCCCGGCCCGATGCTGGGCGCGGCCTACACGCCGCTGCGCTGATTTTCACAGAAGCGTTTTGAGTCCGGGTTCGCTGCTGCGGCGAGCGGCAGCGCTCCGCCGTGAGGCGGATCAATTGGGATTTCCCAAAACAAAGGTATCCCCAAAAGAAAAAGGACCAACTCTCGTTGGCCCAGTGCGGGAGAAAGCTCCCCTGCGAACAGACCCGATCCCGACGGCCCCGGGGGGCTGGGGGCTGAGGAATCCGGAACCGAAAGGACCGGGTCAACGCAGGATTCATTTGTCGCAAGCCAGAGGGGCGGGCGATGGGCGGAAGTGGGGCAGCAATATGATTCCTCTAACGTTCCCGTGACTCGGTATTTCCGGTGTTACCGGACGGTCCGTCGCGGTTTTCCGCCGCAATTTCAAAGGGCCTTGCGGTGCCCGGCGGTTAGCGCGATCATGTCATTGTCATGATCCCGACCCGAAGGGCCGCGTCAGCGCAAACCAGGGACCGGTTTTTCGGAGCAAGATCATGCCGGAGACGACAGGAGGCGCTCGATGAGTTCGATGTCGGAGGACACTGATCCAAGCGGGAGTCGCGCAGTGGCGCGCACCGCCACTGCAAGTCCGCTGCCGAATAGCGTTACGTTCAATCGCCTGGAGCTCAATCGCATCCTCAATCTGTACGGCCGCATGGTCGCCGATGGCGAGTGGCGCGATTATGCCATCGACTTCCTGAAGGACCGTGCGGTGTTCTCGGTGTTCCGCCGCGCCTCCGAAGTCCCGATATATCGCATCGAGAAGGATCCGCGGCTGGCGCGCAAGCAGGGCATGTACAGCGTGATCTCAGCGACCGGGCTGATCCTGCGCCGCGGCCATGAGCTGGAGCGCGTGCTGCTGGTGATCGATCGCAAGCTGGCGGTGGTCTAATCGGGCGACCTGAGTCATGTAGCCCGGATGAGCGAAGCGACATCCGGGGCCGGTGCGTCGATAATTCCCGGATTTCGCTTCGCTCATCCGGGCTACTATACCTCGAGCCGAGCCCCATCCTTTCGTTGCGTGGGGTTGTTTTCGCGATTTTGAGTCCGGCTTACGAAGCCGGCACCGTCGTGGCGCCTTCGCCGAGCGCGCGCTGCATCATCACCGTGTCCAGCCAGCGTCCGAATTTGAGGCCGACGCAGGGGTGCGTCCCGATCATCTGGAAGCCGGTCTTGGTGTGGACGCCGATCGAGCCGGCGTTGGCGGAATCGCCGATGACGGCGATCATTTGCCGGTAGCCCCGCGCTTCGCATTCGGCGATCAGCCGCTGCAGCAGCAACAGGCCGATGCCGCGGCGGTGGGTCGCCGGCTGCAGATAGACCGAGTTCTCCACTGTGAAGCGATAGGCCGGCCGAGGCCGGTAGGGGCCTGCATAGGCATATCCGATCACCCGGCCTTCGACCGCGGCGACGAAATACGGGAAACCCCCATCCATCAGCGCACGGAACCGGCGGGTCATCTCGGCGAGATCGGGCGGGATCAGCTCGAATGTCGCGGTGCCGTAGCGCACCGCGTGCTCGTAGATTTCGGTGACGAAGGGGAGGTCGGCCTCGGTGGCGGGCCTGATATCGGGCGTAGACATGGTGACAGATTATTTTTGCTGGCCGCAAAAGAAAAGCCCCGGCCGCGAGGCCGGGGCTTCAATTCTTTGGCTGGGCTGGGGCGCTAGTCGCGCTGGCCAAGCAGCTGCAGCAGCAGCGTGAACAGGTTGATGAAGTTCAGGTAGAGCGAAAGTGCGCCGGTAATCGCCGCCTTTTCCGCAATGTCACCGCCCTGCGAGGCATAGCCGTAGATGTAGTCGTTCTTCAGCCGCTGGGTGTCATAGGCGGTGAGGCCCGCGAACACCAGCACGCCCACCACCGAGATGATGAACTGCAGCATCGAGCTGCCGAGGAAGATGTTGACCACGCTCGCGATAACGATGCCGATCAGGCCCATGAACAGGAACGAGCCCATGGCGCTCATGTCACGTTTGGTGGTGTAGCCGTAGAGGCTCAGCGCGCCGAAGGTCGCCGCCGTGATGAAGAACACGCGCACGATCGAGGTGTGCGTGTACACCAGGAAGATCGACGACAGCGAGATGCCCATCAGCGCCGCGAACGCCCAGAACAGCAGTTGCGCCGTCGCGGGCCTCAGCCGGTTGATGCCAAACGAGATCGCGAACACCATGACCAGCGGCGCGAGGATAAACAGCCATTTCAGCGGGCTGACATACATCGCGTAGCCGAACGGCGTCAGGAACTCCCTGCCGAACTTGGCGACGCCGGCCGACTGATCCGGGGTCACCGCCAACATATAGACGCCGAGCGCCGCCAGACCGGTGATGGCCAGGCCGATCGACATGTAATTGTAGATGCGCAGCATATACGCGCGCAGACCGGCATCGACGGCCGCGGCATCGACGCGTCCGGCGGCCCGGCCGAAAGGAGAAGCGTAGTTACGGTCTAGGTCCGACATGGTCGAATTCCCGTTGGTTGCCCGGCGGATCGCAAGGGGTTTGCGTCGCCGGTTAGAATGTCTAGCCCAAAGGCCGCGATTTGCTGACATTAATTCGGTGTCATCAAACCGGCCTCTGTCCCAGGCTGGTATGTGGGAAACTAACACATTCGCTGCAAGCTTCCACGCGCGGCTGAATGTCGCTCTCGATAGCTATTCTCAAGCAAAAGCAGCGTTAATGCGGCCTTGCCGCCGCTACAAATTGTCACAAATTTCGCAACACGCTGGCCGGCTTCTGGTTCAGGGCCAGCAACGTGCCGGCGAGTCCGAGGCCTACCGTGACGATCAGGGCCGCGGCGACGACGCCGGCGGCGCTGCCGGCCTGCCAAATGAAGCTCAGCGTCATTAACCGGGTCACGATCAGCCAGGCCGCGACCGAGCCTGCGATCACGCCGAACACCGCCGTGGCCAGGCCGATCATCAGGTATTCCAGCGCGTAGGCGCCGAGCAGCCGCACCCGCGTCGCGCCCAGGGTCTTCAGGATGACAGCGTCGTAGACCCGGTGGCGATGGCCGGCAGCGAGCGCGCCGCCCAGCACCAGGATGGCCGAAATCAGCGTCACGGCGCTGGCGCCGCGAATCGCGAGCGTCAGATTGGTGACAACGGTGCCGATCGTGTCGAGCGCCTCGCGGACCCGCACACTGGTCACCATCGGGAACGCGTCGGCCACCTGCTTGATGATCCGGGCGTCACCGGCCGGATCCGGGTGGGCCTCGGACAAAGTCGCTACATGGGTGTGCGGCGCGCCCTTGAAGGCGTTGGGCGAGAACACCAGCACGAAATTGATGCCGAGGCCCTGCCAGTCGACATTGCGCAGATTGGCGATTTTCGCCGGGATGTCGCGGCCCAGCACATTGACGACGATCTCGTCGCCGATCTTGAGCTTCATTCCGTCGGCGATCTTTTTCTCCATCGAGACCAGCGGCGGCCCGCGATAGTCCGGAGCCCACCAATCGCCCTCGACGACTTTCGAGCCCTTGGGGATGTCCGCCGTATAGGTCAGACCGCGGTCGCTCTGCAGCACCCATTCGGTATCCCGCGTTGGCTTGAGTTCGTCGGCCTTGACGCCGCCTGCCGCGACGATGCGTCCGCGCAGCATCGGGACATCCTCCACGGTCGATTGCGGCGCAGTCTGCTTGAGAAACGCGCCGAAGCGATCAGCTTCCGAGGTCGGAATGTCGATGAAGTAGAACGAGGGGGCGCGGTCCGGCAACGCCGCCAG
The DNA here is from genome assembly GCF_018131075.1 of Bradyrhizobium sp. JYMT SZCCT0428. Lineage (GTDB taxonomy): Bacteria > Pseudomonadota > Alphaproteobacteria > Rhizobiales > Xanthobacteraceae > Bradyrhizobium. The sequence continues at coordinate 82,838 of NZ_JAFCLS010000028.1, read as the reverse complement.
GAACTGCCGGCGCAGATTGCCGTCGATCTGGGTGATGGTGACGAGGACGGCAAGACCGAGGCCCAGCGACATCACGACCGAGGGCGTCAGCGCGCCGGGCCGGTAGATGTTGGCAATCGCCAGCCGCAGCATGGTGATATCGGATCGCGGCAGCCGGCGCGCCAGCGCCATCAGGCCGGCGGCGACGCCGCGCAGCAGCGCGAACACTGCAACCGACGAGGCGACGAACACCGCCGCGATGCGCTTGTCGTACGCAAGGCCGATCGCGACCGCGATCAAAAGCGCGATCACGACGGCCATCAAGGCGAGGTATCGCCAGCGCGGACGGTGCCATTCGCGGGCGACTTCCTCGCGGAACAACGCCGCCACCGGCACGTCGTGCACGCGTCCGAGCGGCCACAGCCCGAACGCGAGCGCGGTCAGCAGGCCGTAGAGGAAGGACAGTGCGAGTTCGTCGAGATGCAGCGCGGGGATCACCGGCAGCGGCAGCAGCTTGCCGAACAGGCCGACGATGACGAACGGCAGGGCCGCCCCGGCGACGAGCCCGATGATCGAGCCGATCCCGGCGAGCACGACCACCTGGGTCAGATAGATCGTGAAAACGTCGCGGCCGGTGGCGCCGAGCGCCTTGAACGCGGCGATGACGTCGCGGCGGCGGTCGATATGGCTCTTGACGGCGTTGGCGACGCCGACGCCGCCGACCAGGAGCGCGGCGAGGCCGACCAGCGTCAGGAACTGGGTGAAACGGCTGATGGTGCGCTCGAGTTGCGGCGAGGCGTTGGTGCGGCTGCGGATCCACCAGCCGGCCTCCGGCAACGCGGCCCGGACGCTGTCGATCAGTTGGGTCGCGGCGCGCTCGTCGGCCGCATTATCCGGCAATTTCAGCCGGTAGATCCAGCGCACGAGGCTGCCGGGCTGCAGCAATCCGGTCGCGCGCAGGCTGGTCTCGCTGACCAGGACGCGCGGGCCGAGCCCGACATTGCCGGCGAGCTTGTCCGGTTCGGCGCCGACCACGCTGCGGATCTGGTAGTTGGCGTTGCCGATGCTGATGCGGTCGCCGATCTTGAGGTCGAGCCGCGCCAGCAGCACGGAATCCACCGCCGTGCCGAATACGCCGTCGCGCTCGGCCAACAAATCCGCCACCGGCATCTTGGGATCAAGCGTCAACTCGCCGAGCATCGGGTATTTGCCGTCCACCGCCTTGAGTTCGACCAGCGCCAGCTTGCCGTCGCCGCTGCGGGCCATGACGCGCAAGGCGGCCGCGACCGAAACCTCGCCGCGGGCGCGCAGGAAGGCGACTTCTTCTGATGTGGCTTCGCGCTGGATCAGTGAAAACGCGACGTCGCCGCCGAGCAAGGTGCGGCCTTCGCGGCTCAGGCCGTCGCTGAGGCTGGCTGCGACCGAGCCGACGCCGGCAATCGCCATCACGCCGAGCGCGATGCAGGCGATGAACACGTAAAAGCCGCGCAGGCCGCTGCGCAATTCGCGAAGCGCGTAGCGCAGCGCCAGCGATGACGCGCGGCTGCCGCCGGCGGCTTCCGGCGCCATGGTCATGAAGTGGACTGTCCGTCGATGCGGCCCGAGCGCAGCCGCACCACACGGTCGCAGCGTTGCGCCAGCGAGGTGTCGTGCGTCACCAGCACCAGGGTCATTCCGCGCTCGGAATGCTTGGTGAAGAGCAGGTCGACGATCTGCTTGCCGGTCGCCTCGTCGAGATTGCCGGTCGGTTCGTCCGCGACGAGGATCGCAGGATCCGGCGCCAGCGCGCGGGCCAGCGCGACGCGTTGCTGCTCGCCGCCGGAGAGCTGCGTCGGATAATGATGCAGGCGATCGCCGAGGCCGACCGAGGTCAGCTCCTGCTCGGCTCGATTGGCCGCATCGGGATTGCCGGCGAGCTCCAGCGGCACCGCGACGTTTTCCAGCGCCGTCATGGTCGGGATCAGATGGAACGACTGGAATACGATGCCGACCTGGCGGCCGCGGAAGCGGGCGAGGGCGTCCTCGTCGAGGGCATTGAACGGGGTGCCGTTGACTACCACCTCTCCGCTGTCAGGCCGCTCCAACCCCGCCACCACCATCAGCAAGGTGGATTTCCCCGAACCTGACGGCCCGATCAGGCCGATCGCTTCGCCCGGTGCCACACGAAGGCTGATATCTTTCAGGATATGGACGCGTGCCGCGCCCGTGCCGAGCGAGAGATTGACGTTGGAAATGGAAATGGTGTCCGGCTCCAGGCCGGTTAGTGAAGAGGGTTCGATGAGACTGTCCATGGATCGGTCATATGGCAATTCCGCCGCCGGGGTCGAGGGCCGGATAGGTATGTTCGTGCACATACTCGTGTTGATTATGGCCTTGATGACGACACAGACGGTTTTTGCGCAGACCCCGGTCACTGCCCCGGTAAAGCCTATCAAGATGGTCGTGCTCGGCGATTCCTTAAGTGCCGGCTATGGCCTAGCGGCGACCGGGGCGTTCCCCGTCCGCCTGCAAAAGGCGTTGGAAGCCAAGGGGATAAAGGTCGACATGATCAATGCCGGGGTGTCCGGCGACACTACCTCTGGCGGCCGCGACCGGCTCGACTGGTCGGTCCCCGAAGGAACCGAGGCCGTGATCCTCGAGCTCGGCGCCAATGACGCTCTGCGCGGTACTGACCCGGCCGTCACCCGCGCCGCGCTCACCGATATCCTGACCCGGCTGAAAGCCCGCAAGATCGCCGTTCTGCTGTGCGGGATGCTGGCGCCGCCGAATTATGGCAGCGAGTATGCGGCCCGCTTCAACGCGATCTACCCGGAGCTTTCGAAATCCTTCGGCGTGCCGCTCTATCCGTTTTTCCTGGAAGGCGTCGCCGCCGAGGCCAAGCTCAACCAGCCGGACGGATTGCATCCGACCGCTGAGGGCGTCGACACCATCGTGAAAAATATTCTGCCCAGTGTCGAGGCATTTCTTGGCGCGATCTCTGCGCAACGCAGCTGAAAATACAGCAGTGAATAACCCTACCCGATAGTTTTCCCCGTAGCTTTCCGGTCCAGTGGCGCCGGCTGCTTCGCAGGGTCATATAACTCAGGTAGAAATTGGTGATCGGTGATTCGTCATCGGGTTTCAGCATCGGGAGTCGAGCGATGCCGCGTTTGTTTGCTGGACTGGAAATTCCGGCCGAGATTGGCCAGACCCTTTCCAATTTGCGTGGCGGCCTTCCGGGCGCACGCTGGATCGATCCCGAAAATTATCACGTCACCTTGCGTTTCATCGGCGACATCGACGGCATGTCGGCGAATGAAATCGCCTCGATGTTGTTTCGGGTCAACCGCAAGCCGTTCGAGGTCAAGGTGCAGGGCCTGCAAAGTTTTGGCGGGCGCAAGCCGCGGGCGGTGGTTGCCTCCGTCGAACCGAGCCGGCCGCTGATCGAATTGCAGGCCGAACTCGAGCGGATGATGCAACGCATGGGGCTCGATCCCGAGGGGCGTAAATTCACCCCCCACGTGACGCTGGCGCGGCTGCACGACGCCTCGAGCCAGGATGTCGCCGACTATCTGTCGGTGCGCGGCTATTTCCCAAGCCGCACCTTCATGGCCTCGCGCTTCGTGCTGTTCTCATCGCGCGCCTCCACCGGCGGCGGCCCCTATGTAGTCGAGGATTCCTACGCCCTGAGTGCGTGAGGGCATCTCTTACCTCGCCCCGCTTGCGGGGAGAGGTCGGATCGCGCTTGCGATCCGGGTGAGGGGGTACAGGTCCATCGATAGATCACGCTCGCGGACAGAGCCCCTCACCCCAACCCTCTCCCCGTAAGAACGGGGCGAGGGAGAAGAAAGCGCATACCCCCACCACCAATTCACGGCTTGCAATTTTCGCACGCTTGGGGCCGTAAGGTGGGCCATGCTGTCGATGACCTCACCCACCTCGTTCCGCGCCCATTATCAGGGCCTGGTCACCTCCGGAGCGATCGAGGCCGACCCGGCGCAGGCCCGCGCTGCGGACGCCTTTGCGGCGCTGGAAGACCGGCTGTCGAGCTACAAGCCGCTGCGCAAGCAAAGCCTGCTCGGCCGGCTGTTCGCCGACAAGGACGAGCCGCCGCCGCGCGGGCTTTACGTCCATGGCGAGGTCGGCCGCGGCAAGACCATGCTGATGGATCTGTTTTTTCAGCAGAGCGCCATCGAGCACAAGCGCCGCGCGCATTTCCACGAATTCATGGCCGAGGTGCATGAGCGGATCTACGGCTACCGGCAGGACATCGCGCGCGGCGAGATCGCCGACGGCGATGTGATCGCGCTGACCGCGAATGCGATCTTCGATCAGGCCTGGCTGCTGTGCTTCGACGAATTCCACGTCACCGATATTGCCGACGCCATGATCCTGGGCCGGCTGTTCACAAAGCTGTTCGAACTCGGCACCGTGGTGGTGGCTACTTCCAACGTGGCGCCCGACGACCTCTACAAGGGCGGCCTGAACCGCGCGCTGTTCCTGCCTTTCATCGCGCAGATCGCCGACCACATGGACGTGCTGCGGCTCGATGCGCGCACCGACTTCCGGCTGGAAAAACTCGCGGGCGTGAAGATGTGGCTGGTGCCGGCGGATGACGCCGCCGGTGACGCGCTCGACAAGGCCTGGCGCAAGATGACCGGCAACGCGCCCTGCAAGGCGCGCGATATCGCGATCAAGGGCCGCATCCTGCGCGTGCCCTGTTCGTCGCACGGCGTCGCCCGCTTTGCCTTCGCCGAACTCTGCGAGCAGCCGCTGGCTGCGTCGGATTATCTTCGGCTGGCGCACGACTATCACACCATCCTCGTCGACCGCATTCCTGTCATGGACTACGCCGAGCGCAATCCCGCCAAGCGTTTCATCTCGCTGATCGACACGCTCTATGACAATGCCGTGAAGCTGATGGCCTCGGCGGAAGCCGACCCGGTGTCGCTGTATCTGGCCACCGACGGCAACGAGGCCAACGAGTTCAAGCGGACCTCGTCGCGGCTGATCGAAATGAGTTCCGAATCCTACCTGGCGCTCCCGCACGGGCGGAAGGATTCAGCCGCGAGCGGCTCCAGCACCGGGCTGGTCGAGACGTAGGTCTCTCCGCCGTCATTGCGAGGAGCGAAGCGACGAAGCAATCCATCTATCCCCGCGCGGCGATATGGATTGCTTCGCTTCGCTCGCAATGACGGTAGGGGAGGGCCGGTGGCATACCTGATCGAAATGAAGGCAAGGCCTACAATTGGGCACGCCGCGACTTGAACGTATCATTCGAAAGGGATAACCAGCCTCCCAGTTCACTCTCCATCCTCCTCTACGTCTCAGAAGGACAAATTTCCCATGGCGCGCGACAAGATTGCTTTGATTGGCTCCGGTCAGATCGGCGGAACGCTGGCTCACCTCATTGGCCTGAAGGAGCTCGGCGACGTCGTCATGTTCGACATCGCCGAGGGCGTGCCGCAGGGCAAGGCGCTCGACATTGCGCAGTCGTCGCCGGTCGACGGTTTCGATGCGCATCTCACCGGCGCCAATTCCTATGAGGCGCTCGACAACGCCAAGGTCTGCATCGTCACCGCCGGCGTGCCGCGCAAGCCCGGCATGAGCCGCGACGATCTGCTCAGCATCAACCTCAAGGTCATGGAGCAGGTCGGCGCCGGCATCAAGAAATACGCCCCCGACGCCTTTGTCATCTGCATCACCAACCCGCTGGACGCGATGGTGTGGGCGCTGCAGAAGGCTTCCGGCATGCCGCACAAGAAGGTGGTCGGCATGGCCGGCGTGCTGGATTCCGCGCGCTTCCGTTATTTCCTCGCCGATGAGTTCAACGTCTCGGTCGAGGACGTCACCGCCTTCGTGCTCGGCGGCCATGGCGACACCATGGTGCCGTTGACGCGCTACTCCACCATTGCCGGCATTCCGCTGCCCGACCTCGTCAAGATGGGCTGGACCTCGCAGGCGCGGATCGACGAGATCGTCGATCGCACCCGTAATGGCGGCGCCGAGATCGTCAACCTGCTGAAGACCGGTTCGGCCTTCTACGCCCCGGCGGCTTCCGCCATCGCGATGGCCGAGAGCTATCTGAAGGACAAGAAGCGCGTGCTGCCCTGCGCCGCCTATCTCAACGGCGAATACGGCGTGAAGGACATGTATGTCGGCGTGCCCGTCGTGATCGGCTCGAAGGGTGTCGAGCGCATTGTCGAGATCGAGCTGGCCGGCAAGGACCGGGAAGCCTTCGACAAGTCGGTCGGCGCCGTGCAGGGCCTGGTCGACGCCTGCAAGAACATCGCGCCCGATCTGTTGGGTCGTTGATTTTGTTGAGCTTTCGCCCTGGAAACGGGGCGAAAGCATTTTCGGGGTTGCAGTTCCTTTGGTATATGGTATGCCAACTACCAATACCGGCGGGCTGTAGAGCTTGCCGCAGAAGGTTTGGGGAGCGTCCAGATGAATATCCATGAATACCAGGCCAAGGCGTTGCTGCATGAATTCGGGGTACCGATTTCGCGCGGTGTGCCAGTCTTGAAGGCCTCGGATTCGGAAGCCGCTGCCAAGGCGCTTCCCGGCCCGATCTGGGTGGTGAAAAGCCAGATCCACGCCGGCGGCCGCGGCAAGGGCAAGTTCAAGGAAGCTTCCGCGGGCGATAAGGGGGGTGTGCGCATCGCCAAGTCGGTCGCCGAGGTCAACGAGTTCGCCAAGCAGATGCTGGGCGCGACCCTCGTCACGATCCAGACCGGCGCCCACGGCAAGCAGGTCAACCGGCTTTACATCGAGGAAGGCTCCGACATCGACAAGGAGTTTTATCTCTCGATCCTGGTCGATCGCGAAACCTCCGAAGTCTCGTTCGTGGTTTCGACCGAAGGCGGCGTCAACATCGAGGACGTCGCGCACAACACCCCTGAGAAGATCATCACCTTCTCGGTCGATCCGGCCACCGGCATCATGGCCCATCACGGCCGCACGGTGGCAAAGGCGCTGAAGCTGACCGGCGATCTGGCCAAGCAGGCCGAGAAGCTGGTCGCGCAGCTCTACAAAGCCTTCACCGCCAAGGACATGGCGATGCTGGAAATCAATCCGCTCGTCGTCACCAAGCAGGGCGATTTGCGCGTGCTCGACGCCAAAGTCGCGTTCGACGACAACGCGATGTACCGCCATCCGGAAGTCGCGGCCCTGCGCGACGAGACCGAGGAAGACGCCAAGGAAATCGAGGCGTCGAAATACGATCTCAACTACGTCACGCTCGACGGCACCATCGGCTGCATGGTCAACGGCGCCGGCCTCGCGATGGCGACGATGGATATCATCAAGCTCTACGGCATGGAGCCCGCCAACTTCCTCGACGTCGGCGGCGGCGCGAGCAAGGAAAAGGTTGCGGCCGCCTTCAAGATCATCACCGCCGATCCGAACGTGAAGGGCATCCTCGTCAACATCTTCGGCGGTATCATGAAATGCGACATCATCGCCGAGGGCGTGGTCGCGGCCGTCAAGGAAGTCGGCCTAAAGGTGCCGCTGGTGGTTCGGCTCGAAGGCACCAATGTCGACGCCGGCAAGAAGATCATCCGCGAATCCGGCCTCAACGTGCTGCCCGCCGATGATCTCGACGATGCTGCGCAGAAAATCGTGAATGCCGTCAAGGGAGGCTAGCGATGGCTGACCGTCTCGCCGCACCGACTGCCCAGGAGGAACACCGCAAGCTCGCCGTGTTTGCCGGCGAATGGAGCGGTGAAGAGATGGTCTATCCCTCGCGCTGGAACGCGGGCGGCCCGGCGACCGCGCATGTCAAGGCGCGCATGGATCTCAACGGTTTCTACCTGATCCAGGACGCGGTCCAGATGCGCGACGGCAAGGAAACCTTCGCCACCCATGGCGTGTTCACCTACGACCGCGAGGACCGGCACTACAAATTGTTCTGGCACGATTCGCTCGGCTACTACTCGCCGGCGCCGGCCTCCGGCGGCTGGACCGGCAAGACGCTGATCCTCGTGCGCGGCTCGCTGCGCGGCAATGCGCGTCACGTCTACGAAGTCGTCGACGACAACAACTACACCATGAAAATCCAGTTCTCACCTGATGCGGAAGGCTGGGCCGACGTGCTCACCGGTACGTATCGGCGAATCCACTGATCCCGTCTCCGAACACCCAGGGAAGTAACATCCATCATGTCCGTTCTGATCGACAAGAATACCAAAGTCATCTGCCAGGGTTTTACCGGTAAGAACGGCACGTTCCATTCCGAAGCCGCGATCGCGTACGGCACCAAGATGGTCGGCGGCACCTCGCCGGGCAAAGGCGGTGCGACGCATCTGGGTCTGCCGGTGTTCGACACGGTCGCCGAAGCGCGCGAGAAAACTGGTGCGGACGCGAGCGTCATCTATGTGCCGCCGCCGGGCGCGGCTGATGCGATCTGCGAGGCGATCGATGCGGAAATCCCGCTGATTGTCTGCATCACCGAGGGCATTCCGGTGCTCGACATGGTCCGCGTCAAGCGTTCGCTGTCGGGGTCGAAGTCCCGCCTGATCGGACCGAACTGCCCGGGTGTCATGACCGCCGGCGAATGCAAGATCGGCATCATGCCGGCCAACATCTTCAAGCCCGGCAGCGTCGGCATCGTCTCCCGTTCGGGCACGCTGACCTATGAAGCCGTGTTCCAGACCACCCAGGAAGGCCTCGGCCAGACCACGGCCGTGGGCATCGGCGGCGACCCTGTCAAGGGCACCGAATTCATCGACGTGCTGGAAATGTTCCTGGCTGATCCGAAGACCACTTCGATCATCATGATCGGTGAAATCGGCGGTTCCGCCGAGGAAGACGCCGCCCAGTTCATCAAGGACGAGGCCAAGCGGGGCCGCAGCAAGCCGATGGTCGGCTTCATCGCCGGCGTCACCGCCCCTCCCGGCCGCCGCATGGGCCATGCCGGCGCGATCATCTCCGGCGGCAAGGGCGACGCCGGTTCCAAGACCGCAGCGATGGAATCGGCCGGAATCACGGTCTCTCCGTCGCCGGCGCGGCTTGGACACACCCTTGCCGAAAAATTGAAGTCCTAATTCAATTCTTGGTTCTTTTGGGCGGGAAGTTTCGCGCTAAATAGGGTAAAGGTGCTTTACCTCGCTGGTCCGGGCCTCCGGACCGGCCAAAGCGCCGTTTTCCACGCGCGAAGCCAAAAATTACCAGGACGCCACCATGTCTCGCCAGGACGCGAATGCCGCATTTGCCCTCTCCTCCTTTTTGCAGGGCACCAACGCCACCTACATCGACGACCTCTACGCCCGCTACGAGCAGGACCCGGCTTCGGTCGATCCCGACTGGCAGGAATTCTTCAAGAGCCTGAAAGACACCCCGGCCGACGTCCAGAAGAACGCCGAGGGCGCCTCCTGGGGCCGCGACAACTGGCCGTTGACGCCGCGCGACGAACTGACCTCGGCGCTGGACGGCAACTGGGCGCAGGTCGAAAAGGCTGTTGGCGCCAAGCTGGCGGCCAAGGCCGAGAACAAGGCCTTTGCCAAGGGCGCCGAAGTGGCGTCGGCCGACATCAACCAGGCGACGCGCGATTCGGTTCGCGCCCTGATGCTGATCCGCGCCTATCGCATGCGCGGTCATTTCCACGCCAAGCTCGATCCGCTCGGTATCGAGGCCCAGCGCGACCGCGAGGAGCTCGACCCGCGCAGCTACGGGTTTGCCGAGGCCGATTTCGACCGCAAGATCTTCCTCGATCACGTGCTCGGTCTGGAATACGGCACGCTTCGCGAAATCGTCGCGATCTGCGAGCGCACCTACTGCCAGACGCTCGGCGTCGAGTTCATGCACATCAGCAACGCGGCGCAGAAGGCCTGGATCCAGGAACGCATCGAAGGCCCGGACAAGGAAATCAGCTTCACGCCGGAAGGCCGGCGCGCGATTCTGAACAAGCTGATCGAAGCCGAGGGCTTTGAGAAGTTCTGCGACATCAAATTCACCGGCACCAAGCGCTTCGGCCTCGACGGCGGCGAATCGCTGATCCCGGCGCTGGAGCAGATCATCAAGCGCGGCGGCAATCTCGGCGTAAAAGAGATCGTGCTCGGCATGCCGCATCGCGGCCGCCTCAACGTGCTGACCCAAGTGATGGGCAAGCCGCACCGCGCGCTGTTCCATGAATTCAAGGGCGGCTCCGCCAATCCCGACGCGGTCGAAGGCTCCGGCGACGTCAAATATCACCTCGGCGCCTCGTCGGACCGCGAGTTCGACAACAACAAGATCCATCTGTCGTTGACCGCCAACCCGTCGCATCTGGAAATCGTCGATCCCGTCGTGCTCGGCAAGGTGCGCGCCAAGCAGGACCAGCATGGCGATCCGCCGGACATGCGGATTTCGGTGCTGCCGGTGCTGATGCATGGCGACGCCGCCTTCGCCGGCCAGGGCGTGGTCGCCGAATGCTTCGGCCTGTCCGACCTGAAGGGCTACCGCACCGGCGGTTCGCTGCACTTCATCGTCAACAACCAGATCGGCTTCACTACCTATCCGCGCTACTCGCGCTCCTCGCCCTATCCGTCCGACGTGGCGAAGATGATCGACGCGCCGATCTTCCATGTGAACGGCGACGATCCGGAAGCCGTGGTGTTCGCGGCCAAGGTCGCGATCGAATTCCGGCAGAAATTCCACAAGCCCGTCGTGATCGACATGTTCTGCTACCGCAGGCATGGCCACAACGAAGGCGACGAGCCGATGTTCACCCAGCCGGTGATGTACAAGAAGATCGCAACGCATCCCGGCACGGTCGAGCTTTACTCCAAGCGGCTGATCGCTGACGGCGTGCTGACCGAGGGCGAGGTCGAAAAGGCCAAGGCCGACTGGCGTGCCCGGCTCGATGCCGAACTCGAGGCCGGCTCGGGCTACAAGCCCAACAAGGCCGACTGGCTCGACGGCAAATGGGCCGGCTTCAAGTCCGCCGATCAGGAAGAGGATGCGCGCCGCGGTGTTACCGGCGTCGATACGGCTATCCTGAAGGATATCGGCCGCAAGATCACCAAGGTGCCCGACGGCTTCCGCGTTCACCGCACCATCCAGCGCTTTTTGGAAAATCGCGCCAAGGCGATCGACAATGGCGTTGGCATCGACTGGGCAACCGGCGAGGCGCTGGCATTCTGCACGCTGATGCAGGAAGGCCGGCACGTCCGCCTGTCGGGGCAGGACTCCGAGCGCGGCACCTTCTCGCAGCGCCATTCGGTGCTGATCGACCAGGAGGATGAGAGCCGTTACACGCCGTTCAATCACCTTAGCCCCGATCAGGGCCACTACGAGGTGATCAACTCGCTGCTTTCGGAAGAGGCGGTGCTAGGCTTCGAGTACGGCTATTCACTGGCCGAGCCGAATGCGCTGGCGATGTGGGAAGCCCAGTTCGGCGACTTCGCCAACGGCGCGCAGGTGCTGTTCGACCAGTTCATCTCCTCGGGCGAACGTAAATGGCTGCGCATGTCGGGTCTCGTCTGCCTGCTGCCGCATGGCTATGAAGGGCAAGGACCGGAGCATTCCTCGGCCCGTCTCGAGCGCTTCCTGCAGATGTGCGCCGAAGACAACATGCAGGTGGTCTATCCCACCACGCCGGCGAACTACTTCCACGTGCTGCGGCGTCAGCTGCATCGCGAAATCCGTAAACCGCTGATCCTGATGACGCCGAAATCGCTGCTGCGCCACAAGCGGGCGGTGTCACGGCTCGACGAACTCGGTAAGGACGCCACGTTCCACCGCATCCTCTACGATGACGCCCAGATGCTGCCGGACGAGAAGATCAAGCTGGTGGACGACGACAAGATCCGTCGCATCGTGCTGTGCTCGGGCAAGGTCTATTACGATCTCTACGAGGAGCGCGAGAAGCGCGGCATCGATGACATCTACCTGATGCGCGTCGAGCAACTCTATCCGGTGCCGCTGAAGGCGCTGGTGCACGAGCTCGCCCGCTTCAAGAATGCGGAAGTCGTCTGGTGCCAGGAAGAGCCACGCAACATGGGTGCCTGGCACTTCATCGAGCCCTATCTCGAATGGGTGCTGAACCAGATCCACGCGCCGAACAAGCGTCCGCGTTACGCCGGCCGCGCGGCGGCGGCTGCCACGGCCACCGGTTTGATGTCGAAGCACCTGGCGCAGCTCAAGGCGCTGTTGGATGACGCGCTGAACTAGCTTTTGCCAAAGTGGTGATGCCCGGGCGAAAGGTGCGAAGCACCGTCTTCACCCTCAAGTCGCGGGCATCCACGTCTTTCTTTTGATGACTGATTAAGGCGTGGATGGTCGGGACGAGCCCGACCATGACGCAAAGAGGAAAACACACATGACTGACATTCGCGTTCCGACGCTCGGCGAGTCCGTGACGGAGGCTACCATTGGCCGCTGGTTCAAGAAGGCGGGCGATGCCGTGGCGGTGGACGAGCCTTTGGTTGAGCTCGAGACCGACAAGGTCACCATCGAAGTCCCGGCGCCTTCAGCGGGCGTGCTGGGTGAGATCGCCGCCAAGGACGGAGAAACCGTCGCCGTCGGCGCGCTGCTCGGACAGATCAATGACGGCGCGGCAGGCGCCAAGCCGGCGGCCGCTCCCGCAAAGGCAGCTGCGCCGGCTGCGCCGCCGCCGGCCGCTGCCGCCGCAGCTGCTGCGGCGCCAAAGGCCGCACCCGCAGACGCGCCGCTGGCGCCGTCGGTGCGCAAACTTTCCGTCGAAAGCGGCATTGATGCCGCGACCGTGCCCGGCTCCGGCAAGGATGGCCGAGTCACCAAGGGCGACATGCTGGCTGCGATCGAGAAGGCCGCTTCGGCGCCGACGCCGGTCAATCAGCCCGCCGCCGCCGTGCAGGTGCGAGCACCTTCGCCCGCCGACGATGCCGCCCGCGAAGAGCGCGTGAAGATGACTCGGCTGCGCCAGACCATCGCGCGCCGCCTGAAGGACGTGCAGAACACCGCGGCGATGCTCACGACCTTCAACGAGGTCGACATGAGCCACATCATGGCGATGCGGACGCAGTACAAGGATGTGTTCGAGACGAAGCACGGTACCAAGCTCGGCTTCATGGGCTTCTTCACCAAGGCCTGCGTGCAGGCGCTGAAGGACATTCCGGCCGTCAACGCCGAGATCGACGGCACCGATCTGATCTTCAAGAATTACTACCATGTCGGAGTCGCCGTCGGCACCGACAAGGGCCTCGTCGTGCCCGTGGTGCGCGACTGCGATCACAAGTCGATCTCCGACATCGAAAAGAGCATCGCCGATTTCGGCCGCCGCGCCCGCGACGGTCAGCTCAAGATCGACGAGATGCAGGGCGGCACCTTCACCATTACCAATGGCGGCATCTACGGGTCGCTGATGTCGACGCCGATCCTCAACGCGCCGCAGTCCGCCATCCTCGGCATGCACAAGATTCAGGAGCGCCCGATGGCGATCGGCGGCAAGATCGAGATCCGCCCGATGATGTATCTGGCGCTGTCCTACGATCACCGCGTCATCGACGGCAAGGAAGCGGTGACCTTCCTGGTCCGCGTCAAGGAGAGCCTGGAAGATCCGGCGCGCCTGGTGCTGGATCTCTGAGCCAAGGGCGTTCGGATATCCGCTTTTGGGCGGGTATTTTGAGCGGTGTATTGAGCGCGTCGATGAATGGGGGCGGATGTGACGGATCGCGTTGTTGTCATCACCGGTGGTAGCCGAGGTATCGGCCGCGCCACCGCGATTGCCGCGGCGGCCCGCGGCTTTCGGGTCGTCGTCGGTTACGCCAGTAACGAGGCGGCGGCGAACGAAGTCGTTACCGAAATCGAGCGCAAGAACGGCAAGGCCGTCGCGGTGAAATGTGACGTTGCCGAGGAAAGCGACATCCTCGCGCTGTTCAAGGCGGCCGATCAGTTCGGTACGTTAGGGGCGCTCGTCAACAACGGTGGTATTGTCGGTCAGAGCGGCGTGCGTGTCGACGAGATGTCGGCCGAGCGCATCCAGCGCGTGATGGCGGTCAACGTTACCGGGTCCATCCTGTGCGCGCGCGAGGCCGTGAAGCGCATGTCGACCAAGCATGGCGGCAAAGGCGGCGTTATCGTCAATCTTTCCTCGGTGGCGGCGAGACTCGGTGCGCCGAATACGTATGTCGATTACGCGGCGTCGAAGGGCGCGGTGGATTCATTCACGGTCGGTCTCGGCCATGAAGTCGCCGGAGAGGGGATACGCGTCGCTGCGATCCGGCCCGGGCTGATCGATACCGAAATTCATGCGGCTGGCGGCGAGCCCGATCGTGCCCATCGTCTTGCGCACATGGTGCCGATGAAGCGCGTCGGTACCGCCGAAGAAATCGCCAATGCCATCGTCTGGCTGATGTCGGACGACGCTTCGTACGTCACCAGCGCCATCCTCGATGTATCGGGCGGCCGCTAATACCCTGTCATAGAATTCAGTTACGGGACTTCAATCATGGCTTCTTACGATCTCGTCGTCATCGGCACCGGTCCGGGCGGATATGTCTGCGCGGTACGCGCCGCGCAACTCGGCATGAAGGTCGCCGTCGTCGAGAAGAATGCGACGCTGGGCGGCACCTGCCTCAACGTCGGCTGCATGCCGTCGAAGGCGCTGCTGCATGCATCCGAGATGTTCGAGGAAGCCGGGCACTCCTTTGCAAAAATGGGCGTCAGCGTTTCCGCGCCGAAACTCGACCTGCCTTCGATGATGAATTTCAAGCAGCAGGGCATCGACGGCAACGTCAAGGGCGTCGAGTTCCTGATGAAGAAAAACAAGATCGACGTCATCAACGGCACGGGCAAGGTTCTTGGTGCCGGCAAGGTCGAAGTCACGGGCAGTGACGGCAAGGCGCAGACGGTCGAGACCAAGAACATCGTGATCGCCACCGGCTCCGACATCGCACGGCTGAAGGGCATCGAGATCGACGAGAAGCGCATCGTGTCGTCGACCGGCGCGCTGTCGCTCGACAAGGTGCCCTCACACCTGCTGATCGTCGGCGCCGGCGTGATCGGGCTCGAACTCGGCTCGGTATGGCACCGGTTAGGTGCGAAAGTCACCGTGGTGGAATTCCTCGATCGCATCCTGCCCGGCATGGACGGTGAAGTCGCAAAGCAATTCCAGCGCATCCTCGAAAAGCAGGGCTTCGCGTTCAAGCTCGGCGCCAAGGTCACCGGCGTCGACACGTCAGGCAAAACGCTGTCGGCCAAGGTCGAGCCGGCGGCCGGTGGTGCGGCAGAGGCCATCGAGGCCGATGTGGTGCTGGTCTGCATCGGTCGCGTGCCCTACACCGAGGGCCTTGGGCTGAAGGAGGCCGGTATCGCGCTCGACAATCGCGGCCGCGTCGAGATCGACGCGCATTTCTCGACCAGCGTGAAGGGCGTCTATGCGATCGGCGACGTGGTGGCGGGTCCGATGCTCGCGCACA
Organism: Bradyrhizobium sp. JYMT SZCCT0428; assembly: GCF_018131075.1. GTDB lineage: Bacteria > Pseudomonadota > Alphaproteobacteria > Rhizobiales > Xanthobacteraceae > Bradyrhizobium. Next base: position 67,503 of record NZ_JAFCLS010000028.1, on the reverse strand, counting down.
AGGCCGAGGACGAAGGCGTGGCGTGTGCCGAGATCATCGCAGGGCAAGCCGGGCATGTGAATTACGACGTCATCCCAGGCGTTGTGTATACCACGCCGGAAGTTTCGTCGGTCGGCAAGACCGAGGAAGAGCTGAAGCAGGCCGGCGTCGCATACACGTCAGGCAAATTCCCCTTCACTGCCAACGGCCGCTCCAAGGTCAACCAGACCACGGACGGCTTTGTGAAGATTCTCGCAGATGCGAAGACCGATCGCGTGCTGGGCGTGCACATCATTGGTCGTGAGGCCGGCGAAATGATCCATGAAGCCGCCGTTCTGATGGAATTTGGCGGTTCCGCCGAGGATCTGGCACGGACCTGCCACGCGCATCCGACCCGCTCCGAGGCCATCAAGGAAGCCGCGCTTGCGGTCGGCAAGCGGGCCATCCATATGTGATCGATACCCGGCACACGCCGGGTCGAGTTGACCCGATGATGCGCCGCCTACTTAAGCCGTTATGGATTCTGCTTGCGGTCGTCTTCCTGATCGAAGCATGGCTGTGGGATCATCTCGAGCCGATCGTCGAGCGCATCATCGCGTGGATTCCGTTCCGCGCGTTCAAGCAATGGCTGTCCGCGCGTGTTGCGACGCTGTCGCCGGCGATGACGTTGATCGTATTTGTGGTGCCGGTGATCCCGCTGTTTCCGCTCAAGCTGGTCGGGCTGTGGCTGCTGGCGAATGAATATTGGATCAGCGCGATCGTCGTCATCGTTCTCGGAAAATTCGTCGGCGTCGGTGTCACCGCCTTCATCTTCGATGTGACGCGGCCGAAGCTGCTGAAGATGCAGTGGTTCAAAAAGATTTATGAGTTCATCATGATGCTGCGCGCCAGGGCAACTGCATTGGTCGAGCCGGTCAAGCACCGGATCGCCGAGATGTTGCGCGGCGACGGCGAGGGCTGGTCGGGCCGGATGCTGAGGCTGATCCAGCGCTTTCGCAAGCGCGTGCACGAAGCGCGGTAATCGAACTCACCCTCACAGATATCGGCTTCACCTCTCCCGATGGGAGAGGTGAAACAAGCTACATCAAATGAACGGCATGCGGCGCGAACAGGCCGATAAAGGTGAAGCCAATTCCGATCAGGGCCAGTGCGGCGGAACCCCAGGCCAGCACGATCATGCCGGTGATGATGGTCGCCGATGCCAGCACGATGCCGATCTGGAACGCGGCCGAGGCGACTTCGTAGTGATGGTACTTGGCCATCGCCTCGTCGCGCAAATGTTCGGCATGCTTGGCGCGCTTCATCAGCTCTTCCGAGCCTTCGCCGGTCTCCGGCTCCGAGCGATAGCGCGCCGCAGTCTTGGTCCAGTCATCGATCTGCTTCTGCAGCGCCGCCTTTGCGGCCGGATCGGTGGTGACCCCGAGGCTCAGCTTGGCGTGCTCCGCGGTGGCCTGAACCGTGGTGCGGCGGATGCTCTTGGCCTGGAAGAACGCCCAGAGGTTCGACGCCTCGACATTCTTGCTGATCGATTCGGTCTGCGCGCCCTTGCCGAGGGTCTCCGACAGCGCAAGAAACAGCGCAATGACGGCGATCAGCAATGCGATTCTCTTGTTGGAGCTGGAAGCGTGCTCGGCGTGCTCCGCGTGCTCCATACTTTCATGTGCGCCCATGTTTCCCTCCTGCCAGGTGACCTGCTTACGATTGCCGGAACCATTCGGCCAGCGCAAGGGGCGGGCAGGGGAAGTCCGCGATGTGACGATAGTATGTCGGCGCGCGGCGCGGGGCACTAGGCGCGCGGATGCGCCGTCTTGTACACTTCCAGCAGCCGCTCGCTGTCGATGCCGGTATAGATCTGCGTGGTCGAGAGCGAGGCGTGGCCGAGCAATTCCTGGATCGCGCGCAGATCGCCGCCGCGCGACAGCAGGTGGGTAGCAAAGGAATGCCGTAGCGCGTGCGGCGTCGCGCTGTCGGGCAGGCCGAGTGCGCCGCGCAGCCGCTCCATGGTCAGCTGGATGATTCGCGGGCTGAGCGGCCCGCCGCGCGCGCCGACGAAAATCGGTCCCTCCGGCGTTAGCGGATGCGGGCAGACCGCGGTGTAATCGGCGATCAGCGCCAGCACGTTCTGCAGCACCGGCACCATGCGGGTCTTGTTGCCCTTGCCGGTCACGATAATGACGTCGCCCTCGCCGGGCCGCGGCACGTCGCGCTTTTTCAACCCCAGCGCTTCGGAGATGCGCAGGCCCGAACCGTACAGCAGCGCCATCACGGCGGCGTCGCGCGCCCAGATCCAGGGATCGCGATCCTCGCCGGCGCGTTCGTCAGCATCGGCAAAACGTTTGGCGGCCGCCATCTGGATCGGTTTTGGCAGGCTCTTGCCGATTTTCGGCGCACGGATCGCCGAGAGCGCGCCGACCTTGCCCTTGCCTTCGCGCTCCAGGAAACGACCGAACGAGCGCAGCCCCGCCAGCGCCCGCATCAGCGAGCGGCCACCGATGTCGTCGGCGCGGCGCATCGCCATGAAGGCCCTGATGTCGCTGGCTTCCAGTGCTGCAAATCCCTTGAGCGTAACTTTTCGGCCCCAGTGCCCGCTAAGAAAAATAAGGCATTGGCGGAGGTCGCGGGCGTAAGCCTCCAGCGTTTTGGGCGACAGCCGCCGTTCGGCGCGCAGATGCGACAGCCAGCGCGTCATCTCCAGCGCCAGCGTCGGGTCGGCGCAATCAAGCTCGATCGGTTGAAGTGACGGAACAGGCTTGGTCATGGACTATGGGCGCCCTGATTCTCCTGATTATATCGCACCTCTTTCGTTTACCGTTCGCTAACTTGCCCCCGGATGAGCCGCTGCCTCTGGTTCTCGCCGCCGCGCGCCCTTAACTTGGCGTTTCCACCCCGAGCCTGATTCCCGATGGACCATTCGACGCGCAGCACCAGTTCCTCCGCCTCATCGACACGCGTCGTCGATGTGCTGGTGCCGGTTGCGCTCAATCAGGCCTATTCGTATCGCGTGCCGCGCGGCATGGAGCTGAAGCCCGGCGACGTCGTCTGCGTGCCGCTGGGGCCGCGCGAGGTGGTGGCGGTGGTGTGGGCTGACAACACCAATCCCGATCCGCGCCTGCATAACCGCCTAAAGGATGTCGGCGAAAAGCTCGACGTGCCGCCACTGAAGCAGGAACTGCGCTCGCTCGTCGATTGGGTCGCCAACTACACGCTCTCCGCGCGCGGCATGGTGCTGCGCATGAGCTTGCGGATGGGCGAAAATCTCGGCCCCGAACGGATGCGGCTCGGCGTGCGGCTGGTCGGTGAGCCGCCGCGGCGCCTGACGCCGGCGCGGCGGCGGGTGATTGACGTGCTGTCGGATGGCTTGCTGCACGGCAAGTCCGAAGCCGCACGGGAGGCCGGCGTCAGTTCGGGCGTGATCGACGGGCTGGTCGATGAGGGCACGCTGCAGATCGAGGCGATGCCGCCGCCGTTGGCGCCGCCGGCGCCCGATCCGTCGTTTGCCCAGCCGGAATTCTCCCGGCAGCAGCTCACCGCCGTCGATGCAATGCGGGCGCTGGCAGCTAGCGGCAGCTTTCACGTCGCGCTGCTTGATGGCGTCACAGGTTCGGGCAAGACCGAAGTCTATTTCGAGGCGATCGCCGAGATCATCCGCCGCGGCAAGCAGACCCTGATCCTGATGCCGGAGATCGCGCTGACAGGACAATTCCTCGATCGCTTCGCGCAGCGCTTTGGGGGGCGTCCCCTGGAGTGGCATTCCGAACTGACGCCGCGCACCCGCGCCCGCAACTGGGCGGCGATCGCAGCCGGCGAAGCGCCGGTCGTGGTCGGCGCGCGCTCGGCATTGTTCCTGCCCTATGCGGATTTGGGCCTGATCATCGTCGATGAGGAGCACGACCAGGCCTACAAGCAGGATGACGGCGCGCATTATCACGCCCGCGACATGGCGGTGGTGCGCGCGCATATCGCCAAAATCCCGATCATCCTGGCTTCTGCCACGCCGTCGATCGAGACCGAGGTCAACGCGCGCAAGGGGCGCTATCAGCGCATAGCATTGCCGTCGCGTTTCGGCGGCCAGCATATGCCGCATATCGAGGCGATCGATTTGCGCCGCGAGCCGCCGCCGCGCGGCCGCTTCGTCTCGCCGCGGCTGGCCGATTACATCGGGCAGGCGATCGAGAAGCGCGAGCAGGCGCTGTTGTTCCTCAATCGCCGCGGCTACGCACCGCTGACATTGTGCCGCGCCTGCGGGCATCGCTTCTCCTGCACGATCTGTGACGCCTGGCTGGTGGATCATCGCTTTCGCCAGCGGCTGGTCTGTCACCATTGCGGCTTCTCGATGCCGCGCCCGAATATCTGTCCGCATTGCGCTGCCGAGGAATCGCTCGCCGCCATCGGGCCCGGCGTCGAACGCCTGCAGGAGGAGGCCGCGCAACTATTCCCAAACGCGCGCACCATGGTGCTGTCGAGCGACCTGATCACCTCGATCGAAACCATGCGCAGCGAGCTGAACGAAATCGCCGAGGGCCGCGTCGACATCATCATCGGCACGCAATTGGTGGCGAAGGGCCATAATTTCCCGCGGCTCAATCTGGTCGGTGTCGTCGATGCTGATTTGGGCCTGAGCAATGGCGATCCGCGCGCGGCCGAGCGGACGTTTCAATTGCTCAACCAGGTGATCGGCCGCGCCGGGCGCGACCAGGGCCGCGGCATCGGTTACCTGCAGACCCATCAGCCCGATCATCCCGTGATGAAGGCGTTGGTCGCAAGCGATCGCGAGGCGTTCTATGCCACTGAAATCGATCAGCGTGAGCGATCGGGCTACCCGCCGTTCGGCCGGCTCGCCAGCCTGATCATTTCCGCCGGTGACCGGCCGACCGCCGAAGGTTTTGCGCGCAAGCTGGCCGCCATCGCGCCGATCGACGAGCGCATCCAGGTGCTGGGCCCCGCCGAAGCACCGCTGGCGGTGATCAAGGGCCGCTATCGCTTTCGGCTGTTGGTGAAGTCGCTGCGCAATGTCGATCTGTCGGACTATTTGCGCGAATGGCTTGCGGCGGGTCCGAAGACAAAAGGCAATCTCAAACTCGAGGTCGACGTCGATCCGCAGAGTTTTTTGTAAGGTCGTAGAAGTGTCGCCTCATCGTCATTGCGAGGAGCGAAACGACGAAGCAATCCATCTTTCCCTGTGCGGTGCTATGGATTGCTTCGCTTCGCTCGCAATGACGGATGAAAAAGCTTGCCGCAATTGATGAGCGACAGCCTGTCGCGGTAGATCAACATCAACCGTTCGACCACAGATTGGTCGTGTAGCCCTGCTCGACAAAGGCATCGATTTTCGCCGCCTGATCCTCGTCGGCGCCGGCCCTCGCCGCGAAGACTTTTCCGAACGAGATGCGCTTGGGTTCCGGCCAATGCTCGGGTTGCCAGAGCTTCGACCGGAGCACCGAGCGGGCGCAGTGGAAATAGCAGCGTTCGATGTGGATCCGGATCGCCAGCAGCGCCGGGCGGCCTTCCTTGCCAAGTGTCGCCAGCAGTTCGGCATCGTCAAAAATCTCGGCCCGGCCCGAGAGCCGCAGCGTCTCGCCGGTCCGGGGCCGCAGGAAAATCATCCCGATCCGGCCGGTCTCGATGATGTTCTGCAGGCCGAAGGCGAGGTTGTTGCCCGCTCGTTCCGGGAGCAGAACCGTACGTTCGTCTTCGACGCGGACAAAGCCGGGCTCGTCGCCCTTCGGGGACACCTCGATCGGCCCGTCGCGACCGGCCGTGGCCATCAGCCCAAACGGGCACGTTTGCAGGAAGTCGATCGCCTGTTCGTCGAGATAGGGAGCGATCTTGGCCTTGGTGGTCGCCCGTGGTTCGGGAAGAACACTTCTCAGTTGTTCCACGGTTTTGATCTGGCTCATGATCGATCTCGTCAGTGCTGGTTCAAGGGCTGCGGAAGGCCGTGCGCCTGTTGCGCGCAGAAACCTAGCACGATCCTCCTGCCACCGTTGTGGCCAGAGCGGCTCCGCGCTGTGCGGGCTGGGCAGCAAGTCGGGCGCCGCCAAATAAAAAGCCTGCCGTCATTTGGGACGGCAGGCCCTTATCGGTGCGCGAAAGATTCCGCGACCGTTACGCTACGCAACGCTTACCTGGTCTGTTGAACCGGAAACGGCGCTCGATCAGCTTGCTTTTAGGAGACGACCTCGGCGGTGACGCGGCCGACGCCCTTGGCGCGGGTCAGTCCGACGGCGCTGGCAGCGCCGGTCGAAAGGTCGAGCACGCGCCCCTTAATGAACGGGCCGCGGTCGTTGATGGTGACGATGACGCTGCGACCGCCATGGGTCACCCTGAGCTTGGTGCCGAACGGCAGGCTGCGGTGGGCGGCGGTCATGGCGTTCTGGTTGAAGCGCTGGCCGGACGCGGTCTTGCTGCCGGATTCATTGCCGTAAAAGGAAGCCATGCCCGAGAAGCTGCGCCCGGAGCTTGAGCCGATCGAGGCGTTGGCGTCCTGCCAGTTGCTCTGGGCCTTTTGGGCGTGGTGGGAATGATGATGGTGGTGACGGTGGTGCCTGAATTTGGCCGAAGCTTCGGTAATGCTGCCACCGGCCAGGAGAGTTGCGGCAATCAAAGCGAACGCTGTACGCGACCGGATGATAGATCCGGGCAGCAGCTTCATCGTATTCAACATATAAATAATCCCTCAGACAGTATTGCCACATATGTGACAAGTGGAACCCCCGTTCCCGTGTGTGAGATCGCCGTTTGATTAGCCAATGAGGCATGAATTGGGCAGTAATCCTCGTTTTCCTTCGGCTGACATATCTTGTTACGCAGATCAACTAATCGAATGTTCGTTATTAATACACTGCCTTAACGAATTATTAACCATTTCAATACTTGGAATTACTGATCAGTTAAGTGTTCGTTAGTGTTCGTGGCGTTACGCCAAGTAAACGGCGGGGAACCGGATTCGGACTGTTCCGGAGATACATGGCGCCCATGCAAATACGGGCGGAACGATTGAGCTTGTCGCTGACGCGCCGTTCCGGCGCGGGGCCGTGCGGCAAAATCGTGACGGCTGTTTCGCTGCGAGGGGCGCTGGAAAAACTGGCCTCGGAAACTGCCCCTGGAAAATTGGATTAGAGGCCAACTAAAATAGTCGTGCGACAAGGCATCGCCCGCGCGCGCCGTCATGTTGCACCTGCGCGCTTGCTATGTTAGCAAAGCCGCGATTTTAACGATCCCGGCACCTCTCGTGCCGGTCGAAAATCGAAGTCCCGCTTGAATTCCAAGGGCTTGGATCGCTAGGCGCCGCTTTCGTGGCGACGGTTTTTCCCTTGCGAGTTTGACAGCAAAAAAGAGCGACTCTGTGGCTGCTGAAGATCCGTCCGTTTCGGGAGTGTCAGGCCGTTATGCAACGGCCTTGTTCGAGTTGGCGCGCGACGAGAAATCGATCGACGCGGTAAAAGCCGATCTCGCTAGGTTCGAGGCCATGCTGGCCGACAGCGCTGATTTGAAGCGCTTGGTCCGCAGTCCGGTATTCTCGGCAGATGCGCAGTCGAAGGCGCTCACCGCGATTCTCGACAAGGCCGGAATTTCGGGCACTTCTGCCAAATTCCTCAAAGTCCTGACCGCCAATCGCCGGCTGTTCGCCGTCGGCGACGTGATCCGCGCCTTCCGCGCGCTGGTGGCAAAGTTCAAGGGCGAGGCTACGGCAGACGTCACCGTCGCCGAAGCGCTCAGCGACAAGAATCTCGACGCTCTCAAGACCGCACTGAAATCAGTGACGGGCAAGGACGTCGCGCTCAACGTGAAAGTCGATCCCTCCATTATCGGCGGCCTGGTGGTCAAGCTCGGCAGCCGCATGGTGGATAGTTCGCTTCGCACCAAACTCAATTCGATCAAGCACGCGATGAAAGAGGCAGGCTGATGGACATCCGCGCCGCGGAAATTTCCGCGATCCTCAAGGACCAGATCAAGAATTTCGGCCAGGAGGCTGAGGTTACCGAAGTTGGACAGGTGTTGTCCGTCGGCGACGGCATTGCCCGCGTCTACGGCCTCGACAACGTCCAGGCCGGTGAGATGGTCGAGTTCGAGAACGGCACCCGCGGCATGGCGCTCAACCTCGAAACCGACAACGTCGGTATCGTGATCTTCGGCGCCGACCGCGAGATCAAGGAAGGCCAGACCGTCAAGCGCACCCGCGCCATCGTCGATACGCCCGTCGGTAAGGGCCTGCTCGGCCGCGTCGTCGACGCGCTCGGCAATCCGATCGACGGCAAGGGTCCGATCCAGGCCACCGAACGCAAGCGCGTCGACGTCAAGGCGCCCGGCATCATTCCGCGCAAGTCGGTCAACGAGCCGATGGCGACCGGCCTCAAGGCGATCGATGCGCTGATCCCGGTCGGCCGTGGCCAGCGCGAGCTGATCATTGGCGACCGTCAGACCGGCAAGACCGCGATCGCGCTCGACACCATTCTGAACCAGAAGCCGCTCAACGCGCAGCCCGACGAGAACATCAAGCTGTATTGCGTCTATGTCGCGATCGGCCAGAAGCGCTCCACCGTCGCCCAGTTCGTGAAGGTGCTCGAAGAGCAGGGTGCGCTGGAATATTCGATCGTGGTCGCCGCTACCGCGTCCGACCCGGCGCCGATGCAGTACATCGCGCCGTTCACCGGCTGCACGATGGGCGAATATTTCCGCGACAACGGCATGCACGCCGTCATCATCTATGACGATTTGTCCAAGCAGGCCGTCGCTTACCGTCAGATGTCGCTGCTGCTGCGCCGTCCGCCGGGCCGCGAAGCCTATCCCGGCGACGTGTTCTATCTGCATTCCCGCCTGCTCGAGCGCGCCGCCAAGCTCAACAAGGACCAGGGCTCGGGTTCGCTGACCGCGCTGCCGGTCATTGAAACCCAGGCCAACGACGTGTCGGCCTACATTCCGACCAACGTGATTTCGATTACCGACGGTCAGATCTTCCTGGAAACCGACCTGTTCTTCCAGGGCATCCGTCCGGCGGTGAACGTCGGTCTGTCGGTGTCGCGCGTCGGATCGTCGGCGCAGACCAAGGCGATGAAGAAGGTCGCCGGCAAGATCAAGGGTGAGCTGGCGCAGTACCGCGAAATGGCGGCATTCGCGCAGTTCGGTTCCGACCTCGACGCCTCGACGCAGCGCCTCTTGAACCGCGGTTCGCGCCTGACCGAGCTCCTGAAGCAGCCGCAGTTCTCGCCGCTGAAGATGGAAGAACAGGTCTGCGTGATCTGGGCCGGCACCAACGGCTATCTCGATGCGCTTCCGCTCAACAAGGTGCGTCCTTTCGAAGACGGCCTGCTGTCGCTGCTGCGCGGCAAGAACGTCGAAATCCTCAACAGCATCCGCGAAAGCCGCGATCTCAGCGACGACACCGCGGGCAAGCTGAAGGCGGTTGTCGAAGGTTTCTCCAAGACGCTTGCATAATCCGTCATGGCCGGGCTCGTCCCGGCCATCCACGTCTTTTGGCGTGGAGAAAAAACAAGACGTGGATGCCCGGCACAAGGCCGGGCATGACCAACGAGGGGTTCGCGGCCTGGTTGAAAAGCAGGCCGCAAGGGTGAACTAAGAATGGCTTCACTGAAAGACATGCGGGTCCGCATCGCCTCGACCAAGGCGACGCAGAAGATCACCAAGGCCATGCAGATGGTCGCAGCCTCCAAGCTGCGCCGCGCGCAGACCGCCGCCGAAGCGGCGCGGCCCTACGCGGAAAAAATGGACGCTGTGATCTCGAACATCGCAACCGCAGCCGCGGGTTCACCCGGCGCGCCGGCGCTGTTGGCCGGTACTGGTAACGATCAGGTTCACCTGCTGCTGGTTTGCACCGGCGAGCGCGGTCTGTCGGGCGCCTTCAACTCGTCGATCGTGCGTCTGGCGCGCGAACGCGCGCTGTCGCTGATCGCCCAGGGCAAAGAGGTCAAGTTCTTCTGCGTCGGCCGCAAGGGCTACGAGCAGCTCCGCCGCCAGTTCGACAAGCAGATCGTCGAACATCTCGACTTGAAATCGGTGCGCCAGCTCGGCTTCATCAATGCCGAGGATATTGCCAGGAAGGTTCTGGCGCGTTTCGAAGCCGGTGAATTCGACGTCTGCACGCTGTTCTATTCGCGCTTCAAATCCGTGATCTCCCAGATCCCGACCGCACAGCAGATCATCCCGCTGGTGGTTGAAGCGCCGGCCGCGAATGCCGGTCCGTCGACGTCCTACGAATATGAGCCGGAAGAAGACGAGATCCTGACGCGCCTGTTGCCGCGCAATCTCGCGGTGCAGATTTTCCGCGCGCTGCTGGAAAACAACGCTTCGTTCTACGGCGCGCAGATGAGCGCGATGGACAACGCCACCCGCAACGCCGGCGATATGATCCGCAAGCAGACCCTTATCTACAACCGCACCCGTCAGGCCCAGATCACCAAGGAGCTGATCGAAATCATCTCCGGCGCCGAGGCTCTCTAGCCATTCGCGCGACACCCTGACGGACTTCCAGAGACAGAATTCGAAGGAGAGAGTTTTATGGCCGAAGTAGCAAACCAGACCGGACACATCACCCAGGTCATCGGCGCCGTCGTCGACGTGCAGTTCGAAGGGCATCTGCCCGCCATTCTGAACGCCATCGAAACCAAGAACGCCGGCAACCGCCTGGTGCTCGAAGTGGCGCAGCATCTCGGTGAATCCACGGTGCGTACCATCGCGATGGACACCACCGAGGGTCTGGTCCGCGGCCAGGAAGTCACCGACACCGGCGCGCCGATCCGCGTTCCCGTCGGCGCCGGTACGCTCGGCCGCATCATGAACGTGATCGGAGAGCCGATCGACGAAGCCGGTCCGATGGTGTCCGAAGGCCTGCGCCCGATCCATGCGGAAGCGCCGAGCTATACCGACCAGTCCACCGAAGCTGAAATTCTCGTCACCGGCATCAAGGTCGTCGACCTCTTGGCGCCCTACGCCAAGGGCGGCAAGATCGGCCTGTTCGGCGGCGCCGGCGTCGGCAAGACCGTGCTGATTCAGGAACTGATCAACAACGTCGCGAAGGCGCATGGCGGTTATTCGGTGTTCGCCGGCGTCGGCGAGCGTACCCGCGAAGGCAACGACCTCTATCACGAGTTCATCGAATCCAAGGTCAACGCCGATCCGCATAATCCCGATCCGAACGTGAAGTCGAAATGCGCGCTGGTGTTCGGTCAGATGAACGAACCTCCGGGCGCCCGCGCCCGCGTCGGCCTTACCGGCCTGACCGTCGCCGAGCATTTCCGCGACCAGGGCCAGGACGTGCTGTTCTTCGTCGACAACATCTTCCGCTTCACCCAGGCAGGCTCGGAAGTGTCGGCGCTCTTGGGTCGTATTCCCTCGGCGGTGGGTTATCAGCCGACGCTCGCCACCGACATGGGCGCGCTGCAGGAGCGCATCACCACCACGCACAAGGGCTCGATCACCTCGGTGCAGGCGATCTACGTGCCGGCCGACGACTTGACCGACCCGGCGCCCGCAACCTCGTTCGCCCATTTGGACGCGACCACGGTGCTCAACCGCGCGATCTCGGAAAAGGGCATCTATCCGGCGGTGGATCCGCTCGACTCGACCTCCCGCATGCTGTCCCCGCTGGTCGTCGGTCAGGAGCACTACGAGACCGCGCGTATGGTTCAGCAGGTGTTGCAGCGCTACAAGTCGCTGCAGGACATCATCGCCATTCTCGGCATGGACGAACTCTCCGAAGAGGACAAGATCGCGGTTGCCCGCGCCCGCAAGATCGAGCGCTTCCTGTCGCAGCCGTTCCATGTCGCCGAAGTGTTCACCGGCTCGCCCGGCAAGTTCGTCGACCTCGCCGACACCATCAAGGGCTTCCGCGGATTGTGCGAAGGCAAGTACGACCATCTGCCGGAAGCGGCGTTCTACATGGTCGGCAACATCGAAGAAGCCGTCGAGAAGGGCAAGAAGCTGGCTGCCGAGGCAGCCTAAGGCGAATGGCGAAAGGGAGTAGCGAATAGATATTCGCCCTTCCATTCGCCACTCACTAGTCGCTACGCGCCACTTCCTATTCGCAGGACTACTCCATGGCCACGTTCCACTTTGATCTGGTTTCCCCCGAAAAACTCTCCTTCTCCGGCGAGGTCGATCAGGTTGACATCCCCGGCGTGGAAGGCGATTTCGGCGTGCTGGCCGGCCATGCGCCGGTTGTGGCCGCGGTCCGTCCCGGCATCCTGACCATCACCTCCGGCGGCACGCATCAGAAGATGATCGTGCTCGGCGGTCTCGCCGAAATGTCGGAGAAGGGCCTCACCGTACTGGCCGACGTTGCCACCTCGATTCAGGACATCGATCGGGCCCAGTTTGCCGAGACGATTGCCGAGATGGAAGCCAAGCTCGCCGAGCACGAGGGCTCCGAACTCGACCACGCGATCGAGCGGCTCGATCACTTCAAGAGCATCGAGCATCAGCTCAGCTCCACGGCGATGCATTAAGCCCCGGGGTCCGCTCCGGGGCGCAATGAAGGCCCCTGATAACACCAGCGCTCGTCACACCGTGACGGGCGCTGAATTTTTTGCGGCAGTATTTCTTTCGCGGGCCGCCCCGGCTGTGCCCGGAGCCGCTACAGTTGCGCCCGGGAACTTCTGACGGCATTCTCCTGCCCGCAGGTGCTGGTCCGGGGCTGTTTTTTATGAAGCGCAAGATCGCGGCGATTTTTGCGGCCGATATTGCCGGCTACAGCCGCCTGATGTCCGAGGACGAAGAGGAAACGCTGCGGCGGCTCGCGTCCTATCGTCAGGTGACCGACGATTTCATCGCCAAGGGCGGCGGCCGCATTTTCAATACCGCGGGGGACGCGGTGCTTGCCGAATTCCCGAGCGCGGTGGAAGCCGTACGCTGCGCGATCGATATCCAGGAAAGCCTGCGCACCCGGAACATGGCGTATCCGCCGAGCCGGCAGATGTCGTTTCGCATCGGCATCACGATCGGCGATGTGGTCGAGCGCGACGGCGACCTGCTGGGTGAGGGTGTCAACATTGCCGCGCGCCTCGAGGGCCTCGCCGAGGTCGGCGGCATCTGCGTCTCGCGCGCGGTGCACGAACAGGTCGCCAACAAATTGTCGGTGCAATTCGCCGATATCGGCGCGCAGGAAGTAAAGAACATCCCGACCCCGGTGCATGCCTTCATGGTCGCGATGCCGCGAGGACGGTTCCTACTCGACGCCGCAGGTCAAGAAGCCGATCAAGGCTTCGGATCACGGTGCGCCAAACTGGATGTGGCCGGCCGCGGTGACACTGGTCAGTCTGGCCGCGATCGGCGTCGGCGGCTTTCTGTATTTCACCAAGCTTGAGAACATGGCGGCGAAACAGATGCCAGTCGTCGCAAGCCATAGCGCGAGCCCGGCGCCGTCGCTGGCTCCGACAAGTTCTCCCTCGCCGGCACTTGCTCCGCCGCCCGGCGGCGTGGCGACGCCGAGATCGCTGTCGGCTCCGACGCCGACCGTAGCGGCACCTGCCGTTCCAGCACCGGTCCTGGCGGCGGCGCCGCCGCCAGCAGCATCGGCTTCGCCGCCGCCGATTGCGTCAGGGGAGACGTTCGTAGTCGCTGCCGTGCCATTCGTGAGCGAGAGGATTCGTGCGACGCTCGAGAAAGAGTACGCACCCGCCAACGACTTCAAGGCGTTCTCGCTTAACTTTGGTGGCTTTAACGCCTTCGTCACCGGGCAGCCGAGCGAAGAGGCGGCAAGAAGTATGGCCGTCGAGCAATGCCAGAAGCGCGCGGACAGCGCCTCGTCACCCCGAAAATGCGAACTCTATGCCGTCGGCAACAGAGTCGTTTACGTCAACGGCAAGCCGCCGATGCCGGCGCCGCCCTGGATCAAGCATGACCCGATAACCGAGCGGCCGTTTTCCTCCAGCGAGATGCCGCTGACGCGTGAGCCCGGCAAGGCCCGGATCGAGAATATCTATGTGCCGGCACGAAAGACCAAGGTGCTCGCGCTCGGTCCCGGCGTCGGTCAATACTACATGATCGTTGGTGTGGATTCGGTCGAGGAAGCGACGCGCCGGAGCCTGGAATCGTGCGGCGCCATTGCGGGGGTCCCTTGCATGATCTTGGCGCTGAACGATGCCTTTGTCGCTCCGGTTCCGACAACGATGAGGGTGACCGGCTTCTTCAAGGCCACCGATACCTCGCTCCGCACCTGAAGCACGCGACGAGGCTGCGCGCGGACTTGCCGATGCCGCGGGTGGATGGAGCGCGCTCGCCGTGGGCGCCGCAAGACGGCCCGGTCTCGGACTGAAGCAGGCCAGTGAGCAGGCCGCGATCAACGATGCCTTGAGCGACTGTGCCAGGCGCGACAGCGATTGTCGCGTCGTCGCGATCGGGCCGTTTACGGTCGGACCGAATTAGCGGCGGATCTCAGCTTTCGCGCTTCATCCCGCGCAACAAAGCCGGCAACCCTGCTAGATCTTTCAGAATGAAATCGGCGAGCGCGGCATCGGGCCAGCGAACGTGATTGCGACCCCAAGGGCCGCGTTCAAGCAAGGCGGTTCTCATGCCGAAATTTCGTGCCGGGATGACGTCGTTGTCGAGACGATCCCCGACATAGAGCACCTCGGTCGGATCGAGGTCAGTCATCGCGAGCGTCTTGCGATAGAAATCGAGCGAAGGCTTGTCGACGCTGAGCTCAGCCGAAGTCGTGATCAATCTGGCCTCCAGCCCGAACGATTCGAGCGCCGCCTTGGCCGTGGGTGGTTGATTGCCGGCGATACCGACAAACCAGCCGTCTTGCGTCAGTTCGGACAGGCACGGCCTGGCGTCGGCGTAGAGATCGCGCGCTTCAATCCTGAAATCAGTTCCGCTTCGCTTGCGCTCGGCGGCGGCGGCGCGGACATCAAAACCCGGCCGCAGCCGCTCGAAGATCAGGCGGTAATTTTCGCCTTTGGCAATGATATCGTCGAGCACGGCCAGAAACTCGGCCCTATCGACGCCCATGGTGTCGGCCCAGCCGTGCAGCAGGCGTGTTTCGTCGATCAGCGTCTCGCCAACGTCGAAAAATATTGCGCGGATCGGCATCGGCACTTTCTTAAGTCGGCGTGGCTGCAAATCGTGCGAACGCCGTGGCGACGGCCATGTACACCTCGCGCCGGAACGGCACCACGAGACCGGCAACGCGGTCGAGCCGTTCCCAGCGCCATTGGTCGAATTCGGCCGGCTGCCCGTTGCGCGGCGTCAGCGGGTCGATCTCGTCGTCGCGCCCAGTGTAGCGCAGCGCGAACCATTTCTGCCGCTGGCCGCGGAACTTGGCGAGGCGATGCGAGGGAGGACCGTCATAGGGCGGAAACTCGTAACTCATCCAGTCGGTTTCACCGAGATGCTCGGCGCTGACCGCGCCGGTCTCCTCCCAGAGTTCGCGCATCACGGCATCACGCGGGTTCTCGGCGGCGTCGATGCCACCCTGCGGCATCTGCCATTCGAGGCCGGGGAGGATGATCTCGGGTCCATCGTCGCGAAAGCGCCGGCCGATCAGCACCTGACCGGCGGCGTTGAACAAGGCGATCCCGACATTGGGGCGGTAGGGTTTGCTGTTCATCACAAATCTTCGGGCGTCATTCCGGGATGGTCCGAAGGACCAGCCCCGGAATCTCGAGATTCCGGGTTCGATGCTTCGCATCGCCCCGGAATGACTGCTTCAAGGGAAACGCGCATGCTACAAGCCCGCGAGGCTGGAAAATTCCTTCACCACGCGTTCATAGACCGGCCGCTTGAACGGCACGATCAGGCTCGGAAGATTCTTCATCGGCTCCCAGCGCCAGCTGATGAATTCGGCCTTGTGGCCGCCGCCGGGGCTCGCGACATTGATCTCGCTATCCTTGCCGGTGAAGCGGACCGCAAACCATTTCTGGCGCTGCCCGCGGTAGCGGCCCTTCCAGGTCCGGCCGGCCACGGTGCGCGGAATGTCGTAGATCAGCCAGTCGGCGACCTCGCCGAGTTTCTCCACCGATCGAACGCTGGTTTCCTCATAGAGCTCGCGCTTTGCCGCCGCCCAGGTATCCTCGCCGGGATCGACGCCGCCTTGCGGCATCTGCCAGACGTGCGTTTCGTCGACGTGCTCGATGCCTCCGGCGCGGCGACCGATGAAGACCAGCCCCGCTGCGTTGATCAGCATCATGCCGACGCATGTCCGGTAAGGCAGGTCTTCGTAGCGCGCCATTCCGTCGGGTTTCCTACACACAATTCGAGCGATCAGGCGGGCGAAATCCGGCAATGCCGGATCGGCGCCATCAGGTTGATCGCTAGCCTGATTTTGATTTCAGCATCGCCGTTGTCAATGGCACAAGCAGGATGCCACGGGTCTCGAGCGTCTTGATCCAGGCGGCGAGCCGTTCGATCGAAATCGGCAGGGCAGAGGCGACGCCGACGGCCAGGCCGCGTTCCTTGGCCAGGGTTTCGAGCTTGAGCAGCGTCCGGTCGATTTCGGCCGAGGTCGGCACCGCGTCGATGGTGAAATCGGCCTTGGTGAAGGGCATCGCCTGACCCGCCGCCAATGCGGGGGCGGCGCTGCGCGGGGTGGAGCCATCATCGAGATAGCCGAGGCCGCGCTTGGCCGCCTCGCGGATGATCGGCTGCATCACGGCATCCGTCGCCACGAAGCGCGCGCCCATGAAGTTGGCGATCCCCGCATAGCCCTGGATCCGGCTCATATGCCAATACAGACGGTCGATATTCTGCTCGGGCGACAGCGTCGTCAGCAGGGTCTGCGGGCCGGGATCGTTGTCGGGATAATCGAACGGCTCCATCGGAACCTGCAGCAGGATCTCGTGGCGTTGCGCCCGCGCGCGCTCGGCGAGCTTCGTCGGGTCGGCCCCATAGGGCGTGAACGCCAGCGTCACGGCGGGCGGCAACTTCATGATGGCATCAACCGTCTTGGCGGCGCCGACACCGAGGCCTCCGACGACGATGGCGACAACCGGCATTTTGGCGGCCTTGGCGCGGTCGGCGTCGGCGGCATAGACCGTAAACGGCTTCAGGCCGTCGGCAACCACCGGGATCATGCCGTAGCGCGACTTCTCCAGCAGGCGCGGATCGATGCCGGCCATCGCGGTTGCGGGCGCTGTCTCCGCATCGTTGTTGTTGCCGGCATCGCCGCCGATCACGACGTCCTGCCGCTTGCCGCTGGATCCGTCGATGATGGTGACGGTCTTGTTCTCGCCGGCCGCAGCCTGTTTGGGCGCGGATTTCGCAGCCTGTTCGGCGGGACCGGCCGCGGTGGCTTTCTCGTCAGACACGGGCGTCTTGCGCATGGCGACGTGCGCGACCGGCTCGCCGCCAAAGGGATTGTCCGTAAACAGGGCGATGCTGGCAAAGCCGACCAGGAACAGGCCGAGCAGCACGGCCAGCGCCTGCATCGCGGTGAACGGCAGCCGGAACCGGCGCTTCTTGCGCTTGGTGTCCTGTCCGAGCGGCGTGCTCAGCTCGTCGGCCGTTTCCGTCATGAACCTCCCCGAATCAACCGTGACGATACCACGATGGACCCGATTCGAGCGCTCGCGACCCACTCAAAAGCCGCCAACCCCGGGATGGCGCGGGGGGAGTTGGAACCGGCAACAAAAAGGGCGGCCCGAAGGCCGCCCTTTTCACGGGAATTGGCTTAGGTTCGATTAGACTTGGGTTCGATCAGTTCGCCGCCTTGGTGGCGGGCTTGTCGATCGCCGCCTTGTCGCCGGTGGCGGGCGCCGCGGTGGACTTGATGCCGTGCAGCAGGTCGGCCGCGGTCTTCAGCGCCTTGTCGTCCTTGGCGTCCGGCGGCACGTAGGATTGTGAGCCGGTCTTCTCGTCGCCGTCGTTCTTCAGATGGCCGCGGAGCGAGGCTTCGCCCTTGGTGTCGGTACGCGACTTCAGCTCGTCGGGAACGTCCTGCAGCACCTCGATATCGGGAACGATGCCTTTGGCCTGGATCGATTTGCCCGACGGCGTGTAATAGCGCGCGGTGGTCAGACGCAGCGCGCCGTTGCCGCTGCCGAGCGGGATGATGGTCTGGACCGAGCCCTTGCCGAACGAGCGGGTACCGATCAGCGTCGCGCGCTTGTGGTCCTGCAGCGCGCCCGCGACGATTTCGGAAGCGGAGGCGGAGCCACCGTTGATCAGCACGATCACCGGCTTGCCCTTTGTCAGGTCGCCGACATGCGCGGCGCGGCGCTGGGTTTCCTCGGCATTGCGGCCGCGGGTCGAGACGATCTCGCCGCGCTCGAGGAAGGTGTCGGAAACCGTCACCGCTTCCTCCAGCAAGCCGCCGGGATTGTTGCGCATGTCGATGATGAAGCCCTTCAGCTTGTCGGCGCCGATCTGGTTCGTCAGATTGCCGATCTCGCGCTTGAGGCCCTCGGTGGTCTGCTCGTTGAAGGTCGTGATGCGGATATAGGCGATGTCGTCCTGTTCGACGCGGGCGCGCACTGAACGGACGCGGATATTGTCGCGCACCAGCGTGACTTCGATCGGATTGTCCTGGCCCTTGCGGATGATCTTGAGCCGGATCTTGGTGTTGACCGGCCCGCGCATCTTCTCGACGGCCTGGTTGAGGGTGAGACCCTGCACGGCTTCGTCGTCGAGATTGGTGATGATGTCGTTGGCCATGATGCCGGCCTTCGACGCCGGCGTGTCGTCGATCGGGGACACGACCTTGATCAGGCCGTCTTCCATCGTGACTTCGATGCCGAGGCCGCCGAACTCACCGCGGGTCTGCACCTGCATGTCGCGGAAGCTCTTGGCGTCCATGTAGCTGGAATGCGGATCGAGACCGGCCAGCATGCCCGAGATGGCGGACTCGACCAGCTTGGAATCGTCCGGCTTCTCGACGTAGTCGCTGCGCACACGCTCGAACACATCGCCAAACAGATTGAGCTGGCGATAGGTGTCCGAGGTCGCCGCACGCGCGACCGATCCCATCAGCACAGAACGAGGCTGCGTCACGAAGAGCGTCAATGCTGCGCCGGTGGCGGCGCTGAGGAGAATTACTGAAGTCTTGCGCATCATCCGCGAACCTTTTCGCCTTCATTTGCGGCCCACCATGGGCCTGGATCGATTGGAGTGCCGTCCTTACGGAACTCAACATAGAGCACGGGTTGACTCGCGGTGGTGGCGAGGATGGATGCAACCTGGGATGTCGATCCCATGGTGGCGACCGGCTCCCCCGTAAGTACAAACTGGCCGATGTTAACCGAAATGCGCTCCATCCCGGCGATCAGGACATGATACCCGCCACCGGCATTAAGGATCAAGAGTTGTCCGTAGCTGCGGAACGGCCCGGCGTAAACAACCCAGCCGTCACACGGGGTTGTGACCTGGGCGCCGGCCCGGGTTGCCAAGGAAATGCCTTTTTCGACGCCACCCGCGCCGTCGGAACCGCCAAAATCGCGAATCTTGCGGCCATTGACCGGCAGGGCGAACAATCCCTTGGCGGAGGCAAAGGCGATCGCCGGGCTGAGCCGGGCAGGATCCTTCAGTGCCCCCAGATTGGGCTTGCCGCCGGGGGTCACCGGGGCCCCCTTCAGGCTGGCGGTGGCAGCCGCCTTGGCGGCGCTTTTCAGGTCCTGCTCCAGTTTGGCGATCAGGCCCTGCAAACTGTCGACCTGTTTGGACAGCGTGATGGCGCGGGCGCCTTCCGCTTCCATGTCTTTTTCGATCGCGCTCTGCTTGCGCTGCCGCTCCTCGACCAGCGCCGCCATCCGGATCTGATCGTCTTTCAACTTGTCACGGTCGAGCGCCAGCGCATCGCGCTCGGTGGCGATGGTCTTGCGGAGCGCGACGAGTTCGCCGAGATCGTTGGCCAATCTTTCCGCGCGACCGCGCAGTTCGGGCACAACAGCACCGAGCAGCATGGCGGTGCGGAGCGATTGCAGCGCGTCTTCCGGGCGGACCAGCAGCGCCGGCGGTGTGCGCCGTCCGGCACGCTGCAGCGCCGCCAGCACCTCGATGATCTCGGTGCGGCGCGAGTCGAGGGAGCCGCGAATCTGCTGCTCTCGGCTGTCGAGCGGACGCAGCCGCGCTTCGGCGTCGCCGATGCGCGTTTCCACGCCGCGCACCTGGGCGGCGATGTCGATCAGCTGCGCATTGAGCTTGCTGCGGTCCTGCCCGATCGCTGCGATGTCGGCTTTCAGCTTCTGCTGCAGCTCGGCGGCCTTCTTCTGCTGCTCTCGCGCAGCTTCCAGTTCCTGCTCGCGTTCCTTGATGGCTTCGGGGGAAGGCGCGGCGGCTTGTTGGGCGGGCAATTGTTGGGCCGACGCCGGCTGAGCGGGCGCTGTCACCTGCGCGGCCGCCGGCGAAATCGAAAGACCCATCAGGCTTGCGGACAGCAGCACGATGCAAAGCGGAACACGCGACGCCAACAGCCCATCGTGACCGATGGCGTCAGGGCGTACTTGAATGTCCCGTGTTGTGTGCATCCAGTTATTCAGCGCTCTCTGTATTTATAGTCGGTATTCACGCTAGCGTGCATTACACGCGGTGATAAGGATGGCCCGCCAAAATGGTCGCGGCCCGGTAAATCTGTTCCAGAAGCATGACGCGGACCATTTGATGCGGCCAGGTCGCCGAGCCGAACGCAATGCGCAGTTTGGCTCTGCGCTGCAAATCGGGCGAAAGTCCGTCCGCGCCGCCGATTGTGAAAATAGTGTTGGCGACCGCTTCATCCCGCCAGCGCCCGAGCTGCTGGGCGAAGCTTGCGCTGTCGATGCTCTTGCCGCGTTCGTCGAGCGCCACCAGCACGCATTTCTCCGGGATCAGCGCTGAAATCGCAGCTGCCTCTTCGGCGATCCGGGTCGCGGCGTCGCGCGCGCGGCTTTCCGGAATTTCATGAATCTCGAGGCCGCGAAAGCCGAGCTTGCGGCCGATGTCCTCGAATCGCTCGCGATAGCGTTCGGCCAGTTCCCGCTCCGGGCCCTGTTTCAGCCGGCCGATTGAAACGACGACGATCTTCATTCAAAGCATGCCGCGCCGAAAAAGCGTCAAATCGTTCACCCGCGCGCCAACGGCGCGCGCACGCGACATGCGCTGCAGCCGATTCGCATCGGCTCAAAAACCTAGATCGCCTTCGCCGCCGCCGGGTTTTGCGTCCACAATCTTTCCAGATTGTAGAATTCGCGCACCTCGGGTCTGAATACGTGCACGACCACATCGCCGGAATCGATCAGCACCCAGTCGCAATTGGGCAAGCCCTCGACATGGATGCCTTTGATACCGGTTTCCTTCAGGGCTTTGGTCACGTTTTCCGCGATCGCGCCGACATGCCGGTTGGCCCGGCCTGTGGTGACGATCATGTAGTCGGAAAAGGCGGATTTGCCGCGAAGGTCGATGGTGACCGTTTCTTCCGCCTTCATATCGTCGAGGCGGGAGAGGATCATATTCAGCGTCTTGTCGGCGTCGGGTTGCACCTTCAAGGCCGCAGCTTTGGTCGATGTTTTACGCGCGGTTTTTGCAGCAGGTTTTGCAGTCGTCTTCTCTGCAGAAGTCTTGGAAACCTTGGGCAAAACAGACTTGGACAATACAGATGTGGCCAGGGACCATTCCTTTCACTGTATCGCGAACGCCGAATCTTGGTGTCCACGGGCTATATTAGGCATGTGGGGTTAACGGTTTCAATATTCCAGTTGGCCTCAGGCTCACTTCGTCCTCCAGCTTCCGTCCGAGTTCCGAAGGCCGGTCGAAGACAGGGTCAGTTTCATGCCGGTCAGGAAAGCCCAGGCGGGCGGGCGCTGCTCCGCCAGCCGGGCAGCCTGATTCTCGGGCAGGCGGTAGCGCGCCAGCGCCTGGGCGGCGGGTGCGGCCAGCGCCCGGAAACTCTGTGGGGGGCGGTCGATCACAGCGATCGGAACCTCGGACGCGATGCGCCGCCAATCCTTCCAGCGATGGAACTGCGCAAGGTTGTCAGCGCCCATGATCCAGACAAAATGCACGCCGGAGACGCGGCGCCGCAGATGGATGATCGTATCGACAGTGTACCTGACGCCAATGACAGCTTCGAGACAGCTGATATCGATGCGCGGATCGTCGGCGACTTTCCGCGCTGCATCGGCGCGTTCGGACAGGTCATGCAGCCCGCCATTATCCTTCAGCGGATTGCCCGGTGTCAGCAGCCACCAGACACGGTCGAGCTTCAGACGCTTCAGCGCGAACTGGCTGATGGCGCGGTGCGCCGCGTGCGGCGGATTGAACGAGCCGCCGAGCAGGCCGACGCGCATGCCGTTGGTGTGGAACGGGATCGCTTGCGAAGCTGATTGCGGCGGCATCAATGCCGCCACTGCGCGCGCGCGGGTTTGCTCGAACGTGTTGTCAGGGTCACGGCCGCGTCTGCCCGGTGCCGTGGACGCGATATTTGAAACTCGTCAGTTGCTCGGCGCCGACAGGGCCGCGGGCGTGGAATTTGCCGGTGGCAATGCCGATCTCGGCGCCGAAGCCGAATTCGCCGCCATCGGCGAATTGCGTCGATGCGTTATGCAGCACGATCGCCGAGTCGACCTCGTTGAGGAATTTCTCGGCGGCATCGGCGTCTTCCGTCACGATCGCATCGGTGTGGTGCGAGCCGTGATTCTGGATATGCGCGATCGCGTCATCGAGCCCATCGACAACTTTCGCCGCGATGATCGCATCCTCATATTCGGTGTCCCAGTCTTCGTCGGAGGCTGCTTTCACCCTGCTGTCGACGCGCTGCACGGCGGCGTCGCCGCGCACTTCACAGCCGGCATCGATCAGCATTTCGACCAGCGGCTTGAGGCTGACAGACGCACCGGCGCGATCGACCAGCAAGGTTTCCGCGGCACCACAGACGCCGGGACGGCGC
Source organism: Bradyrhizobium sp. JYMT SZCCT0428 (assembly GCF_018131075.1). Taxonomy (GTDB): domain Bacteria; phylum Pseudomonadota; class Alphaproteobacteria; order Rhizobiales; family Xanthobacteraceae; genus Bradyrhizobium. The sequence continues at coordinate 44,720 of NZ_JAFCLS010000028.1, read as the reverse complement.
ATCTTGGCATTGAGCACGATCGACTTCGCCATTTCGAGCTTGGCGGTGTGATCGACATAGACGTGGTTGACACCTTCCAGATGCGCAAACACCGGCACGCGCGCTTCGGCTTCGACGCGCGCGACCAGACTCTTGCCGCCGCGTGGCACGATCACGTCGACGCCGCCGTTCAAGCCGGTGAGCAGCAGGCCGACGGCCGCGCGATCACGGGTCGGCACCAGCGTGATCGCGGCCTCGGGCAGGCCGGCTTCGCGAAGACCCTGCACCAGGCAATCATGGATCGCACGGCAGGAACGGAAACTGTCGGAGCCGCCGCGCAGGATCACGGCGTTGCCGGACTTCAGGCACAGCACGCCGGCGTCGGCGGTGACGTTGGGGCGGCTTTCGAAGATCACGGCGATGACGCCGAGCGGCACCCGCACGCGCTCGATGGTCATGCCGTTGGGGCGCTGCCAGCTTTCGGTGACGGCGCCGATCGGGTCGGCAATGGCGCGCACGGTCGCGACACCCTCGGCCATCGCCTCGACCCGGGCCGGCGTCAGCGTCAGGCGATCGATGAAGGCCGAGGTCGCGCCGCCGGTGCGCACTTCGGCGACGTCCTCGGCATTGGCGGCGAGGATATCAGGCGCATGGCTGCGGATCGCGGACGCGATGGCGTCGAGCGCCCGGTTTTTCTGTTCGGGCGAGGCCAGCGCCAGCACCCGCGCAGCAGCGCGCGCGCGGGAAGCGAGTTCGGTCATCAAAGCGGGTAAATCGGCGTTGCCGTCGATGGCTTTCAGCGGCGCGGTCATGGCGGTCCCAGGTAGACGTCAGGTATCGGGTTAAGGTCATGTCCTAGCACGGAAATCCCGCTCTTGCGAGGTGCGGACCCGGCATGGCTGGTGGGCGGGCGCGGGGCCGGGAGGTCGGCCAATGGCCTATTTGGCCGGAATAGCCCCGGCAGGCCCCACCACCAAATCATCGCGGTGGATCATCTCGGCCCGGCCGCTGATGCCAAGAATGGCCATTACATCAGGGGAGGAGCGGCCTTTGATCTTTTCGGCGTCCTCGGCGTCATAGGCGACGAGGCCGCGGCCGATCTCGTGGGTATCCGGGCCGCGCACCACCACGGCGTCGCCGCGGGCGAACTGGCCGTCGATCCGGATCACGCCGGCCGGCAGCAGGCTCTTTCCGGCGCGCAGCGCGGTAACCGCACCGGCGTCGATGGTCAGCGTGCCCTTCGGCTCCAGCGATCCCGCGATCCAGCGTTTTCGCGCGGTGACGGGATTGGCCGGCGTCAGGAACCAGGTGCAGCGGCCGCCGTCGGCGATGGCCTGCAGCGGATGCTCGATCTTGCCCGACGCAATCAACATGTGCGTCCCGGCGGTGGTCGCGATCTTCGCCGCTTCGATCTTGGTGTACATGCCGCCGCGTGACAGTTCGGATTCGGCAGCCCCGGCCATCGCCTCGATCTCCGAGGTGACGGATTCCACGATCGGAATCAGTTTGGCGTTGGGATTGGCGCCGGGCGGCGCATCGTAGAGGCCGTCGATGTCGGACAGCAGGATCAGCAAATCGGCGCTCGTCATGGTGGCGACGCGCGCGGCGAGGCGGTCATTGTCGCCGTAGCGGATTTCGTTGGTGGCGACCGTGTCGTTCTCATTGATGACGGGCACCGCGCGCCATTCCAGCAGTTTGGCGATGGTCGAGCGGGCATTGAGGTAGCGCCGGCGCTCCTCGGTGTCCTGCAGCGTCACCAGAATTTGCCCGGCCCCGATGCCGTGATTGCCGAGCACTTCCGACCAGATCCGCGCCAGCGCGATCTGTCCGACCGCCGCCGCGCCCTGGCTTTCTTCCAGTTTCAACGGCCCGCGCGGCAGCTTGAGGCGGCTGCGCCCGAGTGCAATCGAGCCCGACGAGACCACCAGCACGTCGCGGCCCTGGCCGTGCAGCTTGGCGATATCGGCGGCCAGCGCTGATAGCCAGGACGAGCGCACCTCGCCGGCGTCTGAATCGATCAGCAGCGACGAGCCGACCTTGACGACGATACGGCGGAAATTCTTGAGCGCGGGGCGGGCCATTGGTTCGGGTTCGAATGTTGCGGAATTGGCGCTGTTTTGCAGCAGGACGGGGGCCGGTGCAAGCGACCCGGCGGCGCCTGAGCTATGTTTCAATGATGGCCGCAGTCTGGTGTAATCGGTCGAATTTCTCGGGGGAAGGTAAATGGATCGTCGGAAGTTTTTGGCCGGAAGCATCGGATGGTCGTTGGCCGCTGGTGCCGGAGAGGCGTTCGGCCAGTCCGGGCCGCTGACCAGGATCATCTTTCCGTTCGCGGCCGGCGGCAGCGGCGACATGTTATGCCGCCAGCTGGCGCAACATCTCCCGCCACTGATCGACCGCAGCGTCATCGTCGAGAACCGTACCGGCGGCGATGGGCTGATCGGCATACGGGCCGTGAAGGGCGCCGCCCCCGACACCACCACCGTTCTGGTGACGACCGGCCCGACCATGTACCTGCTGCCGATGGTGGAGAACCAGCCGAGCTACGACTCCGCGAAGGATTTCATCCCGGTCTCATTGCCCGCTTCGAATTCGTTGTGGTGGTGAGCCCATCGATCGGCGTGACGGACTTCAAGCAATTGGTGGCCTGGATCAAAGCCAATCCCTCGAAAGCCAGTTACGGCGTGCCGTCGAGCGGCACCATTCCGCATTTCACCGGATGGCAGCTCGAAAAGGCGCTTGGCCTTTCCATGACGCGCGTGGCGTATCGTGGCTCCGCGCCGATCATCACCGATCTCATCGGCGGGCACATCCCATTCGCGGTCACGACGCTTTCGGACACCATCACGCAGCACCGCGCCGGCGGCATCCGCATCGTCGCGGTGAGCGGCCCGGCGCGCTCGCCTTTCCTGCCTGATGTGCCGAACCTGAAGGAGGCCGGCGTCGACCTGGTGGCGGACGGCTGGTACGGCATGTGGCTGCCGGCGGGCAGTTCGCCTGATTTCGCCAAGAAGCTGAGCGCCGCCGCGGCGGAAGTGCTGGCAAAGCCCGATGTGAAGGAGAAGCTCAATGCCGTCTCGCTCATTCCGGTCGGTTCAACCCCGGAAGATCTGACCAAAGCGCTCGCCGCCGACACCGCGTTTTGGCAGCCGATCGTGAAGGCCACGGGCTACAAGATCACGAATTGAAGTTTGTGAGCGCTGCGCATCGATGTCGGCTTGAAAATGGGCTCTGAGACTTTCGCTCACTTCGCGCCGGCCTTTTCCAGGATGGCCACCATCTCGCGATAGCCGCGACCTTTGGCGAGTTTGAGCGGTGTCGCGCCACTGCCGTCCGGAATGTTCACGTCGGCGCCGGCCTCGACCAGGGCACGCAGCGTCTCGGTGTGGTTCCTGCCGCCGTCGCCAAGCACGATGGATTCGATCAGCGCGGTCCATTTCAGATTGTTGACGTGATCCAGCGGTGCCTTGGCGGCGATCAGCATTCGCACCACTTCAGCATGGCCAAGATGGGCTGCCGCGATCAGGGCCGTGCCGTCGTAGCGGCTGGTGACGGCCTTTGGGTTGCCTCCACCCTCGATCGCAATCCGGAGCATCGGCACATCGTTGGCGACCGCCGCGATCGTGATGATGTCGTAACGGTCGGCTTCAAGCTTGTTGGGATCGGCGCCAAGCCGGATCAGGGCGCGGGCGGCATCGTGCTTTTGCAGGTAGACGGCGACGTGCAGCGGCGTTCGCTGCCGGCTGTCGGTCACTTCCTTGTTTTCATTCGAGGCGATGCGCTTTTCGATTTCGGCGATGTCGCCCCGGGCGGCCGCGGCGTGCAGGCCGCCATAGGCACGCACTTCCGCCTCGGTCGGGGCGATCTGGGCGGAGGCGGGCAGGGTGGTGACGAGCGCGAGAAGCAGGGCAGCGAGGACATGCATGGGAGAGCCTCCCGGCGCTATTGCGTGGCAATCCGCTTGCGGATCGCGGCGAGCTCCGCCTCGTCCCAGATGCCGATCAGGACGCCGTTCTTGACCTGAAGCTGCTTCTCCGCGTAGGCGGCGATCTTCGCGTTCGGCGTGGTGATGTGCATCTTGGGATGCAGCGCCCAGTCGAACAGCGCCGCTTGCAGCCGCGCGATCACGTCAGCGCAGGCGGGGTCCTCGCCGCGATCGGCGAATTCCTGCGGGTCGTTTTCGAGGTCGTAGAGCATCGGGCGAAAACCTGAGGCCTGAACATATTTCCAGCGGCCGTCGAACACCATGAACAGGCGGCATTGCTCGATCGGCTGATTGAGCTTCAGCCGAACGTCTTGCATGCAGAAGTCATATTCTGAGAACACCACCTTGCGCCAATCGGCGGGTGCTGCGCCGTGCAGCAGCGGCATCAGGGAGCGGCCCTCGAGGATATGATCCGGCGCCTTGCCGCCGAAATACTCGATGAAGGTCGGCGCCAGATCGATCGCCTCGACCAGCGCATCGCTGACGGTGCCGCGCGTCGCGTCGGCCTCGCGCGACGGATCGATCACGATCAGCGGGATTTTGGCGGATTGATCGTGGAACAGATCCTTCTCGCCCATCCAGTGGTCGCCGAGATAGTCGCCATGGTCGGAGGTGAACACGATCATCGTGGTGTCGAGCAGGCCGCGGCTTTCCAGGAACTGCATCAAGACGCCCATCTGGTCGTCGATCTGCTTGATCAGGCCCATATAGGTCGGGATGACCTTTTCCCGTGCCTCGTCGCGCGCCATGTTGCGCGAGTAGCGCATGTCCATGTAGGCGGCGAACACTGGATGGGCTTCCTGACGCTCCTTCTCCGAACGCACTGCAGGAAGGATGTCGGCGGCGCTGTACATGCTGGCGTAGGGTTCGGGGGCGATATAGGGCCAATGCGGCTTGATATAGGACAGATGCAGGCACCAGGGGCGTCCGTCCGTTTCGGCTTCCGCAATGAAGTCCATCGCGCGGCGCGTCATGTAAGGCGTTTCGGAATGCTCTTCCGGGACGCGCGCGGCCTTGTCGGCGTGCACCAACAACCAGCCGTTCTGCAGCGCGCCGTCATCGGCAGCGCCTGAATTGGCCCAATGCTCCCATGGGTTGGTGGCTTCATATCCCTGCTCACGCAGATAATTGTCGTAGCGCGGGCGGGGCCGGTTATCGGGATGCAGGCCGTCGTCGCGTTCATAGGGCTCGAAACCGCATTCCGACACATGCACGCCGATGATGGAATCCGGCGCGATCCCCAGTGCCTTCAGGCCTTCGATATCAGGCGCCATGTGGGTCTTGCCGACCAGCACGTTGCGGACGCCGATCTTGTTCAGGTGATCGCCGAGCGTGGGCTCGCCGACCCGCAGCGGCCAGCCGTTCCAGTGCGAGCCGTGCGAGCGCATGTAGCGGCCGGTGTAGAACGACATCCGCGAGGGGCCGCAGATCGGTGACTGCACATAGGCTTTTGAGAAGCGCACGCCGCGTTTCGCCATCGCATCGATGTTCGGCGTGGTCAGCGTCGGGTGGCCGGTACAGCCCAGATAATCATAGCGAAGCTGATCGCACATGATCCAGAGGACGTTCTTCGGCTGCGGCATGCTTCACACAGGGTACGATTTCAATCGTCCGATGCTGCAATATCGAACGGCCGATTGCAAACGTACTCGCAGTGCGAGGTCAGCCCTGCGGCGTCGCCGGGGTCCAGGGCTCGGCCTGTGCCGCGCCGCCCTTGGCTTTCAGCGAAACCGGGGCCTCGCCGATCACCTCGACCAGCGCCTTCAGCGCTTCCGGCATGCCTTCGCCGGTCACGGCCGAGATCAGCAGCGGCGTTTTCTTCGCCGCGCGTTTCAGCCGGTCCTTTTGCTTCTTCAATTCGTCCGGCGTCACGGCATCGATCTTGTTGAGCGCCACGATTTCGATCTTCTCGGCAAGCGATCCTTCATAGGCGTCGAGTTCGGTGCGGACCGTCTTGTAGGCCTTGCCGGCATGTTCGCAGGTCGCATCGATCAGATGCAGCAGCACGCGGCAGCGCTCGACATGGCCCAAAAACCGGTCGCCGAGCCCGGCGCCTTCATGCGCGCCCTCGATCAGGCCCGGAATATCCGCCAGCACGAATTCGCGGCCCTGCGCGTTCACGACGCCGAGCTGCGGATGCAGTGTGGTGAAGGGATAGTCCGCGATCTTCGGCTTTGCCGCGCTGACGACGGAGAGGAAGGTCGATTTGCCGGCATTGGGCAGGCCGACGAGGCCGGCATCGGCGATCAGTTTCAGCCGCAGCCAGATCCAGCGTTCCTCGCCTTCCTGGCCGGGATTGGCGTTGCGCGGGGCGCGGTTGGTGGAGGATTTGAAATGCGCATTGCCGAAGCCGCCATTGCCGCCTTCGGCCAGCACGAATTTTTCGCCGAGCGTGGTGAAGTCGTGGATCAGCGTTTCGCGATCTTCATCGAAGATCTGCGTGCCGACCGGCACCTTGAGCACGATCGACTTGCCGTTGGCGCCATGGCGGTCCTTGCCCATGCCATTGGTGCCCTTTTGCGCCTTGAAGTGCTGCTGATATCGATAGTCGATCAGCGTGTTCAGGCCATCGACCACTTCGATGACGACATCGCCGCCGCGGCCGCCATTGCCGCCGGAAGGACCACCAAACTCGATGAACTTCTCGCGGCGGAACGCCACGCAGCCGTTGCCGCCGTCGCCGGAGCGGATATAGACCTTTGCTTCGTCAAGGAATTTCATAATGGCTTCTATGGCGTTTTCGAGCGAATTGGGCAGCGGATGCGCGATGCAATCAAGTTTACGCAGATTGCGTAGACTTATCTGCGGTAAACGCGTCAAACGAGCGCTGGAGCCTCGTTCCGATCAATCGGTGCAGAATAGGTACTAGGTAAGGCAGGGAGGCCGCTGCGGCAACCCTCAAGCCATCAAACATTGGCGAAAAGCCTTAATTTTCGGGCCTTTTTGCGGCCTTGGGCGATATTTCGGCCGCCAAGGCGCGATATCGCTCCGACCAGCTCACATCGGGGCTGGGTGACCGAACGAGACGCGATCAGGTCGGCCGCTTGCGGATCAGAAACTTCTGCATGCCCTCGAGCACCAGCTCCTTGCGCTGATTGAACACGCTCGAGCGCAGCGTCACCACGCCGGTGCTGCGGCCGGGGACAAGTTCGGTTACTTCAAGCGCGGGATAGATGGTGTCGCCGGCATAGACCGGCTTGAGGAACCGACTCGACTGTTCGAGAAATCCGATCAGCGATTCCTCGACAATGTAAGGAAACAGCCCGGCGCCCGGCGCGGTGTGCACCAGGGTCTGGAATCCATGCGCGAGCAGGTCCGGCATGCCGCGGGCGCGGCAATATTCGACATCGTAGTGGATCGGGTGGGTATCGCCGCTCGCGGTCTGGAACGCGGCGAACACGGCCGAGGTCTGGGTCCGGCTCGGGATCACGAAACGCTCGCCGAGCTTGAAATCCTCGAACCAACGCTGTTCCGGCACCATGCGATGTTGCGCGGGGTCGAAGTCGGTCATGGCTGATTCCTGTTGTGCTTTGCGCGATGACGTACCGGTATCGCAGAGGGGATACTGCGACAATCCGTTCAATTCGTCATGAGGGGTAAACGCACAAAGCGCGCCTTCGCACTGGACATCCCGGGCGTCCGCGTCTTTAAAACATCGCAGCAACAAAAAGACGTCGATGGCCGGAGCAAGTCCAGCCATGCCGGGGAAACGCCGAATTCATCGATGAGCCTCTTCGCAAAACCATCCACCTATGACGAGCGTTCCGCGCGGCTGGCCGGCATCGGATTGATGCTGCTGTCGATCTTCATGTTCTCGTTCGGCGACGCGCTCGGCAAGTTCCTGGTCGCGACCTATTCGGTCGGGCAATTGCTGTGGCTGCGGGCCTGCGCGGCGCTCCTGTTGCTGCTGCCGATCATCTGGAGGCAGCGCGCCGAATTCATGCGCCTGGAACGGCCCTGGCTGCAATTGCTCCGGGTGACTCTCTCCACGCTGGAAGTTGCCGCCTTCTTTATCGCGACCGTCTATCTGCCGCTCGCCGACGTCATCACCTATTATCTGGCGGCGCCGATTTTCGTCACGGCGCTGTCCGGGCTGGTGTTGGGCGAGCGCGTCGGCTGGCGGCGCTGGAGCGCGATTCTGATCGGCTTCGTCGGCGTATTGATCGCGCTGCGGCCGTCGGCGCAGACCGTGAGCTGGCCCGCGATGATCGCGCTCGGCGGCAGCTTTTCATTCGCGTTGCTGATGCTGATCACGCGCTCGCTGCGGGCGACGCCGGATATCGTGCTGGCGTCATCGCAATTCGCCGGCACCTTCCTGCTCGGCGCGGTGATGTCGCCGTTTGGCTGGGTGACGCCGTCGCCCGGCAGCCTCGGCCTGTTTGCCGCGGCGGGCATTATTTCGGTGTGCGCGCTGCTATGCGTCAACCGCTCGCTGAAGCTGGCGCCGGCCAGCGTCGTGGTGCCGTATCAATATTCGATGATCGTGTGGGCGGTGATCTTCGGCTTCGTGGTGTGGGGGGACGTGCCGTCACCGGCGACCATCGTGGGTGCCGCGATCATCATCGGCGCCGGACTTTACATCTTCCTGCGCGAGCAGAAGCTGGGGCGCGAGGAGACGGTGGTTAATCCGCCGGCGTGACTCGCGGGCGAAGGCCGGGACCCATAGCCACCGGCCTTGATTGTTGCAGAAGGTGGCGGCCGCCGGTGGCCAGGCCGAGAGAGCACGGAGTATGGGTCCCGGCCTTCGCCGGGACGACGCGGAGGAGCCTATTGCTCCCGCCGCGTTGAAGTGCCCCAGTTCTTCAGCGACGACCAGACGCTGCGCGACAGCCGAAAACAATCGACCGGGGTCGACGATCCCAGCGCCTCGAAGCGATGCAGCTCGACGCCGCTCCACTGGAAGCCGCATTTCTCCAGGATGTTGCGTGAGGAGGGGTTGGCGACGCGGGCGCCTGATATCAGGTGCTCGGCATCGAACTCCTCGAAGTGAAAATCGATCACCGCGCGCGCAGCTTCGGTGCCAAAACCTTGGCCCCAATGCTCGACGCCAAGCCAATAGCCGAGTTCCGGCGCGTCCGGCTCGCGCCAGTCGATGCCGACCATGCCGAGCGGCGAATGGTTGTTCTCGATCAGGAACACGGTTGCCCGGCCACCGCCCAACGCGCGCACGAATTCGACGGCGTGATCCCTGGAGTACGGATGCGGCAGGCGGCGGGTGTTTTCCGCAATGCGGCGATCGTTGGCGAGGTACGCAATCGCTTTTACGTCCGCGAGCGTCGGCCGGCGCAAGGTCAGCCGCTCGGTCTCGAGGACGCATGGACTCGCTTCACGCAATGTCGGGGTCGGGATGTCCTGCAACATGTCGGGCTCCTGAAATGCGAAAACATACGCAAACAAAAAGGGAGGCCGGTTTCCCGCCTCCCCTTGGAGCCCTTTTTGACTCCGCCGGTTCAACAGGACCCGGCGGACTCATGTTGTCCGCCGTCTATTCGGCCGCCTCCGCCATCGGAACAACCGATACGAAAGTGCGGCCATTGCCTTTTGCACGGAACTCGACGTGACCTTCGATCTTGGCGAACAAAGTATGGTCGGTGCCCATGCCCACATTAAGGCCGGGATGCCAGGTGGTGCCGCGCTGACGCGCGATAATGTTGCCGGGGATCACGTGCTCGCCGCCATACGCCTTGATGCCAAGGCGCTTGCCTGCTGAATCACGTCCGTTCCGCGATGAACCGCCTGCTTTTTTGTGAGCCATGGCCCGTCTCCAACTTCGCCGTAATCTAGATCAATTCCTTGACGGAATCATTTCACGCTTTGTCACGCATCAAATCTTGATGCGCTGATATCACTTCTTGGCTGCGGCCTTCTTGGCCGGAGCCTTTTTTGCGGGCGCCTTCTTGGCCGCCGGTGCCTCGTCGCCCTCGGCGGGCGCCGCGACGACCTTTTCCTTCTTCGGCCGCGGGCCGATCGAAGGCTTGGCGTTATCGGCCAGGATCTCGGTGATGCGAAGCACCGTGAGCTCGTCGCGATAGCCGCGCTTGCGGCGCGAATTCTTGCGGCGGCGCTTCTTGAACGCGATCACCTTGGCGCCGCGCTTGTGGTCCAGCACTTCTGCCGCGACCGAGGCGCCGGCAACCGTGGGCATGCCCAGCACCGGCGTGTCACCGCCGAGCACCAGAACTTCGCCAAGCTGCACGATCGTGCCGACTTCGCCGGCGATCTTGCCTATCTCGAGTACATCATTCGGAACGACCCGGTATTGCCGGCCGCCGGTTTTGATGACTGCGAACATCGTTTTATTCCTTCGTGTTCGATCCCGGCCTCGGACGTCTCCCCACTGGGGCATGTCCGGGTCGGCTTTTTGGTCAGTCGTTATGGGTACAATTTTCGCACGGTCGGGGCGTGAGCCCTCAAATTCGCGCAACAACAAGCGGCGCGAGAAATCCCGCGCCCGATGCCGGGACTTATAGCCGCTGGCAGCCCCGAGTCAAGGCAAAGGAGCCCAAAAACCGGGCCAAATGAAGGATTTGGGTCAGGAAACGGCGAATAGGGCGGCCTGTTCGCTGCTCGCCATCAGCCATTGGCCACTCGCCCAAGTGAAACCAAAGGGTTCCCCGCCCGTTGTGTCACCGAAATCCGGTTGGGCTAGGGCAAAAATGGCAGAAGACACAGTCACAACGACGGGCATCGCCCGCCACGGCGCAGGCCGTCTACCGTCCGTCGAGGTCGACAGCTTTAATATAGAGCTGAAGGACGATGACGGGTTCCTCGGTGACCGCGCCAGCAAGGGCGCGTTTCGCAAGATACTGGATACGCTGCGCAAGCCGCTGAAGAAAAACGGCGACGATCCGCTCGGGAAAAAATCCACGGACGAGATCGCCAAGGGCGACCTCGACGAGGCGCTGGTGGGCGACGATCTCGCGGCCGCCGCGCTGGTGCATGGCGCGATCGAGGAATTCGCGCAGGAGCTTGCCTATGTGACCGGGCGCTTCCTCAAGACCAAGGCATGGGCCGATACCGAGCGCATCGTGGTCGGTGGCGGATTCCGGCAAAGCCGGGTCGGCGAACTCGCGATCGCCCGCACCGGGCTTCTCCTCAGGGCCGAGGAGCATGACGTCGATCTGGTGCCGATCCGTTTTCATCCGGATGACGCCGGCCTGATCGGCGCGCTGCACCTGGCGCCGTCATGGATTTTCGAGGGCTATGACAGCATCCTGAGCGTCGATATCGGCGGCACCAACATCCGCTGCGGCGTGGTCGAGACGCGCTGGAAGAAGACGCCCGATCTTTCGAAGGCCGAGGTGTGGAAGTCCGAACTGTGGCGGCATGCCGACGACGAGCCGACGCGCGAGGGCGCGGTGAAACGGCTGGTCAAGATGCTGAAGGATCTGATCACCGAGGCTGAAAAAGAGGGCCACAAGCTGGCGCCTTTCATCGGTATCGCCTGTCCCGGCGTGATCAACGGGGATGGCTCGATCGAAAAAGGCGCCCAGAATCTGCCGGGCAATTGGGAGAGCAGCAAATTCAATCTGCCGGCAAGTCTCGTGGAAGCCATACCGATGATCGGCGATCACGACACGGCGGTGTTGATGCATAATGACGGCGTCGTGCAGGGGCTTTCCGAGGTCCCTTACATGCAGGATGTCGAACGATGGGGCGTGCTGACCATCGGCACCGGTCTCGGCAATGCGCGCTTCACCAATCGCAGGAAAGAAAACGGCAAGGGCGAAAAGGCCAAAGACAAGGGCGACGGCGACAAGGACGACAAGAAAGCAAAGAAGGGTAAAGATTAACAGGCGCAAGCGAGTTCGGTTAATGCCGGCACACATTGCGCAAAACCCCTGCAAATAAGGGGCCGGAGCGATCTTCCCGATTCCAGCGCTGCGCGCGATGAGAGTTCCGTCGCGCGCGGTAAGGTTGACTGGTTAGGTTAAAACCGGGATCGCGTTGCCCTTTCCGCGCGCGCCGCTACCGTCAAATCGTCGCTCCAGCTGACCGGCGAAGCCGCACTTCCCGGCCAGAATTTCAAAGTAGCGGCACGGGGCCGTCAGTGTTTTGTCGCGTCTGGCGGCCCCACCTTTATCTCCCACTCATTTCCAGCCGATGCGTTGGAAGAACGCCGCGATCTCGGATGCCGCGCGGTCGGGATCCTCGCGATGCGCGAAGTGACCGACGCCTTCAAACATCGCGAGATCGAGATTTGAAAAGGTCTCGCCGAGCCGATCGGTCCAGGCATAGGGAAACAGCGGATCGTGTTCGGCCCAGCGAACGCAGGTCGGCAGATCGATCGGCGCCAGCCTGGGCGCCTCGCCCTTCAGCATCCGGATCCGCCCGGCATGCGCACCGCGGTAATACGCAAAGCCGCCGGCGAGGTTGCCGTCTTTCAGGAAATTGTCGACGAACGCCTCGAGCACGTCGTCGAAGGCTCGGCTGCGATGGCTCCAATGTGTCAGGAAATAGCCGATATAGGCGCGGCAGCTTTCGCGGCTGGCGCCGATCAGGATTGGTGCGATCTCCAGCTGGTTGAGCGACTGGTACCAGATATGGTTCAGCCGGTCCGGCTCCGCCATCCGCCGCCCGATGCCGGGATAGAGAAAATCGAAGAAGAACAATCCGGCGATGCGTTCCGGCGCGGCGCGCGCCATCGGCTGCATCAGCCCGCCGCCGACATCGTGGCCGACAATGCCGGCCTGCTTCAGGCCGAGCGCGTCCATCAGCGCCAGCATGTCGGCTGCGTGCTGATCGGGACCGTGCGGCCCATTGGGCTTGTCGCTGTGGCCAAAACCGCGCAGGTCGGGCGCATAAAGCGTGAAGCGATCGGCGAGCCGCGCCATGACAGGCTCCCAGGTCAGCCAGAATTCGGGCCAGCCATGCAGCAATAATAGCGGCTGCCCTTTCCCGGCGCGGGCGACATGGAACGCCGCGCCATTGGCTCGAACCGTCAAATGCTCCATTTTTCGCCTCCTTTTTTCAGGTCCTGGGTACGCCTGGGCGTCAGCGAAAATCTTGCCCCCGCGCCTTGTCTGGCCCGTCGTCCTCGCCTAGAACTCGCCCCGACCGCGGGTGAGGAATCACCCCAAAATGGCGCCTGGAGAGGTGGCAGAGTGGTCGAATGCACCGCACTCGAAATGCGGCATAGGTGCAAGCCTATCGGGGGTTCGAATCCCTCCCTCTCCGCCATATATGATTGAATTAATTGAAATATTTCCTAAAATGTGGATAAGACCCCCGGAACGACCCCAGTAGTGCTGGCTTTGAACCCTGAAAGCTCGCGCCTAGGCCGCCTCCGAGGCGACCAGAGGCAACCCCCCTTTCAACCCCCAACGCATGGGCGGGCCGTCGCCACGCACTCGTAAATACCCCTTCGGGCTGACGCCCGGGCTGCAACCCAAGCCCGCTTATTGCGGATTATGTTCCTAGGACACCAGAACCCCCTCCCTGTTTTTACTTTGCACCTGCCGGATGACATCGACGATTGGATCACCAACATGGAAGCGTTCTTTGCGGCGCACGTCAGAGGCCATCCCGCCGCCGCCAACGGCTTGGCGTTTCCTAAACCGTCGGTCGCATGTTCGAGTCATGCCGGGATCGCCAGCATTTACAATATCTTGGCGTGAAATCCTGCTGGTCTCACAGGTTAAAAGTGGCCTTGGGGTAACAGTAGGGGTAACGGTCTCATGATCTTCCGCCTATTCGTGCCTGAATACTGCGGTGTAGGTGTTTGATCGCTGAGCTGGGCGCCATTTCGTCGTCAACGGTCATTCCCGCTGATTGCGCCGTACGATCTCAATGTCATTTTGAAACAAAGCAGCCGGCCCGAAATGACTGCGCGTCGCATGATTCCTAAGTCGCAGCATTCGATGTACAAAGGTGGAAACCAAAAAGTGCTCAGCAGCTGATGAAGCCGAGCCGGGATTATCTCCTGAACCCGTCTGAAAGAGTGACGTCATCGACTATTGTCATCCTTCTCGTTGCGTTCGGGCCACATTTCTCCTCCAGAGCACATCAAACTTTTAGCTTTTGTTGAGAGCCTGCACGAACGGGCGCATGACCAATCGGTCAGCTTTTCCTAGCTTCAGTGAATGTCAGTGAACCACAATGCGGTGACCGGAACCTTGGTTCCGTGCACTCACCATTGTTCTGAAGGCCAAGTCTCCGGAAGCGGTACTCGATACGCGACCCGAGGTCCGGTTGCTCGCCGGGCGACTTTCCGCTTAGAACGCACATTGCGTTTCGAGACCGGCTGGACCGTAACCAATTCGGCAAAAGAGTTGTGAGCATTTGACGAAGAACGTGGAGGCTCTGCTACGGCGACGGCGGGCAGGGGCATAATCGTTGGCAGGCTGGTGTCATACACGACCTTTTCGGGCCACTTATGACTGGACGTTATCCTTATAATCGACTTGTCGATCCGACCTTCCCGTCCAAACGATGCTGTACTTCGAGGAATATAGAGGTCTGCAATGAAAAGAAGCGCCATCAATGCGCTTCCGACTCCGAGCAAATAGCGTCCAATCGGCACTTCCGATTACCGTTCAAGAAAAGAGCAATGGAGAGGTCGTTTTTATAAGGTGCCATTGCTCATTTGGTTCCGAGGCCGCCTTCGCTTTGAAGCTCTTGGCTTATCGGCTAGATGCTGATGCCAACCGGACAACTGGCTTCTTGTTAATTGCGACTTATGGCGAGAGGTCTCGCCTGGCCGTGCTGGAACGACGCCACCGTGAGTAAGCACTTGATCGCGTTCTCTGCTTGAATGATGATCGCGTTGACGAAAGCTCCTTTTTAGGGTGCCCCTCAACTCGATCGAGGACCAACTCGATCGGGTTAGGGGCAGCCTCGGGATCGCGAGCCCGAGCTTTCCGCTCGCCACCACATTTCATCAAGAACGTTTTCCACCTTGCTCGAACTCTCGGGCTCGCCCTCGACCCGTCGGCAAGCGACAAACTCCATCGCCAGATACTCGCCATAGGAAACTTCGATAAAGCGTGAAAATTGCTCTACCGCACTTACGGTAAGGCGATTGCCAAGGTGCCTAAATACGTCAGGTAGGGTCATGTTGCGAGCTCTTCGGCGGCCATGTTGAAAGAATTAGCCTACGACTTAAGCGTGATCATCCCGTCGGTTTTGCGCCTGTCGTCGGATTGGATCGGTGCGCCATTCGTATGGGCCAATGTAAGTTTAGCAGTTGAGGCGCTTCGCTCATTTGGTGGTCCTCTGCCAAATTCACCAGATCCGGAGATTTGCCCAGCCCACGTTAAAGTGCAGCGATCCTGCATGAACGGCAAGGTCGACAGCATAAGAAGAGTCTATTGGAACCTCAGATCCGCTTATGCCATGCCGAAACGTGTCCGTTGCTTCAGGGGCGCGAGGTAGCATTGCTCACCGGATATTGGCAATCAGCGAGATGCTTCCTAACAAGAGCCACGAACTCCTGCGCGATCACGGATAGAGCCCTGTCGGGGTAGAGTAAGCCGATCTCATAGGTGATCGCAGGCTCGAAACGACGTCGCGTGACCTCTCCTGTGAACGGGGCGCTGATGACGGGATCAACAAGTCCCACTCCGCAGCCGGCGGCAACCAATTCGCAGACGGAGACGAAATATTGAACCTCGGCGGCGATGTTCCATCTTGCATTGGCCAACGAAAACGCGGTTGCGAGCTGGTGAGAAGTCGTGTGATCTCGAAATAGAGAAATGAATGGGATGTTGCTCAAATCTTGGGCCGTTACAACATCGCGCGCGACGAGAGAGTGATCGTTCGGCAGAATGCAGTCGCATCTGTATGAAAATCGCTCCGTTCTGTCCGCTGGATGGTCGGTCGGAAGCTCGGCAATTGCAAAGTCGAATTGCTGCGTCGAGATCAGCTCCTTCACCACATATGAGCTTCTGGAGACAAGGTTGATCCGGATATCCGGACGCTCCGCCATGAATAGGGACAGGATTCTCGGGAGCAGCGCTATAGAGATGCTTGGGTAAGCGAGGATCGACAAACTGCCTCGCTTACCCTCCCGGATCTCTGCAGCGGCTCGTTCGGTGCTCTCGAACGCGACCAGCGAGCGGCTGACCTCATTGAAGAACAAGTGCGCTTCGGGCGTGGGCCTGAGTCGCCCAGCTTGACGTGCGAACAGGGTAAATCCGATCTTCTTCTCGAGCGTCGCTATCGTAGCGCTCACTGCCGGCTGGCTAATTCCGAGTTCCTCCGCGGCTCGAGTCATCGTTCCGGAAAGCATTAGAGTGCGGAAACATTCGAGCTCGCGGAGTTGCATGTTGGTATTCGCTGAGATTATGGGAAGCTAAGATTAGGTTATTTGTGTTGGCTGCTCAAGGATGGTGAATTGGTCCCAATCGAGCGGGACAGACCAGTGAACCATCAATCGATCCAGATATCCAATCGTGCGTCCTTGAAGGCGCATGCCGAGGCAACGAAGCGCGACATGATCGATTTGACGCTTCGGTTGCTGAAAACGCCGAGCGAGAACCCCCCGGGGGACACGCGCGCGATTGCAGCTGAGATCGTGACTTTGCTCGGATCGTTCGGGATTGAGGCAGCTGTCTATCCCTCCCACGACGAAATACACAATGTCGTCGCGCGCGTACGCGGACGATCCGGCGGCAGTCGCCTTGTTTTGAATGGGCATCTCGACACATTTCCGCTCGGTAACGCCAGCCAGTGGAGTGTACCGCCGACCGGCTTAGAGCGTGATGGTAAGCTATACGGGCTGGGCGTCTCTGACATGAAGGGCGGGGTAGCTGCGAGCATCTTCGCTTTGCGGCATCTTGCTGCCGCGAGGGATAGCTGGCCTGGTGAGGTGGTAGCGACCTTTGCGGGCGACGAAGAGACCATGGGGGTGCTCGGCACGCAGTTTCTGCTCGATACTGTTCCCGAAGCAAGAGGCGACGCGGTGATTTGTGCGGATGCCGGCTCACCAAAGGTTCTCCGCATTGGGGAGAAGGGACTGGTGTGGTTGCGGATATCGGCGACAGGACGATCCGCTCATGCTGCCCATGTTCATCGTGGGGAGAGCGCGATCGATAAGCTGATGACTGCGTTAGGTCGTATTGCGGAGTTGCGCGGCTCAAGCCCAAATCTTGAAGATGTTCGTCAGATCGTTGAGGGCGCAAGGTCGATTTCCGAATCATTATCGGGTGTAGGGGAAAGCGAGGTCTTGCAGCAGGTAACGGTAACATTCGGTACGTTCCAAGGCGGCCTTCTCCCCAACCTCATTTCTGACAGGGCGGAGGCAACTGCAGATATTCGGCTGCCCATGGGCATCTCTACGGATGAAATCAAGAAGGCTGTAGTCGACAGAGTGTCTGACCTTCAAGGGATCGCGGTAGAGTTTGTTCGGGCCTACGAGCCAACGTGGACCGTACCCGACCACCCGCTTGTGAAATCGCTGAAAGGCGCTTGCCGAGAAGTGCTGGAATTAGATCCGGTGTTGAACATGCGAGTTGGCGCATCAGATTCGCGTCTTCACCGCAGGGCGGGCATTCCAACGGTTGTTTGCGGCCTGACGCCTCACAATATGGGAGCGGCAAACGAATACGTTGAGGTCGATGAGCTGTTGTCACTGGGCGTCATATTGACGATGGCGGCCTTTGACTACCTCACGGAGGGAGGGAGATGACAACGCGTTTGACCTGATCGGCAGCGGAACGTTTGATCTGGCTCCGGCGCTGAATAGCGATCAATATACACTCATGACCGCCACATCGGGAGAGACCGGCTTTGATGCCGGCGCCGAAGGAGCAACCGCCCCGGAAACTCTCAGGCAAAAGGACCGTTTGGCTTTGACAGCATCTGGAAAGAGACGCAGCCGGCGATAGAGCCGAGTGACGTCCGCCGAAGGGATAATACTCTCAGGCAAAAGCGACAGATGGGGTTTCGTCAGAGGTTTCCCGAGGAATGGACCTTGGGAACCACCGAGGGCCCCTTGATGCTTGTTCATGAACAAAAGTCCCTGAAGCGCACTCCACTCCACGCTCTTCACGTGGGTCTTGGCGCCAAAATGGTCCCATTCGCCGGCTATGATATGCCCGTCCAATATCCTGCCGGAGTTCTTAAGGAGCATTTGCATACTCGGCAGAAGGCCGGGTTGTTCGACGTCTCTCATATGGGTCAAATCTCACTTCATCCTAAATCCGGCGACGTCAAAGATGTCGCATTGGCCCTTGAACGCCTCGTCCCGCAGGACCTCGTTTCTCTCGGCGTAGGACGCCAGCGCTACGCATTGTTCACCAATGAAGAAGGCGGCATCCTTGACGATCTCATGGTGTCGAACTTCGGCGATCACCTCTTCGTGGTAGTAAACGCCGCCTGCAAGATGGCCGATGAGGCGCATCTGCGTGCGCATCTCTCCGCCTCTTGCCTTATTGATTCACGTGCCGATCGTGCGCTGTTGGCCCTGCAGGGGCCCTATGCAGAGACTGCGCTCGCGAAGCTCTGCCCCGAAGCGTCCACAATGCGCTTCATGGATGCGGGTCCACGAAAGGTCGCAAAGCTCGATAGCGTCATTTCGCGCTCCGGCTACACGGGCGAGGACGGTTTTGAGATTTCGGTCCCAGCCGATCAGGCCGAGCGTCTTGCGAAGACGCTACTCGAGGATCCAAACGTGCTTCCTATCGGCCTTGCCGCTCGCGATAGCCTGCGGCTCGAAGCCGGCCTTTGCCTCTATGGCCATGATATCGATGAAACGACAACGCCGGTCGAGGCAGCCCTGGAATGGTCCGTTCAAAAAAGCCGCCGGGTGGGGGGGGCTCGCGCCGGAGGCTTTTTGGGGGCAGAGAAAATTTTGGACCAATTCGCCAACGGCGCTAATCGCAGGCGAGTGGGATTGAAGCCCGATGGCCGCGCGCCGGTGCGCGAAGGCACCCTACTTTTTGCCGATCGTAACTCCAAGGAGCAAATCGGTTCGGTAACCTCCGGCAGCTTTGGTCCGACCCTGAATGGGCCGATGGCAATGGGGTATGTTCCCACCTCGCTTTCGAGTAACGGCGCGCAACTTTTTGCCGAGATACGCGGGCAACGCTTGCCGCTGCACGTCGCGGCTATGCCGTTCGTTCCCAACACCTACAAGCGCTGAGAATTTGACATGAGAACTCTTTTCACGTCCGACCACGAATGGCTTCGGATCGAAGGGGACGTCGCAACGATCGGAATAACCGACTACGCTCAGTCGCAACTCGGGGACGTCGTGTTCGTCGAACTCCCCAGGGTTGGGCGCGCCTTACGGAAGAACGAGGTCGCCGCCGTCGTAGAATCCGTCAAGGCTGCCTCAGACGTGTACGCGCCGATCTCCGGTGAGGTGCTGGAGGTGAATGGAGAGCTTGCCGCCGACCCGGCGATGATCAATTCAGATGCGCCAGGGAAAGCTTGGTTTTTCAAACTGAAGATCGTCGACAAAGACGAGCTCGATGGGCTCATGGACGAAACCGCTTACAAAGCACACACGGCCTGACCGGCACGACTCGAGCATTCCAGCGAGGCACACATGAACGCACCCCTTAAGCCAATCGGCGATGTAGCTACGCCCTTCAGCCGCCGCCACATCGGCCCATCTCCAAATGACATAGCTTCGATGTTGAAAACGGTTGGCGCAAGCAGTCTGAGCGCGCTAATCGCCGATACAATGCCGTCCGCTATCCGACAGAAAACTTCACTCGATTTCGGCAGAGCGCTTAGTGAGACGGAAGCGCTTGCCCATATGCGCGCCCTTGCCGCGGATAACCAGACGTACACATCGCTGATCGGGCAAGGCTACTACGGCACAATTTTGCCGGCTGTGATTCAGCGAAATATTCTTGAGAACCCGGCCTGGTATACCGCGTACACCCCTTATCAGCCCGAGATCAGCCAGGGTCGATTGGAGGCGTTGTTCAATTTCCAGACTCTTATTTGCGATATGACCGGGCTCGACGTAGCGAACGCCTCGCTTCTGGACGAAGCGACCGCCGCGGCCGAAGCTATGGCCCTGGCCGAACGTAGCTCTCAGGTCAAAACAAAGGCGTTCTTCGTTGACCGCGAAGTACATCCGCAGACGCTCGCGGTTCTGCGCACCCGTGCCGAGCCTCTCGGTTGGAAGCTGATTGTAGGCGACCCTACGAGCGATCTCGAAGGCGCAGACGTCTTCGGAGGTATCCTCCAATACCCGGCCAGCTCCGGTACAGTGCGTGACCTACGTCTCGCAATCAGTTCCTTGCGCAAAAAGGGCGCGCTCGCGACCGTAGCCGCCGATCCGCTTGCATTGGCCCTTCTCGAATCGCCAGGCAAACTAGGCGCCGATATCGCAATTGGTTCGGCGCAACGTCTTGGCGTCCCGATGGGGTATGGGGGCCCTCACGCAGCCTACATGGCGGTGCGCGATGCCCTTAAGCGGTCCCTCCCTGGACGCATCGTAGGCCTGAGCGTGGATTCGCGGGGCGCGCCCGCCTACCGACTGGCGCTCCAGACTCGCGAACAACATATTCGCCGCGAGAAGGCTGCCTCCAACATTTGCACGGCTCAAGTCCTCCTTGCCGTCATTGCCTCGATGTATGCCGTGTATCACGGTTCCGACGGATTGACCCAGATCGCAAGATCGGTACACCGCCGCACGGCGGTGCTCGCGGCGGGTCTGCGAAAAATCGGCTTCGCACTCCAATCGGACAACTTCTTCGACACCCTGACGATCGACGTGGGTACCCGACGCGATGATATCGTGAAGCGGGCCCTTGCCGAGAAGATTAACCTTGGTATCGGCCATTCAACGCTCAGGGTCGCACTCGACGAAATTTCAACGTCAGATACAGTCGAGGCGGTTTGGAGAGCTTTTGGTGGAGAACTTGTCTACGCCGAGATCGACGTCACCGCGCACGAAGCGATTCCTGAAGAGCTCAAACGCACAACTTCCTTCCTCGACAACCCCGTCTTCCACATGTATCGCTCTGAAACCGAGCTGCTGCGTTATATGCGCAAGTTAAGTGATCGCGATCTTGCGCTGGATCGAGCCATGATCCCACTCGGATCCTGCACCATGAAGTTGAATGCCACGACCGAGATGATTCCACTGACTTGGCCGGAGTTCGCGTCGTTGCATCCGTTTGCGCCCGCTGCGCAGGCCAGAGGCTATCATCGGCTGTTTGAGCGCCTCCAGGAGTGGCTGCGCGAGATCACCGGTTACGACGCCATCTCGCTCCAGCCAAACTCCGGCGCGCAGGGCGAATACGCGGGTCTCCTCGCAATACGAGGTTTTCACACTTCGCGCGGCGAGGCACATCGGAACGTCTGCCTCATTCCTTCTTCCGCGCATGGCACCAACCCAGCTTCCGCTTCGATGGTGGGCATGCAGGTAGTTGTCGTCGCATGCGATAAGAATGGCGACGTTGACCTCAACGATCTCCTTATAAAGGCCGAAAAGCACTCTACAGACCTAGCTGCTGTCATGATCACCTATCCCTCGACGCATGGGGTCTTCGAGGAGCATATCCGAGAGATATGCGACGTCGTTCATCGCTACGGCGGCCAAGTCTATCTCGACGGCGCCAATCTCAACGCTCAGGTCGGCCTGTCTCGGCCGGGCGATTACGGCGCCGATGTCAGCCATCTTAACCTGCACAAAACCTTTTGCATCCCGCACGGAGGGGGCGGCCCCGGCATGGGGCCTATTGGCGTGAAGGCGCACCTTGCGCCGTTTCTGCCTGGCCATCCGACAACCGATACCGCGGCGCACGTTGGCGCAGTTTCTGCCGCTGCATTCGGCTCGGCGTCTATCCTGACCATCTCCTATATCTACATCCTAATGATGGGCGGCGATGGCTTGAAGCGCGCAACAGAGGTAGCCATTCTCAACGCGAATTATATTGCCGCACGATTGGATAGTTATTTTCCGGTGCTCTACAAGAATACCAACGGCCGCGTTGCCCACGAATGTATTATCGACCCGCGCCCGCTAAAGGTCACGATCGGCGTCACCGTAGAGGATCTCGCCAAGCGACTGATCGACTATGGCTTCCATGCCCCGACAATGAGCTTCCCCGTCCCCGGCACGCTCATGATCGAACCCACCGAGTCGGAATCAAAGGCCGAGCTCGATCGGTTTTGCGAGGCAATGATTTCAATCCGGAGGGAGATTTCGGATGTCGAGTCCGGCCGGTTTGAGATCGAGCAGTCGCCGCTCCGGAATGCGCCCCATACGGTACATGACATAGCGGATGAGGGTTGGAAACGCCCTTACAGCCGCGCTGAGGGTTGCTTTCCAACGGCCGCCTTACGATTGGACAAGTATTGGAGTCCCATCGGCCGAGTCGACAACGTCTATGGCGATCGCAATCTGATCTGCTCTTGTCCACCGGTGGCGCATTATACTGTGGCGTCGTCATGAACAATGAGGCAATGCGAACTCCGCACCACCACGCTTCTGATCTGCTTGCACGTTCCGCTTCCGGAAACGGGGCTTTCATGAAACTGCCCATATCAGTCCTCGATCTTTTCAAGATCGGGATTGGTCCATCTTCGTCTCATACCGTAGGTCCGATGAAAGCGGCTGCGGCATTCGTTCGCAGCCTCGGGGAGGACGGGCGCGTAGCACGGATTGAAGCCACCGCTTTCGGCTCTCTCGCATGGACAGGCAAGGGTCACGCAACCGACAAGGCGCTTGTCCTGGGCATTTTAGGTAAGACGCCCGACTGCATTGATCCGGACGAGGCGAGCCAGCTCTTCGCACGAGTTCAAATAGAACGTCGGATTGAACTGCCAAGCGGCCGGACGATCGCGTTCGATCCGGATCGTGACATTGTTTTCAATACGAAACGCCAATTCGACCGCCATCCGAACGCAATGGAATTCAAGGCGTTCGACAAAGACAAAAATATCTTGCAATCCGATGTTTGGTTCTCGATCGGCGGTGGGTTCATCGAGAGACTTGGCAGTGAAAATCAGAACGAGGATCCGGATTGTCCCCATGGGTTCGACTTTCGGTCGTCCCGTGATCTGCTTGAACTGTGTCTAGTTCATTCCTGCACCATTGCGGAGATCGCAATGGCAAATGAGACCGCCCGACGTGGGGAGGAACGGACAATCGAGGAGATCGACCGCATCATCGAGGTCATGATGGCGTGTATCGATCGAGGGCTCGCGCAGAGCGGAGAACTTCCAGGCGGATTGCGCGTTCGGAGGAGGGCAGGCGCTCTGTTCGAGAGATTGCAAAGAGATAATCCTAACAATTCGCTTTCTACGAGCCGGCCCTTTGATTACATATCAGCCTTCGCAATTGCGGTGAACGAAGAGAATGCCGCCGGAGGGCGGGTTGTTACTGCTCCGACCAACGGGGCTGCCGGCGTCGTTCCGGCCGTACTTCGCTACTATCGAGACTTATGCGAGGATGCCAATCAGGAAGGACTACGTACCTTCCTGCTCGTCGCTAGTGCCATCGGCAGCATCATCAAGCAGAATGCCTCCATCTCGGGGGCGGAGGTGGGATGTCAGGGCGAGGTGGGTTCGGCTGCGGCCATGGCGAGCGCCGGACTCACTGCAGCGCTCGGCGGGACCAACGAGCAGATTGAGAATGCTGCTGAGATCGCCATGGAGCATCACTTAGGAATGACCTGCGACCCGGTAGGCGGATTGGTTCAGATACCCTGCATAGAGCGTAACGCCTTTGGCGCTGTGAAGGCGGTCAACGCAACATACCTGGCGCTCGCCGGCGACGGCAAACATCGAGTCTCATTAGACCAGGTGATCGAAACGATGCGCCAGACCGGCGTCGATATGAACGACAAATACCGTGAAACCTCCCGTGGAGGGCTCGCCGTTAACGTTCCGGAATGTTGAAAGGAAGACTGTTATGAATGTTCACGAACCAACGACAAGCGTGTCGTCCGATGCTGCGGTGTTCGATGCGATAGGGCGCGAACTGGCGCGACAGCAAAACCAGATCGAGTTGATTGCGTCCGAAAACATCGTTTCCGAGGCGGTATTGGCTGCGCAAGGCTCGGTGCTCACGAACAAATACGCCGAGGGGTATCCCGGCCGACGATACTATGGTGGGTGCGAGTTCGTTGACGAAGTCGAAACTCTAGCCATTTCCAGAGCAAAGAATTTATTTGGCTGTCAGTTCGCCAATGTGCAAGCGCACTCTGGGGCTCAAGCAAATCTAGCCGCGTTCCTAGCGCTGCTCAATCCGGGCGATACTTTCCTGGGTATGGCGCTTGCACACGGCGGACACCTAACGCACGGTTCTCCAGTCACCATATCCGGAAAATGGTTTTCGCCCGTCGAGTACTGCGTGCGAGATGATAACCATCTTATTGACATGGACAATGTTCGTGAACTCGCTTTGAAACATCGCCCGAAGCTAATCTTGGCCGGCGGTTCAGCATACCCGCGCCAGATCGATTTCGCTTCATTCCGCCAGATCGCGGACGAAATCGGTGCCAAGTTGATGGTGGATATGGCGCACGTAGCGGGCTTGGTCGCCGGCGGCGCATATCCATCGCCGGTCCCGCACGCCCACGTTGTCACATCAACGACTCATAAGACGCTGCGCGGACCGAGAGGTGGCTTGATCGTGACAAACGACGCTGACTTGGCGAAGAAGATCAATTCGGCGGTGTTCCCGGGTGTTCAGGGCGGACCGTTGATGCACGTAATCGCAGGCAAAGCGGTCGCGTTCGGAGAGGCTCTCGAGCCCTCCTTCAAGATCTACGCGCGTCAGATGTTGGAGAACGCTCGAGCGATGGCCGCGGTTCTAGCGGAGGGAGGTCTATCCATTGTCTCGGGAGGGACAGACAGTCATTTAGCGCTTGTCGATCTCAGGCCTCTCGGAATTACTGGCAAGGCGGCCGAGACTGCGCTTGAGCAAGTGGGACTCACCTGTAACAAGAATGCGATTCCTTTCGATCCGCAAAAGCCAGCCCTCACTTCTGGAATTCGGCTCGGTTCATCCGTTGGGACGTCGCGAGGATTTGGAGAGCAGGAATTTCGGACAGTCGGCTCGCTAATCCTTAGACGATTGACTGAACTTGCGAAGGGCGATCCCGAGAAGGTTCGAGTGGAACGGATTGCAAAAGAGGTGCGCGACCTGTGCGACGCGCACCCGATCTATTCTTCGTTGCGCGCTTGAAAATAGGAGCATCCACGAAATGAACTACGAACAAGTTTCCAATGACGTTCGCAAGGAAGCTCTGGACCTTTACAAGGCGCTACCAGAGGTGATGCGGTCATTCCAGGGTCTGATGAATGCCGTCGGAAAAGAGGGAGCGCTTTCGGTGAAAACCAAGGAGTTAATGGCCTTGGCGATCGCAATTAGCTCGAAGTGCGAAGGGTGCCTTGTCTTCCATATCCAAAATGCGATCAAACATGGCGCCAGCCGCGAGGAGGTGGTCGACACGATTGCCGTTGCAATTGAGATGGGAGGCGGCCCGTCTACTGTCTATGGTGGGAAAGCACTTGCTGCTTTTGATGAGTTAACTGGCAGGGCAAGATAGGGTAATCGCCTTTGTCGCTGCTGCGAAGTCAGTGCGATGACAGTACCCCTAGTCGTCTCGACATGTAAGGACGCCGACAAATCGCATCGGCCATGTCCTGATCAATCTGTTCATGTCCGATATCCTTTCATCTAAGGAGGCCACCGAAAAATGAAACTGAATGTCACAGCTGTTCGTCAATGCACGGACAGAAGCTCCGAGAACGTGCTTCAATTCGCAATTCGGCCAAACCATGATTGAAACTCCGCGAGCGCGACGAGGCATGGTGACCTCGCCCCATCATTTGGCCTCGCAAGCGGGTCTACAGGTGCTGAAAGACGGTGGTACTGCGGTCGAGGCTGCGATCGCGACGGCGGGCTGTCTTAGTGTGGTCTATCCTCATATGACTGGAATAGGCGGAGACGGATTCTGGCTGATATCCGAACCGGGAAAAGAGATCTATGCTATTGACGCATGTGGTCGCGCAGCTCGGGCCGCAAGTCTCCCGTACTATTCCGCACGTGGCTATTCTGCCATCCCAGCACGAGGACCGTTGGCGACGAATACGGTCGCGGGGACCATTTCGGGCTGGCAGCTGGCGCTCGATAGTACCCGCCATTGGCAGACTCCGCTGGCACGTGGTCGACTGTTGGAAGATGCGATCTACTACGCCAAGCAAGGAATTGTGGTCACGCGTAGCCAATCCGATCTCACAGCGAGCAAATTGGCGGAACTGCGGCATCAACCGGGTTTCGCTGACACCTTTCTTGTAGGTCTAGAACCTCCGAAAGATGGGCATGTTCTGCGGCAGCCTGCGCTCTCGGATACCCTACTCAGGTTGGTCAAGGATGGCTTTGCAAGCTTTTATGAAGGCGCGCTTGCGCATTCGATCGCCGCGGATCTAGCCGAGATAGGTTCGCCGATCACTGAAGAGGATTTGCAAGGGCACAGAGCAATTCGTGCGATTCCCCTGTCTGTTGGTTTGAGCGGAGCCACTCTCTACAACACACCTCCTCCAACGCAGGGGCTTGCGTCACTCATGATAATGGGCATTTTCGATCGGTTGCAAGTCCGCGCCGGCGAAAGCGTTGAACATGTGCACGGACTTGTCGAAGCGACGAAGCAGGCGTTCTTGATCCGCGATAGGCACGTCGGCGATCCGTCTCACATGACTGCGGATCCGTCCTCGTTCCTTACCGAGGGTTCCCTTAACCGCCTTGTTAACTCTATCGACATGCAGCGTGCCTTACCGTGGCCTCATGTTGCAATGCCTGGCGACACAGTGTGGCTCGGGGCAATTGATGGAAAGGGCCGCGCAGTAAGCTTCATACAATCGATATATTATGAGTATGGCTCGGGAGTCGTACTGCCGCAAACCGGAATCTGCTGGCAGAACCGCGGATCATCATTCCGACTCGTTGGCGATTGGAATACCCTCAAACCAGGCAGGAAGCCATTCCACACACTAAATCCGGCGATAGCAGTGTTTAGCGACGGTCGTCGCATGGTTTACGGCACGATGGGCGGCGAAGGACAGCCGCAGACGCAAGCCGCCGTATTTTCGCGGTATGGTTTGTTCGATATGCCCCTGCAACAAGCCGTTTCAGCTCCGCGGTGGTTACTCGGAAAGACCTGGGGTGAGGATAGCGTAACACTGAAAGTTGAGGATCGGATGCAAAGTGATGTCGTCCAAGCGCTCAGGGATGCTGGCCATCAAGTCGATGTACTTGAGAGCTATTCAAGTACGGTTGGGCACGCCGGTGCAATCGTAAGACGCTCAGATGGAGTTCTCGAAGGCGCAACTGACCCTCGGTCTGATGGAGCAGTAGCGGCGTACTGATGCAGATGGCGATGAATCGGTTGGCTTAAACATCGTTCAACCGGAATCAAAAAAAAAGTCGCCCGCTTGGGCGACTTAAGTGTTTGGGAGGTTGTAACGCAGCCGAGTAAAGGGGCGGCGCTCACGAGTTCTGCCTAACTGTTTTCGCGTACAGCATCAAATAGCCATCGATTTTGGTCTCATAATCCTTGGTTATCGGGTGCGGAGATGACTCTCACTCGCTGAAGCAGCTAATTGTCATGCCCAGTTAAAAGGGCTCAATGATTCTCTGTTTCCGACGCGCCATTTTTCATCGAATAAATGCATGCTTGCGGGCTTCGTCCAGCGCCGGTTGATAGCCGGCAATCAACTTGTCGACGATTTGCGCAAGCAATCTGAAGTTATTCCGACTCAGCCCGCCAAACAGCTTGTCATTAACACGTCTTTGAATTGGACCGATCTCCGTTATCAATTGGATGGCCTCGTCAGTGAGATGCAAGTTGATGCTTCGGCCATCTGTGGCGCTCGCCTTCTTTTGAAGCAGTCCTCTTTCAATGAGCTTCTTCGTTTCGAGAACGGCGAAGGAGGGGCTGACACTCATCTCATTCGCTAACCGCTTGAGCGTCATGCCGCTATGTTCGTCGTCGTGCGCTAGAATCATCAAAATTTTATATTGAGGTTGTGTCACACCCATCGCGGTGGAAAGGTTCTGCCGAACATCCTGAATCTGATCGGCGAACAACATCAGGTTGTCCACTAGACGCCGGAAGGCGTCATCTCCTCCGTCCACCATAAGTGCCGGCGCCGAGATAGTTGTCGGCGGGAAAACCGTAGCTCGACTGTTCTGCTTCTTCATGGCTCTCACTCTTAGTGCACAGCCTTCATAGCCAAATAAATTCAAGAGATCCAATCAGTTGTTGGTTGTTGCGCCTGCGAAGCGGAAAAGTTGTTGACATGGCCCGCCCAAAATAGTTCACTAACTGAATTAAATGGTGTGAGCGAACACGAACGAGAGGCTGGCATGTCAGCGAATATCTCCAAAAACGGCGAGCAACATCTGCGTAGCCTACAGGACGGCAGGGCTGTGTTTGTTAATGGGAAAAGCATTGCCGATGTGACAACCGATCCGTCGTATCGAAACGCAGCGCGCTCAATTGCGGGTCTTTACGAGTTTCAGTCCAAGCCTGAAAATCTAGAATTGATGACCTTCGAAGTGCCGGGGGGCAAGCGCGTCAATCGTGCCTGGCAATTGCCGAAGTCGCACGCCGACCTTGTCGAGCGGCGAAAAGCGCTAACAGCATGGGCGGAACTCCACCAAGGTTTCATGGGACGTTCGCCCGATCACGTTGCGTCGTCTATTTCCGCTATGCTTATCGGCTCGGATGTTTACGAAAAGCACAAGGGCGGCAAGGCCGGTAACGTTCGCGAGTACTATAAGTACGCAAGGGACAACGACCTCTATCTTTCATATGTAATTATTGATCCGCAGGGGGATCGATCTAAGGCGACCGGCACTGGTGGAAACGCGGACCTTGCGGTTTCCATATGCGACGAAGACGCCGAGGGGATCACGGTTCGTGGGTCCAAAATGCTCGGCACCGGCGCCATCCTTTCAAACGAGGTGCTTGTCACTACACTGCGTCCGCTGGCCAAGGGCGAGGAGGCCTACGCGTTCACGGCAGCAGTTCCGATTAACGCGAAGGGCTTGAAGTTGATGTCCCGACGGTCGTACGAGTCGGCCGCGCCTTCGGTATTCGACTATCCCCTTTCCTCGCGTTTCGATGAAAACGATGCCCTGCTCTATTTTGATGAAGTCAAGATTCCGTGGGACCGTGTGTTCGTTCATCGCGATACTGATGCTCAGCTTGCTCAGTGGCATGTGGCACCGACGCATTCTTACCAGAACTATCAGGCGGCGATCCGCCTGATGGTGAAGCTCCGCTTCCTGGTCGGATTGGCTCACAAGATCACCGAAGCCATCGGAACAATCAACTTCCCTTCCGTTCGCGAGACGTTAGGCGAACTTAGCTCAGAAGTGAGTACCATCGAGGCATACGTATACGCTATGGAGACCGCCGGCCACTCTTATGGCGAGTACTTCATGCCGAACAAGGACATCCTGTATGGAGCTCAAGTCTACCAGCAGCGTCTCTATCCGCGCGTGATCGCAACGATACGGGAGCTCGCAGGAGGTGGCGTGTTGATGCTCCCGTCCAGTGTGGAGGATTTCCAAAACCCAGAGATCGCGGATGTGATCGCGCGGACGCAGTATTCTGCAACTGGAGACGCGGTTGATCGAGTGAAGCTATTTAAGCTCGCTTGGGATGCGCTCGGCTCGGAATTCGCCTCCCGTCACTCTCAATACGAAATGTTCTATTCCGGTCCCCGAACGGTTACGACCAATATGGCCTACCGCAATTTTAATTGGAGTCAGGCGACAGGAATGGTCGGAAAAGTATTGGCCGGATATCCGTCGCCGGTGCTGGCAAAATCGTCTCAAGCTGCTGCTGCTGAGTGAGGTGGCAATGTCAAAGTCGTTCAGAGTTGCAAACCTCGAAGTGGGGCCTGGCGAAAAGAAGCGCGGCTCAATTCCCGTCCTGAATTTGGCAGATGGAAGCAACGTGTCCCTACCTCTAGTGGTGGTTAACGGGACGGGAACAGGACCAACACTCTATCTTGGCGCGGCGATTCACGGTGACGAAGTCAATGGCATCGCTATCCTGGCGCGCGCGCTGGCCCAAGTTGATCCGACCAAGCTTGGCGGAAGGATTGTCTGCGTTCCAGTCCAGCATCCCTTGGCCCTTCAGTCGGATCATCGGCTACCGGTGTCCCAGTTCCTGAAGTCGCCGCTCGATCAGGTGCCGCACGACGCCTGGACTTGTTTTCCGGGTGATAAAAACGGGAACGTCGCGCAGATCTTCGCAGCAGCGATTTTTTCACTGATCCGCGAATGCGACTATGCGCTCGACATCCACACTCCGACCCGTGGTGGACGGTATGTCCCTATTTCAATCCTTCCGCACACCAGTACAGGTCCCGCCGCTGTGCGCGCGCACCAAATGGCCGAAGACATGGGAAGCGGCTGGATCATGAAGGGCGACAAAGGGATGTACGTCGCCGACGGCATTCTCTGTGTCGAAGCATGCAAGGCGAATGTTCCCTGCTTTACCTTCGAAATTGGAGAAGGAGGACGGCTTGAAGAGGAATGTGTCGCAACCGGAGCCAGATGTGTCTCCAACGTTCTGAAGTCGTTGGGTATGATCGATGGCGAGCGCGAACTGCCGGCGAAGACTTACAAAATGCGCGATTTCCTCGGCATTCGCGCTAACCACGGCGGTTTATTGGTACCGGTGGCGAAACTTGGCGACGAGGTGCGAACTAATGACTTGCTCTGCCGAGTCATAAACGTCTTTGGAGATGAGGTGCAAGTTGTAAAGGCGCCTCAGGATGGCTTGATCGTTCGCACCACTACGATGGGATCAGTATCGCAGGGAGAACGGGTGACGACGTTGGGGCTACTCTAACTACAAGCACTATGGAGTTTAGAATGAGCGGGTCGATAGCGATACAAGAAAGCTCGGGCAAGTCTGCTCCACTAGATCAGATACGGCCTGAAGACTTTAGGCAGGTCGTCGGAAGCTTCGCGACAGGGGTCACAATCATTACGACGACTTCGCCTGAAGGAGAAGCGATAGGCGTGACGGCAAATTCCTTCAGTTCTGTTTCCCTCGATCCGCCTCTGGTGTTGTTCAGTATGGCGCGAAAATTGCGCAGCCACCCAGCGTTCGAGGGATCGAAGCACTTCTCCATCAATGTTCTTCATGAGGGGCAACTACCGTTAGCGAAGCAGTTCGCGATATCTCTCGGCGAAAAATGGAAGGACGTCGAATTCGAAATGGGCGCATTTGGCTGCAGACTCATATCGCAAGCAGCCGCAACTCTCGAATGCGAGAAATACGCGAGCTACGACGGAGGCGATCACATAATTTACGTGGGGCGTGTTTTGAGGATTAACGCAAATCCGTCCCGAACTCCCCTGGTGTTCTGGCGAGGAAAATTCGCAACCATAGAAGTCGAGCAATAACTCGAACTGAGACGATCGAATTCAAACAGCATAGGGATGGAATCATGCGCAAGACATTACCTCTTATCGCCGCGTTCTTGTCGATTACGTCTGCTTCCGCCAACGAGCCAATTAAAATCGGAATGAGCCAGCCACTAACTGGCGACATTGCCGCATCAGGAACTTACGTCGCCAACGGCGCAAAGGTCGCGGTCGACGTCGTCAATAGGTCAGGCGGTGTTCTTGGTCGACAAATTCAATTGATCCTCGAGGACAACAAGAGCAACCCTAAGGAGGCGGTCGCTACCGCCGAAAAACTTTTGAGCGGAGACAAGGTACCTGTCCTGCTTGGAGCATGGGGATCAACTTTGACCCTCGCAATTATGCCTCGCCTGCTGGACTACAAGGTTCCGATGATCGTTGAAACCGCGTCCTCCAGCAAAGTCACTAATTCGGGAAACCCCTGGATATTCAGAATTTCTCCTCCCTCCTCGTTGGAAGCTAAGGCGTTCGGCGAGACTCTTCTGGATAAGTTCAATCCAGCGATCAAGAAAGCGGACATGCTGGTCGTGAACAACGATTGGGGGCGCGGCGCAGCCGACGAGTTTACCAAGCTATTGCGCTCAAAGGGTATCGAGATCGGCGCGGTCGAGAGAATGACGGCAGATGCAACGGATCTCTCGGCACAACTTGCCAAGATTAAACAGGCCGGTGGTGACACGTTGTTCGTTACAACAAGCATCGAGCAACTCACCCTAGTTCTGAAGCAAGCCCAAGAACAGCGTTTACCGCAGCGAATTGTCAGCACTGGCGGGGCGACGGCGCCCGATCAATTGATCGAGCAGGCGGGCAATGCTGCCAATGGTAGCTACCATATCGTGTTCTTTACTCCTTGGTTTCTTGACGCCGCCCCACACGCGGAGGTCGCTCGCACGTTCGTCGACGAGTGGAAAAAGAAGGGCTATAATGCTGCTGGGTTGACGGACGGGTACCGTGGTTACGACGGAATCTTGACAGCGGTTCAGGCAATCAAGGATGCGGGAAAGGCTGAGCCCGAAGCGATCCGACAAGCGCTCTGGAATGTTAACGTCAAGGGCGTCAACGGCGACATCAAGTTTACTAAGGTAGGGCCAGATGGCTCTGAAAGCGGGCAAAGCATACCCAGTATATTCATCGTTCAGATAAAAGACGGCAAAGTCATAAAACCTTAGTTGCTGGTCCTTCTTGAGTAAGAAAGCAAGCTCATGGATCAGTTGTTGCAGCACGTTCTGAACGCAGTCGTCCTCGGCGGCACGTATGCCTTGCTCGGAATTGGGCTAACGCTCATTTTCGGGGTCATGAAGGTCGCCAACTTCACGCATGGCGAACTGTACACTTTCGGCGCCTACATGGCGTACCTGCTAATCGGTCCACTAGGTCTCAACTTTTTCCTCGGCTTGCTTATCGCAGTTCTCCTCGGCGTGCTTCTGGGCGCGGTGATCGAGTACGTGCTACTTAGGCCGCTTCAGGGCGCGCACATGGACACAGTCATGCTTGTGATGATTGGTGCATGGATCGCGCTACAGAATCTGGAGCTCCTGACCTGGGGCGGGGTAGCGAAATCTGTCCCGCAACCCTTCCCGACGGAGCCTTTGGTGATTGGCTCCGTCTCCGTCGCGCCACTTCGCATCTTCGTGTTGCTTGCTGCGCTAGTTCTCCTTGCCGTATTCTATCTGATTCTGAACAGAACAAAATTCGGGATTGCGATACGAGCGACATTTCAAGATCCCGATGTAAGCTCGCTAATGGGAGTGAAGATCAACCAGATGTTCACGCTCACCTTCGCGATCGGCTCCGGTCTTGCGGCTGCGGCGGGCGCTCTGCTTGCGCCAGTCTTCGTCGTCATCCCGATAATGGGCGATCTCGTGACGCTGAAGGCATTCGCAGTTGTTATCCTTGGAGGACTTGGGAACATCGTCGGAGCAACAATCGGTGGATTCATACTTGCGTTGGCGGAAGAGTTCGGCGCTGGCTACATCGACTCGGGCTATCGAGATGCAATTGGGTTTATCCTTATTATCCTCGTTCTATTATTGAAGCCGCAAGGCCTCTTTGCACCGCGGGAGCGTACGGGATGACCGAGCGTAACATTGCGTTGTGTCTGGCTGCGATCCTTGCAGTGCTGCCATTTGGGGTCACGAACCAGTATGTGCTCTTCACGCTCACTTCAGCGGGCATACTTGTTATCGCCGCGATGAGTTTGAACCTCCTGCTTGGTTATGCCGGGCAGCTCAGCCTGGGACATGTTGCCTTTTTTGGGATCGGTGCTTACGTGAGCGCCCTCTTTTCTCTAGGCTTCGAATTCCACTATGGAGCGGAGGAGCCTATTGTCGTTCCGGCGCTTCCGGTCTGGATAGCGTTCGTCCTGGGCATCTGCTTTGCGGGAGTGTTCGGATGGATAATCGGCAAGCTAGCGTTTCGTGTGCGTGGGGCGTTTTTCGTAATCTTGACAATCGGGTTCGCTCAGGTCTCTCGGATGGTTGCACTGAATTGGGTGAGCTTGACCAATGGGCCCATGGCCTTGACCAATATCCCACCACTTTCATTCTGGCTGCCGGGACACGGGATAGTGCCCATTCAAGGACGTATGGAGAGCTACTACGTCGTCTTGATCTTGGGCATCATTGCTTACTGGATCTTAGATCGCATCGTCCACTCGCGTGTCGGCCGTGCCTTGGTCGCGTTACGCGAAAATGAGCCTCTCGCTCGTTCTGTCGGCATAAGGGTGACGCGCTATCTCGTCCTAGCTACTGCGATTTCAGCCGCGATGGCCGGAGGAGCGGGCGCTATGTACGCTCACTATGTGCGCGTGATTGATCCAGATGTCTTCATGTTCATCTATACAGTGACCATGGTCATCATGGTGATGACAGGCGGAAAAGGGACGTTGTTGGGGCCCGTAGTCGGCGGCTTGATCTTCGGTCTCCTCCCCGAGTTGTTACGTCAGCTTGTTCGTCCGGAACTGCAACTGATTATTTATGGCGTCGCGATGATCCTAATCGTGTTCTTCTTGCCTCGCGGAATTGTTCCTGCATTACTCAAGCGACCATCGAGCGCGTCAAACGAATCCAAGTCGGCGAGAATGAACAGTGAGGCGAACACATGACGTCCCTGTTATCGTCCGATCGCCTGGCGATCAATCAAATAGCAGTCAGATTTGGTGGCTTGTTAGCAATTTCGGATATGACTTTTGCGGTTGAGCGAGGCTCAATCGTGAGCCTGATAGGCCCCAACGGTGCCGGGAAAACGACAGCCTTCAACGTGATGACGGGCTTCCTCCGGCCGAGCGCAGGCCAGGTCCTATATAAGGGCCGCGACCTAACGCGCTTGTCTCCGCCGGAGATCGCGCAGTTGGGTGTTGTGCGGACATTCCAGCGAACGAGCGTATTTAGCGATTGCACTGTGTTCGATGGCGTTCTTACTGCTCTCCACCTGCGCGGGAGCGCAGAGTTCGTGGGAGCGATCTTTCGTTCGAGAGCCGTCCGGGATGAGGAGGAGCGTCTACGCAAAGAGACTGTAGAATTATTGGAGTTCGTCGGACTGGAAAGGCGGCGCGACGTCTTGGCGCGGGCTCTTTCGTATGGTGAGCAACGACATCTTGCTTTAGCGGTGGCGTTGGCTGCACAACCAACGATCCTTCTTTTGGATGAGCCGGCTGCAGGTCTGAATCCCTATGAAACGCGTCAATTCATGGATCTCATACGCGCCATTCGAGACCGTGAAATCACGGTACTCCTCGTTGAGCATGACATGCATATGGTGATGTCCATCTCGGATCTAGTCTATGTATTAAACAACGGCCGGATTATTGCCGGAGGGAGCCCGCGAGAAGTACAGAACGACCCCGAAGTTATTCGCGCTTACCTTGGTCAGGGGTTGGGGCATGCTTAAGATCAACAACCTTGGTGTGAAGTACGGAACCGTCCCTGCACTGCACGACATCTCGATGGAGGTGCGGGAAGGCGAGCTTGTTACGCTCATCGGCGCAAACGGCGCCGGCAAGTCGACAATGCTCAAGGCGATTTCGGGTCTTGTCTCCTATCAAGGCCAAATCAGCTTTCTCGGTAAGTCGTTTGATAACTGCGGCGCCAGAGCCGTGTTGATGAGTGGGATAGCTCACTGTCCCGAAGGTAGGAGGGTGTTCCCGCAGCTAACCGTCACGGAAAACCTGCTCATGGGAGCTTACCTTCGCAGCGATAAGCCACTCATCGCAAAGGATATCACAAAGTTCTTTGAGCGGTTTCCGAGACTTGGCGAACGTCGCACACAAGCTGCGGGCACTCTGTCCGGTGGAGAGCAGCAAATGCTCGCAATCGCGCGAGCAATGATGAGCCGACCGAAGATGATTCTATTCGACGAACCTTCATTAGGTCTCGCACCCAACCTTGTCGAACAGACGTTTCGCTTTATCGCGGAGGTCAAAAATCAGGGCACGACAGTTCTCATGGTGGAGCAGAATGCTTTGGCGGCACTGGAACTGAGTGATCGTGCTTACCTTCTCTCATCGGGCACAATGGTTCAACAGGGGACTAGCGCCGAGATTCTCGCCAATCCGAAGATTCGCGAAGCATATCTCGGTGGGTAATGGTTCAGTTCGTAGCTTTTGGCGACACCATTTAGCTTAGTCCCGTGCAACCGGGAACTCAGCAAAAGTCCTATTGGCGCTGCGTCGGAACATCCATTGCCGCTAAACTAACCCCTTGCCTGCTTCCCCGATCGCATGGGCGGAACGCTAATCCTGGTGCGAGCGTCGTGGCAGGATCCCAGAAGGCCGTTGGTGAGTCGAATGAGATTATTGAAGCCATTGCGGTCTAAAGTCGCGAAAAGGGCATCGTTTACGTCACGCTGAAATGGTGCGATTTTCTCAACGGCCCTCCTACCCGAGAGAGTGAGAATCAGGGTTAGGCGACGGCGATCTTTCTTATCCACCTGTTTTTCCAGGAAACCCATTTTATGGAGACGTTGCGTTTCTTTCACTACGAATGGGACACTTACCCGCAAGCGCTTGGCCACATAGCCAATTGGTGTGTCAGTTCCTCCGTTGTGCGCGAGGATCATCAAAATGTTGTACTGCGGCGGGGAAAGACCCATTCGGCGAGCTATTGCTTGTCGAAACTGCTGTAGCTGGGCTGCGAATGCGACAAGATTGTCTACCATCAAACGAAATTTATTGTCGGACCCATCCTCGAGCAGAAGCGTGCGCGACGTCGTCAGCGGGCTGCTGTAGTTTCCTGTACCGGTGCGTGCCATTGGTCTCTCGTTCCCAAGCTGTAAGATTGCGCACTTTCGCCGTGAAGCAGTCTAACCAAAAGCGCGTCTCTATAAAGGTGTGCAATGCGCAGAGCGGTAGGAGGCTCCTGCTGCCGGCGAACCGAAACTCCGTCATGTCGCTCCAGCACTGGCTGGCCTAGTTTTGGGGAGCGCTTCAGGAGAACAGAACCCTAACTCAAAACCGGGGGCGTTTCAGGGGAGCAGGTCACAACCATGGCCTCGTTATACGACAACCGTGAGCGGTCTGACTACCGCCGCGGGTCGCAGAACTCAGCGGTCCAGCAGCATCCAGGCCGCACCGCTTAGGGTGAGAAAGGAAAGGAGTGTGGACGCTAAGATGATCCGAGCGATTCGGCCATTGTCGGCCCCGTAACGTTCGGCGAGCGCCCACACGTTGCTTGCACTTGGAAGCGCCGCCGTCAGCGTCAGTACCATTATCTCGAAGTCGGATATCCCAACGCCGAGATCTTGGCCAACTTTTCCGACAAGGGCTACCAACGTCGGGTGCACAAGAAGTTTGAGCAGCGCGACCGGCAAATACTGAGACACGGGTATGCCAGTATGGGCATATCTGCTGGCAAGCCACAGCACGGCTCCAATTGTGAAGAGCGCCACGGGCGTAGCTGCATCAGCAAGCATGCGAAGGATTGCGTCGATCGGGCCGACCGGCTTCAGACCGGTGGCCGAGCTTGCCGCGCCCAGCGCAATGGCCCAAGGCAGCGGATTTAACGCCGCCCCGCGCAAAGCCATAGCGATTGCGACGCGGTGGCCGTGCTTGGATGCCTCCTGCCACTGCGCAAGGGCGATGCATATGGAACTCGTCAGGACAATGTCGACAACGATGGTCGAGATCATTGTCCCCGCTGCCGCTGGACCAACCAACGTAATCAGCAACGGCAGCCCCATGTATCCCGTATTGGGAAAGGCAGCGACCTGCGCCCCGAATGCAGCATCCTTCAGGCTTACCGAGCCGCGCCATGTCAGTGCGATGGTAAGAGCAATCATCAGCAGCGCACACAGAGAGTAGATTGCGAGTACTCCGGGGCCGAGCGACTGCAGCAAAGGCGTGTTCATGCCGAAGCGAAACAGCGCGGATGGCAGTGCGAAGTACATTACAAAGACGTTGAGGCCCGGAATTGCGGCATGGGACAACATGCTTCGACGTGCGGCGAGGTAGCCGAGCAGGATGAGTGCGAAGAACGGAACTGTGACTGCGAATGACGACAGCATTGGAGCATTAAAAGTATTCAGTTAGTCTTGAAAGCGCCGTAGCACGCCGACCGCCCATCAGGCCAGCGCGGAGGTCTCCTTTGGGTCATTCGCGTCGATTTGTCCGGACCTGGGCGACTTCCGGTCTACCCCGGTGAACGGACATTGCCAGGATCGGCGGGCGTGTGGCCGACATTTAGCGTCATCCGATTAGTGAAGTTGAAATACCCTCTTGAACAGCTGCTTGACGGCTCGTTTGGCGTCGTTGATGGCGGCGGGATCGTGGCCGATGTGCATTTTGTCTGCGCAATGTGCGACGCGATTGCGAAACTCTTCGGCGCACCACGCCATGTCGCAACGTCCGGCCAAAGCATGTGATCTTCCGCACAAACGCGTTTGAACCTGTTCCCCAGGTAACAGCCCAACCGAGCCTTTCCTGACATTGATGGTCGCGGGTCAAGGGGACGCACGGTCTTCTTCCTTTCAAGCACAGGGGACTAGGACATGGCTATCAAGCACGGAACCGAATTCAGCGATGGCGGCCTGCCTTGGTTGTTCGGCACGGTGACGCTGGGACTCATCGGCACTGACGAAGACGACTTCATTTACGGTCACGCCGGAAACGATATCTTGTCCGGAGGATATGGACAGGATTGGCTCGACGGAGGCACCGGAGCAGATGAAATGTACGGTGAAGCCGGCAACGACACCTATATCGTCGACCAGGTGGACGACCAGGTTAGCGAAACCAATGCGTTAAACGCCGGGTACGACACGGTCATCTCCCGCATCAGCTACACGCTCCCATCCAACGTCGAGCGCCTGCAGTTCTTTCAGGACGAAGACGCCTTTCAGGGCGTCGGCAATGCCCTGAACAACGATATCAGCGGCAACATGTACAACAACGCTCTTTATGGCATGCAGGGCGACGATAACATCTGGGGCTATGAAGGTCACGATGACATTTGGGGCGGCAGCGGCATCGACACCCTCTATGGAGGCGCCGGTGACGATGAGCTTTACGGTGAAACCAACACCGACACGCTCTATGGCGGTGCGGGCAACGATACCCTCGATGGCGGCTCTAGCGGCGACGTCATGAGCGGCGGGCTGAATGACGACACTTACATCGTCGAAAATACCGGAGATCAGGTGATCGAATACAGCGGCGAGGGGCGCGACACCGTGTACTCGCGGCTCCCGAACTATACTTTGACGAGCAATGTCGAGAACCTGGTGCTGTATTCGCCCATCGCCCTGAACGGGGAAGGGAACACCCTGGACAACGGGATCGTCGGCAACAGCCTGGACAACGTCTTGTCCGGCCACGGCGGCAACGACACGCTTTTCGGCCTGGAGGGCCACGATACGCTGAACGGTGGATTGGGAGACGACCAGCTTTACGGTGGCATCGGCAATGATACCTACATCGTCCGCGACAGTCTCGATGCTGTCCATGAATACGCCAACGAGGGTATCGACACGGTCAATGCGACGGCGAACTATCAGCTCAGCGCCAATGTCGAAAACCTCAACCTGGTGAGTGCCTCGTACGGCCTTGGCAACGACCTCGCCAACACGATCACCGGTGGCCGGGAAGCAAATACGCTCGACGGTGGCGGCGCCGCCGATACACTGATCGGACGCGGCGGTGACGACACCTATATGGTCGACAACGCTGGCGACATCGTTACCGAAGTGACAGGCGAAGGCTCGGATACAGTGATAACCACCGTCAGTTATACTCTCGCCGAAAACACGTCGGTCGAAAGACTGGAAGCATTTCGCTGGGGCTCGGCTAACTCAATCAATCTCACCGGCAACAGTATCGCCAATACGGTGATCGGCAACGACGGCAGCAATCTTATTAACGGCGGCGGCGGCATCGACACGCTGACCGGCGGGGGCGGGCAGGATTACTTTCTGTTCAACACAACGCTCGGTGCCGCCAACGTTGATACGATCTCCGATTTCAGCGTGGCAGCTGATACGGTCTATCTGGAGAATTCCATCTTCGCGACGCTCGCGACGCCGGGAAATCTTGCACGCAACGTGACGTCGGCCGAGTTCCACATTGGTTCGGCGGCCCATGATGCGGACGACCGTATCATCTACAACAGTCAGAACGGCGCTCTGACGTATGATGCGGATGGCAATGGCGCCGGTGCGGCGATCCAGTTTGCAACCGTTACCCTAGGCCTCAGCCTGACAACCGTTGATTTCCTAGTGATCTGAAGAAGTGGAAAGCCAGGTGCGATTCGCGACCGACGTGCCGCGGCTCGGTTGCATCTCACACCGGCATCGATTCGACCCTCGGCGGAGCTCAGTTTTGCGCCGTAGAGTTGATTGCGGCTAACCGAGGGCTTCGCGGTCTATTGAATCATGTGACCCTAGCCGGCGAGGCGCCGAAGTCAGTGGTGGGTCATTCGCCTCGGTTTGGCCGAACCACGGCGACTTCCAGTCTATCCCGGTGAACGGACATTCCAGGATAGGCAGGCATGTCTCAAAGGTGCCCAGACGTGATCGTGGCTCCGCCGCATGTTACTTATCCGGGATGCGCAAGGGGAAATCATAGGGGCT
The DNA here is from genome assembly GCF_018131075.1 of Bradyrhizobium sp. JYMT SZCCT0428. Lineage (GTDB taxonomy): Bacteria > Pseudomonadota > Alphaproteobacteria > Rhizobiales > Xanthobacteraceae > Bradyrhizobium. The sequence continues at coordinate 4,335 of NZ_JAFCLS010000028.1, read as the reverse complement.
CAGGTTGAGCATCCTAAGGACAGCGAGATCATGTCCTTTATTGCTCCTGCTGAGGCAGGGCAATCGCTGCATAGGCTCCTGGACGCCCCAGCCGAGCTATGTGAAATAGCTCATCCGGCCGAATTCCACAGAGCCCTTACTTACCAGGTCAAGCTGGACCATGCGAAAGTCTCGCGGACAAGTGTTGAGGAGCTCGATGCCTTGTTCTTAGGTTCCCGGTTTGGCGAAAGAAGCCGCTAACGCCGAGTTTAAGCTCGCGTGAACCACGCTGCCCGAATATAGAATGGGTTTGGGCAGTAGCTAAGTCTCGATCCGTAGCGATACTAGGATTTAGCTTAGTCGATCTTCGTACGAGTTGTTCAGTGGGCGTCAAGGTCCACCAAGTTCTCTCTCTTGGCGACGAATCCGATTACGGCAGGTTCGGCTGCGGAGCAAACAGATGGCGCGTATAGAAAGGGTGCGATCGAAATCATGACTGGCACTCAATCGACAGCACTTAAAGTAGGTGACCTAGTGTGCTGGAATTCTGACAAGAACGACCTAGGCACGATCACCGGAACTAGTTGGGCGGGTGTGACCATCCGATGGAAGGTCGGTAACGAGCAGGCCATTCTTCACAACGACATGGGGCAGATCGAGCGCGTGTCTGCCAATTCAGTCTGAATGCAGTCGAAACAGGGCGGATGTAAAATCCTCCCGCGAGCGCATGGCGCCCATCAGGACGGCGCTATTACGCGCAAAAGCTAGCATTCATGATGGTGTAGGCGGGGCCAGCCGTCCTGTGCAAAATTTCTCCGCAACGTTCTTTCGAGCGTCCTAACGCTTCATCTGTTTTTGTGTCTTTCGCGAGTACCGGAGATGCGCGCCAGCTCGGTCTAGGTGGAAGCCAGCTTCCAAGTCCTGCCGCAGCCTGTACAGGGTGTGCGCGGTGTAGCGGCACAATCTCTTTCGTTGCTGCATGCTCATAGAGTGTCTCAGAAAACGCGACAAATATTAGTGAATGCTTGATTGAGGAAACAATAACGTTGCCCTTGCGGTGTCGCGTGATAAAAGGCCCGTCACCAAAATCGGAGTGACAATGGCTAAAACTATAAAGAAAATTGTAAAGCGCGTTTGGTCCAAGAACGACGTCAAGGTATTAAGATCGTTGGCTAAGAAACGTGTCGGAGTCGCCAAGATCTCAAAGTCACTGAAGCGCACTGTTGGCGCGGTCGCCGTGAAGGCCAGCCAGCTGGAGATTTCGCTGGATACACGCGCCTGAGAGTCGCCCGGGCCGGTAATCCGCGCCCGGGTGTCACTCTGTAAGGCTCTCAGGTTCAAAATCCGCTCTCTTTAATTACCGTTCCTCACGGCCAGCAATGAGCCATTACGTTTCAGATAGAGGGCGTGTGACTCGTAGGTGGGCAGATATGCCAGCACGTCAGACGCGGGCGTTCCAATACCGCTTGGTCGGCAGCTCAGTAGCATCATACTGCCACCGTTCGGACTGGGCGTGTGGATTGAGTGGCGACATGCGCTGGAATGAGCAGACCACAGCTTAGCCAGCATTGTGTGACGCCTGCTTGATTGAGAATTCGTGAAATCGATCACCTATTCGCGGAACTTCATGGTCGCGATCGGAGCGAATTCTTCGTTAAAGGGGCTCGCTCTGCTGCTCAGAGCAACATTTGTTCGATTACCTCAGGAACAAAGAGGTGCAAATTTGACTTGCCCAGCTCAACAGGACTGAGGAGGTTTTTGTGAAGATCCGGGCAGGCTACGATATTGCATTTCAGTGTCCCCACGCGGTTCCAATAGTGCTGATGCTCACCAGCCATCCGTCGCGAGACGGAGATATCCTCACTGATCAGTCGATGCAGTTTTCCGTCGAAGTGGAAGCACGTGACTACTTTGATCCATATGGCAACATTTGCACCCGGCTTGTAGCGCCACCCGGCCTGCTCGAAGTCCGCAGTGAATTTATTGTTCAGGATAATGGGCTACCCGATGAAGTGTGCGCGACCGCGCAACAATGGGACGTAAGCGCGTTGCCCGGCGAGGTACTGCCCTTCCTGTTGGCCAGTCGCTACTGCGACACTGAAAAGCTGTCGAATCTTGCGTGGTCGCTCTTTGGAGGTATCCAAGGGGGATGGCAGCGAGCGCAAGCCATTTGCGATTACGCTCACAATCGCATTGAATTTGGTTATCATCATGCGCGAGCTGACCGCACCGCATCCGAAGGTCACGAGGAAGAGCGCGGTGTTTGTCGGGACTTCGCTCATCTCGCAGTTGCGCTTTCCCGATGCATGAACATCCCCGCGCGTTACTGCACCGGATATCTTGGTGACATCGGAGTTCCCACCGACCCTGCTCCGATGGATTTTAGTGCGTGGTACGAAGTGTTTCTTGATGGTCGCTGGTTCACCTTCGATGCAAGGCACAACCATCCTCGCATTGGCCGCATCGTCATCGCCAGGGGCCGTGACGCCGCCGATGTTGCTATTTCGACGGCTTTCGGTCCTGCACGATTGGCCCGGTTCAAAGTGATGACCCAGCAGCTTGTTGAACAAGATACCCCGCTTCAGGAGGCTGCTTAAGATGGCGGAAAGAACGCGGCCATTCGCTGCGATTAGCCGAGTGGAACTTTGTCCATCGACGGGCGTTCAAGATCATGGCAACTCTGGAGTAGGCGCGAATGAATAGTATCATTTCGTGGGCCTAATTGTTGTGATTGGCTTAATCGGGTTGCGATAAGTCGCTATTCGAAAAACAGCCGGGACGTATGAGGCCATGTGTAATGCCGCATGGTCTTTTATTTTGCCAAAATCTGAGGCAATGAGATGCCGATTCCAAAGGCGCATGAGCAGAAACCCATGAGCATTCAACCGGTGGTGCATGGCTCAACGGTGCCAACGCAATCGTTACCCAGAATGCCTGGCGCTAAGCCGACGTCTCCGGCGCTCCATCAAAAGAAACGCAAGACGGATGAAGAAGAAGTTCGGACGGCGCGTATACGAGAACGCATTCGACTTGGTGCTCTCAAAAAGCAGCGGAAGGCCATGAGGAAGGAAACCCATGAAAGATATGCCCCGCACAAATAAAGCCCCGGTCAACCGGGGCCTCTTTTCGGGGACAACGGGGCTGAGATCGCAGTTGAGTTACTTCAACGTCGAAACCTAACTACCGACCTCTTTCCGGGTCTGATCCTTGGCTAGTCCATAGCGCTGTTGCAGACGCCTTCCAATTAGTCGCGATGACCGTTTAGGGCAGTCAGATCATCGTCGGTGAGTTTCCCCATTGCTCTTTCACTTTGCCTTTTACTTCCTTCCAATTTCCTTCAACTCGGTTCCGGTCCATTGCATGTTCCTTTCGTTCTGAGACTATTCTAACGAGCGATATGACATGATATTCCACGCCGCGTTGGGTCTGCGCGCTCGTTCGGGTCATCCATCGCTTCGTCGGCAATCTGCTGGTGATGCTGGACAGGTTTCCCGACTATCGGCGCCGGTCGTTCGTAACGCTGGTAGCGAGCCCGAAGGTTGCGCACGTGAGCGGAACCGGCACTAGCTACTTTCGTTCTGTCTTGAGTGCCGCACACCGCAGCCGCCCAGTCAGGTCAGGGTCTCAAACAGGTGGGCCATATGTCCAAGATCCGACTTCCATTGCCGGATTTGCAACGACGAGCTTTGGCAGAGATCCGAAAGATGCCCGGATGCCACAACGTTCAAGAAGTAGCAGTCAACCGCGTTACAGAAGAGCGCACTGAATTCAATTGGTCACTGTGCGTGATGGCCGCTGGCGCTGCCGACGCCAATACCGCTGCCCGCGCCGCAGTCCACGTCCAAGCTATCTTGCGGCGGGACTACGATCTTCTCATGAGTTGACTGTGGGTGCAGAAATTACGCGAGGACTACAAATGCCAAGTGGCAATCGGCCAACTTCAACGATCCAGTACCGCTTTCGGCGCAACCAAGGACTGTTACGCACGACGGGATCCACAAGCTTGGCTCGCCGACGTCCTAACGGGCACCGCGGCGCATCCAGTCCAACGAGCCTCTATAAGGACCGTCATGCACCAATCGCACTAATTAACGAGGCGGCCTTCGCCGGAGGTAGATGATCAGAAGTGCTGGGTTCTTTTCTTGGACCTCAAGCATATTCGCGACCGTCGCGCATCCCAGGAGTGATGAGGAACTGATCTCGAAGGACGTCGGCCAAGCCGGATGCGATAGTGAGGTCTGAGGTGGGCCGTTGCAGTCATTTGGAAGCCTAATTCGTGGTGGATGCTGCAACCACGTTGACCAATTTCGTGGTGTCGCGGAGCTTCCGGTGCGCCGTCCTCAAAATATTAGCCCA
>NZ_JAFCLS010000027.1 GCF_018131075.1 Bradyrhizobium sp. JYMT SZCCT0428 | reverse complement strand
GGCCGATTCAAAACCACCGTCTGAAAGAGCTTCTTCCACTAAATCCCTAATAACCTGGTCGTCCTCGACGACCAGAACCGCAACTACGTCATCCATTCACTATCCCCCTTGGTGCTGCTTACAGTCCTCCGGCGGGGCAAGTGAGGCTGAGCTCATTCGTTCCAAAATAATGTTCAAAAGTGAACTTATCCGGTAAACTACGGGGGTCCTTAGTCCGATGGCTGTGATCCGCACAAGTTCCAGATTGAAGGCCGCTCCCGTAACAACGCCAGTTCGGCCATCGACAGTTAGTTTCGCGTCTGCGATGAGATTGCCGTTCGGGTTATAGATGTAGCCGCCGTTCCCAGTCTGCACGTTCACATGCCATTGCGGAAGGAACACGCAAGCGCCCGGTCCAAAGTCGGTCGATGATCCAACGCGCGTTTCCCGTCGTTAGACGGGTAAGGCTTCGGCCGATGCCCGCCCTGTCGATTACCACATGAGCGCTCGATGCTGACTTACTTCACGGCTTATTTTGCAACACTGGCAGTCTTCGTGCTTTGCGACATGGCGTGGCTTGGATCGATGGCAAGCCGCCTCTATCGTCCGACGCTCGGCGACATTATGCGCGCGGATGTCAATCTCCCCGCCGCGATCGCCTTCTATGTGATTTACCCCATCGGGCTCGTGATCTTTGCCATCCTGCCGGCTCTGAAGTCCGGAAGCCTTGCGCAGGCGATGCTATACGGCGCGCTGTTCGGCTTCTTCACCTACATGACTTACGACTTGACCAATCAGGCGACACTGCGGAACTGGACCACCCCGCTCACCGTAATCGACGCGGGTTGGGGAACGCTGCTTGGGGCAATTGCCGCAGCGGCAGGTTTCTGGGTGACCATGAAATTCGCCGTCTGACGCACAAACTATCTTTTTGGGAACGGAAAAAACGGCCGAGTGCGCGCCTGAAGCCTACGAAATTGCGCGCCACGCGAGCGCAGCATGTGTTCTTCCAGCGGCGGAATTCCGGAGACGTAAACCAGCACCCAGTACATGCAGGCAGGTGCCAGCAGCGCAATCCAGCCGAGGGGATTCGCGCCCGTCAAGTCGATCGCGATCAGTGGATAAGCGAGCCAGCAGAGCCATTCGAAGAAGTAATTCGGATGGCGCGACAGGCTCCAAAACCCCTCCTCACATATCCGACCGCGATTGCCCGGGTCGGATTTGAAGCGCCGCAACTGCCAGTCTGACACGGCCTCGCCGGCGAGAGCGCCGACAAGGAGCGCAATGCCCAGCAAATCCACCGCACCGAGACCCTCTCGCGGATTATGCGCCGCAAGTGCGACAGACAGCGCCAGGATCAGGCCGACCGCCGCCTGCGATTGCAATTGCAGCAACATCCGCAGATTTGCGCTGGCCCCCCATTGTTTGATCAAATCGCGGTAGCGCGGGTCGTCCCCGGCCTCCCTGGTGCGCACCAGAATATGGCCGCCCAGTCGCAGCGACCAAAGCGCGATCAGGACCGCAACCACGATTTGCCGCGCGCTCGGTGCGTGAGGTACAGACAACGGGATAAGGCTGGCGACGACCGCCACGCCCCCGACGCCGAACGTCCAGAATACGTCGATCCAGCCAGTATGGCCCGTCGTCCGTTGAGCTTGCCAAGCTGCTGTCATGATCGCCGACAGCAGTAGCCCCACCACGGCAGCCAGAAAGATAAACTGGAGCACGCTCATCCCGGGCGCTTCCCTAGGCACGTCTACTAGCGTTGCGGGCGATCACATCCTGATCAGCGGCTGAAGCAGACGGCCGATGATACCGTTCAATTTCAGTTCACCTTGCATCGCCACCAGACAGATGCAGTCCTCCGACGAGTCGATCATCACCTCGTGATCGGTCGCGCCATCCCCAAAGTCGAAATCGCCAGGGCCGAAATGTCCGCCGGCGTGCGCAAAGCTCCCCGTTAAGATGCAGGTCATCTCGAAGCCGGTATGGGTGTGCTCGATCATCTTGGTGCCCGGCTGCGACTTCAAAAGAAAAACTCTGGTTGCACTTGCTTCCGGCATTCGGATAGGCCGCAAATGCACCTTCGGCGCGATCCATTTCCACGAACTAGATGGGTAATCGCGCACGAACGGCGGCAGACCGGGAACGTCGGTGATCCCTGTTGCCGCTTTCCTCAATCCGGTCGCAACCGCAGGAGCGAGCCCGTCCAGCCGCGTTTCAACGGCAGCAAGCGCCCCCGGAGACATCGCGGTTGCCGGCAACGCTGTCAGGACCCCGCCCCCAACGTGTTCCATAGCGTGCACAACGCGGCGGCAATGCCGACAGCCGGTCAGGTGGGTTGCAACCGCAATATGCTGTCCAAGGTCGAGCATCCCGGCCGCAAACGCCGTCAATAGTTCATCCGGCGGATGGTGAACAATCGTCATGAGAAATCACCCAACAGGCCGCGCAACCGATTCATAGCGAGCCGCAACCGCGATTTGACCGTCCCAAGCGGAATCTGGAGCGTCTGGGCGATTTCCGCATGCGCCCTATCATCAAAGAAGGATAATTCGATCACCCGCAACTGATCGTCCGGCAATGTGGCCAAGGCGCTGCGGACCCGCGACTCAGTCTGCGCCGCGGCCAGTCCGGCGTCGGGCGACGGACCATCGTCGACCTGAAACTCGAGGTCGATGTCGTCCGTACCTGCAGTTCGTGTACGCTTTTCGCGGCGTAGCGCGTCGATGCGTAGATTGCGCGCGATGGTGAATATCCAGGCCGAGGCACCGGCGCTGTTGGGATCGAAAAGATTGGCCTTTGACCAAACCGCCAGCAGAGCTTCCTGCGCGAGCTCGTCGGCACTTTGCTCGCTCGCGCCGGAACGCCGCATGAAGGTCTTTATCCGCGGCGCAAAATGCGTGAACAGGGCCGCGAAGGCCTCGCGATCCTTTTCCCTCGCGACAGCTGCAATCAGGGCAGCCCATCTGGCTGCGTCCGACGTCGCGTCGTCCGGTTTGTCATTCAGCATGCAGCGCGAACGCTCCCATTCGCAGACGGTTCTGCGAGGTGAGTACCGGATCGCGGGGGCGCTGGCCAGAGTGCTGGCCCCCCGAGGATGTTGTACGGCGGCAGGCATATTGCCGAAACGGATCGCCGGCCTGTTTGGATCACCGGTGATCCAAACCCGTCTGGGTATCGTTTTCATTCATATAGCGGCCCGCCACGCGAGCCGTTGAACGCTGGTTGGTGGAGCGCAACGGTGTCCCATGATGGTATCCGCTTAAGGGTGGCGGTGGTCGGAACCGGAATTTCCGGCCTGTCCGCGGCATGGCTGCTCAGCCAGAAGCACGATGTGACGGTGTACGAACAGTCCGACCGGATCGGCGGGCATTCGAACACGGTGATCGCATCAATCGATGAAAAACAAGTCCCGGTCGATACCGGCTTTATCGTTTTCAACCGCGCCACCTACCCAAACCTCGTCGCCCTGTTTGAGCATCTTTCGGTTCCGACCAAGCCTTCCGACATGTCGCTTGCCGTCTCGCTCGGAGATGGCGATCTGGAATATTCCGGCGAGGGAATCGGCGGCCTGTTTGCACAGCGGCGCAATTTGTTTAGACCCCGCTTCTGGTCGATGTTGCAAGATCTCGTGAAATTTTACCGCCAGGCGACACGCGATGCGGATCTTCTGACGGACGATTCAATCTCCCTCGGCGAATACCTCGCAGCGAACAGATACGGCGCCGCGTTCCGTGACGACCATTTGCTGCCGATGGCGAGTGCGATCTGGTCGGCGCCGCCAGACGAGATCCTGGCCTTTCCGATCGCGACATTCATCCGCTTTCACCGCAATCACGGCTTGCTGCAACTAACGCAGCGGCCGCAATGGGAAACCGTGGATGGCGGCAGCAGAGTCTATGTAGAACGCCTCGTCCGGTCGTTTGCGGATGGGATCAGACTGGATACCGGTGTAGTTGCCGTGCGGCGCGATAGCGATGGCGTGGAAGTGACGGACTGCCGTGGCAGATCTCAACGATACGACCACGTCGTCATGGCGACGCACGCCAACCAGGCGCTCTCGGCGATCGCTGATCCGACCGCAGACGAGGTTAAGCTGCTGGGCGCCTTTCGCTACAGCCGAAACCTTGCCGTCCTTCATTCGGACCCGGGTTTCATGCCGAGGCGCCGCGCGGCTTGGTCCAGCTGGAACTATACCGGCAAGCGCGTGGCGGCTGATGGCGGTGTTGGCTTGACCTATTGGATGAACCGGCTGCAACGCATTCCAGAAAGCACTCAGCTATTCGTCACGCTTAATCCGTCGCGCCTGCCCCGCGCCGGCACATTGCGTCACAGCGAAGTCTACGAACATCTGATATTTGACGCACCCGCGATCGCCGCGCAGCGCCGGCTTTGGTCCCTGCAAGGGATTGGAAACCTTTGGTTCTGTGGCGCTCATTTCGGCGCCGGCTTTCACGAAGACGGGTTGCAGGCCGGTCTTGCCGTCGCCGAGCAGCTCGGCGGGCTGCGTCGGCCCTGGAACGTGCCCCATGAGTCCGGCCGGATCACGCTGGCCGAGGCTCCGCGCGCGATCGTGCCGGAGCTGCAGCGATGACATTTGAATCGGCGCTCTATACCGGCGCGGTGATGCACCGGCGGTTGCGGCCCGTGGCGCATCAGTTTCGCTACCGCGCGTTCTGGCTGTTGATCGACCTCGACGAGCTGCCGCTATTGGCAGCGCGGCTCCGGTTGCTGTCGCGCAACCGGTTCAACCTTTTCGCCGTGCATGATGCCGATCATGGCGACGGCAGCGCGACGCCGTTGCGCAACCAGGCCGAGCGGATACTTGCACAAGCTGAAATCGACATCGCAGGCGGACCGATCAGCCTGCTCTGTATGCCGCGGACGCTCGGCTACAGCTTCAACCCGATCAGCATCTATTTCTGCCATCGAACCGACGGGGAGCTCGCCGCCATCGTTTATGAAGTTCACAACACGTTCGGCGAGCGTCATTCCTACGTCAGTGCGGTTGAGTCGAGAACCGGCACTATCCGGCAAACTTGCAGCAAGGCGTTCCACGTATCTCCGTTCATGGATATGGAGCTGGTCTACGATTTTCGGCTGTCCGCACCTGCGGAACGCATCGCGATCGGTATCAACGCCAGCAAAGGCGGTCAGCGCGTGCTCAACGCCTGTCTTGTCGGCGCGCGCCGCGAACTAAGCGACGGCGCGCTGCTCCGGCTCTTTTTTGCGGTTCCGCTGATAACAGCCAAAGTCACGCTGGCTATTCACTGGGAAGCATTACGTCTGTGGCTGAAGGGGATGCGATTGCGCAACCGGCCTCCCCCGCCAGCGCGACGTATCACTGTTGCGGACAGCATATCACAACACCGGAAGTCCCATGTCGCTTGAAAGCCAACATACCGCGGCTGCATCGGTCGATGCTGCAACCACGCCGACAACCCGTACGTCGCTGAACTCGTTCATGCAGCGCATGCTTCGCAAGATCGATTGCGGTGAGATTCTGGTGCACACGCCCGCCGGCCGACGATTTCTGATCGGCGGCAAGCGAACCGGCGAACAGACCCATTTAACGATCCATAGCTGGAAATGCGTGCTCCGCCTGCTGACCAGCGGCGACCTCGGTTTCGCCGAGGGATACCTTGCGGGCGAATGGTCGACGCCGAACTTGCATTCATTCCTAAGCGCGGTGGCGCGTCGTTCGACCGACGCGGCGTCGTTCGAGGGACTGAGGCCACCTCAACCCGTGACCAAGTTTCGCCATGCGCTGAACCGCAATACCAGACGCGGCAGCCGGCGCAACATCGCCGCCCACTACGATCTGGGCAACGATTTTTACAGGTTGTGGCTTGATCCCAGCATGACTTATTCGTCCGCGATCTATTCGTCGCCGGCCGAAACCCTTGATCAAGCCCAGCGCAACAAGCTCGACCGCGTGACCGAATTACTTGAACTCAACGGTGGCGAACGAGTGCTCGAGATCGGCTGCGGCTGGGGCGGGTTGGCCGGGCATATGATCCAGTGCGCCGACTGCCACGTGACGGGATTGACGCTATCAAACGAGCAACTTTCCTATGCGCGACAGCAGCTGGCCGAGCGCGGTTACGCAGGAAAATCCGACCTCAAGCTGCAGGATTATCGCGACGAAAGCAGAACCTACGATCGCGTCGTATCGGTCGAGATGCTGGAAGCCGTCGGCGAAGCCTATTGGCCCACTTTCTTTGCAAATCTGCGGGAGCGGCTTAATCCGCAGGGCGTCGCAGTGCTGCAGGTGATCACGATCGACCAGTGCCGGTTCGAAAGCTATCGTCGGCGACCGGATTTCATTCAACGCTATATTTTTCCGGGCGGCATGCTGCCGACCAAGGAGATCATCGGGCAATTAGTCGCCAAGTCCGGATTGCGGTTGACGTCATCGGAATTCTTCGGCGAAAGCTACGCGCTCACGCTCGCTGACTGGCATCGCCGCTTTCTGGAAGCCTGGCCCTTCATCAAGGCGCTCGGTTTCGATGATCGCTTCAAGCGGATGTGGGAGTACTATCTGGCCTACTGCCGCCTGGGCTTTGAAATCGGCATTCTGAATGTCGGGCTCTATAAGATTGAGCCCCAGCCCACCACTCAACGAGGCGCTTCAGCATAAGCAACGAATTCTCGTGCCACGATGACTTCAGGCGAAGGCGTATTTTGGACAATGTTCTTCGAACCCTGAGAAATATTAGCAATTGACTGCCTGGAGCCAATGGATGCCTTCACGCGAAGACGCAGGAAGCGCTGCAAAACGCCTTAACGGAGCCGCGCCGAAACTGTCGTACCGGCGCGGCATTAACGAAGCTAGGCCTAGCTTGCAGGCATCAAAACGTTGTTGACCACATGGATCACGCCGTTCGACTGGTTGACGTCGGCAATTGTGACGGTGGCGGAGCCACCCTTCGCGTCCACTATCATGACCGCGCCGCCGGATTTCTTAACGGTAAGTTGTTCGCCCTCGACCGTCGTCAGCTTCTGCCCGTCTAACAATTGCGCCGCGTTCACCTTGCCCGGTACCACGTGGTACGTAAGTATCTTCGTGAGCGTCGCCTTGCTTTCCGGTTTCACGAGCGTATCCACCGTGCCCTTGGGCAATTTGGCGAACGCGGCGTTGGTGGGAGCAAATACGGTGAAAGGGCCCGTGCTCGACAGGGTATCCACCAGTCCAGCGGCCTTGACGGCCGCGACGAGGGTGGTGTGATCCTTCGAATTGACCGCATTCGCAACGATGCTCTTCGACGGATACATCGCAGCACCGCCGACCATCACCGTCTTGTCCTTCGCTTGAGAGAGCGTTGCCGACCCAAATGCGGCGAGCGAGAGTGTCGCGACGGAAAAAAGCAAGCGAGAATTCATCTTTGTACTCCATTCATGTTTGGGGATTGCGAGGAGGCCGTATTCCTGAACTGAGAAAAACCTACCCACCATTTGTTGCATCTGACATGTAACGACGCCTGTCGCGGGCCGGATCACGTCGGCATGAATCTTTTATTAGCGAACGCGCGCTGGTGATCCGTCAGGCATCGAACAACGTTTCTACAAGTGCGAGTTACGTCGTGGCGGACGGTCTGTTGGAGACGCTGTGATACGATGTTTCACTGGATGCGCGCTGCGCCGCGTTGCCGAAAAGCGAATGATGTCATCCATGATGCGCCTTGCCGCTTTCGTTGTTTTCGTGATCGGGGGCGGCTTGCTGATCGGATGAGTTTGCCGGCCTTCTTGCCAGCGCCGGTCTTCAACTTCAACGGATCACACCCTTGGATATCTCCGAAGCACTCATAGAGGCGACACCGGTTTAGCCGACACGAGCTTCGTCTTCCAGCCATACTGCGGGTATTCTCACCTAGCGGACATGGATGTTCGACCGAATGACCGCTTGGCGCCATAAGCGGCCCTTCACGACTGATAAGGTTTGTCTATTTTCCTTGTCAGTGATCGAACTGACTCCATTGTGCCGAAACCTCATAAGTCAGCGGATTGATTTCATCCGAAAGACGACGCTCGCCGGAGACCGTAACAATCGGGCTCGAAAGGTTGACCTTCACTCGTCCAACAGCTCAAGGAAGTCGTTTATTCGCTCGAAGGGCTTCGCACTGCGATTGCCGATATAGACCACGCGATCGCCACCGCGCTCCAGCGACTTCGCTCTCGACTTTCGAAGCCGACCAGGGAGGAACGTCGCCGCAACAGCTTCGGGGCCGACGTCGAGCCTCATAATGCCGCGCCGCTTGCAATCGAGCCTGAGTCTTGCGGCCGCGAAAAACTCGCGCGCTTCCGGCGGTAGCCTGCCGAAACGCCGTGCGCTTTCGTCCTCCAAATCCTCGAGATCATCGTCTGTGCGGCATCTGGCAATACGGCCATAGATTTCCAGGCGAACAGCGTCCGATTGTACGTAGCCCGCAGGCAGCATGTCGGCGATTGGCAGGTTCAGATCAGGCACCCACAGATCGGCGCCACCGTCAGCGCCCTTCTCCGACGCCCGCTTGAGAAGATGGCTATAGAGCATGGGCCCGAATACCTGCAGATGGCCAGACTGCTGTTTGGAGAACAGGTCTCCGGCGCCCCGGAGATCCAGATCACGCTCGCTGATGGCAAAGCCGGCGCCGGGCTTGCTGAACTCTTCCAGCACAGCCAAACGCTTCTCGGATTGTTCGGAGTTCGACTCGTTTAACAAATACGCGAAAGCACGCGTGCCGCCCCGTCCGACGCGGCCCCTGAGCTGATGAAGCTGCGACAGACCAAACTTCTCCGGCCAGCAGATGACGATGGTGTTCGCCCGGGGAATGTCGAGGCCGCTCTCCACGATATTGGTCGCGAGGAGCACGTCCGCTTCACCTTCGACGAAGCTCATCATTCGATCGTCGATATCCTCGGCAGGCAACCGGCCATGAAGACATACGATGCGAAGGTCCGGCGCCGTCGATTTGACCCTTGCCAGCATCGGCTCCAGATCCTGGATACGGGGGCAAATCAGAAAACTCTGCCCGTGGCGTCGCTGCTCACGCAGCAACGCCGCGGCGATCGCGGCGTCCGATAGCGGAGCAACCCTGGTAACGATCGGCAGCCGATGAACCGGCGGCGTAGCAATAACGCTCAGGTCCCTGAAACCTGCAAGACCCGCGGCCAGCGTGCGCGGTATCGGCGTGGCGCTCATCCAAAGGGTATGAACGCCCTTCGCAAGACCCGAAAGTTTCGCCTTCTCCGCCGCACCAAAGTGCTGCTCCTCATCGATGATGACAAGCCCGAGGTCGGCAAACCTCACGTCAGCCGAGGCGAGAGCCTGCGTGCCGACGACGACTTTCAGTTTGCCGCGACGGAGTTTTTCCTTGGTATCCCTTATCTCCGCTGCCGATGCTGCCCGCGATAAATTCGCAACCTCGATTCCGAGCGGGCCGAACCGCTTGCGAAACGTCTCAACATGCTGTCTGGCTAGAACGGTAGTCGGAACCGCAACAGCGACCTGTTTTCCTGACAGCGCGACAGCCGCCGCCGCCCGCAAGGCGACCTCGGTCTTGCCAAAGCCGACATCACCGCAGACCACCCGATCCATTGGGTGACCAGCCGCCAGATCGTTCAGCACGTCCCGGATCGCCTTGGCCTGATCAACCGTCGTGAACCAGGGAAAACGCGCGACGAACCTTTCATAGGCCGCCCCCGGCGCGACCAGCTTGGGAGCACGCCGGCGCCGTCGTTGGGCGATGTGTTTCGCAAGCTGCTTGGCCGCTGCTTCGATTTCCTGCTCAGCCTCGCCACGCCTGTTCCACCACGTGCTGCCATCGGCCTTGTCTAATGTGAGCTTGCCGGGCTCTGCGGCGTAGGGCCAGATCAAGGCGAGATCGGCAGGAGGAACAAGTGCAGCATCATCGCCTGCGAATTCGAGTCTGATCATCTCGCGCTTTGTGCCGCTTCCCATGTCGATGGTCTGCAAACTATCAAGCAAAGCCAGGCCACGCTGGAGATGAACGACCGCCGCGCCGCGCTCGGGAATATCCGGGTGATTGAAGGCAACTGTCCAGGCTTTGGCCATCGGTTGCGGATGATGGGCCCGGCTACCCAGCACGTCAGACGCAGTCACAACTAGGGTTGGCTTCTTGCTGGGAGCGAAAAAGCCCGCGTCAAAGTCGGCCGACAGCGCGCCCTCGCGTCTTCTGGCCTCCACCGCCTCGTCCCAGTTGGCGAAACGCTCCGCCCTGACCCCACTCATGCGCTCCATCGCGCGCAGATCGTCTTCGACCGCGGCGACGAAGAGCAAACGAGATCCGGCGCGTTCCGCACGGGCCACGAACGCGCGAAGCGCTTTCCTCGGTGCCGCGACCTTCGAGAAGTCGGGCGTGGCCACAAACGCCGCCTTGCCAGGAAGCACACTCGTGCGCTTCTTCAGCTTCTTCCAGTCCTCTCGCCCCAGATACTCGCGTTCCGAGTCCCTGCGGCCGGCCGCCTCCTCGATCGTACTCAGCCAGCTGTCAGCGTGGTCCGGAACTTTTGCATCCGCGAACCACCGTGCCCGATCGCAATAGTCCAGGAAGGTAGCCCGCTGCGCCCGGTCGCCGCCCAGCGCGAGGCGTTCGGACATCGGAGGATCGATAATCAGCTCCTTGAAATCGGATATGACGTCATGCTCATTCGGGTCGACGGCAACAATTCTGCGGATCGCACCGCCGGAATGCTCGATCCGGTACGGCCCGAGAGCACCGGCCGGGAAGATCTCGAATGTCGCGCCGTGAAAGAGCACGGTGCCCGGATATTCTGCCTCTTCGTCGAGATCGTAGCCCAATTCTTCCATGCGGTCCTTGAGGTCCCGCTCGGCATACGACGCTTGCACCTTCAGGCTTAGGCTGATGCGCGACCAACTCGCCGGCAAAGGGAGCCGCTCCATGATCGCCTCTGCCGTCGAGCGGCGGATCGGATTCGGGTGACGCTGCTGAAAGTCCACAAAAGAAGAGGTCCGATCGACATCCCCTGGACGCCAAGGTTGAAGGGGATCGCGCAAGTCCGGCTTGCTCCAGAGAACAAACCGGACCAAAAGCTCTTGAAGTCAATTGTCCGGGCTCACGCGTGGCTCGGCGATCTGTCGGAGGGCCGCTATACTTCCGTTGAAGAGTTGGCTGCTGCTGCCAATCTCCACCCGAAAGTCATCCGGCAGGGACTTAGACTGGCGTTCCTTGCGCCCGCCGCGTTAGAGGTCGTTCTGCGTGGCGATGCAGTCCAGCTGAAGCAGATCCCAAAGCTCCTTCCCTTGTCATGGCGTGAGCAAAGCTCGTCGATGGCCTGAGTTCAAATATAATAGAACCTTCGGGCCGCCATTGGACCAAATGTATTCCGGCGGTTCTCGCGGCAAACTCTATCCCGAACTAACGTCCTCCTAAATTGATGCCGGGATGCCCAACAATATTTACAAGTTTCGTCGAACGAAGTGGGCCGACCCGAAGCGGTTCAAACTGATGACTGACTTCCGCATCGGCTGGAATGATCGGGCGGTCGCGATCATTGATCGCAATGGAGCCGGATCGCTGGAGTGACGTTAGGAATCACACGGGGGTGATAAATTCAGCTTTCTTAGGAGTGGATCCAGCCCGTCAGAACGACACCGCTTAACCTCACTAACCTGCTTCGGAGGCTTATCAGCGGCGCGCTTCTTTGATTGCTTTGTGATCTTGGCTCTATTGCTTGCGGCCTTGGCGTTAAGATCAAGCGGATCGTGCCAATGACGAAGAGTAATGCCGCGATGCGGGGAAATGGCAGCCTGCTTTGGAGCTGGTGGTTTCAAATCGGCTTGGCCTTGTTCGCTAAGCTGAACATACACAACATCGACACTCTCAGAGGCAGCCGGCGTGTCCTGATTGATTACAAGCGGCATTCGATCGGCTTTGTTACCAGCCACTACGGGCATGACAACTTCAGGCGCGGGCGGCGGCGCTGATTTCTTCGCAGCTGCAGCAATAGCACCTAGTGCAGCTAGGCAAACCACTCCAAGCGCGACCGCTCTAATCACGTGGGAAGCCCCCTGTGCAGAGAGGCTCCCAGCGTTGTGATCAAATTGGTTTAGAATAAGGCCGCTCGGCCCAATGTCACTGACCTAGGTGCTGGCGTCGGCCGTCTCTCCGGCGGTGACGCATCCGGCGATGCTTCGTACCCGCGGGCTGGAGCGGAGGTCGTGCAGCCGTAGGTCGGACAAGTAAAACAACGGCTCCGCTCGGCTCTTCCGGAGCTATCTTTGGTAGCGGAGCCTCGATCGAGGCAAGCAAAGCTCGGCCAGCTTCGGTGATCTGCCAGCCGGACTTGTCACGCAAGACAAATGCTTGGGTAAAGATTTCGAGGCCGGGCGCACGCGCCGCCCAACGTTTTGTCCGATTAGTCCAGTCTGGGCCACTGGAAATGAGCATGGCCACCGCGCACGTCAGCTCTACCAGAGCAACCAGTCGCAAGTGACTTGTCACTAAACGGTACGCAGCATCGCGATCACCGTGCTCGCGCCAGCGCTTGGCATACGTAAATTCTTCCTCGGGCGTGAGGAGAGGGAATTTTTTGATTTCGGTTAGATACCGAGACAGTCCGGCTCCGACCGATGGTATGGGAAGAGCGGCAGTCGGGTTCATTGGTAATCCTCAAGGTCTCCAGGCACAATCAGCTAGAGCGGCGGTCGAACACCGCTCAACAGGCTCAGGAGGCACGCGGTCATCGCGAGCACTTTCTTCACGTCCGGTCGTTCAAACAGCATTGCTGTTCGCTCCTCATCGCTGCTACAGTTACAGGGGTGGGGCCTCTCCGGATTCTTGAGGACTTGAGCGCCAGCCAATGCGTTGAGTGGGACCAACCCTTCGCTCTTGTTCGGAATCCAGAACACGCAATGCGTCCATGATGTCGTCGAACTTCACGGGGGCAGCACCGGACGGATGGCGAAATTCTGGAAGATTTTCTACCGCACAGGCATCTGATGCCCAGGACGACAGGATCGCGCGCTTCTCGTACAGGGTCAGATCGGCGTCCCGGACAACGTCCATGGGATGGCTGAATGCGCGCGCTGGGTGCAACACTGCGTCAATTTCTACGGCAGACGTACGTGCAATAGACATCGTTCCCTCCATTTTGCTTGAAGGGGCGGTTCGAGCAGGAGGCAGAACCGCCCCATACCAGGTTGTTGTTAGGCTGCGTTGAGCGATTTCATCGGCTTAGAGCCGCTGCCGACTGCGATCTTCCGAGACTTCATCGCTTCGGGAATCTTCCGAACCAGATCGATCTGCAGCAGGCCGTTGTCGTAATTTGCCTGCTCGACTTCAACGTGGTCTTCAAGATTGAAGCGGCGCGTAAAGGCTCTGGCCGAGATGCCACGATGCAGGTACTGCTGGTTGTCCTCATTCGCCTTGCGGCCTTCCACCGTCAGGAGATTCTGTTGGCTGGTGACCGTAATCTCGTCGGATGTGAAGCCGGCGATTGCTACCGCGATGCGATAGGTGTCGGCGCCGATCCGAACAATATCATACGGCGGGTAGCCGCCTTGATCTTCCGCCAACTGCGGATTGTTCAGAAGGTCGAACAAGTGGTCGAAGCCGATGCTCGACCGCGCGAAGGGAGTAAAGTCGAAAGTCCTCATAACCACATCCTCCGTTGAGCAACATGGATACAAGCAGCGCGTCGGACATCCGCCGACGCCCGCACCGGACCATTTGGCATCCGGCGACAGCGAAATATTTTGGGCCCAAAAAAGTTTCAAGAGGCCCTGCAAATTTTTTTTAGGGCCGGGGTTATGGTGCCTGAGTTTGGCGCCCCCTTGAGCCCTGGATAGGCGGCCCAGGCTTCACTGCACCGGGGCCGCCCCGACCGCCGGCAACTTTGCCACCGGGGTCAGAACAGCACAATTATCGCAACTAGACTGAACTTATCGAACGAGTTCAGAGTACCTCAGTTGGCAGCTTTAGGACGAAAAAAACGGTCCCAGGGCCGGGCCCACAGCCGAGAAGGCCACGCTGCCGCTGCGCCACCGAGCGCCGCAATGAAGTGACGCCGCTTCATTCAACAACCGTCGCCAAACTCAAGCGCGTTGGCGGCCTTGAGACGCACCAGAGCAAGTGGGCTACCGGAACGAACGCTTTGCGGTTTTTGGTTTGGCATCCAACCCAATTATGAACTTGAAGCTCGTTGTGAAGCCCATCGCCGGTTTCATTCATGAACGTCGCCCAAGCTCCGTTTGCGAGCTTGAGCGAGGATGGTTCCTGTTCCTCTAGGGATTGTCTCGCGATCCCAGTCACGCTGAAGCTGATTCCGCCGTCACCACGATAATGGCCGCGCATAGCAACGCCCCTTTACGGCGGTAACTGTGCGGGTGAGCGCAATCGAAATACATCGAGTCGCCCTGGCCGAGCGTGAAGTCCTCTCCCTCCAGGTTCACCACGAGCTCGCCATCCAAAATGTAGATGATCTCCGCGCCGGGATGCTCGTGCGGCTCCGACTGCTCGTCTTCCTCACCAAACTCAACGTAATAGCCGTTGAGCTTTCGGTCGCTGACAGGATAGTCGAGCGACTCGAAGCAGTAAGCGGGCGAAGTCCGCCCTGCCTTCTCCGGAAGACGAATGCGGTCCGCCTTGCGCACAAGGGCATGAACCGGCCCGTCGCAGTCCTCTCTGAAAAAGTGATCGAGCCCGACGCCGAACACCAAAGCGATCCGCAACAAGGTCGGTAGCGTCGGAAACAGATGCCCTCGCTCAATTTTCGACAACATCGCCGGCGAGAGACCGGTGTGCTCGCTTAGCTGGACCAGCCCCAGCTTTTTGCGCAGGCGCAGCCGGCGGATCTTTGGGCCGATAGCATAGCCCTTAAGGGCCGTGATCAGGGTCTCCGACAGCATGGTTCCGGCCTCATTTCATCCAAGTTCAAAGATGGGGCGTATTTTTATCTCCACGAAAACTACTTTTCATATCAGGTCAATGTGCCCTTGAAGAAAATCAGTTTTACCACCATTCAACAAGGTGCGAGGCGAAATGCGTTTTCTCCCTTCCTCGAAAACGGAACGCCGGCCCAAGCCGGCCCCATCACGTCACAGGAGCTAAAAGATGAGCAGACTAGGTATTGTGTCGAAGGCCGCGGTCGTTCTGGCCGTTGCAGCGTTGGCGATCGGCAGCAATTTCGCGCGCGCCAGCAATCAGGACATTGTCGACACGGCGGTCGGTGCCGGCCAGTTCAAGACGCTGGCGGCAGCACTCAAGGCGGCCGATCTGGTTGCTACTCTGAAAGGGCCCGGACCGTTCACGGTGTTCGCACCGACGGACGAGGCATTTGCCAAATTGCCGGCCGGCACGGTGGAGAACCTGGTGAAGCCCGAGAACAAAGCGAAGCTGACGGCCATCCTCACTTACCACGTGGTGCCGGGCGCGGTGAGAGCCGAGCAGGTAACTAAGCTGGACCAGGCCAAAACCGTCAACGGCGCAATGGTGAAGCTCACGACCAAAGGCGGCAAGGTGACGATCAACGACGCCACCGTCGTAAAGGCTGATACCGCGGCCTCGAACGGCATCATCCACGTCATCGACAAGGTCATCCTGCCGCCCCAGAGCTGATCGGCCATATATTCCCACAAGCGATCGACCGCCAGTCCGCTTTGCTTCCAAGCGGACCGGCACCTTCTCGACGAGGCACCCCACAGGAGATGCGATCGCTGCTGCTCATCCGAGACAAGAGAACCACTGACATTCTTTTGCCGAACAATAGCGACGAAGACCCATTCGAATGAAAATGCGCGCGGCCGAGCTCGGCAGTTTAGTCTTGTTTGTTGCGCTCGTTCTTGGTGGCGGCCTTATCATCGGTTTCGCTACCGCCCCCGGTGCATGGTATGCGGCGCTAAGCAAGCCGCCTTTCAGTCCGCCTAACTGGATCTTTGCCCCTGTTTGGAGCACGCTCTATGTCATCATCGCGATCGCTGGGTGGCGTGTTTGGAGAAAAGGCCGCAACAACCCACCAATGAAGCTGTGGTGGGGGCAGCTGGCTCTGAATTTCGTTTGGTCACCCATCTTCTTTTCAGGCCATCGCATCGATATCGCCCTTGGCGTGATCTTGCTGCTCCTGATCACGATCATTGGCTTCATCATGATAACGCGGCGACAGGATAAGATTGCATCTCTCCTGTTCGCGCCCTACGCCGCGTGGGTGGCGTTCGCTTCGGTTCTGAACGGCGCCATCTGGCTGTTGAACTGACTGGAGGTCGGATGCGCCGCAGCATCGTGATCGTCAGCGACAAATGCAGAGAGGCTATCGCGATGTATTCTGCGCCGCCGGCCGCGATTTCGACCCGCAATTCCGGCCCGATTTGGCGCCCAGGCAGATGCTCGAACTCGGCGTGTTCTGAGGCAAATACCTCACCGATATTGTCGTGACGAGTTTCGGCCGCTCGCTGCAGGTCTGGAGCCTGTGGGATCGCGCGATCGGCCCGAAATCGATCGGCACCATACTTAGGATGGCATCGATACCCCGCATCTGATATCTGGTGGGAGGCAAAGCCAACAGAATGTGCAGATGAAAGCGTTATCGGAACCAGGTGCCGAGAGTGACGTCACCTCTTCCGAGGAAGCCCTCCGAAGAGCCGAAGATTTCTACGATGTCGCCAACAACCTTCCGACGCTCTGCTGGATAGCTGACCCTAACGGAAGCATCTTTTGGTATAATCGTCGTTGGTACGAGTACACGGGAGCCTCACCTGAGAGTCAGCACGGCTGGGGCTGGACCTCGGTTCACGATGCCCATCGGCTGCCCGATGTGCTAAAGCGATGGAAACATTCCATCGCGACGGGCGAGCCATTCGAGATGACGTTTCCTTTGAAGGGAAACGACGGAATTTTTCGTCCGTTTCTAACACGGGTGGTTCCGCTGCGAGACCCGGCGGGCTTAGTCGTTCGTTGGTTAGGCACTAATGTTGATATCTCCGCGCAGGTTGCCGCCGAAACTTCATTGCGTGAGAGCGAGGCGCTTTATCGGTCCGCCCTGACCGCTGGCAGAATGGGCACCTGGCAAACCGATTTGGTAAGTAAGACACGGCTCTGGACGCAAGAAGGTATGGCCCTGTTCGGCCTCAACCTTACCGATGGGCGCGGCCACGTGGGGGGTGATGATGATGAGTATTGGTCCGCATTGCACCCGGACGACCGTCATTTGATGCATGAATTCCACGAACTTGCAGACAAGCAGGACTCATTTACGTCGGAATACCGCGTGGTATGGCCCGACGGCTCAATTCTCTGGCTTAGAGGCCACGGCCAAGTCGTCGCTCGCACGCCCGACGGAAAAGCTCACCGCATGGTCAGCATTGTAGCCGACGTCACCGAGCGCAAGGCCACAGAAGATCATATTCAATTCTTGATGCATGAACTATCGCATCGATCAAAGAATCTGCTCACCGTAATCCAGTCGATTGCTCGCCGGACAGCTCGGACGGTCGCGACGATGGAAGAGTTTGAAAGCCGGTTCGGACGGCGTCTGCAGGGCCTCGCGGCGTCGCACGACGTGTTGGTTCTTAACAGTTGGCAAGGTGCCCCTCTCGCCGACCTTATGCGCAAACACCTTGAGCCCTTTGTGGACGTTCAAAGTTCTCGCCTTGAGCTTAGTGGGCCCGACATTGTCGTCAGCGCGGAAGCCGCGCAGGCAATTGGGCTTGCGATCCACGAACTGACGACGAACGCCATCAAATATGGGGCTCTGTCGGTACCGACTGGAAAAGTCAAAGTGTCCTGGGCATTCGATGGTGATGAGGACGCGCCGCGCCAATTGCTTTTGAACTGGATCGAGCAAGGTGGGCCGCCGGTCGTCCCTCCATCCCACAAAGGGTTTGGCCATATTGTGTTCGAGGACATGATTGAACGCTCTCTCAATGGCAAGGTCGCTGTGGAATTTGCGGCTTCCGGACTGAGCTGGCGCGTCTCAATTCCGGCAGCGAACCTGAAGAGCGACGATCAGAAGACGGCCCCAGCTCCGGGAAGGAACTGAGGCGTCCTTTGCTGAGCTTTGAAATTCCCGTGACCAAGCAAATCAACATGCCGCTGAAACCTGCGCGGAAAAAAGTGAAGAAAATCGAACGTAAACGAGCCTAACCGGCGGGGCCGTATTCGGCTCGGTACAGCCTGAACTCTATGGAGAAGTCCCGCCGGAGCCGTCTGCCTTCCGAATATCTTCTTCGATGTCCGCGATCAGCTTGTTGAGGTTCTGAACGGTCTGCTGGTCGGACATTCGGGACACAATGCGCCGCGCTTGTTCAAGACGGCCTTGCCAGTGACTTCTTGGGTTCAACGGACGCCTCCCAGCGTTTGGAAGGCGCGTTACGCGCTCTTTACTGATTTGGTTTTATGGTCGAAGACGGCAACCTTTCGATCAAGCTGCCACAGCTCAACGTCATGCCCGTCGAGCACCTGCTTCACAGCTGCAATGGCGGTATCGTCGTCGGGACAGTCCGGAAGAGGGATGGAGCCCTGAAAGTGTCCGTCGTGTCCGAGGGTGTAGGTACGATAGTCTGGCAAAAAAAACTCCCATGAGAGGCGGGAGTACTACCGAAACCGATAGAAGCCTTGGGCGGGGCGGTGATATTGAGACAATACACCAGTGCCACGTAGGTTGCTACGGGACTTCTGCCTCTTATGCAGGAAGTCCATAGGGGCTAACTGTCCGAGGCTCACGCCTATCTCTCAGGCAGATGATGGCCGCGGATCTTCCGAAATACTTCCGAAGGTCGCAAAGACGCGGTCCAATCAATCGGACAGCGTCTCGAAGTTCGTGCGGTTGGATAAGCATATCCTTGGCCCAGTAATGAATCTGGAGATCGCTCGAGGGGTCAATCACAACTTCCGAGAATGGAACAGACTTTTGCATGGGCGTTACTCAACAAGTGTTCAACCCCAATAACCACCATGCAAAATCCGAGTTCCTATATCCCGAAGAATTGTGCAGTGCGCGGGATAGGGAACCATTCATTCTACCGGGGTTTGTCTAGCATCACTGGCCGAGGCTCTGACCGTAGGCGTCGGTGACTGAGAGATTGTTTACGCTCCCGCCTGCTACTGGAGGCGATATGCGCGATCTTTCCGACGACATTTATAAAACCCCGGAACAAATCGAAGAGCGCATTACCAAACTTGAGCAAGGAGCTCAGTTGTTGCCGCCCGGCCGGGTTCTGGAAGTTACGCTACGGGAAATTCGCCAATTGAATGCCCGACTTATGCAGCACCTCCAAGGCAGAGCGCGGACGAGTGCGGAGTGCGGACCCGGCCTTATACGAGTCTCGCAAACACAGATGGCAGGGTTCCGAGCTGGGCCGTTCGCTCCGCGCAAACGATGCCTTCGTTAGCTAGGCGTATCGGGTGCCTCATCCCACCCTTCCAGGCATTTGAGATCGCCGTGGCAATCAACAATTCAGGATTGGGAAACTTATCAACGAGCCCGGTCGCGTGCACGTAGCCCATGGCGATAGTCATAGCTTGGCACAAGTCGGGGTTGTTTTCGGTAATGGGAAAGTGCGCAGCGTACATGGGTCCTCACCACTCTTGCGCGTTAGAAACTTTGTAATTACTTCACCGTTCCTATTCCAAACAAGCACTCTGTGGGCCACAGGCGCGACGGCAATCAAACCTCGCTACTGCGCCTGGGCTCCCATTTAAAAAATAGGAACTCAAGCCGCGCTTGTGTATTCTCGGGGCAGCCGTCTCGTTTAGCCACAGACGGTCCTCTGGCCGGGCGGTCCACCTGACACCATGCAGACGGGCCGCCCGGTCTCAATTTATCGACGGTGGCCCAGCGGCAGACCCATTGCCCTCGCCTTTTGACGCAACGTCGCACCCGATCGCTTCATAAGCTTTGCGATACGCTCCACCGGCGTCTTAGACTTCGAATGCGTCTTCAGCAGTTTTAGATCGTCTTTCGTATATCCACGACGTGCCGCCGTCTTCTTGGCTTTAGCTTTCTTACAAGGGTGAGGTGCCCTTCTAGCATTAAGCGATTGCGTGGCAACTTAGGGGCCGAATGGCGGATCGGCGTTTAGCCAGGATAATCTAAGCTCAAGACCCCCGTGATGATGGCTGCCACTATTTCCATAAAATCAGTCCCTCTGAATGATTTCTTGGGGAGATACCCCACCCTACCAATGCCGCCTGAAGGCAAAATGAGCTAGGATGCCGATTCTGGAGGACACCATGGACACTGAAAAGCCCGAGCAAGCTAATGAGGCCGACCAATCCAAGAAGCCCATCATGGAGCAAATGACCGACCTGGTCGCCGGGGCCGCCGGGACATTGGCTGAGGCCGCCGTCAAGACTGTCGCTAAGAAGGCCACTAAAGCGGTTGCGAAGCGCGTGCCGAAGTCGGTGAAGAAGGCCGCCAAGAAAGTAGCCAAAGCCGCGACTAAGAAGACAGCGAAGAAAGCTCCAAAGAAAGCAGCAAGGAAATCGGCCAAGAGTTCTGCGAAAAAGGCCGGGAAGACCGCACCGAAGAAGTCAGCTAAGAAGGCGTCGAAGAAATCCGCCCAAAGGTCATCCAAGAAGAAAAGTAAAAAGTCAAAGCGCTAACGTTTAGCTCTTTTTAGACTTTGAAACGCCTCACATCATCTGGGCGAGGGAGAAACCATGGCGAAGAAATCCAAACGCAATGACTCTAACGTACCGATGACGGGGCGCCAGATCACGAACGCCATGGCAAAGAAAAAAAAGAAAACCGCGGCTAAAAAGCGCTCTGCAAAAACCGCCAAAAAAAGTGGGAAGAAAGCTTCTAAAAGCAAGAAGACCGGGAAAAAGTCGAAGCAGTGATTATGCTCAGACCTGCTTGACCCAGTCCCTGATATTTAATCCCCAGGCGCAGAAACGTCCTCCTTTTCGAGGACGCCGCTGGGCATGACCACATTTCTAGAACCTTCGATTGCTCGAATATCGATGCTGCCCCACTCGGCCGAGCGACATACGGCTCTAGCTGAATATTCTTTATGTCTGCGCGCGCTTGAGCACTTCATCGAGGCCGAAACTGGAGCCCAGCACCAGATTCTGGAAACCCTCGTTCTGAATGGCGATCGAGCACTCGATTTCGTTCAGCGTGGCCTACACGGTCGCGAGGCAGGTTGTAAGCGGGCCATCGATCACCAGGTGCTTCGCCAGTTTGCGATCGTGAATCCTCAGCCGCGTGCCGCGGGACAGATAGCGGTTCTCGCGCATGAAGAAGCTCATAAAGGTGGTCCCGGCCGAATAGATCGCGGCCTTGCCGAGAAACACAAACCGGCGTTGTTCGGTCTCACTGGCGAAGCGCACGTCCCCCACGGTGGGGCCGGCGATTGGCCAGATTCTGGGTACCGTGCGTCATGAGTACCAATTGTCCGCCGATGCATCGCCTGGACCGTCTTTGATCTTGGCGGCTACCCCACTGATGGTCGCCTTCCTCCTTTTATGCCTTTAGAATAGCGACTTTCGTCCATCAGCCGATTGCGCCAACTTGATCCACTCAGCGGCAAGCCGGAGCCATTCCTCTTTGTCGCGCTGACTGTGGCCTTCCCCGCTTGATGCCTACATTCCTCGGCTTCTTGACGAAAGCGTTCCGCATCTTGATCTGGCATCAAGCCCTGGCCCTGACTTACTTTGCTCGGACAAACGGGTTAGCTGCGCTCGAAGCCAAGCGTTCTCGCGTTTCAGGGATTCGATTGTGCGGTGAAAGTGGCAGGACATGGGGAGGCTCCGTGGCGGGCGGCAATGGCCCCGGAGGACCGATCTTCTCTTGTAAAACATCATTCCCTGATTACGCCCCCAAAAACCAAAACAGGCCACTGCGGTTTTCAAATTAGGCACTAGAGGTCGAAACAGGCCAGTACCCCTTGGCGGTACTGGCCGAGGTAGGCCACTCGCCGGAACAAAGTAGGCCGCTGTGATTATATGCTTAGAATGCAGTACCGTTCGATTGAATACCAGGTTCGCGAGATCGAGCCGCACAAATGGGCCTGGATAATCCTTCCGGCCAACGGGCGTCCCGTCATCAGCGGCGACCTTTTCCCGACCCGAGAGAAGGCCGTCGAAGCCTGCATAAGCGAAATCAACAACGGGATAGAGCGTAGCGGGTCGCGCGCGCCGAAGACTTAGAGGCCACTCGCAGATTCAAAAAAACAGGCCACTGATTTGGAACGAATGTTTCAGGGGTGAATTCATTGCAAACTACCGGATGGCAGCGCTCGATGGCATTCGTTGGAATGGCGGCCTCAGCTCTCCCCAGTGCTGGGGCCGTTTCTTTTGGGCTAGGTGCCCGATGGCACCGGCGCATAAAACGGCGGTCAGATACCGTCCGAAAATCGATTCCCGCTAGAGTTGCTCCCAGAAGCGCTGGTGACTCCGGCGGTCCCCCTTGCGCAGTCCATCCAAGTAAGCAGCAAGACCGTCCGGTCTGTACGGTAACAGGTCTTTCGCAACGGCGCTTCAATTGCCGGTGTGGTAACCTCTCCCTAGCCTGCGTATCGTAGACAGTTGGAGGGTTGCAGTCTAATTCGCATCACGCCAGGACTTCGCGGAAGTGGCCTTCAATTTCGGATGACCGATTGGCTGGAAGCCGCCACGGTTATAGTCGCATGGCACCGAAGCAAATGAAGCGAGCAAGATCGCTCCCGGCCCAACCGGCTTATTCCCATCCCCCACCCTAGCAGATGGAATCGGAGACAAGCTTACTCCCAAAAGAAACGGCCCCCTCGGGGGAGATGGGGCGGCTTCGGGGGTCGTCTGCTGGCACTAGGCGCCGGGTTTCACTTGGTCTTTAGCAAGCGCACCGACGCAAGGCAGTGAGCCAAAAATGATAAAAAGTCGAGGCGCAGATTTGCACGTATTCGGGCGTTCTCATTGGATGAGCGGCCTATCAAGCGGTGGTGGAGCTAGTAGCGGCCAGTCAGCGAGGAAGATCCGATCAAGAGATCCGGACCTGCATCGAGCCGCGGGTTATATTGTGTTCGCAATGTTCGGCCCCGCTCAAATGTTTAGGCCGAAAAAAGATGCCTCAACATGAAACTTTCGTCACCAGCAGCGTTGGTCTTTCGCCGGATAGTAAATCCGAGCACGCTACTAGCGAAGGCGCAGAAAATGCCAGCCACCAAAGCGGAGTTGAACAGGTATTTTGAGATGATCAACCGGCGAGTTCCGGCAAGGGTCTCTCAGTTCATTCGCTGGTTGCGCAAACCGTCGTCATTCGCGGCTCGGCTAGCGGTGGCCTTACTATTCATTCTCGGTGGCATTTTTAGCTTCTTACCTGTGTTGGGTGTCTGGATGCTGCCCCTCGGTTTCCTGTTGATTGCACAGGACATCCCCTTTTTACAAAAGCCTCTCGTTACTGCCTTGGCGTGGATAGAGAAAAAATGGGAAGTACTAAGATTGAAATGGCAAAACCAGTAAGGCTTTCGCGGCAAACGGGACGCCAAGAATAGTAACCCTGGTCGGCATTGCGCTTTGGCAGGGTGTGGTGTCTTGAGCGTCAAATACACGACGCCAGTGGCGGGACGGCGACTGGAGCCGACTTTTCATCGGATACA
Source organism: Bradyrhizobium sp. JYMT SZCCT0428 (assembly GCF_018131075.1). Lineage (GTDB taxonomy): Bacteria > Pseudomonadota > Alphaproteobacteria > Rhizobiales > Xanthobacteraceae > Bradyrhizobium. The sequence goes on along the minus strand of NZ_JAFCLS010000027.1, from coordinate 96,536 downwards.
ATGTGGGGGACGTTGCATCCGGTAGTGTGGAATCAAGCAAACTCGGTAACGATCGCTCCATTGTTTAGAAGCCCGGCGCGGACCTCATTTTTCGCCTATAAATTGGTCCAAATCAATCTGCAGGTCTCTGGCCGCGTCGCTACTTATGGAGAGTCGGAGTACGCCATCCTCAGTTGAAATTTCCAGGAAGCCCTCCGACGGGGCACCAGGCGACTTCTGGATTGCCGTACCCAAAATACGCAACGGAACGTTGGTGCGAACGTACCCTTGTAATGGCTCGTTCATGGCACCCTCCTCAGGTATGCGGCCCGTGGTTCACCGCGAGCTGGCTGGCTCGACCGCTTTCGTTAACCCGAACGTCAACGCGAGGTCCAACGCCACCAATCGTCATCAGTAAAGATTAACTGAAGTTAGCACGACAAACGGTCTTTTTGCACCGTCAGCGCCACTACCACTCCTTAGGCGATCCATTCACGAGCAATGGTCCCACCAAGCTGTGTGCCGACCGCCCGGTTGATCAATTTGCTGCCGAACCCGCCCTTCCCGGTCGGTGCTTTAACCGGTGGCCCTCCTCTTTCAGTCCAGACGAGGACCACTTCCGTGGGATGCGGAGCACAAGATACGTCAAGAGTGCCAGCATCAGACGATAGCGCACCGTATTTCAGAGAGTTGGTGGCCAGCTCATGGACAACTAGGGCCAGCGTAGTTGCCGCCGCTTCGCTAACCGCCATTCGTGGAACCGAAACCCGCACTCGCCCGCTAAAAGCTCCCATGTCATCGTAAGGCGCCAACAACACTGAAATTAGATCCCAATAGGGCGTCTTTAGTTTCTTCGCCGGGCAGCGGGCGAACGAGATCGTGAGCCGGTCCTAGGGCTGTCAGCCGCTGCGTGAGCTCCCGTGCCATGTCCGAAGCAGTCTCAGTAGATCGTGATGTGAGAGCCGCTAGACCCGCGGCAATCGCCAGTAGGTTTTTCACCCTATGACTCATCTCGGCCCGCGAGGAGCTCATTTGCTTCCTCGACCTGCTTCCGGCCGGTAACATCCAGGAAGATTCCTAGCATTATGCGGCCGACAATGCCGGCATCGCTTCCTAACCCACGGGCTGATATCCAGCGAACCTCCTTATCAATCATGATACGAAAATCGATTTCGTAAGGACCGTGAATGCTTCGCGTTGCGTTGAAACCCGCTCTAACCCTATCCCGATCGGCCGGGTGTATTTTGCTGGAGAGTTCGTCGAATGTCACAGTCTCACTGGTCGGCAGTGCCCAGAGGCCGAAAGCCCGCTCATCCATGGTAAAGCGGTCAGTGTCCAAATTCCAGGTCCAGAGCGCAACGCCACCGGCTTCTAGCGCCAACGAGACCTGCTTTGCGGGCCATCCCTCCAATAACAATGTTGATATGGGCAAGGCGTAACCTTCCATTCCAGGGGGATTGGCTCGTGATGCTCTGAGAGTCATTGCTGCTTGAACAGTTGGTCGTTGCGGGCCCTCCACTTTTCGTCTGTAAGCCAGTTGTAGTCTTGGTCGGGCATAGTGGGTATTGACTTCAACGCATCCTTTGTCACTAACAGATAAAAGCTCGACCGGTCCTGCGAGACCTTAAGCAGCTTAAGTGGAACAACCACGCTGTCCTTCCCCGTTGTGAAAAATCCACCTGAAGCTACGATCACGTAATCCCGACTGTCCTTGGCACCGAATACAATATTTCTGACCTCGCCCACAATTTTATCGTCCGCACTACGCACTTCGGCACCTACGATTTCATCAGACCTCAAGCTAGGAGCCAGGTCACCAATTTCCATCAGGGGTTTTGCATCCTTTTTTCCGCGGGTCCCTAGAGCAGCACCGCGCTGGACTTTAGGTTCGCTAGCGTTGGTCTGCTTCGCTGCTTCGTCCTCATCGTTATCTCCAAGAGACCCCATAGGCGGGCCGGCGATTAGCTCGCGGATGTTCGCCAGGAGCCGCTCGCAATCATCATGACGACCGTATGAGCGCAGGGTAAACGCAGCGTCTCTAAGGCTCCGAAGATCGCGGACCGATTGGCTGTTCGCCGGTCCCCGAAGTCGTGGATTTTGCAGCACGGCCTCTTCAAGACCCGCGTCCGCAATCTGGCAGTCAGCGCTGCACTCTGCGATGAATGTCACGCTTAAAAGGGCTGCGAAGGCTAGTTTAAAGATCAAAGAACTCTCCTCGGTAGGAACCGAACTAAGTGCTGGAAGCAGAACATTGACGAACTGGTGGCGGTTGAACTCGTACTGACTATTCCAATCGACTCCCTAGATGGAGGGAGGCGCAACCAGCGACAGCAGCTCACCGATCATCTCAGGCACAGAATAGGGCTTTGGAAAAAATCGCGTCTCGGTTGGCAACTCCGCATCGGATAAACGCGTTTTACCAGAGACGATTATGATCTTGATAGGCGGCCACCGACGCCGCACGGCGTGAGCGAGTCTTAGACCATCCATAGTTCCGGGCATGTCGACATCCGTTAATATCAGCGCAATGTCCACTCGTTGTTCCAGTATTACGATGGCCTCGTCAGCGTTAGCGGCCTGTAGAGCAACAAATCCAGCATCCTCGACAAGTTCAACTGCAAGCAACCGAAGGAGCCACTCGTCCTCCACCACCAAAACAACAGGTGAATGCTCGTGATTCATTGCGTCTCCCACGTTGCCGCTGAGGGACGAACGGACAAAAATGTAGCCGAAGCTGAGTAATTAAATCTCGCCAACGCGGCAAAGCACGCTATGGCCATTGGAACTAACTATTTCGCTGGAGGTCTATCGACAACAGTCTAAGCGATGACCCGTTCCATGTGGAAATGACGATTGTCGAGGAAAAGTGGATTCGTTTTTGACGGAAGCAGTTTGCGACAGGAATAGGCTGCGATTTTCCTTTCAGTGCTGAACGCTGATAAGCCACAGTCACGGCGCAAAGCCATGCTTCGACAGCCAACTGAACTGGAACTAACAAAATGAACGCCGAACAACTGGCTCATAAATTTAGAGACAAGATCGCCGCTGCCGTAGTCGAAAAAGAAAAGCAGACAGGCATTGCAGCGGAGAATATTGAAAAGAGAACGGCGGATTCTGAACATTGCAAACGTGCAATGGAGAGGGAGGTTATTCCGTTTCTATCGGAGCTGAAGCACCATTTGGGCGACCAGTTCTCGTTTGCCTCCCAGATCGAGCTGAATGATCATCGGCCCGTCGGGGTCTCCTTCACCATTGGTAGTGGCGCACCAACCAGCATCACAACTGCATTCGGGAATATCATCGTAACCCGGGCTGGAGACAGTGGAACAGCAAGAGGGACGCCTTATGTCTACGCTCCAGACGTGGAACCGTACATTTCGAATTCGGGTGATCTGACACGGGACAAGATGGCCAAATTGGTTGAGATGGTAATTGACGACTGAAGCCAGGCACGGCGCTTCCTAATATAGCCCGATAATGGGTTGGTCGGTGGGGTCTTCAATTGCGAAAGGTCCTCTTAGCTGAGGGCAAGGCACGGCATGCCCATAGGAGTGACGCGAGATGAGGGACTTTTCCAATGCATCATTTCCACCCGAAACGATAAGTCTTATGAAAATCGCTCTAGACGCCGCGATTGCGGCGCTGCCAGAACCCGTGAGCACGTCACACGTGCAAGCCATTGCCGAATCCATTCTGCGGTCGGCCAAAGAAGGTGAAAGAGACCCATCATCATTGCAGAGAATGGCCCTTTTGGAACTGCAGATAGCGCCCCGTTGATTTGCGCACATCTCGTTTTAGCCCGGGCTGATAACGGGCATAACTATACATGGTCTCGCCGTAAATCGCGAAAGCCGCCCACCGGTCACTGCTGCCCCTTCGAGATCGAGCAAATCTGCAAGTCATCAAGCCTGTACTTCTGCGGTCGGGTTACCTAAGAACCAAGAGGTGTTTCAAATGAGCATTGTAAAGCGTCACCTCGCGGAACAAGAAGAGCGTCTAGCTCTTATTGAGGAAATTTGCATCGACAAAGGGGCGCTTGTTTTAGATACCGCTACCGACGAGGTTTATTTTTCGGCGGACGATGCGGCCTACAAGGACGCCTACGTAACGGTTTTTCAGGCATGGGCGAAAGGCATAATCAAGGGCACGGCCGAGCAGGTATTTGACGCCACAAAATCAATTCTCGAGGACTAGCTTCAACCGACTAGGCAATTTTTCTTTCTGGGCATAAAAACAACGGACTTGGTCGATGTGGACTGCGGGCCAAACCGCCAAGAAGGTGTTAAATCAACCAGGCGCCTTCGCTTTGGCGGTGATCACACAGTTTCGTGCCAACCAGGGTGTTTTGCTCGCTGGCGCAGTGGCGTACTACACGTTGTTGTCGTTAGTCCCGCTGCTTATCCTCATTCTAATGGCCCTCTCCCACATCGTCCCGGAAGACCGCCTTCTTTTGACCCTAAGTGAATATCTCGAGTTTGTAATTCCAGGGCAATCAGGAGCTTTGGTAGAGGAAGTTCGGACGTTCCTCGCTCAAAAGCAAGTCGTCGGCTGGATCCTGTTCGTCACAATGCTTTTCTTTAGCGCACTGGCGTTTACTATTCTCGAGAACGCAATGTCGGTGATTTTCTTTCATCGGGTCAAAATCAAGCGCCGACATTTCCTGGTGTCAGCCGTTATGCCCTACTTGTTCATCCTTTTTTTGGGTGTAGGGCTACTCATCGTCACCGTCCTTTCCGGAGTGCTCCAGTTCGTGGGCACTCGAAGTATCGTGATTCTCGGTCAGCCACATTCCCTGGACCAATTTTCCATTTTTCTCCTCTATATCGTTGGAGTTACTGGTGAGATCTTTCTGCTAACTGCGATCTATTTTGTGATGCCTGTGGGGCGATTGTCCTTGCGTCATGCACTGATTGGCGGAGTGACCGCCACGCTCCTTTGGGAAGTGATGAGGCACATTCTGGCTTGGTACTACGCAACCATGTCTCAGATTCAACTTGTTTACGGCTCCCTCACCACGTCGATCGCTGTGCTATTGAGTGTGGAGCTTGGCGCATTGGTCTTGTTGATCGGCGCCCAGGTGATCGCGGAATATGAGCGGATTATTCGCGAGCCAATCGAAACGGCGGCCCGACCGGCGAAGCTGAAAGAATCGTAGTGGTGCCTTAACTTTCGAGCTTAATGCGATGCGAGGTGGGCTCTCGGTCTTAAGAGCAGCCTTCGCCTGGTTGAATTAGGCACATGGTTCGGTCGCTTGTTCAGCTTGATGCGCCCTCCTCCTCGTAGAATAGGCCATCGCCACTTTTGAAATGCAGATAGAATCTTCCCACCCGGAGCGACGTGCGCGACAGCCGTCAGGGTCTCGGTCTGGGGCTCCACATTGCGTCGCAGATTGCGCATGCGCACGGCGGCAGGATCAACGTGACGTCCACAGAGGATGAAACTCTGTTTGTCTTTACGATGCCGCTCACCCTGACAGCCGGTACAAAAACCTCCACAGCAGGCTTGCATGGAGGATTGGTTGAATCGGCGCGTTTGTGTCCCGGCATGTTGAGGACGTGTTCCCCCGAGATGATCGGAAACGCCGTCCAAAACGGATGGAACAACTTAGTCCCTATCACTCTGGTAGCTTCGGCTTTTGTTGTGGCCCGCGACCGCGGTGGACGGGGGCGTGAGGAACGCGTCGAAGCGTTCTTTCACGATCGCGTAGCACTCGCAGGACGCCTTCTCCAAACCGTGACGATCCATGACCTGAATCGCTCCGCGGCGATAGCTGATGAGGCCCGCGGTCTGCATCGACTGCGCTGCAAGCGTTACGGATTTCCGGTTGGCGCCGAGGATATGAGACAGAAATTCGTGGGTGTAAGGAAGAGCCTCTCCCTCGGCCCTGTCGTGCATCATTAGGAGCCAGCGGCACATCCGCTCTTCTGTCGAATGCATCGCGTTGCATGCGACCGTTTGTTGGACCTGAGACAGCAGCGTTTCCGAGTAGCTCACGAACAGATCGCGCACGTGCTCGCTGTTCTTGAATTCATACTGCAATAGCTGGATAGGACAGCGGACCATATGGCCCTCGAGCTGCACGATGCACCGGTTGAAGGTGACACGGCTGTACATAGCGGCGAACAGGCCGAACGCACCCTCGCGGCCGATATTCGCAGTCTCGAGCGCTGCACCATTTTCCAGCACGGTCAGCAGCGACAGCACCGAACCCTGGGGAAAGTAGGCATGCTTGAGCAGGCCTCCCGCGTCGCAGACCATATCGCCAAGTTTGAACGAGATCGGCTCAAGATGGGGATCTATTCGCTTGCGGCTGACCGGCTCCAACGCCCCCAGCAGTCGATTGCTCCGCAGATCATGGTCCGCTTGCATTTTAAGCAAAGCCTTCCGTTGTTCCGGTTCCGCTTCCTGCGTGATCCGGAAATTGGGGACGGCGATGGGAGCGCGTGGGATCGAGACCGTCATTTTGCACTCTTTCTGCAGGTGAGTCTGAGCAAAAGCGCTCAATCACCCGCGTTGAGATTACCGCGCGTGATTATCTGGAACCGACCATCGATCGAAGTTCCTCGACCAAGGCCGCCGTCCGGTAAGGCTTTCCAAAAAAGCAACTGTTCGACGGGAGATCGCAGGTCTGGAGTTGCTGTTTGCCGGACACAATTAGGATCTTGATCGGGGGCCAACGGTTGCGCACCGCATGTGCCAGTTTCAGCCCGTCCATACTGCCGGGCATGTCGATATCGGTGAAAAGCAGAGCAATATCGGCACGAGATTCCAGCAGGACGATCGCTTCATCTGCATCGCGGGCCTGGATCGCCGTGTATCCCGCTTCTTCGACGACCTCGACGGCAAGCATCCGCAGCAGGGGATCATCCTCCACGACCAGGACGACTGGCCATGATTTGCTGGCTAATGTGCTCATCATGGACCTAAATCCTTGTCGATCCCGGGATCATCCTTGATCCTTGTCCGCCTCGCCAGACCATTGCTCCGCCATCCGCAGGCAATGTTCTCTCAAATCGGGGTCAAGTATTTCCTTGGCGAGCTGCCGAAGGTCCGAAGCGAGGCGCAGGCGCTCGAGCTCAAGTTTGCTATCGTTCTTCGAACTAGGCATGACCGCATCAATCCTCTGAAATCTGAGGTGAGTCGCACGCCGGCACTGTCGCTGTCGGTGGTGCAGACCACAGAGACTCATCATCGGCAGGATTGGGTGGAACTCGGCAGGTGAGCTATTTTGCTCAGACTCTCCCAAGAAAAGCGGGCACACTTCAGCGGGACACATTGCAAGTTTCGGGATCTATTGCCGGGCGCGACCGTGTTCGGAGCATTTGTTATGCATGAGTTCGCAGCAGTCCTGGAGCCGGTTGAAACTCCTTCCCCGGAAAGGCGGGACGAACTCGGCTATCGGCTGCGGCAACAGTCGCTGCTCGGGGAGTTCGGCCGCACCGCCATGCAGACCCGCGACTTGCGGGAAATTCTGCAACGCGCCACCGAACTGTGCGCCACCGGATTGCAGGCTGCGTTCGCCAAGGTTCTGGAATATGAACCGGACGGAAAGCGTCTGATGGTACGCGCGGGGGTCGGCTGGGCGCCGGGCACCATCGATGCCGTCTCAGTCGCCGCCGACATTGGATCGCCGGCCGGATACGCCTACCGGACCGGAGTGCCCGTCATTTCGAACCACCTCGAGGCCGATACCCGCTTCCGCACACCACGGCTATTGGCTGCTTACGGCATCAGACGCGCCATCAACGTGCTGATAGAAAAGGGCGGAGAAGGTAAGGCCTTCTTCGGGGTGCTCGAAGTCGACAGTGCCGATCCCGGCCAGTTCGATCAGGACGACGCCAATTTTCTTGCCGGCTTTGCCGGCCTGCTCGGGATCGCGATCGAGCGTCAGCAGGCCGACGCCAGGCTTCAAGAAGCGCTCAAGCACCAGGCATTGCTTACTCGGGAGATGAGCCACCGCGTCAAGAACAGCCTCACATCCGTCGTGGGCCTTCTCCGTGTTCAGGCGCGCAGTGCCCAGTCCGAAGATGTGAGGAATGCGCTGCAAGACGCGAGTTTACGGGTGTCCACTATAGCCGAGGTACACGATCATCTTTGGCGCAGTTCACACATCGGCTACGTCGAACTTGCGGACTTCATGACCGAGCTTTGCAAGAAGCTACGAGGCAGTACCGGAAAGCACACTCTGCACTGCCACGCAGATCCAATGTTACTCGGGGCCGATCACGCAGTTCCCCTGGGTCTTTTGATCAACGAACTGGTCACCAACGCGGTCAAATACGCCTATCCGGAAGGATGCGGCGACATCGAAGTCTCGGCCCGGGAAATGAACGGACACCTACACGTCGAAGTCTCCGACCATGGCACCGGCCTTCCAGAAGGGTTCGATATCGATCAGCCGCGAGCAAGCCTGGGCTTCAAGGTAGTTACCGGCATGGTGAGGCAGCTTCAGGGCCATCTTACGCTGTCAAACAATCAAACAGGGACTCGTTTCTTGCTCGATCTGCCTATCCTATCCCACGAATCCAGTTCGGCTTGAAACCGATACGAGTGTGTTCCGGTCAACTCGAAGGGAGGCAATGGGCCGGTCTCAGCCAATTAGACCCGCGTGTCATCTCGCGTCAAATGGGCGTCCAATGACTACCTTGCCGAAATTCGCCAGCAACAATGGAAGGCGGGCGAGGCGCTTTTCGCTCGAATTGAACAATTGGTCGATCAGGTCTTCCTCGACCCGGCTGTTGGCAATTCCGTCACTGTGACTTGAAGGCCAGCATCCCCAAGAGCTCCAAGGATGCGCTTCGCAATTATTTTGGCCTCCTCAGAATCTACCTTGAGCTCGGGATGGTCGCCAAAGCTATCGAGTATCGCCGTGGCGATGATCGCGTTTATTTGATGCTCATCAGTCATAACTGCTCCCAGTCCCAATTGGCCTAAGTTAGCGACGCGAAAAACCTCAGAGCAAGGTAGGCGACGACCGCTGTAACGAACGTTATGCCAATCGCGACGGCGACCCTTCTAACAATATGTCCCCGATCCATAAGTCTGCTTCCATGCCCTTGCGTACTGGCCGCGACTTCGGTCTTGAGGCGGACGATAAACTCGGAGTTCGTCGCCACCTGCACCCATCTGAGTTTGCCTTTCCACACGTCGGAGGTACAGCAGTCATCCGCGCCATCGTCCGACGTGCAGTTGTGCTGACGGCAGCTTTTGTCGCGGGGTTGACGGTCACTGCCTTGGCGAGTCAGCCCGCCCGGCATGGCCGTTTCGTGCCCAATACCGACAATATGGCCAGGAGACGAAGCCCGTGCCGGCTACAGCGGCGTCGCCTCTATCAATGCTTCGGAGATATCCAAAGGTGTGATCCGTTGAAGTTGAAGACCGGCGCTGGCAAGAAGGCCGGCAAACTCATCGGCCGTGCGCTCCCGCCCACCAGGCGTGCGAACCAGCATCATCAGGTCAATGAGCGCGTTTCTCCGCGCCGTCTCGGTGGGCTCGACACGCTCAGGCATCACACGATCAAGGATAAGGAGCTTGCCTGCGTCTGACATCGCTTGGCGACACGATTTCAACACTGCCGTTGCAGCCTTATCATCCCAGTTGTGCAGGATGTGCACCAACAAATAGAGATCTCCGCCTGACGGGACCGCGCTGAACATGTCGCCATCTACGAGGGCGCAGCGACCCCTGAGGTCCGCTCCGGCGATCTTACCGGATGCGCCTTGAATGACGGACGGTAATTCGAAAAGGATGGCGCGCAGGTGGGGGTACGCGTGCAGAATCGCTGCAAGAACTTCACCGTGCCCGCCCCCGACGTCGATCACCTGACATACGCCATCGAAGTCGTAACTCTTGATGATTGCCGCCCCCGTGAACCTGGACGCCGCGCTCATGCCTTCGTTGAAGACCTGCGCCAGGTCAGGCCGCCCTTGCAGGTAACTAAAACCGCTCTCTGCACCGAAGGCGATCTCGAACGCACTGCGGCCGGTGGCGATGCATTGCTCCAGATGGCCAAACATCTGCCGCGCGTGCTCACTCCCATACATCAGGACTAGAGGCCGCACGGAGCTGGTCGAATTGGAGGTCAGGCATTGTCCCACAAGGGTCAGCTCGAATCTGCCGGCGCCGACATCCCGCACGAGATCGAACGCCGCAAGCGCACGCAGCAGCCGCTGCGTGGACTGAACATGCGTGCCGGCCCTGCTGGCGATTTCGCTTATCGTGCAGACCTCGGCCGCCAGCAGGTCCCAGATCCCCAGACGGGTTGCGACATAGAGCGCGTGGGACACCTGATAGGAGAGTGCGAGCCGAACGGCTGCAGCTGCTGCGGGCGCACCCGTTTCGACGCCTGTGCGGTTGCTCACCGAAGACTCCTTGTGCGATGCGATTGATCAGTTCACGGCTGTTATCCCGGCTGTCCGGATGACCCGCGTCCACTTCTCGCTCTCGCCTCTGAAAAAGGCCGCGCATACCTCCGGCGTACTGGCGACAGGTTCGAAGCCGAGGGCCGCGGTACGCGTGGCAACGTCAGGCAGCGCCAGAATTGCAGCTATCTCCCGGTGGAGCGTGACTTTGACAGGTGCCGGCGTTCCCGAGGGGACGATGAATGCAAACCAGCCCTCGCCTTCGATTTCCGGATAACCCGCGTCTGACATGCTCGGCGCATCGGGTAGCGCCTGCGCCCGTGTGCGGCTGGTCACCGCCAGAGTTCGGAGACCACCGCGCTTGATGTGTTCGATGACCGGTGGAAGTGAGCAGAACAGGATCGGCGTATGCCCGCCCAGCGTTGAGGTAGCGGCCGGGGCACCGCCACTGAAGGGAACGTGCGTGAGGTCGAGGCCCAGCGACAGGCGAAACTGTTCCCCAACAAGGTGCGGCGGCGTGCCCACCCCCGGTGACGCGAAGCTGAACCTTGAAGGACTGGACTTGATCAGGGCGACGAGCTCGGAAACGGTGGCTGCAGCCACCGACGGATGCACGGCCAGAACGATCTTGGCACTTACGGCCAACGTCACCGGATCGAAATCCCGAAACGGATCGTATGGCACGCTCGCATACAATAGTGGATTCACAATGAGATTGGGTGGCACAACCAGGATGGTGTGCCCGTCGGCTGCCGCTTTGGCGCCTTGTCCCATCCCGATGTTGCCGCCGGCACCGCCGACGTTCTCAACGTAGAACTGCTTGTCCAGGCGCGCTGACAGTTTCTCCGCGACGATGCGGGCCAGTATGTCGTTTGGTCCACCCGCTGCGAACGGCACGATGACGCGCACCGGCCTTGCGGGATATGCAGTTGCAAGAGAGGGCAGCGCGAAAGCGGCAGTAGCCCCTGCTGCACCTTGCAGAAATTGTCGCCGTTGCAATGTCATGGTTCACCTCTCGGATCGGTAGACACGCACTTGCCATGGCAAAGAGGTACCACCGCCAACCAAAGTCAGGTATGATATCTAAATGACAAAATTAATATCGCTGGTGATATGGCACTCGAACTCAGGCATTTCCGCTATTTCGTGGCTGTGGCCGAGGAAGGCCACATCACACGAGCTGCTGAAAGGTTGGGCATGCAGCAACCACCGCTCAGTCAGCGCATCCGCTTCATCGAGCAGGAGCTTGGTGCGCAACTCTTTTTGAGACGCCCGCGCGGCGTAGACCTGACTGAGGCAGGTCGCGCATTTTTGGACATCGCCCGATCGATGCTCAGTCAGTACGATGCCTCCTATAAGGCAGTCCAACGCGCGGCGCGCGGCCAGACAGGGCGTCTGTGCGTCGGTGCTACGCCGACTAGTGCGTTCCATCCAATCGTGCCCCTGGCGATCCGCTCATTCCGCGACGAGTTTCCTCAGGTCAACCTGACATTAGAAGAGCGCTTGCCCGCCGATCTAATCAAACGCCTTCAGGAGAAAAGCATCGACGTTGCCTTCTTGCGCGCGGAGACGTTCGAGGAAACCGACCTTTCCGTTAGACCCTTGCTGGTCGAGCCGATGGTCGTCGCGCTGCCAACCGGACACAGACTCGCTCGCATTAACGGCGCAATCGCCCTGAAAGACCTGGCGCACGATGCGTTCATCGTCTTTGCCCGCCAGACAGGCCCCGCATTCTTTGAGACGACGATCGCTGCATGCCGCGAGGCCGGCTTTTCTCCAACGCTCGGACAGGAAGCCCCCCGGGTCACGTCAGCCTTGAACCTGGTGGCTGCAGGGCTAGGCGTGTGTGTTGTACCGACCTCCGTCATGCGGATGGCGATGGAGGGCATCGTCTACCATCCACTCAAGGGATCGGGGCTGTTGAAGGCGCCGATCAATCTCGTTTCACGCCGTGGGGACCCGGCAGCTGTCGTCCGCAACTTCCTGAACGCGATCAGGAGAGCGAAGGGGACGCTCGCAGACCCGAAATAACCGCTTTGGGAGGCGATATCGCACTTCGCTTGTGAATTGTCTGCTCAACTTTCAGGAGGGGACATGCGGATATCTAGTTTGCTAAATCTAAGTCATCGAACCGAATGCCGCACCGCTGTGCGACAAGCGATGCAGCAGAAGAGAAGCCACGAGATCGACTTTCGCGAGATTTTTTGGCTTGTTCGATCTTCGACTTTTGCAACAATATTGCTAATAAGCGACATCACTCGATCACCTAGTCGGCACGAGCGAATAATGAAGACGGCATATTCAAGCCGAGCGCTTTGGCGGATTTCAGATTGATCAACAACTCAAATGTGACTGGCCGTTCTATTGGTAGGTCCGCTGGACTGGCGCCTTTGAGTATCTTGTCTATGAAGGCCGCCTTGCGCCGATACAGATCAGACAAGCTCGCTCCGTATGACATTAGCCCGCCTACGATAGCGAACTCGCGGAAGCTGTAAACTGCGGGTAAGCGGGCACGCGCTGCAAGTTCGACCAACACCGTCCGGTTACTTACGAATAACGGAGAGGTACCGAAACAAATCGCTTGCATGTTTTCGCGTACTATAGTTGCGAAGGCGGCCTCAGCTTCACTTGCCGTGCGTGCTTCAAAGATACGGACGTTGAGACCCAGAGCGTTGGATGCTATCGGAGCTTCCTTGATTTCCTCCGCGTCGGTTGGATCATCAGGATGGACAAGGAAAGCTACTCGAACCACATCGGGAAGTAGTTCCTTGAGCAATCCGAACCGTTTTCCGACCAGTGTCCTGTCAGCCCACCAAAATCCCGTGACGTTGCCGCCCGGCCGAGCGATGCTGCTGGCCAGCCCAATCGCCACCGGGTCTGGAGACGAGTTCATCACGATGGGGATAGTGCGGGTGATGTTGCGCACCGCCAATACCGCCGGCGGTGAGCCGGCCACGATGACGGAGGGCTTGAGCGCCACCAACTCGGCCGCGAGACCAGGAAGACGCTCGATTGCTCCGTCAGCGTACCGTGCTTCGAGCGTGATGTTGCGATCCTCGCTATAGCCGAGCCCGCGCAGCCCCGCCCGAAGCGCTTCGAGATTTCGCGCCGCCGCTGCGGATGAAATCGGCAGGAGAACGCCGATTACCCGACGCTCGGAAGATTGCTGAGCGGCGACTGGCAGCGGCCACACCGCGGCTGCGCAGACAAGTTTGATGAATTTGCGCCGCTTCATTGCGCTACCCCCCACCACACACCGTCATTGGAGTAACGTACCATAAGTCTGGCATACCCCAGGGCGAAATTTTCGAACCAGCGTCCGTCTGCTGGTGCTTCTAGCGTTTCACCTCGACCATCACCGGCTGATCTTTATCCTTGATGCCGACCACTAGTGTCTTGGAAGCTTTGTCGGTTGGATTGCGCCCAAAGTGAGGGGTATTCGGCGGCGTATATAGGGCTTCACCCGCCTTCACGACCTTCGTTCCGATGCCGTCGATTTCGAAGGTCTGTTCACCTTCGATAACGAATGTGACCTCGTGTCCGTTCGGGTGCTGATGCAGTGGCAACCTAAAGCCGGGCTGCCATGTCGAGGAGAAGATCAACAGCTCCTGGCCCTGGAGGTTGTTCAAATCCGTGCGTAAGATTTGGTTCGTCGAGTACAGGGGCGACTGAGCCCGACTGTATTCCATCGTTATGCCTCCCAAGACTGCACCGGCAACAAACAATCCGCTCATCACGAATATTTGTTTCATTTGCTGCTCCCTCGCACCGAGCGCGGTGCATCTGCTCAACAAAGCATTGCGGCACATAGCTCGTACAAGACTAGGCAGTTTTTACAGTAGAGGTCCAAGCCGACGATGTCCGCTTCGGGTCGATATTGTTGCAAAAGTCGAATCGAACAACCCCAAAAATTTCGCGAAAGTTGATCTTTGGACTTCTCAGCTGCGGCGTCGCTTTTCAGCGCCACTGTACGCCGCGCGTAAACCGCATCAGCGGCTCCAAAAATTTTTGTTCGTCACCCCAAAAAGACTTTCGCAACAATAGGCGCAAGTCGATATCTCGCCATGTCCACGTTGCATCTTTTTGGTTTGGGGCGGCCCCTGACTAGGGGCCTGTAGCATAGTCTCTATAGCAATTAACTTAGGACAACATCATTGCCCGGTCTGTGGGCCGAGCGATCAATTATTTTTTCGCGCTACCTTTGAACCTTCGCCAAGCTCACGTGACCCACTCCAATGCGGGAGACCGGAGGGTCTCATGAGGAAGCATCGGACGTTTACGGGGTTCGTGGCTGCCGTTCTGCTCGCCGCCGTCGCCGGCGCCGTTACCTTGAGGTCGCAGCCTACCAAGGCGTTATCCAACGCGGCACAGGCTGAATTCGGGAGCGCGATGCCAGGTTCGGAACCAATTTTTGGAGTAAAAAAGCCTGTCAGATACGAAGCGATAATTGACAATTGGAAGCGCTACCGGTCGGCAACAAACCTAACGTATAAAGCCGGCACAGGTAGGGCGTTCGGCTTAACAGTCCGAGACCTCCTTCGGCTCTGCACCCAATGAAACAAATGCGATTGCACCTCGATCATCTTAACGGCGATTCTTGCGAGCGCGTCACCCAGTGCGTATGTGCAAGCGCCATCTATCGTCGGGAGGATCTAATGCTGGTCACTTTGACTTAAAAAGGGAGAGTGACATGAGCGCCGTTTTGCAAAGCTTCTCCCTTGCGCATCCGCAGCATACATCGCCCATAGAGATGTGGATGGCCTACTGCTACCCCTGTCGAATCGATCCGATTGAAAACAAGTTTCTTTTAGCCCTGCGAACGGGCCTCGTGGCGGGTTCCATCATGGAAACACAACAAGTACGATATTTTCTCGCGGTTTGTGAGGAATTAAGCTTCACTCGTGCTGCGAAAAAGTGCGGAATCAAACAACCAACGCTCAGTCAAGCCATAAAGCAAATGGAGCAGGCTGTGGGCGGTAAGCTTTTCGTGCGCGGATCGCCCGTCCAACCGACCAAACTTGGTTTTCATCTGCAACCCGTCTGCATGCAAATTAACGAGCTGCTTGAAAACGCGCGCGCTATGGCAGCCTCACTCGAAGAGCCAACGACGTCGCTGAGTAGGGCCAGGTAGTCCGGGTCCATGAGGGGCCGTGTCGTTTGAGACTGTTCAGCGATGATCGTGTAGTAATACGCACACACAAGCACGGCGCACGTACTGAGCTTGGCGAGAAGCCTCTTGAAATCGATGCTCGTACCTGCAGCACCGCGCAAGTGATGCCCGCTGTTAGTTGCTAACAATGCATCGGAAGATCGCCTGAATCGAGACACGGAAGGCTGGGATGCACCTGACACCCCTACCGCTCAGTGGTGCTCGAACCTGTCTCCGCCAATCGTCTCCATGAAAACGGGAATTTCTACGGTTTGGGCTGGAGACTTTCGGTAGATTCTCGCCAAGGTTGCTGATTTCCGGAGACCAGAGACTTTGGACAATCGCACGAAAACCCTATAGTATGCGGTACTTTCAACCGATACTGGCACACTCTCTCTAGTTGAGTGACTGCCTGGCTGGCGACGCAGTGCAGATCGCACCCGTCTCCACGCAAATTCCCTGCAAACAGGGAATTTTACAGGGAAACTAACGATCTTAGTGGCTCGGAGACGGGTCCTATTGCCAAAAAAGCGCTGCACTGCAGCGCCTTTTGAGGCAATTCCCTACTCTAACTAACAGGGAAATGACTTTAGGCTAACAGGGTATCGTGACGAAATAACAGGGAAATTCCGAGGTCATTCGGTGTGGTCAGCAGATTTGGTCACGGCTACCGCAATTGGCTGCCCTGCGGCTTGAAGGTCGCGACGAGCGAAACCGGTTGGCTATCGCTGAGCCGCCCTCCATTCCGCCACAATGCCATCTAGGAGGGGCCTTGGCGTCCGAACACGGCAACTGTCCCAGCGGTCTGTTGCCCTTAGGCAAACCTCGCCGATCACGGAATGCCAAGGTCCGCTGCAACGCCTGCGACCTAAGTTTCCCCGCTATATTGGTGGTACAGTTTGGCGGCGTTGTCCCAGCGAATAGCTTCCATATAGACGTCGACGTAGCGCGCGGCCGCCGCGCCGTAGTCCATGTGATAGGCGTGTTCGTACATATCGAGCACTAAGACCGGACGACCTCCCGCAAGCGTCGTGGTGTGGTCGGCGGCCCATTGGTTGACGAGCCGTTTGTCGCGAGGTGAGTAAGCTAGGATCACCCAAC
The DNA here is from genome assembly GCF_018131075.1 of Bradyrhizobium sp. JYMT SZCCT0428. GTDB lineage: Bacteria > Pseudomonadota > Alphaproteobacteria > Rhizobiales > Xanthobacteraceae > Bradyrhizobium. Next base: position 79,946 of record NZ_JAFCLS010000027.1, on the reverse strand, counting down.
CCGAACCACCGCCTTCCGCCTTGCCCATCGCTGCGAACTCGGATCGCCAGCGCTCCATACTGCCGAAATCACGCGCGATGGCGTCAGCAAGAGGTCCACTGGCCCTTGCGCCACCACCAAGCCCATCAAAATAGACTTCGTGGAGGATCATCGAGTTTGAAGCAATCAGTTCCTCACGCTTCAATCCGTTGATGACGAAATTCGGAGCCTTGGCGAAATCAAGCTCTGCCAGTTGAGAGCCAATCGCGTTGAGGCGCTTCACCGCGCCGACATAGTTGTTCTCATAGTGGCTAACGAGCACCTTTTCCGAGATGCCCGTGATGGTTTTCGGATCGAAGGGCATCGGTTTGGCTTGATAAGGCATCGCTTTAGCTGCGGCCTGCAGGTTGCCTTGGGCAAGCGCCGGTGTTCCGGCAAGCACCGCCGTCGATGCTACGGCAGCACTTGCGGCCTTGAGAAAGTTTCGGCGTTCGGTGGTCATGGTCATCGGACTCTCCACGGTTGGTTGCCCCCGCATGGTAGAAGCCGCCCGTGCAGTTTCATGGCACGACGGCTCGGGTCCCCGCAGGCGCGGAAAACCGGATGCTGGCGGAAAAACGCACAGCGGCAGCGGCGCAAGGGATTAGGTCTACGACAGTCCATCAACCGCATACCTGACGGGGTTGCAGGTGCCAGCTATGCTTAGTGTGCACGCGTCGCTGGACCACGTAGCAACTGCCGTCGTCACCGTATGAATCGCTATAGGCATACGGATAATAGCCATACGGATAGTCGTGAGCGTAGTCGCCATAGTAGTCGTACGGGTAGAAGCCGAAGCCGAAACGCCGCCCGAAGCCGCGATCATGAAATCCACGGCCGCGGAATCCACCACCACGAAATCCACCTCCGTGGAAGCCACCGCCATCATGGAATCCGCCCGCCATGCTGCCGCCATGGAATCCGCCAGCTATGCCGCCGCCGTGGAAACCGCCTCCTCCGAAGCTACCACCATGGAAACCGCCACCGCCGCCGCCGTGAGAACTGCCACCGCCAAAGCCACCGCCGCCCATGCCGTGGCCGCCGCCACCACCGCCACGGGCCAGCGCCATCGTTGGCGAAATCAGGCCAGTGGACGCAACTGCCAATAACGCGATCACTATCTTACGCAACATGACCATTCTCCGTCAGAGATATTCGCTCCCAACCAGGACCGGGCTTTCGACGTAGGAATCATCTTGGAGAATCGCTACCAGCTTCGACGAGGTCCGTTACTCAACTCTCCGCGAGCCACGCCTGATTAAATTTAAATTTAGTGAACGAGTTGTTCGCGGCGCGCGCGGCGCGGCCGAAGCGCGCGCCCACTGTTGCAGATGCAGCCTAATTTGGAATTTCGTAGCAAACATCTGCTGAAATTTGAATCCGAATTGACCTTCCTCGATGGCGGCTTAGCCAACACCCAGATCCTCGGTTCCAGACGCCTCCAAGTGCTGGGGGCGGCGCATCTTCCTTCGCTTCAACTTGACAACATGAGTCGCGCAGGCGGCCCGTTGCTCGGCTTCGGTCAATGGGAAGGTGACGAGCAAGGAATATCCTGCGGCGGCCCAAGTCGTATGAACGCGGCCGCCCAAACAGCTGGCCAGTTCGCGGACGATCGTTAGCCCTTGGCCGCGCCGGATCAGTTCAGGAACCGAGCCATTGTCAGAGACCCCGCACTTTACAACATTGCCGGCAAGCATCAACTCCACGCGCAATTCTGGGCGTCTTCCGTCGAATTGTGCATGTCGTGCCACATTGGTCAGTAGCTCGGATACAATCAGCCCAAGCTTCCAACAGCGTTCTCCTTCAAGCCGCAGATCATCCGCTGAAAACAACAGACTTATCGCCAGGCGGTCCAGTCGGTATTTCGTGACAGAAACGCACAGCTGCTGGAGGTATCTCGCGGCATCGCTGAGGCGCCCCTGATTCGGTATGCGCAGCGCCCGATGAACGTCGGCGCATTGATGCAGGAGGTCTACCACGTCGAGAAGCGCCGCCTTGACCGCCACGCTATCCGACTGCACCGCTTTGGCTGAAACCACGCATATGGCGGATGTTAGCTCGTTTTTTATTCTGTGGTTCAATTCGCGAAGGAGCAACGATCCTTCGGGGTTCGGTAACGGTACGATGTGCTCTGTCATTTTGTGCTCCACGGCTGTCCTCTTTAAGCAAAAATGAAGCTAAGCGTCCGGCCCGGCTTCGTTCGGATAGCAATGCCTTCCAGACAGATCGGGCAATGAATAGCCTCAGACCGGAGTGTCTATGAATCGACGCTGCGGCGCTCCAATCCAGCCTCAATCGCGTCGAAGACGATCTCCGCTGTTATCACTGCAAGGCTCGTTCACAGGATGATCGCGGCGCGCGGCGATTAGACGTTCGGTCATGCTAGCACTCCCAATGCGAGGTGTCGGTTAACTCGGCAGCGTGGGCGCCGTGATGCTCCATAGAGTAGCGGAGGTACGTCGGACGATCTTGTTCTTTTTTGATCCAATTAGACGGTGACTGCGCAGTTCCTTGCACATGACAGCGGCTGTTAGTGCCTAGTAACTCCCCTGAAAGGCAAAGCCGTTCCAGCCGCGGCAATCTCATCCAAGACCACAGCCAGCATTCGCATCACATTGCTGCAGAACTCTGAGCGAGCTTAAGTCGACCAGGCAGGTGCGCCCCCATGAACTCTTCCAGAACCAATGCTGAAGGCCGTCATCTCTCACCGTTCGTCTGATGCCAAGACGACGTCTCTCATTTCGGATGAACCCGGAGCAAGCGCAATGAACGTCAAGACCATCGTTGGCCAGCTTTGCGAAAGGCCCGCTGTTCCCGCATCTTCTCGTTTCGCCGATCGTCTCGCGCAGCGTTGGCGCTTGTCCGACTTCTTCGAGCTCACCAAACCGCGCGTCATGTTGCTCGCTGTCTTCACCGCGGTCGTCGGATTGATCAGCGCAGGCGGCCAGCTCAATTCGCTGCAAGCCCTTGTTGCGGTTCTCTCCATCGCCGCCGGGGCCGGAGCCGCCGGCGCCCTCAATATGTGGTATGACGCGGATATCGATGCAGTCATGGCCCGCACCGCGATGCGGCCAATTCCTCGGGGCCGGGTCTCGAAGGTCGAGGCTCTTGTCTTTGGAGTTGTTCTTGGCGCAACCGCAGTCGTGGTTCTCGCTCTCGCTGCGAACCTCACAGCAGCCGCGCTATTGGCCGGCACGATTCTCTTTTATGTTGCCGTCTACACGGCGTGGCTGAAGCGGTCCACGCGACAGAACATCGTCATCGGCGGTGCCGCCGGTGCAGCTCCTCCCGTAATCGGATGGGCCGCTGCAACCGGAGACATCGGGCTTGAGCCGCTTGCGCTGTTCCTCATTATCTTCCTTTGGACGCCGCCTCATTTCTGGGCTCTCGCGCTCAATCGCACCGACGACTATTTCCGCGCCGGCGTACCCATGCTGCCGGTTGTTGCTGGAAAGGCTGCGACGACGCGCCAGATCCTGATCTACAGCGGCCTCTTGGTTGTGGCCTCGGAGCTGCCCTGGGCATTGGGGTATGCAGGCACGGCGTATGGCGCGATCGCCGCTATCTTCGGAGCGCTCTTCCTTCTGCTGGCAGGGCAGCTGAACAGGAGCGCTGGGGCCGATCGCCCCGCTGCCCAAAGATTGTTCCTGTTCTCCATCTCCTACCTGTTCGTGCTGTTTGGGACTCTCCTGATCGAGCGTGGACCTGAATCATTTTCATCCATGCGCTCGTCGCACGAAAAACGGACGCTTGGATCGGCGCACGCCGACCTCGCGCCAGGCACCGTCCGCAGCGCCTGCTGCACCTTCAACTTCAGCGAGGTCTAACATGCGATACGGTTTACTTGCCGTCGTCCTGATCGGTGCCGCGACACTCGGTGGCTGCAGCGATGGAGTGCTCGATCCGAAAGGGCCTATTGCCCTCGCCGAGCGGCAAATTCTGTTCAACGCGCTTGGCATCATGCTGGCGATCGTGATCCCGGTAATCGTTGCGACGCTTGGCGTCGGCTTCTGGTTTCGTGCATCGAATAAGCGCGCGCGCTATCGACCAAACTTCGCGTATTCGGGCCGCCTCGAGATGCTCGTCTGGTCGATCCCCGCCATGACGGTGTTCCTGGTTGGCGGCGTTGCGTGGGTCGGCTCACATGAGCTGAACCCGCGCAAACCGATCGAATCCGCCGTGAAGCCGCTGCGAGTCCAGGTTGCTTCGCTCGACTGGAAATGGCTGTTCATCTACCCGGACGAAGGCGTCGCGAGCGTCAATTACTTGGCGATCCCGGCGGGCACGCCGGTCAGTTTCGAGCTGACGTCTTCGGGTGTGATGAACAGCTTCTTTGTGCCGCAACTCGGCAGCCAGATTTACACCATGGCCGGAATGGTAACCCGCCTTCACCTGCAGGCCGACCAGCCGGGCAGCTACCGCGGAATGTCCGCGCAATACAGCGGCGAAGGCTTTGCCGACATGACCTTCAACGTCGAAGCCGTTGCTCCCGACAAATTCTCGGAGTGGGTCGATGCGACGCGCAGCGTTGGCGTGGAACTGAATGGCACGACTTACGCGGAGCTGGCGAAGCCCAGCACCAAGGTGGCGCCGTTCACCTATCGCGCGGTCGCGCCCGGCTTATTCGACAGCATCATTGTCTCCGAAATGCAATCCGACGATGCGATGTGCCGCAAAAATCCGACGTCAATGAGGGCAGAAAAATGAATCTACTTGGCAAGCTGGATTGGAGCGCGATCCCTCTCGACCAGCCGATCATCATGGGCGCGACAGGCGGAATGGTCCTGGTCATCGCGGTGGTCCTCGGGTGGATCACCCTGAAGGGCTACGTGCCTTATCTGTGGCACGAGTGGATCACCTCAGTTGACCATAAGCGCATCGGTATCATGTACATCATCCTGGCCCTGATCATGCTGCTGCGCGGATTTGCCGACGCCCTCATGATGCGGGGGCAACAGGCGGTCGCAGCGGGCGGCGCGCAGGGATATTTGCCGCCCGAGCATTTCGACCAGATCTTCTCGGCCCACGGCACCATCATGATCTTCTTCATGGCGATGCCGTTCGTGATCGGGATGATGAATTTCGCGGTACCGTTGCAGCTCGGCGTGCGTGACATGGCATTTCCAACCTTGAACTCGGTAGCCCTGGGGCTGACCGCGTCGGGCATCCTCCTGACGAACGTCTCGCTCGGGGTTGGCGAATTCGCCAAAACCGGTTGGGTCGCCTACCCGCCCCTGAGCGAGTTGCAATACTCACCCGGCGTCGGCGTGGACTATTATCTCTGGGCGCTGCAAATTTCCGGCGTCGGCACGCTGATGACGGGAATAAACTTCGTCGCGACGATCCTGAAAACGCGGGCGCCGGGCATGAGCCTCATGCGCATGCCGGTCTTTTGTTGGACGTCGCTCGCCGCAAACCTTCTTATTGTTGCGGCCTTCCCGGTTCTAACCGCCACCTTTGCGATGCTGCTGCTCGATCGCTACCTCGGCTTTCACTTCTTCACGACAGATGCCGGGGGTAACCCGATGATGTACATCAACCTGTTCTGGGTTTGGGGTCACCCGGAGGTCTATATCCTCGTGTTGCCGGCGTTCGGCATCTTTTCCGAGGTTGTCTCGACCTTCTCCGGCAAGCCGCTGTTTGGCTATCGCTCCATGGTGGCCGCGACGATGGCGATTTGCGTGCTGTCATTCTTTGTCTGGCTGCACCACTTCTTCACCATGGGTGCCAGCGCGAACGTCAACGGTTTCTTCGGGGTCATGACGATGATCATCGCCGTGCCGACGGGCGTCAAGGTCTTCAACTGGCTGTTCACGATGTACGGCGGCCGCATTCGGTTCACCGTTCCGATCCTGTGGTCGATCGGCTTCATGGTAACGTTCGTGATCGGTGGCATGACCGGCGTGTTGATGGCCGTGCCTCCCGCCGACTTCCAGCTGCACAACAGCCTGTTCCTGATCGCGCATTTCCACAATGTCATCATCGGCGGCACGGTGTTCGGCCTGATGGCGGGCTACAATTACTGGTTCCCGAAGGCATTCGGCTTCAAGCTCGACGAACGCTGGGGCCGGGTTTCGTTCTGGTGCTGGCTGATCGGCTTCTATGTCGCCTTCATGCCGCTCTACGCGCTCGGTCTCATGGGCATGACCCGCCGCATGCAACATTACGACGTTGCCAGCTGGCAACCGTGGCTGGTGGTGGCGGCGGTCGGCGTCGCCATCATCCTGGTTGGCATCGTCGCCCAGGTCATCCAGCTTGTGGTCTCGATCCGCAACCGCGAACAATTGAAGGTGACCGCGGACCCGTGGAATGGCCGCACGCTGGAATGGGCGACCGCTTCGCCGCCGCCAGCCTGGAATTTCGCTGCGCTTCCGCAGGTCGCAGACCTCGATGCCCTCTGGAACAGGAAGCAGCGTGAACGCACCCAACAAACCCAGGCGCCGAAGGATCGCAAGTTCGATCCGATCGAAATGCCGAAGAACAGCGCGACCGGCTTCATCACCGCGTTCTTTGCGGTCGTCACCGGCTTTGCCATGATCTGGCACATCTGGTGGATGGCGGGTCTCGGGGCAATCGGGATATTTCTGACCATGCTCGCCTTCGCATTTCGCGACGAAGAGGAAGTCGAAATTCCGGCCGAGCAGATTGCCCGGTTCGAGCAGGCGCACCAGGCGGAGATTACAGCATGAACATCGCTGTTGCAGTTGATGAGGGTCGTCACGAGGCGCGGCCGAGTGCAAGCGAGGCTGGTCCCGCCACAAAGCGGATCGTGGTCGGCTACGGCTTCTGGGTATTCCTCCTGAGCGACATCGTGATGTTCTCGGCGTTCTTCGCCGCGTACGCGGTGCTCGCGCACGCCACCGCCGGCGGTCCAAGCGGCGTGCAGCTGTTCAGCCAGCCCAGCGTTGCGATCGAAACCGGCTGCCTTCTCGCGTCGAGCTACACCTGCGGATTGATGTCGCTGGCGATTGGCTCGCGGCGCTTTGGCGTTACCTATCTGGCTGCCCTTGTCACCTTCCTGCTGGGAGCCGCGTTCCTGGCGCTCGAGGTGCGGGAGTTCATGGGCATGATCGCCGTTGGAGCCGGCCCGCAGCGCAGCGCTTTCCTCTCCGCCTTCTTTACGCTGGTCGGTTGTCACGGGCTTCACGTCGCGGCCGGCCTGGTCTGGCTGGCGGTGATGATGGCTCAAGTCGCCATCAAGGGCATTAACGCGACCGTGGAGCGGCGTCTGCTCTGCTTTTCACTGTTCTGGCATGCGCTCGACATCGTCTGGGTATGGCTGTTTACGGTGGTCTATCTGATGGGAGTCCTTTCATGACCGATATGCAATACGATCGCGCGCCCGGAGACGCGTCAGCGCTTCCCGACGTGGAACAGGGGACGTCGTCCGGCCTGCTTGTCTACACGATCGGACTGGCTCTCGCGGTGGTCCTCACGGCCATGTCGTTCTGGGTTGCCAACACATCGCTGCTCTGGATCGGCGGCGTCTCACTCGGCTTGACCGTGCTCGCGATCGCGCAAATGGGCATCCACCTGGTTTTCTTCCTGCATGTTACGACGGGGCCGGACAACACCAACAACGTGATGGCGCTGGCGTTCGGTGTGCTGATCGTCGTCCTGGTCGTCGTCGGGTCGCTCCTGATCATGGCAGATCTGAACGACAACATGATGCTTCCAGCTGAGCTGATGAATCTGCATATGCAGCGTTGAGCCGCAACACCGCAAGGGGTATCCAATAGGCGTACGCGCTTGCGATTCAGGCGCCTGGCGGGACCAGCGGCGAGCTGGTCCCGTTTCAATATCCGACTGTGGCCGACGAATTCAAACTGGCGCAGAGGCCGGCACAACTCCCCAACCATCAAAAAAGAGGCCGATAGCGATCGCTCGCTATCGGCCTGAACGACCTGGTTGACGTCGCTGATCTTGTGCCGGCGTCAACATTTGAGCGTCCCGGGAGGACAGGCGCTCGGCCTTACAGGTCAGATGTCGGGGCCTCGTCGATTCGAGGGCTATCGTCGAGATCGATCCGACGCAACCAACCCTAAGCGAGCGGGACGCTGGCCTCTTGTACAAACTTGCCTCGAATTGTAGCCGCAAGCCGCATTTGGCGATCTGCCGAACACATCCCGCAAATGCCCTTTGAACAAGCGCGTCCCAAACCCAGCAAAGACATTCGCGCGATCAGTTCGGTTGAGTCCTAAAAGTCATCGCAGCATCCCGCAATACTGGAGCGCCCCATGATGATGATCAGGCTTGCCATTCTACTGACGTCAGCAACGATCAATGCATCCACCGTTCCTGCCGCCGCGGCGCAATGCACCTCGCCGACCGCAATCACCGCCATTCGGACGCACTGGGCTGCCGTGCGCAGTCAGCTCAGCAAAGCCACCGACCATGACGCCGCATGCCGCGCCTATGCGGCTGCGTTCTACCAGTCGGTAACGACACGTCAGGCGGCTGCCGGCTGCGCTGGCGATGCAGATATCACTGCGCTCGATACGGATATCAACGCCTTCAACGACCTGCTGGCGACCAGGTGCGGCGGGTGAGCCGTCGCTTTGGCGCATTCCTTCTCGAGAGGTTGATCCAATGATCCTCTTTCCACTTTTCACATTCTTGATCTGGCTTCAGGTCTTCACCTCCGTAACGCTTTTGAAGCGGAAGCCAATTCTAGTTCCTGATGCACGACCAAATGCGAAGCAAGCCCATTCCGACGGCGGCAATCCCGTTCAATAAGGCGCAGCGCCGCTGCGTCACAGTTCAACCCGAATGATCGATCTCACTTTGGATCAAGAAAGTACAAAGGTGACTCCATGCCAAAAGCGGCCTTGAACATTGTCAAAAGTGCAAGCACGCAAACAACGATCCCACGCCTGTTCGTTCTCGAGATCAACGCCGGGAAAATCCACGTGATGAACACGGACGGTTCCGATCGTGCGACTATCGTGACCGGCTGTCACCTTCCCGACGGTATCGTCGTCGACGTAGAGGCTGGTCATATTTACTGGACCAATATGGGCGTTCCCAGCCTGAACGACGGGTCCGTTGAACGCGCCGATCTCAACGGCAAGAACCGCAAGGTGATTGTTCCTGTTGGAGCTACCCACACCCCGAAGCAGGTCATTCTCGATAAGAAGGCCAGCAAGCTCTACTGGTGCGACCGCGAGGGCATGCGCGTCATGCGCTGCAATCTCGACGGGTCGCAACTCGAGACGCTTATCGAGACCGGACGTGGAGATGCTGACAGCCGGGACTCGACAAAATGGTGCGTCGGGCTCTCGATTGATCGGAAGCACGGGAAGATCTATTGGTCGCAAAAGGGCCCCGACAATGCCGGACGCGGCCGCATCTCCCGAGCCAATGTTGAAATACCCGCCGGCGAGACGCCGGCCAATCGCACCGACATCGAGGTCTTCTTCGACGCGCTGCCGGAGCCGATCGATCTCGAACTCGATCACGAGAACCGCGTCATGTACTGGACCGACCGTGGCGATCCGCCACGCGGCAACACGGTGAACCGCGCCTCCATCGACAACAAGCCGACCGAACCTGAGATCGTCGTGACCCATCTGATGGAGGGAATCGGCATCGCGCTGGATGTACCTGGCGATCGCATGTTCGTCACCGATTTTGCCGGCTCGATTTATTCCGCACGGCTCGATGGATCCGGCGAACGAAATTTCCTCTACGCGCAAGGCAACCTCACCGGCATCGCATATGCCGAAATCCCGAAGGAGAAGTGACATGTCGCAAACCAAACCTATTCGCCGCATCGCCATTATCGGCACCGGTGTGATCGGCGCGAGTTGGAGTGCGCTGTTTCTCGCCAAGGGACTCCAAGTCGTCGCGACGGACATCGCGCCGAATGCGGAAGTTGCGCTGAGGAAGTTCGTTGAAGCCGCCTGGCCGGCGCTCAAGCGATTGGGCCTGTCGCCCGGAGCGTCGCAGTCGAACCTGACGTTCACGCCCGACCTCGCGCAGGCGCTCGCCGGCGCCGACCTCGTCCAGGAGAACGGCCCCGAGCGAATCGATTTCAAGCAGAAGCTCTACGGGCAGCTGGACGAGCTGCTGCCGCCCGACGTGATCATCGCATCGAGCTCGTCGGGGCTCACCATGAGCGAGATCCAGAAGGGCGCCGCGTCCCATCCCGAGCGCTGCGTGATCGGCCACCCGTTCAATCCGCCCCACTTGATCCCGCTGGTCGAGATCGTGGGCGGGGCAAAGACCTCGGAAGCGACAATCCGGCGCGCGGATGAATTTTACACCTCGATCGGACAGCGGACGGTGCGCGTCAACAAGGAAATGCCGGGGCATGTCGCGAACCGGCTGCAGGCGGCGCTGAGCCGGGAAATCTATTACCTGGTTGCGGAGGGCGTCGTGAGCGCCGCCGATGTCGACACGGCTCTCTCCTGGGGTCCGGGCCTGCGCTGGGGCGTTATGGGCGGGTTGATGCTCAACCATCTCGGCGGCGGTCCAGGCGGCATCGAGCACTTCTTCCAGCAGTTTACCGGCCCGATGACGGCCTGGTGGAAGACCCTCGGCTCGCCGGTGCTGACTCCGGAAGTACAAAAGAAGCTGATCGACAGCGTCCATGCCGAGGCCGGATCGCGCACCATCGAGGAGCTGGAGGCGGAGCGCGACGAGGTCCTGCTCGGCCTGATCGAGCTGCGCAAGCAAGTCGGAAAGACCAGCTCTCCGATATTGCGAGAGCGGGTCCTCTAGGATCTGCCGACCATCCAATCAAGGCCCCGAAAGGCAACCGCCTTTCGGGGCTTTTTTCGATTCGAGGACTCGCAGAAGCGTGAGCAGACAAGAGGGCAAAGACGTCCCCGAGACCGCAAGCTGCTTCAAGAACGCTGATCGCTTCCGCATCAGATTGGTCGTCGAGATCACGATCCACCTCACGCAAGGAGACGCGACATGCCCACCGCAACCACCGCAAGCAAGACCGCAGCCCCGAAGCCGGCGCCCGTACCGAACGGCGACTTCTATCAGCTGGTCGACCATCTCACCCCTGAGGAGAAGGCGATCGTCAAGAAGGTGCGGACCTATATGGAGACCAAGGTCCAGCCGGTTATCAACAAATACTGGTCCGATGACGCGTTTCCGTTCGAGCTGCTGCCCTCGTTCAAGGAGCTCGGCATCGGCGGGCTCGGCTTTGAGGGTTACGGCTGCGCCGGGGGCAGCCAAAAGCTCTTCGGCTTCGTCGCAATGGAGATCGCGCGCACCGACGCGTCGTTTTGCACGTTCTGGGGCGTACACAGCGGCCTTGCCATGGGCTCGATCTATCTCGATGGATCCGAGGAGCAGAAGCAGAAATGGCTGCCGCAAATGGCGCGTTTCGAAAAGATCGGCTGCTTCGGCCTCACCGAGCCGCTGGTCGGCTCCGGAACGAGCGGCGGCCTGACCACGACGGCCAAGCGCGAAGGCGATACCTGGATTCTCAATGGACAGAAGCGGTGGATCGGCAACGCGCCATGGTGCGACCTCTCCATCATCTGGGCACGCGATCTCGCGGACAACCAGGTGAAGGGGTTCATCGTTGAGAACAAGTCGACGCCCGGTTTCAGCGTCGAGAAGATTGAGCACAAGATTGCGCTCAAGGTGGTCCAGAACGGCCAGATCACGCTGAAGGATGTACGGGTTTCCGAAGCGAACCGCCTGCAGGGCGGCAATTCGTTCCGCGATACCGCACGCGTGCTGCGGATGACGCGATACATGGTGGGTTGGGCGTCGACCGGCATCCAGATGGGCGCATTCGAAGCAACCCTCAAATACGCCCAGGAGCGTCTGCAATTCGGCAGGCCGATCGCTTCGTTCCAGTTGATTCAGGATCTGCTCGCCAAGATGCTTGGCAATCTGACCGCGTGCCAGTGCCTGATGCTCCGCCTGGCGCAGCTCGATGACGAAGGCAAGCTCGGCGACCATCATGCCGCGCTGGCGAAGGCGTTCTGCACGGCGAAATCGCGCGAGACGGTCTCATGGGGACGCGAGGTCCTGGGCGGCAACGGCATCGTGGCCGACTACAACGTCGCGCGCTTCTTCGCCGATGCCGAGGCGCTCTACTCCTACGAAGGCACGTATCAGATGCAAAATCTGATCGTCGGCAAAGCCATCACCGGTCACGGCGCCTTCGTGTGATTTCACGGCGGCCGACGCACCGACGCCGGCTGCTCCCCCTATCCAGGAGATATGACTATGGTTTCAGAAACTGCATCGTTCACCCCTTCACCGGCAACAGCACCCACCGCTTTGCCCAGGGCAACGTTGGCGCTTGCGAACGTCCAGTACGAAAAAAAAGGGCCGATCGCCTACGTGACGATCAATCGGCCCAAGGTGCTCAACGCGCTCAACACGCCGACCTGGACGGATTTGAAGGCGGCCTTCGAAGACGCAAAGGTTGATGCGTCCGTGCATGGCGTGATCCTGACCGGCGCCGGCGACAAGGCCTTTATTGCCGGCGCCGACATCAGCGAACTCGCGCATGTTGACGCCTACGAGGCGGAAGAATCCAGCCGGTTCGGTCAGGGCGTGCTCGATCTGATCGAAAATCTGGGCAAGCCGGTAATCGCAGCCATCAATGGCTTTGCGCTCGGCGGAGGCTGCGAGACGGCGATGGCTTGCAGCATCAGGATCGCCGTGGAGCACGCCAAGTTCGGGCAGCCCGAGGTGAAGCTCGGGCTGTTGCCGGGCGGCGGCGGCACGCAACGCCTGCCGCGGCTGGTCGGCAAGGGCCGCGCGCTGCAGCTGATCCTCACCGGCGAAACGATCTCTGCCCAGGAAGCCTATCGCATCGGCCTCGTCAACGAAGTTGTTCCTGCGGCCGATCTCATCGCGCGTGCCGAGACGATCCTGAAGCAGATCGCGGCCAACGCGCCGATCGCTGTCAAGTTCTCGCTGGAGGCGGCCAACAAGGGGATGGACACCAGCCAGGCCGAGGGGTTTGCGCTCGAAGCATCCTATTTCGGCATCTGCGCGGCAACCGAGGACAAGAAAGAAGGCACCTCCGCCTTCCTCGAGAAACGCGCGCCGCAGTTTCACGGACGCTGACTTTCGCGCGCAAGCGAGACTGGACATCCATCATGGCAACGGCTTCTCCCACTCCAGTCCCGACAGAGCGATTCCGGCTGACCGGCTCCGATGGGCTGTGCATCGCGTGCGCCCGCTGGGACAGTCGCGGTCCGGCCCGCGGCGTTGTTCAGATCGCCCATGGGATGGGCGAACACATGGGGCGCTACGCCGACACCGTCGATGCACTCGTTGCGGCAGGTCTCACAGTCTACGCCAACGATCATCGCGGGCACGGCCTCTCGGCCCACGCGCAATTAGGAGAATTTGGCAGGGGAGGCTTCGAACTTCTCGTCCAGGACATGCTCCGCCTGAGCGAGATCGCCAGAGAAGAGAATCCCGAGCTGCCGCTGCTCCTGTTGGGCCACAGCATGGGATCCTTTGCCGCGCAGCGATATGTCATCGACCACAGCTATGAGATCGATGGCTTGATCCTCTCGGGATCTGGAGTGCTGGAAGGCCTGGCGCGGACCGCGCGTCCGGAGGCCGCGGGCAGCAACCTCCTCAACGCCGCATTCGAGCCGGCCCGCACTCCCTTCGACTGGCTGTGCCGCGATCAGGCGATCGTCGATGCGTTCATGGCAGATCCCCTCTGCTTTGAAGACCTTCATCGCGACTCTCTCGAATCCTTCCTCGGCACCGCGCCGCGGTTGTGCGATCCGGTCGCACTCCGGAACATCCGTGGTGATCTCCCGATCTATTTGCTCTCCGGAAGCGACGATCCCGTCGGGCAGCACCTGCGGGGACTCCACAGGCTGATCGGCCGGTACCGTGATGCCGGGCTGCGTGACATAGCCTTCGATTTTTATCCGGGCGGTCGACACGAGATGCTGAACGAGATTAACCGCCGCCAGGTCCAAACCCGCCTGCTCCGCTGGATTTCCCGGACACTGGAAAAACTCAACGACGATGACCGCCGCGTTTCAATCGCGGTCGAACTTCAACACTAAGGAGACAAACATGCCAAGCGACAATATTTTTTCAGGACTCAAGGTGGTAGACCTCGCGAGCTTCATCGCGGGCCCAAGCGCTGCCGTAATTCTGTCCGACTTTGGCGCCGACGTCATCAAAGTGGAGCCACCGAGCGGCGACCTGTGGCGAATTGCGAACCACTTGCCACCGCAGCCGGTCGCCGAGGAAGCCTACCCGTGGCACCTCGCCAACCGCAACAAGCGCGGCATCACGCTTGATCTGAAATCCCCGAGCGCGCAGCAGGTTCTCGAAAAGCTCGTCAAATGGGCCGACGTGCTCGTCGTCAATACGCCGCATCCCGCCCGTGCAAAATTGAAGCTCGAATATCAGGATGTGGTGCGGTGGAATCCGCGGCTGATCTACGCGGACATCTCGGGCTTCGGCGATAAGGGACCGGATGCGAATCTCCCCGGTTTCGACATCACTTCATACTGGGCGCGCAGCGGCCTGTTGTCGATGACGCGCGACGCCGGAGCCTCCCCAACCTGGCCGGTGGCCGGCAGCGGCGACAACGCCACCGCCGTCGGGCTGTATTCGGCGATTGTCACCGCGCTCTATCGTCGCGAGCGCACCGGCGAGGGAGCACATGTCACGACGTCGCTGCTCGCCGAAGGCGTGTGGTCCGCCAGCGTCTCGATCCAGGCTGCACTTTGCGAGGCGAAGTTCTTCGGTCTGCATGATCGTATGCACCCCGCCAATGCGGCAATGAACGTGTATCGCGCCCAGGATGGCACCTGGTTCGTTCTGATCGTCACGCCGGACAAGCTGGCGGCCGTCGCGAAAGCCCTCGACCGAACGGATCTCCTGACGGATCCGCGGTTTTCCGACCCTGCGAAGCTGATGGCGAACATGTCAGAACTCACCGCCATTCTGGACAAAATCTTCTGCTCGAAGCCGATGGCGCATTGGTACGAGGTGTTCAACGGCGTTCACGTGACATTCGGCGCCGTGCGTGAGCCGCAAGAGGTGATCAACGATCCCCAGCTCCGGGCGAACGACATCGTCGTTCCGCTCGAGGGCGCCGGCGGCAAGCTGACCTCGACGATCAGCAGTCCGCTTCAGGTCCATGGCGTCGCCAAAGTGTCTGCGAAGCGCGCCCCGAAGATCGGAGAACACAATGAGGAGGTTCTCCGGCAGCTCGGATTTAGCGCGGCCGAAATCGACGGGTTGCGGGCGAGCGGCACCGTTCCCAAAGCAAAGGAACATGCCGTCTAGCATGACGACACTGTCGGGGCGGCGGGAGCTGCCCCGAACATTCGACTTGCAACGAAATTCACCTAAGGAAACAGGAGTTCGACATGGATGATATTGTTACCGAACACGCAGGCAGCGTCCTGCGGGTCCAGTTCAACCGTCCGACCAAGCGCAATGCGATGACGTCAGCCATGTACGTGGCTCTCGCGGGCATTTTCAACGAGGCGGCGAAGGACGAGAACACGCGCGTCGTTCTCTGGCACGGCGCGGGAGATTCGTTCTGCGCGGGAAACGATATCCAGGATTTTCTGAAGAATCCTCCCGGACCCGGGGAATCTCCGCAAGCAAAACTGATGGAAGCGCTGGTCAACTTCGACAAACCGATCGTCGTTGCGGTCCAAGGCGCCGCGATCGGTGGCGGCACCACCATGCTGACGCACTGCGACTTCATCTACGCGGCCGAGAGCACGAAATTCCATATGCCCTTCATCAATCTTGCTCTCGTGCCGGAATTCGGATCGAGCTGCTCCGTGCCGGCGCGGATCGGTCATGTCCGTGCGGCGGAGTTGATTTTGTTGGGAACTCCGTTTGACGCCAGGCGCGCCGCGGAGATGGGTCTGGTTACCGAAGTCGTATCCGACAAGGACGCATTGGCGAGAGCGACGGATACGGCGCGGAAATTGGCAGCGAAGCCGGCCGCTGCGCTGCAGGCCAGCAAGAGGCTCATGAAGCAGCCATTTCGCGAGCAAATCAAGGCGGCGATGAAAGCTGAGAACGGAGAGTTCAGTACGCAGGTCCGTTCTGAAGACGCGAAAGAGGCGCTTACGGCGTTCCTGGAAAAGCGAAAGCCCGACTTCACGAAGAACATCAAATCTCCAGCGACCACATAGGCGCGAGACATCGAAAGGGAAAATGACCATGGATAAGCCGATGAACGTGTGCGTGTTGGTTGGAAGCCTGCGGAAGGCGTCGCTCAACCGGATGCTGGGAAATGCGCTCATGTCGCTCGCGCCGGCTTCGATGAAGCTCGAAATCGTCGAGATCGGGCAATTGCCCTTTTTCAATCAGGACCTAGAGACCGAATCTCAGCCCGCGCAATGGACCGCGTTTCGGGAGCGCGTCAAGGCCGCTGACGCTGTGCTGTTCGTCACGCCCGAATATAACCGTTCGGTGCCGCCTGCTCTCAAGAATGCGCTGGATGTCGGCTCCAGGCCGTATGGCAGCAGCGTCTGGGACCGCAAGCCTGGTGCGATTGCCAGCTGCTCGCCGAGCGCGATCGGGGCTTTCGGCGCCAACCATCATCTGAGGCAGTCGCTCGTGTTTCTGAACGTGCCGACCATGCAGCAGCCCGAAGCTTATGTCGGCCACGCCGACAAGCTGTTCGATGAAAACGGCAAGCTCGTCAACGACGGCACGCGCAAATTCCTGCAGGAGTTCATGCAGGCATTCGCGAATTGGGTCGAGAGGACCCGATCCTGAGGCCGCCGAATGCCGGCGGCCACGGTATCCAGCTAAAGAGGACCTACGACTACGATGAAGGCGGGACGTGTTGCGCTTGGCATTTGTTTCTGCCTTGCCCTAGGGCGGACGGCGTCAGCGGACGCTGGATTGAGCAACTTTGATCATCTTGCGGGCGAGCAGCGCGCGACAAAAGAGAAACATGCGGCTGCACCTCGCAAGCGAAAAACTGTGCCCGCCGCCATACAGCGCCGGAATCGACCAATTGATCCTGGGCAGCCAATTCCGACGAAATACGTGTCCCTGACAGACTTAGCTCCCGGCCTCTTGCCTTACTTCAATAATGGACCGGCATTCGGAATTCCGGGGACGGTGACCGGGGACATTTGGCACCGTACCCAGCTCACCGGCGACTGGGGTGGCGTCCGAACAGACTGGGCGCGCCACGGCGTTTTCATCGACGTTTACTCGACGAGCTACTATCAAAACGTCACATCGGGCGGGCTACAAACCGGAGCCGCCTTTGTGCAGAGCACACAGGCTTCGCTCAATATCGACACCGGGCGTGCGGGCCTTTGGTCTGGCGGCCTGCTGCATCTGACGCTGCATTCGCGCTACGGCGACACGCCGGCGAATACCTTCACGGCGGGCGCTGCGGTTCCCCAGTATACCGGGCTGGCGTTTCCCGACCCGCTCCGCGCAAACGATGTCCTGCCCGCACAATTCTTTCTGACCCAATCACTCACCAAGGAAGTCAGCGTCCTGGTCGGAAAAATTGCTGTTGTCTACCTCCCCGACCAAACCCTGTTCGGCGACAGCTACAAGTACTACTTTGCCAACTTCAACTTCAACAAGAGCCCCGTAGCGCTCAATTTCTACAATGCTGTCTCATGGGCGGCGCTGGGCGTGTGGGCGCCCAGTCCACAGCTTACCGTCTACGGCGGTGTGCTCGATCCGAATTCCAAGGCAGACAACTTCGCCGACCACGTCTTCGACACGGTTAATCTCTACATTTCCTCCATCCTGTCCTACACGGTTGGAGGTCTCCCTGGTCAATTCTCACCGGCCTTCAATTGGTCGAACAAGCCGAAACTCAATCTCGAGCAGCCCTTCGGACCGTTGACGACGTTAGCCGCGACGAGCCAGGCCGTTGGCGCTCTCATTGGTGGCTCCCCGACCGACGGCCTACCCGCCTATTTCAAGGATAATAGCTGGGCCGCGATCGCCAACGTTTCGCAATATCTCTATGTCATGGACGACGCCACAACGATTGCCGAGAAGCTCAGGAGTGGCCAACCGCTCCGCGGGATCGGGATCTTTGGCAGGGCTGGATATGCCCCAGAAGCCACCAATCCGGTGACCAGCTACGCAAGCGTCGGGCTGGTTGCGCATGGTCTGTTCAGCGGCAGGGAGTACGACAGCTTCGGAGCGGGATTTTACTACAACAGGATCAGCGGCAATCTGAAGGCAGACATCGCCCAGCTTACGCTGGGAAATGCCCGCGCGCGCGACGAGAGCGGCATCGAGGTCTTTTACAATTTTGCCGTCACGCCGGCGATCCGATTGATCCCCAGCTACCAGCACATATGGCATCCGCTTGGGGCCCAGGTCGCCAAAGGCCAGGATCACGCTGATCTCTTTCTGACGCGCCTCACCGTGGCGTGGTGAATTGCCATAACAAGGGCAATCTTCCGGTTGTTGGTTTCATTTGGCGCGCGTTGCAGTGGCCGACAAGGCGACTGCGAATGCTGAAAGAAGCGGATTGAACCGCTGGTGAAGCTCAAAATAGTGGCCGCATTTCCTCGAATTCGTCATGGCACGCGTCGCTGAAGCCTCGTAACAGATCGATCGTGCCATCGATCGCCATTTCGCGCAGTTCGACGAAGCTCTTGTCTGGCTCCAAATAGGTGTCCAGGATTTTTCGGGCGACGTCTTCGGCGCAGTGGACCACCGACTTCGAGGACAGCGCCCGCATCGCGCTCAGCTTCGCGTAAACGCCGACCAGGCTGGGAATGTCAGCTTTATCGTGCTGCAGTGCATCCATGTAACACCTGGCAGCTTCCTCGATAAAATCCCTGTAGAGGATCTGCCGGCGGCTCTTCTCGTGAAGAATCCACTCGACCCGGACCTGGCTTCGATGGTTCAGCCAAGTTGCGATTCCGCTCGTCAAGCCGCCGACAGCTGCTCCGGTGAGCGCGGCGAGCGCGGAGATAATCGAGACGTCCACAGTTGCAATCCCAACCAGCTTCAGAGCCCGACGGTGATGACCGCCGGCCTGGCGACGACTATGACGCGGACGACCGCGGCCCCTCGGAAATCAGCCGTGAGCTCCGTTGGCCTGACAGATAGGACCAGAACCATTGCGTTTGGACGCGAAACCGATTCTGGAGTTGCGGGAGGGCGAGCACATGGAGTGCGGCCCACACCAGCCAAGTCACAAAGCCGCTGCTGCGGAAATGGCCGGCCTCGAGGATGGCGAAGTTTTTGCCGACCACCGCCATATTGCCTTTGTTGCGGTACCGAAACGGTCGACCATCCTTTCGTCCCCTGACACGGTTGGCAATGACATGCCCGACAAACCTTCCCTGCTGAATGGCTGCCTGTGCCACTCCCGGCACGGGGTGACCATCCTGGGTCATCGCGGCTATGTCACCCGCCACAAACACATTGGGCGCCTCGGGGATGTCCATGAAAGCGCCAACCAATGCGCGCCCGGCGCGGTCCGTGGTCGTCCCGAGCATCTTCACAACCGGCGAGGCGCTGACGCCTGCTGTCCAAAGCACGGTGGCGCTGGGAATCCGGGCGCCAGCCGCGATCACGCCCTGGTCGTCAACCTTCTCGACCTTTACGCCCGTCGATACTTCAACCCCGAGCCTGGTTAGCCGCTTGGCAGCCTTTCGTGACAGCTTCTCTGCAAAAGTCGGCAGAATACGAGCCCCGCCGTCCAGCAACACAATTCGGCTCTTGGCAGGGTCGATCTTGCGGAAATTCTTGCGCAGGGTCACCGAGACCAGTTGAGCGATCGAAGCAGCAAGCTCGACGCCGGTCGGGCCACCGCCCACCAACACGAACGTCATCTGGCGAGCACGCTCTTTCGGGTCATGAGTCGATTCAGCCAATTCAAACGCGCTCAGAATCTTGGTTCGGATCGTCTCAGCGTCGTTGAGGCTTTTGAGGCCGGGTGCGAACCGCGCAAACTCGTCATGACCGAAATAGCTCGGCCGCATTCCAGTGGCGATTACCAGGAAGTCGTACTCGAGCTTTCGACTGCCAATCCCGGGGCAAGCGGCTTCGACGGTGCGAGCTCCGAGATTGATGCCCCTGACCTCCGCCAGCAACACGCTGAGGTTCCTCTGTTTCGCCTCGAGCTGACGGATCGGCGCCGCGATCTCGGATGGTGCAAGAACAGCGGTGGCGACCTGGTACAGGAGCGGCTGAAAGATATGGTGATTACGCCGGTCGATCAGCGTGATCTCGACGTCGGCTCGCTTCAGCGCACGCGCCGCCGCAATGCCGGCAAATCCGCCGCCAACGATCACAACGCGCTTCTTCCGGGGAGCTTCATTCGCTGCTGCCGGCTTTTCCTCCGGCAAGGACTTGGTCAGAACTGTGCTCAATGCTGCACCCGATGATGTTGTACGCGCCCCCGCCGCTCATTCCTATCGCGACGTCCATGCTACTTCTTGAACTGCGTTGCGATGCATAGGACATCCTTGCCGTGCAGATGTTACGAGGTTCGGTTCGATGGACCGAGCACCCGGAAATGACGGATGAGTTTCGCGGGTGAGCTTAACTGCGCCATGTGCAGTCGAACACTGCAGACGCGACCTCGATGCTGAGCATCGGCAATACCATGGATAGAATAACAAGATTGTAGGGATCCGCCGTGGCGAGCGATCGCACCATGCTGCCGGCAGCACGATCGGAATAGCATTCGACGCTGCAATACCGGCTGCGCGTGGACAGATCATGCAAGTAGCTTCGCTGAAGCGGCTGCGAGCACGATGCGCAAAACGACGGCTTGCGTGGAGTCCTGTGGTTCACCAGCACGAAATTCATGGCCGTCCTTAGGTCGTTTTCGCTACCCGTTTCATCGGGCGATACGTCCTCCTGTCCCGGCGCTCCCGCTTCTGTCGGATGGTTTCATTCCCGCCAGGATGATCTGCCTGCATGCGTCACCGAGCTCCGCGTTCTTCTGTCTAAGACAGGCAGTGATTTGGGCCGAATCGGGGATGAACGCACTACAAAGGCGAAGCACGTCGGGGGTGCAGGCGCGTCGCTCCTCCAGAGCCTCTTGCGCGACCGCAGAAACGGGTAAAACCATCAATGTTAGCCAAGCAACGCGTGAAAACGCTTTCAAACCAAGTCGCATCCATTTGTCTCCACCCATTCGAAACATCCCAAAGCGAAACAGGGCCCGTCAATGGTGTCCTGATAGTGCGCTCACGAAGCCCTGCCCGATCCTTGGTATCGCGGCGGGGCCGATGCATATTGAACGGCGTTGCGATCCATAGAACATCCTTGTCGCGTTTCATTTCATTTGGACGCGGGCAGAAAGTGCTCGAACAGCAGGCGCGGCAGGATCAACCCCAGCGTCATGGCAACAATGCCGTGGTCCCGTTCACGGCAACGCTCGTCAGCAGGACTGCCGGCGCGCCCGGCCCGATCGAGACCAACTCGACAAGGGTGCTGGCGGTGTGGAACAAGAAGAAACCCCGCATCATCGAGACGACGGCGGAGAAGCCGAGCGCGGCCAACGGAAGAGCAGACGGTCGGCGACCGGCGTGACGATGACGCTGACAATGAAGCAGGCGATGAAGGCACCAGTTGCAACATTTGTCCGATGCCATCGAGATCACGGCCCAGCGCATCGCATGCGCGAACATGCCGACCCCGATCGGTGGAACGCAGCAGACGCCATGGCATCGAAAAGAAGGTGCCGAACGCGGCGACGGCGCATCCTGCCGCAATCAAGTCAGCGGCCAGCGGCGTCGGCGCCGCCGCTTCGGCGGCCGGAAGGGTTTGCGCCGGTGACGACGAGCCCGAACCAGAGCCCGGCGCAGATCATCAGCACGAAGACACAAGCATAGGCCAGGCGCGCGATGCCGAGCGCGACGCGCGTGCGCGCAAGATCGATAGCGCCGTTGAGGAGATGCGGACCAGGCACCAGCACCATGCAGGGACAGAACGCGATCAGCGTTATCGCCTCCGACAACTTCAAGCGGCCGGCGCCAGCCACGGCACCTGCGATGGTCGCGGCGCAAAGCGGCTTGATGAACGGATTGGCGCTGAAACCCGGCCGCCGGCGCACAAGCGCGCCGATCGCCGCGCTCCCCGCAATCAGCAGCAGGCTCACTGCGTCAGCCACGCCGAATATGACACCGAGCGACGCCGCGCCGACGGCTGCCAACAATGTGAAGCGCAGCGTCGAAACCGGCGGCAGACGGCCTGCCAACGCGAGTGCAGACCGCGCAGCGTCAGCCTCCAGCTTGCCATCGCAGACCTGATCCACGACGGTCGTGACGGCCAGCACCTTGCCCATGTCGACCCCGAGCGGCTTTACGGGAACGATTTTCGACACCGTCGTGCCCTCGATCTCAACCGTGAGCTGGCCCCAGTATGGCAGCGCCGTCACCGGCACGCCGATCGCGCGCCCAAGCCGTTCGGCGGCGACAACTGTTCGTTCCGTGGTCTGCCCGTGAGCGAACAGTACCACGGCCGCCAGCGCAATCAGGTCCAATGCCGCTTCGCGTGACAGCGGCCTTGTTGAGACGGCGATGATGCGGAACCATGCGGGACGCTGTAGGGATTGTTATGATCCCAACCTGCGCCGTGCCCCGAAAGCGGGCTTGTAAGCGATTGCGAGGATTTGTACGCGATTGCGCTAAGATCAATTGCGGGTCCGGGCTCGCTCTAGCCGGCAGCCCGGATGTTGGATTGGAACCGGCTGAGGATTTGTCGAGCGCGATCGTGAATCGGCGAGACCATTCCATGTGGCGTCTGATTAAGAGCCGCGCTGATATGTCTGTACGCCTCAGCCATTCGCTTCTGTGAGATCAACAGCTCGGCAAGATCGATTGCCGACTTTAATTCAAACAGATTGGCGGACTGACGTCTTGCCCACTCGATCGATATCAGCAGGCTCTTTTCTGCTTCGGGATAGTCATTGGCCGACCTTGACGCCAGGATGATGCCCTTCACCCTGAACAGGGCGGGCATATGCAGAAATTTGCCAGCGCGCTGCTGTTGCTCAATCGCATTCACGGTTAGGATCAGCGCCTGCTCGTGTTTACCAACGTCCCCAAGAGCCCTGGCCAGATCGCAGGTAAAATCCATATTCAGCATCTCGTGATGCTGAGCGTGAAGCTCCTCCAGCGCTCTCTTCAGCAACCCGATTCCATCGATGCGATTGTTTTGAAGGAGCAACCATTGGCCCTTCAGGCCAGTCGCTATGGCGCGATACGGCGTCAGCGAGTGCGCGGTTGAGAGATCACTCAGTTCACCGATGTACTGATCCGATTGCCTCAAGTCTGCCATGGTCAGAAAGACAGGAATGACCAAGGCTAGGGATCGGCAATACGTGGCGGGGTCGCCTGACCTCTTGCCTTCCTCTCTGGCGCGTTTTGCATAGTCAAGCGATTGGTCGAGCAAGCCTCCGTACAGGAGTGAACGTGCCATGCCGACGAGCAAGAAGCTCGTATAATGAAGAAGATATTGTTCGGTTCGAAAGCGCGGACCGGACGCCAGGTATCGGAGGCCCGATTCGCAATGTAGTTGTGCGGCCGGGTGATTTCCCAGCAAATGATCGGAGGCGGCTAACATTGCTTCCGTCAGCGCCATGTCGTCGGGATCCCCCGTTTTCAACGCTAATTTCTTGCTCCGGACGGCGATTTCGGTCGCACCCCGAATGTCCATGGTCCAATGCGAATACATGAAGAGCCCGCTCAGGAGCCGCAGCTCGTAGGCAAAGTCTCGTTGTATGACCGCAACGTCCAACGCCCGAGAAAAAGCTTCGCGAACGCGCTGACCACTCGCTTCGGTGTGCATCAGCGCCAAGGACAATGACGCGCAAATCTCCATCTCCCGGCGAGAGTTCTTGTGCTGATTTCCGAAACGAGCGATCGCTCGCTCTGCCCAGATGCAGCATTCGATCAACAGGGACAGTTCGAGAAACGGTTGCATTGAAGCGGCCGCGAGTCTTGTCGCGATCTCGTCGTTGCCGTGTAGCCCAAAACTCCATTCCAGCGCCGACCGAACATTGCTGAGTTGTCGGGAATAGGCCGCAACTCTTTCAGCCCTTGGCAGGGTCGATAGCATCTCTTTTTGCGGTTCGAGCTGTTGGATAACGTATTCCGCGTGTCGCAGCGAGATCGCGTCGAATTCGTCATGCTCCTTCAGCTTTTCGAGCGCATAGACGCGCGTTGTGTCCAGCAGTCGATATTGTGGCTGCCCATGGTCCAGCTGAGTACATATTAACGACTTTTCGACCAGACCGGCGATTGCGTCACAGATCTCTCCATCATCGGAGCCTTGTTCGCCAGCGACTTGCCTCGCCCCCTCAAGGCTGAACTGTTCTACAAACCGGGCAATTCGTCTGAAAACAATCCTCTCCATACCGGACAGCAGATCGTAGCTCCAATCCAGCGTTGCCTTGAACGTCTGATGCCTGGGGATCGCGGTCCGATGGCCCAATTTCAGCAATTCCAGCCGAGATAACAGGCGGGCCACCGTGCCCCGGATGCCCAGCGCCGCCACTGGTCCCGCAGCCAATTCGATCGCGAGCGGCAGGCCGTCCAATCTCCGGCACAGGTCGGCGACCAACGGCGCCTCACGGTCCGTGAGAACGAAATTGCCGCCCCTTGCCGTTACGCGCTCCACAAAGAGCTGCGCCGCCGGATACCGCAGCACGGCAACCGCCGTCTGCTCCGAATCGGCGGGTGGAAGATCCAGCGGAAGGACACGGTAGCAATGCTCGCCTTCCACCCTCAGCAATTCGCGACTTGTGGCCAGCAAATGGACTTGCCCGGCGCCTTGAAAGAGCTGTTCGGCGACCCAGGCGACGGCTTCGATCACGTGCTCGCAGCTGTCGAGGATGATAAGCAGCTTTCTCGAATGGATGAGTTCGATGAGCTCCGCGCTCGCTGCGTTCGATTTCAGCACAAGTCCCAGGGAGGTCCCGATGGCCCGCACAACATGGTCCGGATCGGTGAGGCTTCCGAGGTCAACGAAGTAGACATCTCCGCCGAACTCTTCGGCAATGGCGTGGCCTGCGGCGACGGCGATGGTCGTCTTGCCAATGCCACCGGGGCCAAGCAGGGTGACGAAGCGCTCCGCTCGCAGATTGTCCATGACCTCGCTGAGCACCGGCTCCCGCCCGACCAGCCTGCGCGGCCGCGCGGGCAGCGGGCCATGGTGTCGCCGCGGGGCGGTGTCGGCCGCATTGTTGCCGACCTCGGCGACAGTCCCGACGAACGAGTAGCCCCGGCCCTGAATGTTCGCGATGTACCGGTTGCCGAATTTGCCGTCTCCGAGCGCCTTGCGGATGGCGGCCACGTGTACCCGCAGGCTCCCCTCTTCGACGGTCACATCGGACCAGACGTGATCAATCAGTGTCTGCTTTGAGATCACCTCACCCGGATGCCCGGAAAGATAGATCAAAATATCCAGCGCCCGGCCGCCGAGGGGAAGCACTTCACCGTCGCGCCGGAGCATCCTCTCGCCAATCGAAAGTTCGAAAGGGCCGAACCTCAGCTTTCTATGAACTACGGTGCCATACATATGTCAGCCAAGAATGAAGAGCTCCCCCGCATAATTACCGTCAGCCGGCAAATGCCGCAATTGTGCGCGCGGAAAGTTGGCCACAACGAAGCTCGTAGCCTTTCTCACACCTTTGGCAAGGACGAACTAAACCTTGGTATAGCTTACGCGGAGGGTTGAGCCGACCCCAGCACCGCTGGGGCCACATGGCGGGCACGAGCACCATGTGCCGGCACGACCGTCCTGCCTTGCCTTTCCAGCCGCTGGAGACGGTTGGCCACGGATCAGCCGGCAGATAACGGACTGCTCTTTTGTCCGCGCCTTCTGCGATGCCGATGTGAATGAATTGTATCGCCGATGGCCGGCGGAGGCGACTTGTCGCGGGCTTAGCGGCCGTTGATGCGACGTAGGCAAACTACGGCGCGCCGCTATTTCCCTTTGAGCTATCTAGAGCGGTCTGAATGCAATTCAGGAGGTCGCTCTCATCGAACGGCTTGGGCAGATAGCAGATGACCCCAGCCTGAAGTGCGCGGACACGAATATCGTCGCTCGGATAGGCCGTTATCAGTATGGTGGGAATCTCGTTGCCCAATCGAGACAGATTGCTGTGCAGATCAAGGCCACTCATCCTGGGCATGTCGAAGTCAACAACCAGGCAGCCGGTGCGGCTCAGTTCGGGTGAGCGTAGGAACTCCTCCCCCGACGAAAACGCCTGGGCGACCAATCCGATCGAACGCATCAAAACTTCGATTGCGTTTCCAACCGCTTTGTCGTCATCGACTATGGCAACTATTGATCCTCTGTTTGGCACTTGGCAAGACCGGTAACCGCGAGACAGCTTTTCTACGGAACAACGGATGTCGTCCACGAGACTCTTTCTTTTCTAGGCGCAACCACTACGTGCTTCGATTATACAAATGTATAGGAACTCAACGATTGGCTTCGGAGGCAGGAAATCTTGGTCCATGGCGCTGCGCCACATGCATCGACGTTTATATCCCGGGCCCTGTTAGCTCACAAAAACGCCTTCAGCTTGGACGGCGCCGGAGAGGCAAGGGAGGCGCTAGGAGTGATCGGTCTCGAGGGAGGAGACTTCACCATAACCGCACGCATTGACGCTCACTATTGATCTAGTGGAAAGATCGAGTACCAAATAGCAGCGGGCACACCATCCAAAGGTTGCGCTGCCAGCCAATCGGTTCGACTTTGAACGGCACATGGTGGCCTGATGCGGAACCTGGCCGACATCAGCCGGCCAGTTCGCCGATGGCTGCGATCCGTCGGAACCGAATTGGGCCGGTCACTCCCTCTATCGGCCATGCGATAATCTCGCTATGCTCGGTGCCGGACTGGCAAAGCCAATGCGCATGTCAACGAGGAACATGTGGTAGAGCAACCGCCAATAGTGATGGTCATCGACGATGATCCGGGAGTGCGGGACTCATTAGGCAAGCTGCTTCAATCGGCAGGCTTTCGGGTTAGCCTATTCGGTTCGGTGAGCGAATTTCTCGCGGCGAATCGGCCGGAAGGGCCCGCTTGCCTGGTGCTTGACGTCCGGCTTCCCGGCCAGAGCGGACTCGAGCTGCAACGCGAATTGGCGGGGGCCAAAAGACAGCTGCCAATCATCTTCATTACCGGACATGGTGACATTCCAATGTCGGTGCAGGCGATGAAGGGTGGCGCGATCGAATTCTTGACAAAACCGTTCCGGGAGCAGGATTTGCTTGACGCGATACAGCTCGGTCATACCCGTGATCGAGAGCAGCTTGAGCAAGAACGAGCTATTGCAGAGCTGAAAGCTCGTTTCGAAAAGTTGACGCCGCGGGAGCGCGAAGTCATGGCTTTCGTGGTGAGCGGACGGCTGAACAAGCAGATTGCAGGCGACCTCGGCGTAAGCGAAATCACGGTAAAAGTTCATCGTGGCCAAGTGATGCGCAAGATGCGGGCATCGTCCTTGCCTGACCTGGCGCGCATGGCCGACCAATTGCAACTGCCGCTGACAAAGCCGCGCAGCCCGGGTCGCGTGGCCTAGCGCAGAAGCTCTGCCTGCATCTCTCGCAAAGGTCCTATTGTGTCTGACCATAGACCAGGGTGCCTGCCAGACTCGACCTCCGCTACGCCGCGGATCCGAAGCGGTACTCCACTCACGATGCGGCGGCCGGATGAGCCGGCGTAATGAAGCCAAAGATAGCGCCGCGTGGCACGTTAGGGCTCGCCCACAATCGTCCGTTATGCGCTTCGACAATCGACCGGCAGATCGACAGCCCAAGTCCCACACCGTTCGGTTTCGTGCTGTAGAAAGCCTCGAACACGCGGTCAAGATCCGCCGCTGCGAAGTCTGGACCTGAATCTCGCACCTCGACTGAGACGCCATCCGGTCCGTTATAGCTGCTGACGAGCAATTCCCGCTCCCCTTCGCCGCTGTCTCGCATCGCTTCGATGGCGTTGATGATCAAGTTAAGCAGTACCTGTTGCAGCTGCACTCGGTCTCCCTGAACACGCGGCAAGCCCTCCGCTAACTGCGTCCGCACCGAGACGCTATTATTTGCGGCCTCCCTCCGGGTGAGAGCAATAACCTCGAGGAGAGCATCGTTAATCTCTACGGCGTCTTTTCGAACGGGAGCCTTCTTAATGAGTGCGCGGACTCGCCCGACGACCTCGCCTGCGCGATTGCCCTCCTTGACAATAAGGGAGAGCGCGTCATCCACCTCACGAAAATTCGGCGGCTCAGCGCTTAGGAAACGCCGTGCGGCTAACGCGTACGTGACTGCCGCTGTAATCGGCTGATTCACTTCATGGGTGATCGAGGCCGTCAATTGGCCCATCGTCGCGACGCGGTTAGCGTGCGCGAGCTCGAGTTCCGCCTTGCGGTATCGCTGCTCGTTTTCGCGAGCTTCTTCTTCTGCCATCCACAATGCCGTAACATCGGTGCCTGTGCCACGATAACCGCGGAATTCTCCTTTGGCGTCAAACACTGGCTTGCCGCTGATTTTGTTATAAACCACAGTTCCGTCGCTATGTGTGGCCCGGTAGACAAAATCGCGGAACGGCTGACGCGCCTTGAGCATAGACCGATGAAGCTCCCACTTTTCCGGCTCCGATTGGACGTCCGTTGCGAATTCCCATCGGGCCACTCCAATCCGGCTCACAGTCGCGAGGCCGCGAGCGAGACGTCGTTCGTCCTCCGTGAGGCGTGTGAATTTGTGATCAGGGTCGGTTTCCCAGTACCAATCGGAGGCGCTTTCCGCGTAGTCGCGGAATTTCGCTTCGCTTTCCCGCGATGCTTCCTCGGCGCGCTTGAGCTCCGTCAGATCGAGCACGAATGCGACGCCCTGGTCTCGTTCTTCGCCGAACGCAGCCAAACCAATCAACACGGGTACGCGACCCCCGTCTTTCCGAAAGTACTCCTTCTCGAATGGTTGGACTGCCCCGATCATCTTCAGCTCTGCATCAGTCCGCGCGTCGCGCTCGCGCCATTCCGGCGGCGTCAGGTCCGTTCGGTTCAGTCGGCCCGAGATAAGATCCTCTCGATCGTACCCCCCCATGCGGAGAAACGCGTCATTTGCCTCAAGAATGCGACCTTCGAGATCCCAGATGAAAATTCCGATGATGTTGGAATCGACCAAGCGCCGGATTTTCGCTTCGCTTTCCCGCAATGCTTCCTCGGCGCACTTGCGTACTGTTATGTCTGTCGCAGTGCCTATCAATTCGATGAGCTCTCCGTTCCCATCGAGGAACGTGTGCCATGTTGAACTGACGTGCTTCACTGTTCCGTCGGGCAGCACAATCCTAAACTCGTCGAAGCTGTCAACTTTTTCGTTGACCACCCTCGCTTGTCTTTCGTCTACCCTGTTGCGATCCTCGGGATGAACTCGTTGCCGAAAGTTTCTGCGGGTCGGTAGATCCACCTGCGGATCCAACCCGTAAATTCGGAACATTTCCTCGGAGCAGAAGAGCACCGTCTGGCTGCGAGCGTCCCATGCCCAGGTGCCGGTGTGGGTCAGCTTCTGCGTTTCGGCTAAATAAGCCTCACTTCGCACCAGAGCTTGTTCGGCCCGCTTGCGCTCCGTCAGATCGAGCACGAATGCGACGCCCTCGTTGCCGCCCTCTTCGAACAGCGCCCCTCCAATCAGCACGGGGACGCGCCTGCCATCCTTTCGGAAAAACTCCTTCTCGTACGGCTGAGCAATCGTTTTTGAGTTCAGTTCCGCCAGGGCACGCTTGTCGCGCTCGCGCCATTCCGGTGGGGTCAAGTCCGTCCAGCGTATGCGACCTGAAACCAGATCGTCCCGTTCCTGTCCTACAAGATGAAGAAACGCGTCATTCGCCTCAAGAACCCGACCTTCCAGGCCCGTGATGAAAATTCCGATGATGTTGGAATCGACCAAGCGACGGATTTTCGCTTCGCGTTCCTGCAATGCCTCCTCCGCGCGCTTGCGCTCTGTTACGTCTGTCGCAGTGCCGATGAACGCGATGAGCTCTCCGTTCCCGTCGAGAATCGGGTGCCCCGATGAAATGACATGCTTAACTGTTCCGTCAGGCAGCAAAACCCTGTACTCGTCGAAGCTGTCAACTTTTTCGTTGACCACCCTCGCAAATCTCGCGTCTGTCCTGTTTCGATCCTCCGGATGAACTCGTTGCCGAAAGTTTTTGCGGGTCGGCAGATCCACCTGCGGATCCAATCCGTAAATTCGGAACATTTCCTCGGAGCAGTAGAGCACTCTCTGGCTGCGAGCGTCCCATGCCCAACTGCCAGTGTGGGTCAGCTTCTGTGTTTCGGCCAAATAGCCTTCGCTCCGCTGTAAGTCGGCAGTTCGTTCCACCACCTTGGCCTCGAGCT
The DNA here is from genome assembly GCF_018131075.1 of Bradyrhizobium sp. JYMT SZCCT0428. Lineage (GTDB taxonomy): Bacteria > Pseudomonadota > Alphaproteobacteria > Rhizobiales > Xanthobacteraceae > Bradyrhizobium. The sequence goes on along the minus strand of NZ_JAFCLS010000027.1, from coordinate 49,639 downwards.
CATCACGGGCCTGACGAAGCTCTTGCTCTGCATGTCGTCGCACGGCGCTGACCCAGCCGACACCCAAGGCGCAGAATATGCAAAAGGTTAAATAGACGAGATCGGCAGAGCTTATTGGGCTGAAGGAAAAAGAGGGACGAAGGAAGAAGTAATTGAGGCTAATGACTGAGAGGACAATTGCGAGCACACTTGGCCCGGTTCCAGCGTACCAAACGGTCACAGCGACTGCGAACAGGAACGGCGTCAAAATAGCTTCGAAATGCCGCAGCACGAGGAAAGCCAAGCCGTTGGCGATTGCTACGGACAGAATTGCAATGCCGTACCGGAGAATCGTCGGCATGGGTGTTGGCGATGAAGGGTCCCGATGCGCCATGGCTTGCCTCATTTGTGAGCCAGCCGACCAACGAGGAGCAATGCGCGAAAGTTGGTGACGGCATGAGGGGGCGGCGTATCGTGGGGTGTTCGAAGCCTCCACTTCTCCACTGAAGGAGTGATACGCCCAGACCGACACTAACGTTTTCCAACCCTCCCAACCAAGAACTTTTTGCGGACCCGCTGACCGAGGTCTTGAGCAACGGCGCGGCAGCGCTTTTGGAGCAGGCCTTCGAGGCCGAAGTGCAAGGAAGAATGCACCGACGAAGTATGCCGCTGGCAGTCCGACCCGTCTCGGACGTGTCCCTCGTGGCAACACTCGCCGCTTCCGGGATTAGGCCGGCATAAGTCGGCGCGTGATCGTCTCAGCACCCATCACGATCTCCAGCCTGGGCGGGCAATGTGAATTGAAAGATGGCGCCGCAGGGCGCGTTCGCCCTCGCCCACAGTCGCCCACCGTGCGCTTCGATGATGGAACGGCAGATGGCCAAACCTATGCCCATGCCTTGCACCTTGGTAGTGTAGAAGGCCTCGAATAGGCGGTCCACACTCTTCAGATCCAGTCCCGGACCCGAATCTCGTACCGCCACCAGCGCGCCGTTTGACTCCGCTTTCCCGGTACAAATCAGCAATTCGCGTGCTCCTCCGCGAATGCCGCTCATTGCCTCGACGGCGTTGATAATCAAATTGAGGATTACTTGCTGCAGTTGCACCCAATCTGCTTGGACGACCGGCGATGGCTCTGCGAACCGCGTCTGCACTGATACGCCGTTTTTCGTCGCCTCGCTACGCGTCAACTCAATCACTTCGCGGATCGCTGCATTGATCTCCGCGCGCTCCCTCTTCGGCGGCGCCTCCTTAAGGAGGCCGCGGATCCGGTAGATCACGTCGCTTGCTCGATAGGCCTCTCTCACGATGCAATCGAGCGCTTCCCGTACCTCGTCCAGGTCCGGCGGTCGACGATCCAGAAAGTGCCGAGCGGCCTGAGCGTTGGTGACTATCGCTGCAATGCGCTGCGTCACTTCAGGGGCGATCGAGGCCGTGAGCCGTCCTATCGTTGCGATCCGATCGACGTACGCCAGATCAACCTGCGCCTCGCGCAAGCCGTCGGTGGCCAACGTCAGGGCGTTCGTTCGGATTAGTGCGGCATCAAAATCCTGTTTTTTAGTATCCTCAGGCGCGGCGCCCAGATGTCGAATGTAGATCATAGTGCCCTCCTTGAATCTTCGGAGCGGAATCACCCGGTGCCGTGAACATCCCCCGAATGATTAATTCTCCTCTTGGACGGGCTTGATCCGGCCCGGAGGCCTTTGCTTTTTTTCATGTGGAATTTTGGCCTGTTGCGCCTTTGAGAGACGGGGTCGGGCTCAATTGTCCAAATCTGGCTAATTCGGGATCGGCAATTTACGCGCACTTTGCTAAATAGGCCGAAACAGCTCCGTCAATGGCCTTTGGCGCGGAGGTATCTTGATACCGCATCGACAACGCCTTTTTTGGTGTCCGCGGTGCCCCGAGGAGCTCCGGCGCCGCTCACAGCGACAGCGCGTTTTGCCACGGTCGGAAATTGAACGGCCCGCCGCCGCCAAGAGCGCGCCCATAGTAACCCAGGTGCGGTGATGAGACTCTCGGAGCGGTCTGCAGGCTCGCTCGACACTATCGCGGGGCACGCTGACCGCGTTTATTCGGTTGCCGAAGGGGCGACGCCTCCGCTGGAGATACAAGCGGTATCAAGCTCCTGGCAAAGGTCGGCAAAAAAACACGGCCTCGATCCGCTCGATAGCCAGGCGCCACGTATCCTCACGCCCGCTGAGCTGAAACATTTTCGCGAACCGCTGGATAAGCTCATCTTCACTGCCCGGCAGGAGATGGATGCATTGTACGAGGTGGTTCGTGAGGCTGGGTACACCGTCCTGCTCTGTGATAGCTCGGGCGTCGCAGTCGCTCACCGTGGTGAAAATGCGCTGGCAAGCCAGTTCCAATATTGGGGAACTTGGCTCGGCGGAGTGTGGTCCGAGGACGTGGAGGGCACAAACGGCATCGGCACCGTCATCGCCGAAGAGCGGCCTGTCACCGTTCACAGAAGTCAGCATTTCAGGTCCAGACATATTGAATTGAGCTGCTCTGGCGCGCCGGTGTTCGGGCTCGATGGGCGACTGATGGCAGTCCTGGATGTCTCTGCCATCGATCCTGGACTCTCCGAACGAGCGCACGCGCTGACCGGCGCGCTCACAGTACGATCGGCGCGCGCGATAGAAGAGCGATTTTTTCGTGAGCAGTTCCGTCGAGAGTGGATCGTGGCAGTAGCGCCGCCGGAAGGAATCGGTTCAGGCATGCTGCTCGCGGTTGCCGGCAACCAACAAATCATTGGCGCAAACCGCGCCGCGCGCACGTCCCTCATGCTCGATGATCGCGGGCTCCAGGCGGGTACCAGCTTGTGGTCGATTTTCGAACGAGACATCGACCTCTTCCGGCGCCAGGACCGGACCGATATCTCTGCGCGATTGCTAATCGCCGGCTGCGGTGACAGTCGGCCAGCGCTTGTGACTCCACCCGGTCACCCTATGACTGACGATAACCTGCACACGCGCCCGCGCTTGGGCTCGATCGATATTTCACGGCTGCCACCATCACCGCAAGCACAGGGCGGATTGTCGCCCGGCGCGATGCGTCGAGTGCGGGAATTCGTCGAAGTGCATTTGGGTGAAAGCATCGATCTGTCGATTCTGGCTGGAGTCGCCGGACTATCAGTGCATCATTTTGCGCGACAATTTAAGCAATCCGCCGGGGTGGCGCCGCATGCCTACCTCACGCAAAAGCGAATCGAGCGTGCCCAGGAGATGTTGGTTCAAACGGATCTCTCGTTAGCGGAAATTGCGTTCACTGTGGGCTTTTTCGACCAAGGTCATCTGGCGCGTCATTTCCGTCAGAGGCTCGGCACCACGCCTCGAGAGTTTCGATGGTCGGAACGCTAGAAGTAAACCACGTTTTGGATTCACACCCTCCTCGAAGAACCATTAAAATTTGCTGCTTCAGTTATTTGTCATTGTTCAAGTCTTCGCTTCGCCCGATGATTTCGTCACGCTTTGCCCGGCCCGATCAAGTGTCGATCGAATCCTTTGCCGGTACGAACCTTCTGGTGCCCGCGCTGAGAACGCCACCGTGCGGGAATGATCCACTCAAGACCTGCTTTGCCAGCCCCAGGTCGAAAGTATCAAAACCCTCGCGGAACTTGCCATAAGTCGCTTGCAGCGCCTTCCACGCTGCCTCTTTTCTCCCGACCGACTTTTCAGTAATCACCAAGCTGGTGGCGGCCCTGAGCGCCCATGAAAAGCTCGCTTGCTCGGTCGACAATGCGAGGGCGCGGCCAAAATACTCCCTGCCAACCGCCAGCCCCTCGTTATTGGCCAAGGCCAGCTCGCCCCTGATGCGGAGCAATTCCGGAGCGTACCATTGGCGCTCGTCAAGGTTGATCTTCGCGGCTTCGAAGACCGCAAGCGCCTGCCGCGGCCGGCCGTCGGCGGCCATGCATCTCCCAAGTTCAGCCTGCATGAACCAGTTGAACACCCCGTAGCGTGCCGCCGACAGCTTCTCCAAACCAGAGAAGAGTGTCGCGGCGGCTGCTTCAGCTTCGCCGCGCCTTGCCCTCAAGAGGGCCTGCATAGCGAGACCGAACCCATGATAGCTTTCAACGGCGTATTTTCCGGCGTGTTCGACAAGTTCGTTGGCAAGCGCTTCGGTCTCATCACCATCGGGGTTTGTCAGATACATGTTGAAGCTTGCCCAGGTCAGCGCCACACAAAGGGGCACGGCGTGATCGAGTTGGCGTGCCTCTGCGATCGACGTTCGATTAAGCCGCCGCGCATGATCGGGAGAGCCGCGCAGCCAAGCCAGGTTGGCCATGACGCCGAGAGCATCGGCTTTACGGTCGTAGCCAAATCGCTTGATAAGAGACTGTCGTGAGGCTTCGTCGTCGCGGTGCAGTGATAGTTCGAGACAGCCTTCGGCCTCCAGTATCCGCCCGGAGTGGTGGTAGGTGACCCCGCGCATGTAGTTGGCCATTGCGATAGCGCCGCGATCACCGCTCCGCTCGGCGACATTGCCGCAGCGATCGGCCAGTCCGGTCGCCCCCGGATAGTGTGGGATGCGAATCTGGTGCGCCCAGAGAACTAGCAGGGAGATCAGCTGATGTTCGGCATCCTTGAGGCCCTCAGCGAGAACGTGTGTTTTGGCCCAGGTCGCGTAGGACTCATCGGTCATGCCACCTGTGAACATCATGCAACTTGCGAGCGCCGACTGAATGACCATCTCCTGTCGTGTGCCCGAATTCACGTCGTCGAGACGACTTATGGCCTTACTCATCCACTCCCGGCATTCGGTGAGCAGCGACATACCCATCCAGGTGCTTGCCGATGCAGCAGCGAGTTCGATACCGATTTCCGCATCCCCCGCGGCGGAAAACGCCCAGTTCAGGGCGGCCCTGAGATTGTCGACCTCGATTCCCAGCGCCTTGGGCCAACCCGACACGTCCATCGCGGCGCCCTGCCTGAATAAGTCGCTGAAGTAAAGGGCGTGACGGTGGCGAAAGATATTCTCCTCATCGCTCTTGGCTAGTCGCTGCAAGGCAAACGCGCGCGTAGTGTCGAGCAACCGCAGCCGCGATTCTTGTCCATACGCTGCGATCAAGGATTTTGACCGAAGCTCCCAAACACAATCCGACGCCCTTGCTTCATCAGCCTTGTCATCTGCAACAACTGCGATAGCCGCCTCGAACGTGAACCCGCCCGAAAAGACGCTAAGCCTGCTCAATACAAGCCGTTCCCGCTCATCGAGCAGGTCATAGCTCCATTCGAGAGTAGCATTCAAGGTCTGATGCCTCGCCGCGGCGGTCCGACGCCCTGCCCATGTCAGATTCAGGTGATCATCAAGCAGGCTTGCAGTTTTTCCAAGACCATAGATGTCGACTCTGCAGGCCGCGAGTTCGATTGCCAGTGCGATCCCGTCGAGGCGCCGGCAGATTCCAGCCGCAATCGGCGCATCGGCGTCGACCAGCTCGAATTGGCCCCGCATGGCTCGTACGCGCTCGACCAGCAACTGAACGGCCGGATATTCAAGCGCGCGCGATGCCGATATCCCCTGATCGTCCGGAGGACATGAAAGCGCAGCGAGCTCGTGGACATTCTCACCTTCGATACGCAATGTTTCCCGGGTGGTCGCAAGCAGATGCAATGTTGGCACACGGCAAAACAGCTTTTCCGCGAGAGCGGAAGCTCCATCAATCAGATGTTCGCAACTGTCGAGGACGAGCAGCGTCGGAGCTTCCAGCAAGTGATCGATCAGGGCCGGCACCACATCGTTTGTTTGTATCGCTAGTCCGAATGAGCTCGCCACCGCGGGCGCAACGAGGGAGGTGTCGCCAAGTGTGCTCAGGTCTACGAAGCGAACCCGGCCGTCGAAGATGGAGCGCATCTCATGGGCGACCGCGACTGCAACGCTCGTCTTCCCGATACCGCCAGGGCCAACGATCGTAACGAATTTCTGTGCGGCGAGTTTCGCCTGGATCGCATCGATCACGTCCTTTCGACCAACCATACGCGCCAAACGTGCGGGGAGACGTGACCTCGAAGCCAAGTCAGTCTCCGATGTCTCCACGGAGAATGACATTAGCGGCACGACGAAGCTGTAGCCGCGGCCTGGTACGTTCGCGACGTATCGCCTGGTGGGGTCGTTTTGAGCCAGCGCCTTGCGCAGCGCCGAGATGTGCACGCGGAGGCTGACATCACCAGCTCCCCGCTTTGGCCAAACGCGCTCGATCAAGGTTCTTCTGCTGACGACCTTGCTCGCTTGCTCGACCAGGACGATGAGGATGTCCATCGCCCGGCCCCCGAGTGGCACGACCTTTGTGCCGCTCGTCAGAAGCCGGTTGCCGATCGACAACTCAAAAGGACCGAAACTCAGAACTTTCCTGTTTTGACCGCTCATGGGATATTTCTCATCCGCGCCGGCTCGATGACCTCACGGCTGCATCTCGTGTTCGCGTCGCCAACTGGCCGGACTATGCCCAAAGGCTTGCCTGAACAGTCTGCACAGATGTGCCTGATCCGAAAATCCAGCGCTCAGCGCTATTTCGCTCAACGAAGCTGAACTGGTTAGCATCAGATGGCAAGCCTTCTCCAACCGCTTCTTGACCACGTAGGCATGTGGCGGTTCTCCGAAGCTCAGTTTGAACGACCGCGAGAAGTGCGCGGGGGTTCGCCGCGCGACAGCGCTGAGATCCTGGGTGTGAATGGTCCGGTGCAAGTTCTTGTCGATGAAGGTTCGCACCCGCGCGATCTGCCAACCGGCCAGTCCCGCCACCCTGGATCGCTTCGCGCCCGAATGGCGTTCGATCTCCGATTGCAAGATGGTCGAAGCGGCGGCCAGCGACGCTTTCGCCGCCTCGCGATCCTGCTCGAACTCGCGCCTCACCACTTCAAGAAGCTGCGCCAGACTACCGGCCAAATAGCCGAACCGGAGAGCGGCTGGCGAAGAATTCGATGCGGTGCCTTGAGACGGTTCCATGTAAATCCCTCGATGAGCATCCCGGCCCGTCGAAAGCATGGTGCAAACGGTCCCATTTGGCGTGTTAAGTAGCGTTCTGAAGTATTAATTGCGCCGCAACATAAAATAACCCAGGAGTATCAATAACATACCCCCACCAACGATAGGTTGAAGAGCTGTTTGACCGCCCTCAGGCCGGCTCTCAGATCCAGGACGCGATAACACCGACGAGGATGCAGACGTAGAGAGCCGCCTCTGCAAGGGGCGGATTGGCGAACATCGACCTCAATCCGAACCGGCCGACAACAAACCGGACCACGATCAGGATGACCAAAGCGAGGAACAGGAACCTCACAAAGGGGTCAATCAGGACGCCTCCTAGATCAATATCCCTCGGCGCACGCATCGGCTTCACCCAAGTCGGCTTATGAGTCGGTCGAGGATTCCCCGCTCCTGCTTCGGCGCTGGCGCCTGCTTTCCGCCGACAACGGAAACGCTGCAGGTCATTCCTGCGACGAGCGGCACGTTCTGCGGGACCTGGTCGATTCTGATCCGCACCGGAATGCGCTGCGCGAGACGAACCCAGGTGAACACCGGATCGACGTTCGGAAGGCCCTGCGTGCTGCTGGCGGCGTTCGCGGCACTGATGCCGCCGGTGATGCTCTCGATTCTTCCCTTGACCGGCGTTTGATAGCCAAGCAACGTCGCCTCGACGTCATCCCCGACATGGATGTTGGCGATCTTCGTTTCCTCGAAGTAGGCGTCGATCCAGTAGGAATGCTCGTCAATCACCGAAACGTTGGGCGTGCCGGCCCGCGCAGAGTCGCCGACCCGCATCAGGAGGTTCGTGACGTAGCCATCGACAGGCGAACGTACCTCGGTCCTCTGCAGATTGATGTCGGCTTGCGCAAGCGCGGCCTTGGCGCTCAAGAGGGCAGCATCCGCCATCTTCGCGCTGCCGTCGAATATCTGCTTCTCCTCAATCGACGTGGATAATGTCGTAAGAATCGCCCGCCGGGCGTTTTGCGCCTTCTTGACTGAAAGGTCGGCCTCACGGCTTAGGATGGTCGCTTTCGCATTCTCCAGCGCCACCTCGAAATCGAATTTCTCGATGACGTAGAGTATATCTCCTTTGCGGACGTGCTGGTTGTCGGAAGCTCGCACCTCGACGATCTGGCCGGAAATCTGCGGCGCCACGTTTGCGACCTGCACACGGACCATACCGTCGCGCGTCCATGGCGACGTCACGTAAACGAGCCAGCCATAGCGAGCAGCAACAAGCGCAGCCACGACGAGCACGCCGGTCGCAAGATATCGGAACAGGTTGACCACCGTTCGCCGTTTTGTCGCTAACGCTACGACCATCGCCCCACTCCTTTGCTGACAAAGCCTCGGCCGGCAAAATGCCGAATCCTGCGCCTCTCGCGCTCCACCACCAGGGCCGCGGACCACAGGTCGGTTACAGCCGACAACTGTGCTTCATGCAGCCCGGCCTTGCCTGCCTGCATGTGTCGAAGAACTGATCTGGCGCCGGCGTAAAGTCGCCGGCTATTCCCGGACTGAAGAGCCCGTCGCAGGGGGCCAAGCTTGGAGCGAATGGCCGGATTGTCTGAACTCTGCTCCAGATGAGCGTAGGCAGCAGCAGACGCAAGCGACAGGTCGTTGCTCGCGAGAAGGCCCTTGAGCAGATGGGATCTACGCTTGCCGGTGGCCGCGGCAACATAGTCGGAAATCCTGGAGGCCAGCGCGATGCTCAGCGCTTGCAGGCTGTATGCCCCTCCGGTCACCGACTCCGCCAATGTTTTCTCCGTCGCCCTGACGATGGCCCATTGTTTGTCGAGCTCGGATACCGGCCATACCAGGCGGGACGCCAAAAATACGACACCGAGAGCAAACCCCACGAACATGCATTGCGAAAAGAAGCTGAGCGCGTTGAACGTTTGAGGGTTAGAAGGCGCCAGCAAAACCATGAAAATGACGATCATCGTAGTTCCGATGCCGGCGATTTTCGGATTGACGCTGAACAAGCCGCCAAAAATAATCACCGGCGCGATCGCAATCGCAAGTCGGACAAAGTCCTGTGAGTCGGTGAGAAGATAGAAGTGGACGATACCGGCAGTTGGCGCGGCGAGCGCGAAGCTCAAGATGGCGGCTACCGCGAATTTCGACGGATTTGGCACTGTCGTGCCCAAAGCACACAGGTTTGCGGTGATCATCAAAGCTGAAACGGACGCCGGCCATCCTGCAACCACGAGAAAAAGTGCCCCCGCCGACACCGCAATCCCGATACGAATTGCGTTTTGCAACGCAAAGAAGAACTCCTTGCGATGTGGCAATCGCACATCCCGCGCCGGCTCGCTCCCTTCACGTAGGGATAAGAGCCCATCCTCGAGATGAGTCATCGCTTCCACGCCGCGAATGGCCTGCTGAATCTGCCCTATGGCCGCGACAGTCGCGTCGGGACGCGACAATTCGTCGTCGCGCAGCCTGGCAAGGAACCTCAGCGCCTCCGAGCGATCGCCATCGAGCGCAGCAAGGCATTGGTCCCTGATAGTCGCTGCCAAGGGATCGCCACGTTCAAGTAAGCTCACCAATCGAACCTGTTGGACAATCTCAACCAGCGCCAGCATCGCGCTCCGCGCACCACCGGCCCGATGCCGACCATCCGCCATATCGTGAGCAACGATATCGACCTCGTCCCTCAAGCCAACAATCGCGGCGAAGAGCATCCCTGCTCTGTCCGAATCGTCCTTGGCTCCGCCCAACACGTCGCGCGCGTAGTCGCGCACATCATGCCAGGTCTGGCCCATCCGACGATCCAGCTCACGCCACACGGACGGGGAACCGAAGAGATCGTTGATGAGTGTCACGCAAAGGATACCTATCGTGATCGCGGCCACGCGATCGGTCATTGTTGTGAACACCTTTTGCGGCGTATCAATATTGACTACCGTAATGATCCCGACGGTGTAGCCGGACAAAACGGCGGCATAGGCCCGAAAGCCGCGGAAGTAGCTGCCGACGAAGACACAAATGCATATCCAGAGAATGAAAGCCGCAAGCAGGCCGACACGTTCACCGGGGAAGAGACCCGCGATCACGATTGACATCGCAGCGCCGATAAACGTTGCGGCAATCCTATTGACGGCTTTCGCGAGCGCGGCCCCGCGCGTCGGTTGCGCCAGGATAGCGACGGTTACTGCGGCCGATGATGCTCCGCCAAGCTGAAGCCAGAACGCCACGTAGAGCGCGGCCACTGCCGCCAGCCATATGCGCAGCGCGTGTCCCCATATGTGAACCGGTATAACCATCTGCGCTTCTTTCGTAAACGAACCGTCGGCCGGATATTTAGACGCTGTACGCATTTGTCCTTCTTCATGAAACACTCCCGCAGAGGGCCTCCTTTGGGACGGGGGGATCCACGGAGGCCCTCCCGGCGAAGCGAGGGACTGTGCGCTTCGCCGCAACGGCGGGAGTGTTGTTCGGGTTATTTACGGGTGTGGTCCTCCAGGATCCTCAGATCCGTGACCGAGTAGGCGAGCGAATAGCGGAAGCCAGATACGACGCGGCCTGGCGCGAGTGCGTGGAGCTCTTCACCTTGCGCGTCCGGAATATTCAGTTCGCCTTCTCCGACCCATGCGTCGGCGACGGTAAGCTTGTCGGTTATCGACATCGCCAGCTCGTTGACCGCCGGCTTGTCCTGAAGTCCGGCGGCAAGCCTCGGGAAATATCGCAACAGGACCGTCGGCCGGCCAAGGAGCGACAATCCGTTTTCGACTGGCTTGCGCAGAGTGATGCAGGCCTCTGCCAAACGATGGCCGTGTGCGGAAAGGCTCGCGCCAAATCGGCCACCGGGCACAATCGGTGCCGCGGCAGGGCTTGCCGCGGCAAATGTGCGGGTTTGAAAAATGCTGCCCATTTTTTTCGGAAAGCCTTGCGTCCACCCTCGCGCCAGCGCGGCATCGTTGTCGACATAGATATAGGGGCACCACATCACAGGTGTGTCGCGATACATCGCGTCAAGCAACACAAACGCCTCGCGATACTGATAGCGGGCCGGATCGAGAAGTTCATCGTTCTGCGCGGTGAATTGCCAATCCAGGAACATCAAGACCGCATGGCCGTTCGATTTGGCGTCGAGAGAGAGACCGCTTGGCAACGTCGCGGCTGTTGCGTCGGGATCGGCCCAGAACTCAACTCCGACAACGTCGCCGGAGTAGTGCCACGGGGGCGGTGGGGTTAGTGCCGCCAGACCGAATGGCGACTTGGGAACGGTAAAACCTTTCAGCACGTCCAACTCCTGCGTCCTTCCGACGTTCAACAGAGTCTATCGAAGGCAGCCGCAGTTGATTTCACCGGCTTGCGTCGGCTTGTCTATTCTTGCGGCTAGACCACTATCGGTTCATCGCCCCTTCTTTGGTCGGCAAATCATTCGCTCGGCGCTCAAGTCTGCCAAGATCGTGCAATCGGTGAACGAACAGGAAAACGAGAACCGGAAGCCGCGACCGACCTTGATCGGCCCCAACATGTCGAGTTCTTCGCCCTGGGCTTCGGGAAAAGTCAGCTCTCCTTCCCCGATCCACAGGTTCGAGATCAGGAATTTGTCAATGCTGCACCGAACCAACTCATCCACTGCAGGAATGTCGTGCATGCCAGCGCAAAGCCGTGGAAAATATCGGCGCGCAACAATCGGACGATCAAGCAGGCCAACGAGATGATCTGCCCGCTCTCGCAGTATCACACGCGCTTCTGCCAGCAGCTGACCATGAGCAGATACGCAACCGGAAAATCTGCTCGCGTTGGCGAGTGGGGCCGAAGCCGGGCTGGCGGCGGCAAATGTGCGGGTCTGGTGCACAACGCCGAACTTCGTCGGGTACCCCTGGATCCAGCCCCTCAAGATCGCGGCATCGTTGTCGGCGTAGGCATACGGGCACCAGGCTATTCTTGAGCCCTGCCATGTTGCATCGAGGAGAACGATGAATTCGCGGCACTGATAGCGCGCGGGATCCAGATACTCGTCACCGTTGGCGGTGAACTGGCAATCGGCGAAGATCGCGACAGACCGCCCCCAACACAGTGTATCCAGCCTGACACCTCGCGGAAGAATGTCAGCCGACACATCCGGCTCATTCCAGAACTCCACGGCCAGAACGTCACCTGCGTAGTGCCATGGAGGCGGCGGTGTTAGCGCCGCTGTCCCCAGAGGTGACCGCGGGACCGTAAAGCCTTTGAGCATTTGAAGATCCTCCCCGACAGCGTGGTTGCGACGCCACCGGCATTGCCCCGGAAGAGCTTAGACGCAGCAGGGTTCCCGGCGCTTGTAAGCTTATGCGACAACTTGGAGATTCCTGCCCACGCGCAGTCCTTGCTCGTGGGATGCAACTCAATTGGCGCACGAACGTGCAAGTCGGAGCGCGCAGGGACAAGCGGCCGCCCCCCGCTCCCAGCTAGACTGGATACACCGCCGAGGCGGACTTCAGACACACTACCGCTCGACAGAGGCCGATGTCAGAACGACTATCTCGAATGATGAGCCGGCCAACCGGTCTCCAAATCGCCCTGATGCTCGTTGGGGTAGCCGTCATTTTTGCAATCGATACGTTCGCTCCGCTCGATATCGAGATAGCGGTGCTTTACGCCGTCGTGGTGATTGCATCGGCAGATTTCCTGGGCCGACGCGGTATCCTGCTTGTTTGCGCCGCCTGCGTGCTGCAAACACTTCTGAGCTACGTAATCGTTCACAGCGAAGCGTTTGAGAGCGGGCCGGTACTCCGCGCCTTGATCGGGCTCTGCGCTATAGGCATTGCGACCCTCGCCGCGCTCAGGAACCGGAAAGCGGCGGAAAGCCTGAGCGACCAGGCGGCGCTTCTCGATTTGACCCATGATGCGATCTTCGTGCGCAATGGAAACGATGTCATCACCTACTGGAACGCCGGGGCCGAGAAGCTCTATGGCTGGCCACGAAAGGAGGCGCTAGGGCAAAAATCTCACGCGCTACTGAAGACAAAGTATCTGCTGTCGGCCGGCACCATGGAGCAGCTGGACGACTCCAGCCGTTGGCAAGGAGAACTCGTTCACACCCGACGCGACGGCACTGAAGTATGGGTCGTAAGCCGTTGGGCAATGCAGCGCGACGAACGCGGGCGCCCATTCGCCACCATGGAGACCAACAGCGATATCACAGAGCAGAAGCAGGCCGAGGATGCGCTCCGTCACGCACGTAGCCAGCTCGAGCACGTGACGCGCATCAGTACCCTGGGCGAATTGACTGCGTCGATCGCGCATGAAGTCAACCAGCCGCTCGCGGCGATCGTAACCAATGGCGAAGCAAGCTTGCGATGGTTGTTGCGAGACGAACCCAACCTTGAAGAAGTGCGTAGCGCGGTCGAGCGAATGATCGGCAACGGTCGGCGCGCAAGCGATGTCATCGCCCGTCTTCGTGCCCTGGCACGGAAGAGCAATCCGTCCCACGCAGTGCTCACCTTGAATGATATCGTTGCCGACGTCATTCCGCTCGTCGAGCGCGAGATGCATAACAACGACGTGGCGCTCAAGGTGGACCTTCAGGCACCCGCGCCGCTCGTGCTCGGCGACCGCGTGCAGCTTGCACAGGTCATCATCAATCTCGTCGTCAACGCTATTCACGCGATGTCGCAGATCGAAGGTCGGAGACGCCTGCTGTCGATCACTTCCAGGACATCGTTGGAGGATTCAACTTCGCAAATGGCCGTCCTGGAGATCGAGGATACGGGAACTGGAATTGATCCGAAGGTGGCTAACAACCTCTTTGCCGCCTTTTATACGACAAAGGCTGACGGAATGGGCATGGGACTCTCGATCAGCCGCACCATCGTGGAGAGCCACGGCGGATCGATCTCGGCGACCTCCGGCGACCGCTGGGGGGCCTTGTTCAAGATTCGTCTCCCTGTCCTGCAGCAAGTTGAGGCGACGGCGGCCGCCGACCTGCTTGCTACGGACTAGACCAGCGATAGTGGCGCGGCGACATTCCGACATGCTGACGAAAGCGCCGGGCAAAATGGCTTTGATCTGCAAAGCCCGCGGTAAGCGCGATTTCCGACAGAGGCATGTCGGTGTCCGAAAGCAGTTGCTTGGTCTTCTCCACACGTTGCCGTATCAGGTAGTCGTGAGGCGTGATACCGGTGGACTGCTTGAAGGCCCGCACGAAATAGCAAACCGATAGCTTTGCCAATCCTGCCAGCAGCTCTACGCTAATCCGCTGGTCGATATTGTCTTCGATATATTCGCGAATCCGCCGCAGCACCCTTGGGGGTAGTCCGCCGCGGGCAAGGCCCGCCGTCACCATCGCGCCGGACGGAAGCAGGTGCGGTACCGGCAAATTCGCTTCCGGTTGGAGACTGACCGGCCGAAACGCCTCTGTGGAACCTTCGCTTTCCAGCTCATTCATGATCCTCAACATCAGCTGCTCCCGATTTGCTACGTCGCACTTGCCTGGCATTGAGCACGCAATGCGAGGTCTCATGCCTGATTGTGAAACTAAGGATGGCCGCTACCTCTCGTGACGCCAATCGTCGATGCGTCTCATCACCCTCACACCTTAGTGTGAGCGTAGGTCATGCCCTCCGCGCCAGCGGTTGACCGCTGTTGGAAAACGACCTGCCATCACCGACCATACCTTCGTGTGATGACATTGGCGGCTTTTGCCGTGCTATGGAGGCTTACTCTCATTACTGGGTGGAACGTTGCATGCCCGACCCGCCAGACGAGTCTCCCGTTGTGCACATCGTCGATGACGATCCGGATCTCGGCGATGGGCTGAGCAGCGTGCTGCGCTCCGTGGGATTGAACGCGAGAGCATACCGTTCAACCGTGGACTTTCTGAGGGCTGACGACCTGGACGCTCCGGGATGCATCGTGCTCGACATCCGCCTGCCTGGGACCAACGGCCTGGACTTTCAGGCGGAGTTGGTCAGGCTCGGGGTACCCTTGCCCGTGATCCTGATGACGGGACACGGCGACATACCGATGTCGGTGCGTGCCATGAAGGCCGGCGCGGTCGACTTCCTGCCAAAGCCGTTCCGCGACCAGGACATGATCGACGCGGTGACGGCGGCGATTAACCGCGACCGACTGCAACGCGCCAGTGAGCAGCAAGCGGTCGCCATCGTCGATCGTTACGTCACGCTGTCCCCGCGCGAGCGCGAAGTGATGGCGTTGGTGACCGCGGGCAAGATGAACAAGCAGATCGCGGGTGAACTTGGCTTGAGTGAGGTAACGGTCAAAATTCATCGCGGCGCAGCGATGCGAAAGATGGGAGCCCGTTCGTTGGCTGAACTGGTCCGCATGGCGGATACATTGAAGAACCGGACACGTTGAGAGAGCTCATCCATGCACATTCGTCACGACAATGAAACATTTCGGCGGCCGCCAGCACACTGGGAGACCTGCGGATGACGGCTGGCCACCTGATTTCGATCGTCGATGACGACACTGCCATGCGCGAAGCGCTGGTCGGGCTTGTTCGCTCGCTGGGCTACGAAGTGCGCGACTTTGCATCGGCCGAGGATTTTCTCGCATCGAGCGATCTTGGAAAATTTGCCTGCGCCATCACCGACATCCAAATGCCCGGAATGAACGGTTTCGAATTGAAACGTGAGCTCGGCATTCGCCATTCTTCGCTGCCGGTGATCATGATCACCGCCCGCACCGAACCCGGCACCGAGGAGAAAGCGATGTCCAGCGGGGCGACCTGCTTTCTCCGCAAGCCCTTCGAGGCACAAACTTTGGTGAACTGCCTGCAGCAAGTCCTCATAGGCGTTTGACGCCCTGGATTGCAGTTTGCAACGGCGGCCACCAACCTGGACGGCCTCAAGACAATCGCGAACGATTGAGGCAGTTTTGAACAATAGTTCACACTCTTCTTCCCGATATACCCGTGGCAACGCCCATAACGTCTCGGAGACATGATGATGATGATGAAGAATCCCTCGCTCTGTATGACCGCCGCCGCAGTCTCGCTTGTTGCTTTGACCTGCGGCGCGCAGGCTCGCTCGGCCTACGACGGTCCCTGGGAGCTTCAGTTTGTGACGCAGAGAGGCACGTGCGACCCGACCTATAGCTTCTCTGTTAACATCGCTGATGGGATCGTCACCCATCCAAATCTGGTGAGGTTCAAAGGCTATGTGGCGCGTTCGGGTGCCGTTCGTGCTTCGGTAACCGTTCACGACAAGTACGCGTCCGGCTCGGGCCGGCTCTCGAGCAACTCCGGCGGCGGCAGATGGAGCGGCTATTCGGGAAATGCGCGTTGTTCAGGGTATTGGACCGCTCAGCGGAACTAGCGTCTTCCCGCCGATGATCCACGACCTGACCCGCCACGAGTTGGAGATCGACGAAATGACTGCACTTGCCGCACTTGAGACTTCAGCCGGCTTCTCCGACGATGCTGTTCAGGCGCTTTCCGAGTCCTTCACGCGGCTCTTGGCGGACATGTTCGCTCTTTTCGTCAAGACGAAGAACTTTCATTGGCACATTTCGGGGCCGCATTTCCGCGATTATCATTTGCTGCTTGACGACCAGAGCGAGCAGATTTTCGCGACGACGGACGCGATCGCCGAGCGCGTGAGAAAGATGGGCGGCACCACGATCAGATCGATCGGTCATATTGCAAGATGCCAGCGTTTGAGCGACAACGATGAGGCCGACGTTCGACCCGCCGACATGCTGGAAGAACTGCGCAAGGACAACGCGTTTCTCGTGGGAAACATGCGCAAGGCACACGCGCTCTGCGATGAAAAGGGCGATCTCGCCGGCGCGAGCCTTCTCGAGAATTGGATCGACGAAGGCGAACGGAGGGTCTGGTTTTTGTTCGAGACGACCAGGCGCGGTGGCTGAAACCCATCGTGCCGCAGTTGCCGCGCCTGCCTACCGACGCACTGAATCAATTGCTGGCATCCAAGATGGGGCGCCTAGATGGCTACGTTCCATAACCGCTCATTACGCGAATCTAAACATCGTCCCATCGACATTGAATTCCCCCGGAATCAAGTATATCTGCTCCATAGCAGCTGCCGCTTTAAGCTCGTTCACCAGCTACCATCGGCACGGATTGGGCCGTCCAGCATGTCAGAATACGAAGTGCTCGGCGAAAAGGAATGGAAGAAGCGACGAACAATCGCTGACGCGATCGATGTTCTGCAAAAAAGCGTCGGCTTCAATGGGGACGACCGCGGTGAAATTCAACTTGGCCGGATGCGGCTACCCTCGGGCGACGTCGTTAGCCTTACGTGGGTTTCGTTTGAAAGCGCGGCCCATCGAAAGACCTTCATCGTCAAACTGCCAACTGCTACCAAATTCAAGGCTACTTTACAGGCTGAATTGTTAATCGACGATATCGGCCGGCTAGAGGGTGCAACTCTAGACGAGAAAGGAAACGTCGAGTTGCAAGACGGCACATTGATGCGCGCCGTCGAGATCACACCGGCGCTGCTTCCTTACGGGGTCAGCGCCCTTGATCTCACAATCGTTGCTCTCACGATATCGCAAATGGATGCTTTGGATAAATGCTCGTACTCAACCGGAGAGGTGTTTTTCGGCCATCCGGAGGACGATCCTTACGTCGGCTTTATCGATTGCAGCAAGCTTGCCGGCCTCGATGTCCCCCAATTGAAAGTCATCAAAGCCCATATTGCCGACCGCGCTCCCGAATTCGCAACTGTTTCGGAACAAAAGATCGCAGACACGCTGAGAAAATTTGGAATGCGAATTCCTGCTAAAAGGTCTCGTCGAACCTGAGCATCCAATGCTGCCACATTTCAAGTTGGCTCGCCACAATCGGAGTTGGATCAAGTTTGCTGTCAACCCGGCAAAAATGATGAATATACGGAGCTTCTTTCGTTATTCGAATGGAGCTCGCTATGACTCTCGATCGCATTACTATGATGAACGTCCGCAATTTGCGGCCGAATAAGCGTAACGCTCGAACCCACTCCAAGAAGCAAATTCACCAGATCGCGAACAGCATACTGAGATTTAATTGGACGTATCCGATTTTAGTTGACGATAACGGCCAAATCATTTGCGGTCACGGCCGCTGGCAAGCGGCGATCCAGCTAGGCCTCAATAAAGTCCCGGTCATCGTGATGTCCGACCTAAGCGATGCAGCGAAGCGCGCTCTCGCCTTGGCAGACAATAAGATCGCTGCCAATTCTGGTTGGGATCGTGCCGTTCTGGCTGCCGAACTCGGCGAATTAGCGACGCTACTCCCCGAGTGTAGTCTCGACCTTGAGATTACCGGCTTTGAACCAGCTGAGATCGACGCCCTCTTGGGTGACCTCGTTGATCGCGAGCGAGACGATGCTGATGATATCCCTCACATCGAGCAGATCCCAGTTAGCCGAAAAGATGACTATTGGGCGCTCGGCGAGAACCGATTGCTTTGTGGCGACGCAACTAACGTCGCCCAACTGGGTGCGCTGATGGGGCGCAACCGCGCCGCCATGGTCTTCGCCGATCCGCCGTACAATGTTCGCATTGCTTCTGTGCAAGGTCGCGGGAAGATCAAGCATCGTGAATTTGCGTCTGCGTCCGGCGAAATGTCACGAGACGAATTCACTAGTTTCCTTACGAGAACTTTCTCTCTAGCCGCGCAATATTCCCGCGAGGGCTCGATTCATTACGTCTGCATGGATTGGCGCCATCTTGGCGAAGCAATGGCAGCGGGCAACGAGGTGTATACTGAGTTTAAGAATCTCGTTGTTTGGGCCAAGACCAATGCAGGTCAGGGCAGTTTCTATCGATCGCAGCATGAACTCATCCTCGTATTTAAGAACGGCGAAGGTCCGCACCAAAACAACATCGAACTAGGCCGGCATGGCCGAAACCGTTCAAACGTCTGGACCTATGCCGGCGTAAATACCTTCCGCACCGGCCACCTCGACGATCTATCAGTTCATCCGACTGTAAAGCCGGTTTCGCTCGTCGCAGACGCGATGCGTGACTGCTCAAGTCGCGGCGACATCATTCTCGATCCCTTTATCGGATCTGGAACAACGATCCTTGCCGCCGAACGGGTCGGTCGCCGCGCTTACGGCGTCGAGATCGATCCGCTCTACGTCGATGCCGCCATCCGGCGCTGGCAGAATTTTACCAGGCGAGATGCAGTTCTGAAGGCGACCGGCCAGACCTTCCACGAGGTGGCCGCTACCCGCCCCTCCGCGAAACGTGTGAGGGCGAAATGATCAAAGCGAGGAAACGAACCCCGCCGGCTAAGAAGCGTGCTGGGGAGCGGGACGACGTCGGATACGGAAAACCACCTCGCGAGCATCAGTTCAAGCCAGGGAAAAGCGGCAATCCGAAAGGACGACCCAAGGGCGCCAAGAATCCGGAAACGATCCTGTTGGAACTGCTTCAACAGCAGGTCGGCCTGAACGAGCGCGGCAAAGCGCGAAGAATTACCATTCTGGAAGCCATATTCCGTCGCATCATCGAAGATGGACTGAAGGGCAATACCAAGAGCGCCGCTTTCATCCTCAACCGCTATCAGGCGGCGACGTCCGGGGGAACTATGGAGTCAGGGCTCAGCGAAGACGATGAGGCCGTATTGGAGGCGTACCTGCAAAAGTATCGTTCAAACAATGAGGGCTAGTCATGACCAACGATTCGCGAGACGCTCAACGGGCTATCGATACGATTCTGCGCAGTAATTTCGAAAGCTTTCTGCACAGGTGCGTTCTGTACCTCAACCCGGGCGCGCCGTTTCTGCCGAACTGGCACATTCAGGCCATTGCCTATCAACTCGACCGCATTCGCCGTGGCGAAATCACCCGGCTCATTATCAATATGCCGCCCCGACATCTCAAGTCGCTCACGATCTCGGTGGCATTCACGGCATTCATGTTAGGACAAATGCCCTGGCGTCGTATTTTCGCAATCAGTTATGGTGACGACCTGTCGGCCAAGCATGCCAGCGACTTCCGCTCGGTCGTGCACTCTCCTTGGTATAAACGGGCTTTTCCGAACATGCGAATAACGCGCAGCACGGAAGGAGAACTGATCACCACCAAACGCGGTTTCCGAAAATCGACGTCTGTGTCGGGTCCACTTACCGGCCTCGGTGGCGATCTCTTTATCATTGACGATCCACAAAAGCCGGCAGACGCGCAATCGGAGGTCCGCCGCAATACCCTCAATCAATGGGTGTCCAATACTTTGATGTCACGCTTGGATAATAAGGCAACAGGCGCCGTCATCGTGGTCATGCAGCGCGTTCACCTGGACGATCTTTCGGGGTTCCTATCGAGCTCCTCTGATGACTGGGAGATCTTGAGTCTACCCGCGATCGCTGAAGTGGACGAAAACATCCCCGTTGGCATTAATCAATTCTATCACCGTAAGATGGGCGAAGCGCTGCATGAGGCTCACGAATCGCTGGCCACGTTGCGCAAACAGCAGCAGACGCTTGGGCCGGACGTGTTCGCCGCCCAATATCAGCAGTCTCCCGTTCCAGCCGGCGGTGCCATGGTCAAGCGAAACTGGCTGCGCTCTTACGACGTGGCTCCCGAGCTCACGAGCGGCACGGTGATCCAGAGCTGGGATACCGCCGCCAAAGACGGGGCTCAAAACGATTGGTCAGTTTGCACGACTTGGCTCGTGGTCGACAAGTATTTCTATCTGCTCGATCTGACCCGCGGCCGCTATGAATACCCGCAGTTGCGAGCCACGGCATTAGAGCTCGCCGAGCGCTACAAGCCGAGCAGAATTCTGATCGAGGACGCTTCCACCGGTATCGCCCTCGCCCAGGAACTCAATCAAAGCCGGCATTACTATGTAGACCTCATTCCAGTGGACCGGGACAAGATCGGCCGGCTCTACGTTCAAACAGGCAAATTTGCGGAAGGTCTCGTCCTATTTCCGAGAGAGGCGTCATTTCTAGCTGAGCTGGAAGCGGAGTTACTGACGTTTCCGCAAGGCAGAAACGACGACCAAGTCGATAGCATCACACAGGCGCTCGCGTATGATCCGCTCAGTTACGACACCAGCATGCGTTGGGTCGGGGGTCCTTAAAAGTAAGCGGCTTAAAGAAAGCCGCACCACGATTCGGCAGTGAGTGTGACCTTCGCACGCCCAGCACATTCATGATCTAAACAGCGAGAAATGAGCCACAAGATTGCTCCGAATTCGTTGGACTTCAGGCGCAACAGGAGCGTCAGTAAACTCGCCGCGGCCTCAGGCGAACCGTGGCATCGCCGACTATTGAGGGCTGCGGTGGTTAATGTTGCACCTGAGCGCAATGCCCACGATCTGAACGCCTTCGAAGTAGCCTGCGTCAGGTATAGTGCGCGGCTTCCTCTCCTCGCGCCCCGCATGATCGCGGGGCTTGTGTCGGTGGCAGCATGTGAGCTGTCGAAAGATGGAGAGCCAGATGGCCACCAAGCAATCCAAAGTGAAATCATCCAAGAGCACCGCCAAGGGAGCACGGGTGAAACGGCATAGGCGGAGCGCCGACAAGGGCGCAGCTGGACACTCTGTTGCTCCGTCCAAAGGCAAAACCAAAAGTGGCTCATCGAAACAGGAGACGGTAATCGGCCTACTTCGGCAGCCAAAGGGCACAACGATCGCCGCGATTATGAAAGCAACCGACTGGCAGCAGCACTCCGTGCGAGGCTTCTTTGCCGGTGTGGTCAAGAAGAAAATGAAGCTCCACCTCGCCTCGGAGAAGGTCAACGGAACCCGCATATTCCGGATCACCAAAGCGGGTGCATCGTCGTGAAACCCAAGAATAGTTCAATTGAGGCCGATCCGGCGGTTGAATCAGAGCTGGGTCGGCTGCCGACAATGCCGATCGCTGACCTGCGGAAACGCTATCGCGACCTATTCCGGACCGAACCGCCAAAGGCTTTCGGTCCAGACCTCCTGCGCCGGAGCATTGCGCACATCATCCAGGAGAAGGCCTACGGCGGCCTTCCCCTGACAACAAGGCGACTGCTCGACAAACTGGTGACGGCCACCTCAGTGAAGCCCAATGGCCGGCTGGATTTGCCGCGGAGGATCAAGCCGGGCTCAGAATTGGTGCGGACTTGGAATCGGCGGACCTACCGTGTGATGGTAGTGGCCAATGGCTTTACCTACGGCGGCAAAACCTTTGCCGGCCTTTCCGAGATCGCCACTGCCATCACCGGAACCCGATGGAACGGACCCCGGTTCTTCGGGCTGCGCTCGACGCGTCTGGAGGCTCCCGATGGGAAATGACCCGAAATTCCTGCGCTGCGCCATCTACACCCGCAAATCCACCGAGCATGGCCTTGAGCAGGAATTCAACTCGCTAGATGCCCAGCGCGAGGCCTGTGAGGCCTACATCACTAGCCAAGCGTTTCAGGGCTGGAAGACCCTGCCCCAGCTGTATAATGACCCTGCCTTCTCCGGCGGCAACCTCGACCGCCCTGCTCTGAAGAAGCTTCTCGCCGACATCGAAGCCGGCAAGGTCGATGTGATTGTAGTCTACAAGATTGATCGGCTCACCCGCTCCCTCGCCGACTTTGCCAAGTTGGTCGAGGCCTTCGATGCTAAATCGGTCTCGTTCGTGGCTGTCACCCAGCAATTCAACACGACCACGTCTATGGGCAGGTTGACATTAAACGTGCTGCTATCCTTCGCCCAATTCGAGCGGGAGCTCTCAGCCGAACGCGTCCGGGACAAGGTGGCCGCCAGCCGGCGCAAGGGAAAATGGACGGGCGGCACGGTGCCGCTCGGATACGGCACTAAAGATAAAAAGCTCGTCATCGACAAATCAGAAGCCGAAACCGTCCGTACGATCTTCAAGCTCTATTTGGCACTAGGATCGTTTAGCAGGCTCGTTGCTGAACTCGATCGGCGGAAGATCGTCACCAAGCGACGTAACGTGAAGGTGGCAAAATATCGCGGTGGCATACCCTTCACCTACGGACCCCTTGCCCACTTTCTCAAGAACAGGATCTACATTGGGGAAACACATTATGGCGGCAAATGGTTCAAGGGCGAGCACAATCCGATTCTGGACCGGCCGACTTTCGAGCGCGTGCAGGAATTGCTCAAATCCAACACCGTGAGGCGCAAGGTCACATGTTCTGAAAGCGGTGCGCTGCTCCAGGGCAAGCTCTTCGACGACAAGGGTAACCGCATGGGACCGAGCTTTTCGAGCAAGAACGGTGTCCGCTACCGCTTCTATGTCAGTACGGCGTTGCGAGGGCGACGCCATCAGGCCGGCTCGGTCACGCGAATTTCGGCGCCAGAGATCGAGGGGCTGATCGAGACCGCGCTTAGTGAAAATCTTCAGTTGCCAAGAGACAAGCTGCTTGAGCAGGCCGAAACAATCACTGTGTCTAATAGTCGGATCCGGTTGGTACTCAATCCATCAAAAGGAAAACGACGCTCGATCGATATTCCCTGGAATCCAAAGCCGAAGGGCTCCACGGAAGTTAATACCCCGCCGGCTGCCAAGATCGACGAAAAGCTTGTGAAATCGATTATCCGGGCTCATGCATGGCTCGAAGACCTATCAAGCGGGCGCCAGGCATCCATCGAAGCGCTCGCTGCAGCAACAGATCTCCATCCTAAGGTAATCCGGCAAGGACTGCGGCTCGCGTTTCTGTCACCTGACCTGACACGGGCAGCCTTGGACGGCGAAGCGACGACTGAACTGAAGCAGATCCCAAAATGCCTGCCCCTATCATGGCGAGAGCAGCATCAATCGATCGGCTGAGATTCGGCCATCGGATGTTATGGAACATCGATACCAACTGATAATCCTTGTATAATTTGTTTATCTGCCTACCAACCGATTCCACATTGCTGGAAACCTAGTCAGCCCACCACCCGTAGTTTGTTACTCCCGAATCTGCGGGTTAGGGCGCTCTTGGTGGGTGACTGCCAACCATTTTTTCAGCAACTCCTTGAATTCACTTTGTATGTATCAACGGTTACTTCACGCACGCGAGTCGACGCAGAAGGTCACGCTTAGCAGAGATGGCAGTCTAACCTCGAGCGAAAGCTTATTCGAGTATATCGGCAGCCATAGGCCCCTTCTCGAACGCTTTACCTTCGTCCTCAAGCGCTCTACGCCGCCTATCCGCAACGCTAATAAATGTGGCAAGGCTATCAAGGTCCGCTTTGATTGTGTCCCACTTCGGTAGATCAACCGGCACCCCTATGGATTGATCGTGCCCGGAGAATTTCGAACAGCGCGTCATGCCAGCGTACACGGATTCGTAGTCGGCCTTTTCGATCCGGGCAGCCCTCAACTTCATGGTCGAAACGTTCGGCCTGAACCTGCCCACGACGCCGGCAAAAAGGATTTCCTCGATCGAATGCTCCCAAGTCTCGCGCATCTTCGTATAGAGCTCGATAACAAATGAACGCTGGGTCTCGTCCGATTCCGAATAGGTCGCTTTCTTTTTTTGCAGGAGTTCCGTGATTAGCGACAGGCGCTTTGAGACCCCCATAGAAATCCAGGGTCGTTGATTGTCATCAAT
Organism: Bradyrhizobium sp. JYMT SZCCT0428; assembly: GCF_018131075.1. Taxonomy (GTDB): domain Bacteria; phylum Pseudomonadota; class Alphaproteobacteria; order Rhizobiales; family Xanthobacteraceae; genus Bradyrhizobium. The sequence continues at coordinate 25,247 of NZ_JAFCLS010000027.1, read as the reverse complement.
GATGCCGAAGCGGCCATCGCCGTGCTTCGCAATCCACTCTTCCCTAACGCGCACCTTCATCTCCTGCGCGGCCTCCACGACCGCATGGTGGAAGAAAAGATTGTGCGTGAAGATAATGACCTGCCGTCCAGCGGCCGCTTCCTTCACCAGGCGCTTTGCCACCGCGTCGGTCCGCCCGTGGTCAAGTGATGAAACAGGGTCGTCGACCACGATTCCATGCTTGGCCCCCACTTCCTTCAGTTCCGCCAGGAAGCCCGCCAAGGCAAGCGCTCTCTTTTCACCCTCGCTCAGGATATCGCTGTTTTTTCCGATCTTCTGTTGCGCTTCGAGGCCGATGTGGACCTTGCTCTTGCCAACCTCGCCGCGGTCGGCAAGCTTCAGAGGAAGATGCTGAAGGTCGAACGCAACGATTTCATCGTGAAGGCTCGATTGAAGCGAATCCGTTAGAACCTTCCTTCTCAAACGGGTGATATGGGACGTGATCGTGGCCACAGAGCAAGCCGCTATGCAGGCCTTTGTCTTAACGAGAACCTCCAGCGAGTTTCGCCGCGCTACAAACGTCTCGATATCGGTCGACAATTTCTTCCGCGCCTCGAGATTATCAAGCTTCTGTTGACGCTCGGCGCGTTTGGCGGCTTCGCCGGCGGCTGGCTTCAGGCCTTCGATTTCCTTGGCGAGCGTCGCGCTTTCCGCGACCAGCTCATCAATAACTGACCGGTCAAGATCGGCGAGTCCATCCAGTCCCGTGTAGTCGACAGCCTTGATGGCCTTTGAAAGCAGGTCGTGACGCTCCTGGGCTGTGGCATAAAACTGCTCCAGCCGATCGGCCTGCCCCTGGCGGTGAGCCGAGCGTTCGACGAAGTTGACCAGCCTGTTCTTGATTTCGGGTCCATTCGTAAACTTGACGTCGAGCACCGCGCGGGCGATGTCCGCGAAGAGCTTCTTTGCCTGCTCAGCGTCGGCGTTCGCCCGGCCTTCAACGTATTTATCAAACGCCGCCAGCCGCAAACGCGCCTCCCCATCAAGGGGTTGATGGCAGAGCACACAGATATCGGCGGCGACCAATTGGGGTTTAGAAAGGGTCGGATACGCTTCGGCAGCGAAGTCGCGGGCATACGTCAACATCTGACGCCAAGTCTCATTGCCCAGTTGAGGAACCGCAGAAGCCTCGGAAAATGCGGCTGCAGCTGCCTTAGCCGCATCGCGCATCGTTGCTGCCTTCGCTTGAGCGTCCTTCAACCTGCCAACGCCAGCGTTGCCGATTGTATCGAATATCGTATTGGCCTCCACGACAAGTGTCTCGACCGTCCCCTTAGTCGCCTGTTTCACTTTCGACAGGAGCGCTGGGTCCTGACTTAGCTCCAGCTTAATCGCCTGCAGCTCGGCGTCGTCCTTGTCGGTCCATGCCGCCAGTGATCTCATCGCGGCTTCAGCGGGAAGATGCTCGTCTGCCCTCAGATTAGCAAGCATCGCCGACACTTTGGTATTCTTCTCATAGCCAAGCGGAAGAGGCGTTTTGTGCGCCTTGTTCAACTGCGCTTCTTCGGCTCTGAAGCGGCTATCGAGGATGCGTAGCGCTTCAGCCAGATTGGTCAGCAGGGCAAGCTCGAAGGGCAGGAATTCAATATTGCGCTCGGCATCGACATATAATCCGGCGACGTCGCTATCGAAAACGGAAATGCGTCCTAACTCTGACGGCGGATCGGTCCGGTCATCCCAGATAACAGTCCGCGTCTTGTCGCCGTCGACACGAAAGGTCAGCGTGATCTCGCGCGGATCGGTCGATGCCGGCTCGAACACATTGCCCCGCAAGGTAACATCATGGAGGCAGTGGCAGACTTTCTTGGCAATGCGGCAATAGCCACTTTTCCCTGACCCATTCGGGCCATAGATGAGGGTCACGCCATTAATGGCGAATTTGAGCGGGGGTTGCTGCGCAGCCAGGCGATCAATGTTGCGCAATGGACCGATCGAACCGAGCACCGTGATCGGCGCGAATTTGTTGCCAGCCTTGAGGTGGGCTTTGGAGAGAGCGGGCCACGCGGCTGCCTTTCCGACAGCAAAGCCGGCTTCGGCTCTGACGGCCACCTCCAGTTGCCTAAGCTCACTCTCATCAAGTTTCGCTTTTGTGGCCAGAAGCCTCACGGCCTCCTGTTGCCATTTTGAGCGTGCGGCGCACCATTCGAACAAACTGCTGTCGTCAACCATAAGTGGTGTCCAAGAAATAAATTGTACAAAGCGGGCTATAAAATCATTGATTGCATCAATGAAGGTTGCACGACATGAGTTGTCAAGGTGCCTTCCTGTTCCTGCGACCAAAGTCGTGACGAAAACCTCAAGGGCCTTCGTGGGGATTTAAAGATTCGCGAGAATTCGACAGTGATACTTACCTCACCGGCTACACCACGCGTCTGGAGGGCACCCTGTAGGTACCACACGATTTCCAGAAAAAATCCACCTGCGGAAGCGCCTATGCTTGTGTGATGAGTCGACCGTCTAAGCGCAACTGGCCCGATTCGAGCAGATCCGCGAGAGTACCCTCCACCGCTTCCCGAAACTGAGAGCTCGTCGACGCAAATCCGAACAGCCGAGCAACGGCCTGTGCTAACTGGTCTCGCTCCGCGCCAAAATTCTCCTCTACAACTTGCGCAATCGCGACCCTGATTTCTTCCGGCGGCAATATTTCCGGACGCCGAAGCGTGTTAGAATCGACTTCTCCGCGACTCCGTACGATCACTTGTTGTCCCGGTAGTAGGTAGAATGGCCCTCCACTGATTTCGCCTTTCCGCTTTGCTGCCTTGATTGCCGCCTGGACGGCATCCCTAATCCGGTTGCCGGCACGGGCTAATCCCCAGGCTGAGCGGATTCGGACGACGATTTCCGACTCGTGTACGGGCCCCTCCACTGTGACGACTTCTACGACATGTTTCATCATCTCTGGCAGAGGCGTTTCATGAGGTTCTACCTGCCGGCGTACCGAAAGTTTTGCTTCCTCGTAGCGAGCGGTCGCTTCACTCACCGTTCCAATTTCGGCGACCACCACCTCGGCGTCGACCTCTTCGTGAGCCGAAAAGCGAATGGGAACGGCTGAGACCGAGTCGTCGGCACGTTCGTCCATCTCCCGCCACTGCGCCTTCGCCGCCTCGATAGCCTTCACGACCTTTGTCGTCTCTTCTTCCGGCCGCAAAAACCAATCGGTCGACCAGATGCGATGTAAAACCCATCCGTGCGCTTCCAGGACGTTCTGCCGAAGACGATCCCTGTCGCGAGCCGATCGGGACGAGTGATACTGCGCGCCATCGCATTCGATACCGAGGACGAACCGACCGGGCTTGTCCGGATCGGCTACCGCCAAATCTATGAAGAAGCCGGCAGTCCCGATCTGTGTCTTTACATCGTGACCGAGCGCTGTCAGTCGCGCCGCAACCTGTTCTTCGAATACTGAATCTGGATCTCGGCCCGTCTCTTCAGCGATGCCAAGCCTTCCGGTTTGCGCAAAGGAGAGAAACATCTTGAGTGCCGCGACGCCCCTGCCCTTCGAACGCGACAGATCGATGTCGTCGCCGGTAATCGACGAGAAGACTTCGCAACGGAGCTTGGCTCGCGAGATCAGCACGTTGAGCCGGCGCTCGCCACCATCAGAATTGAGGGGTCCGAAACTCATCGCGACATACCCCTCCTTGGTCCGACCGTATCCCAAGGATATAAAGATGACGTCCCTTTCGTCACCCTGGATATTCTCGAGATTTTTTACGAAAAAGGGTTCGGAGGATCCGCGGCTGAAGAATTCCTCCGTCTCGGGATTCTGCTTTCTGAGGAGCTCGAGCTCATTCTGTACGGCCTGGCGTTGGGCGACCGAAAAAGTAGCCACGCCCAGCGTCCTATCCGGCGCGTCGCGTGCGTGCCGCATCACCGCTTCTGCCACGGTCCGGGCTTCCTTGGGATTCGTCCGGGTATTTCCACGATCGTAGTGCGCATCAGGCAGATGGTTGAATTTCAGGCCCATGCCGGCGACGGCGTCATAGGGACTGGGTACGATGAACAGTCGATTGTCGTAGAACTGCTTGTTCGAGACCGCGATCAGCGATTGATGCTTACTGCGATAGTGCCAATTAAGCATCCGATGCGGGAGCCCCTTCGCCAGGCACAAATCGAGGATGCTTTCGGCATCCTTCGCCTGGAAGGTCACCTCGTCATCTTCATCTCGATCATCGTCGTTACCCGTCAGCTTAGCGAAGAAGCGGGTGGGCGGTAACTGCCGCTCGTCGCCGACGACTACCATCTGTCGACATCGCGCCACCGCCCCGAGTGCGTCTACTGGTTCAATCTGGGAAGCCTCGTCGACGACCAGCAAATCGAACGAGACCGCGCCCGGCTTCAGGAATTGAGCCACCGAAAGCGGACTCATGAGGAAGATCGGCTTGATCTGCTGAATGACCGGTCCGGCCCGTTCCAAAAGTTGCCGGATTGGCAAATGATTTCGCTTCTTCGCGACCTCTCCGTTCAGCACGCCAAGCGGGCCGATACCACCCATGTTTCTCGGCAGGCGCGAGGCATGTTCGTGAGCAATTTGATCGCGCGCGAGCTTCATGCGCTCCTGGTCCAGCTTGCGGAAGCTCTCCACCTGACGCCCATGAGATTCCCCGTCGAATTTCTTCAGTTCGGGATGTCCAGCGAAGATGACGCTCCGCATAGCTTCGAAGTAGGCACGATCAAACGTCTCCGAAAGCGCATCGCCCGATAGAGACCCATCGAGCAGCCGACCGACCAGCGTCCCGAGTCCGGCGTCCTCCGCCGTACGGATACGATCCATGAATGCGACCCACCGAGTAATACGCTCGGACGAACGACGCCATTCCGAGACCTTCGCGGATACCTCGGCGAAAAGCATATCGGGGCCCACCTGAACCGGGAGGCGCCCAGGATCGAGCCGCAGAAAATCGAACAGCTGGTCCACACCGGTCTTCGCGGCGTCGAGGGTTCTCCTGAAGTCCTCGAGCGACTTCCTATCGTCGGCGGACAAAACCACGCGTGCGAGGCGATCTCGTGTACCTTCCCCCGCTACTTCCTTTGGAAAGCTATCCCACCAGGATGAAAGGGATTCCAACCTTTCCCAATCCGATCTTTCCTTGCGCCAGGAGCCTCCAAAAGCCGAACGGCCCGCAGTTTGGACTTCCTCGAATGACCGACGTGCCGTCTGGGCAGCGATGAGCCCGTCGAGGAGCAACAATCGTTGATCGACCGTCTTCGGCATCGGAACTTTCAGATACGATGCAAGAGTCGCCGTCTGTGCCCGATAACGCAGACTGAATATCCTCAACCAGGAGCGGCCCTTGTTCGCGATCACATCCCTGCATTCTCTGACGGATGCGTCCCACGCGGATTCGACGAATGCTGACTCGAACACGCCCTTCAATTTCGAAAAGCGTGCCCCCTTCTCGACGATCTCACTGATCTCGTCGGGGCGTTCCCAAATGGGATCCCGGAAAGCCGCCCGGTCGCACTCGGGCATTGCTGCGGCTGCTTCGACGAACCCGAGGAGATCTGCGGCTTGTCCGAACGTGTCAGGTCGGGACAAATCGAAAAGAGCGCACGCGCGATCCGCACCCGCGGCTGCCTTCGCTAGATCTTCGGCCAGCCGGTCTAACAACCTTCTCAGGGTTTCCATTTCGCCAGGATCGAGGGCGTCCCGACCAACGCCGCGCCAAGGGTGAAGGTTAGGCGGACCATCCGAAGCGACGCGTTCAGCTATCTCCTGGACGAGTTCTCGCCGTCGCTCGAGTTCGAGTGGGGACCACGATTCCGGCGCCTCCAGTTCGTGGCCGGACTGGCCCGCCGAGCCCCATGATCGGATCAGGTTACCAAGCAACCGAAAAGGAGTGAGTTCGCTCGGAACGTGAGCCGCATGCATCATTCCTGCGTGTTCGTTAAGCCGATCGCGAATGTCGGTCAGTCTCTGCACGAGGGTGGCTTCTCCGCGAGGCTGAGGTGCCGACATCGACCGCGTCCGCTTCAGTTCCTCCAGAAGCACCCGTTTGTTGGCCTTGTTGGAATGAAGCTCCAAAGCGAGCGAGCCCAGTCCAACATCTCGTAGCCGCCGGTGGACGACGTCGAGCGCCGCCATCTTTTCCGCGACGAAAAGCACCGTTTGGCCCTGAGCGGCCGCCGACGCGATGATGTTCGTGATCGTCTGCGATTTGCCAGTACCCGGTGGCCCCTTGATAACGAGGTGCCGTCCTCGCGTAACCTCTTCGATCGCGACGGTCTGCGATGAGTCGGCGTCGACGACGTGGTTCATCGCTACCGGCTGAATGACCGCGTCGATATTGCCGTCGTCGGAAACGATCGGCTCTGTTGCTTCGAAGCCGTCCTGAAGCAGGCCCCGAATGAGGGCGTTCAGGTCGAGACTCCCGTCGGCCGGCCAGTTCTCCGGATCGAGATCCCGATACATCAGGAACTTCGAAAACGAGAAGAAGCCAAGGACCATCGCGTCCGGCCTTACTTCCCAACGAGACTTTCGCGATACGGTCTCAGCGATGCCAGACATATAGGCAGCGATATCGACGTCGTCTTCGTCTCCGAAATCTTCGATTTTTAGACCGAACTCGCCGTCCATCTTCGCCTGTAGAGAAAGGTTGGGTGACGGAGGTTCTGATCGGGACACAAGATGGAATCGATCGGCGGCACTGCTCCGCTCAAGTCGCACGGGCAGCAGGACGAGTGGCGCAAAACGCTCGGTATCGGATTTATCGTCCTCGAACCATTTTAGCAGGCCGAAGGCCAGATAGAGGATGTTGACGCCCTGCTCTTCCTCCAAGGTTTTCGCATCGTACCAAATGTCGAGGAGTCGCTTCTGTAATCCTTCCGAGGACAGCCTGGTTTGGAGCTTTGTTTCCGTTTGCCGCGACCGAGAACCCCCGTTGACCTCTTTGGGTGCGAGTGCCGACGTCCCCGTCGATCCGTCAGCCGCTGAAGCGGGTTTATCTTCCTCGGTATGGACGAAGGTACAGCGCTTCGCTTGACCAAGCAGGTCGAAAACCTCTGTCGACTTGCAATCCACGATCTCGATCGCCCGGATGTTCTTTGTCCGCAGGGGAATGTTTATCAGCCTGTTGCGCGTACCCAGATCGAGCAGAGCTCGCCGGTCCGCCAAAAGCCTGTCTCGTATCGATGTTCCCGCCAAAATGGCCCCCGCCTAAACCGAGGATTGTAGGACTGGTTGACACCCGGTCAAGCTAGCCCAGCTTAGCCGAATGGCCCGCTAAAAGGTGGCTGGCCAAATGTTTCGGCCGACTAGCCGCTTGTTTCCAGGTTGATCGATTCGCTTTTGGTTAAGCCAAGTGTGGGTCGAGACCGGCGGGTTCTACTCGTTTCCCTATCATTCGCTGCTCGCGACCGCTGAGAAGATTTGGGGATTAATACAGCTACCAGTTGACCGCCGGAGTACCTTGGTTCACAATAGAACAAATAGTGAACTGGAGTGCTTCACGTGGTTAGCGAAACCCATGAGCCACATATCGTTTGCCCGAAATGCAGCCATCTAATCCCGCTGACGGAGTCGATTGCAGCGCCGCTGCTCGAAGTTGAACGAAAGAACTTTCAGCAGAAACTGGCTGCGCGCGAGGCTGAGTTTGAGCGCAAAGCAGGAGACCTGCGTCGACAGCAAGATGACCTCTCCAAAGCTCGCGAGAACATCGAAGAGCAGGTTCGGCAGCGTCTGGCGGCTGAGCGAACTCAAGTTGCGGCAACCGAAGCGAAGAAAGCACGAGAAGAGGTGGCAGGTGATTTGGCTGCCGTCAGGCAGCAACTTGCGGAAAACGAGCAACTCTTAAAGGTAAGAGAGGCCAAGCTCGCCGAAGCGCAGCAGGTTCAAGCGGAAGCATTACGCAAGCAGCGTGATTTCGAAGAAAAGACCCGGGAGCTCGAAGTCACGATCGAGACGCGTGTGCAGGCGAGCCAATCAGAGCTAGTGACGAAGGCGAAGCAGGCTGCGGCCGATGAACTTAAGGCGCAAATTTCCCAGAAGGACACTCAAATTGAGTCCCTTGGCCGGACTGTTGAAGAATTGAAGCGAAAATTAGAACAAGGTTCCCAACAGACGCAGGGCGAGGCCTTCGAACTTGAGCTCGAAAGCCTTTTGCGAGGCAGGTTTCCGCTCGACCTGATTGAACCTGTTGCGAAAGGCGAGACCGGCGGGGACATCGTTCAGACAATCAACGCTCGGGCTGGTGCGCCAGCCGGCGTGATCCTTTGGGAGCTAAAGAACACCAAAACCTGGTCTGACACCTGGTTACCCAAGCTGCGTGACAACAAGCGCGCGGCGAAGGCCGACGTAGCCTTGATCGTCTCAACCGCTTTGCCCAAAGGCGTGGAAACGTTTGACTTGATCGACGGCGTTTACGTTGCTCATGCACGCTGCGCCGTGCCGGTGGCTCTCACCCTACGTCAAGGCCTGCTAGAGGTCGCTAACGCACGCACGGCTCAACAGGGCCAGCAGTCAAAAGCAGAGCAAGCGTACAACTACTTGACTGGCTCGCGCTTCAAACAACGCATTGAGGCCGTCGTTGAACGCTTCAAGGAGATGCGCGACGACATCGACAAAGAGCGCAAGTTCATGATGAAGGCTTGGGCCAAGCGCGAAGCGCAAGTCACCGCGATGGTTGACTCAACAGTCGGCATGGTTGGCGACCTTCACGGGATTATGGGTCAAGCGATGCCGGAGATTTCGGCAATTGAAGATCCTCCGATGATTGAGGGGAAGGCCGCCTAGGATAAAGCTTCGCAACGAATGCTGCCGCCTTTGGCCGTGCGCGATCATGGTTTGCGCTCGCGCATCGGACGTTATCGCAACTGGTCGGCACACGGAATTGATCAGCTTTTCTTAAATTCCTCGTCAGTTGAGCCGCTGACCACATTGCGATCAATGTTCACCATCGAGTGCAGGTCTCGCACGGCAGGCAAGCTGTTCGGTCTCGCCAAGCCCTTCCCGATCCGGAGAATCGTCGGCGAAAGCTGGAGACCAGCCATGAAAAACGAATTGGGGCCGTTTTCCGAGCAATGGAAGGCCACACGTGGCAGTCTGCTTTCGTCCAGGAAGCGGACGCTGTTTCAGGAAACCGCCGAGGTTTGCTTAGGCCGGCGGCTCCTACACCGCGTCTTCAATTAACTTGGCGCGCCCTCGATCTCACCTCTTTCAATGGTGAGCGTCACGTCGGCAAATGTCTCGAGCAGCTTTGGATTCGACTCGGTGATCAGCAGCGTAATGTCCTTGTCCTGCGAACGAAGCCGCCGGAGTGCTTCCGCGTATCGCTGCGCCAAGACAGGCGCGAGACCCTGAAATGGCTCATCCAGGATAAGCAGCCGGGTACCAAGCATAAGCGCCCGGCCAAGCGCCACCATCTTGCCTTGTCCGCCCGAGACCGATCCCGCCGGACGTTTGGCAAGCTCTTTGAGTTCCGGCAGCACCGAATAGGCTCGCTCCAGCCGCCGTCGCGTCTCGTCCGGATTCAGCTTGGCGACACGACCGGGAAGCAGGATATTTTCTTCCACGGTGAAGGCGGAAAACAGACGCCGGTCCTCAGGCGCGTAGCCAAGACCCAGCGATGGCCGGCGATGCGGCGCGATCGGTCCAAGATCTTCGCCGCCCAGACGAACGGTGCCGCTCGCCTTCGTGAAGCCCATGATAGTGCGCACGGTCGTGGTCTTGCCGGCGCCGTTTCGCCCGATAAGCGCAGCGCTCACGCCGGGCAGCAGCGAGAAACTCACATTGCGCAACACAGGCGCGTCCGCAATCGCGACGTTGACATTCTCGAAACTCAGCATCGGTTTCATATCCCGATCACCTGTTCACGAACCTTCGGGTCAGCGAGAACCTCCGCTGGCGTGCCGACCTTCTGGATCTTGCCGACATTCCACACGGCGACGCGGCTGGCGTAGCGCTCTACCATGTCCATGTCGTGCTCGACGAAGACTGAGGTCACTTTCTCCTTTACGAGCGCCGTGGTGAGAATGTCCATAATGGCGAGCTTCTCGGACGACGCAACGCCCGAGGTCGGCTCGTCCATCGGCAGGAGCTTTGGCTTCAGCGCGAGCGCGAGCGCGATATCGACAAGCTTGCGTTGTCCCTCGGGAAGCTCTCGCGCTGTTCGTTCGGCGTACGACTTGACACCGACGAGATGCAGCAGCCGCTCCATTTCCGTCACTTCCGGCATGCGCGAAAGAGCCTGGAAGCCGGACGGGCGTCCTCGCAGGGAGGCGGCCGCGATCAGCATATTCTCCATCACGGTCTGATCGAGGAACAGCTGTGGAATCTGGAAGGCGCGGGCGATGCCGAGCTTGGTGATCGTGCGCGGAAGCTGCTGTAATGTCGTGGCCGAGAAAGCTTACGGTGCCAGCTTGCGGCCGCAGATAACCCGTCGATATGTTGAGAAACGTGGTTTTACCGGCCCCGTTCGGCCCAATGATGGTTTGGCCCGCGGCTCCCGCTTTCATCCGCTGCTAAATTGGTGCTTAGTTCCGTCATGGCGTTTACGATCAGACAGCTCCAGTTCTTTGTCGCGGTGGCCGAGACCGGCACGGTTTCCCATGCCGCGCAGGCGCTGTCGATCTCGCAATCGTCGGTCACCGAGGCGATCAAGGAGCTGGAGGCCGATCTCAACGTCAAGCTGTTCGAGCGGCATCCGCGCGGCCTGTCCATCACCCACACCGGCCATCAGTTCCTGCGCCACGCGACGCGCATCCTGACCGACATCTCCGATGCACGCAGGACCTTCTCCGAGCAGGCTGCGAACCGCGGCGGCCGCCTGCAGCTCGGCGTCACCTCGCTGGTCGCCGGCTACGTGCTCTCGGATCTCCTGGCGCGCTATCGCCGCGCGTTTCCGTCGGTCGAGGTCCACGCCATCGAAGACAACGGCGACTATCTCGAGCACCTCCTGATCGGCGGCGAGCTGGATGTCGCCGTCATGGTGGTGTCGAACCTGCGCGACCGCCTCGCCATCGACGCCGAGATCGTCGAAGTCTCGCCCTATCGCTTGTGGCTGCCGCTCGGACATCCACTTGCAAGCGCCGACAGCATCGCGCTTGCCGACATTCTCTCCGAGCCCCTGATCATGCTGACCATCGACGAGGTGGAGGAGAATACCGGCAAACTGCTCGCCGCCTTCGGCACCCGCCCCAAGATTGCTTTCCGCACGCGATCCGTCGAGGCGGTGCGCAGCCTGGTCGCCACTGGCGCCGGCCTCGCCCTGCTGCCCGATCTCGTCTACCGGCCCTGGTCGCTGGAAGGCGATCGCATCGAATCGCGCGACGTCTCCGGCTCCCTGCCGGTCGTTCAAATCGGCATGACGTGGCGGCGCGGGTCAGGTCTCACGCAAAACGCACGCGATTTCATAGGCATAGCGCAGGCCCAGCGGGGCGCAAGGCAGCGGCCATGACGGCCCGCTATCGGAAAAAGCGAAACCGGCCCCCTGACAAATGAATTTGCGAAAGGTTGCGTTTACCGACACGCTCGGTGCGAGGACCGTGCTGCCTCGAACATGCAGCCGTCTGGACCTGGGAGGTGTTGATGAAGTCGAAACTCGCACTGCTGAGCGGCGTGACGTTGGCGCTGGCGTTTGCGCATCCATCCGCGGCGCAAATCAAGGAAATCGGGAAGGCCGAAGGGCAACTCACCATCGTCGCCTGGCCGGGCTATATCGAGCGCGGTGAGACCGACAAGAAGTTCGATTGGGTCACAAAGTTCGAACAAGCTTCCGGTTGCAAGGTCAATGTAAAGACCGCCAACACCTCCGACGAGATGGTGGCGTTGATGAATGAAGGCGGCTTCGACCTCGTCACCGCATCGGGCGATGCCTCATTGCGGCTCGTTGCCGGCAAGCGGGTGCAGCCGATCAACATCAGCCTCATCAAGAGCTGGGGAACGATCGACGATCGCCTCAAGAAGGCGCCCTGGCACACGGTCGACGGCGTGCAGTACGGCGTTCCCTACATGTGGGGGCCGAACGTGCTGATGTACAACACCAAGGTCTTCAAGGACCCACCGAAGAGCTGGAAGGTGGTGTTCGAGGAGATGGCGCTGCCGGACGGCAAACCGAACAAGGGGCGCGTCCAGGCCTATGACGGCCCCATCCACATCGCAGACGCGGCGCTCTATCTCATGACGCACAAGCCCGATCTTGGCATCAAGAGCCCCTATGAGCTGACCGAAGCGCAGTACAAGGCCGCGCTCGAACTGTTGCGCGCCCAGCGCAAGCTGGTCGGCCGCTACTGGCACGATGCCTTCATCCAGATCGACGATTTCAAGAACGAAGGCGTCGTCGCGTCGGGCTCGTGGCCATTCCAGGTCAACCTGCTCAAGAGCCAGAACCAACCGATCGCATCGGTGGTCCCGGACGAGGGTGTCACCGGGTGGGCCGACACGACCATGATGCACGTCGACTCAAAGAATCCGAACTGCTCCTACATGTGGATTGAGCATTCGCTGGCATCCAACCTGCAGAGCGACCTCTCGGCCTGGTTCGGAGCCAATCCGGCGGTCCCGGCGGCGTGCACGGACGGACGCGGCATGCAGACCAAGGAGGGTTGCTCGACCAACGGCTTCGACAACTTCTCGAAGGTTCGCTTCTGGACGACGCCGACGACGAAATGCGCGACGCAGGGCGACAAGTGCGTGCCCTACTATCGCTGGGTGTCGGACTATATCGGCGTCATCGGCGGGCGCTGAAGCCTGACGCCGCGGAGCAAATTCCGCGGCAAAGGTGGCCAGGCGCGACGACCCCTTGAGGGTTGCCGCCACTGGCCAACGACGGGCGCCGTGCGCCGAGCGCCGGATCATACGAGCAACGCGGGCAAAGCATGATCGCCGCCGTTTCATTCGAGAACGTATCGCGCCATTTCGGCAGCGTTAAAGCGGTCGACCAGGTCGACCTCGTGGTGCAGCCCGGCGAGTTCTTCGCCATGCTCGGGCCGTCCGGGTCGGGCAAGACCACCTGCCTTCGCCTCATCGCCGGTTTCGAACAGCCGACTACGGGCGCCATTTCGATCTTCGGCGAACGTGCCGAGGGCGTTCCGCCGTATCGGCGCAACGTCAACACCGTGTTCCAGGACTACGCCCTGTTCCCGCACATGAACGTGCTGGACAATGTGGCCTACGGCCTGAAGGTGAAAGGTGTCCCCAGGATAGAGCGGATCCGGACTGCGGAGGACGCGCTGGCGCTGGTCCGCCTGCCGGGCTACGGCACGCGCAAGCCCGGGCAGCTCTCCGGCGGGCAACGCCAGCGTGTTGCGCTGGCGCGTGCCCTCGTCAACCGGCCCAAGGTGCTGCTGCTGGACGAACCGCTTGGCGCGCTCGACCTGAAACTGCGCGAGAACATGCAGGAAGAGCTGAAGGCGCTGCAGAAAACGCTCGGGATCACGTTCATCTTCGTGACGCATGACCAGGGCGAAGCGCTGTCGATGGCGGATCGCGTCGCCGTCTTCAACGACGGCCGCATCATGCAGGTGGGCACGCCGCAGGACATCTACGCCCGCCCGGCCTCGCGGTTCGTGGCCGATTTCGTCGGCTCCTCCAATGTCGTGCCGCCGGATTTCGTCAAACGCCATTGCCAGCGCGACGGCTGGGGCAGCCTGAGGCCGGAGGCGATCCGCGTCAGCACCGAGACCAACGGCACGGGCATCCCGGCGCGCGTGGTGTCGGTGAGCTATACCGGCGCGGCGACGCGGCTCGGACTGGACGCCGAAGGATTGCGACTGCACGCGACGGTACCGGTCGGCGCGATCGTGCCGGAGCAGGGAGCGGACGTTGTGCTTTCCTTTGGCGCCAACGCGCTGCATGTGATGGCGGCCGACGCATGAGCGATACGGTTGCGCTGAGCGATCGGAGCGCGCCGGCGGTCCTCACCGCGCGCAACGGCGTGCTGGGCGCCCTGTCCGATCTGTTCTGGCGCAAGCCGAAGCTCTTGCTGTTTCTGATGCTGCTGCCACCGGTTCTGTGGCTCGGCATCGTCTACCTCGGCTCGCTGTTTGCGCTGCTGCTGCAGAGCTTCTTCTCGATCGATGAATATTCGGGGATGATCAAGCGTGAGTTCACGCTGAAGACCTACGGCGAACTGCTGCAGCCTTCCAATCTGGACATCATAATTCGCACCGTCGTGATGGCCACGCTGGTGACAATCGCATCCGCCATCGTCGCGTTTCCGATCGCCTATTATGCGGCCCGCTATGCCCGCGGCAAGTGGAAGGCATTGTTCTATCTCGCAATCATGCTGCCGCTGTGGTCGAGCTATCTGGTCAAGGTCTATGCCTGGAAGCTCATCCTCTCCAAGGAAGGCATTCTCAACTGGGCGCTTGCAAAGCTGCACCTGACGGGCCTGCTCGAGGCCTGGCTGGCGCTGCCGATCGTCGGCGGCAACTCGTTGTCGGTGTCGTCCACGGGCACGTTCATCGTATTCGTCTATGTCTGGCTGCCGTTCATGATCCTGCCGATCCAGGCGTCACTCGAGCGCATTCCCGTGAGCCTGATCGAGGCGTCGGCTGATCTGGGAGCCTCGCCAGGGCAGAGTTTCTGGAACGTGATCTTCCCGCTGGCGCTGCCGGGCGTCGCCGCAGGATCGATCTTTACGTTCTCGCTTACGCTTGGCGACTACATCATTCCGAAAATCATAGGCACCTCGCATTTGTTCATCGGGCAGGCCGTCTACGCCCATCAGGGAACGGCCGGAAACATCCCGCTCGCCGCCGCATTCACCGTCGTGCCGATCGTGGTCATGGGCCTCTATCTGTGGATGGCCAAGCGCATGGGGGCGTTCGATGCGATCTGATCGCGAAGCATCCGCGCCGTTCGGGCTGAAGCTGGCGGCCGCCGGCGGCCTTTTGTTCCTGCACGTGCCGATCCTCCTGATCTTCGTGTACGCGTTCACCACCGAAGACAAAACCTACCAATGGCCGCCGCCCGGCTTCACGACACAGTGGCTCGCGGTAACCTGGAATCGGCCCGACGTCTGGGAGGCGCTGACGACGTCCGTGAAAGTCGCGGCGATCGCAACCCTGATCGCGCTCGTGCTCGGAACATTGTGCGCTGCTGCGGTGAGCGGTTCGCGCTTTTTCGGCCGCGAGGTCATTTCGCTCCTGATCATACTGCCGATCGCATTGCCCGGCATCATCACCGGCATCTCGTTGCGGTCCGCCTTCTCGCTGATGGATATTCCGTTCTCGACGTGGACCATCGTGCTCGGCCACGCCACGTTCTGCGTGGTCGTCGTCTACAACAACGCGGTCGCGCGCTTCCGCCGCACGGCCGGCTCGCTGATCGAGGCATCGTACGATCTCGGCGCCGACGGCTTTCAGACTTTTCGCCATGTCGTCCTGCCGAATATCGGCACCGCGCTGCTCGCGGGCGGGATGCTGGCGTTTGCGCTGTCGTTCGACGAGGTGATCGTCACCACCTTCACGGCCGGGCAGCAACAGACACTGCCGATCTGGATGCTGGAAGAACTGGTGCGGCCGCGTCAGCGGCCGGTCACGAACGTGGTGGCGATGGTCGTGGTGCTCGTGACGCTGTTCCCGATCATCGCCGCCTACTACCTGACGCGCGAGGGCGATCAAGTCTCGGGCGCGGGCAAATAGAAAATGCAGGAAGGAGACTGGGCCATGGATATGTCGATGCTGATCGGCTCGAAGCTGGAAAAGGGAACCGAAACCGAAGAGCCCATCTTCAATCCGCGCACTGGAGAGACGGTGCTGCAGATGCCCGAGGCCTCGCTGCAGCAGATCGAGGCGGCAGTCGACTCCGCCGAGAAAGCGTTTGCGACCTGGTCGCGCACGACACCTGCGCAGCGCTCGGCCTATCTCCTGCGCATCGCCGACCGTATCGAGGCGGAGGCCAGCGAGTTTGCCAGGCTCGAGGCGCTCAACTGCGGCAAGCCGATCAACGCCGTGCTCAACGACGAACTGCCGGCGATCGTCGACTGCTACCGGTTCTTCGCCGGCGCAGTCCGTACCATGCCCGGGGCAATCGCCGGGGAATATCTCGCAGGCTTCACCTCGATGATCCGCCGCGACCCGATCGGCATCGTCGCATCCATCGCGCCGTGGAACTATCCGCTGATGATGATGGCCTGGAAGCTCGCGCCGGCCATCGCCGGGGGCAACACGGTGGTGTTCAAGCCATCCGAGCAGACGCCGCTGACGGCGCTCAAACTGGCCAGGGTGCTGGCAGACATCCTGCCCGAAGGCGTGGTCAACGTCGTGCTCGGGCGCGGCGACACGGTCGGCAACGCGCTCATCAACCACCCCAAGGTTAACATGATCTCGATCACGGGCGACGTCGCAACCGGCAAGAAGGTATTGCAGGCGGCGGCAAAGTCGGTGAAGCGCACCCATCTGGAGCTTGGCGGCAAGGCGCCCGTCATCGTTTTCGACGATGCCGATCTCGCAGCGGTGGTGACCGGATTGCGCGCCTTCGGTTACTACAATGCCGGCCAGGATTGCACGGCCGCATGCCGCATCTATGCCGGCAAGGGGATTTACGAGAAGCTGGTTGCGGATCTCTCGTCGGCCGTTTCAACGATCAAGTACGATCGCGCGGACGACACCGAAAACGAGATTGGCCCCTTGATCTCGCAGCGTCAGCTCTATCGTGTCGCAAGCTTTGTCGAGCGTGCGTCGGAACTCAAACATATCTCCGTCACGACCGGCGGCAAGGTCGGCGGGGGCAACGGCTTCTACTACCAGCCGACCGTCGTCGCGGGCGCATTGCAAAACGACGAGATCGTGCGGCGTGAAGTTTTCGGGCCGGTGGTGTCGGTCACCCGGTTCACGGATGTCGATGATGCGGTCGCCTGGGCCAATGACAGCGACTATGGGCTCGCCTCGTCGGTATGGACAAAGGACGTGGGACGCGCGATGGCGACGGCGGCCCGGCTGCAATACGGCTGCACCTGGATCAACACGCATTTCATGCTGACCAACGAGATGCCGCATGGCGGGGTCAAACAATCGGGTTACGGCAAGGACATGTCGCTCTACGCATTGGAAGACTACACGGCCGTGCGCCATGTCATGGTCGCGCACGGGTAGTGGCACGGTTTGTTCTGCCTTGGGCGCGCACCACCGCCTGGAGGCGGCCGTGCTCCTGATGGCAGCCTGGTCTCGTTGGAAGGCGGGCTGTGCTGTCGCATCGTCGGCGGCATTGCCGTTGTCAACACGGGCACCGGCACCCAGGAGTTATGGCTGCCGTCAAGCGCAGCTCGATCGCTTCACGCACACCTGCCACCAGGTCCGGCCCTGTGAGAACTATGTCAGGCTCGCGGTCGAGTGAGTGCCGTGGCTACCGCTCAGTAGTGATCGAACCTGTCTCGCCCAATCGTCTCCACGAAAACGGGAATTTTTGCGGTTTGCGCTGGAGACTTTCGGCAAATTCTCGCCAAGGTTGCCGTTTTCTGGAGACTAGAGACTTTGGACAACCGCACAAAAACCCTATAAAATGCGGTACTTTCAACCAATACGGGCCCACCCTCTCTGGTTGAGCGACTGGCTGGCTGCCTTGGGAGGGATCGAACTCAGACATTCCCGATTGAGTTTCGGCCTTTGAAATATCAAGAGAATTTCGCCTCGAAAGCCTCTTTTCGACCCCCGGAGACTTTCCGGCCTTCTTGCACCCGAAGTGGGAGCCTAGAGACTACCGCGAAAAACGAATTAGTGCCGTTTTTCGGGCCAGAGGCGGACAGCGTCTCACCCCTCCCTTAAGTCAGCTAAAGGCCATAATCGGTCGCATCAGGCTGTGCAAAATAGCGTCGCCACCAACATTAATCCCCCGAGGTCGGGTCGGACAGATGCTTCAGCCCGCGTTAAAGCTGCGTAGCGTGTTTCGCAAACCGGTCCTTCACAGACTTCGTGAGCTTGGCTAAAGCGCGCGTCTCGATTTGCCTGACGCGTTCCCGGGAGATGCCATATTTGGTGGCGAAAAAATCGAGGTTCTCGGCTTCATCCGCCATGTGCCGACGTTGGATGATATCGCGCTCACGATCGCTAAGCATCTTCAAGGCCTCCGCGAGGGCGCGACGGCGTTTTCCTGATTCGTCATCCTCGGCACTGACGTCCTGAGGACTGGCGGTTGGATCTACCAGCCAATCCTGCCAATCGCCCGCCTCTTCCAAGTTGTTAACCGGAACGTTCAACGATACGTCGCCGCGAAGCCGGCGGTCCATGTCAATCACCTCTTGCTCGTTGACCTGCAGCCGAGTGGCCAGCAACTGAACGTGTTCAGGTCGCAAGTCACCGTCTTCGGGCGCCGAGATCCGAGCTTTCGTCTGCCGAAGTTTGAAGAAAAGTTTCTTTTGCGCCGAACTCGCTCCGATCTTGACCAATGACCAGGTGCGCAAGATGTAGTCCTGGATGTGGGCCTTGATCCACCACATCGCATAGGTCGCCAGGCGGAAGCCACTGTCAGGATCAAACCGCTTCACGGCAATCATCAAACCGACGTTGCCTTCGGAGATGATATCGGCAACGGGAAGCCCATAGCCGCGGTAGCGCATCGCAATCTTGGCAACCAAGCGCAAATGGCTCGTAACCAGTTGATAGGCCGCTTCCCGGTCGTTTTGGTCACGGCAACGGCGGGCATACGTGACTTCATCTTCCCAGGTAAGCAGCGGAAATTTGCGAATCTCGGTGAGGTAGTGGGCAAGTCCGCCTGAAAGTGCTGGAAGGGTTCTGGCGTTAGCTATCATGACGATGCCTCTGTTGATTTGACTTGGGTTGATTGGACTTCAGCCTGCGTAAAGCCGGATATGAACGACGTAACCGTTGGTACCGGCTGGGGCGGCGCGACCGGCACTTCTCGAGTGACGAGGAACAGCAATCCTGCCACGAGCATCACCGCAGCAATCCCAACTCCCAACATAGCCCAGACCAGATCCCTTTCTTCCATTGCTCATCACGAATCGAAATTCCCGGTGCCATTACGCCGCCCGACGATAGCTTTGGTCAGCCCGTGAGTGTTCCTCGGCCAGGCGCTCGTAGAGCCAAATGCTGGTTGAGCTCCGCCATCGCTTTTCCATCCGCTTCTGAAGAGCCACACGCTCTGGTTCAGCCGAACGGTCCAGTAGCCAGCGGTAATGTTGTATAACCTTCTCATGTCCCCGCACGACCAACGCATCAACGTCAAACATGACTTTCCGACCGCATGGATGCCGCCCGACCCAATGGCACAGAACACGCAGTTGCCGAGAGTTGATTGAACGAGCCTTCCTCCTCTTCCAGGCGCCGGAGAATGAAATCGCGCTCTAGGTCCGACAGCTCCGTTTTCAGCAGCCTCCGGTAGCGATGGATGTTGTTGCGGTGCGCGCGCAAGCGCGCCAGCATTTTGTTATCCCTGCGGGGAGTTGCAGCAATGCGAACGCTGCGGCGAGATCGTTCCTCGATTGTTGACGTTTGCCGCTTGACTTGAACGCTTGACCGTCACCGGGATTTTTCGGGCGTTTCGCAGGCTGACACGGCCTGATTGCCTGGCTCGCGTGTGGCCCATCCACGAAGCGGCTTCGCGCTGAAGCCACTCAGCCCAAACTTGTTCGTTCCCGTGGCGATACGGAAGGCTGGTCGTCTCCATAGCTCCCTCGTCTAGGCTGCTACACGGGAAACGGAAAAGCGTCGTTTCGGCTTGCCGCCAGGAGGATCGCGGGGTTTGCCGTCAAGCTCGCACAACGCTTCCAATACGGTGTCGATGTTGACGGGGGCTTTCAGGCCCGCCGGCGCCCGAAGCGCAGGGCATGAAGCAATCGCTGAAGCGTCGGAGGCCCACGAAGCAAGAATTGCCCGCTTTTCGCCCAACGTGAGGCCTGGATCAGCCACAACGTCCCTGGGATGTTCGAAGACTATGCCGGGGTGAAGGATGGCTTCAAAATCAAACACGTTATCGCCCGTGGCGGTCGTCGGCCGCATGGTCATCTCCCTTCTAACGACGAGTGATTGGCGGCCCGGTTCTCGACCAGGCCGCCCCTTCAGAAACCTAAGCCGCTTTGGCCTCGAGCTTTTGCACGTTGCCCGGCGTGGTTTCATTGATCGCGATCCGTCGCGGCTTCATGGCCTCAGGGATTTCGCGGAATAGCTCGATCTTGAGCAGGCCATTGTCAAAGGACGCGTTCTTGACCCTGACGTAGTCGGCCAAGTTGAACTGTCGTTTGAAACCGCGGGTCGAAATGCCGCGATAGAGATACTGGGCGTCGGGCTTGTCGGCCTTGTTACCCTCGATCGTCACGACGTTCTGCTCAGCCGTGATCGAAATCTCTTCAGGGGAGAAGCCGGCAACCGCCAGAGAGATCTGGTACCGGTCGTCATCGAGGCGGGCGATGTTGTAGGGCGGATAGTTATCCTCGACACCGCGCTGAGCGGTTTCTGCGAGGTCGAAAAGGCGGTCGAAGCCGATGGTCGAACGCCAGAGCGGTGAGAAGTCGTAAGTGCGCATAGCCAGATCCTCCTAAGAGCAAAATGGGTACGAGCGGCACCGGACACGACCGGTGCCCGTCTCTTCCTGTTCTGGGCCCGAATGGCGCCCAGAAATCACACAATGGTGACGCCACCAGAACTAGAAAAACCCGTTTTTGGTTTCAAGGGGTCCTTCAAAATTTTTTTTGGTCCCGATTTCGGCCGTTGGCACCAATATGTTTCTAATCGTGATTTGTTCTTACATGGCCTTTCGCTGCTGCCCGATTAAGGCCTTGTGTCCTAAGGTGATTTAGAAAGTGTCCAAACGCGCGTTAACGAAGTTCGCGGAACAAAATATCCCGGTAGACGTACAGCATTTGATCGAGAACCCTCCGCTGAATATTTCGGTAGCGCAAGATGGTCTTGTCGATCTCGTCGCACTTGTCACACATGATGCCCTGCTTCGTTGCAGGTGGGAGCCTACCGGGCCACCAGAGTTGCTTAAACGCGATGGTGCTCAGAAGCTAATCGACGAGCTGGAGGCCAAGAAGGTCGAGTATCACCCAAAGGACCCGAATAGCGTTTAAGTGCCGCGTTAGCGGAATCGTCCGGCGCCGATTTCACGCTGGTTGACGTAACGGCTGACGACCTAAGGTCGTCCCCACCGCAGCTTAGCCGTAGACGTCGAAGATGAATGATCCTGCAAGCACGCTCGTTGGTGCTCGCTAGGCATTAGAGAAGGCTCGCGCGCGACTTTAGCTTGGCTCAGATTTGCCCCGGTAATCGCGGTGGTCATCTGCCAACCCTACCGCTCAGTGGTGCTCGAACCTGTCTCCGCCAATCGTCTCCATGAAAACGGGAATTTCTGCGGTTTGGGCTGGAGACTTTCGGCAATTTCTCGCCAAGGTTGCCGATTTCCGGAGACCAGAGACTTTGGACAATCGCACGAAAACCCTATAATATGCGGTACTTTCAACCGATACTGGCACACTCTCTCTAGTTGAGTGACTGCATGGCTGCCTTGGGAGGGATCGAACTTAGACATTCGCGATTGAGTTTCGGCCTTTGAAATATCAAGAGAATTTTGCCTCGAAAACCTCTACAGGAGACTTTTCGGCCTTCTCACAATCCAAGTGGGAGCCTGGGAGACTATCCTTGAAAAACGAACTAGGGCCTTTTTTCGAGCACGGGATGGCACCCCATGCAGTCTGCTTCGTCTCAACCCAAAGCGCGAAGTCCACTTAAGCGCCGCCAAGATCGGATTCGCGCATCGTCGAGGTCGGTGACAACATATTCCGGCAAGGGTCAGTCCAACAAATCGGTTTGGGAGGCTTACATGCCATGGACGACAAGCTCCATTTGCGAGGCGCAGGGCAATTTTGTCATGCTTGCGTTACCTCCGAGGTCAAATGTACGCTGCTTGCAGGCAATTTAACATTAGCCCGAAAACTGGTTATCAGACCTTAGGCAGGTACCGAGCGGAAGGCGAAAAAGGCTTGCGAGATCGCTCGCGTGCCCCCTCGGCACAGACCGTCGCGCTCCTCCAAGGCAGCCGAACTGGCTGTCCTTGTCCGTACGAGCGGATCACCCTCGGTGGGACGGTCGAAGAATTGCTTCACATCTTGAATTTTTGGGTGCCGCAGTCGTGCCCGCGCCGTCAACTATCACTGCGATCTTGGCTCGCAATGGCCGACTGACCCCCTCCCCCAGACAGTCAGCCCATAATTGGCTTTTGACGATGCTTTACAACGACTGCAATGTTGAGGGTAAGCGATGTGCCGCGGTCACCTTCCTGATGATGTCCTGATCTGCGAGCCTGTTTGGCCGGCAAGCAGTAAGCGACGTCGGCCGCGGCAAGCCTACGAAATCCGGTTGCGAGCCTTTTCGCGCCACCGAACCGCCGGCAACCGCGCCTGGTTAGGCGGGATAGCGATCGCGTCGAACGGAAGTCACTGGGACGCAGCTGGCCACGCCCCTTTGTTCCGGTAGCAGCTCGGTTGCCCCTTATTAGGCGGGATCGGCGTGTCGGCGGACTGGTTTTGATCAGACAACGAAGGCGTGCTCGCGGTTAGAAAGTCGTCAAACGCGGTCTGCGATGACCATTCCGCATAACCAACAACCGCGAACGCGAGCGCGACCAATATGAGCGCCAGCGTGGCGCCAATTCCTCGCCAAGTTAACTGGTTGAATAGCGGCATTGCTATCTCTCGGGACCACGGCATCGTGTAAATGAACTCGCCGTTCTTAAGTGTGAACCACCCCACACCTCACGCGCCGTTGATGCGGCGTACCCCCGCACCCAAACCGTCGGCGACCAAACCCGAAACCCGGCTATGTGCCGCCTCGTATTCACGCCTTCGTGTTATGCGTATTTCCGGGTGTGGGTTCACGACCGCGCCACCTTGCGGTCCCCCCTGGAATGCCTCACGCTACTTTGAACTGCTTCGTCATGTTCGGCGGGCAGGGTCTGCGAAAAGCCGCCCTCGTTATGAGCGAGGACGGCTTCGATTATCGCAGACCTGGTAGCGAGACCGCCGCTCTGGGGTGACCTGGGGCGGCGGGCCTCACTTGTCCACGGTAACCCCTGTTCGAGTCCTGTCAACGGTCGCGGCGCGACGAACCCGGGAAAACCAGACCCGCGTTTTTACAACAGCTCACTTTCAGCTCCCGGATGGAGCGGGGCCCGCGCCAATCCAGGCATTGGCGCTTATAAGCGGCAATCCCGTCGAGCACATTTTGCGCCCGGTGCGGTCGCTCACCGAGGCCGCCGCGGAAGTCAAAACTCGCGGCTCGTCGCCGGGTGCCGGCGGTTCTTGACCTTGATCCAGTGTGCCGACCGGCCAGCGCGATACGCGCGCTCACGATGCTTGCTGATGAGCCCTTCCAGGCCCATGCCGCACAATGCCCGGAATAGGTCGGTGCCGACGTCAACCTGTTCGATGGGGCGCGACAAAAATGCCCTCGGCGCGCCGCGCCAACAGCCGAGCCGCGAAGGTTGGTCTTTCGCATCGATAGCGGCAGCTTGCGGTGGTCGTCGCCGTCGCCGGCCAGCATGTCGAAGGCATAGAACTGCCCCCCGGCGTCGTGCTTGCGCGAGTGCAGCGCGTTGAAATCGGACGACACCGAGCACCACGCCCTCACCATCGAGCACGAAATGCTTTTGCCTTATCTGGCGCGCCGTCTCGACAATCCAGGGTAAGCGTTTCGACCAATCGTGGCCGCCTTTTGTCGTGAGGCGCACGCGGTCGTCCTGCCGGACCAGCATCAGCCGGTAGCCGTCATATTTGATTTCGTGAAACCAGTCGGGGCCGGTCGGAACTCGGGCTGCCACGGTCGGCAGCGAAATTCATACAACGTACGGTGAAAGATGGTGGCTCACGCCGGATTTCCAGGTCATCACGTCGAGCAAGTCATGACGTCCCGCATCGGGATGCGATATCCGCTACTCGGGAGAGCCGGCGCTAACCCCTGGCGGTTGAGAGCATGGCCGAGGCGCTCGAATCTATTTGTGGTAAGTTGCCACTTGGGTTGGGTGATTTATTTTGCGAGTGGTCAAAATTGACCAGCTCCAGCGCGGTAAATGTGCTGCACTTTTTGCGAACGGCGCGCCGTGGGAGCTGCTGCACCGTTCCTAGAATGGCCCCAGCTCGACCCAGCCCCGCGCTGGGGCCGTTTCTCTCATCGTAAGCAAAGCGAGCACGATCAATTGAGTGGGCACGATATTTTGAAACTACCGGATGCCACGCCGCCAAACTGGCATCGGTAGAACGACGGCCCAGCCTTCCTCCTCCGCTGGGGCCGTTTCTTTTGTCAGCCGCCAAGTGAGGCGGGCCTTAGTTCTTCACGGTGCCTAGCCAAATCTCCACGTCACAGCCGTCAACGAGTAGCTTCGCCGTGCACCTCCTATTCGTCCCTTGATGAGCGGAGTGAGGCGCGCGCTCAAGGCGCCGAAGGCGACAGCGCGCCGAACGGCCTCTTTAGTGGGACGTGTCGCAAGTCCGTCGCCCGATAGATAGTATAGGAATGGGCGACCATCCTCGTTCAAACGGTTTGAACCGGTCCAAAATTCACTGCCATCCCCACCGTCCAGTGGCGATCGAACCAGTCTCCGCCGATCGTCTCCACGAAAACGGTAATTTCGGCAGTTTGGGCTGGAGACTTTCGACAATTTCTCGCCAAGGTTGCCGGTTTCTGGAGACCGGAGACTTTAGACAGTCGCACAAAAACTCTATAAAATGCGGTACTTTTAACCAACACAAGTACACTCTCTGTGGTTGAGCGAATGGCTGGCTGCTTGGGAGGGATCGAACTCAGACATTCCCGATTGAGCTTCAGCCTTTGAAATATCAAGAGAACTTCGCCTCGACAGCCTCGTTTTCAGCCCCGGAGACTTTCGGCCTACTCACAATCGAAATGGGAGCCTGGAGACCATCCGCGAAAAACGAACTGGAGCCGTTTTTTTGAGCACTGGAAGCCACACGTGGCAGTCTCTGCTTTCGTCCAGGAAGCGGACGCTGTTTCAGGAAACCGCCAGGGGTTCCATATGTGCCCCCAGGAGACATTGACGACGAGGTCTGCTTAGGCCGGCGGCTCCAACACCGCATCTTCAATTAGCTTGGCGGGCCCTCGATCTCACCTCTTTCAATGGTGAGCGTCACGTCGGCGAATGTCTCGAGCAGCTTTGGGTTCGACTCGGTGATTAGCAGGGTAATGTCCTTGTCCTGCGAACGAAACCGCCGGAGTGCTTCCGCATATCGCTGCGCCAAGACAGGCGCGAGACCCTGAAATGGCTCATCCAGGATAAGCAGCCGGGTACCAAGCATAAGCGC
>NZ_JAFCLS010000026.1 GCF_018131075.1 Bradyrhizobium sp. JYMT SZCCT0428 | reverse complement strand
TCGTGTGCACTTTGTTTTGTGCAAACCGCACGCGAGACCGCGGGTGCAGCGCGCACCCGGTCTTCCCTGCGCCCTCTGTTTTCAGATGGCGAAAGGTCTCTTGCAAAACTTCGCGCGTAGCAGCGGCGAGATCGCGAAT
This sequence comes from Bradyrhizobium sp. JYMT SZCCT0428, assembly GCF_018131075.1. Classification (GTDB taxonomy): domain Bacteria; phylum Pseudomonadota; class Alphaproteobacteria; order Rhizobiales; family Xanthobacteraceae; genus Bradyrhizobium. The sequence continues at coordinate 121,206 of NZ_JAFCLS010000026.1, read as the reverse complement.
TCATGTCTGCCCTTTGAAGACTGAATCGAGATGCGCATTAAGTTCCGCTGGCGGAACTCTGATCGCAGCACACTTGCGGGCACGGGCATTCGATGAAATTGAAATGCAATTGGATGTCGAGATGTTCACATGCCCTTCACCACGATGGATCTTAGATAGCGCGCGTGGGCCCTGCCGCACGCGATCTTAAGCCGCCAATCCTACTCCAATAATACATCCTGCTGGTACTGCGGACATCAGGTGAGCGCCACACCGGCGCGGTCAGCAGACAAAAGGCAACGCAATCGGGCCAAACGAAAGCAGGCCCTAACGTCGCGCGGTTTCGCGCAGAAGGACAGATCAGGCACCGCAAATGATGGGTCCCACGCGCGGCAAAAATCGCCTTTTGCGGCTTGTAGCGCCCTTCGTGGCGGTTGTGATTTTTCAGGGGCTTCTGGCCGGCCTTAGTCTGGAGCTGCTCTCGTCGGTTCGCGCCTTTGTCGGCGGCGAGGGCATGTGGTCGAAGAGCCAAAAAGACGCCATCCACTTTCTCTCGGTTTACTCCCAGACCGCTGACGAAGAGTCCTTCGACCGGTTCAAGAAGGCGATCGCCGTTCCGCTCAGCGACCGGGTCGCACGACGCGCGCTGGAACAGCCGACCCCCGATCTGGATGCCGCCCGGGACGGCCTGCTGGGAGGTGGAAATCATCCCGCCGATATTCCAGGAATGATCCGGCTCTTCCGCTATTTCCAGCACGGCCCATATGTCAAAACGGCGATCCGGCACTGGAGAGGGACGGATCCATTTCTGGATCAGCTGGTGTCGCTTGGCGACCTTCTGCATGAGGAGTTGTCCAGCGGTCCCGCGGCCGCCGGGCGTGCAGCCTTCCACAAGGAGCAAATCGATTTCATCGATCGGCGGCTCGCGCCCCATGCAAGCGCCTTCTCGGAGAATCTTGGAGAAGGCTCGCGGTTTCTCAAGTCCGTGCTGACGGTGGCAAATCTGCTGACGGCGATGTCGCTGGTTTCGCTGATTGTCTGGCATACGCGAAAAATGCTGAAGCAGCGATTGCGCTTCGAGGCTGCCGAACAGGAGTTCCTCGCAAAGCTGTCCTGGGAGGCATCGCATGACGCCTTGACGGGCCTGGTCAATCGTCGCGAATTCGAAACCCGCCTTGGAGCGGCGCTCGACCGGCTGTCCCAGCAGCCCAGCGAGCATTCCCTGATGTTCCTCGACCTCGACCAGTTCAAGGTCGTCAACGACACCTGTGGTCATGCCGCCGGGGATCAATTGCTAAGACATACGTCGGCGTTGTTGCGGGAGAATCTTCGCGGCGTCGGCCTGCTGGCGCGATTGGGCGGCGACGAGTTTGGCGTTCTGTTGCAGGACTGCGACGCCGGTTCGGCGGTCGCGATTGCGGAACGCCTCCGGCTTGCCGTGCAGGAGCTGAGGTTCGTCTGGAATGCATGCTCCTTCAATATCAGCGTCAGCGTGGGTCTCGTGCATGTCGCCGAGGCCAACGCCATGGAGGCAACGCTGCGGGCGGCCGACATGGCCTGCTACATGGCAAAGGAGAAGGGACGCAATCGCATTCAGGTCTACCATCCCAGCGATGCCGAACTGGTCGAGCGCGTCGGTGAAATGGCCTGGGTGCAGAGGATCAGGAATGGGCTTGATGAACAACGGTTCTGTCTGTTCGCGCAGGAAATTCGCTCGCTCAACAAGGCTGAGCAGGATCGTTCCCATGTCGAGTTGCTGCTCAGGTTGCGCGACGAAGACGGAAAATTGGTCCAGCCCGGCAGCTTTATGCCGGCGGCGGAGCGCTACGGCCTGATGCCGCTGATCGATCGCTGGGTCATCCGAAACGCATTTGCCTTGATCGCCGAACGGTTGAGTTGCTCCGAACCGACCCAACTATCGAGCTGCGCCATCAATCTCTCCGGCGCGACGTTCGGCGACGATGATTTCGTTGAATATGTACGCCGGCAATTCGATATTTACCGGGTGCCGCCCGGAATGATCTGTTTCGAGATCACCGAAACCAGCGCGATCGCCGATATGCACAGCGCCAAGCGGCTTATCGAGGCGTTGAAGAAATTGGGCTGCCGCTTCTCACTTGACGATTTCGGCACCGGTATGTCGTCCTTCTCGTACTTGAAGCACCTCCCGGTCGACTACATCAAGATCGATGGCAGCTTCGTCAGGGAAATGCTGAACAGCAAGATGGACCGGGCGATGGTCGAAATGATCGTTCACGTCGCCAAGGTGATGGGTAAGAGCACGGTTGCCGAATTCGTCGAGAACGACGAGATACTCCCAGCCCTGCGCGAAATCGGTGTCGACTATGCGCAGGGGTATGCAATCGGGAAGCCGTCGCCGTTCAAGGAAATGTATCCGCTGCCTGCGGATGCTCCTCATCGAGAAGTAGCCTGAAGGACCGAAGCCGCTGATCCCTGCCGGCAAATTACCGCGGCGCGCGCTTGGCCAGAATCCGCTGCAGGGTGCGGCGGTGCATGTTCAGACGCCGGGCGGTTTCCGAGACGTTGCGGTTGCACATTTCGTAGATGCGCTGGATGTGTTCCCAGCGCACGCGGTCCGCCGACATCGGGTTCGCCGGCAGTTCGGATTTCTCGGTGCCGCTGGCGAGCAGCGCTGCGACCACGTCATCGGCGTCGGCGGGCTTCGAGAGATAGTCGACCGCGCCCATCTTCACCGCCGTGACGGCGGTGGCAATGTTGCCGTAACCGGTCAGCACAATCGCGCGCGCCTCGGGGCGCTTGCGCTTCAGCGCCGACACCACATCGAGCCCGTTACCATCGCCGAGCCGCAGATCCACCACCGCGAAAGCGGGCGCGGAACGGCCGATCTGGGCCAGACCATCGGACACGGTATCGCACGACGTCACGGCGAAGCCGCGGCTCTCCATCGCGCGCGACAGGCGCTCAAGAAACGGCTTGTCGTCCTCGACGATCAGGAGCGAGCGGTCGGTGAGGTCGTTCAGTTCGGTGATGGCGTTCAAGGTCGGGTATCCCCCGGTTGCAGGTTCAACAAGATATGGCGCTAACAGACGGCGCTGCCAAGGCCCTCAATAGTCGATCAGGGTGTCATTCCCGGTCGTTGGAACCATTCCAGGAGGCATCATCGGCCGCCGTGTCGTCCGCTTCGAAGCGTTCGCGCGGCCAGACGATTTGTACCACAGCGCCGTGATCGGGAAAGGTCCGGTTGGTAAACGAGACCTTGGCGCCGGTGCGCTCCAGCAGGGTACGGGCGATGAAGATGCCGAGCCCAAGGCCGGCCCGCGCGCTTTGGTCCTCATCGGTGCTGCGCCGCCGCGATAAATAGGGCTCCCCGATGCGTTTCAGCATGTCGGGGGCGATGCCCGGGCCGTCGTCGGAAATGATCATCTCGACCGTATCGGCGTTCCACCAGGCGTTGACCTCGACCGTGGTCCGGGCGAAATCGACCGCATTTTCCAGAATATTGCCAACGCCATAGAGGATGGCGGGGTTGCGGGCGCCGACCGGCTCGCGCGTCGCTGCGACCGCTAGCCGCACCTTGATGGCGACGCCGAAATCGCGGTGCGGTGCAACCGTTTCCTCGATCAGCGTCGACAGCGGCATGCGATCGAACGGTGCGCCGGAGGAGGAGAGTTGGGTGATCTTGGCCAGAATTTCGCGGCAGCGTTGCGCCTGCTCGCGCAGGGTTTTGAGGTCGCCGGCGAGCTGTTCGTTGCCATCAACCGTCTTTTCGAGTTCACGCGAAATCAGGAAGATCGTCGACAGGGGCGTGCCGAGTTCGTGCGCGGCAGCGGCGGCAAGGCCGTCGATCTGGGTGAGGTGCTGTTCGCGGGTCAGCACCAGTTCGGTGGCAGCCAGTGCGTCGGACAGTTTCCGGGCCTCCTCGGTGACCTGGAACGCATAGAGCGAGGTGACGCCGATCGCGACCAGGATCGAGAGCCAGACGCCGAACAGGTAGATCGGCGGCAGCACCAGCGGGTCGTCGCTGTCCCAGGGCAGCGGCAGATGGAAAAACACCAATGCGGAGGCACAGGCGACCGCGAGCACACCAAGTGCAATGGTCAGCCGGATCGGCAGCGCCGTCGCCGAGATCAGGACCGGGGCCAGGAACAGGAACGAGAACGGATTTTGCAGCCCGCCGGTGAGGAACAGCAGGGCCGCAAGTTCGACGATGTTGAGCGCAAGCAGTGCGGCCGCATAGACCGGTTCCAGCCGCTGCATCGGATTGAACGCGATCTGCAGTGCGAGATTGACCAGCGCCGAGAGGCCGACAATGGCGACGCAGGGAATAATGGCAACGTCGAATTCCAGCCCATGCGCCACGATGAAGATCGCGGTGAGCTGGCCGAGCGCCGCCAGCCAGCGCAGCCGCAATATCGTATCGAGACGGACATGGCGGAGTGGATGGCGAAAATCGGAGTCAGAAATTTCAGTCATTCCGCAACTTTAGCCGCGCGGCGCCGCGATCACAAATTCGCGCGCTTTGAGTTGCTCTCGCCGTCATGGCCGGGCGTAGCCGTCCTTCGGACGGCTGTGCCCGGGCATGACGACCTTCTTGCACTAGCCGCTGCAATAGCCCAATGAACAGGCCCAAATGGTCAATAATGACGCCGCGCCAATGCCGCTGCCCGCAGCCGATCCGGCAGGATCCGCGATCGAGGTCGCGCATCTGATCAAACTCTACAAGACCACCCGCGCGGTGGACGATGTCTCGTTTCGCATCGCGCGCGGCAGCATCACCGGCCTGCTCGGCGGCAACGGCGCCGGCAAGACCACGACGATTGCGATGATCATGGGGCTGGTGCTGCCGACGTCGGGCCGCATCCAGGTGCTGGGACATCCGATGCCCGAACAGAGCGCCGAGGTGCTGGGCCGGATGAATTTCGAAAGCCCCTATGTCGACATGCCGATGCGGCTCACGGTGCGGCAGAATCTCACCATCTTCGGCCGGCTCTATGCGGTGGAGAACCTGCGCGAGCGCATCGCGCAGCTTGCCGCCGATCTTGATCTCGAGGAATTCCTCGACCGCGCCAGCGGAAAACTGTCCGCCGGCCAGAAGACCCGCGTTGCGCTGGCGAAAGCGCTGATCAATCAGCCCGAACTGTTGCTGCTGGACGAGCCGACGGCTTCGCTCGACCCGGATACGGCCGATTGGGTGCGGCAGCATCTGCAGGATTACCGCAAGGCCCATGACGCGACGATATTGCTGGCATCGCACAACATGCTGGAAGTGGAGCGCTTGTGCGACCGCGTCATCATCATGAAGCGCGGCCGGATCGAGGATGACGACAGTCCCGATCAGATCATGGCGCGCTACAACCGCGCGACGCTGGAAGAAGTGTTCCTCGACGTCGCGCGCGGGCGGGTGAGGGAAGGCGCGCCATGAGCGGGGTCGCAGTCCATCACGGAATTTCGGTGCATCGCATCAACGCGATGGTGCTGCGTTATTGGTACTTGCTGATGTCGTCCTGGCCGCGGCTTCTGGAGCTGGTCTACTGGCCGGCGCTGCAGATCATCACCTGGGGCTTCCTGCAGAACTACATTTCGCAGACGTCGGGCTTTTTCGCCCAGGCCGGCGGCTCGCTGATCGGCGCGGTCATCCTGTGGGACATTTTGTTCCGTGGCCAGCTCGGCTTTTCGATTTCGTTCCTCGAGGAGATGTGGGCGCGCAACCTCGGCAATCTGATGATGAGCCCGCTGAAGCCGATCGAGTTCCTGATCTCGATGATGGTGATGAGCCTGATCCGGCTTGCGATCGGCGTGGTCCCGATGACGCTGCTGGCGCTGTTCTGCTTCGACTTCAATTTTTTCGCCATCGGTCTGCCGCTGATCGCGTTCTTCTGCAATTTGATCTTCACCAGCTGGTCGATCGGGATCTTCGTGTCGGGCCTGGTGCTGCGCAATGGGCTCGGAGCCGAGAGCGTCGTGTGGACGCTGATGTTCGGCCTGATGCCGCTCGCCTGCATCTATTATCCGGTGTCGGTGCTGCCGGTCTGGCTGCAATATCTCGCCTGGACGCTGCCGCCGACCTACGTGTTCGAGGGCATGCGCGCGCTGTTGATCGACCACGTGTTCCGGACCGACCTGATGGTGTGGTCGCTGGCGATCAACGCGGTGCTGTTTATCGCGTCATTTGCGATCTTTCTTGCCCTTTTGCGCAGCGCCAAACACCACGGTTCTTTGCTCGGTGGTGGTGAATAAGTCACAAATTCCCGTGTATTTCTGAGGTTTTTGGCCATTTCGCTACGTATATATACGGAGGTGTGCATTGACGCATTATTGCGCAGGCGGCACTATGCTGCGGCGCAAAACAGGGGATCAGAATTCAATGCCGATTGGTGAGTTTGGCGGTGCACCGCCGCTAGTGGCCGAAGGCAGTCCGGCGCTTACGACGCCGATGTACTGGATGTACGAAATGGGCCACGCGTCGCTCAATCCTGCACGCGCCGTGACCGACGCCACGAAGATCCTGTTTCAGAACCCACTTAACCCGTGGTCGCACACCGAATTCGGCAAATCGATCGCCGCGGCCTGCGAATTGTTCGAGCGCACCACGCGCCGCTACGGCAAGCCCGACTGGAATTTGCCGACGACCGAAGTGAACGGCGTCCGCACCGCAGTCGAGGTTCGCTCGATCTGGGAAAAGCCGTTCTGCCGCTTGCTGTATTTCGATCGCAAGCTGACGCGGCCGCTGCGCAGCCCGCAGCCGCGGGTGCTGATCGTGGCGCCGATGTCCGGTCACTACGCGACGCTGTTGCGCGGCACCGTCGAAGCCTTCCTGCCGACGCATGAGGTCTACATCACCGACTGGTCCGACGCCCGGATGGTGCCGCTGGCGGAAGGCCGCTTCGATCTCGATGACTATGTCGACTATGTGATCGAGATGCTGCACGTGCTCGGCGGCAACATGCATGTCATCGCGGTGTGCCAACCCTCGGTGCCGGTGTTGGCAGCGGTTTCCGTGATGGAAGCCGCCAACGATCCCTTCGTGCCGTTGTCGATGACGCTGATGGGCGGCCCGATCGACACCCGTCGTAATCCGACCTCCGTGAACAATCTCGCCGCGGAGCGCGGTATCGAGTGGTTCCGCAACCACGTCATCACCAAAGTGCCGTTCCCGCACCCCGGCGTGATGCGCGACGTCTATCCAGGCTTTCTGCAGCTTTCAGGCTTCATCACGATGAACCTCGATCGCCACACCGACGCCCACAAGGCGCTGTTCAGCAATCTGGTGAAGGGCGACGGCGATCTGGTCGACAAGCACCGCGAATTCTATGACGAATATCTCGCGGTGATGGATTTGACCGCAGAATATTACCTGCAGACCGTCGACGTCGTGTTCGTCAAGCATGCGCTGCCCAAGGGCGAGATGATCCATCGCGGCAAGCTGGTTGATCCGTCCAAGATCCGCCGCGTTGCGTTGATGACGGTCGAAGGCGAGAACGACGACATCTCCGGTCTTGGACAAACCGAAGCGACGCACTCGCTGTGCACGTCGATTCCCGATCATCGCCGCGTGCATTACGTGCAGAAGGGCGTCGGGCACTACGGTGTGTTCAACGGTTCGCGGTTCCGCTCTGAAATCGTGCCGCGCATTTCCGATTTCATGCTGTCTTCGGCCAACACCAAGCCGAAATTGGTCGCTGCATCAGATAAACTGGTTGGGGCTGCTGAATAGCGTCAATCTCAACGTCGATTTGGCGGCTCAACTAAGTCGCTGAATCGATTAAAAGAATCGGGATTCGCGCATCACGGAAGGAATGAGTTTTATTTCATTTCTTCGACGAGGAGTGAGGCTGGATTCAGCCAAAAATTTTCGGTTCCAGCCCCTGCCGGTAGGGGCGGAATAGAGTCCAGCCCCTGTATATTGGGCAAATGATTTGTTTTTGCGCCGAACGGTTTCAGTGGCGGCTTGAGTGGCAGCGGTTATGGCAGAATCCGGGCGAACTCTTGCCCCCCGGACTGTCAGACATGGCTACTCGCGCCCTCCTCTATCGGCGGCCTGCCGAACCAGCGACTCTTTTGGTCAAACACGGCTCGCAATTCTTTGCGATTCGGCTGCGTCGGCACCGCCGCGCGCGCCGCTACACGTTACGCATTCATCCGACCGATCGCGAGGCGATCCTGACTATGCCGCCGCGCGGCACGCTCGCGGAAGCAAAGGACTTTGCGCAGCTGCATGGCGGCTGGATCGCCGCACGTCTCGGCCGCCTGCCGAAGGCCGCACCGTTTCAAGCTGGCACAGTAGTACCGCTCCGCGGTGTTCCTCACCGCATCGTACATCGTTCGGGCGAGCGTGGCACGGTGTGGACCGAAACCCGCGACAGCGGGGAGAAAGTTCTCTGCGTCGCCGGCGGCGCCGAGCACATGGACCGCCGCGTCCATGATTATCTCAAGCGTGAAGCGCGCAAGGATCTGCACAAGGCATCATTGGCCTATGCGGAAGAACTCGGCGTCAGGGTCAAGCGGGTGTCGATCCGCGATCAATCGAGCCGCTGGGGCTCCTGCACTTCGGCCGGATCATTGTCGTTTTCCTGGCGGCTGATCCTCGCGCCGCCCTTTGTGCTGGACTATCTCGCCGCCCACGAGGTCGCGCATCTGGTCGAGATGAACCACTCGGCGCGATTCTGGCGTGTCGTCGGAAAGATCTGTCCGTCGGTCGTGCGCGCCAAATCCTGGCTCGATACCCACGGCAATGATCTGCACCGTTACGGGGTCGAGGACTAAGTCGGAAAACCAGGCCCCATTCTACTTTGCATGGGTTGTTTTCGCGATTCTTGTGTCTGCGGCCTGCGCTGTCTAGCGATTGCCGCCGAACACCCGGTCCATCAGCCATCCATCCAACCCTGCCGCAGCTTCCGGGCGGGCCGATGGATTCGGCGGCGGCGCCGACGTGCGCGTCGGTGGTTGGCGATAGCCGCCGCCTGAGGGGATCGGGGCAAGCGGCACCGGCGCGGATGGCTGATATGATGGCTGTGGCGGCGCGCTGACCTGCGAGGCGGGGAACAGATTTGAGAGCAGGCCGCCGCCGCCGGCTTGTGATCTCGGCAGGTTCGCAACCGGCACGCCCTGGTGGGCTGATCGCATGAAGCGGGTCCAGACCTCGACCGGCAAGCCGCCGCCAGTGGCCTTCTTGGTCGGCGAGTTGTCGTCATTGCCGAGCCAGACGCCGGTGACGAGGTTTGCGGTGTAGCCGATGAACCAGGCGTCGCGGAAATCCTGACTGGTGCCGGTCTTGCCGGCGGCCATCCAGCCCGGAAGCTCCGCCTTGCGCGCGGTGCCCGAGAGCAGCGTCTCCTGCATCATGGTGTTCATCATCGCGACGTGGCGCGGCTCGATCACCTGGCTCAGCTGATCCGGCTGCCGCGCATACAGCACCTTGCCTTCATTGGTGCGGATTTTGGTCACGACATGCGGGGAAACCCCGAGCCCGCCATTGGCAAATGGTGCAAAGGCGCCGACCAGCTCGATGACGGAGACTTCCGAGGTGCCGAGCGCGATCGAGGCGTTGGCGTCCAGCTTCGAGGAAATGCCGAGCCGGTGCGCGGTCCGCACCACGCTCTTGGCGCCGACTTCGATGCCGAGCCGCACCGCCACCGTGTTGAGCGACATCGAAAGCGCCTGGGTCAGCGTCACCGACCCGAAATATTCATGGGTGTAGTTCTCAGGCCGCCAGCCCTTGATATCGATCGGCGAATCCTGCCGGATCGTTTCAGGCGTCAATCCCGCCTCGATCGCGGTGAGATAGACGAACGGCTTGAAGGCCGAGCCTGGCTGGCGCTTAGCGGTAACCGCGCGGTTGTACTGGCTCTCGGCATAGTTCCGCCCGCCGACCATGGCGCGCACCGCGCCGTCAGGCGTCATCGCCACCAGCGCGCCCTGGGTGACGTTGAACTTCACGCTTTTGGCGGCGAGTTCGTCGATGATGGAGGCTTCCGCCACGCTCTGCAATTTGGGATCGATCGTGGTCTCGACCACGATGCTCTGTTCGATCTGGCCGATCAGATCGTCGAGCACTTCGCCGATCCAGTCGGCGACGTAATTGACGGTGCCGGCGCCGACCGGTTTCACGTTATAGGAGGGATGGCCGATCGAGGCCTGCGCCTGCGCGTCGGTGATGAATTTGGCATCCGCCATCGCCGCGAGCACGATCTGGGCGCGCTGCTCGGCTCCTTCCGGGTTGCGGTTCGGCGCCAGCCGCGACGGCGACTTGACGAGGCCCGCCAGCATCGCCGCTTCCGCGATCGTGACGTTCTTGGCGGACTTGCCGAAATAGCGTTGCGCCGCGGCCTCGACGCCATAGGCGCCGGAGCCGAAATAGACGCGGTTGAGATAGAGCTCGAGGATTTCCGATTTGGAATGCTTGCGTTCCAGCCAGATCGCGAGTTCCACTTCCTGCAGCTTGCGCGCGACGGTGCGTTCCTGGGTCAGGAACAGGTTCTTCGCGAGCTGCTGCGTCAGTGTCGAGCCGCCTTGCGAGACGCCGCGATGCATGACGTTGGCGACCGCTGCCCGCGCGATGCCGATCGGGTCGACGCCGTAATGCGAATAAAAGCGGCGGTCTTCGATGGCGATGAAGGCTTTCGGCAGATAGGGCGGCAGATCCTTCAGCGAGACATTGGCGCCGGCCATCTCGCCGCGCGAGGCCAGCACGCTGCCGTCGAGACCGACGATCTGGATCGTCGGCGGACGTTTCGGAATAGCCAGCGACTGGATCGCCGGCAGATGCGCGCCGACCCAGATCACGACGCCGACGACCGCGATCGCGGCCCATAGGCCGAGCACCGCGCCCCAATAGAACAGCCGTCCGATGCGGAATCCGCCACGCGATTTCGTGCGGCGCTTGGCGCCGCTGCGGTCCGCGCGCGGCTTGCGCTCGCGCGGCGTCTCGTCGTCATCGCTTTCAGGTTTGCGCTTGGCGGAAGATTTTTTCGGCTTGTCTTCGCTTACGGTGACGCGGTCCTGCGGCGACAGCCGCAATTCGCTCAGCGCGGCGGCGATTCCGAATTGCGGTTCCTTGCGGCCGCCGCTCTTTTTCCGTCCCCACGCCATACGCAAACGCTGCTCACATCCCGCCCGCCGCAAGCTAACGCCCGCAGTTTAAGGGTCGGTTACGGAGAGGTTAACGCGGGATTAGGAGGTGCGGCGGCGCGTGCTAAAGGAACAGCATATGTCAGCAAGGGAAGCCGCCATGGGCCACATCGATCCGACCAAGGAAGTGTTCGCACAGTTTCGGGCCAACGACCGGCCCGGCCCGATCCACATGCTCAATCTGGTCCGGTTGCGGGAACAAGCTGCCTATCCCGACGGCCGCAAGGCATCAGGCGCGGAAGCCTATGCGGCGTATGGACGGGAAAGCGGACCGGTGTTCGAACGGCTTGGCGGCCGGATCGTCTGGCAGGGGCGGTTCGAACTGATGCTGATCGGGCCGGCGGAAGAACGCTGGGATCATTGCTTCATCGCCGAATATCCAAGCGTCGCCGCCTTTGCGGAGATGATCCGCGATCCTGTGTATCGCGAGGCGGTAAAACACCGGCAGGCGGCGGTCGAGGATTCGCGGCTGATCCGGCATGCCGTGTTGCCGCTCGGAAAGACGTTTGGGGAAATCCCGAAGTAACAATTTCCACGCCGTCATGGCCGGGCTTGTCCCGGCCATCCACGTCTTCCTGTTCATGAGGGCCAAAACGTGGATGCCCGGGTCAAGCCAGGCAATGACGACTGCCCTCAAAAAACAAATCGGCGGCCCCGAGGGACCGCCGATCGTTCGTATCGATGGAAGTTGAGGCTAGCCCGCCGGGCCGGCGTCCTCGAGGATGGGGCCGAACAGTTCCCAGCGCTCGCCGTTGAACTTCATCATCTGCAGCTGCTTGTTGACGCGGTAATCGTTGGGGCCGGTGTTGATCTTCATGCCCGGCAGGCCGAGGTCGAGTACGACGTCCTTCAACGAGGCCGCCTGCTTCATCACGTTTTCACGGGTCAGGTCATCACCGCACTGTTTGAGCACCTGCACGAGCAATTGAGCGGTCGAATAGCCGTAGGTATTCACCGTGTTCATCTTGTCGCCTTCCGGGAAGTACTTCGCCATGAAGTCGAGATACTTCTGCAGGCCCGGATCGCCCTTCCAGGTCGGATCGGCCGGATCCTTGCCGTACTGAACGCTGATCACGCCCTTCGACGCTTCGAGGCCCGCCGGCTGCAGCGTGGCGCTGACCGGGCTGGCATTGATGTCGAGGATGTGGATCGGCTTCCAGGCGATTTCGTGGATCTTCCGGATTGCCTGCGCCGCCTGCTTCGGCGTCGTGGCGCTGTAGAACAGGGTCGCGCCGGCGTCCTTGATCTTCAGCACCTGCGAATCGATGGTCGGGTCGGAGACTTCGTAGGAAGCCTCGGCCACGATCATCTTTGCCGCCTTGTCACCGAGGCCCGCCTTCAGTCCGTTGACATAGTCCTTACCCAGATCGTCGTTCTGATAGAGGATGCCGATCTTGGCATCCGGATGTTCTTTCAGAATGTACGTGCCGTAAATGCGGCCCTCGACGAAGTAGTTCGGGTTGTAGCCCATGGTCCAGGGGAAGTTCTTCGGGTCGGTGAACTTCGAAGCGCCGGTGGCGGCGAACAGCTGCGGCACCTTCTTGCTGTTGAGATATTTCTGCACGGCGGCATTTGCCGCGGTTCCGATGACCTGGAAAGTGAGGAGGACTTCATCGCTCTCGACGAGCTTGCGGATCTGCTCGACCGTCTTCGGCGGGCTGTAGGCGTCGTCATACTGGATCAAATTGACCTTGCGGCCGTTGATGCCGCCCTGGTCGTTGATCATCTTCATGTAGGCGGCCTGCGTCTTGCCGATATTGGCATAGACGGAGTAGGCGCCCGAGAACGGCACGGTCTGGCCGATCTTGATTTCGGTATCGGTCGCGCCGGTGTCGTATTTCTTCTGCGCGTAGGCCGACGAAGCCGACAGGGCGACCGCGAGTGCCGTGCCGGTGATCAAATGGAAAATACCATTCTTCATATCGCTCGTTTCCTCATGTGTTGATTGAGCCGATGATCTTGTCTTGGGACCCAATATGACCCGGTGGACGCCATCGCTGGTTGAATAGTGGCGGAACGGATGCTGCAATGCAAGGCGATGCAAGCTGAAACGGTCCGGGATTTCTGGCTGGCGAGGGCAAGGTTAATTCGAGGGCGGCAATTGGTGGCTGCCCAAAAAGAATCCAATCGGCATGTTCACGTTCGGAATGACACCACATTGGGCATTGGAGCCCGCACCGGATACCAAAAACGGACAACGATGGCGTGCTGAAGACGACATCGCCAGTTCCTCTCTGAACGAAGCGGCCCAGCCAGAACGGCCGGGCGTTTACGCCAACCAGAGCAGGATCAATGCGAGCGCCGCTGGCGCCGCCTGCACATACAAGATCCGGCGGCTGACGGTCGCGGCGCCGTAAGCGCCTGCCACGATCACGCAGAGCAGAAAGAATGCTTTGATCTGGAATCCGAAGCCCGGGTTTGGATGGACCAGGCCCCAGACGAGGCCGGCGGCGAGAAAGCCATTATACAGGCCCTGATTGGCCGCCAGCACCGCCGTCTCCTTCGCCTTCTCGGGCGTATTGCGGAAGGTCTTCAGCCCGAGCGGCTTCTCCCAGAGAAACATCTCCAGCGCGAGAAAGTAGACGTGCAGCGCGGCGACCACCGCGACCAGACAATTGGCGATAAGCGTCATGTGGCGGCCCCCAAAACCGACAGCGGAATTCGGGTGGACGCTAGCACGCTCAGCGTGAAAAGTGCGGCGGCGTGCCGATATTTTGCAGAAAATGATGAGGTCCGAAAACCGCGAGACAGGCCGGGCGCGATATCAGATGCTTCGATCGAGCGACAGCGCGAGGAATCAACGGGAATGCGTACCGACAGAACATACGGCACCGTCAGCGCCATCAGGCGCAAGGAAATGAGCGGCCTGGAATTTGTCCAGGGACTCGCCGACGGCACGCTGCCCCTCAACACGATCGCGCGCACGCTGGGCTACGATGTCACCGAAGCCGCGAGCGGCCGCGTGGTCATCACCGCCGAACCGAGTGACGACCACCTCAACCCGGCCGGCACCGTGCATGGCGGCTTCTCGGCCACGCTGCTCGACAGCTGCATGGGGCTGGCTATTCAGTCGACCCTGGAGAAAGGTCTGGGATCGACGACGCTGGAGTTCAAGACCTCGCTGGTGCGACCGATTACGCCCGAGACCGGCACGATCAGGGCCGAGGGCATTGTGCTCAGCAGCGGCCGGCGGGTCGGCACCGCGGAAGGACGCATCACCGATAGCAAGGGACGTTTGCTTGCCCAGGGCACCACGACCTGCCTGATTTTCGAGAACTGAGCGGGCATAAGGCGCGCAAAGCGCGGGACATGCCCTGCACAACGGTGGATGATTTTCTGATGGATATGGACCGTACCGCTTGCTATCGCGCGATTTCGACCCGGGATATCAGGTTCGACGGGCGGCTTTTTGTCGGCGTCAAAACCACCGGCATCTATTGCCGGCCGATCTGTCCGGCGCGCACCCCGAAATTCGAGAACGTGTCGTTCTATGCTTCGGCGGCCGCAGCCCAGGAGGCCGGCTTCCGTCCCTGCCTGCGCTGCCGGCCGGAAGTGTCGCCTGACCTCGCGTTCTGGCGCGGCAGCTCCAACACGGTTTCGCGCGCGCTGGCATTGATCGAATCCGGCGCGCTCGATGGTGATGATGTAGAAGGTCTGGCTAGTCGGCTCGGCGTCGGCGGGCGGCAATTGCGGCGGCTGTTCCGTCAGCATGTCGGCGCTTCGCCGATTGCGGTTGCCCAAACCCGACGGGTGCTGCTTGCCAAGCAGTTGATCCACGAAACGTCGCTGCCGATGGCCGAGGTCGCCCTGGCGTCCGGCTTCAACAGCGTGCGCCGCTTCAACGAAACCTTCTCGGATCTGTTCGGGCGTCCGCCGGCCGCGTTGCGGCGTTCCCGCGACAAGACCAGGCGTGAAGCCGGCGCGCTGTCGGTTCGTCTTCCGTATCGGCCGCCCTATGATTGGGACGCGATGCTGTCGTTCCTCAGCGCCCGCGCCATTCCCGGGGTCGAGATCGTTGCCGGTGATAGCTATCGCCGCACGATTGCGATCGGCGGCAAGTGCGGCGTGATCAGTGTCATGCCCGCGCCGAAGAACCGGATCGACGTCCGCGTTCGCTTTCCCGAGATGGCGGCCTTGCCGCAGATCATCGCGCGCGTCCGCCGGGTCTTCGATCTCGCCGCTGACCCCGATACGATCGGCGCGCATCTCGCGCTCGATCCCGTGCTGGCACCGCTGGTCGCGGCGCGGCCGGGCTTGCGCGTCCCCGGGGCATGGGACGGTTTCGAACTCGCGGTGCGGGCGATCTTCGGCCAGCAAATCACGGTTCCTGCCGCGACCAAACTGCTCGGCAAACTGGTGCAGGCCTTTGGCGATCCGCTGCCGCCTGCGATGACGGAGAGCGAGGGTCTCAGCCATCTGTTTCCCCTTGCGGCGCGGATTGCGAGCTCCGATCTGACAACGCTCGGGATGCCAGGTGCGCGGGCGATGGCGGTGACCTCGCTGGCGCAGGCGATCTCGGCCGATCCCGCGATCTTCAGCCGCGGCGCCAGCCTTGAGGACGCGATCGTGAAATTAAGGGCGCTGCCGGGAATCGGCGAATGGACCGCGCAATACATCGCCATGCGCGAGCTGCGCGAACCCGATGCGTTCCCCGCCGCCGACATCGGTTTGCTCCGCGCGATGACCGACGGCGAAGGGCGTCGCCCGTCGCCGGCGGAATTGCTTGTTCGCAGCGAGCGCTGGCGGCCGTGGCGCGCCTATGCGGCGTTGCATCTGTGGGCCGCGGGCGTCCAGGCTGCAGTAGTATCCGGAAAAATCGATGAGCGCGAAGCCGCCTGAAACCTTCAATCTCGACCGGCTGCAAACGCCGATCGGAATCGCGTTGCTGGTGACCGATTCCGGCGGCGTGCTGCGCGCGCTGGACTGGGAAGAGCACGGGCCGCGCATGAAGGAGTTGCTGCGGCTGCAATATGGCCCGGTCGATCTGGAAGAGGCGCGGTCACCGAAAGCGTTGAGGGCGGCGCTGACAGGGTATTTCAAAGGCGATCTCGATCGCCTCAACGCGATCAAGTGGCGCGTCGCGGGCACGCCGTTCCAGCAGAAGGTCTGGACCGCATTGCCAAAGATTCCTGCGGGCACGACGATGAGCTACGGCGCGCTGGCAGCGAAGCTGAACGCGCCAAAAGCCATGCGCGCGGTCGGTCATGCTAACGGCTCCAACCCGATCAGCGTCGTCGTGCCCTGTCATCGCCTGATCGGCGCCAACGGCGCGCTGGTCAAGTATGGCGGCGGCCTCGAGCGGAAGCGATGGTTGCTGGAGCATGAGGGGGTGAGGCTGAAGGTGTGACGGCTCCCCGTCATTGCGAGCGCAGCGAAGCAATCCATAGCGCGGCATAACGGATGGGTGGATTGCTTCGCTGCGCTCGCAATGACGATGCATATGTCAGGTCCGCAAACCGCCAGACAGATTTGTGCGACACCCCTAGCGTCTCCCCACATTCAATCATGGAGACGACCAATGACGGACGCTGAAATTCAGGAATTTGTGACGCGATTTGCCGCCGCCTGGGCGGCGCGGGACGGAAAGGCCTTTCTCGATCTCTGGCACCCCGAAGGCTCGCTGCATACGCCGCTGGTGGGCCGGCGCGTGGCGGGCAACGAACTCGACCGGCTGATGGAAGTGCAGACGGCGGCGGCGCCGGATTTCGTCTGGCAATTGCTGGACTGGACCTCGCGCGGCGACGTCGTGATCATCGAATGGCAGACCACGCGCAATGTAGGCGGCGTCAGGTTCGAATGGCGCGGCGTCGACAAGTTCCGCATCAAGAACGGCAAGATCATCGAGGAGCGGGTCTATACCGACACCGCGCCGTTGCGCGCATTCCGCAAGGGCGAGAAGCTGGAGCCGATCATCCAGTTCTGAGAGACAGGTGCTATCTCCCTCTCCCCGCTTGCGGGGTGAGGGGCTCTATCCGCAACACAGGATCTCGGTCGCTGGACCGGTACCCCCTCACCCGGATCGCAAGAGCGATCCGACCTCTCCCCGCAAGCGGGGAGAGGTAAGGGAGAATCACGCCGCCGGCTGGGCGGCGTTGTCCTCGCTCGCGAGCAGGTGCAGCAGCGCGCTCTTGATCGCGGCCTGCCGCGTCGGCGCGGTGATCTGCGCACCGAGCAGATCGGTGACATAGAACACGTCGCGGGCGCGCTCGCCGAAGGTCGCGACATGGGCGGAGGCGATGTTGAGGTTGAGCTTCGAGATCGCCGTCGTCAGCTGGTACAGCAGACCCGGGCGGTCGAGGCCGGAGACCTCGATCACGGTGTAGCGGTCCGACCATTGGTTGTTGATGGTCACCTCAGGCTCGACCACGAACGGCCGCGCCTTGCCGCGCGCGGCCGCCTTGCGCGCCACCACTTCGGGCAGTCGCAATTTGCCCTCCAGCACCTGCTCGATCATCTCGCCGATTCGCGTGGCGCGGCGTCCCTCGTCCTCGTCGCGGTCGTATTCCCGGGAGATGGCGATGGTGTCGAGCGCGCGGCCGTCGGTGGTGGTGTAGATCTGCGCATCGACGATGTTCGCGCCCGCGGACGCGCAGGCGCCGGCGATGATCGACAGCAGCCAGGGATGGTCGGTCGCGAGTATAGTCAGTTCGGTGACGCCGCGCGCTTCGTCGAAGCCCACATTGATCGCAAGCTTGTGGCCGGCCTGTTCGCTGGCCCGCAGGAAACGCGCGTGGCGGATTTTTCGCGGCAGTTCGACCTTGAGCCAGTACGCCGGATAATGCCGCGCGATATAGGCGTTGAGCTCCTGCTCCGGCCATTCGGTAAAGGCGGCGCGGAATTCCGACTGCGCCACCGCGATGCGCTGGGCGCGGTTCACTTCCGAGAAGCCGCCGGTCAGCACCGGCTCGGTTTCGTAATACAGCGTGCGCAGCAACTGCGCCTTCCAGCCATTCCACACGCCGGGACCGACGCCGCGGATGTCGGCGGTGGTCAGAATCGTCAGCAGCTTCATCAGCTCGACCGATTGCACCACGGCGGCGAAATTCTCGATCGTCTTGCGGTCCGACAAATCGCGCGACTGCGCCACCGTCGACATGGTCAGATGCTCTTCAATCAGCCACGCCACCGTCTCGGTGTCGGCGGCGTTGAAGCCGAGCCGCGGGCACAGCCGCCGCGCCACCTTGGCGCCGGCGATCGAATGATCCTCGGGCCGGCCCTTGGCGATGTCGTGCAACAGCGTGGTGATGTAGATCACCGCGCGGTGCTCGGGGCGGATTTTGCGCATCAGGTCGCTGGCGACGGTGAACTCGTCGTTGCCGCCGCGCTCGATGTCCTGCAGGAAGCCGACGCAGCGGATCAGGTGCTCGTCCACCGTGTAATGGTGGTACATGTTGAACTGCATCATCGACACAATCTTGCCGAAGGCGCGGATGAAGTGACCGAGCACGCCGGTCTCGTTCATGCGCCGCAGCACGGTCTCGGCGTTGTCGGACGTCAGGATCTCCATGAACAGAAGGTTGGCTTCCGGATTTTCCCTCAAGCCGGTGTTGATCAGCTTCAGCGAGCGCGTCACCGTACGCATCGCGTCGGGATGGAAGGCGAGGTTGTTCTTCTGTGCGAGGCGGAAGATCCGGATCAGATTGACCGGATCGTGCTTGAAGACGTCGGGCGCCGCGAGATTGATCCGGTTGTTGTCGATGATGAAGTCGTCGCTGTCGGGCACCCGCCGCCGCTTGATGCCGGGCCGGAACCGCGCGACCACGCGGCTCAGTACCGGCGCCGGCTTGGCCTGCTCGTCTTCCAGCTTGGCGCACAGGATTGCGGTGAGGTCGCCGACGTCCTTGGCGACCAGGAAGTAGTGCTTCATGAAGCGTTCGACATCCTGCATGCCGGGATGCGAGGTATAGCCGAGGCGGACCGCGATCTCGCGCTGCATGTCGAACGACAGTCGTTCCTCGGCGCGGCCGGAGACGAAGTGCAAATTGCAGCGCACCGACCACAGGAAATCGGCGCAGCGGCGGAAGGTGCGGTACTCCTGCGCGTCGAACACGCCGCGCTCGACCAGTTCATCGGTCTCGCGGACGCGATAGACATATTTCGCGATCCAGAACAGCGTGTGCAGGTCGCGGAGACCACCCTTGCCGTCCTTGACGTTGGGTTCGACCAGATAGCGCGACTGCCCGCCGCGGCGATGGCGTTCTTCGCGCTCGGCGAGCTTGGCGGTAACGAACTCTGCGGCGGTGCCCTGCACGACGTTCTTGTCGAAGCGCGCGACCAGTTCGTCGTAGAGCGGCTGGTCGCCGGTCAGGAATCTCGTCTCGAGGATGGCGGTGCGGATCGTCATGTCGCCACGCGCCTGCCGGACCGATTCATCGACCGAACGCGTGGCGTGGCCGACCTTCAGCCCCATGTCCCACAGGCAATAGAGAATGGCTTCGGCGACCTGCTCGCCCCAGGCGGTCTGCTTGTAGGGCAGGATGAACAACAGATCGATGTCGGATTCCGGCGCCATCAGCCCGCGGCCATAACCGCCGGTGGCGACGACAGACATGCGTTCTTCGCCTGATCGGACATGCGAGCGATAGAGATGCCGCGTGGCGGCGGAATAGAGAATGCGGATGATTTCGTCCTGCACGAAACACAATCGCTCGGCGCAGCGGCGGCCGTGACGGTCCTTCAGCAGCACGGCCTGCGCGGTGGTGCGCGCAGCGATCAACTCGGCTTTGAGCAATTGCGCCATCGCCGAGCGGAACACGTCCTCGCGGCCGGCATTTTTTTCGGCGAGCGCATCGATCGCGGCGGTGATCCGCGCGGTATCAAAACGATCATCCGCCACCGGGCGGTCCTCGGTCACAACGCTGTCCATGATCTATCCCGATATCGGACGGCGCAGACGCTGTCACTGGCGATTGTGAGGCAACAGTAGTTCTATGCTGGATTCGCGCTGCTTTGGACAAACCTGTTCTCAGGGCGCAGCTTTCGCGGCAGCTATTTTCTCGTTGACCTTGCGGTTTAACTCATTGAAATAAAAGACAGTTTTTTGAGATATGAGGAGACTAGGGAATGTTCAGGATTTCACGGCGCGCGTTTGCTGCTGTTATCGCAGCCTCGACCTTGCTGCCCGGCGCGGCCTTCGCCGCCGACCCGCTCAAGGAAATCCGCATCGACTGGGCGACCTACAACCCGGTGTCGATGATCCTCAAGCAGAAGGGCCTTCTGGAAAAGGAATTCGCCAAGGACGGCATCAACGTCGTCTGGGTGCAGTCGGCGGGTTCCAACAAGGCGCTCGAATTCCTCAACGCCGGATCGATCGACTTCGGATCGAGCGCGGGCTCGGCCGCTTTGGTCGCCAAGATCAACGGTAATCCGATCAAGTCGATCTATGTCTATTCGCGCCCCGAATGGACCGCGCTAGTGACCGGCAAAGATTCCAAGATCGCCAGCATTGCCGATCTCAAGGGCAAGCGCGTCGCGGTGACGCGCGGCACCGATCCGCATATCTTCCTGGTGCGCGCGCTGCTCGGCGCCGGCCTGTCCGAAAAAGACATCACCCCGGTGCTGCTGCAGCACGCCGACGGCAAGACCGCACTGATCCGCGGCGACGTCGACGCCTGGGCGGGGCTCGATCCGATGATGGCGCAGGCCGAAGTCGAGGAGGGCGCCAAGCTGTTCTTCCGCAAGCCCGACGCCAACACCTGGGGCATCCTCAATGTGCGCGAGCAGTTCCTGAAAGATCATCCGGACGCGGTTCGCCGCGTGCTCGCGGTATATGAAGAGGCGCGCAAATATTCGCTGGCCAACTACGACGACCTGAAGAAGACCTTCATCGGCATCACCAAGCTGCCGGATGCGGTGGTCGACAAGCAGCTCAAGGAGCGCACCGAACTGACCCACAGCCGCATCGGCGCCCCGCAGCGCGACTCCATCCTCGCCGCCGGCCTCGCTTTGCAGCAGGCCGGGGTCGTTGCCGCCACGGTCGACGTCAAGGCGACGCTGGATGCGCTGATCGACGATCAGGTCCCGCTGCCGACGAATTGAGGTTTTCACCCTCCAGGGGAGGGTAAGTCGCCACCTTGCAATCCCTCGAAAGACGCGTTCTTGCTATGGCCATGACCGTTGAACTGCCAGCGCTGGAACGGACCGATTCGACGACGCCCGAGACGAAGGTGTCGTCGGCACGGCTGCGCCGTTATGCGGGGCCGGCGCTGGGGCTGCTGCTGCCGGTGGGCCTCGCCGTGGCCTGGGAAATCGCGGTCTGGGCGGGCCTGTCGAACGGCCGGCTGGTGCCGCCGCCAACCAAGATCTTCGCCACCATGGTGGAACTCGCCAAAAGCGGCGAGCTCTCGCGCCATATCATCGCGACGCTGAGCCGCGTCGCCTCGGGTTTTGTCATCGGTGTCGTCGCCGGCACATTGTTCGGCGCGATTTCCGGCTATTGGGGGCTGGCGCGGCGGCTGCTCGATCCGACTGTGCAGGCGCTGCGCGCAATACCGTCGATCGCCTGGGTGCCGCTATTCATCCTGTGGCTCGGTATTTTCGAAACCTCGAAGGTTGCGCTGATCGCGGTCGGAGTGTTCTTTCCGGTCTATCTCGGCGTGATGGGCGCGATCCTCTCGGTCGATCGCAAGATTGTCGAGGTCGGCCGCACCTTCCGCTTGAGCGGCCCGGCGATGATCCGCCGCATCCTGTTGCCCGCGGTGCTGCCGGCCTATGTGGTGGCGCTGCGCGTCGGCCTTGGCTTGGGGTGGATGTTCGTCGTCGCCGCCGAATTCATGGGCGCGTCCGAAGGGCTCGGCTATCTCCTGATCGATGGCCAGCAGCTCGGCAAGCCGGCGCAGATCGTCGCCGCGATCGTGATCTTCGCCATCCTGGGCAAAACCACCGACTGGCTGATCGAGCTCGCCACCGCGCCGCTGCTGCGCTGGCAGGACGCGTTCGGCGGCAAGGGTGGAGCGGCCTGATGCTCGCACTCGATCGTGTCGGAAAAACCTATCCGAACGGCGTCCACGCGCTGGAGCGGTTTTCCGCCGACATCAAGCTCGGCGAGATCGTCGCCATCATCGGCGGCTCCGGCTGCGGCAAGTCCACCTTGCTGCGCGCCATCGCCGGCCTCGACCGCGCCACCACAGGCACGGTGACGCTGGACGACATTGCAATTACTGCCCCGCACGCAAAAATCGGCATCATCTTCCAGGAGCCGCGGCTGCTGCCGTGGCTCAGCGTCGCCGACAATATCGGCTTTGGCCTCTCTGAGTTGTCCGCCGCCGCAAGGCGCGAAAAGGTCGCGCAAGCCCTGGCCCGGGTCGGCCTCACGGACAAGGCCAACGCCTGGCCGCGCGAATTGTCCGGCGGGCAGGCGCAGCGGGTCGCGATCGCCCGCGCCCTGGTGCCGCAGCCGGAAGTGCTGCTGCTGGACGAGCCGTTTTCCGCGCTCGACGCCTTCACGCGGCGCGACCTGCAGGACCACCTGCTCGATCTCTGGAACGATACAAGGCCAACGCTCATGCTGGTGACGCATGACGTCGATGAGGCCGTGGTGCTGGCGGATCGCGTGCTTGTGATGCGGCCGCGGCCGGGGCGGCTGTTCGAGGAGATCAAGGTCAATCTGGCGCGGCCGCGCGACCGTAATTCGCCGCACTTCGACAACTTCAAGCGCCGCGTGCTGACCGCGCTGGATCGCTCGCTCGACCGCAATGTGCCTGACGCCGACGCCAAATCGACCGCCGGCGAGGCGATGTGGTGGTGACATCCGCCTGATTAGGCCTTAAATCCGGACCTGCAAAAACAGCCGGGAGAAAAAAATGGACGCCGCCGAACTCCGTGCGATGCAGGCCCCGATCAAGGAGCGCTACAAGTCCGATCCCTCAGCCGCCGTCATCACGCTCAAGGCCAAGGGCTCGATCGACAATGAAGGCCTGACCTGCAAGGTCGAAACCGGCCGCGCGCTGGCCGTTGCAGGCCTGCATCCCGCCACCGGCGGTTCCGGGCTTGAACTGTGCTCGGGCGACATGCTGCTGGAAGCGCTCGTCGCCTGCGCCGGCGTGACGCTGAAGTCGGTCGCCACCGCGGTCGAAATTCCGCTCAAGTCCGGCCACGTCATCGCCGAAGGCGATCTGGATTTCCGCGGCACGCTCGGCGTCGACAAGGAAGCCCCGGTCGGTTTCGCCGAAATCCGCCTGCGCTTCGACGTCGAGACCGACGCGCCACAGGACAAGCTCGATCTCTTGCTAAAGCTCACCGAGCGCTATTGCGTGGTCTATCAGACCATCCGGAACGGCCCCAAGGTCGCGGTGTCGATGAAGCGGGTCTAGCCCGCAATACGATGTCGTCCCGGCCTTGAGCCGGGACCCATACGGTGCGGCCCCTCGTTTCGAGCACCGCTGTTCGACGATCTTCGCGCCACACGAATAGTTGTGGTTATGGGTCCCGGCTCGCGCTTCGCTTGGCCGGGACGACGGTAGAAAATGTCCCCCGAATCCATCTTCCTTCTGACGCTCGTCCTGCGCATGGTGATAACAGCGGCGTTCGTGGTGACGGCGTCCATCATCACCGAGAAGTCAGGCCCGGTGATCGGCGCGCTGATCGCGACACTGCCGATTTCGGCGGGGCCGTCTTATGTGTTCCTCGCGCTCGATCACGACGCGGCCTTTATCGCCGAAGGTGCGCTGGCGAGCCTGCCGATCAATGCCGCGACGATCTTTATGGGGCTGACCTATGTCGTGCTGGCGCAGCGCCGGAGCGCGGTCGTCAGCTGCCTCTCCGCGGTCGCGGTGTGGATCGCGCTCGCCTCGATCATCCGCTCGGTACCCTGGACGCTGGCCGGTGGTCTGGTCGTCAACGCCATCGCCTTTGCGATCTGCGTGCCGCTGCTCGCGCGTTACCGTCACGTCAAGATGCCGCCGGTCGCGCGGCGCTGGTACGACATTCCCCTGCGCGCCTCGCTGGTTGCGACACTGGTTGCGACCGTGGTCACGACGTCAGGCTGGGTCGGTCCGAAAATCAGCGGCATCATCGCGCTGTTTCCGATCGTGTTCACCTCCATGATGCTGATCCTGCATCCGCGCATCGGCGGCCCGCCGACCGCAGCCGTGCTCGCCAACAGCGCCTGGGGCTTGATCGGTTTGGGCCTTGCGATTGCCGTCCTGCACATCGCCGCGTTGCAGTTCGGCTCGGTGATCGGACTGAGCCTCGGGCTCGCGACCTGCGTCTCGTGGAATCTGGCGCTGTGGTGGAAGGGGCGAAGGAAGGCTGTGCGGTGAGGAGTTATCCGTCATTCCGGGATGGTGCGTTAGCACCAGACCTCAGGGGCGCAATTGCGCCCCCGGGGAATCTCGAGATTCCGGGTTCGATGCTTTGCATCGCCCGGCTCCAATTTTGACAGAAGATTGCTAGTTACCACTGCCGGCAGACCCGCTAAGTTGGCGGCAGAGCAGAACTGGGGCGTGCGGTGGAGGGATTGTACAAGGTCGAATACGACATCAATGAGGGCTCCGGTCGCAGCGTGCTGTACGCTAATGCCGGAACGATGCTTGGCGGCAATACGGCATTCGCCCATTTTGGCAGCTACCAGATCGTGGACGGCGAAATCGTCGCCAGGCTCAGGACCGCCGCCACAGCCCGTCGCCCCGCCCGAGGTCGCTCGTCAGTTCCGACCAGGTCACGCTCAGTATACGCGGCAGGGCAGAGGGCCAGGCCTATCGCTTCGCGGGTGAGGTGGTGGAGGACGCCGGCTCGGTGTTTCGCGCGCTCATGACGCCGCTCGGCAATGACGACGTTCCGCCGCCCGGTACGGTCGGCGACGGCGGTATCGTCAGCGGACTCTACTCGATCGACATCCGGATGCTCGACGGCCTTGCCGGCGGGCATACCGGGGTGATGCTGCTGCATGACGGTCGCATTCTCGGCGGCGACGCGTTTTTCTATTATCTCGGGGCCTATAGTTCGGCGAACGGCAGCTGGAAGGGCGAGTTCGTCAATCAGGAACACACCCCGGCGAAGGCCGAGCATCCGCTGTTCGGCGGTTATGAAGTCGGCATCGGTTTCTCAGGCCGTTGCGATGCCAACGGTGCTGAAATGGAGGCAACCGCATTGGCCGGCAAGCGCAGCATCCGCCTCGCCGCCACGCTGAAGTTGATCCAGCCGTTCGCCGAATTGGGCCGCTAGCCCGCTGCGCCCCAAGGCAGTCTCCATTGAATGACGCCAAACAGGCGCAAATACAGCAGCGTTGTCGCCACCAGCGAGACCACGGCCACCGCCAGCGGCACGCCGTACACCAGCGCAATCCATGCGAACGCTTTCGCGGCGCGCCTCAAGCCTTGCGTTCTTTCGCCAGCGTCGTGAGCCGATACAGCGCATCCAGCGCTTCGCGCGGCGACATCTCATCGGGATGCAGCGCCTGCACGGCGGCGAGCAATTGCTCGGCCTCGCTCGGCGGTGCGGGTTCGGCAGCCGCACGTGACGGCACCGCGAACAGCGGCAGATCATCGGCCAAGGCGCGCGCGGTCTGACCACGGTCCTGGGCTTCGAGTTTTGCCAGCACCGATTTGGCGCGCGCGATCACCGCCGGCGGCAGGCCGGCGAGTTTGGCAACCTGGATGCCGTAGGAGCGATCGGCCGAGCCAGGCAGCACCTCGTGCAGGAACACGACGTCGCCCTGCCATTCCTTGACGCGCACCGTGGCGTTGAACATCCGCGGCAGCTTGGCGGAGAGCGCGGTCAACTCGTGATAATGCGTCGCGAACAGCGCGCGGCAGCGGTTGCTCTCATGCAGATGTTCGATCGCGGCCCATGCGATCGACAGGCCATCGAAGGTCGCGGTGCCGCGGCCGATTTCGTCCAGGATCACAAGCGAGCGCTCGCTGGCCTGATTCAAAATCACGGCGGTTTCGACCATTTCCACCATGAAGGTCGAGCGCCCGCGTGCCAGGTCGTCGGCGGCGCCGACGCGGCTGAACAACCGGTCTACGACGCCGATCCGCGCCCGCGAGGCCGGCACGTAGCTGCCGATCTGCGCCAATAGCGCGATCAGCGCGTTCTGGCGCAGGAAGGTCGATTTACCCGCCATGTTCGGGCCGGTGATCAGCCAGATCTGGCCGGACACCTGCGCCGGTCCCGGCGAGAGGTCGCAGGCATTGGCGATGAACGGCTGGCCGTCGCGCTTCAGCGCGGCCTCGACCACGGGATGGCGGCCGCCCTCGACGGCAAAGCCGAGCGAGCCGTCGACTTCAGGCCGAACGTAATTCTCGTCCACCGCAAGTTTTGCCAGCGCGGTTGCGACATCGAGCAGCGCAAAGGCGTGCGCCGCGGCGCGAAGATCGTCGCTGGCCGCAAGCGCGATGACCGACAGCCGTTCGAAGATTTCCAGTTCCAGGTTGAGCGCGCGGTCGCCGGCATTGGCGATCTTGGCTTCGATCTCGCCGAGCTCGGAAGTCGTGAACCGAACCTGGCCGGCCAGCGTCTGGCGATGAATGAAGGTCGCATTCAAGGGCGCGGTCATCAGCTTGTCGCCGTGCTGCGCCGTCACCTCGACGAAATAGCCCAGCACATTGTTGTGGCGGATCTTGAGGCCCTTGATGCCGGTGTCGTCGGCATAGCGCGCCTGCATCGCGGCGACCACGAGACGCGAGGCATCGCGCAGATTGCGGCTCTCGTCGAGCGCAGGCTCATAGCCTTCGCGGACGAAGCCGCCGTCACGTTTGATCAGCGGCAATTGTTCGGCCAGCGCTCGTTCGAATTCGCGCGCAAGATCGCGTGACGGACGGCGTAGCGCCTCCATCACCGAAGCGATCTCCGGCGGCGGCGCATCCAGTTGCGCCAGCCGCGCCAGCGCCTGGTCCGCGGCGAGGATGCCGTCGCGCAGCCCAGCCAGATCGCGCGGGCCGCCGCGGCCCACCGACAATCGCGCCAGCGCGCGCGACATGTCAGGCGCGGCGCGCAAGGTGGTGCGGATATCGTCTCGCGCAAAACTGTCGGCGACGAAAGTGGCGATGGCGTCCAGACGCCGCGCGATCGCAGCGCTGTCGGTGAGCGGCGCCGCGAGACGTTGTGCGAGCAGCCGCGATCCGGCCGCGGTGACCGTGCAGTCGATCGCATCGAGCAGCGAACCGCGCCGCTCGCCCGCCAGCGTGCGGGTCAATTCGAGGTTGGCGCGGGTGGCCGGGTCGATCGCCATCGTGGTGCCGGCGGCCTCGCGCGACGGCGGCGACAGCGGCGGACGCTTTCCAACTTGCGTACGGTCGATATAGGTCACGGCGGCGGCCGCCGCGGTCGCTTCCAGCCGCGACATGGCGGAAAGGCCGTCCATGGTGGCGACCGCGAAATAATCGCACAGCCGCCGTTCCGCGGTGGCGCCGTCGAACACGTCGCGGGTCAGCGGCGTCACCGCCGGCAGTTCGCGCAGCAGGGCGCCGAGATCAGCATCGCCGTAGAGCGCGTCGGTGACGATGACTTCGTTGGGGTTGATCCGTGCCAAGGTCGCCGCAAGCTCGGCCGTCGAGCATTCCGTGACCATGAATTCGGAGGTCGAGATATCGATCCAGGCCAGGCCAATGCGGTCGCCACCGCTTGATCCCCGCGCCCGTGCGATTGCCAGCAGGTAATTATTGGTCTTGGCGTCGAGCAGCGTGTCTTCGGTCAGCGTACCCGGCGTGACGAGCCGCACCACGCCGCGGCTCACCACGCTCTTGTTGCCACGCGCGCGGGCGGCTGCGGGATTCTCGGTCTGCTCGCACACCGCGACGCGATGACCGGCATTGATCAGCCGATGCAGGTAATCCTCGGAGCGCTCCACCGGCACGCCGCACATCGGGATGTCCAAGCCCTGATGCTTGCCGCGTTTTGTCAGTACGATGCCGAGCGTTCTGGAGGCGATCTCGGCGTCCTCGAAGAACAACTCGTAGAAATCGCCCATCCGGTAGAACAGCAGCAGCCCGGGATGGCCGGCCTTGATCTCGAGGTATTGTTCCATCATCGGCGTGACGCGCGCGGGCGCCTCGGCGGCCGGAGTTGCCTCTGGAGGTGGGGGTGCAGGGATGTTTTGCTGGATCGTCATTGCGGGGCGCAAACTACAAAATTTTGTCTCGCGGTCCTATTGGTTTGGCCGGGCTGTCCGGGTTTTCCACGCTCGGTGTGAATGGTGTGAAATAGAGGCCACACGGGGCGTTCCATCCGCTCCCTCCCCCCTTGCGGGGGAGGGTCGGGGAGAGGGGTAAGCCACGCGCACCGTCTTTGCCGTCACCCCTCTCCCTAGCCCTCCCCCGCAAGGGGGGAGGGAACATACCGTCTGTGTTGCTGGCGCGGTCAATTGACCTCTCGCAGCGCCGCTCCTAAAACTCGCCATTAATTCAGTGGGGTCAACGGCCCAAACGCGGCGTTCAGGGAGAGATTCAATGCGTGATGTGTTCATTTGCGATGCTGTACGGACCCCGATCGGCCGTTTTGGCGGTTCGCTCGCCAAGGTGCGTGCCGACGATCTCGCCGCCGCCCCGATCAAGGCCCTGATGGCGAAGCATCCCAATCTCGACTGGAAAGCGGTCGATGAGGTGTTCTTCGGCTGCGCCAACCAGGCCGGCGAGGACAACCGCAACGTCGCGCGCATGGCGCTTCTTTTGGCGGGCATGCCCGACTCGGTTCCCGGTCAGACGCTCAACCGTCTCTGCGCCTCGGGCCTCGATGCGGTTGGTGCCGGCGGCCGCGCGATCCGCGCAGGCGAGATCGATTTCGCCATTGCCGGCGGCGTCGAATCGATGACCCGGGCGCCGTTCGTGATGGGCAAGGCGCCGGAAGCGTTTTCGCGTTCCGCTGATATTTTCGACACCACGATCGGCTGGCGTTTCATCAATCCTTTGATGAAGGCGCAGTACGGCGTCGACGCGATGCCGGAGACCGGCGAGAACGTCGCGGAGGAATTCCAGGTGTCGCGCGCCGATCAGGACGCGATGGCAATTCGCTCGCAGCAGCGTGCGGGCGCCGCGATTGCCGCCGGCTATTTCGCGGAAGAAATCACCCCGGTGTCGGTGCCCGGCGGCAAGGCCGGCCCGATCACCGTCGACAAGGACGAGCATCCGCGCCCCGAAACCACGCTGGAAGGCCTGACCAAACTGAAGCCGATCGTGCGCAATCCCGGCACGGTGACGGCAGGCAATGCGTCCGGTGTCAATGACGGCGCGGCCGCGATGATCCTGGCTTCCGAAGCCGCCGTGAAAAAGCACGGCCTGACGCCGCGGGCGCGCATCCTTGGGTTAGCGTCGGCCGCGGTGCCGCCGCGCATCATGGGCATCGGCCCGGTGCCGGCGACCAGGAAGCTGATGGAGCGGCTCGGCATCAAGATCAGCGATTTCGATCTGATCGAGCTCAACGAAGCCTTCGCCTCGCAGGGCATTGCCGTTCTCAGGCAGCTCGGCGTCAAGGACGATGCCGATTTCGTCAACCCGCATGGCGGCGCCATCGCGCTCGGTCACCCCCTCGGCATGAGCGGCGCGCGACTGGCCATGACGGCGGTGCACGGCATGGAGAAGCGCGGCGGCAAGCTTGCCTTGGCAACTATGTGCGTCGGCGTCGGTCAGGGCGTCGCGATGGCCATCGAAAAGCTGAACTAAGACAACGATTTGGGAGGGGCAAAAACGGCCCTTCCCCAAATTAGTTATGTCATATAATGATCCGGTGGCGCCTGCGATCGCGATGCCAGGGAGGAAGTCATGACATTATCTTATCCGCTGCAAAGCTTGACGGCGCACCCGCCGCGGCTGTCGCCCGGCTACAAGAGCACGGTGAAGCGCTCGCCCACCAAGCCGCTGATCCCGATGCGGCATACGCTGTCGGAATTGACCGGGCCGGTCTACGGCCACGAGACGGTGCGCGAAAACGACAACGACCTCACGCTCCAGGGCAAGGGCGAGCCGCTCGGCGAGCGCATCATCGTGCACGGCCATGTTCTCGATGAAGACGGCCGCGGCGTGCCCAACACGCTGGTCGAACTGTGGCAGGCCAACGCCTGCGGCCGCTATGTCCATGTCGTCGACCAGCATCCGGCGCCGCTTGATCCGAATTTCACTGGCGCCGGCCGCACACAGTCGGACAGCGAGGGCTATTACCGCTTCGTCACCATCAAGCCCGGCGCCTATCCCTGGGGCAACCATCACAATGCCTGGCGTCCGGCCCATATCCACTTCTCGGTATTCGGACATTCCTTCGTCTCGCGGCTGGTGACGCAGATGTATTTCCCCGGCGATCCGCTATTCCCGTTCGATCCGATTTTCAATTCGGTGACCGACGAGAAGGCGCGCAACCGGATGGTGTCCGACTTCGACCTCGAAAATACGCAGCCGGATTGGGCGCTGTGCTACCGCTTCAACATTGTGCTGCGCGGGCGCAACGCCACGCCGATGGAGACCAAGTAAGTGTCCAAGGCCCAGAGCAAGCCGGAAGGCGTTACCCCATCGCAAACCGTCGGCCCGTATTTCGCCTATGGCCTGACATCGAACGGCAAGTATGACTGGAACGACGCCTTCTCCAACAATCTCGTGACGGCGGATACGTCGGGCGAGCGCGTCCGCGTCGAGGGCCGGGTGTTCGACGGCGACGGCAATCCGATGGTGGATTGCATGCTGGAGATCTGGCAGGCCGACGCGCAAGGCCGCTTCTCCGATCCGCAGGACAAGCGGGCGCTGCCCAATTCATCGTTCAAGGGTTTTGGCCGCTGCGGGACCGATGCCGATGGCCGCTATGCCTTCGACACCATCAAGCCGGGCATCGTGCATGATCCCGACGGCAAGCCGCAGGCACCGCATCTCGTGCTCGCGGTGTTCGCGCGCGGTATGCTGCTGCATCTCTATACGCGGATCTATTTCGGCGGCGAGGCGGCCAACACCACCGATCCCGTGCTGGTGCTGGTGCCGGTCGACCGTCGCGCCACGCTGATCGCCCAGCAGGCGCACTGCAATGGAAACGCGGTCTATAGCCTCGACATCAACATGCAGGGCGACAACGAGACCGTGTTCTTCGACGTGTAGGGACTGCCGATGATCATCGGGCGCGAGCAGGATTTCACGGTTGCAGCGTCGGCCGTGATGGAGCGGACCTCCGATCCACGGTTGCGCGAGATCATGCTGTCGCTGGTCAAGCATCTGCACGGTTTTGTCCGTGATGTCAGGCTGACCGAAGCCGAATTCCGCGAAGCCGCCGCTGTCATCGCGGAACTCGGCCAGCAATCGACCGACACCCACAATGAAGTCGTGCTGATCGCGGGCTCGCTCGGCGTGTCCTCATTGGTATGCCTGTTGAACAATGGCGATCACGGCAATACCGAGACGGCGCAATCGCTGCTCGGGCCGTTCTGGCGGCTGAACTCGCCGCGCGTTGAAAACGGCGGCTCGATCGTCCGGTCCGACACGCCGGGTGCGGCGCTGTTCGTCAACGCCCGCGTCGTCGACCCTGCCGGTAATCCGATTGGCGGCGCCGAGGTCGATATCTGGCACGCCTCGCCGGTCGGCCTGTACGAGAACCAGGATCCCGAACAGGCCGAGATGAATTTGCGCGGCAAGTTCACGACCGATGCCGACGGATGCTTTGCGTTTCGTTCGGTGATGATGGTCGGCTATCCCATTCCGACCAATGGCGTGGTCGGGCGGCTCTTGAAGGCGCAGGACCGGCATCCCTACCGGCCGGCGCATCTGCACGCGCTGATCTTCAGGCCGGGCTTCAAGGTTTTGATTTCCCAGGTCTATGATCCCGCTGACCCGCATATCGACAGTGACGTGCAGTTCGGCGTGACCAAGGCGCTGATCGGCGAATTCGTGCGGCATGATGAGGCGCATCCGACGGAAAGTGATGTCGGCTCGCCCTGGTATTCGCTCGACTATGTCTACCGGATGGAAGCCGGCGAGGCCGTCCTGCCGCGCCCGCCGATCAAGTAACGCCCAGCTCGTTCGACTTGCCCGAGATGTCCATCGCCGCGCGCCATGCAAACACCATGGCCGGGCCGATCATGGTTCCCGGACCGGGATAGGTGCCGCGGAAAATCGAGGCCGCGTCGGCGCCGGCGGCATAAAGGCCGGGAATCGATTGTCCTGTGGACGTCAGCACCCGGCCGTTGGCGTCGGTGCGCAATCCGGCGCTGCTCGCGAGGTCGGAAGGCCAGACCGCGACCGCGAAATACGGAGCGGGGCCGATCTTGCGCAGGCAGGGATTTGGCTTGTTCGTGGCATCACCGTTGAAACGGTTGAGGTCGCTGGTGCCGCGGCCGAAATCCTCGTCGATACCGGTTTCGGCAAACCGATTGTACCGTTCGATCGTGCCGGCCAGCGCGCCGCCGTCAACGCCGATTTGCGGCGCTAGTGCCGCGATGCTGTCGCCAGTGAAGAGATAGCCTGACCTGATGAAGCGCGTGAGGTCGCGCGTCCCGGGATGGATCAAGCCGAGGCCATAGTCGCGAAGAAAACTGCGGTCGCAGATCAGGAACGCCGGGATGCTGGGCACTGTTTGATGCGCCCGCAGCATGCCCTCGACGAAGTCATGATACGAATTGGCTTCGTTGACAAAGCGCACGCCTGACCTGTTGACGGCAACCAGCCCGGGCTTGGCGCGGTCGAGCATGATGTGCGGAAATACCGAGAGGTGGCCGTCCTCTTGCTGCATCACCGAACTCGGCATCCACAGCGCCGGGCTCCGGATGTCCTGCGCAATCTCGCCATGCGCGCGCTCGCCCGCGAGAATGCCGTCGCCGGTGTTGCTGTCCGGGGACATCGAATAGCGCCGGGTGTCGTCCGGAAACAGCCGGCTGCGCAATTCGCTGCTCCAGCCAATGCCGCCGGCCGCCAGCACGATGCCGCGCCGCGCGCGAATGCTGATCTCGCTATCGTTTGTCGTGAACACCGCGCCGATGATTCTTCCGTCGTCCGCGATCAGCTGGCTGAGCTGCGTCTGGTAACGAATCTCGACGGCGTACTGTTTCAAACTGTAGAGCAGCCGCGCCACCAGCGCGTTGCCCATGATCAGCCATGTGCCGCGCGGGTGCTTGATCCGGTCCAGCGCCTGCCGCACCAGCAGGCGGGCCGTGTTCGAAAAATTAGCCCAGGAGCGAAACGGATGCAGCAACGACGGAATGTCGGTCTTGCCGACCATCATGCCGCCGAGCACCATGAATTCACGGCGCGGCGGTCGCACCCGCGCAAAGTCATCGCCGAGCTTTCGTCCGTCGAACGGTACGGCACCCAGCGCCCTGCCGCCAAGCGCGGCGCCGGGCTGTGCGTGATAGTCCGGATGCACCGGCGGCGGCACGAAGGCCACGCTGGATTTCTGCTGAAGATAATCGAGCACGGCAGGGCCAGTGGCAAGAAAGGCCGCGAGCCGCGCATCACAGGCGTCATCGCCTAGTATCGCCGCAAGGTAGGTTCTCGCGGCCTCGACGCTGTCGGGCACGCCGGCCGCCTCGCTTTGCCGGCTGCCGGGAATCCACACTGTTCCAGCCGAGGTCGCGGTGGTGCCGCCGACCATGTCGGATTTTTCGCACAGAATGACCTTGAGGCCTTCGAGCGCGCCGACCAATGCTGCCGTCATGCCCGCGGCGCCGGCGCCGATCACGAGCAAATCGGTCTCGACATCCCACTCTGTCTGGCGGCCGGTCACAACAATCCGACCGAACAGCTCATTTCAGCGTCCCGATCGCCAGCGCATGCGCCACGCAACTGTTGATGTGCTCGGTCAGGATCGACTTTGCGCCCTCGATGTCACGCTTCAGCGCGCAGTCCAGCAAGGCCTGATGCTGCGCGATGGTGGCGCTGCCGCGGTATTGCAGGGCGTAGCGGAAATATTTGTCGAACACGACCGAGTGAGTCTGCATCAACTCGCGCGACCCGCAGCTCGATATCAGGGCCTGGTGGAATTCGCCGTCGTAACGTTTTCGAAGTTCGGGATCGTCGCCCGCCGTGAGGATGGCGCGCTCGGTCGCCGCCAGCTTGTGATGCGCTGACACCACGCGGCCTTCCCATTCCATGTCGCCGGCCCGGAAGGATTCGGTCATCGCGTGATGTTCGAGCAGGATTCGCAGCTGCGCGAGCTCGCGCAAATTCTGGATCGAGACGGGAGCGACCTCGAACCCGCGCTGGCCTTCGGCAACGACAAACCCTTCCGAAGCCAGCCGGTTGAGGATCTCGCGAAGCGTCGAAACGCTGAGGCCGTAATCCTCCTTCATCGAGTCGAGCTTGAGCCGTCCCGACGGGTTGAGCACTCCGAAGATGATGTCGGAGCGAATGCGGTGATAGCCGCTGTCGCCGGCCGACATCGGGGTCTGCTGCTGCTCCATGATCGTCAATGTCTATCCCGCTTTTGGGCCTGCAATGGCTGACGCGACTCGCCGCCGAGCATAGCCGCGAATGTCGGCCTTTGCCGCAAACTACGATCATATGATCAAATCTATTACATCATATATTTCTGTGATTATCATTTGACAATGACTCCGCTATATGGTTTCCACCGAAAAGGATCGGCCAGACATCAAAAATCGCAGCAACAAGCCGCGGCTGGCACCGGATCGTCAGGGGAGGATGAGATGAAGCTGTTTGCAGTTCTGTCCGCGGCCGTGTTCGGCGGGGCACTTTTGGTCGGCTCCGCATCCGCGCAGGAGGTCCAGGAGCGGACCATCCGCTGGGGACACCTCAACAACACCGATCATCCCGTCAGCTTCGGCGTGCAAAAATTCGCGGAAATCCTGCTCGCCAAGAGCGGCGGCAAGCTCAAAGTCCGCGAGTTCGCTTCGTCCCAGCTCGGCAATGAATTGCAGCAGCAATCGGCGCTGCGCGGCGGCACGCAGGAGATGCTGTCGGCGTCCACGACCTCGCTCGCGACGGTCATTCCGGAATTCGGCCTGCTCGACTTCCCGTTCATCGTCAACACCACCGATCAGGCCGATGCACTGGTTCAGGGCGCATTCGGCAAGGCGATGATCGATGCGCTGCCGCAGCGTGGACTGGTCGGGCTCGGTTATTGGGGGCTCGGCTTCCGCAACGTCACCAACAGCAAGCATCCGATCGCCAAGCTGGAAGATTTCGCCGGCCTCAAGCTGCGCGTGATCCCCAACCCGGTCTATCTGGAGTCCTTCAGTGCCTTCAAGGCCAACCCGATCCCGATGGCGTTCGGTGAGCTCTACTCGGCGCTGGAAACGCGCACGGTCGATGGCCAGGAAAATCCGTACACCGTGATCCTGTCCAACAAGTTCTTTGAGGTCCAGAAATACGTCTCCGCCACCGGCCACACCTTCACCGAGAACATCATCATCGTCAGCAAGATCTTCTGGGACAAGCTGTCGCCGGCCGAACAGAAGATGATGCAGGAAGCCTACAACGAAAGCCGCGCCTACCAGAAGGAGCAGACGCGGCTGCAGACCGAAAAGGCGCTCTCCGAATTGCAGGCCAAGGGCATGACGTACAACGCGGTGGCGCCGGAAGAACTGGAGCGCATGCGCAAAGCCGTCCAGCCGGTGGTGGACAAGATTTCTGCGGCCCTCAAGCCTGATACGGTCAAGCTGTTCAACGCGGAGCTTGATCGCGTCCGCAAAGAGGTCAAGTGACGCGCCGCTGATATCGGCGAAGCAGGGCCGGTATCCAGCGGCTCTGCACGAACTCCAGCTCCAGACGGCGCCGATGGGACGGATACTCGACCTCTATTGCGCGTTGCTCAAGGGCGTGATCGCGCTATGCCTCGCGGTCATGGTGGTGCTGGTGTTCGGCAATGTCGTGCTGCGCTACGGCTTCAATTCCGGCATCACGATTTCGGAGGAACTGTCGCGCTGGATGCTGGTGTGGCTGACGTTTCTGGGCGCCATCGTCGCCGTGCGCGAGCATTCGCATCTCGGCGTCGATACGCTGGTGCGAATGCTGGGACCCCTGGGAAAACGCATCTGCTTCGTCATCAGCTACTGCCTGATGCTGTATGCCGACTGGCTGCTGCTGGCGGGTAGCTGGCGCCAGACCATCATCAACATTGACGATCGCGCGCCGGCGACCGGTCTGTCGCTCGGCATTTTCTATTTCGTCGGCGTGATCTTCGGCGTCTCGGTCGGAATCATGCTGCTCTATGATTTGTTCCGCGTCGTCTCCGGCCAGGCCAGCGAATCCGAACTCGTCGCCGTCAAGGAGGAGGACATCTGATGGCATCGCGGGGGCGCCGCACATGACCATCGCGGTCTTCACCTTCTCGTTGCTCGGCGCCATGGCGCTCGGCATGCCGATCGCCTTTGCGCTGCTCATCTGCGGGATCGCGCTGATGAGCACGATCAACATGTTCGATTCCCAGATCGTGGCGCAGAACATCATCAATGGCGCCGACAGCTTTCCGTTGATGGCGATTCCCTTCTTCATGCTCGCCGGCGAGATCATGAACAAGGGAGGGCTGGCCAGGCGCATCGTCAATGTCGCCCTCGTTGCGGTTGGGCATTTCCGCGGCGGCCTTGGCTATGTGACGATCCTCGCGGCCTGTATCCTCTCATCGCTGTCGGGATCGGCCGCGGCCGATGCCGCCGCGCTCGCAGCCGTGCTGGTGCCGATGATGGTGGCGGCCGGACACAAGAAGATCTACGCGGCAGGACTTGTGGCTGCGAGCGGCGTGATCGGTCCCGTCATTCCTCCCAGCATCGGCTTCGTCATCTTCGGCGTCGCCGCCGGCGTGTCGATCTCCAAGCTGTTTCTCGCCGGTATCTTTCCGGGGCTGATGATTGGTGCCGGCTTGTGCGTCGCCTGGTGGTGGGTGGTCCACAAGGAAAACCTGACGCCGCCGCCGCGGGCATCATTCAAGGAAGTTGCCCACGCCGTGATCGACGGCTTCTGGGCGCTGATGTTGCCGGCGATCATCATCGTCGGCTTGCGTTTCGGCATCTTTACTCCGACCGAGGCCGGCGTTGTTGTCGCGGTTTATTCGCTGTTCGTGACCACCTGCATTTATCGCGAACTGAAATTCTCGCAGCTGTACGGCGTCTTCGTCTCCGCCGCCCTGACCACCAGTATCGTGATGTTCCTGGTGGCGGCGGCGCTGGTCTCTTCCTGGCTGATCACGGTGTCGGAGATTTCAGCCCAAGTGGTCGACCTCCTGAAGCCCTTCATGGGCAACAAGACGCTTTTGATGTTCGCGATCATGGTCATCGTGGTCATCGTCGGCACCGCGCTCGACATGACGCCGACGATCCTGATCCTGACGCCGATCCTGATGCCGATCGTCAAGGCGGCTGGCATCGACCCGGTCTATTTCGGCGTGATGTTCATCATCAACAATTCCATCGGCCTCATCACACCGCCGGTCGGTATCGTGCTGAACGTCGTTTGCGGCGTCTCCAGGATCAGCATGGAAGATATCATCAAGGGCGTCTGGCCGTTCATGATCGCCCAGCTTATCGTGCTGTTTCTGTTGGTGCTGTTCCCGGCATTGGTGACGGTCCCGGCCAAGTGGCTTGCCGGCTAGCAGCGGCATATCAAGCGTAGAAGGGGGAGACTCAATGGCCACCAAGATCATGATCCTGAACGGACCCAACCTGAATTTCCTGGGCATTCGGGAGCCTCATATTTACGGCCCGACGACGCTGAAGGAGATTGAAGCGAGCTGCCAGGAAGTGGCTGACTATCTCGGGGTCACGATCTCGTTTCACCAGTCCAATCTCGAAGGTGAACTGGTGAACTGGATCCAGTCGGCGCACGGCAATTATGATGCGATCATCATGAACCCGGCGGCCTATTCGTTCACCTCGATCGCGCTGATCGACGCGCTGAAAATATTCGAAGGCCCGAAGATTGAGGTCCACATCTCCAACATTCATGCGCGGGACGAGCTGCACCGGCATTCGATCACGTCGACTGCTTCCACCTCTGTCATCTGCGGTCTCGGCCCTTATGGCTATATCGCAGCAATGCTGGCTGCGGTTCAAAAGCTCGGGAAGTTGCCGGATGCCGTTCCGGCATCGCTGCACGGCTTGAAGGGGAGATAAAGGAATGCGCGGCGCAGGCTTTCTGGCGATCTGGAGCGACGTCGAGCCCGATCATCTCACCGATTACCGGCACTGGTTGACGCGCGAGCACACCACCGAGCGGGTGACCACCAAGGGCTTTTTGGGCGTTCGCGTGTTCCGCGCCACGCGGACTGACATTGCCAGGTTCTTCATTCTCTACGAACTGGAAGCCCCCGAGGTGCTCGACGGGCCCGCGTATCTGGCGCGGCTCAACGCCCCGACGCCGTGGTCGCAGCGCACCATGCCCCGGCTCGGCAATTTCATTCGCGGCGGCGGCGTCATGACCGCGCGGGCAGGGCGGGGCGAGGGATCGACCATCGCCGCGCTGCGCGTCGAACGTCTGCCGGAAAAACCGCAAGCATTCGCCGACGCCCTCGTCGCGCTCGACGGCATTGCCGCGGTACAGATCGGCACGACCGATCTGGCGCGCACCTCGGTGCCGACGGTCGAGAAGGGCATGCGGAAGGATGAAGGGATTTTTGCGGGCCTGCTGATCATCGAGGCGCTTGACGAGACGGCGCTTGGTGGCGCATTGCGTCGAGCAACTAAAATGGCGCCGGATCTTGGTGGCGCCGGCGAGCCGGAGGTCTACCAAGGCATGTTCGCACTCGACGCCCGTATCGCTGACTTTGAATAATGCCGTCGTTCTCGCTCGCCGCGCTGACCGTCCTCGATCTGGCGCCTCCCGCGTTGATCGAAATGGCCGCAGCCTGCGGCTATGACGCCGTCGGGATTCGCCTGCTGCCCGCGATGCCCGGCGGCATCGCCTATCCGCTGGATGACAAAGCGAGCCTGAAGGAAACGCTGGCCCGGCTGGACGCGACCGGCGTCAAAGTAGCCGACCTCGAAGTGGTCGCGCTCCGGCCCGAAACCGAGATTGCCGGCTTCTCCGCGTTCTTCGAGACCGGTGCGCGGCTCGGCGCCAGGCACATCCTGGTGGCGGGCTACCATCCTGATCTCGCCCGGTTCAGGGATAGCTTTGCGAAGTTTTGCGAGGCCGCCGCCCCATACGGGCTGACGGCCGATCTCGAATTCATGCCCTGGACCTCCGTCCCGGATCTGGCGACAGCCAACAGCATTGTCGCGCCGATGGGGCAGGCCAATGCCGGTATCCTGGTCGATGCCCTGCATTTCGACCGGTCGAGGAGTTCAACCGCCGACCTTGCGCGCGTGCCCGTCCACCGGCTGCACTACTGGCAGTTATGCGACGGCCCGGCCGAGCGGCCTGCCACAAACGACGAGTTGATCCATGCCGCCCGCCATGAGCGGATGTTTCCCGGCGAGGGCGGCATCGACCTCGTCTCGCTGGCGCGCGCCATGCCGGCGGATATCACCATCAGCCTCGAAGTCCCGACCGCCGAGCTTGCCAAGACCATGGGCCATAAGGACCGCGCCCAGCGCGCGCTGGATGCTGCCAAGACCGTGATCGCGGCGGCCAAACTCTGAGAACGACCCTGAGACGGCGTTGATAAGGTCATTTGCGCCGATCGAACATGGGAGTATCTCTCAGGTTCACCTTCGAAAGTTGCTGCACATGATGACGCTGCGCCAGGTCGAAGTTATCAGGGCCGTGATGATCACGGGCACGATCGGCGGGGCGGCAAAACTGCTCAACGTATCGGCGCCGGGCATCAGCCGGCTGGTGAAATATACCGAGCGCTCGCTCGGCATCCGCTTCTTCCAGCGCCAGAACGGGCGCTACTTCCCGACCTCCGAAGCGCATAACATTTTCGAGCAGATCAACGGCGTCTACAAGAAGGTCGACGATCTCACCGAAATCATTTCAAAGATCGGGCGCGGCACGCTGTCGGAACTGCGCATCGGCTCGGTGCCGAGCATTTCCCAGATCATGGTGCCGCGCGCGATCGAGCGCATCCGTCGGCGCTATCCCGATCTGCACATCGATATCAACATCCTCAAGATCGAGGAGGCGATCGACTATCTGTTGCTCGGCAAGGGCGATTGCGTCGCCATGAGCTATCGGCTCGACCATCCCGGCCTCGATTTCATGCCGCTGGCGTCAGGCGAATTGTTCTGCATCGTGCCGCAGGGGCATGAACTCGCGGAACGAAAACAGGTCACCGCCGCGGAGATCATCCGCTATCCCCTGATCGGCATCGACCCCAACGATCCCTACGGGCGCATCATGGCCGAGATCTTCGCGCGCAATAAACTCTCCTACGACATCACGATCCGGGCGCGGTTCGGCACCACGGTCTGCGCGCTGGTCAAGGCGGGGCTCGGGATTGCTGTCATCGATCAGTTCACCGTGGCGCATGGCGGCTATCCCGGCATCGAGATGCTTCGGATCGTGGAGCCCACAAGGTTCGACACGTATATCGCGGTGAAAAGAGGCGCCTCGCTCTCGCTGCATGTCGAGCATTTCATCGAATGCCTGCGGTCGGAAATGCGGGCGCTGGAGCCGAGCCGGAAAAGTCCGGCGGTGGCGGCATCGCGTGGCCGAAAAAAATAACATCAAGTTATGTTTGTGGAATAAATGGGTAATTGTGTTATCTGGCGAAGGCGGTATCGTTTGCGCGGTTTTGGTGCTCTAAGCCGCGCAATCCCATGCTGATACTGCGAGACCCTAGCGACGTGTCCAAACGCCCGCCCTCGATCAGTCAAAAGTTTCTCACCGGCCTGATCGGGGCCCCGATTGCGCATTCGGCGTCGCCGGCGATGCACGAGGAGGCGGCCGCTGCCCTGGGTATCCGCTGTCATTATCAGCTGATCGAGGTCGCGGGCCAGAGTTCGGCTGAACTGCGCACGTTGCTCGACAGCATCAAGCGCATCGGCTTTGCCGGGGTCAACGTCACGTTTCCCTACAAGGAAGCGGTGATCCCGCTGCTCGATGATCTGTCGCCGGCCGCGCGCGCGATCGGCGCGGTCAATACGGTTGTCGTCAGCGGCAGCCGGCTGGTCGGATACAATACCGATGCCACGGGGTTTGAACGGGCGATTAGCAATCTGGTGAAGGCATCCGGTCATGGCCCCGTTGCCCTGATCGGCGCCGGCGGCGTCGGCAAGGCGATTGCCCACGCGTTCGCGGCGCTCAGTGTCGCCGAACTCAGCATCTTCGATA
This sequence comes from Bradyrhizobium sp. JYMT SZCCT0428, assembly GCF_018131075.1. Lineage (GTDB taxonomy): Bacteria > Pseudomonadota > Alphaproteobacteria > Rhizobiales > Xanthobacteraceae > Bradyrhizobium. The sequence goes on along the minus strand of NZ_JAFCLS010000026.1, from coordinate 80,050 downwards.
CCGACCGCGCCAAGGCCGAACAGATTGCGGCGCAGTTGCGTGGTCGCCAACCGGTGCGGATTGCACAAACGGTGGAAGACGCGCTGCGCGGTGCCGTGGGCGTGGTCAACGGAACGCCGATCGGCATGCTGCCGGATCGTGGTACGCCGGTGCCGGAGGCGCTACTGCGTCGCGACATCTGGGTGGCTGACGCGGTCTATTCGCCGCTCTGGACGCCGCTGCTGACGGCCGCCAAAGCCAGGGGCGCCGAAATCATGACCGGGCGCGATCTCGCGATCCATCAGGCCGCGGACGCCTTCGAATTATTTACGGCAATGAAGCCGTCCATTGTCGAAATGGGGAATGCATTCGACGCCGTGATGGCAAGGCGCTACTCTGCGATATCGGACGCGTAGCCGGTCACAAGGCTCGCGTCGACAAGATCAAAAGATCACGACAACAGGGGATGGAAATGAAATCAGGAATTTTGGCAGGTATCCTGCTCGCAACCATGACGGCGGCCGCGGCGTTGGCGCAATCCGGCGCTCCCATCAAGCTAGCTAATGTGGCCGAACTCTCCGGTGGCGGCGCCACGGTCGGCACCAACTGGAAGAACGGCATCGATCTTGCGATCGAGGAAGTCAACGCCAAGGGCGGCGTGCTCGGCCGCAAGCTGGAAGTCACCCACGCCGATTCGCAATCCAACCCCGGCGTGGCGCGCGCCCAGGTCCAGAAGGCGCTCGACGGCGAGCCCTATGTCCTGCTCGGTCCCGGCTATTCCGGATCGGTCAAGGTCACGGCGCCGCTCGCGGCCGAAGCCGGCATCGCCCAGATCATGGGTGGTGAGGCCGCCGAACTGACGCAGGGCGGTAACAAATTCCTGTTCCGCACCTCGTTCGGTCAGCAATCCTCGATGCCGAAGGTCGCCAAGTACATCAATGACGAGGTGAAGGCGAAATCGGTTGCGATTGTCTGGGTGAACAATGATTTCGGCCGCGGCGGCCGCGACGTCATCACCAAGGAATTCGCCAAGCTCGGCATCAAGGTTGCCGCCGACCTCTCCACCGAAGCAGGTCAGGCCGACTTCGCTGCCGACGTCAGCAAGATCAAGGCGGCGGCGCCCGATGCGGTCTTCATCTATCTGAACGAAGAGGAAAGCGCCCGTATCCTGAAAGAGCTGAAGCGCCAGGGCGTCACCGTGCCCCTGATCGGCGAAACCACGCTGGTCGGCCAGAAGGTGGTCGAACTGGCGGGGGATGCTGCGAACGGCGCGCGCGGCCATGTCGGCCTCACCACCGATGCCCCGGTCGATCTGATCAAGGCGTTCCGGGAAAAATTTTCCAAGAAGTACAATTATGTGCCTGACCATAATGGTCTCAAGGGCTATCTGGCGATCTACATGATCAAGGCCACCACCGAGAAAATGGGCAAGGTCGATTCCAAAGCATTTGCCGACAATCTCCATGGCCTCACCATCAAGGCGGCCAGCGAGCCCGGCATCCTGATGGATGCGACCTTCGACAAGAACGGCGACATCGATCGCCAGGGTTTCCTGGTCGAGATCGTCGATGGCAAGCAGATCATCAAGCAGGTGCTGCCGAAGCTCAACTGAGGTACGGACTTCATCCCGAGGCGCTTGCCACCGGCTCCGCGCGAAGCGCGGCCCGACGATAAACTCCGCAAGCGTCTCGAAGGATGGATAGCAAGGTGGTATCGCGGCCATCCTTAGAGGTGCGCGCAAGAGCGCGCTCCTGCGGACGAGGTCGGTGTAAAGGTCAGGGTAAAGGCATGTCCAATTGCTAGATCTTCTGATAGCGGGACTGGCGACGGGCGCGATCTATGCCATCGTCGCGGTCGGCTTCACGCTGCTGTGGCAGACGTCGCAGACCATCAACTTCGCGCAGGGCGAATTCGTCATGCTGCCGGCGTTCCTGATGCTGGCGGCGATGCACGTCGGCGCGCCGTTCTGGCTCGCGATCGTCATCGGCATGCTGCTGTCGCTGCTGCTGCTCGGCCTCGGCTTCAAGATGCTGCTGGTCGACCCGATGCTGCGCCACGGCGTGTTGCCGCTGGCGATCGCGACCATGGCGCTGGCGATCGGCATCAAGGAAGCCGTGAAACAGTTTTTCAGCGCCGAAGCCTCGCCGTTTCCCTCCATCGTGCCGGCTGGTGATATCTCGATCCTCGGCCGTCAGGTCGCGTTGCAAAGCGTTGGCGTACTCGCGCTCGCCATCGCCGCAGTGGTCGGATTGACCATGCTGTTGAACCGCACGTCCATTGGCCATCAGATGCAGGCCACCGCACAAAATCCGACCGTCGCGCGCATCATCGGCATTCCCGTCGAGCGGATGATCCTGATGACGTTCCTGATCAACGCTTTTCTGGTCGCGCTGGCGTCGCTGCTGATCACGCCGATCTATCTCGCCAAGTTTTCCAGCGGCGAAGTGCTGGGCCAGGCGGCGTTTATTGCCGCGATCGTCGGCGGGTTCAACCAGGTGCGCGGCGCGATCGCCGGCGGCTTGCTGATCGGCGTCGTCGACAATCTCGCGGCGGCCTATGTCTCGACGCAATATCGCGCGGCCGTGCCGATGGTGCTCCTGATCCTCATCATCCTGCTTCGTCCGCAGGGACTGCTTGGCCGCGCTGAGGAGCGTACGGTATGAGCATGTTCAATCGATATTGGCGCATCGCGCTCGGTGTGGTCGTGATCGCGGCCCTGATCATCGCGCCGATGTACCTCAATCGCTACGGCCTGTTCATCCTGAGCCAATGGGCTGTCATGACCATCGCCGCGATGGGGCTCAACCTGACGCTGGGCTATGCTGGCCAGGTGTCGCTGGCGCAGGGCGCCTTCGTCGGCATCGGCGCCTATTCCGCAGCGATCATGACGGCGAACGGGATGCCGCTGATCGCGGGGCTCGGCGTTGCCATCGTCCTGTGCTTTGCGATCGGCTGGATCCTCGGTTATCCGGCGCTGCGGGTGCAGCATCATTATCTTGCCTTCGTGACGCTGGCATTTTCCACGCTCGCCTTCCTGGTGTTCCGCAACGAGAGCTGGCTGACCAACGGCATCTACGGCATCAGCAACATTCCGCGCCCGACGATTCTGGGATATCCGACCAATCGGCCGCTGCCCTTCTATTATGTCTGTCTCGGTTCGCTGGCGCTGGTGTCGTTCGCGACCTGGTGGCTGATCCGCTCGCCCTGGGGCCGCGCCTTCGTGGCCCTGCGCGAAAACCCGGTGCGGGCGCTCTCGCTCGGCATCGATACAAGGCGCTACACCTTGATGGCGTTTGCGATCGGCTCGGCGCTCGGCGGCGTCGCCGGTACATTGTATGCGCCGCTGACGCAGTATATCGATCCGGTGCCGTTCAACCTCTCCCTTTCGCTCGATCTCTTGATGATGGTGATCGTTGGCGGTTCGGGGTTCTTCTTCGGCCCGTTCCTGGGCGCGATGATCGCGGTGCTGCTGCCGGAATGGCTGCGCTTCACCCAGGGCTATTACCTGATGCTCTATGCTGTCGCCGTGATCCTGCTGCTGATCTATTCGCCGAGCGGCATTCTGGGCATCCTCGATCGCTATCTGACCGAGCGCCGCACCAAGGCCGCCTCCGCGCTGCGCGCGGTCGCGAAATCAGGACTGGAGCCGGCTCCATGACCGCGGTTCTCGAAATCAGCGACATCAAGAAGAATTTCGGCGGCATCAAAGCGGTCGATGGCGTCAGCTTCGACGTGCAGGAAGGCGAAATCCTCGGCCTGATCGGCCCGAACGGCTGCGGCAAGTCGACCTTGTTCAATTGCATTCTTGGCCAGTTGCAGCCGAGCGCCGGCGAGGTGAAGGTCGATGGCAAGGTCGTTACCGGGTTTCGGCCGTCGGATTTGAACCGGCTCGGCGTCAGCCGCACCTTCCAATTGCTTCAGGTGTTTCCAAAACTGTCGGTGCGGGAAAATCTCATCCTCGCCGGCCAGGAGCACCAGGGCAACATGCTGTCGCGGCTGCTGGGTCCATCGGATGCGGGCCTCAGCAAGGCGGCCGATCAGATGATCGAGTTCTTCAAGCTCGGCCATCTCGCCGGTGAACTGGCCGGCGGATTGTCCTACGGCCAGCAGAAACTGCTCGATGCGGCCATGGCCTTCATGGGCGGACCGCGGCTGGTGCTGCTCGACGAGCCCGCCGGCGGCGTCAATCTGACGATGCTCGGCGATCTCAAGGCGCGGCTGGCCGAGATCAACCGCGAGAAGCGCGCCACCTTCGTCGTGATCGAACACAACATGGAATTCGTGATGTCGCTGTGCTCGCGCGTGGTGGTGATGGCGGAAGGCAAGGTGCTGGCGATCGGTACGCCCGCTGAAATCCGTGCCAACAGCGCGGTCATCGACGCGTATCTCGGCCACTGAACCGGTGGATGAGGGAACACAGATGAGCGAACCCATCCTCGACGTTAAAGGCCTGGTCGGCGGCTACGGCAAGATGACCATCCTGAACGGCACCAGTTTTTCGGTGCCGGCGGGCACCATCACCACGGTGATCGGGCCGAACGGCGCCGGAAAATCCACCGTGTTCAAGGCGATCTTCGGCCTGCTGAAGCTGCGCGAAGGCACGATCACGTTCAAGGGGCGTGATGTCACCGGTCTCAGCCAGCGCGAACTGCTCACCACAGGCATTTGCTACGTGCCGCAGGGCCGCAACATCTTCCCGGAACTGTCCGTGCGCCACAATATCGAGCTCGGCGCCGTGGTCGCGGGACGCGATATCCCCGATCTGCCGGCGCGCATCGAATCTGCGCTCGATCGATTCCCGATTCTGCGCAAGAGGGCAACGCAGCAGGCGTCCACGCTGTCGGGCGGCGAACAGAAGCAGCTCGAAATCGCCCGCGGCCTGTTGCTCAATCCGCAATTGATGCTGGTCGACGAACCGTCGATCGGGCTGTCCCCGCTCATGATTCGGCAGACGTTCGGCATCCTGCAGGATTTGCGCGACCGCGGCGTTTCGATCCTGCTGATCGAACAGAACGCGCGCTCGGCGCTGGAAATTTCGGACTACGGCATCGTGCTCGAACTCGGCCAGACCCGTCTCGTCGACAGGGCCGACAAGGTGCTCAGCAATCCCCGCGTCGGCCAGCTCTTCCTCGGCGGCGCGATCGATCAGCCATCTGCATAAACGACAACTACAGCAAAATCACTGGGGGAACGGAACGATGTCGATCACACCGGGCAAACTTATTTGGGCGGCACTGTTGCTCGCCGCCAGCGGCCAGATAACGCCGGCCCTGGCGCAGCAACTTGCCTGCGACGATGGCATCAAGACGGCCTTCAAGCCTGACGCCGAGACGATCGTTGTTGCGGTTCGCCAGGTGAAGAAGGGCGAGGAATTGAAGGCGCCCGATGCGCCGCAGCCGATAACGGCGGCGGCAGACATCTGCCTGGTGAAGTTGCTGGTGGGCCCCGGCGCCACCTCGGAAAAGGACAAGACCGCGCGCTCCTACTCCGAGGGCATCGGCATCGAGGTCTGGCTGCCGGCGCCTGCCAACTGGAACGAGCGCATCCGCAATTATGGCGGCGGCGGATGGGTCGGCGGCGGACATCGCTATGCCGATCAGATCGGCAGCAAGGTCCCGGCGATCGTCAACGCCAATATCGGCTATGCGTCGGGCACGTCAGATGCCGGACAGCCCTGGTACCAGGACGGCTCGTTCACATTCCTCTCCGACGGCAAGCTCAATGCCGAGTCGCTGCGCGACTTCTCGGTGCGCGCGATGGTGGAGCAGGCCAACAAGACCAAGGCGCTGGTCAACGTCTATTACGGCAAGGCGCCCAAATACACTTACTATGACGGCCATTCCCAGGGTGGCCGGCAGGGCATGAAGGTCTTCCAGGAATACCCCGAACTCTACGATGGCTATCTGATCGCGCAACCCGCGCCGAATATCGCGAAGTTCGGAACGTCCGGATTGTATCCGCAGATCGTGATGAAGACCGAACTCGGCTTCACTGCGGTGAACAAGGACGCGGCCAAGGCGTTTGCCGCCAAGGTCGCCGCCGCCAACCAGCGCGCCGTCGCCGCCTGCGACACCGCCGGGCTCGGCTTCCTGCTCGATCCCTTTGCCTGCAACTACAACCCCGCGCGCGACGCCGCGGCGCTGTGTGCCGGTGCTGCCGGCGACGGCGTGACCGGCAGCAATCCGGATGCCGCGACCTGCATGAGCGCAAAAGAAGCGATGGCGCTGAACCGGATCTGGTACGGCGCTACACCGGATGGCAGTTTCGACGCCGCCCAGACGCCGGACAGCCGCAGCGGCAAGTCGCTCGGCCCCAAGCAGGTCTGGTGGGCGTTCACCCGCGGGACCGGGATTGGCGGCCAGATCACGAGCGCCGGTGCGGACGCCGTTGCCCAGGCGATGCAGGACGTCAGCTATGCCGCTGACGCCAGCGCGAGCTCGGCCATACCGATCACCAACGCTTCGACAGCCGTGCGCAACAAATGGCTCGAACTCGATTATGCCGGTCTGGCCGACGCCGTCGCCAAGAACGTCGCGCTGCAGCCGACGCTGTTCAGCAACCTCATCACCGACAAGGCTGACCTTGCAAAACTGCGCGACCTCGGCCGCAAGGTGGTGATCTGGACCGGCCTCGTCGACGATGCGATCCCGCCCGCCGGCAACATCAACTATCATGAGCGCGTGCTGGCTCAGATGGGCGGACACGCCGAGGTCGCGAAGTTCATGCGGATGTATCTGGTGCCGGGCGCCGCGCACTCTTCACAGGGCCGCGCCTACACGGTCGGCGGCAAGAATGACACCGTGCCAATGCCTAAATTGCCCGGCAACGCCAACCAGACGCCGACGCGCGAGCAGGACCAGTTCTTCACCGCGCTGGTCGATTGGGTCGAGAAGGGCGAAGCGCCCGGCGACATCCTCCTGACCTCGCGCGACAAGAGCATCAGCTATCCGATCTGCGTCTATCCGCTACATACGACCTGGAACGGTAGTGGGCCAGTGACGCAGGCCACCAGCTTCAGCTGCAGGTAGAGTAACGCGGATCGATGTGTTAGCTGATAGGAGCGGCGGGGCGTGATCGCGCCGCCGGGAATGTCAGAAGCGATCGACCATGAGCGAGCAACAAACCGGAACAGGCGCGCGGACCCACGAAGTGCTGGGCCTGCTCGGCTTCCTCCTGGTCGCCACCGCCCAGGTCTCCAACATGATCCTGGCGCGCGGCGTGGCCGGAAGCGTTCCGCCGTTCTCGATCGCGTTCTTCCGCTGGAGCATCGTGGCGCTCGGCCTGCTGCCGGTCGTCGTGATGGCGCTGCGCGAGAAGCCCGCAGCGTTGCGCGGGCAGTGGCCGGGCATCGCGCTGGCCGGCTTTCTCGGCATGTTCATCTGCGGCGGCCCGGTCTATGTCGCCGGGATCACCACGTCGGCGATCAACCTCGCGCTGATCATGGCGCTGTCGCCGATCGTCGTGCTGCTGTTCTCCTTTGCCACGGGGCGGGAATCCATTGCCCGCAGGCAAATCATCGGCATGGCGGTCGCGCTGGCGGGCGCGCTCCTGATCATCACCAAAGGACAGGCCTCGGTCGGGACGGGCCTTTCCACCGGCGATCTGCTGGCGCTGCTCGCCATGCTGGGCTGGGCCGGATACACCTTGATGCAAAATCGCGTCGGCCAGGGCGTCAGCTTCCTGGCGCGGATCGGCCTGTTCGCGGCGGCCGGCGCGCTGTTCTCGCTGCCGTTTGCGGTTCATGAAATCTGGCAGACGCCATCAGCCGCCTTCACCGGCCGTGCCGCGCTCGTCTATCTCTTCGCTGGCCTCGTCCCCGGGCTGTTTGCCTATGCGGCCTATGCCTTTCTAGGCGCGCGCTTCGGCGCGGTATCGACGTCGCTCAGCCTCTATCTCGGCCCGATCGTCAGCGCGGTGCTGTCGATCCTCTTTCTCGGCGAGGCGCCGACAATCATCCATCTGATCGGCGGCGCGCTATCGCTTGGCGGCATGTATTTGTGCTTGCAGGCCAAGCCAGGCGAGGCGCGATAGCCTCTATTCGATCACCGCATGATCCGGCGCCACCGACTGGGCGCGCAGCGTCGCCTTGGTCGAACCGATCATGATGGCCAGCGGGATCGAGACCAGGACGAACAGCATCACCAGCTGGTAGTCCTGCGAGAAGGCGATGATCTGCGACTGCGCCTTGACCATGGCGTCCGCCATGGCGCGGCCAGTATCGGTGGTAAGATCGATCATGCCGCGCACATTGGGCATCTGCAGGGCGTGGTTGAACGGGTTGATATTTTCCGACAGCCCCGCATAGACCCGCCGCGATCCCTCGGTCAGCTGCGAGATCACGATGGAAATGCCGACCGAACTCGCGACGTTGCGCATCAATGTCAGCATCGAGGTGCCATCGGTGCGCAAATGATTGGGCAGCGTCAGGAACGCGACGGTCGAGAGCGGCACGAACACCAGCCCAAAGCCAAATCCCTGCAGCACGCTGATCACGACGATCTCGGTGACGCCGGTCTGGTCGGTCCACCCCGTCATGTAGAACAGCGAGATAGCCGTGATGCTGAGGCCCGTGATGATCAGACTGCGCGCCTCGACAAAGCGCATCATCCGGCCGACCAGCATCATCGCGACGAAGGTGCCGCAGCCGCGGGTCGCCAGCAGCACGCCCGCAGTGATGATGGGATAGCCGATCACGTTCTGCAGGAACGGCGACGACAGCGCCATGGTCGAGAACAGCACGAGGCCCATGACCGCCATGAACACGCAGCCGCCGACGAAATTCTTGTCCTTGAACAGCGCGAACTGGATGAACGGCTTCGAGGTCGTGAACGAATGCGCCAGGAAATAATAGAAGCCGATGCCGGCGATGATGAACTCGGCGATGATCTCGTTGGATTCGAGCCAGCCGAGCTGCTCGCCGCGGTCGAGCGCCAGCTGCAGCGATCCGATCGAGACCGCGAGCGCCGTGAAGCCGAACCAGTCGAAGCGCAGCGCCTGGTCTTTCTTGGTCTCGTCCATGAAGATCATGAGGCCGAGCACGGTGAAGATGCCGAACGGCAGGTTGACGAAGAACACCCAGTGCCAGGAATAGGTTTCGGTCAGCCACGCGCCCAGTGAGGGTCCCATGATCGGGCCCATCATCACGCCCATGCCCCAGATCGCCATCGCCTTGGCGCGCTCATGCAGTGCGTAGGAATCTAGCATCACCGCTTGCGACAGCGGCACCAGTGCCGCGCCGAACACGCCCTGCAGCAGACGAAACAGCACCATCTGGTTGATGTCCTGCGCCAGGCCGCACAGCACGGAAGCAATCGTGAAGCCGCCCGAACAGATGATGAAGATGCGCTTGCGGCCGAAGCGGTTGGCGATCCATCCCACCGGGGCCGTCATGATCGCGGCCGCGACGATATAGGAGGTCAGCACCCAGTTGATCTGGTCCTGCGAGGCCGACAGCGAACCCTGCATGTAGGGCAGCGCGACATTGGCGATGGTGGTGTCGAGCGCCTGCATGATCGTCGCCGTCATGGCGCAGATCGTCACCATGTTCCGGCGCAGGCCGGGAACCGCAGCTGGTGTCGGGCCCGGCGCCGCCATGGTCAGTCGGTTTCGTGGTTAGCCGCAGCCGGCGAGAGGCCGAGCAGGTGCGCGAGCGAGCGGCGGTGGTTGGTATCGATGCTGGCATAGACGCTCATGCCGGCCTTGAGCTTGCGGACGAACTTGTCGTTCCTGTCGAAATAGATCCGCACCGGGACGCGCTGCACCACCTTGACGAAATTGCCGGTGGCGTTCTGCGGCGGCAGGATCGCGAACTGCGCGCCGGTGCCGGGCGAGAGCGAGCCGACCGTGCCCTTGAACACGTGGTTGGGGAAGGCGTCGACGTCGAGCGTGACGCTCTGGCCGACCGCCACATAGGTGAAATCGGATTCCTTCGGATTGGCGTCGACCCAGGGGTTGGCGACGTCGATGATGGAAAACACCGGGCTGCCCGCCATCACGAAGCGGCCGAGCTGGATCTGTTCGACCTGTGTCGCGACGCCGTTCATCGGCGCGCGCACGGTGGTCAGATCGAGGTTGCGCTGGGCGTCGTCGAGCGCGGCCTTGGCCTGCATGTAGGCCGGAAACGCTTCGAGCGGCAGTTCGGGATCGCCGAGCAGCTGGTTGAGGGCGTTGGATCGCTGTTGCGTGACGAGCTGGCGCTGCGCCTGTGCGGTGACCAGGGTCGTGGCGCTGTTGTCGAGATCGAGCTGCGAACCGGCCTGGCTCTTGACCAGCGAATTCTTGCGTTCGACGTCCTTTTGCTTGAGCGCGATGCCGGCGTTCACCAGTTCGATGGTCTGTCCGTAGAGCTTCACGTTGGCGACAAGGGTGTCGTGACTGACCTTGGCGTCGTCAAGTTTGGAGCGCGCCTGCGCTACCGCCAGCCGGAACGGCACCGGGTCGATCTGGAACAGGGTGTCGCCGGTCGAAACCTGCTGGCCTTCCTTCACGGTCACGTTGATGATCTTGCCCGACACGTCCGACGTGATCAGCACCTTCTGCGCACCGACATAGGCGTCGTCGGTGGTCACGTAGCGGCCGCCGTTGAGATAGAAGGTGATGCCGGCCACCGCTGACACCAGCGGCAGCACCACCAGCAGCAGGAAACGCCGATAGCGGCGCATGCCGGCCATCAGCCGACGGCGCGGCTCCGCGGCCAGTTTCGGACGCGGGGTCGGTTCGGCGCCCTTCTGTTCGGCGGCCTTCTGTTCAGGGGGAAATTTGAGCACGGGATCAGCCATAACGCTGCTCCTTTCGGGACGGTTCGCTGGGCGGATTCTGGACCGCGTTGCGAACGTTTTCCTTGATCAGGTCGAGTTGGGCGAGCAGCCGGTGGGCATCGGCGGGGTTGATGCCGTCGAGCGCGGTCGCGGTGAGCTCGGAGCGCAAGCCGCTGAGCTTGCCGAGCAGCGGGCGCGCGGCCTTCTTCAGATAAAGCCGGTTGACGCGGCGGTCGGTCTCGTCGCCGCGGCGCTCGATCCAGCCATTGTCGCAGAGCTTGTCGATCAGCCGCGTCAGCGTGATCGGCTGCATTTCCATCAGTTCGGCGAGTTCCGTCTGCTTCAGGCCCTCGGATCGTTCGACCTTGGCCAAAACCGCCCATTGCGCGCGGGTGATGCCATAGCGCGCCGCCTGCTTGTCGGCATAGGCGCGCATCATCCGCTGCACCTCGCCGAGCGTAAACAGGAAGTTCATATCGACGGAACCGCGCATCGCCAGCCTCCATAAGCTTTGGATATTATAAGCTTGCTTATGAATTCCGCATGCAGGGTTAGCAGTTACCAGCTCCGCCCTCAGAACATGGCTGCTGTCTGCGGAACCGCCGGGCTTTGGTATTGCCCGCCAAAATGCTACAAACCTGACGCAATGACCCTGGCAAAACCCACCTTTCCCGCACCCGACCACGATCACGGCCGTTGTGCCGCCGACGCGATCGCGCATGCCGAGCAGGTTTGCGCCAAGCGGGCGCAGAAATTCACCCCGATCCGGCGGCAGGTGCTGCAGGCGCTGCTGTCCAGCCACCGTCCGCTCGGGGCCTATGAGGTGATCGACGAACTCGCCAAATCGATGCCGCGGCCGGCGCCGATCACCGTCTACCGCGCGCTGGATTTCCTGATGGAAAACGGCCTCGTCCACCGCATCGAAAGCCGCAACGCCTTCCTCGCCTGCGCGCACGACCATGACGCGACCGCGATGGTGGCGTTCCTGATCTGCGACCATTGCGGCTCGGTCGGCGAAATTCCCGCAGCGCCCGTGGCGCAAAGCCTCAATGCGGCGGCGCGCGCCTCCGGCTTTGCGCCAAAGCTTTCCGTCGTCGAGATTGCCGGCACCTGCGCGCATTGTCAGAAATAAGAACGCGGCGCCAAGCCGGGCTACGAGGATAAATGTCGTCCAATCCTGTGATCTCTGCCGCCGGGCGTGCCCTCACCCCGGGCGCTATCGCCTTGATGCTGATGCTGTGCCTCAGCTGGGGTTTCAATCAGATCGCGGTGAAGCTGGTTCTGCCGGACGTGCCGCCGATGCTGCAGGCCCTGGTCCGCTCGCTTGGCGCGTTGCCGGTGTTGCTGATCATCGGCTGGTTTCGCGGCGTCAGATTCTTCGAGCGCGACGGCACGCTGTGGCCGGGCGTCATTGCGGGCATGATCTTCGGGATTGAATTCGTGCTGATCTACCGCGGCCTGCTGCTGACGTCGGCATCGCGGGCCGCGGTGTTCTTGTACACGGCGCCGTTCTTCGTAGCCCTCGGCTCCTATGTCTTTCTCGGCGAACGGCTGCGCGCCTCGCAATGGGGCGGGCTCGCTTTAAGTTTTGCCGGCGTGGCGCTGGCGATCGGCGTCCCCCAGGCCAATGTCGATGCCAATGTGTTGATGGGCGATCTCTTGATCGTCGTGGGCGGCGCGCTGTGGGCGACCACGACGCTGATCGTCAAGGCGACCGCGCTGATCAAGGCGCCGGCAGAAAAGGGGCTCGGCTATCAGGTGGCGATCTCGATCCCGATCCTGGCGCTTGCGGCGTGGATTTCCGGCGAAACCATCACCCATATTCCCGGGCCGCTGTCGCTGGCGCTGCTGGCCTATCAGGCGTTCTGGGTCGTGGGCCTGACGTTCCTGCTGTGGTTTGCGCTGGTGAAAACCTATTCGGCCAGCAAATTGTCGGCCTTCACCTTCATCACGCCGCTGTTCGGCGTGGTCGCCGCGTATTTCATCCTGCACGACACGCTGACGCTGGCCTTCGGCGTCGCCGCGCTGCTGGTGATCGCCGGGCTCTATCTCGTCAACCGGCCGGAAGCGGCGAGGGCGGAAATAGCGCCGGATCCTAACGTTTGACGGGGTATGGACCCGTCATGGCCGGGCATAGCCGTCTGAAGGACGGCGTCGCTTGCGCTCGCCTATGTCCCGGCCATCCACGCCTTTCTTGCTTGATGGCGGGCAAAGACGTGGATGCCCGGCACAAGGCCGGGCATGACGACTGGCCCTAATCCGTCTCGATCGGCAGCGCCTCGTCCTTGGCCCACTCGCCCATCGAGGCGTCATAGAGGGTGAGGTTGTCGTAACCAAGCCGGTGCAGCAGGAACAGATCGATGGTGGCCGAGATGCCGCCGCCGCAATAGGCGATCACCTGCTTGTCCTTGCGCAGGCCTTGCGTTGCAAATTTCTCTTCGGCATTGGCGAGCAGCACGAAGACCCGCGTCGCGGGATCGAGCAGCGTTGCCGCTGACACGTTGCAGCTGCCGGGAATCCTGCCGGGCCGCCCATAGCGGCTTGGCTCCAGGCCTTTGTGGAATTGCGGGCCGAGCGCATTGACGACGACGGCGCTGTGATCCCTGACAGCAGCTAGCACCTCGTCCTTGCCGACGAAAAAGCCGGGCCTCGGCTTCGCCTTGAACTTGGCCTTCTTGTATCCCTTAGGCGCGCCGGTCTCGATCTCTCGCTCTTCGGCCTTCCATTTGTCGAAGCAGCCATCGAGAACAGCGACATTGTCAAAGCCGAGCGATCTCAGCATCCACCAGAACCGCGTCGCCCACATCGGCGTGCCGATGGAATAGAGCACGACGCGGCTGTCCGGGCCGACGCCGTGCCGCCCGAACGCCGCCTCGAGCTGCGCGATGTCAGGCATCATGAAGCGAAGCTCGATACCCTGTTTGGAGAATTCGCCCTGCAGGTCGAGAAAATCCGCGCCGGGAATATGGCCGGCCGCGAAGGTCTGGTCGCCGGGCACCGCGATATAGGGCGCGTCGCTGCCCTTGGGCGCCGGTTCGAGATAGGTCGTGCAATCGAACAGCCGCAGGTTGGGCTGATCGAGGATGCCGGCGAGTTCCACCGTGCTGATGAGCTCCGACATGCTGACCTCCGGTTAATTTGAACAATGCTAGGGTGTGCGGCGACGGATGAAAAGCCGGGCTGCCCGGCGCAAGCAGCTCTTTCAATCCGGCGATTCCTGTCCAATATAGCTGACAGGGGAGGCCGAGTGTTGATCGCCCACCTCGAACCGCAATGGCCGGATTAAGTCATTGAAAATACAGAGATAAAAGTCAAATTCGGGTGCGGCCGGCTGGCCCATTCCCGTCCCCTTGGTGAATGTCACCAAAACCTGATATTCGAGACGCCATGAACAAGCCCGAAAAACCGCCGCAAGACGACGTCGCCGGCCCCAGCGCCCGGCATAAAACCACCCAGGTCATGGTCGGCAATGTCGCCGTCGGCGGGGGTGCCCCGATCGTCGTGCAGTCGATGACCAACACCGACACCGCCGATATCGACGGCACCATCGCCCAGGTCGCCGCCCTCTCGCGCGCCGGCTCGGAAATGGTCCGGATCACGGTGGACCGCGAAGAGGCGGCCGCCGCCGTTCCGCACATCCGCGACGGCCTGCGCAAGCGCGGCATCACCACGCCCCTGATCGGCGACTTCCACTACATCGGCCACAAGCTTCTGGCGGATTATCCGGCCTGCGCCGAAGCGCTCGACAAATACCGCATCAATCCCGGCAATGTCGGCTTCAAGAACAAGCGCGACACCCAGTTCGCCGACATCATCGAGATCGCCAACAAGAACAACAAGGCGGTCCGCATCGGCGCCAATTGGGGTTCGCTCGATCAGGAACTGCTGACCAAGCTGATGGACGAGAACATGCTCTTGCCGAACCCGCGCGATGCGCGGGCGGTGATGCGCGAGGCGATGGTGCAGTCGGCGCTATTGTCGGCGGCGCGCGCCGAAGAGCTCGGCATGCCCAAGAACAAGATGATCCTGTCGGCGAAGGTTTCCGCCGTGCAGGATCTGATCTCGGTCTACGAGGTGCTCGCGGAGCGCTCGGATTACGCGATCCATCTCGGCCTCACCGAGGCCGGCATGGGATCGAAGGGCATCGTGGCGTCTTCGGCGGCGCTCGGCATCCTGCTGCAGCAAGGCATCGGCGACACCATCCGCATTTCTCTGACGCCCGAACCCGGCGGCGATCGCACGCTGGAAGTCCAGGTCGCGCAGGAACTGCTGCAGACCATGGGTTTTCGAACTTTCGTGCCGCTGGTCGCGGCATGCCCCGGCTGCGGCCGCACCACGTCAACCACGTTCCAGGAACTGGCGCGCTCGATCCAGGATTTCATCAGGGAAGAGATGCCGGGCTGGAAGACGCAGTATCCCGGCGTCGAAGCCCTGAACGTCGCGGTCATGGGCTGCATCGTCAACGGCCCCGGCGAATCCAAGCACGCCAATATCGGTATTTCCTTGCCCGGCACCGGCGAAGCCCCGGCCGCCCCTGTGTTCGTCGACGGCAAGAAGTTCCGAACGTTGCGCGGCCCGAGCATCGCAGCCGACTTCAAGGCGCTGGTGATCGATTACATCGATCAGCGCTATGGGGCGAATGCCAAGGCGCCGGTGACGGCGGCGGAGTAAACTCTCTCCACACGTCGTCCCCGCGAAGGCGGGGACCCATAACCACAGGGCTTTGTGGTTATGCCGGGCTGTGGCTCCAGCTTTCACAACAACGTGCTCCTGTGGTTATGGGTCCCTGCGTTCGCAGGGACGACGAGCTACTTGCATTGCACTTCGCCGCGCCTGAGCTACGATGCTTCCAAATCAATAATGATTGGGAGACACCCGATGAGTTCACTCTCCAGCAAGCAGGGCCCCCGCTATCGGCACATCGTCGGCGAGAGCGAACCCTATGAGACCATCGGCGTCGAAAAGCTGACCCCGATCATCGGCGCGGAGATTTCCGGCGTCGACCTTTCAAGCTCGCTGTCGAACCGCACGATGGATGAAATCCATCGCGCTCTCGCCGAAAACCTCGTGATCTTCTTTCGCGACCAGCACATCACGCCGCAGCAGCATCTGGCGTTCGGCCGGCAGTTCGGTGAATTGCACATCCATCCGGCCGCGCCGCATGAGGGCGACGATCCCGCGTTGATGAAGATCTACGCCGACAAGGATTCACCGCGCGCCAATGGCGAGGGCTGGCACACCGACGTGTCCTGCGACGTCGAGCCGCCGATGGGCTCGATCCTCTACATCAGGCAGTGCCCGCCGCGCGGCGGCGACACGCTGTTCGCCAACATGTATGCGGCCTATGAAGCGCTGTCGGACCGCATGAAGGGCTATCTCGACGGGCTCACCGCGCTGCATGACGGCGAGCAGACCTATCGCGGGCTCTATGCCAATTACGGCGTGGCCGACCGCCCGGAATATCCCCGCGCCGAGCATCCGGTCGTGCGCACCCATCCGGTGACCGGCAAGAAGGCGCTCTACGTCAACCGCGGTTTTACGCGTTTTCTGATCGGCGTTCCCCGCGACGAGAGCGACGCGATGCTCGCCTATCTCTATCAGCACGCGGAAAACCCGCTGTTCCAATGCCGCTTCCGCTGGACCGAAAACGCCATCGCGTTCTGGGACAACCGCTGCGCCCAGCATCGCGCGATGTGGGATTACTGGCCGCATACGCGGTCAGGCACGCGCGTCACGGTGAAGGGCGAACGGCCGGTGTGATGAGCGCCGTAGGATGGGTAGAGCGCAGTGAAACCCATCATCTCACGCCGGGTACAAGTGATGGGTATCGCTTCGCTCCACCCATCCTACGAGCTGAAACGAAAATAAAATCGGGAGGTCACGCCATGCTCCGCGCCGAAGACAACGCCTTCCTGACCGAAAGCGGGGCGGGAACGGGGATGGGCGAATTGTTGCGCCGGTTCTGGATGCCGGTGCTGCTGTCGGCGGAATTGCCTGAGGCCGACGGCACGCCGAAGAAGATCGTCGTCATGGGCGAGGAACTCTTGGCGTTCCGCGACACGCGCGGCGTGGTCGGCGTTATCGATCAGTATTGTCCGCACCGCGGCGCCAATCTCTGGCTCGGCCGCAACGAGGAATGCGGCATCCGCTGCGTCTATCATGGGTGGAAGTTCGACACGTCAGGCAATTGCGTCGACATGCCGACCTCCTATCCCGATCTGAATGCAAAAGACCTGATCAA
The DNA here is from genome assembly GCF_018131075.1 of Bradyrhizobium sp. JYMT SZCCT0428. Taxonomy (GTDB): domain Bacteria; phylum Pseudomonadota; class Alphaproteobacteria; order Rhizobiales; family Xanthobacteraceae; genus Bradyrhizobium. The sequence goes on along the minus strand of NZ_JAFCLS010000026.1, from coordinate 63,073 downwards.
GATCAAATCCTATCCGGCGCGCGAATGGGGCGACATGATATGGGCCTATATGGGTCCGGCGGACCAGATGCCGGAATTGCCGGCGCTGGAAATGGCGCTGGTGCCGGCGTCGCATCGCTACGTCACCAAGAAATGGCAGGACTGCAACTGGGTGCAGGCGCTCGAAGGCTCGATCGATACTGCGCATTTCACCTTCGCGCATTTGAGCTTCGAGAAGGAAGAGAACGAGATCCTCGACATCAAGAAACATTTTGTCAATCCGCTCACACGGGTTGCGACCGACCATATGCGCTGGATCGCCGAGGACCCGCGCCCGGTAATCAAGATCAGCCCGCACGCGGCCGGCCTCACCGTCGCCGGCGGGCGTCTCACCGGGTCCGACAACATCTACTGGCGCATCGCCCAGTTCCTGATGCCGGTGCATGCCTATGCGCCGAGTTCGATGCCGGGTGAGAATATCTTCGGCCAGAGTTTTGTACCGGTGACCGATACCAGTTGCTGGATCTACACCTATGCGTGGAATCCGGAGCGGCCGCTGACGCAGGCCGAGCGCGACGGTTACGATCGCGGCAATGGGGTGATGTCGGAGGTCGACGAGAACTACATTCCGCTGCGCAACAAGTCGAACGATTATCTGATCGATCGCAAGCTGCAGAAGACGAAAAGCTACACCGGCATCAAGGGCGTCTCCGAACAGGACGCTGCGGTGCAGGACAGCCAGGGCCCGATCGCCGACCGGACGCGAGAGCATCTCGGCCCGACCGATTTGGGCATCATGCATTTCCGCAAACTGGTGATGGAGGCCGCCCGCGCGCTGCAGCAGGGCGAAGCGCCGCCGCATGCCCGGCATCAGGACCGCTACACCGTCCGCTCCGGCGCCTGCGTGACCAGCAAGACGAAAGACCTCACCGCCGTGATGATCGAGCGCTTCGGCGATGCGGCGGGGTTCGTCGGTGGAGGCGGGCGGAATGTTGCGGCGGAGTAGGGGGCGCTCTCGCTGCCGTCATTGCGAGCGCAGCGAAGCAATCCATGTCACGGCATAACGGATAGATGGATTGCTTCGTCGCTCCGCTCCTCGCAATGACGGAAAACTACAACGGAATCCTCCGATACTCCCGATTGCTCAAGCTCGCTTCCTCCAGATCGAGGTCGCGCTCGATCCGGCGCCTCGTCTCGTCGGTGATCTTGCCGTCGCGCAGCAAGGCGTGAATGAATTTCCGCTCCGTCGAGATCAGCTCGCGTGTCAGTTCGGTGCCGGCCGCCGAGGCGTCCTGCACGTCGGGATCGAACGAATCGGGCAACTGGTTGGTGCGGGATTCGTGCCGTGCGCGGAGCAGCTTGACGACCTCGTCGGTCAGTTCGCGGTCGTTGGTGATCGCATCGAGCGATTTGAGCGCGGCATCGAGCGCCTCGCGTCGCGCCGCGATTTCAGCTTCGTGCTCGGCGATGTGTTCGTCGCGGCCGGCCTGCGTCAACCCGAGCCAGCGCACCACGAGCGGCAGGCCTGACCCCAGGCCGACCAGGGTGATGAAAATGACGCCGAAGGAAACGAACAGGATCAGGTCGCGATGCGGGAACGCGTCGCCATTCGGCAGTGCAAGCGGCAGCGCCAGCGCCGCGGCAAGCGACACCGCGCCGCGCACGCCGGTGAAGGCGATCACGAAGGTGTTTCGCCAGGGAGGGCTGGGATCGCGCGCCCTCAGGCGCGGGTTCAGCAGGCGCGGCAGGTAGATGGCGGGAAAGACCCAGGCGAACCGCGCGACGATCACGATGACCGTGACCAGCGCGGTGGCGAACAGGATTTCGTCCAGCGGGAACGCCTTCGATTTCTCGAACAGCGAGCGCATCTGGAAGCCGGTCAGCAAGAACAGAAAACCCTCGACCAGATAGATCACGAGGTCCCAGAAGAAGATGCCCTGCAGGCGCGTCGCCGATGAGATCAAAAGCGGCCCGTTCCAGCTCATATAGAGCCCGCAGGCGACGGTGGCGATCACGCCGGAACCGCCGAGATGGTGAGGAATCCAGAAAGCGAGGTAGGGCGTGATCAGCGACAGCGTAATCTCGACCTGCGGATCGCGGGCGCGGTGGCGCATGCGCAGGCTGAGCCAGCCCACCGCGAGACCGAACAGCAACTCGCCGACGACGATGACGCCGAACGTGCCGGTGGCCTTCGGCAGCGAGAACATGCCGGTCAGGATCGCCGCCACCGCGAAGCGATAGAGGATCAGCGCGGTCGCATCGTTGACCAGGCCCTCGCCCTCGAGCACGACCAGGATCCGGCGCGGCATGCCGAGCTTGCGGGCAATCGCCAGCGGCGCCACCACGTCGGGCGGGGCGACGATGGCGCCGAGCAGAAAGCCGACGGTCCACGGCAGCCCGATCAGGTAATGCGTGGCGGCGGCGACCGCGAAGGTGGTGAAAATCACGCAGCCGACCGCCAGCAGCGTGATCGGACGGAGGTTGAACTTGAATTCACGCCAGCTCATGGCGACGCTGGCCGAATAGATCAGCGGCGGCAGCACCACCAGCAGCACCAGTTCCGGCGGCAGTTCGATCGACGGCATGCCCGGCACGAAGGCGAGCACGATGCCGACGAGCATCATCAGGATGGCCGACGCGACATTGATTCGCCGCGCCAGCAGGGCGGTCCCGGCCAGCACGGCGAGCAGGATCAAGAAGATCTGAAATTTGGCGTCCATGATCTCCCCAATTCGCAGGGAAACCCCTCGGACGTCAATCCGGTCGGAGGGGCCCGCGGACGGAGGAGGCTACCCGCGCAGATCGTAGCGGTAGGATTTTGAGACGATCTTCCAGCCATCGGAGAGCTTCATCGCCACCAGATAGTCGGTGAAATAGAGCGGCGGCAATTGGCAGCGCACCTTGATTAAGGCGGTGGATTCGTCCGAACGGTCGATGGCGACGATGAAATCCTCGCGCGGCTTGCCTTCGGCCTTCGCCGACGGCCGCTTGCGGAAGTAGTCCAGCCAGTCGGGCATGGCGAGGACCTTCAGCCTGCCTTTCTCCAGCGAGCGCAGGTCGGCGGAAGGGTGGAAGATCGCGCCGAGCTTGTCGACGTCGCCTTCGTAGACGGCGTCGAAATAATGCTGGATCACGGCTTCCACGGTCGAACGGTCGTAGCTCACGGATCGTTCCTCCTATGCAGGCCTAAGCAGCGGTCACTCGCGCAGATCGTAGCGATAGGATTTCGAGACGATCTTCCAGCCGTCGGAGAGCTTCATCGCCACCAGATAGTCGGTGAAGTAACGCGGCGGCAATTGGCAGCGCACCTTGATGAAGGCGGTGGACTCGTCCGAGCGGTCGATGGTGACGATGAAATCCTCGCGCGGCTTGCCTTCGGCCTTGGCTGACGGCCGCTTGCGCACGCGGTCCAGCCAGTCCGGCACGGTCAGCACCTGCAATTCGCCCTTCTCCACCCAGCGCAAATCGGCGGTGGGGTCGAAGATCGCGCCGAGCTTGTCGGCATTGCCTTCATACAGGCCGTCGAAATAATTCTGGACGACGGCTTCGACGCTCGATCGATCTTCGCTCACAATAGTCCTCCCCAGGATGCAGGATTGTTCGAGTTGAAGTAAGCCACGAACAGATGCATTGCGCTATGGATGAGTTCAAGACCGCAGCAGGGAATTGAATCATGACGGGTTCAGCGAATTCGAATGCTCGCATTCTGGCCGGAGAATGCTTCTGCGGGGCGGTACGTTACGCCGTGGCCGATTCATTCGAATATGCCCTCAATTGCCATTGTTCGAATTGCCGGCGGACAACCGGTTCGGCGTTTAAGCCGTTTGCCGGCATCGCGCGCGACAGGCTCAGCATCACCGCGGGTGACGACAATGTGATGATCCATGGCGACGATGCCGGCCATAACGCGCACTGCCGGCGATGCGGCTCCTTGCTCTATTCGGTGGTGCGCGATGGCGCCTTCGTCCATGTCGCGATGGGGACGCTGGTCGACGCTCCCTCGATCCGCCCCTCAGCCCACATCTTCGTGGGTTCCAAGGCGCCCTGGTTCTCCATCACCGACGATTTGCCGCAGTACCAGGGTCACGTTGTCTCGCGCTGAACGCCCGGATTAGGCGTAGCAATTGGCGGTCGAGGCCGGCCGGATGAGCCTGGCGTCAACATGACCTGCCGCGGTAACCCGTGGCCTGTTTGCCGGATTGGCGGTAAAATGGCGGCGCGATCCGGGTCGATGCGGTTCGTGACCCAACTCACAAAGCCGGCCCTATGCCCATGATAGGTATATCCGGTGCGAAAGTGCGAGGCTCCGGAAGCGTCATGATCAGGTCTGGATCTCTAAAATTGGATCGATGGGTGCTTGCCGCCGCGGCGCTGCTGGCGGTGTGCCAGCCGGCGTTTGCCGAGAAGCGCGTCGCCCTGGTGCTGGGCAATTCCGCCTACAGGAATGTCCCGCAGCTTGCCAATCCGGTTAACGACAGCGCCAAGATCGCCGCGACGCTGAAGGAGGCCGGCTTCGATGTCGTCGATTCCCGCCGCGATCTGCCCGCGGCCGAAACCCGGCGCGCACTGCGCGACTTCGCCGACCGTGCCCGGGACGCCGACATCGCCGTCGTCTATTACGCCGGCCACGGCATCGAGGTGGACGGCTCGAATTATCTGATTCCGGTGGATGCAAAACTGGAACGCGACACGGACGTTTACGACGAGGCCCTGTCGCTGGATCGCGTGCTGATCGCGATCGAGCCGGCCAAAAAATTACGGCTCGTCATTCTCGACGCCTGCCGTGACAATCCGTTCTCCAAGACCATGAAGCGGACCGTGGCCTCGCGCGCGATCGGGCAGGGCCTCGCCAAGGTGGAGCCGAGCAGCCCGAACGTGCTGATCGCCTATTCGGCCAAGGCCGGATTCACCGCGGCGGATGGCGACGGCCAGAACAGCCCGTTCACAGCAGCGCTGTCGCGCCATATCGCGACGCCGGGGCTCGACGTGCGCCGCGCTTTCGGATTTGTCCGCGACGAAGTGCTCAAGACCACCGGCAACCGGCAGGAGCCGTTTGTCTATGGTTCGCTCGGCGGCGAAGACGTGCCGCTGGTGCCGGCCCCTGCCAAACCGGCGCCCGCCGCGGCGGCGCCTGCGCCCGCGCTCAGCGCGCAGGCGGAAGCCCGCCGCGACTATGAACTGGCGCTTCAGCTCGGCAACAAGAACGCGCTCGACGCCTTCCTCATGCAATATCCCGACGGCTTCTACGCCAGCCTCGCCAAGCTGCAGCTCGACAAGATCGCCGCCGAGGAAATCCGCGTCGCCGCCACCGAGAAAGCGCGGCTGGCCGAGCAGGAGCGGGCGCGGCTCGTCGCCGAAGGCGCTCAGAGATCGGAGCAGTCGAAGGCTGATGCCGATGCCAGGGCCGCCGAGCAGGCGCGCATCGCCGCCGAAAAGGCCAAGCAGATTGCGCAGGACCAGGCCGCGGCGGCCGAACAGAAGCGCCTCGCGGCTGAAGCACCGGCGCCCGCCAAGGAACCTGTCAAGGAACCGGTCAAGGAAAAGGCCGTCAATCTCGCGGCCCTGCCCCCCGCATCGGCGCCAACCGACGTCACCAAATCGGTGCAGGCCGAACTGCGCCGTGTAGGCTGCCTGACCGGCGCTGCCGATGGCGACTGGAACGCGGCTTCGCAGCGCTCGCTGACGCTGTTCAACCGTTACGCCGGGACCAAGCTTGATGCCAAAGTGGCCAGCGTCGATACGCTCGATGTGATCAAGCTGAAACCGTCACGCGTCTGTCCGCTGGTCTGCGAACATGGCTTCAGGGCCGATGGCGACCGCTGCAGCAGGATCACTTGCGCCCAGGGTTCGGTGCTCAACGACGACAATGAATGCGAAAGGCGCCGCGCCAACAAGCCGGTGGCCAAGCGCGATACCGAGGATCGCCCGGAGCGTCCGGTGCGCGAACGGCCGCGGCCCGAGGTCAGCGCGCCCCGGCCTCAAGGATCGCCTCAGGCATCCGGCCGGGGATCTGGCCAGGTCGTATGCGATCAGTCCGGCTGCCGTTCTGCGAACGCCGGTTGTCGCGTCGAATTCAGGACGTTTGAGGCGGGCGGCCCATATCCAAGCGGCGGCAATATCCAGGTGTGCCGCTGACGCGCGCATAGCGTTTTCCAGCGAAGTGCATACCGGTTCGGTAGCAATCAAGTTTACGCAGATTGCGTAGACTTATCTGCGATAGAAAACGCGTCAAAACTAGGAATCTAGATCGCGCTCGCGGCGATATTGACCATCAGCGCGACCAGCGCGGTATTGAACACGAACGAGATGACGCCGTGCACGGTAGCGGTGCGGCGGATGATCTTGTCGGTAATCCCGACATCGGAAACCTGCGCGGTCATCCCGATCACGAACGAGAAGTAGACGAAATCCCAGTAATCGGCGTCCTCATGCTGGTCGCCGCTCGGAAACTGCAGGCCGCCAGGTTTGCCGCCGCGGTAATACTCATGCGCGTAGTGCAGCGAGAACGCCGTGTGTACCGCCGCCCATGACAGGGCGATGGTCACCGTCGCCAGCACAAGTCCCGGCGCGCTGCGGTTGGAGGCGCCGAGTTCGAACACGATGGCCGCGATGCTGGCAAACGCGCCGAGCGCCGTCAGCAGCAGAATCAGGAAACGGCCGTCGTCCTGCAGTGCCGCGTTGCGGCGGATGTGCGCCATGCCGCTGCGAAACACCATGGTGAAAACCAGCACCAGATACAGCGCAACGAAAATGTCCCAGCCGACCAGCAGCCGCGTTACCAGCCGCAGCGAGCCCGGCAGCAAGAAGAACGCGGCGATACCGACTGCGATCGCGAAGAAGGTGCGTGGCCGCCCATAGACCACACGGAGCAGAACCGGCTTTTTCCTGAACCGGTCGACGAACTCGTCGAGCTCCTTCTTCTGCGATGGCACGTCAGCTCTTGCGATCGGCGACGAAGCGCGACGCGGCCTTCAGCACGTCACCCTTGGCGCCGAAGATCGACAGCGCGGAATCCGCGCGCGCCAGCAAGTCGCGCACGCGCTGCTTGGCACCGTCGATACCGAGCTGGGTGACGAAGGTGGTCTTGCCGAGCGCGGCATCGGCGCCGGCGGGTTTGCCGAGGGCTGCGGCGTCGCCTTCGACGTCGAGCAGATCGTCGGCGATCTGGAACGCCTCGCCGAGCGCGCGGCCGTAATCGTCGAGCGCCTGATATTCCTGTTGCGTGGACTGGCCGAGGATCGCGCCTGCGATGCAGCCATAGCGGAGCAGCGCGCCGGTCTTCATCTGCTGCAGCCGCGCCACGTCGACCGGTTCGCGGTCGCCGAACCGGCCTTCGCCGGCGAGGTCGAGTATTTGTCCACCGACCATGCCGCCGATCCCCGAGGCGCGGGCGAGCGCGCGCGTCAGCAGCAGGCGCACGGTGGGATCCGGATGAATCTCGTCGCGGGTCACGATGTCGAACGCCAGCGTCAGCAGGCCGTCGCCGGCGAGGATCGCGGTGGCGTCGTCGGTCTTCTTGTGCAGCGTCGGCCGGCCGCGGCGGAGGTCGCTGTTGTCCATCGCCGGCAGATCGTCATGGATCAGCGAGTAGCAGTGAATGCATTCGAGCGCGGCGCCGGCCAGCAGCGCGGCGTCGCGCGGAACGCCGAACACGGCCGAGCTCTCGACCACCAGGAACGGCCGCAGGCGCTTGCCCCCGCCGAGGCTTGAATAGCGCATCGCGTCCATCAGCCGCTTCGGCCGCGCGATCTCGTCTGATAACAGCGTATCCGACAGCAGCTTCGCCAGCAGGGCCTCGGTATCTTCGGCGGTCTGATCCAATCGTTTGGTGAAATCGGCAGTGGCGGTCGTCATTTAAGAATGGCTCCAGATCAATTTTGCCGGACAATCGTTGATGGCACGGCGTCAGTCAATTCCGCTTCCCGGCTTGAGTCGCCTTAAAAGTGCTGGAAAACCCGCGAAAAATCATGGTGATGTCACCTATTAAGGGGTCTGTTGACCGATCCTTGAGCCGGCTGGGCTGAACCGGAAGCATCCGAATTTGCGCTTTGTCCGAATCTTATTGCTGATTTTGCTGGCGCTGCTGCTGTTGCCGTATCTGGTGACGCCGTTCTATCGCACCGGCCATCCGGTCTCGACGCTGATGGCCTGGCGCTGGCTCAAGGGCGCGCCGGTGTCGCGGCAATGGATCGATTTCAAGGCGATTTCGCCGTCGCTGCCGCGCTCGGTCGTCGGGTCCGAGGACGCCAAATTCTGCGCCCATCGCGGGGTCGATTGGAGCGCCCTGCAGGATGCGATCGAGGATCACGAAGAAGGCGAGGTGTCGGGCGGCGGCTCCACCATCACCCAGCAGGTGGCCAAGAACCTGTTCCTGTGGCCGGGCCGCAGCGTGGTCCGCAAGGCGCTGGAGCTGCCGCTGGCGATGTGGATCGACCTGGTGCTGTCCAAGCAGCGGATTCTCGAGATCTACCTCAACATCGCCGAACTCGGCCCCTCCGGGCAGTTCGGCGCCGAGGCCGGGTCCCAATACGCGTTCGGCCGTTCGGCTGCGACCCTGTCGCCGCGCGAGGCGGCCCTGCTGGCGGCGATCCTGCCCAATCCGGTCAGGCGCAGCGCCCGTAATCCCGGCCCGGGGGTGCGGCGTCTGGCCGGCACCTACATGGCCCGGGCCAATGCATCCGCGCTGCAGCGGTGCTGGAGCGAAAATCGTGCATTTTGAGCCAATTTTCGGCCGATTTAACCGTGGCAAACCCTAGCCATACGTCATCCCTTCCTCTATAAGCGCGGCCTTATCGGCATCGCAGCCCGTGCTTTGAAGCGCTGGGCGGTCCGCTACCCGGGACGATGCCCTCCGACAACACCCCTAGAGGACCGTTATGGCCGTTCCCAGAAGAAAAACATCGCCCTCGCGGCGTGGCATGCGCCGCTCGGCGGACGCCCTGAAGAAGCCGACCTATGCCGAAGACAAGGATTCGGGCGAATTGCGCCGTCCGCACCACCTCGACCTGAAGACCGGCATGTACAAGGGCCGGCAGGTTCTGAAGGCCAAGAAGGAATCCTGATCGGGCCCAGGCTTGGCGCGGCGGTTCAGCCGTGCCTGCCTGAATTCGGCCAACGGATGGGGTAAGACGGTTCCCGGTGGCGAAGCGCGATGCTTCGCCTTAGGAGCGTTCAAGTTTCCTTTAGTTAAGGCCTCGCCGATGTCCATGGTCGGATTTCCGCTGCTTCTGATTCCGCTCGCGATCTACAACATCATCGCCTTCCTGATGCCGGAAGTCGCTTTCAGCACGCCGCTGCTGAAGCTGATGCTGATGTCGGGCGTGGAATGGCAGGTGACGCTGAGCGACGTTCTGGTCGCGGTCGGCATCTTCCTGTTGATGTTCGAAGTCATCAAGGGCGCGCGTCCCGGCGCGAAATATCTCACCGACCATCTGCTGTCGCTGATCGTGTTCGGCGCGGCCGCTGCCGAATTCGTGCTGTGGCCGAAGTTCGGCACCTCGACCTATTTCCTGCTGACGTCGCTTGCGCTGGTCGATTTCCTGTCCGGCCTTGCCTTGCGTACGCGGCGGCGCGCGATCGTGGCGCCTGCGGTGTCCGCCAAGGGCGCAAGAAAACCTGAACCGAGACCTGAGCCGCAGGCCGAGCCGCCGGTGGCCGAGCCGAAACCCGAGCCTGCGCCGGCACAAGCGACAGTGCCGCCCGCGGCATCGGTCGCTGAATCAGTGTTGCTCGATCACCCGGAACCGGCGCCCGCACCTGCTGTCGCGCCCCATGCGGCTTCGCCGGAGGTCCCCTCGCCGGGGATACAGCCGGGTAGCGGTGCGACGCCGTCCCCGGACAAGCCGCCGCGCTGACCGGTCGTCGGATCAGATTTCTCGCTCAGATGACCTGTCGGGTCCGCCGTGCCACGCTGCGGCGTTCCTGGGGGTGTGCGCCATAGGCCGCCTGCGCATCCTCGATCGAGGCACGTCGCAAGCAGCGCGTTTGTGGGGCCTGGTCGGCGGTCGCGATCAGTTGAGTCAGAAAGGTCGGGTCGGGTCGCGCCATGGTCGCTTTCCGCGACCAGTGCACCGTTTGGGTCACCGGCACGAGCGCGACACAGGCCGGCGCGTCGGCGTCGGAGACGTCTACGTCCAGGATATCTTCTGATCGTTCGGTATCGAGCATCGCACTGAACCGGCTAAAACTGTCACGTTTTGGGACGTGACACCCTACTGCGATCAGCTCCTCGCAAGGCCTATGCCGATGCGTCCCGGTTGGTTCCCTCAAGGTTTGCGATAGCCGTAAAACGTGGTTTCCAGATTATTTATGAACTTTGCCTAGCCTCTGATTCGATAGAACCACTATCCTGAAGGTGCCAGAATCACCTTTGTCTGTCTTTGGGCTGTCCCGAATCGAGGCGACTTTGATGTCCGCTGTCCCGCAAGCCTCCAGCATCCTCGCTTCGCTCGGGCAGGCGACGTTCGTCTGGGATCTCGCCGCCGACAGCATCGCCTGGAGCGACAACGCCGCCTCGGTCTTTACCGACATCGCCCCGGAAGCGCTGGCCAGCGGCGCCGGGTTCGCCAAGCTGATCGAGCCGAAAGGGTCGATCCGGTCAGACGCGCTGGGTCACACGGCCCCGGCGCACGGCGGCGAGGGTGTCGCCTACCGGGTCGAATATGGCGTGCGGGCCTCGACCTCCGCGCCCGTGATCTGGATCGAGGAAACCGGCTGCTGGTTCGCCGGCGCCGACGGCAAGCCGGCGCGCGCGCAAGGCGTCGTCCGCGTCGACAATGAGCGCCGCGCCCGCGATGAGCAGCTCGTGCGGCTCTCGCGGCACGACCCGCTGACCGGCGAACTCAATCGCACCCATTTGGTCGCCGCGCTCGCCGAGGCGATCGAGGAAGCCGCGCGCTTCCGTTCGTCCTGCGCCTTCATGCTGATCGGCATCGACCATCTGGCGCGGATCAACGACGCTTTCGGCTTCGATGTCGCCGATGGCGTGATCGCGGAAGTCGGAAAACGGATTCGTGCGCGGCTCCGCGGCGGCGATGTGCTCGGGCGATTCTCCGGCAACAAATTCGGGCTGATCCTGCGCAACTGCACCGTCGACGACACCAATGTCGCGGCCGAGCGCTTTCTGGCCGGCATTCGTGACGAGGTGGTACCGACCGTATCAGGCCCAGTGTCGGTAACGGCGTCGATCGGCGCGATCAGCATCCCGCGTTACGCCCGCAGCGCCGATGAGGCCGTCACCCGCGCCCAGGAAACGCTGGATGGCGCCAAGAGCCGCCGCGCCGGATCATTTGCGCTGTGGAAGCCGAATGTCGAGCGCGACGCCCAGCGCCGCGTCAACATCCGCGTCACCGATGAAATCGTCACCGCGCTGAACGAGCGCCGGATCGTGACCGCGTTCGAGCCGGTGGTGGAAGCGCGTTCGCGCCAGCCGGCGTTCTACGAATGCCTGGTGCGGATGGAGCAGGACAACGGCCAGGCGTTGCTGGCACCGGATATCGTCCCCGTCGCAGAACGACTTGGCCTGATCCGGATGGTCGATCACCGCGTCCTGGAACTCGCGGTCGCCGAACTCGCGACGTCACCGAACGTGCAGCTCAGCCTCAACATCTCACCCGACACCACGATGGATCCGGACTGGTCGGCCTCGATCGAATCCCTGATGCGTGCGCATCCGGGCGTGGCCGAACGGCTGATCGTGGAAATCACCGAGACCGTGGCGATCCAGGATATCGACGACATCAGAGGCTTCGTCACCCGCTTAAAGAATTTCGGCAGCCGGATCGCGATCGACGATTTCGGCGCCGGCTACACGTCGTTCCGGAATCTGCGCAAGCTCGGCGTCGACATCGTGAAGATCGACGGCGCCTTCGTGCAGAACATCGCGCGCTCGGCCGACGATCGCGCCTTCGTGCAGACGCTGATCGATCTGGCGCGGCGGCTGCAGATCAAGACGGTGGCGGAATGGGTGCAGGACGAAGAGTCCGCGGTCATGCTGCGCGAATGGGGCTGCGACTACATCCAGGGCCGCCTGATCGGCCTCGCGTCACCGCAGCGGCCGTGGGCTGTGCCCGCCGAGACGGTGTTGCCGGCGGCGAGTTGAGCGGGATTGCTGCAGTTCATCGTCATGCCCGGCCTTGTGCCGGGCATCCACGTCTTAACGCGCTCTCAACGTGGATGGCCGGGACAAGCCCGGCCATGACGAATTAAGCTAGCAATCGCGCGAGCGCCGAAGCGCCTCACTCTTCCTTCTTCGGCTCTTTCGACATGCGCTCGAGGCGGTCCTGCATGTCTTTCATCTGACGGCGAAGGTCGTCGATATTGTCTTCGCTGGCCGCAGGCTCCGGCGCTTTCTCGGGTTCGACTGACGTCACGCCGCCGCGCGGCGGCACGAACGGCTTGAACATCGAGAAGGTCTGCTGAAACAGTTCCATGTTGCGGCGGACGTGTTCTTCGAGCGGCGCAAATGGCGTTCCCGAGAACGTGTTGGTGAGCTGCTTGCGGAACTTTTCCTGCTCGCGCGTCAGCGTGTCGATCGATTGTTCCAGATATTTCGGAACCACCATCTGCATGCTGTCGCCGTAGAAGCGGATCAGCTGGCGCAGGAACGTGGTCGGCAGCAGATTTTGCCCCGCCTTGTTTTCCTGTTCGAAGATGATCTGCGCCAGCACCGAGCGGGTGATGTCGTCACCGGTCTTGGCGTCATAGACGAGAAAATCCTCGCCATCCTTCACCATCGCTGCGAGATCCTCGAGCGTCACATAGGTGCTGGTGCCGGTATTATAGAGCCGCCGGTTAGCGTATTTCTTGATCGTGGTGGGTTGTTCTGACTTGGCCATGGCCATGGGGCTCACACATCCATACCGAGAGCGGGGAACCCGACGGCATCGCCGGCGGGCAGACGAGCAACGCAACGCAGCAAAGTAAGCATTTTCAATGCGGCTCGGCTACCGTTTTGTGCGGCACGGTTAATTCCAAGGCATGGGTACTGCTATGGAAACTGCCAAGGACGCTATTTTGAATGCGCCGCGGCGTGATTTTCCCCTCTGGCCGATTGACACACGATGCCTAGGTTAACAGGATGGTCCCAAGAGACAGGCCCGCCATCCGGCCGCCCGCCGTCGAGAAACCTCAAGCCCACAGGAGATGTCCATGTCAGACGATGTCGTCATCGTCAGCGCCGCCCGCACCCCGGTCGGCAGCTTCAACGGCGCGTTCGCCACCACCCCGGCCCATGATCTTGGCGCCATCGCCATCAAGGCCGCGCTGGAGCGGGCTGGCATCGAGCCGGGCCGCGTGTCCGAAGTCATCATGGGTCAGATCCTGACCGCGGCGCAGGGCCAGAATCCCGCCCGCCAGGCCTCGATCGCGGCCGGCATCCCGGTGGAAAGCCCGGCCTGGGGCGTCAACCAGCTTTGCGGCTCGGGCCTGCGCACCGTCGCGCTCGGCTATCAGGCGCTGCTCAACGGCGATTCGGAAATCGTCGTCGCCGGCGGCCAGGAATCCATGAGCATGGCCCCGCACGCGCAATATCTGCGCGGCGGCGTCAAGATGGGCGGCCTCGAGCTGGTCGACACCATGATCAAGGACGGCCTGTGGGATGCCTTCAACGGCTACCACATGGGCAACACCGCCGAGAACGTCGCGCGGCAGTACCAGATCACCCGCGCGCAGCAGGACGAGTTCGCGGTTCATTCGCAGAACAAGGCCGAGGCGGCGCAGAAGGCCGGCAAGTTCAACGACGAGATCGTCCCCGTCACCATCAAGTCCCGCAAGGGCGACATCATCGTCAGCGCCGATGAATATCCGCGCCATGGCGCCACCGTCGACGCGATGGCCAAGCTGAAACCCGCCTTTGAGAAGGACGGCACCGTCACCGCAGGCAGCGCCTCCGGCATCAATGACGGCGCCGGCGTGGTGGTGCTGATGACCGCCAAGCAGGCCGCCAAGGAAGGCAAGAAGATCCTCGGCCGCATCGCGTCCTGGGGCCAGGCTGGCGTCGATCCCAAGATTATGGGCACCGGACCGATCCCGGCTTCGCGCGCCGCGCTGAAGAAGGCCGGCTGGAACATCGCCGATCTGGACCTGATCGAGGCCAACGAGGCGTTCGCGGCGCAGGCTTGCGCGGTCAACAAGGACCTCGGCTGGGATACCTCCAAGGTTAACGTCAATGGCGGTGCGATCGCGATCGGCCATCCCGTCGGCGCTTCCGGCGCCCGCGTGCTGGTGACGCTGCTGCACGAAATGCAGAAGCGCGATGCCAAGAAAGGCCTCGCCACGCTGTGCATCGGTGGCGGCATGGGCATCGCGATGTGCATTGCACGCGACTGAACTCGCGACTGAACTAAAGGCAGACAGGATGCGTTGTTGATGAAAAGTTCATCTGTCAACCACGGCTCAAATCGATAAAACTGAAATGCCCGGTCTTGCGCCGGGCATTTTCATCTCTGGTGCGTTATCGAGTGAGAAAACGCGCCGCACTTTGAAGAGCAGGCTTCGTCAAAGACCGGGACAATTCCGGCTCGTAAAAAGACCACCAAGGAGGACTACGCATGGCACGTGTTGCATTGGTTACGGGGGGCACGAGGGGCATTGGTGCTGCGATCAGCAAATCGCTGAAGGCAGCGGGCTACAAGGTTGCGGCGAGCTATGCCGGCAATGACGCCGCGGCGGAGAAATTCAAATCGGAGACCGGCATTCCCGTTTACAAATGGGACGTCAGCTCGTTCGACGCTTGCGCTGACGGCGTCAAGAAAGTCGAGGCCGATCTCGGCCCGGTCGACGTGCTGATCAACAATGCCGGCATCACCAAGGACGGCGCCTTCCACAAGATGACGCTCGATCAGTGGAACGCGGTCATCAACACCAATCTCGGCTCGCTGTTCAACATGACCCGTCAGGTGATCGAGGGCATGCGCGCCCGCAAATTCGGCCGCGTCATCAACATCTCCTCGATCAACGGCCAGAAGGGACAGTTCGGCCAGGTCAATTACTCGGCGGCCAAGGCCGGCGACATCGGCTTCACCAAGGCGCTGGCGCTGGAGAACGCCAAGGGCGGCATCACCGTGAACGCGATCTGCCCCGGCTACATCAACACCGAAATGGTGCAGGCGGTGCCCAAGGACGTGCTGGAGAAGAGCATCCTGCCGCTGATCCCGGTCAATCGCCTCGGCGAGCCTGAAGAAATCGCCCGCGCGGTGGTCTTCCTCGCCGCCGACGAGGCCGGCGCCATCACCGGCTCGACGCTGACGATCAACGGCGGGCAATACATGGTGTGATGTGACGTAGTCATTCCGGGACACGCGGTAACGCGTGGACCCGGAATCTCGCGATTCCGGGCTCGGTCGCCCGCAGCCACAACATATCAAGAAGTCGTCATGCCCGGCCTTGTGCCGGGCATCCACGTCTTTACAACGACGTTAGAAAAACGTGGATGGCCGGGACAAGCCCGGCCATGACGGAAAAATCTCGCACCGGCCAAGATGACTCCCCGTACCGCCACACTTATCGGACTGACCGCGATCATGATGTGGTCGCTGCTGTCGGTCCTGACGGTTGCGACCGGAAAAATTCCGGCGTTTCAGCTCGCGGCGATGACGTTCGCGATCGGGGCGGCGGTCGCTTTCATCAGCTTCATCTGGCGGCCCGCGGCCTTCGCCGCGTTACGGCAATCGCCGACCGCGTGGGTGGTCGGCGTCGGCGGGCTGTTCGGCTATCACGCGCTGTATTTCCTGGCGCTGCGCTTTGCGCCACCGGCCGAAGCCGGGCTCATCAATTATCTCTGGCCGCTTTTGATCGTGCTGTTCTCCTCGCTGCTGCCGGGCGAGCGGCTGGCGGCGCATCACATCATCGGCGCGCTGCTCGGTCTTGCCGGCACGGTGTTGCTGTTGTCAGGCAATAGCGGCGGCGGTTTTGCGCCGGCCCAGATTCCGGGACTGGCGGCGGCCTTCGTCGCGGCCTTCGTGTGGGCGGCCTATTCGGTGATGTCGCGCAAGCTCAAGGCGGTGCCGACCGACGCGGTGGCAGGCTTTTGCCTCGCCACCGCGCTGCTCGCGGCCCTCGTCCATGGCCTGGTCGAGACCACGGTCTGGCCTGCAACGTCAGGGCAATGGCTTGCCATTATCGCACTCGGCGTCGGTCCGGTCGGCGCTGCGTTCTTTACCTGGGACATCGGCATGAAGCGCGGCGACATCCGTGTGCTCGGCGCGGCGTCTTACGCGACGCCATTGCTCTCGACCGCGTTCCTGATCCTCGCAGGCTATGCCACGGCGAGCGCCACGATCGCGATTGCCGCAATCCTGATCGCCGGCGGCGGCCTGATCGCGGCCAAGGATATGGTGTGGAGAAAAAGACCGTAGGATGGGTGGAGCGCAGCGATACCCATCATCTCACCGCACGGATGCAATTGATGGGTATCGCGGAGCCTGTCATCGGGCGCGCATTCGCGCGACCCGTTGGCTCCACCCATCCTACGAAGGCTCCCAATCCTTCGGCGCCATCTCGAATGTCGCAAAATCGAATCCCGGCGCCACGGTGCAGCCGACCAATGTCCAGTCGCCGGTGCTCTCGGCGGCCTGCCAGGTGTCGGGAGGCACGGTCGCCTGCGGCTGCTCGCCGGCGGCGAGGTTCGGGCCGAGCCTGAAACTCCATTGCCCGTCATCGTCGGCGATTTTCAACGTCAGCGCGCTGCCGGCGTAGTAATGCCAGACCTCGACGGCATCGATGCGATGCCAGTGCGAGCGCTCGCCGCGCGCCAGCAGGAAATAGATCGCGGTGGACCGCGAGCGGCCGTTCGCATCGGTGCGGGAATCACGAAACGTCTCGCGATAATGCCCACCCTCCGGATGCGGCTTCAGCTCGAGCCGCGCGATGATCTCGGCGGCACTTGTCTCGGCAGTAATTGCCGGGAGCGTCATCAGGACTTGTTCTTGCGTTCGCGCAATTCGCCGAACACGTCGGCGGCGTTGGCGCCCTTCATGTGCAGCTTGGCGGCGACCGACGGCTCGTCGGCGCGCAGGAATACGTTGGCCTTCTTCTCCTCGCCGAGCAGTACCGGAATGGTCGGCTTATTCTCCGCGCGCAACTTCGTGACTTCCGCGGCACGCGCGACCAGCGCGGCATTGTCGGGCTCGACCGTGAGCGCGAATTTGACGTTGGAGGCGGTATATTCGTGGCCGCAATACAGTTTGAAATCATCCGGCAGCGCGCGCAGCTTCAGCAGCGAATCCCACATCATGGGATAGTCGCCTTCGAACACCCGGCCGCATCCGATCGAGAACAGCGTGTCGGCGGCGAACAGCGCTTTTTCGCTGTCGAACACATAGGAGATGTGGTCGAGCGTGTGGCCGGGCGTTTCCAGCACGCGCACCAGGAGGCTGCCGACCTTGATGACGTCGCCATGGGCGGCGCGCAGATCGACATTGGCGATCGCGGCGGATTTGTCGTGCGGGGCGACGACGCGGCAATTGTACTTATGCTTCAGCTCGGCGACGCCGCCGACATGGTCGTGGTGGTGATGGGTGATCAGAATATCCGTCAGCGTCCAGCCTTCGCGCTCCAGCGCCTTGAGGATGGGGCCGGCTTCCGGCGCGTCGATCGAGGCGGTCGCTTTGGTCGCGGGATCGTGGATCAGATAGCCGAAATTGTCGTTGAGGCAGGTAAAGGTGCGAATTTCCGAAGCCATGGTATCTCCACGAACAGTATGAGTGATTTCTTGCCTGAGCATGATTTCTTCGGAAAACCGGGGCCCGCCCCGCCATCGAAGTACGGGGCGCGCCTTTCCCGATCAAGCTCTAACACGCCACATATGGGCAGGAAATATGGCGTTAACGCTCCTGCGGCAATGCAAATTTCCGCACCCCGCGGGGAACAGCGGCGTGATAGATTGAACTCATGACCATCGACGTGATCGATCTCCGCGATTTCTATTCGCGCCGCCTCGGCATCGTGGCGCGGCAGCTGATCAATCGCGGCATCCGGGCGCGATGGCCTGATGCGGACGGGCTTCGCGTGCTTGGGTTGGGTTATCCCACGCCCTATCTCGGCCTGTTTCGCGAAGATTCCGAACGCTGCATCGCGTTCATGCCGGCGCAGCAGGGCGTATTGAAATGGCCGACGGCGCGGCCGGCGCTGGCGACCCTGATCGATGAATTCTCGATGCCGCTACCGGACGCTGCCGTTGATCGCATCCTGCTGGTGCATGCGCTGGAAATGTCCGACGATCCGGAACGTTTGCTGCGTGAGGTGTGGCGTGTGCTGGCGCCGTCGGGGCGCCTGATTGCGGTGATTCCCAATCGCCGCGGCGTGTGGACCCGCACGGATAACACGCCGTTCGGTCATGGCCGGCCCTATTCGCGCGCGCAGATCACGCAATTGCTGCGGCAGACCTGGTTCACGCCGACGGCGTGGGGCGAGGCGCTGTTCCTTCCGCCGGTCGGCAAAGGCTGGTTCCTGCGTTCGGCGATGGCGTGGGAGCGCGTCGGTGCGGCGCTGTCGCTGCCGTTCGCCGGCGTGCACATCGTGGAGGCGACCAAGCAGGTCTACCGTGCGATTCCCGCGCATCGCGAACGCACGCGGCTGATTCCGTCGCTGCAGCCGGTGCTGGTGCCATCGTCGACGACGGCGACGCGGGCATGAAAAAGGGCGGGCATGCTTGCGCGATGCCCACCCTTTGAAACTGCCTGTGCGCAGCTCACGCGTGCGCTAGTTACTCATTCCCCGGATTGAAATCTTCGCTCGGGACCGGCGCGGCGGCTGCGTTGTCGGGACGCGGGCCGTGCGGCCGGCGGCGCCGGCGCGGGAAACGTTCACCGCCGCCATTGCCTTCGAAGGCGCCCGGCGCGGCGTTCACCTGCGGCTGCGGCCCGGTGATGAAAGACGGCAGACGGTCGACGCCGCCGGTATCGGCAATCACCGGCTGCGGCTGGGGCTGCGGCTGATATTGCGGTTGCGGACGATGTTCGCGCTGTTCGCGATGATGCTCGCGCGGCTGCTGGTCGCGGTCGCGCGGGAAGGGTTGCCCCTCACGCGGCTGGAAATCGCGCTGCTGATTGTTCTCGCGGGGCACAAACGGCTGTTGCTGCTGCGGCACGAAGCCCGGCTCCTGGCCGAAATGGTTGAAGTTCTCGCCCTCTTCGTCGTGCTCCTCGGCCGGCATTTCGTTTTCGGTGCGCGGCTGCGGCTGGTTCTGCCGGAATTGCTCCTGGGCGGCAGCGATCAGGCGGAAATAATGCTCGGCGTGCTGGTAGTAATTCTCGGCCGCAACCGGGTCGCCGGATGAGCGCGCGTCACGCGCCAGCTGGACGTATTTCTCCGCTACGTGGGAGGCGGTGCCGCGAATCTTGATGTCGGGTCCGTTCGATTCGAACACCCGGGTCATCGGGTTTTGACCGCGCCGGTTATTATTATTGTTGTTATTATTGTTGTTATTATTCCGGTTACGCATCCGCTTGTTGTTCTGACCGTTTCTCATGTCTCGCCTTTATTCCAGCCCTGAAGTTATGCCGTTGCCGTCGTAGCCTCACCGGACCGGGCACACGACTGTGCGCACCGATTCACGGTGTCGTTCAAATTCATGACGTCGATTTCGCCAACCCTCGCGTTCAACAAGGACGCGTTCCCCAACCGCCGGCGTTCACAGCCAGCCGGACCAAATTACTTAGCCTGCCAAAACCAGCCCAACAGAAACACGCCCGACCGAAACAAGCTCAACAGCCGCTGGAGCACAGGCTCTACGTAACTGTTTTGCGTGACTGTTTCTTGCGTAGGTATTCAAGCGCAATATCAGGCTTTCGTTCGCTTTGCGGTCGAGAGCAGCACAGCTCAGGCTATTGCGCTCGATTGGACCTGCGTTTTGGAACCTTTCACTCGGCGGGCTCTCGTTTCGAGAACTCAGGCCCCCACCCGTTATTACGGGGGCGGCAACCCTGGACCGATGTTGTGACCGGAACGTAGTCGCTCCCGGGCAATATTCCAAGCGGTTTTTTTGCGTTCCAATAGGGCCTTATCGGGGCATTTTGCCGCCCGCGACCGCCCTCGGAATGCCCGCCAGATCGGCTTTGGGGGCGCCTGCCGGGATCAGCCCCGCCGCCGCCATCAAGGCCTGGATTTGCCCGCTTTGGCCCTCCCCGGCCTCCACAACCAGGGCCGCACCCGGCGCCAGAAGGGGGGCGGCCTGGGGGATCAGCGCGCGGTAGGCATCCAGTCCGTCGGCGCCGCCATCGAGCGCCGCCAGCGGGTCATATTCCCGGACATCGATGGCGAGACCGGCGATGTCAGCCGAGCGGATATAGGGCGGGTTGGACACGATCAGGTCGAACGACCCGGTCAATCCGGAGGCGTAATCGCAGCCGATGAACGTCGTCCGATCAGAGAGCCCTGCCGACGCGGCATTGGTATCGGCGGTCTGCAGGGCGGCTGGCGAAATGTCGGTGCCGAACCCGTGCGCGTTCGGCAGCTCCGACAACAACGCCAGCAGGATCGCCCCGGAGCCGGTGCCGAGGTCGGCGATACGCAATTTGCGGCCGAGCGCGCCGCCGGCACGCAATAATTCCAGCGCCAGCTCGACCACCGTCTCGGTGTCAGGCCGCGGCACCAGCGTCGCAGCCGAGAGCTCTAGCGGCAGGCCCCAGAATTCCTTGTGGCCGACAATACGCGCGACCGGCTCGCCTCGCAGGCGACGCTCCGCGAAATCTTCCAGCCGCAGTGATTGGTCTGCCGTAAGTTGCCGCTGCGCGGCCGTGATCAGGCCGGTGAGATCAAGGCCAAGCACCGCGCCGACCAGCAACCGCGCATCGAGTTCGCTGGATTCGATCGCATCGGATTTGAAACGTGCGGTGAGTATGCGCCGCGCGGCCTCGACGGTTTGTCCGGCGAAGGAATCCGTCATGCGGTATCCTCGCGCCATCCGTCGTCCCCGCGAAAGCGGGGACCCCCAGCGTGAGCGCAATTGCGCTCATCGCGGCGCCGCGGCCTCTCGATGTGGGCGGTGGGTGTTGATATCTCGCGCAATAACGAACGCCGGTGGTTATGGGTCCCTGCGTTCGCAGGGACGACAAGGAGATTGTAGGAACGCCTCAGCAAGAGCCGGAGCAGGGCACTCACGCCGCCGCGCCCTGGGCGGCGAGTTGGGCGGCCTGATGCTCGGTCGTCAGCGCGTCGATCAGTTCACCCAGCGCTTCGCCCGCGATCACCTGCGGCAGTTTATAGAGCGTCAGGTTGATGCGGTGATCGGTGACGCGGCCTTGCGGGAAATTATAGGTGCGGATGCGCTCGGAGCGGTCACCGGAGCCGACTTTCTCGCGACGGTCGGCCGCGCGGGTCGCATTGATGCGCTGCTGTTCGGCGTCGTAGATGCGCGAGCGCAGGATGTTCATCGCCGAGGCGCGGTTCTTGTGCTGCGAGCGGCTGTCCTGCATCATGACAACGATGCCGGTCGGGATGTGGGTGATGCGGATCGCGGATTCGGTCTTGTTGACGTGCTGGCCGCCGGCGCCCTGTGCGCGCATGGTCTCGATCCGCAAGTCCTCGTTCTTGATGTCGACATCGACATCCTCGACCTCGGGCAAGACCGCAACGGTTGCCGCCGAGGTGTGGATGCGGCCCTGCGTTTCGGTGTCGGGCACGCGCTGCACGCGGTGCGCGCCGGACTCGAATTTCAGTTTGGCGAACGCGCCGCGGCCCTGCACTTCGGCGATGATTTCCTTGTAGCCGCCCATGGTGCCCTCGCTGGCGGAGATCACTTCGACCTTCCAGCCCTGCAGCGCGGCAAAACGCTCATACATCCGGAACAGGTCGCCGGCGAACAGTGACGCCTCGTCGCCGCCGGTGCCGGCGCGGATTTCCAGCATCACGTTGCGGTCGTCCATCGCGTCCTTCGGCAACAGCGCGACGCGGATCTTCTGCTCGAGTTCGCCAACACGCGTCTGCAGCGTCTCGAGCTCGGCTTCCGCCATGCCGCGCATGTCAGGATCGGCGGCGGAATCCGCCAGCAACGTTTCGGTGTCGGTTATTTCGGCGCGCGCCGCGCGATAGGCCTTGACGGCATCGATCAGCGGATTGAGCTCGGCGAGCTCGCGCGTGATCTGGACGTATTTCTCCGAGCTCAATTGGGCGAGCAGCTCCGCCTCGAGCGAAGCGTGATGGGCGAGCAGGATATCGAGTTTGGCTTCGGGTAACATGTCGGAGTTCTCAATGGCGAAAAGGGAAGGGGGCGTTGCGGGGGCAGAGCCTCGCTACAACGACAACCCTTCGGCTTCCGCGAATTCCGTCAGCTTCTGCCGGATCGAGACGCTGCCGGCCGGCGCTTCAAGCAGCGGCATCATGACGGCCTCGGCCTTCCTGGCATCGAGATCGAGGATCAGCGCTTTCACCGGGCCATGCGCGGTCGCCGACAGCGACAGCGAGCGGTAACCGAGCGCGATCAGCGCCAGCGCGCCGAGCGGTTTTGACGCCATCTCGCCGCACAGCGAGGCGCTTTTCTTGGCCGCATCGGCCTTGCGCACGATGTCGCGCAAGGCCCTCAAGATCGGCGCCGACATGGTGTCGAACCGTTCGGAGACCTTGGCATTGCCGCGGTCGACCGCGAACATGAACTGGAACAGGTCGTTCGATCCGATCGAGATGAAATCGACCTTCTTCAGGAGTTCGTCCATCTGGTAAAGCAGCGCCGGCACTTCGACCATGGTGCCGACGTCGATGCGTTCCGGCAGCGCGTGGCCGTGTTGACGCAGATAGGTCAGCTCGCGCTCGACGATGGCCTTGGCCTGATCGAACTCGGCGACTTCCGAAATCATCGGAAACATGATCTTCAGCGCGCGGCCGCCGCCGGCGCGCAGCAGCGCGCGAATCTGGCCGCGCAACAGGCCGGGACGGTCGAGCCCGAGCCGGATCGCGCGCCAGCCGAGCGCGGGATTTTCCTCGATCACGGTTTCCATATAGGGCAGCGCCTTGTCGCCGCCGATGTCGAGCGTGCGGAACGTGACCGGCTTCGATCCCGCGGCGTCCAGCACGGTGCGATACAGCGCGAGCTGGTCAGAGGTGCGCGGCAGGCTCTGGCCGACCATGAATTGCAGTTCGGTGCGGAACAGCCCGATGCCGGCGCTGCCGGTGTCGTCGATATGCGGCAGGTCGATGACGAGGCCGGCATTGATCATCAGCTCGATCTTCTGGCCGTCTTTGGTCACGCAGGGCTTGTCGCGCAGCGCCGAATATTGCGCCTGCCGCCGCGCGCGGAATCTTACCCGCTCGGCATAGGCCGATTCGATCTCGGCCGAAGGGCGCACATAGATCGAGCCCGAGGTGCCATCGACGATGATGGCGTCGCCGGGATCGGCGAGCCCCGGCGCGTTGGGGATTTCGCCGACCGCGGGAATGCCGAGCGCGCGCGCCACGATCGAGACGTGGGAATTGGCGGTGCCTTCCTCCAGCACGAGGCCGCGCAGGCGCTTGCGGTCATAGTCGAGCAGGGCGGCCGGGCCCATCGCGCGCGCGATCAGGATCGCATTGTCCGGCAGCTGTTCGCGGGACGGCGCATGGTCCTGGCCGACCAGTTGCCGCATCAGGCGGTGGCCGAGGTCCTCGAGGTCGTGCAGGCGGTCGCGCAAGTAGGGATCGGTCGAACGCAGCATGCGCGCGCGGGTGTCGGACTGCACGCGCTCGACGGCGGCCTCCGCCGTGAGGCCGGTGGCGACCGCCTCGTGCAGCTTGTGCGACCAGCCATGGTCGTTGGCGAACATGCGGTAGGCTTCCAGCACCTCGCGGTGCTCGCCGCCCTCGGCGACGTCGCCGCGCTCCAGCATGCGGTCGAGATCGGCGCGCAGCTTGGTCAGCGCCGCGTCCAGCTTCTTGATTTCCTTCGGCAGGTCTTCGGCAATGTAATTGGTGATGACGACGCGCGGCTCGTGCAGCACGACGTGGCCGAGCGCGATGCCGTCGGACAGGATCGCGCCGGCCTTGTGCAGGGAATGCCGCGCCGCAGGTTCCGCGCCGGGCTGCGCCAGCGCCGCCAACTCGCCGGAGGCGATCATCTCGGCGACTACCATCGCGGTGGTCTGCAGCGCCTCGACCTCTTCCTCGACGTAAGTGCGCTTGGCGCGGTTCTGCACCACCAGCACGCCGAGCGTGTTGCCGGCGCGCAGGATCGGCACGCCGAGGAAGGAATGATAGATTTCCTCGCCGGTTTCCGGGCGGAACGAGAACGCCGGGTGGGTTTGCGCGTCGGAGAGGTTGAGCGGGGTGGCCTCGCTGGCGACGAGGCCGACCAGGCCCTCATGCGCGCTCAGAACCGTTCTATGGACGGCGTCGCGGTTCAGACCCTCGGTGGCGTAGAGTTCGAGCGTGTTATCGACGCGCAGCACGTAGGTCGAGCACACCTCGGCCACCATGTTGGCCGCGATCAGGACCACGATCTTGTCCAGCCGCTCCTGGGCGGAGACCTGCTCCGCCATGGTTTCGCGGAGCCGTCTCAACAAGACGCGGGGGCCTCCCGACGTGCTCCGCATCTGCCAAAATCCTCCCCCGCGAGGCCAGCGTGCCGGGTGGCCGGGCGCTGGCGTGAAACTCAACAATAGCAACAATTTTATTCATTCGGCGCCGCCGCAAGCCGCCACCAAAACCATCGTTCCCGGCCGAATCGGGATCGCCAAACTGTGGCACAGTTTGCGGCTGCGCACCTGTCAGGCCGTATAGCCAATCGAGGCTTGCTTTGCCAAGCAAAACGCCTGCCAGTAGCAATAACGTCTGTGTCAGGCCAATGCTGCGGGCGCTAAGAGAAAGTAATTCTAGAGCAAACCGATGCTCTACGCCTGGTCGAGCCCATAGAGCGTGTGCAGCGTGCGCACCGCAAGCTCGGTATAGGCGGCGTCGATCAGCACCGAGAACTTGATCTCGGAGGTGGTGATGGCGCGGATATTGATATTTCGCGCCGCAAGTGCGGTGAACGCCTGTGCGGCGACGCCGGCATGGCTGCGCATGCCGCTGCCGATCACCGACACCTTGGCGACGTCGGTGGCGCTGTCCAGCCGCTTATAGCCGATCTTGTCCTTGGCCGCGGCGATGGTGTCCCTGGCGCGGGTATAGTCGGAGGCCGGCACCGTGAAGGTCAGGTCGGTGGTCTTGCCGTCCTCGGAGACGTTCTGCACGATCATGTCGACATTGATGTTGGCGTCCGCGAGCGGTCCGAAGATCGCGGCGGCAACGCCCGGCTTGTCCTCGATCTGGCGCACGGAAATCTGGGCTTCGTCCTTGGAGAAGGCGATGCCGGTGACGACGTGGTTTTCCATGATTTCCTCCTCGCTGCAGATCAGCGTGCCCGGCGGCGTGGCGTGCGGGTCGATATCCTCGGGCTTGTCGAAGCTGGAGCGGACGAACACCGGCATACTATGCACCATGCCGAGTTCCACCGAGCGCACCTGCAGGACCTTGGCGCCCTGGGAGGCCAGTTCCAGCATGTCCTCGAAGGCGATCTTGTCGAGCCGCCGCGCCTTGGGAACCACGCGCGGGTCGGTGGTATAGACGCCGTCGACGTCGGTGTAGATGTCGCAGCGGTCGGCATGGATGGCGGCCGCGATCGCCACCGCCGAGGTGTCCGAACCGCCGCGCCCCAGCGTGGTGATTCGGTTTGTCTGCGGATTGATGCCCTGGAAGCCGGCGATGACGGCGACTTCCTTGCGGTCCTTGAAACGGTTGATGATCTCGGTGCCGTCGATTTCGAGTATCCGCGCCGAGGCGTGCGCGTCCGAGGTCCGGATCGGGATTTGCCAGCCCTGCCAGGAGCGGGCCTGAATGCCGATCGCCTGCAGCGCGATCGCCAGCAATCCGGACGTGACCTGTTCGCCGGAGGCGACCACCGCGTCATATTCGCGGGCGTCGTGCATCGGCGAGGCGTCGCGACACCAGTCCACCAGCTCGTTGGTCTTGCCGGACATCGCCGACACCACCACGGCGACGTCGTGCCCCGCATCGACTTCGCGCTTGACGTGACGCGCGACGTTGCGGATTCGGTCGATATTGGCGACGGATGTACCGCCGAATTTCATCACGAGGCGGCCCATGACGACGCGTGCATTCCCTGTGAGGATAAGTATGGTGGCCCGCACGAAAATGGAGCGTCCGGGCCGAAAGCGGCGTATACATAGCGGCGCGTCCCGGGGCAAGCATCCGGCTGCATTTTCGGTCTAAAATGGCGCAAAATGCTGTGGTAGCGGGTTAATTCAGGTCGGGCGCATTTAGGTCAGGTGCAAGGTTTAGGTGCAAGGTTAGGTGAATGGGGCGTTATATCGACGATATCCTGCAGCCCGGCGAGAAGGTGCTGTATTCCACCAATGCACACTGGATCTTCTTCCTGCCGGCGATCGTGCTCTGGGCCGCGGCGCTGGCGCTCTTCGTGGGCTCGGGAATGATCCCGGCGGGGCCCATGGTTTTGGTCCTCTGGTCGCTGGCGGCGATCGTTGCCATTGCCGCGTTGTACAAGACGGCTACCGCCTGGTTCCATCGCTGGACCACCGAGACCGACGTCACCAATTTCCGTGTCATCCACAAGACGGGCTTTGTTCAGCGGCAAACGTTTGAGATGAGCGTGGACAAGGTCGAGAGCGTCGACGTCAACCAGAGCATCCTCGGCCGCATCCTCAACTACGGCGACGTGACGGTGCTGGGGGTCGGCGAGGGTGGCAAGACCCTCGACACCATTTCTTCGCCGTTGGCATTTCGCAATGCCATCACGGCACGACCGGCCGGTGCGTAAATCATGGCCATGCAAACAAATCACGCCGGCGCATCGGGCAGCACGGTCGACCCGGCCGAAGTCGCGAAATTCTCAAAACTGTCGGACGAGTGGTGGGACCCCAAGGGCAAGATGGCCCCGCTGCACAAGATCAACCCGCTGCGGCTGACCTATATTCGCGACGCCGCCTGCCGCAAGTTCGAACGCAACGTCAAAAGCCTGAATTGCCTGGGCGGCCTGCGCATCCTCGACATCGGCTGCGGCGCCGGTCTCTTGTGCGAGCCGTTCACGCGGCTGGGCGCGCAGGTGATCGGGATCGATCCCTCCGCGACCAACATCGCCGCCGCCAAGCTGCACGCCGACAAGGGCCATCTGTCGATCGATTACCGCTGCACCACGGCCGAGGAGATGGACGTGCGCGAGCGCTTCGATATCGTGCTGGCGATGGAAGTGGTCGAGCACGTCACTGACGTGGGCGTCTTCCTCAACCGCTGCGCGGCGATGCTCAAGCCGGGCGGGATGATGGTGCTCTCGACGCTGAACCGCAACTGGAAGAGCTTTGCGCTGGCGATCGTCGGCGCCGAATATGTGCTGCGCTGGCTGCCGCGCGGCACCCATGAGTGGAACAAGTTCGTCACCCCCGACGAGCTCGCTCAGCATCTCGCCAACAACCGGCTTGCCATCACCGAACAGGCCGGCGTGGTCTACAACCCGCTCGCCGACAAATGGAGCATCTCGTCCGACATGGACGTGAACTACATGGTGGTCGCGGAGGAGATGTAGGAAAGATCTTAATTGCTGTCGTCCCTGCGAACGCAGGGACCCATAGCCACCGGCCCACGTAATCGAGCAAGATCAGCGTTCCGAGCATGTATTACGTCTACATCCTCGCAAGCCGACGCCACGGGACCCTCTACATCGGGGTAACGAACTCCATTCAGAAGCGACTTGAGCAGCATCGCAACGGAGAGGGCTCCTCGTTCGTCAAGGCATACGGCGTGTTTCGGCTCGTATACGTCGAATCATACGACCGGGCGGACGAAGCGATTGCCCGAGAGAAACAGCTAAAACGCTGGAAGCGCGACTGGAAGATCGAACTGATCGAGCGATAAAACCTGGAGTGGCGCGATCTCATTGATTTGCTGGTTTAGTCCGAGACCTCTCCCCTCGTCGTCCCTACGAACGCAGGGACCCATAACCACTGATGGTGCGATTGGAAAAAGGCCGTTGCCAGCGCGCCTTTGCTACTGGGGCCGCGGCGTATGGGTCCCTGCGTTCGCAGGGACGACGATGGATTTGTGTTTGTGACGAGAGGTTTCCGCTTAATCGGAGTCGTGTCACGCTTCGCTCTGCGGCCCGCGTTAGCCGAGACCTCTCCGCGCGTCGTCCCTGCGAACGCAGGGACCCATACCGCGTGATCTATCGATAGTGCGAAATGGTTGATGCCTCCCGCAAAACGACCGCCGGTGGCTATGGGTCCCTGCGTTCGCAGGGACGACGATGGAGTTGGGCTTTTCGGCGTAATCGCAATCCTGTCATGCGCCGTTTCGGTTGACCGCGTGCGCCGCGACCGGCACGGTGCGGCACCCTTCCGCCGGTATCCCCATGTTCACGGTCGCCTCGCTCTGGATTCCCTTCACCATTGTTGCTGCGCTCGGCCAGGTCGCGCGCAATGCGATGCAGCGGTCGTTGACCGGGCCGCTCGGGACCTGGGGCGCCACCAATATCCGTTTCCTGTTCGGCTTTCCGTTCTCGATCATCTTCTTTGCGGTCGTCGTGACAGTCACCGGCGACCGCGTGCCGTGGCCGACCACGGCGTTTTGGCCGTGGTTGTTGCTCGGTGCGCTGAGCCAGATCGTCGGCACCGGCATGATGCTGCTCGCGATGAACGACCGCTCGTTCGTGGTGACGACGGCCTATCTGAAGACCGAGGCGATCCAGACCGCGATCTTCGGCTTCATCTTTCTGGCCGATCATCTGACGGTGCTGAAGGTGGTCGCGATCCTGATTGCGACAGCCGGTGTCGTCATCGCGGCGCTGCGGCCGGCTGGGGGCAAGGGTTTTGCAGATCTGAAGCCGACGCTGCTGGGCCTTGGCGCCGCCGCGGCGTTCGCGCTATCGGCGGTCGGCTTTCGCGGTGCCGTCATCGTGGTGCCCGGCGTCTCCTTCGTGACGGCGGCGTCCTATACGCTGGTATTCGGCCTGTTCGTGCAGACGCTGGTGCTGTCGGTCTATCTGCTGGTTCGCGCGCCCGACGTGCTCCGGAAAATCTTGGGACTATGGAAGCCCTCGATGCTGGCGGGCTTCATGGGCGCGTTCGCCTCGCAGTTCTGGTTTCTCGCGTTTGCGCTGACGGCGGCCGCCAATGTCCGCACGCTGGCGCTGGTCGAGGTACTGTTCGCGCAAGCCGTGGCGTATTATTCGTTCAAGCAGCCGATGTCGGCGCGGGAGCTGTCAGGGATTGTCCTGATTGTGGCGGGGGTGGCGCTGCTGGTGGCGGCTTAATCATTCCCGCCGTCATTCCGGGGCGATGCGAAGCATCGAACCTCAGATGCGCAATTGCGCATCGGGGAATCTCGAGATTCCGGGTCTGGTCCTTCGGACCATCCCGGAATGACGCTTCGCGTCAATTCCGATCGTCCGGCAGCACCGGCAGCGGTGAGACTTCGACGCCTTCGTCGATCAGGGCGCGGGCTTCGTCGGGCGACGCCTCGCCATAGATCGGGCGGTGCTCGATATCGCCGTAATGCATCTTGCGCGCTTCGCTCGGAAAGCGCTCGCCGACATTGTCGGCGTTCTTGGTGATGTGATCGCGCAATTCCTTGATCTTGGCGCGCAGCTCGAGCTCCTGCGCCATCAGCAGCGGCGTGGCCTCGGTTGCCGCACCTTCGGTGCTTGCGACTTCCGCAGCCGGCATGCGACGCGAATCTTCACGGCCCTTCTTGCTGACGATCTGCGGGGCCATGATGGCGCGCTCGACCTTGACCGAGCCGCACGATGGGCAGCTGACCAGCCTGCGCTTCTCCTGGCTCTCATAGGCCGTCGAGCTCTGAAACCAGCTTTCGAAAGCATGGCCCCGCTCGCAGCGCAGGTTGTAGCGGATCATGCCGAGCCCCGGACCAGATGCAGATGTTCCGGGCCGGCCTTGGGATCGGCGATGCCGAAGCGACGTCCGTGCTGCAGCGACGGCACGGTTTTTCGCGCGGTCTCGACTTTGGACGTGTCGATCTCGGCCAGGAACACGCCGGGCTCGACGCCGCCCTCACTGAGGATCTCGCCCCAGGGCGCGACGATCAGCGAATGCCCAAAGGTCTCGCGCTTGTTCTCATGCAGGCCGCATTGCGCGGCGGCGAACACGAAACAACCGGTCTCGATGGCGCGGGAACGCAGCAGGATGTGCCAATGCGCTTCGCCGGTCTTCTTGGTGAAGGCCGACGGCACTGACAGGAACGACGCGCCGCTTTCGGCGAGCGCACGGTAGAGCGCCGGAAAGCGCACATCGTAGCAGATCGTGAGCCCGATCCGGCCCCACGGCAGGTCCGAGATCACGGCGGTCTCGCCCGGCTGGTAATTGGCGGACTCGCGATAGCTCTCGCCGCCGGGCAGGTCGATGTCGAACATGTGGATCTTGTCATAGCTGGCGAGCAGATTGCCGTCGGGTCCGATCAGGAACGAACGGTTGACCGCGCGCTCCGGCGAGAAGCGCAGCGCCAATGAGCCGACATGCAGATGGATCTTCAGCTCCGCCGCCAGCGCGCGATACGCCTTCAGCGACTTGTCGTCTTCCTCAGCCGCCAGATGCTCGAACAGCGCCTTGCGGTTCAGCTGCATCATGTTGCTCACCTCGGGGGTTTGCACATAATCGGCGCCCTGCGCCACAGCTTCGCGGATCAGCTTCATGCCCTGCTCGAGGCTCGGCTCCGGCAGCAGCGAGGTGCGCATCTGCACCATCGCGGCGGTGAAGGTCGTGGCAGCGCTCATGACGAGGCCTTTTCTCCCGCCAGCAACGCATCGAGCCTGCCCGCGCGGTCCAGCGCGTAAAGCTCGTCGCAGCCACCGACATGGGTTGCGCCGATGAAGATTTGCGGAAACGTCGAGCCGGCGCCGGCCCGATCGTACATCTGTTCGCGATAGGAAGGGTCGTTGGATACGCTGAGTTCGGTAAACGCGGCATTCTTGCGCGTCAGCAGCGATTTGGCCGCGGTGCAGTAACCGCAGCCCGGGCGGGTGTAGATTTCAACGGCAGCGGTCATGGAGCGCTCTGGTTCGCAAGTTCCGGGAATGACAAGTCTTTGAATTATATGGGAGCCCGGTGGGTGTCCACAACCCGCGCGAATACCAGCACGTCGACCTGCGCGGCCTTGGCGCGCAACAAGGCACGGCAGGCGTCGGTGGTGGCGCCGGAGGTCAGGACGTCGTCGATCAGGACCACGCGGCGGCCCTGGATGTCAGCGCTGCGGTCAGGGGCGACCTTGAAGGCGCCCTGCACATTGCTGGCGCGCTGCGTCCGCGACAGCCCGATCTGCTGTTCGGTCGCCCGGACCCGCCGGAGCGCCTCGGAGGCCAGTTTCACCCCGGTTTGACGCGAAATCACCCGCGCCAGCGCGCCGGACTGGTTGTAGCGGCGGCTCCAGCCACGCCGCCAATGCAGGGGAACCGGGACCAGCACGTCGGCTTCTTCGAGCAATTGCTGGCCCGCGCGGGCCATCCAGCGGCCCATCGCGGGCGCCAGATCGGTGCGGTCCTGGTATTTCAGCGAATGAACCAGCGTGCGCGCGACATCGTCGTAGCGCACTGCGGCGCGGGCGCGCTGGTAGGCCGGCGGATTGGCAATCGCCTCCATCGACAGCAAATCGGGTCCGGGGTCGTAGACAAAGGGAATGCCGAGCCGCGGGCAGTAGGGCGGTTCGATGAACGACAGCTTTGCCCAGCATTCGGCGCAGACGCCCTCTCCATCGACCGGCTCGCGGCAGGAAACACACAGCGTCGGCAGCGCGATGTCGAGCGCCAGCCTTGGAATATGCGCGAACACCTCGCGGCAGGCGCTCAACGCGCCGCGCAAATGGGTGGAGATGGAGCGTGGTGGTGATGCCTCGGCGTCCATGGGCAGAGGCTAGCGCTGGGGCGCGTGGTGCTCAAGCACCGGATTGCCAAAGACGGGATCGCCGGCGTACCAACCGCCATGGCTCCGAACCCGACCGCCGCCCCCCTCCTGTTCAACCGTGCGCTGTTGCGCGCGCGGCAGGACCGTGCGCGCCGTGCTGGGCCGGCCACCTTCCTGCTCGATCGCGTCACCGAAGACCTCGAAGAGCGCTTGCAGGCGGTGAAGCGGAATTTCTCCGACGCCGCCGAAATCTGGACGCCGGTCGAATTGCTGCGCAAGCTGGTGGCGGATCGTTTCAAATCCATCATCCGGGTCGATCCGGATGAAACGGAAACGCTGCCGTTGCCACCGGAATCGCTCGATCTTGCGGTCTCCGCGCTCGCCTTTCAATTCGTCAACGATCTGCCCGGTGTGCTGGCGCAGATCAGGCGCGCGCTGCGGCCGGATGGATTGCTGCTGGCGGCGATGATCGGCGGCGATACGCTGACCGAACTCCGGCAATCCTTTGCGGCGGCGGAGGCCGAATGCGAGGGCGGGGTGTCGCCGCGCGTCGCGCCCTTTGCCGATCTGCGCGATGTCGGCGCGCTGCTGCAGCGCGCGGGCTTTGCGCTGCCGGTCACCGACGTCGATCGCCTCATAGTGCGTTACGACAGCGCGTTGGCGCTGATGGCCGATCTGAGAAGGATGGGCGCGACCAATATTCTGGTCGAGCGCCGGCGGGTGCCCACCCGCCGCGCCACGCTGCTGCGGATGGCAGAGATTTACGGCGAACGCTTTGCCGATTCGGACGGCCGCATCCGCGCCACCTTCGACGTGATCTGGCTGTCCGGCTGGGCGCCGCATGAGAGCCAGCCGAAACCGCTGCGGCCGGGTTCGGCGAAAGCGAGCCTGGAAGCGGCGGTGAAGGGGAAGACGAAGTAGAATTGTGATTCGTGATCCGTCTGCTCAGGCTGCGATGGAGGACAGGATCAGCGTCGAAATCACCCCCGCAAGCAGACCGGCGCCCGCCGCAAACCACACACGGTATCCGGCAAGCCACATCAGCGCGAGTTGCCTTGCCGGAAATGCCCCGATCTGGGTCAGGATCGTGAGCATGTCAGCGCAGATCCACTCCTCGGCAATCTTGCCATCAGCAATGCGGTACAGTTCGTAGCTTTGGTAATCGACGCGCTTTCCGGTCGGCTGATTTCAGGAACTCGCCGGTGTGCGTTCCGGTGAAGCGAAAACGCACCGCCACCCTGTCATCGGCCGCAAACATGTCCTGCGCTTCGAGCTGAATGTCGGGAAAAGCCTTGAAGAAGGCTTCCGAATTCCTTCGCCATATGCGCCGGCCGCGCATTTGATGCGGTACCCCGGCCAAGTTAATGATGAAGTCCGGCGACAGGAACTCGGCAGCAGCCGCAATGTCCCTGCGGGTCAAGGCGGCGAAGGCGTCACGCATCAATGCGATATTTCCCTGGGAAGCGGTATTGGTGGCGAGCACGACAGGACTCCAATTGACAATCGAATTGGTATAAAGCACATCGTGAATATGATACACAATGTAGATAATACATCACTTTGCCGCGACGTGCTGTCGCAGCTATTCCTGGTCACCACGCTCATGTCGGCGGATATGCAGCGTGGCTTGGCCGAACGCGGCTTGACGCAAACAAGGGCGCAAGTGTTGTGGGTGCTGGGTGGGGCCGAGCGCATGACGCAGGCGGAATTGGCTGCGGAATTGAAGGTCACGCCGCGTAACGTCACCACGCTCATCGATGCGCTTGAGGAGACCGGTTTTGTCCGTCGCACGGCACACCCGACGGATCGGCGTGCGGCCGTCATTGTTCTGACGGCGAAAGGCCAAAAATCCTTCGCAAGACTGCAATCGGAGACGACCGAGTTTGCCAAACTGCTCTTCGGCAACCTGTCCGAACGCGATCTGAAGACATTGCAGGGGATACTTCACGACGTCGCTACGAAGCTGACCGAACTGGCGAAGGAAACTGGCGGCCGGTAGCGCCACCAATCGCTGCGCCCAAGTTCTGCGAAAGTGAGTCTGGAGGCGGCGGTGAAGCGGACGCCGAAGTAGGCCGCGCTCCGCTTCACGCCGCGCGAGCCCCGGACTACGCCGCCTTCAAACTCTCGAGCGCGGCCTGCGGCGTGTTGCGAAAGCTGATGGCCAGGCGGTTGTAGGCGTTCATCAGGCCGATCGCGATCGTGAGGTCGACGAGCTCGCGCTCCTCGAACACGGCGCGGGCGGTTTGATACGCGTCATCCGGCACCCCGGTATCGGCGACACGGGTTACGGTCTCGGCCCATGCCAGCGCGGCGCGTTCGCGCTCATCGAACAAATTGCCGGCTTCCGCCCAGGCCTGCAGCAGCGCGAGCTTCTCGATCTTCTGCCCCTTCTTGAGCAGGTCGCGCGTGTGCATATCGAGGCAGTAGGCGCAGTTGTTGATCTGGGAAATCCGCAAGTAGACCAGATCGACCAGCACGGACGAAAGGCCGCTCTGCAGGACGTAGCCGTAGACGCCGCCCAGCGCTTTCACGCCTGCCGGTGCAATCTGGTTGTAGTCGAGTCGCTTGCTCATTTTCGTGGCTCCTTGATGATCAGTTTTGCTTGTTCACTTGCGAATGATGGTTTTCAGCGAGTCGACGAACACCCAGAAGGAGGCGGCGAACAGGCCGACATCTTTCAGGAGGAACTGACCCGGCGCGACCGAGATCGCGGGGAAGCCGAGCTCCGGCACGACGACATCAGGCGTCGAGATCATGAAGCTGAGCGTCGTGACGAAGAGTCCGGCCGAGAGAACGCCGCCGGCCGCGGAAAAGATCGGGCTCGCCAGTCTGAGGGCGATCAGCAGGCCGATGCTGAGTTCGACCAAGCCGAGGAAGGTGGAGAAGCCGCGGACCGAAAGCAGCGCATAGAACCAGCCGACGAGCGGACTGTTCTCCACCAGCGGCACCAGCCCGTTGGCCTCGTATTGCGTAAACTTCATCCCGGCGAACCAGGCGTAGATGACCGCGAGCGAGACGTAGAGGCCGGCGCGGCTGACCGGTTCGGCGTAGGCGAGCAGGTCTTCGGCCTGATCGCGCCAGCTGGAGACAGCGCGTGGTGCCGGGAGCTGAGTTGCAATGTATGACATGGTGAACTCCGTTTTCAGGGTTGTGGTTTCAATTCGATGTTCGGCTGAACTTGTTGCGCGTCGCCTAGGCGCTGATGCGTTCGTGGTTGCGCACGTTGTAGCGGGGGGCCGGGATGGCGCTGGAAATCTTGTCCGACATCGCGCGGCGCGCCGCCTCATAACGATCCCATTCCGCCTGGTTGGGCAGCGACGGGATGGTCACGGTCTCGCCAAGGTCGAGGCCCGCGAGGGCAGCGTCGACCAGGTCGTTGGCCGACATCACCATCTGCTGCGGCAAATGATGAACCGGCATGCCGGCGACGTCCCAGAATTCGGTGGCCGTGGCGCCCGGCAGCACCGCCTGCACGCGGACGCCCTTGCCCGCGAGTTCGTGAACCAGCGAGTGGTTGAACGCGAGCACGAATGCTTTCGTGCCGCCATAGACACCGTTCAGCACCTCCGGCGCGATCGCGACGATCGATGAAATGTTGATGATCGTGCCGTTGCCGCGGGCAACAAATCCCGGCGCCGCCGCATAGGTCAGCCGCGTCAGCGCGGTGACGTTCAGGCTGATCATGTCGTCCATCTTGTCGACGTCGGAGGAGACCAGCGGCCCGGTGGCGCCGACGCCCGCATTGTTGACCAGCATGGAGATGCCGGCGTTGGTCCGCAGGATGTCCCCGACGCGCCGCAGATCCGCAGCGACGGTGAGATCGGCTTCGACCGTCTCGACCTTGCGGCCGGTGTCGTTCGCGATCCGGCGCGCCAGGGAGGCGAGCCGATCCTTGTTGCGGGCAACCAGAATGAGGTCATGGCCGCGCTTGGCCAGCCGGTCGGCGTAGATTGCGCCGATGCCGGTTGATGCGCCGGTGATGAGGGCGATGCCTTTGGTTTGGATCGAGGTCATGTCGGTCTCCAGAAATTCGGGGTTGGGGGCCAGTCCGTTGCTGTGCGCTCGTAACTAGACCCTTCCGAAAATGGTGGGTATCCGGTAAAATCGAGAAAGACCCTTCCATCAGATGGAAACATTCAATGGACCGCTTCGAAGCCATGTCGCTGGTGCTGGCGGTTGCCGAGGCCGGCAGTTTGTCGGCTGCGGCGCGCCGGCAGAAAACGCCGCTCGCAACGGTCAGCCGGAAAGTCTCCGAGCTCGAAGCGCACCTGCAGACCAAGCTGTTCAATCGCTCGAGCCGTGCGCTCGTGCCGACGGATGCGGGACGCTCCTACATCGCCGCAGCGAAACGGATTCTCGCCGATGTGGCGGAAGCCGAACGCACGGCGTCCGGCGAGTACACGACGCCGCGCGGTGATTTGATTGTGTCGTCGCCGTTTGCGTTTGGCCGGCTACATCTGGTG
Source organism: Bradyrhizobium sp. JYMT SZCCT0428 (assembly GCF_018131075.1). Taxonomy (GTDB): domain Bacteria; phylum Pseudomonadota; class Alphaproteobacteria; order Rhizobiales; family Xanthobacteraceae; genus Bradyrhizobium. The sequence continues at coordinate 26,808 of NZ_JAFCLS010000026.1, read as the reverse complement.
CCGGTGATGGCGGAGTTCGTGGCTGTCTTTCCGGAGGTGGACATTCAGCTCGATTTGCAGGACCGGCCGGTCAATCTTGTCGAGGACCATGTCGATGTCGCGCTTCGGATCGGGACGCTCACCGACAGCAGTCTGATCGCCATCCGGATTGGAGAAATCCGCCGCGTGTTGTGCGCCAGTCCGGCCTATCTGAAATCGCGGGGGACGCCCAAATCCCCTGAAGACCTCTCCACCCACGACTGCGTCAGCTTCCTGCCGTTCCACTCGTCAACCACATGGACGTTCAAACGGGAGCAGACCGAATATGTGGTGCCGGTGCGGTCGCGCCTCGTCTTGAACAACCTTGAAGCAACCTGCGATGCCGCGCGCGCGGGTATGGGGATCGCCGCGGCGTTCTCCTACCAACTTGCCGAATCGATCAAATCCGGAGAACTCGTGCTGCTGCTGCAGGATTTTGAGCCGCCGCCGCTGCCCGTCAGCCTTGTGTACCCGCCCAACCGTTTCATGCCGGTCAAGTTGCGAGCCTTCCTGGACTTCGCGCTGCCGCGGCTCAGAGCGCGCATTGGCGAACTGCCGAAACGCGCCGCGCCGCGAGCTGGGCCAGGCTCGGCGGAAGTCTCAAGGCAGCGGTAAAGCGGACGTCGAAGCAGGCCTCCGGTACGAACAGCTTCTTCGCACCATCAGGACATTGCTCGCAGCAGGGCTGCGATCTTGATGGTCGCAAAGTTGGAGTAGGTGTCGGATATGGCGTAGGGCAAAATGATCTGGTCATTGTGGCGCATCGCGCCGCAGGTATAGACCACGTTGGGAACATAGCCTTCGCGTTCTGACTGTTCGGGATGCAGCAACGGCTCGACCGAACGCGCCAGCACCTTGGACGGGTCTTTCTTGTCGAGCAGCGCCGCGCCGATCGAATATTTCCGGACCGGACCGACGCCGTGCGTGAGCAGCAGCCAGCCTTCATCCAGCTCGATCGGTGACCCGCAGTTTCCGATCTGCACGAACTCCCAGGGGAATTGTGGTTTCAGGATCGCCTGACCGCCGTCCCACTGATGCAGGTCATCCGAATAGATCAGATAGAGGTTCTCATTGTCCTGACGCGCGATCATGGCGTACTTGCCGTCGATCTTGCGCGGGAATAGGGCCATGCCCTTGTTGTGGGCCGCGGTCCCCTGCAGCGGCGACATTCGAAATGACAGGAAGTCGCTGGTCTCGATCAACTCCGATCGTATCGCTCTGCCGGTATAGGCCGTGAAGGTAGCGTAGTAAGTCTTTTGGCCGCCATCGCTGAACTCGACGAAACGGGCGTCTTCGATGCCCTGGGATTGAGATGCGGTAACCGGAAATATCACGCGTTCGCTGATATCCTGTTCCTCCTTGAAGGTGATCTCAACCTCTTCGCCTGATGGCCCGGATACGCGACGTCCGACCCGAGGACTGGAGGCCAGCCGCGCGGTCGGATCGACGGCCAGGCTGCCGTCGGCGGCAATGGTGCCGGTGCGAAATGTCAGTGAAGATACGTGGCCTTCGCCAACGGCCCGGAGGCTGAGCACGAAGCGGAGGCCGCCTTTCGGCGCTCCAGACTGGTCGGGATGCGGTACGATGCTGGGATTGAACAGCGCAGAGGCCTCGAACGAGTATTCGTTCAGGAAATAAGCGCCGATCAACTGGCGCTGGACGCTGGAAAAAGCGCCGTGAGCTGCCAGCGCCTCTTCCATCTCGTCGGCGCGGAACTCGAATTCCTGCAGCAGGTTGCGATGCCGCCCCTGGAAGTTCTCCAGTACGTCGGCCAACAGGCTGGCTGTGACTTGCGGATCGAGTGCGAGCACGCGCTCGACGATATGGTTGGCGCGGGTCTTGTCGGTCGGGTTGAGATCGCGCGGTTCAGTCGTCGGCTTGAACGGGCGTACGATCACACGCGTGGGGTCGGGGCGCAGATAGAGCGCTTGCCGATGCAGGAAAGTGGCTTGCAACAAGATGTCCTCGGTTCGCTGGAGGGAAGATGTACTCAGGCACCGATGGCGCGAAGCGCCGCGGGCGGTGTCACGCTGACATTGACGCGCGCAAGCTGACGAATATCGGCAAGACCGAGCAGGTAGGACACGACCGATTCGCCGCCGCGGTTTTCGTTGGCGCGGTCGGGATGCAGTCCATCCCGGCAACTGCCGGTCTCGGGATCGACCAGGGCGATCGACAAATCATTGCGGCCGAGAAACCAGGCGAAAACGTTGCTTGCGATCGCCTTCCATTCCGCGTCGCCCTCCGCGCGCCAGGCGGTCAGGCAGGCCGCGATCGTCGCCGCTGCCTCCACCGGCTGCTGGTCGAACGCGCGCGGCGGCTGGCGCAGTTCACCAAAGCCGGCGGTGCCGACGGGACGGAAATGTCCCATCGAGGTCGTTTGTTGTGTCATCAGCCAACGCAGGGATCGCAATCCGGCAGCGAGATAGACGGGGTTTTGCGTCGCCATGCCTGTCAGCATCAAGGCTTGCGGCAGGCGCGCGTTGTCATACGCCAGGCCTTCCTCGAACCAGGTCCAGTCCGGCGTCTCGACCGACGCGAGCCCCGCCATCAACCTGTCGGCGAGAAAATGTCGGATTTCCCGGGCGCGCGCATCATCGCGAACAACAGCGCAATAGCCGTCCAGACCCAGCAGGGTGAAGGCCAATGCGCGGGGCGAACTGAAAGCCTCGACGGCCGGCAATGCCTCGGCAAACAAGGCGGCGGCCCATCGGCGTCGCGACGGGCTTGCGTCCCGGCGCGCGCACTCACCCAGCGCCCATAATGTTCGCCCATGACTGTCTTCGGAGCCGCGATCTTCGAGCCAGGTTCGATTGAAGCCCATGAAATTGCGAAAGCGTTTGGTGTCCGGATTCCACGCATGCTGCACGAAGGCGGCAAAACGGGCCGTCAAGACTTCGGACAAGCGCGTTTCGCCCGGATTGTTGAGCGCGCACGCCAGCAGCAAGGCGCGGGCATTGTCATCCACGCAATAGCCGTGGGCGCGATCGGGCACCGAATGCACCGCATGCTGGAACAGGCCGGTATCGTCGCACATGGAAAGAAAGTGATCCAATTGCATGTCCGACGCCGCAGGGCTGTGCGCGATCGCGACCGGCCCGGTACGCGCCACCACCTTGAGCCAGTCCCCATGGCGCGCATGTTCGAAAGTGGCCATGTAACATTCGGCCGTACGTTCCCATGTCATCGATCGGCTGATCGAGTAGGCGCGCTCGCGCATTGCCTGCCGACGCGGGGCATTGGTGAGCAATTGCGCAATTTCCTTGCCGATCGCGACCGCGTTGCCGAAGGGAACGATGACGCCGCGGCCGTCATCCAGCAGCTCCAGCGCGTGCCAATACGGCGTCGACACCACCGGCTTGCCCAATCCGAAGCTGTAGGCCAGCGTCCCCGACGTCATCTGCGCTTCATTGAGATAGGGCGTGACGTAGACATCGCACATCGAAATGAACTCTAGCAATGTCGCCTGGTCGACGAACTGGTCGAGGAAGACGACATGGTTCTCGACGCCAAGTTCGCGCACGCGCGTTATCAGGCTCTGGCGATAGGCTTCGCCCTGGTCGCGCACCAGGTTCGGATGCGTCGCGCCGAGCACGACATAGACTGCGTCCGCGCGGCGTTCCAGGATCAAGGGCATGGCGTCGATCATGACCTCGATGCCCTTGCTGGGGGAAAGCAGGCCGAACGTCAGAATGACGGAGCGGTCGCTGAATCCGAGTTTGGCCTTTGCCGCGTCGGGCTCGACAAACGGAAAGTCGGGAATGCCGTGCGCGATCACCTCGATCTTGTTGTCCGGTACGCGATAAACGCTGCGCAGCATCTCGCGGCCCTTGTTGGCCATCACGATGATCTTCGAAGAAGCATCGACGATGCGCTCCATGACCGCACGCTGGGCGGCGGTCGGCTTGGCCAGCACCGTGTGCAGCGTGGTGATCACAGGCATGCTGAGGCGTGAAAGCAGTTCGAGGATGTGCCCGCCGGCTTCGCCACCGAAGATTCCGAATTCATGTTGCAGGCAGACGACGTCGAACCGGCCGGCATTCAGGAAGGCGGCGGCACGCACATAGTCTTCGATGGTGTCATCCTTGATCTGCAAGGCAACCGAAGCGGGATAGTCGTAGGCTTGTCCGTGGTCGTTCATTGCGACAATGCTGACCTCCAGATCCGGCCGTGAGCTGGAAAGCGCGCGTTCCAGGTCGGTCGTGAAGGTGGCGATACCGCAGCGGCGGGGCAGCGAATTGCCGATGACGGCGATGCGGCGAAGCGGCGTCATGTTCGCGCCTCCTGAGAGCCTTCAAATTGCGGAACGGCAGGAGCAGCCGGACTGGCAGCGTTGCCCGCTGTTTCACCAAGCCTCTGCAACAGGGAATCGATCGGCCGGCTCGCCGGATACGCGATCAAGGCATTCAATCCATCGCTGCCGACCTCGATGCTGGTGCGGCCGCCGGCAACGAAGATGGCTTCCCCGATCGAGGCCGCGGCCAATCCAATGGCGGCGTGACCGCCGAGAACGAGAATCCAGGTCTCCGGTTCGGCAAGTAGCGCCCAGCTTGAACCCTCGGGCAGCTCAACGCGCTCGAGAACGAAATGCCGGCTGGCGACGAGAACCGTTCGTTCCGCGGTAAGGCGCGTAGGATTGCAGGGCGTTCGAAGCGGCCATGGGTGAGCGACCGCGACGCCGTCGTTTTCGTGCAATTCGCGCTGCCGGCCATAATCGAACAGGCGGAATGTCGCGTCACTGCGCTGCTGAATTTCTGCGAGCACAATACCGGTGCCGATGGCGTGGATGGTGCCGGCCGGGATGTAGATGACGTCGTCTTTCGCAACCGGTCGCCAGTGCAGCAGTTCGGTGATCGAACCGTCCTGGATGGCCGCACGCAATTGCTGTGGCGTTACCTGGTGCTTTAATCCAGCACCGATCTGTGAGTCGGGTTCCGCGGAGAGGATATACCACGCTTCGCTCTTGCCGTTCGGCATCCCGATCGCGCGCGCGTAGGTGTCGTCCGGATGAACCTGGATCGACAACGGTTCGCTGGTGAACAGCAGCTTGAGAAGCAAGGCCGGGACAGGCGCATCCTTGTCGGCCCGCTCGAACCAAAGTTCGCCGATCGCGTCACCAAAGCCGTCAATATTGCTCCAGGGGTGCAGATCACGGGCCCCCCAGGGCTTGTGGACGACTCGCACGGCGGCATGTTCGGTAGGCATAGGATGTCCTGACCCATGACGCGCACGTCAGGGCGACGTGCCGTTGGCCGCTATCGTCGTTAGGATTTGGCATGGCTAAGGCGTCGCGTATCCGGACTTAATGCGGATCGGACGCTGAGTGTTCCTTAGGTGGCTACTCCACCAGGCGATTACAACCTGCCGCGGCCTGTTTACGCTTCTCAACCAGCGGCGGTCGCCATTTTGCGTCCCAAGAAGCCCAGCATCGAAGCCGAAAGACGCTGCCAGTGCGTCTAACAAGGGAACCGGGTCCGTTATGGTTGGTCGGGTGTTGATGGGGCGCCAGACTTTGGTCCCCAGGAGGGACGGGGCCCGGTCCATGCCGGGAGCGAATCCCATTCGGCCCATCGCATGCGGCGCTCCTCATTTCCGACCCTGACAAAAACGAAGGCAGCGTCATCACTGCCCGTTTTTGATCCGGCGAACATGGCCGGCACGCCATACGCGTTCCTGACAGTTGCTTTGTTGGCCATTGCGATCTCCCGATGGGATTTGTTCTGCGATCTTGCGTAGACGGATCAACTCTGAAGAATGACCGCGGCGGCGATCAGCATGACGAAAAAGATCGGCAGCAGCACCGGAGCCCCAGCCACTCACGGAAGTCGAATGTTGGGGGATTTGACAACGGACCGCCTGCTCGGTTGAGGCGGGAGCGCAACGCTCTCAGTCATCGATAACTGCCAGGGGCGCGCGATGATGTTCCACATATACTCTCATTTGCCCAAATAGCGAGACGGCAACCGGCTTATTCAGCATTTGTTTGGACGATGCCTGCGGCACTGCCGGATATTCGTTAACTGCATGTGCTTACAGTTTCTGCACATGGTCACGATTTGTGTCTCATGAACGGATTGGCGGGATACGTGCAGCAGATCGAACCAATGACCCCACCGAGGCCCGACGCAGCCGCTATGCCCAATATCGGGGACAAGTGGCCACGCTGACCTTTGGCTCGGCGACCGTGAGGGGCATGGTCCGCTCGGTCAAGGAAGACAGTTCCAGTATTCCGGTCCGATGGCTGGTTACCGTCGTTTCGCCATAGCGGCGAGCAAAATTGCAATCGATCAATGATGCCGCGCCTTACGTTGGTGAGACATGAACTCACGGATTTGGGTGCCGCTATCCGACCCGTCGAACGAAGCCCCGGCTGCCCGACGGGCAAATCACTTCTGATTTACGGAATCCATGTGTCAAGTCGAAAATTTCTGTAAATCAAAAACAATTTTGTTGTCGTCCGACCCAAATCAGTGCGCATCTATCGCCATCCCGTCCCGCTCAGAGGGGCGTTGGCCATCGTCACAACGAGGGGCGGGTCGCGGTGGACGCAGATGTTGCGATTGACGGTCGCGGCTGAAGCGTACGGCGAAAGCGTGTGGTCCTGGCGCCCGTAACGGCGTCAAGCCTTAAGGGAGCCAACGCTTCCGAGGGGCGACGGTGGCAATAGAGGCCGTCTCACCGGGGAGAGCGCGTCATAAGCCGTAAAGCCACTGCGCAGGGAATGTCGGATGCTCTCCGCTGCCCTGTATGCTCGTGTGCAGCTTTGTTAGCACAATCGCACGCGAGACCGCGGGTGCAGCGCGCATCCGGCATTCCCTGCGCCCTCTGATTTCGAGGGCGAGGAAGTTTCTGGCAAAGCTCGGGCGCTAAGCGTCGCGAGAATGCTAACGCACATCTGCTCTTTGAAAACCGAATCGGAAATGCGACGACGGCCTCACTTACCCTCCCCTGGAGGGGGCGGCGGGGTGGGGTGATAGTCTCTCCACACAAACAGTGCCCGAGTTGAGAGATCACCCCACCCCGTCTCACATTTCGCTACGCTTCATGTGAGCCGACCCTCCCCCTCCAGGGGAGGGTGAAAGCTTCGCTCACCTCACAACAGCAAATCCAGCAGATGCGGGATCAGCGGTATGTCCGCGGGTGGCATCGGGTAGTCGCGCAGTTTGCCCGCGCGCACCCAGGCCAGTTGCTGGCCTTCGCGTGCGATCACCTGGCCTTCCCAGCGCCGGCAGATGTAGAGCGGCATCAACAGATGGAAGGTCTCGTAGGCGTGGCTGGCAAACGTCAGCGGCGCCAGGCATGGCTCGCTGACGTCGATGCCGATCTCCTCATGCAGTTCGCGGATCAAAGTCTGTTCGGGGCGTTCGCCGGGCTCGACCTTGCCGCCGGGAAATTCCCACAGGCCCGCGAGCGCCTTGCCTTCCGGACGCTGCGCCAGCAGCACCCGTTTGTCGGCGTCGACCAGCGCGCAGGCGACCACGAGGGTTAGTTTGATGTCGGCCATGAGGGGCTGTTTGCAAGATTTTTGGGCAGGCGTGGAAGATTTCATTAACGAGCCAACCTCATGTCGCCAAACGATTTGTTCGCGGCTCGGGAACCCAAACTTAATCTGATGTTGGCATGGTGCGTCGAGTTTCGGCCCAGAACAGGCATCCTATGCGCGCTTTCACTTCTCTGCTCAACCGCTTTCGCAGCGACACATCCGGCAATATCGCCGTGATATTTGCGATCGCGTCGCTGCCCATCATATCGGCGGTCGGATGTGCCGTCGACTATTCGCGGGCCACCCAGCTGCGCAGCAAATTGCAGGCGGCGGTCGACGCGGCCAGCGTGGGCTCCGTCGCCAAGAGCTCGCCCGGCTTCATCGCCGCGGGATCGATGACCTCGGATGGGCCGATCCCGGCCGGCGTCACCGATGCCACCAATATCTTCAACGCCAACATGAACGGCGTGGTCGGCTACACACTCACCAGCATGACGCCGGCAATGACCAAGGCCGGAAACATCATCACCTCGACGGTTCAGTTCTCCGCCACGGTTCCGATGATGTTCCTCGGCGTGATCGGCAAGACCAGTGTCACCGTGACCGGCACGTCGACCGCCACCACCAGCATGCCGCTCTATATCGATTTCTATCTGCTGATGGACAATTCGCCGTCGATGGGCGTCGGCGCGACGCCGGCCGATGTAAGCAAGATGGTCAACAATACGTCGGACAAGTGTGCGTTTGCCTGTCACGATCTCAATAACAACAATAACTACTACAAGCTGGCAAAAACCCTCGGCGTGACCACGCGGATCGACGTGCTGCGCAGCGCGACCGAGCAGCTGATGGACACCGCGGCCGCGACCCAGACCTATTCGAGCCAGTTCCGGATGGCGATCTACGATTTCGGCGCCTCTGCGGGCTCGGCCGGGCTACGAGCCCTGTTTTCGCTGTCGTCCAGCCTGTCGAGCGCCAAGAGCGCGGCCGGCAACATCGACCTGATGACCGTCAAGGGCCAGAATGAGAACAACGACCAGGACACCCAGTTCACCAGCATCATGCCCGCGATCAACAGCGCGATCAGCGCGCCCGGCGCCGGCACGTCCTCGGCGCCGCTGAAGTATCTGTTCTTCGTGTCTGATGGCGTCGCCGACGAATACAATCCGGGAGGATGCATCAAGCCGACCACCAGCAGCGGACGCTGCCAGTCGCCGCTCAACGCGGCGCTCTGCACGGCGATCAAGGCTCGCGGCATCAAGATCGCCGTGCTCTACACCACCTATCTCGCGCTGCCGACCAACGCCTGGTACAACTCTTGGATCGCGCCGTTCAATACCGGGCCCTACGGGCCGTCGCCGAACAGCCAGATCGCGCAGAACATGCAGAGCTGCGCCTCGACCGGATTGTATTTCGAGGTCAGCCCGACCCAGGGCATTGCGGAAGCGATGAACGCGCTGTTCAAGAAGGCCATCGCCGACGCTCGGATCAGCGGCTAGGACACGCTCAACTAGTTAATCCCGTCATTGCGAGCGAAGCGAAGCAATCCATGGCGCGGCATAGCGACTGTGGATTGCTTCGCTTCGCTCGCAATGACGAAACGTGCCTACGACCGGTAATCGCCGTTGATGGCGACGTATTCCTTGGTGAGGTCGCAGGTCAGCACGCGGTCGCGGCCCTTGCCGAGGCCGAGCGAGACCTTGATCTGAATCTTCGGAGCCTTCATCGCCTCGGAAACCTCCGCCTCGTTGTAGGACGGATCGCGCGCGCCGCTCTTGGCGACGCGGATGCCGTTGAACGAGATCGACAGCTTGTCGCGGTTGGCGGGCTCGCCGGCCTTGCCGACCGCCATCACCACGCGGCCCCAATTGGCGTCCTCGCCGGCGATCGCCGTCTTGACCAGCGGCGAATTCGCGATCGACATCGCGATCCTGCGCGCCGAGATGCTGGTGGTCGCGCCCTCGACGATGACCTCGACCAGTTTTCGCGCGCCTTCGCCGTCGCGGGCGACCTGCTCGGCAAGATCGGCGAGCACCGCGCGGAACGCCTTGGTGAAGGCTTTCAGCCTCGGATCGCCGGCGCGGGTGATTTTGGGCGCGCCGTCGGCGGCGGCCGTTCCGGTGGCGAACGCCAGCAGCGTGTCCGATGTCGAGGTGTCGCTGTCGATGGTCAGCGCGTTGAAGGTATCCTGGACGCCGGCCTTGAGCAGCGCTTGCAGCACGGCCGACGACAGCGGCGCGTCGGTGAACACGAAGGACAGCATGGTTGCCATGTCGGGCGCGATCATGCCGGCGCCCTTGGCCATGCCGTTGATGGTGACCTTGGCCTTGCCGAGTTTCACGGTCGCGGTCGCGACCTTCGGAAAGGTGTCGGTGGTCATGATCGCCCGGGCCGCGCTCATCCAGTCGGCAGGGGCGGCGCTTTCGGCCAGCGTGCCCAGCACGCCGTCGAATTTGGTGGCGTCAAGCGGCTCGCCGATCACGCCGGTGGAGGCGAGAAACACCTCATTTGGCTTGCATCCGACCGCCTTGGCGGCAATCGACGCCGTCAACGCCGTGGCCTGCCGCCCGGTCTTGCCGGTGAAGGCGTTGGCATTGCCGGAATTCACCACCAGCGCGCGCGCAAGCCCCTTGGAAGAGCCTGCGCCTTTGAGTTGGGCGCGGCACCATTCCACCGGGGCGCTGGGGCATTTCGATTGGGTGAAGACACCGGCCGCATTCGTTCCCTTGTCCATGATCGCGAGCAGCACGTCGGTGCGTCCCTTGTAGCGGATGCCGGCGGCAGCCGTGGCAAGCCGCACGCCCGCGATCACGGGCATGTCGGGGACTTCGGTTGGTGCGAGGGGGGAAACGGCTGATGACATGGGGGCGCCTTATCGACAGGGAGACTGGAAGCGATCTGGCCGGGTCCGCAGCGCGAGGCGCTTAAGGATTCGCGGCCATCCACGTCTTCAGCATCCGTTGATGAAGGCCCTAAGACATGGATGCCCGGCACACCTGAGTGGGCCGGGCATGATGCCTAAATACTGAAGTCGGACGGCGAAGTCGATTTTATTTCTTCGCCGGCGCCATCTTGGAGGCGTCGGGCTTGGCAGCCTCAGCCGGCTTCGCCGCCGGCGCTTCGGCCGGCTTGTCCATGCGCTCGACCTTGGCGGCCTCGCGCAGCTTGGCCACGTAATCGGCCTGCGCCTTGCGCGTCACATAGGTTTCGATCTGGAGCTTGACCTGCTCGAAGTCGGGCGCCTTGCGGTTGCGCTTTTCCTCGACCTTGATGATGTGCCAGCCGAACTGCGATTTGACGGGATCTGAAATCTTGCCGGGCTCGAGCACGAACGCCACGGCCGAGAATTCCGGCACCATCTGCTCCTTGGTGAAGAAGCCGAGGTCGCCGCCATCGGAGGCGCCGGGGTCCTTGGACTTTTTCTTGGCAAGGTCAGCGAAATCGGCGCCCTTTTTCAGCTCTTCCGCGATCGCCTTGGCCTCGTCCTCGGTCTCGACCAGGATGTGCCGGGCGTGGACTTCGGCTTCGCCGGTGATCTGCTTGGAGGCCTCCTCGTAGACCTTTTTCATGGCCTCGTCGGTGGTAGCCAGCTTGCCTTCGGTGGCCAGCAGGCTGTCCATCAAAAGACGGCTGCGCGTGAACGCCATGCGCCGCTTGAAGTCCTCGGAATTCTCGACCTTTTTGTCCTCGGCGGCCTTGGCGACGATCTTGAGGTCGATCAGGAACGCCAGCACGTTGTCCTTCTTGGTCGCCGGGTCCATCTGGGCGAGGCTGGGGCCAAGTTCCTCTTCGGCCAGCGCGACGTCGCTCTGACGGATCTCCACGCCGTTAACCTTCGCCAGAACGGGGTTGTCCTGGGCACGGGCCGGCAGGCCGGCGGCCAGAACCGCAACCAGGCAGGTCGTCAGGGCCAAGGAAACCTTCAAGGAGGCCAAGCCGAAGCGCAGGCCGGTCTTCGTTTCCGGGAACGGGGAGGTCATGCAAAATCCTTGTCTTAAAGATGGGTATGTGTGAGGCGGCGGGACACTCGCCCAATCATGGCACCTTGGCAACGCGAAAAGTCTGTCAAAATGATGAATTCCTTGACATCTTGGCGACGTTGACAAGGCTCAAGCCCAGCCATATCTCTGCCGGAACCAATCGATGGCGATAGCGCTTATTTTACTGGGCTTTTTGCCGTTGAACCTTAGCTTGCCTGAATCCCACTCACTTGGCGGATGACCCCCGGATCGGGGCGTTTGCCGCGACGCGTCACGGTGAGTTGATAGGCAATTTGGTGGATCACGTCACGGCCGCAACGCAAGACACGGCATAGCAAGACACGGCACAGACAGGAACTCGGCATGATCGGCGCGCTCGCCCGCAAGTTTTTCGGCTCCGCAAACGACCGGCGGGTGAAGGGATACCAGTCCCGCGTCAGCGCCATCAACGCGCTAGAGCCCACGCTCGCTGCGCTGTCGGACGAGGCGCTGAAGGCCCGCACCGCCGAATTCCGCGAGCAGCTCGCCAACGGCAAGACGCTCGACGACCTCCTGGTTCCGGCCTTTGCCACCGTGCGCGAGGCGGCCAAACGCACCCTCGGCCAGCGCCATTTCGACGTCCAGCTGATCGGCGGCATGGTGCTGCACGAGGGCGACATCGCCGAGATGAAGACCGGCGAAGGCAAGACGCTAGTCGCGACGCTTGCGGTCTATCTCAACGCGCTCGCGGCTAAGGGCGTCCACGTCGTCACCGTCAACGACTACCTCGCCCGCCGCGACTCCGAATGGATGGGGCAGATCTATAATTTCCTCGGCCTTTCCGTCGGCGTGATCGTCCACGGCCTCGACGATGCCGAGCGCAAGGAAGCCTATTCGCGCGACATCACCTACGGCACCAACAACGAATACGGTTTCGACTATCTGCGCGACAACATGAAGTACCGGCTGGAGGACATGGTCCAGCGCAGCCACTTCTACGCCATCGTCGACGAAGTCGACTCAATCCTGATCGACGAGGCACGTACGCCCCTGATCATCTCCGGCCCGCTCGACGACCGCTCGGAGTTCTACAACACCATCGACACCTTCCTGCCCAAGCTCGACAAGACCGATTACGACGTCGACGAGAAGCAGCGCACGGTGACGCTGACCGAAGCCGGCATGGAGAAGATCGAAACCCTGCTGCGTGATGCCGGCCAGCTCAAGGGCGAGTCGCTCTACGACGTCGAGAACGTCTCGGTGGTCCACCACATCAATCAGGCGCTGCGCGCCCATTCGCTGTTCAACCGTGACAAGGACTACATCGTCCGCGACGGCGAGGTCATCATCATCGACGAATTCACCGGCCGCATGATGCAGGGCCGGCGCTATTCCGAAGGCCTGCACCAGGCGCTGGAAGCCAAGGAGCATGTCCAGGTCCAGCCGGAAAACCAGACGCTGGCCTCGATCACCTTCCAGAACTATTTCCGGATGTACGCCAAGCTCGCCGGCATGACCGGCACCGCGCTGACCGAAGCCGACGAACTGTTCGACATCTACAAGCTCGAGGTCGTCGAAATCCCGACCAACGTGCCGGTGGCGCGCCTCGACGAGGACGACGAGGTCTATCGCACCCAGACCGAGAAATATGCCGCGATCATGGCCGAGATCGAACGCGCCAATGCGCGGCTGCAGCCGGTGCTGGTCGGCACCGCCTCGATCGAGAAGTCGGAAGTCTTGGCCGACTACCTGAAGAGCCATGGCTACAAGCAGATCGATTTCGGTTCGGAATCCGGCATGCAGAAGCTCTATGCCGCCGCGCGCGCGGGCAAGCCTGCGAAACTGTTTGCGGTGCTGAACGCGCGCTTCCACGAACAGGAAGCCTATATCGTCGCGGAAGCCGGCGTCCCCGGGGCGATCACGATCGCGACCAACATGGCCGGCCGCGGTACCGACATCAAGCTCGGCGGTTCGCTCGAGATGCGGATCCTGCAGGAGACCGCGCACATCACCGATGAGGCCGAGAAGGCCGCCAAGATCGAACTCATCAAGGCCGACATCGAGCGTTTCCGAGAGATCGTGCTGAAGGCCGTAGACGTCGTTGAAATCGAACCCGCCAAGGGTTCGAAGCCGGCCAAGACCATCACCAAGCCCGGCGGGCTCTACATCATGGGTTCGGAGCGCCATGAATCGCGGCGCATCGACAACCAGCTGCGCGGCCGCTCCGGCCGTCAGGGCGACCCTGGACGCTCGAAATTCTTCCTGTCGCTGGAAGACGACCTGATGCGGATCTTCGGGTCCGACCGGCTCGATACCATGCTGACGCGGCTCGGCCTCAAGGAGGGCGAGGCGATCATTCATCCCTGGATCAACAAGGCGCTGGAGAAGGCGCAGCAGAAGGTCGAGGCGCGCAACTTCGACATCCGCAAGAATTTGCTCAAATTCGACAACGTCCAGAACGACCAGCGCAAGGTGATCTTCGACCAGCGCGTCGACCTGATGAAGGACGACAGCGTCGCCGAGACCGTCGCCGACATGCGCCACGCCTTCGTCGAGGACGTCGTGACCAAGCACGTGCCCGAGCATGCCTATGCCGAGCAATGGGACGTCACCGGCCTCAAGGACGAATTGAAGCGCGTGCTCGACGTCGAGCTGCCGGTCGATGAATGGGCCAAGGAAGAGGGCATCGCCGACGAGGAATTGCTGGCGCGCATCGAGAAGCATGTCGACGAGCGCATGGCGGCCAAGGTCGCGCAATGGGGCCCCGACGTGATGCGCTACGTCGAAAAGACCATTCTGCTGCAGACGCTGGATCATCTCTGGCGCGAGCATCTCGTGATGCTCGACCATCTGCGCCAGGTGATCGGCCTGCGCGGCTACGGCCAGCGCGATCCGTTGCAGGAATACAAGTCGGAAGCCTTCAGCCTGTTCGAGGCGATGATCGCGCATCTGCGCGAGGCGGTGACGGCGCAGTTGATGCGCGTCGAGATCGTTCCGCCGGAAGAGCAGCAGCCGGCGTTGCCGGTGATGGAAGCGCACAAGCTCAATCCGGATACCGGCGAAGACGAGATGGCGTTCGCAGGCGCCTCGCTGGTGCCCGCGGTGGCCGCCGCGGACCGCGATCCCAAGAATCCCGCCACCTGGGGCAAGGTCGGCCGCAACGAGGATTGTCCCTGCGGAAGCGGCAAGAAGTTCAAGCACTGCCACGGTCGTCACGCTTAGGCGCAAGAAGCGCAAATGACCTCAATGGGTTAGAGGCAACGAATCGGCCCCTAGCCAATTGAAAGCATTCCATGTGGTGCTTGCCGAACTTCAGGGGCACCACGGATGGAAGGCGCTCGCTATCTTGAGGATGGCAAGCTTACGATCTTCAGGCGATCTGGGATCTACTACGCACGGCTTCGCACTGCGGCGTCGAACAGTTACATCACCCGGTCGCTGAAGACTTCTAACGAGCAGACCGCCATCGACCTGGGCCGCAGACTGCTGTTCCAAATAGAACACAGAGCCGATCAGGGTCTTCCGGCAAGATCCAAATTATTCTCGTCGGTCATCGACGACTACATCCGCTTTCGTGAGCGGGATCATGCGCACGGTAAGACCTCGGCGGGAATGCTAAGGCAGATCATTCGTGTTTCGAAGTTCTGGCAGGAATATGCTGGTGAGTTGGCCGTCGAGGCAATCGACGACAAGGTGATGCGGGAGTTTATTCCGTGGCGCCGGGATTACTACGCTAAGTTCGAGAGGCTACCGAAGAACGCCAAGCGGCATCCCGCCGACCGAACCATTCAATTCGACATGATGATCGGGAAGGCCATTGTCAGATGGGGAGCTGACCAGGGGCTCCGTGGCAATAGGCCTGCCATTACAGCAACCTTCACTCCGAAAAAGAAACGGGTGCGACCGGCATTTGAATTATCTGAGTTTAGGCTGCTTTGGCGGGTACTTTGCAGGCGCATAAACACAGCCAGGGACAAGCGGACCAAACGAAGCCGAGAGCTCTTGCGACACTACGTCCTCATTATTGCAAATTCAGGCCTTCGACCGGGGGAGATCAACGATCTGAGAGTCCGAGACGTCCACCCGTTCAAGGACGAAAAGGGCCGAAGCAACTATCGCTTTGTCGTGCGAGGAAAAACGGGCGAACGAGACGTCATAATCAGGTCCGCCACGGCCAAGCGCCTAGACAAATTATTGACAAAACGGCGAGCAGAAAATACGACGGGATATTTGCTGGCGATGCCCGATGAATCCCGGATCATTACACTGATCGATCAATTAGGTGCGGCACTCAGGGAGGCGGGTCTGCAGCGGAGTAGCTTCGGCGAAAAATACTCGATCTACAGCTTCCGGCACTTCTATGCAGTGAATGCGCTTCGGAACGGGGTCGGCGTGTTCGAGGTCGCCCGAAACATGGGAACCTCAGTGCAGATAATTCAGGAATATTATGGCAAGCAGGCCACGGCGGCTGTGTTTGCGACCCGTTTGGGCGACTAAAGAGTTCGCAGAAATGTGGCAAGGCTTTCTGTGATTTTGCTCACGCTAGCATCAGCTCAGCCCGGTAGTCGGTAAAGGAAAAGGTCCCTTGGTTGTAATTCGGCTCAAGGATTAAGAGGTTGGTCGGAAGCTGTCCGTTCACAAACCGAAGGCGGCTTACTTTGGCTTCGGCTCGCTGCAGCCGATCGGACTTGTTCGATCGCAAGGGCCAACGCAGTAAGTGCTCCTTCCTCAATAACTCCTTCGTCATATTTGCGGAGCGTTTCCCGCACGATGTTCTCAATCTCAATTTCAATCTGCATCAAATCTTCAGCTGAAGAAGTACGGATCTTTGTTGCCAACTCCAGCGCTCTATCCCTGAAAGACGAAACGTTCTCTTGCTCGCGTGGATAAAGAAAAGCACGAAGACCTGTACCAAACGACCCCAAGGCAGACAGTACGAGCACGCCGCCCCAGAAGTAGTCCCCGTATCGCTCAAGAAAGGTCCGTTCTGTTCCATCAATATACGCAGCTACGCCAGGGTGCGCAGGGATACCCGCATCCTTTTCTGTGTTGGGCTTCTCGATGGTGGCAATATCACGAATTTCCCGCAATATTGTTTGCCGATGAGCGAATAACGCCCGAGCAAAAGCCGCCGCGTTTTGCTCCGACAGACTCTTATTGGCGACGACGAGTTCGCTGACCGCGATCACATTTACAGCTTCGGGCGGCAACGTAGGGGTGGAGCCGAAAGCCGACTTTGGAATTTCCAGAGCCTCAATCGCCGGCCGCTGGAGAACAATTGCTTCGGCCGTCTCGAGGCCAAGGAAGTTTGGAGTTTCCCGTAGTTTCGAGAAACTCCGGAAGTTCTCCGCGATAGCTTTGCTCTTGATTGCCCCCATCGTTGCGAAAACATTTATACTTCTGTCGCCTACTGCGGCCTCCAAACTATTGACCGATACAATTTCAACCCTCTCGGGCGGTACCCCTTCTGAGGAAAGATTGATGTTGAGTAGGGCCAGGTCGGCGGTAGTCCCGTTCAGGAAAGCTATTTTTGAGCCCGCCAGTTTTTTCCACTCAGTAGACCGCAAAGGCTTTTGATTTGACGAATGCACGGTCCAAACAAGAAGTGCGCTTTTTCGTAATACCGCGACAGCAAAAAGATCGTCCGCTACAACGTCGCTCCGGGCGGTCGCTAGGTCTGCACCACCTACCTTTAATAGCGCTTCCGCTTTTCCTTGCTCTACTAACGTCACGGCGAGGCGCACAGGGCTACGTTCCCGAGTCAAAACTCGCGATATTGTTTCGACGGTCCTTGCGTCGTCTCCGCCCGATGCCACTACTATTCGCAGAGTCGTAGGTCGAAAAGTGACAAGAAGGATGCCACTGGCGATCGACGCAACGAATAAGCCGGCGGCCAAAGCGTACAGAACCTTGCGTCGATACTCGCTTCTTCGGCGTCTCTTACGCGAGGCTGCCTTCATGAAGACTTGCCCTTTGGTGAATCCGTGTTGCTAGGCATGCAAGATCGCACGTCAGCGCCTCTAAAGCATCGACCAAGCTGAGATTGTCGTAACCATTCAGCGAGTTTGCCACTTCAGTTTTAGCAATTCCCACTTTTTCTCTATCCACGCCAGGCAACTAACGAGAGGCTTCTGCAAGAAGGGGATATCCTGAGCAATCAACAGGAGGCCAAGGGGCAGCATCCAGATACCCAACACAGGTAAGAAGCTAAAGACGCCCCCGAGAATGAAGAGTAAAGCCACCGCTAGCCGAGCGGCGAATGAGGACGGTTTGCGCAACCAGCGAATGAACTGAGAGACCCTGGCCGGCACTCGCCGATGGATCATCTCGAAATATCTATTCATCTCTTTAAGAGAGGCGGTCATTTATCTCGTTCAAAGTACGCAAGGAAGTATCGGAGATAACCGTAGCGGTTATGAAAGTTCCTCCGGGTGCCCCAGATCGCAGAACTTCGCATCCCGTTACCGAGTGACGCGGGCCATCACAACACTCGAAGAAGGCCGCCAAACCCAATTGCGGTCTGATCAGCGTAACTACCAGCTAGCCGGGCATTTCCCGGGCGAACAGATGTGCTTGCCTCGCGTTTGGCCCGCTCGAGCGAACGGTCCTTTGGAACGGTGGCGTAGGCCGGTGGAACTTTGCCTACTTTGCCATGTTTCTTGTACTCGCCGCTGCACCTCGTTCGCTTTAGGAGTCATCATGACCTCAGCTGAGCATCCCGATAACCCGACTGGTTTGGACGGCAAGGAAACGACAGAAAACACTGAACCGAAAGCGATGGAATCTACTTCGAGTTTAGACGAGCCCAGTTTGACTACGTCAGTACCTCCCGCAAAGGCGAAGACAAAAGGGGTAGCTGATATCGTGTTTATGGTTGATATCAGCGGCAGTATGGCTCCTTGCATTGATGCGCTGCGAACAAACATCGAAGCTTTCATCGATTCTTTGAGCAAAGGCGAGGCGAATAACGCTCCACCCATCCGAGACTGGCGAGGGAAGGTAGTGGGTTATCGTGATGTTGAGGCGGCTGAATCGGAAGGAATTCAATGGATCGTGGACGCACCTTTTGTGCGAGATACAAGCCAACTGAAGGCGCAATTAGCTGCTTTGAAAGCAGAGGGAGGGGGCGACGAGCCTGAATCGCTTCTTGATGCGCTGTACAAGGCTGCTTCGATGGAAGCCACTCCAAAAGGTTCGCAGACTGAAGATCCGAACAAGTGGCGGTATCGAAGCGATGCGGCACGTGTAATTATCGTCTTCACGGACGCATCATTCAAGGAGACCATGAGCATCCAGGAGGCAAAGGGCGGCTCCTTGCAAGATGTCGCAAACGTCATAATGGCCAATCGGATCATTCTGAGTTTGTTCGCTCCCAATTTTGAAGGGTACGACCGCCTTAGTCAGATCGATAAGTCGGAATGGGAGGTGGTGGAGTACGAGGGATTAAGTCCGCAGGAGGCCTTGAAAAAATTCACATCCGATCCCGTAAGTTTTCGAACGACCTTGAAACAGCTTGCAGCAAGCGTGTCTCGATCAGCGGAGACCGTGGCCCTCTGAGGAGAGAGCTACCCTGTTATGGCAAAAAAGCTGAAAGTCGGCGACGTTATCCGCGATTACCGCATCACGAAGGTCTTCGGACCTGGGATGATGGCGATTTCGTACGGCGCTGTTTCACCTTCCGGGGAGTTAGTCTTCTTCAAGCAGTACAAATCTCCCGCGCCGACCGTCGTTTGGTATAATTCGTTTGTTGCCTATCAGCGCGAGCTCTCATCACGTGTGAAGAAGGGCAAGGCGGCTCGCTTCGCAGTTGCCCAGTTGGATGCCTTCGAGGAAACCTGGGGCGGTCCTTGCTATTTTCAGGCTTTTGAGTTCGTGAAGAATGGAGACGATCTCCAAAAAATATTCGATGCCGAAGCCGATGAACACCGAAGATCAAAGGTAGCTCCGACCCAAAATCCAGCAGTGTGGTCTCGGCATGTTACCTGGGCCAAAGTCTTGATGGCCGGAATTGAAGCGCTGCACCAATCTAACATTGCGCATGCTGATCTTAAGCCAGCTAATATTTACTTGATCCGTGATCCAACTATCAAAGCGGGCTATCAGCTCAAGCTTATTGACATGGATTTCTCATTACTGACCGACCATCGAGCGCCGTGGCACGGTCATCAAGGATACATCGGAAGCGATAACTACCGCTCCCCCGAGCACCTCACCCGTCGTCAAGTGCCCGATGCCCGATCGGATATTTTCACCTGCGGACTAATTCTTTCAGAACTGCTGGCGGGTAGGCATCCTTACTGGAGCGAAGATCAGGGGGAATATGCAAAAATGGTACTCGGAGATCAGGCTAAGCCTCTACCGCTAGTTGGGATCATGCCGCTGCCAGCCCAAAACTCGTCGGTAAGTTTGGCGATCCACCGCTGTCTTTCTTCTGATCCTACCCTTCGCCCCACAGCTTCCGAATTGCGTGCCGTTCTCAGCGGAAGCGATTCGAGTCGGGAACGGAGCGAGACATCAATGGATACCGTGTCCTCACCGACAGCCAGCGATCGAAGAAAACGAAGAGAGCCTATCACCGCCGATTTGTTGCAGCTCCAAAATGCCGAGGGGGGATCCCTGAAATTTGGGGTTCGAACAGAGCTAACTCGCTCTCTTATGCAACAGCTTGGTCCAGAGGCCCAATTTTGGGATGCGAAGCAATGTATCCTCGACCGCAACTCTCAAGGTCAATGGGTCCTGACTCCACTTGAAAGAACGGTCAACGAAACCTTGCTTAATGGGGCAGCGGTTACCGGACCGGTGGTGCTCCGCGAAGGCGATTCGATCGCTGTTGGTCGAGAGGCAAAGGGCGTTGTCAAAATGCTACTCGCAGTGCGAGGCGGCTGATGCCAGTGATTGGCCGCCCCGACTCGGAGGACGAACCCCAAACAGTGGCTGACCATGCATCACAATCTGACGGGGTGACAGGTCCAGTTGTCGATCGAAACCTCGAAAAATTGAATGCACCTTCAACTGCGGAGCACGCAACGGGGGACCCACCGGAATCGACGGCTATTACCCCTGATTTGCAGGACGGCGGCCATTGTGCATCCCCGTCATTCCTTCCCGTCGTTGATATTGAGGATTTAGATTGGCACGCAATAAGTCAGCTCATGATTGGTACTGGCATCCGCGGCCGGATCGCCGATACCGTTAGCAAAGTAGAGGCCTTTCTCAGCGCTTCTGAAAAAACGATGTTATTTGATACTCATCGTGCTTTTCCGGACGATAAAGTCATTAATGTAATAGAGTCGGGCCAGTCCCCACTGTGGTTTATAGGGGACCTTCATGGCGATCTGCTCGCGCTTGAATCCGCTTTATCCCTGATTCTTACGCATCCGAAATATGGGTCCCCCGATTCCCGGATTATTTTTCTCGGCGATCTATTCGACGACGAAGGTTTTGGTTTGGAGGTGCTGCTTCGTGTTTTTGAGCTTATCCTGGCCCACGCTGCAACTATTTGTGTGATTGCTGGAAATCATGATGAGGCGCTTGGACACGACGGTAACCGTTTTACGTCCACGGTATCTCCATCGGACTTCTCTGAGTTCCTTAATAACAATCTGTCCGACGATGCGATCGTTGGCGCTGGAAAGTTAGCTATACGCCTTTTTGCGAATGCGCCCCGTGCCCTCTTTTTTCCTGACGGGCTTTTAGTTGCGCATGGAGGTTTTCCTTTGGCCGACCTACATTGCATGCTCAGAGAGACCGGAGACTGGAACGCTCCATCCTGCTTATCAGACTTCGTGTGGGCCCGAGCCCACCCGACTGCCCGGAAAAAACTACCAAACCGCTTTACCCGGGGCAGTCAATTCGGTCATGAAGATTTTTCAGCGTTCTGTTCGGTCGCGGCCTCTTTGGGGCGTCCCGTGACACATATGGTGAGGGGTCACGACCATGTTGATGAGCGCTATCAGCTTTACGCCGCATACAAAGCGAACCCCGTTCTGACTACTGTGGCCTTATCCAGGCGCCTTTCTAGAGAGTTTCTGGGCTCCCATGAACGGCTTCCGACCGTAGCACTTTATACCGAGAATTCGTTACCTCAGGTGTTTCGCCTCCATATCCCACCCCATCTGATTCGAGAGTTTTACCCAGAGGTTTCCGAACCTCAAGCTTGTGACGCATCATGAGTGCCGTAGTCTTGCGATGCGACAACTGCGGTACTTCGCATTCCGTTCGCGGGGTGTGCGAGGCCTGTCATGAGGGCCAGGTTCGGTACTTCTGTAAGAACCACGATCCGGGCCGCTGGTTAGACGGCCCGAAGTGCGCACAATGTGGGGCTGAATACGGCGTAACTATAAGTCCGCCGCCAACCCGGCCTACCGTAGGGACCGTCCGAAGCGGTGGTGCTAGAAGAAGCGCCAGGACTAGCGATGCTCCATCTCGAAGCCCGGCAACTCCGAAAAGACGGGGGCCTTGGGGCTCAAGACCCACTCATTCCGATGAAATCCTTGTAAGTGATGAATTGGTAGCGCGGGCAAGGGCCCTAGATAGGTTGCGTCGTATACTTGGTGGGGCCGTAACCGGCCCCCGAGTGCCGGATTCATCTGATTACACTTATAGCCCCACCACCCCGAGAATAGCAGGTGGCTGCTTTAGGGTCATTTTGCTTTTCATGTTCTTCTTTTTCTTGCTCTCATTGCTTGGTTCAAATTTTGGAGCGCTGCTGCTTGGCTATTGAAACCCGGCCGAAGCGTTGACAGCGGTGCGCTTGTTCAATTGCCGGGCCTGCGGTCCTTGTACAGGATGACCGCCTACCCGAAGGGTTTGTGCCATCGGGCCCGATTTGGAACCTCTTCGTTTACTGGAACGTTTCAGGAAATATATCTATGGGAGAACGCCTATGAACAGACACTTATCATTCCTTGGGACAGTAACCCTCCTGCTGGCAATCTCGATTGCCAATGCATCTGCGAAAGACAAGCCGAGCCAGACATTCCTCAAGAAGGCAATCGAGGGCAATTTCGCAGAAGTCAGCATGGGAGACCTTGCACAAAAGAATGGTCAAAGCGATGACGTCAAGTCGTATGGAAAAATGCTTTCCGCAGACCACGCCGCCGCCAATCAGAAGGCTTTGGATGCTGCCAAGGGCCTGGGGGTGAATCCACCAACCGGACCAAATGCGAAGCAAAAGGCCGACTATGATAAGATGGCAAAAATGTCCGGTTCGGCTTTTGACAAAATGTTCGCCACTCACATGGTTGCCGACCACCAGAAAGATATCGCCGAATACATGAAGGCGTCCAAGCTTAAGGATCCAGCCGGTGAATATGCTTCGGGCCAGATCGATACGTTGCGGAAACATTTTGACACCGCAAAATCCTTGAAGCCCGGTAAGTAATTCTGCCAGGTCCTTATGTCATCAAGGAACGGGCACCACCCGCTCGTAAAGTTGTTTTGCTTGGGCGGGAGCTGATACTCAACCCAGCAAAGGTTGATTGAAAACCAATTCGAGGCAGGTGCCTTGCAGGTCAACGAGAAGCAGCTCGCAGCCGCCCTTCAGTGACGTTCGTCATTACCGACGTTGACGAACGCATTAAGCAGCTCGAATGAGCGGGCATTGCGCCAAATCGGTCATGGGGCGAACGGGTGAGCGTAACGATCACAACGAATTCCCGATGGCTACCGAGGGGTCGGCGCCCGAGGGCGATAAGCACCGAGCCTTAACGGGAAACTATTGCCGAGCGCGACAAATCTCTGCTGAACTTTGGAACTAAATTGGCGAAATTGCCGGCTCGGATCGGCTCGGACAGTCAAGCGGGCCGCTGCCTAGCTACAGGTACAGGGTTATGTCAGTCGATTGGTTCAAACAGTTGGCGGCTTACAACAAGTGGGCCAACGCACGTCTTTACGCCGCAGTGCTCGATCTATCAGAAACATCTTACCGGCTTCACATCGGCGTATTCTTCGGTAGCCTTCACGGCACACTCAATCATCTGTTGCTCATGGACCGCCTCTGGTTGAAGCGGTTAACAGGTGAAGGGGATCAACCAAACCGCCTGGATGACATCGTGTATGAAGACCGCATGGAATTGACCCGTGCACGTATTGCAGAGGATGAACGGCTCATAACACTAATCGAAAAATACGACGAAGCGGCGCTGAGAGGTTTGCACAGCTATAAAACGACCTCAGGAATGCCCCAGTCGCAGGTTCTCGGAGATATCTTGATGCATCTGTTCAATCATCAGACGCATCACCGTGGACAGGCACATGCATGCCTATCAATTCTAACGGGAGCAGAACCGCCTTCCCTTGATCTTCTTGTTTTTCAGCGGGGTGGCACAGCACCGGGCCTTCAAAAACTTACTTTGACCTGACCATTTAGCGAGCTGAGTAGCCGACAGACGAATGGCCAAGCTAGGGCTCTCTCTCTTTTTTCTCCTGCAACCAGCAGCCTCGGTCGTCACATTTGGCGTGTGAACGTCGGGTCCGTGCGGTGGTCATCGAATTGATGCACCGCAATACGCCTGCGCTATCACGCCGCCTCTAAATTCCCGCAAGATAGTGTATGCTCGTCCTTCGGTAAGGTGCCAATGACGTTCACCATTCACGCATCGAAAAACGAACAGAGCGTCGTCACTGTTCGCATCGGCCCAGATGCTACAGTCGATAAAGCTCGCCTGTTGGAGCGATTTGGTTGGCAAGTTTATAGCCGGGCAACAGTTCGACGTGTCTGAATTCGAAGATCAGAGACTGCGTTTCGGAGATCACTTTCCGACGTAGCCAGTAGGGTAGAGAATTTCAGCTAAGCTTATTGGGTCTTCATCCTGAAGGAGCGTTGATAGCGCTATCTCGACGACAATGATGATCAACCTCACCACAGCGAAAAGCGCCAAGCTCAGGCAAATTCTAGACGTAAAATTAGAATCGGTAGGGAGGCAGGCATGGCGTCCATCACAGATGTTGCTAACCGTTTCTTTGCAGCATGCGAAACTGGAAAGGGGTGGGAAGCCTGCAAGGCTTACTGCGCTCCGAATGCGACCTTCGCCGCACAAGCCGAACCGCTTGTAGGCATCAAATCACTCGCGGAATACACGGATTGGATGAAAGGACTAATGACGATTATGCCGGACGGCAGTTATGAGGTGAAATCCTTTGCCACTGATACCGAGCGAAACAACGTCGCTGCATACGGTGTCTTTTCGGGGACTCACACCGGTCCCGGTGGTCCGTGCGAACCGACGGGCAAAAAGACGACCTCGGATTACGTCTATGTGATGCAGTTCACCGGCGACAAGATCAGCCACATGACGAAGATTTGGCATTCTGGAATGGCACTAAAGGAACTAGGCTGGGCCTGAGCGGACGGTGCCGCCCGAAGTTCTCAAGAAATGATGCCCATTTATTGAAACAGTTGCCACGCTGGGGCCTCGCGTAGTCGGTGTACAGCTTGCGTCGCTTCTATGTGGTGAACGCATGACGAAGGGGCGTTGGAATGGGGCTGCCCACGACCAAGCGGGCCTTCGAGAAATACTTTCAGCCTAATCGAGACCCTGTACGCTCAAATCACAAGCACGATTGATAGGGGGCAACTTTGGAAATCACGCACAGGTTTGTCACGACCAATGGGATCAAGATGCATGTCGCGATGGCAGGCGAAGGCCCCCTCGTGCTCCTATGTCATGGATTTCCCGAATCTTGGTATTCGTGGCGGCATCAAATCAAAGCATTGGCAAGCGCTGGCTACTGCGCTGTCGCACCTGACATGCGCGGCTATGGCCAAACCGACAAACCAGAAGCAATTGACCAATACACCATGCTTCACCTGACCGGTGACGTGGTAGGTCTTGTCGAGGGGCTTGGTTTTACGGATGCGGTCATCGTCGGACACGATTGGGGCGCACCGGTGGCTTGGCATTCAGCTCTATTTCGACCCGATAAGTTCAGAGGTGTTGTTGGTCTTAGCGTTCCATTCCGTCCACGCGGCGATGTAGCTCCCACCACCGTCATGCCCCAAACCGACGACGCCATTTTCTACCAGTTGTACTTCCAAGAACCGGGCATAGCGGAAGCTGAATTCGAACGTGATCCGAAACGTACGCTAAGCGTAGCGCTTCTCGGCTTGAGTGGAAATTCCACCCCCGGGAAGGGCGCGGTGGGAATGGTTCCAAGGAACGGCGGATGGATAGACGCAATAGCGCCGTTGGTAGGCGATCTCCCGGCTGAGATTACCGAGGACGATATTGATTTCTATGCGAACGAATACAAGCGAACCGGGTTCAGGGGTGGCTTGAACTGGTATCGAAACGCGGACCGTAACTGGTCGCTGCTCGCGCCTTGGGCAGGCGCAAAGGTGACCGTTCCAGCACTCTACGTTGTGGGCGACCGCGACCTGGTAGTTCGATTCCCGGGCGCAGATAAACTGATTCCGAACTTGCGCCAATTCGTCCCGCAACTCCGAGAAACAATTATGCTCCCCGGCTGTGGGCATTGGACCCAGCAAGAGCGACCAGAAGAGATAAACGCAGCGCTGGTCAGGTTTCTAAAAGAACTCAACTGAAAAGGCCTCTTTTTTCGCATCATGCCATGAGGAGTAGAAGGACAAACAATTGATGTCCGTAGGCTGCTGACCGGATTGCGAAGGTGTTGTTAAATGGCTGAATCGAAATCGAGTATACAAATCCCAGAACAGGTGAAAGAGATGGTCGAGAAGGCCATCGAGCAAGCGGAACAAGGTGTGTACCGCCTAATTGAAGCCGCCGACAAATTGGCTTCAGTCGTTCCCAATCCGACAACAGACTTTTCGAAGAAACTGCTCTCAATGGGAGCGCAGAATATGAATGCAGCATTTGATCATGCCCGAAATTTGCTTCGATGCAGT
Source organism: Bradyrhizobium sp. JYMT SZCCT0428 (assembly GCF_018131075.1). Classification (GTDB taxonomy): domain Bacteria; phylum Pseudomonadota; class Alphaproteobacteria; order Rhizobiales; family Xanthobacteraceae; genus Bradyrhizobium. The sequence continues at coordinate 482 of NZ_JAFCLS010000026.1, read as the reverse complement.
GACTTGCAGGAAGCTGCAAATCTTCAGGCGCAGTTCCTGAATGCGCAGTTCGAGACAGCAAGTCGCCAACTGAAAGAACTTTATGACACACCCGGTTCTGATGTTGAGACTTCAAAAAAATCGATTGAGATCAAGTAGATCCCGCTCACGAAAGCGGATGTAATCGTCGATGACGGCAGCGAATGACTTGGATTTTGCCGGCAGACCCTGATCGGCTCTCCGTTCCAGTTGGAACAGCAGTCTGCGACCCAGGACGATGGCAACCTGCTCATTAGTGGTCTTCAGCGATCGGGTGATGTACTTTGCAGACGCCGATGTGCGCAGCCGTGCGTAATAGATGCCAGATCGCCTGAAAATGGTGAGTCGGCCAAGCGCCTAGACAAATTACTGACAAAACGGCGAGCAGAAAATACGACGGGATATTTGCTGGCGATGCCCGATGAATCCCGGATCATTACACTGATCGATCAATTAGGTGCGGC
>NZ_JAFCLS010000025.1 GCF_018131075.1 Bradyrhizobium sp. JYMT SZCCT0428 | reverse complement strand
AACGACCTCCCATAAACCCCGCAACGCCCGCCTCGATCGCCTCATCTTAATCGAGGCACCAAGACTTACGACCCATACGCCGCGGCCCGTCGATCTACTAAAGCTGCTCGACGACTCTCTTCGCCATCATAACCGACTGTGGTTATGGGTCCCGGCTCAAGGCCGGGACGACGATGCGGAGAGTCCTTCGGCTTACGCGTGCAGCTTCTGCAATTCCTTCAAAATCGCATCGCCCATCTGCGTGGTGCTGGCCGCTGTCGTCCCCTCGGACTTGATATCTGCGGTGCGCAGGCCGCTGGCGAGCACGGCTGCGATCGCCGCGTCGACCTTGTCGGCGAGCGCGCCCATGTCGAACGAATAGCGCAGCGCCATGCCGAACGAGGAAATCATCGCGATCGGATTGGCGAGGCCTTTTCCGGCAATATCAGGCGCCGAGCCGTGCACCGGCTCGAACAGCGAGCGGCGCTTCTTGGTCTTGGCGTCGACCTCGCCGAGCGAGGCCGAGGGCAGCATGCCGAGCGACCCCGTCAGCATCGCCGCGATGTCGGAGAGCATGTCGCCGAACAGATTGTCCGTCACGATGACGTCGAACTGCTTCGGCGCCTTCACCAGCATCATGCCGCCGGAATCGGCGAGCTGGTGCTCCAGCGTGACGTCCTTGTACTCGCGGGCATGGACCTGCGTCACCACCTCGTTCCAGAGCACGCCAGACTTCATGACGTTGCGCTTTTCCATCGAGGTCATCTTGTTGCGACGCTTGCGCGCCAGGTCGAATGCGACGCGGGCGATGCGCTCGATCTCGTAGGTGTCATAGACCTGGGTGTCGACGGCGCGCTTCTGGCCGTTGCCGAGATCGGTGATGGTCTTCGGCTCGCCGAAATAGACGCCGCCGGTCAACTCGCGCACGATCATGATGTCGAGGCCTTCGACGATCTCGCGCTTCAGGCTGGAGGCTTCCGCCAGCGCCGGATAGCACACCGCCGGGCGCAGATTGGCGAACAGGCCGAGATCCTTGCGCAGCCGCAACAGGCCGGCTTCGGGCCGCACGTCATAGGGCACGGCGTCCCATTTCGGGCCGCCGACCGCGCCGAAGATCACGGCATCGGCCGCCGTGGCCTTGGCCATGTCGCCCTCGCTGATCGAGACCTTGTGAGCGTCATAGGCGGAACCGCCGACCAGCCCCTGCTCGGTCTCGAAACGGGCAATGCCTTGCGCGTTGAGCCAGTCGATCAGGCGTTGCACCTCCCCCATTACTTCGGGGCCGATGCCGTCGCCGGGGAGAAGCAGCAGTTTATGGGTCGCCATGATCAGTTACCTCGAAGCTTGTTTGGTTGTCATTGCCGGGCCTGACCCGGCAATCCAGCTTCTTTGAAGACGATGGATGCCCGGGTCGAGCCCGGGCATGACAGCGGAGGAATTCCGCGGGAGTGCTAAAACGCCCGGGGCGGATTGGCAAGGCGGCTTGGACAGGCCACAAAGGCTGATAAGCCCGCCCCAAGACGGACATCACGCCCTCATGACCGCAGCCATCCTGTTCGCCTTTGCCTCGGCCGGCTTCCTGGGCGCGGGCGTCGTGACGGCGCAGTTCGGGCTGCGAACGGTCGAACCGCTGTCGGGAGCGGCGATCAGCGTCCCCTCGTTCACGCTATTGTTCCTGCTGGCCTCGCCCCTGCTGCTGGCCGGCGAGCCCGTGGTCTGGCGGGCCCTGCCGATCTTCGCAGCGATCGGGCTGGTATTTCCGGCGATGCTGACCCTGCTGACCTTTGCCTCCAACAGTGCGCTGGGCCCGGTCGTCACCTCGACGCTTGGCAATCTGGCGCCGCTGTTCGCGGTCGCGCTCGCCGTCGTCCTCCTGAATGAGCCGCTCCACCCGCTGCAATTCGCTGGCCTCGTGATCGCGGTCGCCGGCGCCGTCATCATCACCGTCACCCGGCCGCGCGATCTCGGCGATTGGCGAAGCTGGGCCCTGCTGCTGCCGCTCGCCAGCGCCTTGCTGCGCGGCGTGGTGCCGCCGATCGTCAAGCTTGGGCTCGAAATCTGGCCGAGCCCGCTCTGGGCCTGCCTGATCGGCTATGTCGTATCGTCGTTCGTGGTGCTGACCGTGCAGCGCGTCCGCAAGGGGAGCTTCGTCGTGACAGCGCCATGGCCGGGCCGGCTCTGGTTCGCCATGACCGGCATCTGCAACGGCCTCAGCCTGCTGTCGCTGTTCGCCGCCCTACGCAACGGTCCGATCACGCTGGTCGCACCTGTCGCCGCGATCTATCCGCTCGTCACGTTGCTGCTCAGCGCTGTCGTGCTGCACCATGTACGGATCACACCCCGCATCGTCGCCGGCGCGGCGCTGACGGTTGCCGGCGTGGCGCTGGTGCTGGTCGGCTGATGTTGCGCAAACGGCACGACACCATTGCTCCCCGCGCGGCTGTGCAAGCCGGCAGCCGCCTGTCACAATCGCGGCCTTGCCGGAGTATCCTGTGAAGGCCGCCGTTCAACCACCGTCCACCGCGCACCCCGCGTGGCTGATCCTCGTTCTGTCGCTGGCGCCGACGATCGGTCTTGGAATCGGCCGCTTCGCCTATGCCCTGGTGCTGCCGGACATGCGCGACGCGCTGGGCTGGTCCTATTCCGCGGCCGGCTTCATGAACACCATCAACGCCGTCGGCTATCTCGCGGGCGCGCTGCTCGCCTCGCGCATGATCCGGCGGTTTGGGCTGGCGCGAACGGTGCGCTGGGGAACGCTGGCCGCCGTCATCTCGCTGGCGCTCTGCGCCGTCTCGGGCAATTTTTTCGTGCTGAGCTTTGCCCGGCTGCTGGCGGGCATCGGAGCCGCGGGCGGATTCGTCGGCGGCGCGGCGCTGGCCGCCACGATCGCACAGACGCGCCCCGATCGCGCCAATTTCCTGCTCAGCCTGTTTTACGCCGGGCCTGGGCTCGGCATCCTCGCGTCGGGACTGATCGCGCCGTTCGTGCTGCAAGGTTTCGGGCCGGGATCGTGGTGGATCGTGTGGTGGGCGATGACACTGCTCTCTGTCGCGTTGATCGTGCCGCTGCTGCTCGCGCCGCTCGGCGGTGGTGCTGATATCGACAGCGCGGCACCGGCCAGATTCTCCGTCCGGCCGGTACTGGCCTATCTGCTCGGCTACTTCCTGTTCGGCGCCGGCTATATCGCCTACATGACCTTCATGATCGCCTATGTCCGCGATGGCGGCGGCGGCGCGGCGGCGCAGAGCCTGTTCTGGAGCCTGATCGGGATGAGTGCGTTCGCGACGCCCTGGGTGTGGCGGCAGGTGCTGGCGATGGATCGCGGCGGCCTCACCACGACGATCATCCTCGGCGTCAACGCGATCGGCGCCGCGCTGCCGATCTTCGGACACTCGCCGCTGTTGCTGGCGATCTCGGCGCTGGTGTTCGGTGTCGCGTTCTTCGCGGTGGTGGGATCTACCACCGCCTTCGTGCGCTTCAACTACCCGCCGTCCGCCTGGCCCATGGGGATTGCGGCGATGACCATTTCGTTTGGCATCGGCCAGACGCTGGGGCCGATCGTGGTCGGCGCGATCACCGACGCGGTGGGCAGTCTTTCGTTCGCGCTGAACGTTTCCGCGGCGATGCTGGCGACGGGGGCGGTTTTGTGCGCGTTTCAGAAGAGGTTGAAGACGACTGCGTAGGGTGGATGGAGCGCAGCGATACCCACCATTGATGCGACGACGAAGATGGTGGGTATCGCTTCGCTCCACCCACCTACGAAACGACGAAGCTAACTCCCGCTGAACGAATTATATCCCTGGTCTTCCCAGAAGCCGCCCTTGTAATCGTTGGTGACTTCCATCGAGATCACGTATTTCGGATTCTTGAAGCCGAGTTTTGTCGGCACGCGAATCTTCATCGGGAAACCATAGGCGCGCGGCAGGATTTCGTCGCCGAATTTAAACGTCATCTGGGTCTGCGCGTGCAGCGCGCTGCGCATGTCGAGCGGCGAATTGTAGCCGTCCTTGTCGGCGCACTGGAACCAGACGAATTTGGCGCGCGTGTCGGCGCCGACGATTTTCAGGAAATCGCGCAGCGGCGTGCCGGTCCAGCTGCCGATCGCGCTCCAGCCCTCGACGCAGATATGGCGCGTGACCTGCTTGACCTGCGGCAGCTTGTACAATTCCTCGAGCGTCCACGACTTCTTGTTCTCGACCAGGCCCCGCACCTCGAGCTTCCAGTCCTTGGCCTCGATCTCGGGCGCCTCGTCGAGGCTGTAATAGGCGTTGAACGGGAACGGCTTGGTGATCGCGCTTTCCGGGAAGGTCGGCGCCAGCGCATCGGGATTGAACATCCACGCCTGCACGCCGTCATTGAACTTCGAAACCTGCTTCAGCATTTCCTCGGCCGAAAACTGGTCCGTCACGTCGCAGCCGGTGAGCAGCGTCAGCGCGCCGAGGCTAGCGCCGCCGGAGATGAAGCGCCGCCGCGTCAGGTCCGGCATCGTCTTGACGGCGTCCTTGAGCAGCAGGGTCTTGTCGACGCCCGGGATTAAAAGGTTACGCAAGCGGCCCATATTATCCTCCCAATATGCTCAGCGGCCGATGATCATCGCGCGCAAACTCTTCGGCACCAAAAGTGCAAGCACGACATGCACCACCATGAAGGCGACGATCGCGGCCATGCAGAAGAAGTGGACGTAACGGGCGGCCTCGTAGCCGCCGAACATTGCCGTCAGATATTGCAGCTGCACCGGCTTCCAGATCGCCAGACCCGACAGCACGATCAGGATGCCGACCACGATGATGCCGGCATAGAGCAGCTTCTGCACGTAATTGTATTTGGTCAGATCCTCGTGGGATAGCTTGCCGGTCAGCGCCGCCTTGGTATCGGCAAGCACGCCCTCCGGCGTGATCGGCAGCAGCTTCTTGCGGAAGCGGCCGGTGGCGAGCCCCAAAGCGAGGTAGATCAGGCCGTTGACCATCAACAGCCACATCGCGGCAAAGTGCCAGAGCAGCGCGCCGCCGAGCCAGCCGCCCAGCGTGATGCTGTCCGAGAAGGTGAAGTCGAACAGCGGAGAGGCGTTGTAGATCTTCCACCCCGACATGATCATCAGGACCATCGCAAAGGCGTTGGTCCAGTGCAGAGCCCGCACCCAGGCCGGCTGAATGACCTTGGCCTTGGTGCCTGCTTTGGCGCTGGCTTGCTCGTCGCTGGCTGCAATGCTCGACATGGCCTGTTCCGTCGTTGCAATGGGTTACCGGTTTATACGCCGGGAACCGGGTTTTCGTTACTCCCCAGATGCTATCAGATCGATGCATGGGGCCTATCGAGGTCACAAAAAAGCGAGCCGGGTCGCCCCGGCTCGCCCATCCACGCATCCTGTTGGGACTAATCAGGCGTGCGCGGAGATCACGAAGCCGGCATCAGCACGGTATCGACCACATGGATCACGCCGTTGGACTGGTTAACGTTCGAGATCGTGACCATCGAGGTTCCGCCCTTGGCGTCGACGATCCAGACCTTGCTGCCGTCGAGCTTCACGGTCAGCTGTTCGCCTTCGGCGGTCTTGAGCTTCATGCCGTCCTTGAGGTCGGCTGCGGCGAGCCTGCCGGGCACGACATGGTAGGTCAGGATCTTGGTCAGGGTCGCCTTGTTCTCAGGCTTCACCAGCGTGTCGACGGTGCCGGCCGGCAGCTTGCCGAAGGCGGCGTTGGTCGGCGCGAACACCGTGAACGGGCCTTTGCTTTCCAGGGTTTCGACCAGACCGGCGGCCTTCACGGCGGCGACCAGCGTGGTGTGGTCCTTGGAGTTGACGGCGTTCTGGACGATGTTCTTCGAGGGGAACATCGCGGCGCCGCCGACCATCACGGTCTTTTCTTCCGCGCTGGCCGGCGCTGACACAGTGGCGGTGAGCGCGAGCACGCTGAAGGCGGCGGCGGTCAGATAAGCGATACGGTTCGACATGGATCTTCTCCCGATGATTGAGGTCTCCGGCGGGGGGCCGCCGGTGCTGAGAACAACGACGCTGGTCGGTTGACCGTTTTCGTCGTCGTTGGCCGAGCTACGGGAGGTTTTTCGGGCAGTTTCGGCGGATAATTTATCGTGATGTTTGAAACTTTCGGGAGGGTGGTCCGTGGGGGGTGTACGCTCCCCTTTCTCAAATCCGTCCCCCCTGAGGTGCGCGCTCTTGCGCGCCTCGAAGGGCGACGGCCCGGCTGTGGCCGATTCATCCTTCGAGGCTCGCTGCGCTCGCACCTCCAGCGACAACGGCGTAGCCGTCGCGCGGGGATGACGGAGATACAGTTTCGCGATCCCGCGGCATAAAAACGCCCGAGGTTTTCAATTTCGTTCCGCCCTCTAATCCAGAGGGCGCAGGGAATGCCGGATGCGCGCTGCACCCGCGGTCTCATGTGCGTTCTGTGCTAAAAAGCTGCACACGAGCATACAGGGCAGCGGAGAGCATCCGACATTCCCTGCGCAATGGCTTTACGGCTTATGACGCGCTCTCCCCGGTGAGACGGCCTCTATTGCCACCGTCACCCCTCAGAAGCGTTAGCTCCCGAAAGACTTGACGCCGTTACGGGCGCCAGGACCACACGCTTTCACCGTACGCCTTTGCCGCGACCGTCAATCGCAACATCAGCGTCCACCGCGACCCGCCCCTCGTTGTGACGATGGCCAACGCCCCTCTGAGTGGGACGGGATGGCTATTGATGTGCAGGTGATTTGGGGTGGAAGGGAAGCGAAATATTTTTGATTTACAGAAATTTTCGGCTTGACACGAATTCCGCAAATCGGAAGTGAGTTGCCCGTCGGGCCAGTTTGTCGCAGCTACCATCTCCACATCGTCATTGCGAGCGCAGCGAAGCAATCCATGATGCCGCGTTACGAGAGATGGATTGCTTCGCTGCGCTCGCAATGACGGTCCCGTGCGGTGAAGGATGGGTGGGCCACCGAGTCGTACCGATGCCGCACCCTAGACAAAATCTTCCATTGCTTCCTCCACCAGCCGATCCGCCAGCTCGGCGCGCGCCAGGCGCACCGTGATTCCGACCTTGCTGAGCGTATGCGGGAATCGGCGGGCTGAACTTGGCGACGCCGACGGTGATGACGTCGATCAACGCAAAGCGCCGCAGCAGGCCGATCGCAACGGCTTCCCCGAGCGCTTCCAGCGTCTGGTATTTCGTCGCGCCGGCAAGACTCACGGCGGCGTCCACCACGGCATCATAGCGGATCGACGCATCCAGCCTGTCATCCCGGTGCGTCGGCGCCGCCTTCAACGTCGCGTCGATGTCGAAGGTGAATTTCTGGCCGAGGCGCCGTTCTTCCTCGAACAGGCCATGGTACCCGAAGGTCTGCAATCCGGCGATCTGGATGGTCGTCAACATTGGGCCGCTCCTTCTTGAGAAGGTGGATCGGATTTTTTCCGATTGCCCAGGCGCGCGGCTGAATATCTCGCGCTTCCCGATGGTGCCCCATCTGCGATCGCCAGTCGCGCGAGAGTGCAATTATACGGGCACAACTGACGCGGCTCAAGTCTGAGCCGACGGTTTTCAGACCTGGCAGGGTGGGCAAAGGCGCGTTTGCGCCGTGCCCACCACAGTTTGGAATTGTGAAGCAAGATGGTGGGCACGCGGAGCCTGTCATCGGGCGCGCATTCGCGCGACCCGTTGGCTTTGCCCACCCTACGTGATCAACCACGAGCTAATCATTGCTCGCCGGCGTCTGGATGAAGCCGCGATTGTGTGTCGGGCTGATCAGGATTTCGTTGACGCAGACGCGCGGCGGCAGGCTGGCGACGAACGCGATGGTGCGGCCGCAATCCTCGGGCTGCAGCATCTTCGCCAGTTGGGTTTCGTTCGGCGGCACCGGGCGCGATTTCAGGATCGGGGTTGCGACCTCGCCGGGCGACAGGCAGCAGGCACGCAGCCCGTTGACGCATTCGTCCATGTTGAAGGAATGGGTCAGCGCCAGCACCGCATGCTTGGTGGTGGTGTAGGCCGGGCCCGTCATCTTCGAGACATGACGACCGGCCCAGGACGCGACGTTGATGATGCAGCCATCCTTCTGCTTGCGCATCGCCGGCAGCACAGCGTGCATGCAGAACATGACGCCGTTGAGGTTGATATTGACGACCTTGTCCCAGCCCTCCGGTTCCACATCCGCCCAGCTCCGCTTCGGTACGTTGACGCCGGCGCTGTTGACCAGGAGGTCGATCCGGCCGTGCTTTGTGAGGATCTGTTCCGCCGCCCTGTTGACGTCGGCCCTGTTGCTGACATCGAGCGAGATCGCCTCGGCCTTGCCGCCCTTTTTGGTGATGTTGGCCACGACCCGGTCCAGCTCGGCCTGGCGGCGTCCCGAGACCACGACGATCCAGCCGTCCGCCGCGAGATGCTCCGCCCCGGATTCACCGATTCCCGTGCCACCGCCCGTTACCCAGGCCACGCGTTTCCCATTATTTGACATGCAAACTGTCTCCGTTGCTTTGTGAGGGGCGCTTTTGCTAATCCAGCCGGCGAAAACTCCGGCCATTGCCCCTCAGGGAATGTTGCATGAACACCACCGCCAGCGCCAACCTGTTTTCTCGCCTGTTCGACAAGCTCGACGATCCCACCCGGCTCGCGATCGAGATGCTCGACGGCACGCGCATCAGCTATGCCGATCTGATCGCCCGCGCCGGCCAGATGGCGAACGTGCTGGTCTCCAGGGGCGTCAAACCGGGTGACCGCGTGGCGGCGCAGACCGAAAAGTCCGTGCCGGCGCTGGTGCTCTATCTCGCCACGGTACGATCAGGCGCGGTGTATCTGCCGCTCAACACCGCCTATACGCTGAACGAGCTCGAATACTTCATTACCGACGCCGAGCCGTCGCTGGTGGTGTGCGATCCCTCCAAGGCCGAGGGCATCGGCGCGATCGCGGCCAAGGTCAAAGCCAAGGTCGAAACACTTGATGCCAACGGCAAGGGGTCGCTGACGGACGCCGCCGCCAAGGCGGACACTTCGTTCGCAACGGTCGCCCGCGCCAGCGACGACCTCGCCGCGATCCTCTACACGTCGGGCACCACGGGCCGTTCCAAGGGCGCGATGCTGACGCACGACAATCTCGCCTCGAACTCGCTCTCGCTGGTCGATTATTGGCGCTTCAGCAAGGACGATGTGCTGATCCACGCGCTGCCGATCTATCACACCCACGGCCTGTTCGTGGCCAGCAACGTCACGCTGTTCGCGCGCGCTTCGATGATCTTCCTGCCGAAGCTCGATCCCGAACTGATCGTCAAGCTGATGGCGCGCTCGACCGTGCTGATGGGCGTGCCGACCTTCTACACGCGGCTGCTGCAGACCCCGGCGCTGACCAAAGACTCCACTAAACACATGCGGCTGTTCATTTCCGGCTCCGCGCCGCTGCTCGCCGACACCCACCGCGAATGGTCGGCTCGAACAGGTTTTGCCATCCTCGAGCGCTACGGCATGACCGAAACCAACATGAACACCTCCAACCCCTATGACGGCGACCGCGTGCCCGGCGCCGTCGGCCTGCCGCTGCCCGGCGTCTCGTTACGCGTCACCGATCCCGAAACCGGCAAGGAGATTGCGCGCGACAGCATCGGCATGATCGAGGTCAAGGGCCCCAACGTCTTCAAGGGTTACTGGCGGATGCCGGAGAAAACAAAAGCCGAATTCCGCGACGACGGCTTCTTCATCACCGGCGATCTCGGCAAGATCGACGACAAGGGCTATGTGCACATTCTCGGCCGCGGCAAGGACCTGGTGATCTCAGGCGGCTTCAACGTCTACCCGAAGGAAATCGAGAGCGAGATCGACGCCATGCCTGGCGTGATCGAATCCGCCGTGATCGGCGTGCCGCATGCGGACTTCGGCGAAGGCGTCACCGCCGTCGTGGTCTGCAACAAGGGCGCCGACGTCAGCGAAGCCTCGGTGCTGCAAGCGCTCGACGGGCGCCTTGCAAAGTTCAAGATGCCGAAACGCGTCTTCGTCGTCGACGAATTGCCGCGCAACGCGATGGGCAAGGTGCAGAAGAATATTCTGCGGGATACTTACGCAAAGATTTACGCAAAATAGAGCCATCCCCTGTCCGGGTGAGGCGACGCCTGTGCCTGCGCCGACGAAGCCGCGATGACGAGTTCCAACAATGCTGAGTTCTGCGATGGCGAGTTCCATGGCGCGCGGCGCATGTGAACGATTTTTGGGCATTGGCATTTAACCGAAAAATTCCGTTTCGCGGATAGCGTGACGAATGGCTCGTTGTAACTCCCGTAATATTACGGTCGTTTTGAAACGGCGAGCCGGTTTGATTTTCGGAAGCGATGGCGATCAGGCCAAACCGCCTTCCAGGTAATGTTATCGATGTTGTTGCACGTCGTCGCAGATCAACCGGACCGAATCTCGACGCTTAGCATGCTGCTGGGGGCGCAGTTCAGCGTCAGCTCGTCCCTGCTCCGCAAGGAACACAACGTCCCGAAGAATTGCGACGCGGCCATCGTCAGCGTCGATCTTCGAAGCGCCGACAACATCGTCGCGCTCAAGGAGCTTTCGGCGAAGTTCAAGGGTGCCAAGCGAAAGATCTTCATCCTCGATCAGAAGGCGCGACTGTTCGCGGCGCAGGCCTATGCGCTTGTCGCCACGCACGTGCTGTTCAATCCGGTCACCGCGCGCTCGCTGCTTGCGGTGCTGATCGACCCCAGTTCGATCGAACTCACTGACGACACCGGCGGCCAGGAAGCCGGCCAGGGCGCGCGGGGCGCGGCCTCTGCCGGCGCCGCCTCGCTGGCGCTGATGTTCGCCGCGGTGCTGCATGGCCAGCCGATCGATGTCGCGGACGCCAAATCGGCCGCCTGCAAGATTTCCAATTGCGTTGCCGACGAAGGTCTCTCCGAATGGCTGGAAGTCGTCCGCCGCCACCATGAGGGCACCTATCAGCATTGCCTGCTGGTGACGGGAACGGCGGTCGCATTTGGACTGAGCCTGGGATTGGCCGAAGCTGACATCGAGCGGCTGTATTCGGCGGCGATGTTCCACGACATCGGCAAAGCCAGGATTCCCCTCGCGGTGCTCGACAAGCCCAGCCGTCTGGAGCCGGGCGAGCGCGCTTTGATCGAAACCCATCCGGCAGCCGGGCACACCATCCTGAAGGGGACGCGCGGCATCTCGGCGGAAATCCTGCACGCGGTCCGGCACCACCATGAATATCTCGACGGCAGCGGATACCCCGATGCGCTTTGCGCCGAAAGCATTTCCGACCTGGTCCGGATCCTGACCATCGCCGATATTTTTGCGGCGCTGATCGAATTTCGCCAGTACCGACCCGCAATGCCGCGCGCGCAAGCCTATGAAATTCTGGGCTCCATGCACGGCAAGCTGGAAGCCCCGCTCGTCAAGGCGTTCAGGGAAGTCGCGCTGAATCGCTGAGGGCGCGCACGCACCACCTCATGTCGATGATGTTTCCTACAGCAGGCTGATCACAAACCGGCTGCCGACAATGAAGAGATAGCAGCCGAAGGCGATCTCCAGGTTGCGCTTTGACAGCGCATGCGCCGCGCGCACGCCAAGCGGCGCGGTGAGAAGGCTGGTCGGCATCACAAGCAGGGCACCGATCAGCGAGACGAAGCCGATTGCGAACGGCAGCTGCAGTGCGGTGACATCCGGATAGCGCGCCGCCGCGGGCCAGCCGGCATAGATGTAACCGAGCGCGCCGGGGATCGAGATCAGCACGGCCAGCGCCGAGGAGGTCGCGACCGCCTGATGAATCGGACGGCCATAGAACGTCATCAGCAGATTGGCGAACAGGCCGCCGCCGACCCCCATCAAGGTCGACAGCAGACCGATGAAGAAGCCATAGAGCCGCATCAGCGGGCCCTTGGGGATGTCGTCGCCGAATTTCCAGTTGTCGCGCGCCAGCAGCAGGCGCGCGGCGGCCGACCATGCCACGCCGACGAAGACGATCTTGAACAGCCGCTCGGGCGCGTAACGCGCGGTGATGCTGCCGGCGATGACGCCGATGATAATCGGCAGCCACCACAATTTGAGCACGCCGAGATCGACCGCGCCGCGGGCGTGATGGGCGCGAAACGAACGGATCGAGGTCGGGATGATGATCGCGAGCGAAGTGCCGATGCAGAGCGGCATCCGCACCTCCAGCGGCACCCCCGCGAGCCGGAAGCACTCATAGAACACCGGCACCAGGATCGCGCCGCCGCCGATCCCGAAGATGCCGGCGAAGAACCCGGATACCGCGCCGACCGCAACCAGCATCAGCGCCAGTTCGACAAGCTCGACGAGATTAAGTCCGGCCATCACCATCCCGCCCGCGCGTTGAGGAACAACGCAGCGTTACCCGACGAATCGGGGCGCGACCATTGCGGCCCGGGCGGCAGCCCCCGCGATCAAATGCAAGGCTTGAAATGCAAGGCTTCAAGCCGAGGACGCGCGGCCAAAGCGGGCGGTGGATTCGCATATCCGGTCGGCTCTGGGGGAATAGCCTCGACGCGCCCGGGAACGGCCGCGAACGGACGCCGCCTGCTCCACGACCTCGGGCCGCCGGCCACGCCACCGCGGACCCTTTAATACGCGCAGGCAGCGACAGCTCACCACAACAAGCGAACAATGATTCGTTCTTTCCTCGGGCGAGTGCAGGCGTGGTATACCAAGCCGCTGATCGCCCTCGTTTCATCCTCAATCTAAGTAATGAACGACCGTTCGATTTCGTGGCATTTGATCGTTGCGCTCGCTGGTTCGACTACGTAAATAGAATTGCTTTAACGCGATCCCCGATGGGCCGCACCACGTCCCGCCAACTTCAAAGCCGCCGATGACCGCCAGGATCGAACGACCGCTTTCTCCCCATCTGCAGACCTACCGCTGGACGCTGACGATGGCGCTGTCCATCGTCCACCGCGCCACCGGCGTGGCGCTGTACTTCGGAACCCTGCTGCTGGCCTGGTGGCTGATCGCAGCCGCTTCCGGCCCCGGCGCCTACGCCAATGTGCAGGCTTTTACCGGCAGCTTCATCGGACGCCTGATCGTGTTCGGTTACACTTGGGCGCTGATGCATCATCTGCTGTCAGGTCTGCGGCATCTGGTCTGGGACCTCGGCTACGGCTTCAAGGCCCATGAGCGCGAGGCCCTGACCTGGGGCGCGCTGATCGGCGGCATTTCGCTGACCATCCTGGTCTGGATCGTCGCCTACATGACCATCGGAGGCGGACGATGAACGCGCCCAAGCCTTCGATGCGCACGCCGCTCGCGCGCGTCCGCGCCCTCGGCTCCTCGCATTCCGGCACCTCCGATTTCTGGCGTCAGCGCCTTACCGCTGTCGCGATGACCTTGCTGATCGTGCCTGTCATCGTGGTGGTCTTGATGCTGCTCGGCAGCAACCAGGCGGGCGCCAAGCAAATCTTCAGCTCGGTGCCCATCGCGATCATCATGCTGCTCTTCATCCTCGCCAGTGCCTGGCACATGAAGATCGGCATGCAGGTCGTGATCGAAGACTATGTGCACAATGAGAAGATCAAGCTCGCGAGCGTGATGGCCAATAATTTCTTCTGTATCGCGGTGGCGCTCGCCTCGATTTACGCGATCCTCAAAATGTCATCGGGAGTGTAGCCCATGGCTGCTGAAGGTAACGGCAAGGCCACCAACGGCAGTGGCGGTCCAGGAAGTGGTCCTGCGACCAACGGAAAAGCCTATCCGATCGAAGACCACACCTACGATGTTGTCGTGGTCGGCGCCGGCGGCGCGGGCTTGCGCGCCGTGGTCGGCTGCTCCGAGGCGGGCCTGCGCACCGCCTGCATCACAAAGGTGTTTCCGACCCGCTCGCACACGGTCGCCGCGCAAGGCGGCATTTCGGCGGCGCTCGGCAACATGCATCAGGACGACTGGCGCTGGCACATGTACGACACCGTCAAGGGGTCGGACTGGCTCGGCGACCAGGACGCGATCGAATACATGGTGCGCAACGCGCCCGAGGCGGTCTACGAGCTCGAACATTGGGGCGTGCCGTTCTCCCGCACCGAAGACGGCAAGATCTACCAGCGCCCGTTCGGCGGCATGACCATGGATTTCGGCAAGGGCCAGGCGCAGCGCACCTGCGCCGCCGCCGACCGTACCGGTCACGCCATGCTGCACACGATGTACGGCCAGTCGCTGCGCCACGCGGCCGAGTTCTTCATCGAGTTCTTCGCGATCGACCTGATCATGGACGACCAGGGCGTCTGCCGCGGCGTCATCGCGCTCAAGCTCGACGACGGCACGCTGCATCGCTTCCGCGCCCAGACCACGATCCTCGCCACCGGCGGCTACGGCCGCGCCTACGCCTCCTGCACCTCGGCGCATACCTGCACCGGTGACGGCGGCGCGATGGCGCTGCGTGCCGGCCTGCCGCTGCAGGACATGGAATTCGTCCAGTTCCATCCGACCGGCATTTACGGCTCGGGCTGCCTGGTCACCGAGGGCGCGCGCGGCGAAGGCGGCTATCTCGTCAACTCCGAAGGCGAGCGCTTCATGGAGCGCTATGCTCCATCAGCCAAGGATCTTGCCTCGCGCGACGTGGTCTCGCGCGCGATGACCATCGAGATGCGCGAAGGCCGCGGCGTCGGCAAAAAGAAAGACCACATCTATCTGCACCTCGATCATCTCGATCCCAAGGTGCTGCAGGAAAGACTGCCGGGCATCTCCGAATCGGCGAAGATCTTCGCCAATGTCGACGTCACCCGCGAGCCGATCCCGATCACGCCGACCGTGCACTACAATATGGGCGGCATCCCCACCAATTATCACGGCGAAGTGCTGACCAAGCGGGACGGCGACGACAACGCCACCGTGCCCGGCCTGATGGCGCTAGGTGAAGCCGCCTGCGTCTCCGTGCACGGCGCCAACCGGCTCGGCTCCAACTCGCTGATCGACCTTGTCGTGTTCGGCCGGTCCGCGGCGCTGCGCTGCGCCGAAAAACTGACCGCGAACGGCAAGCAGCCGGAACTGCCGGCGGGCTCCGCCGATTTGGCGCTCGGCCGGCTCGATCATTATCGCTACGCC
Organism: Bradyrhizobium sp. JYMT SZCCT0428; assembly: GCF_018131075.1. GTDB lineage: Bacteria > Pseudomonadota > Alphaproteobacteria > Rhizobiales > Xanthobacteraceae > Bradyrhizobium. The sequence continues at coordinate 109,955 of NZ_JAFCLS010000025.1, read as the reverse complement.
TCCGGCGGCACGCCGACCGCAAAACTGCGCGACAGCATGCAGCATGTGATGCAGAGCAATTGCGCTGTGTTCCGCACCGGCGAAGTCCTGAGCGAAGGCCAGAACCTGATCCACAAGGTGCATGGCGGCATCGGCGACGTCGCGACATCAGACCGCTCGCTGGTCTGGAATTCCGACCTGATCGAAACCCTCGAATTCGACAATCTGATCGTGCAGGCTGTGGTGACGATGGACTCGGCGGCCAACCGCACCGAGAGCCGCGGCGCCCACGCCCGCGAGGATTTCGCCGAACGCGACGACAAGAACTGGATGAAGCACACGCTGGCGTGGATCGACGGGCGTGGCAAAACCACGATCGATTACCGCCCGGTGCACGACTACACGATGACCAACGACGTGCAGTACATCCCGCCGAAGGCGCGGGTGTATTGATCTCTACTTGTCATGCGCGGGCTTGACCCGCGCATCCATCTTTCTTCGAAGAAGATGGATTGCCGGATACTGGTGGGAAGACGCGCTTCGCGCTTTTGTCCCGGCAATGACGAACTGAACCGCAGAGGCAAGATAGATGGTTGAATTCGCGCTTCCGAAGAACTCAAAGATCACCGGCGGCAAGACCTGGCCGAAGCCGGCGGGCGCGACCGAAACGCGCGAGTTTCGGGTGTATCGCTGGAATCCGGACGACGGCAAGAATCCGAGCGTCGACACCTATCACATCGATACCAGCGAATGCGGGCCGATGGTGCTCGACGGGCTGATCTGGATCAAGAACCACATCGATCCGACGCTGACCTTCCGCCGCTCCTGCCGCGAAGGCGTCTGCGGCTCCTGCGCCATGAACATCGACGGCCAGAACACGCTGGCCTGCACCAAGTCGATGCACGACGTCAAAGACGGCGCGGTCAAGGTCAACCCGCTGCCGCACCAGCCTGTCGTGAAGGACCTGGTGCCTGACCTGACCAATTTCTATGCGCAATATGCCTCGATCGAGCCGTGGCTGAAGACCACCACGCCGACGCCGCAGAAGGAATGGAAGCAGAGCCATGAGGACCGCGAAAAACTCGACGGCCTCTACGAATGCATCCTGTGCGCCTGCTGCTCGACCTCGTGCCCGAGCTACTGGTGGAACAGCGACCGCTTCCTGGGCCCCGCCGCACTGCTGCAGGCGACGCGCTGGGTTACCGATTCGCGCGATGAAGCCACCGGCGAGCGGCTCGACAATCTCGAAGACCCGTTCCGGCTCTACCGCTGCCACACCATCATGAACTGCGCCAAGGCGTGCCCGAAGGGTCTCAACCCGTCGGAAGCCATCGCCGAACTCAAGCTGAAGCTGGTAGAGCGGCAAATTTAGCTAATTTGTGCCGAGTATCCCGCTAAACGGCCGCGCCCGGCATCGGGCAAAGTTTCAGCTTCTGCGCCGCTTTGTTCCGATACAGGTTTGACGTAAGATTCGCTCCGGAGCAGGAGCGCCCGTGCAGACCGCACAACGCAATTCGCTGAGATTGTTGCAATGGATGATGGCGGCCTCGCTGGCCCTCCCGCTGGCGCTGTTCATCTTTGCATCCGCGGTTTCCTGGATCTCGATCAACGAGACCGCCGACCGGGAAATCGAACGCTCGCTCGATGTCGTGCACGAGCACGCGCTGAAAGTGTTCGAGACCATTGATCGCAGCATCTCGGAAATCGCCGAGGTCATCCGGGGCATTCCGGACGCCGGCATTACTTCCCGCGAGGAAGCGCTGCATCAGCGGCTGAAGCAGCTCGTCGGGTCGCTGCCGCAGGTGAAATCGACCTGGGTCTTCGACGCCAAGGGCCACGCGCTCGTCAACAGCCTCGTCATGCCCCCGCCCGAGATCGACTTCTCGGACCGGGATTATTTCAAGGTCCATGTCGCCGGCGACATCGGAACCTATATTGGCCAAGCGCTGATACCGCGGCCGCCCTATCAGGGCGCGCCTTTTTTCGGCTTCAGCCGGCGGCGGCAAAACGCGGATGGCAGCTTTGCCGGCGTGATCCAGGCGTCGGTACTGCCGGAATATTTCGAGAATTTCTACGCCCGGATCGGCCGCGAGCCCGGCAGCTTCTTTGCGCTCGCTTTGACCGACGGCGCGGTGCTGGCTCGCTTTCCGACCGTCGATCAGGAAGCCCGGCTCGATTTCTCGGGACCGGTCGGACAACAGATCGCGGCGAACCCCAAGGCCGGCCTCATCACCGTGACGTCGCCCACCGACGGCATCGAGCGCCGCCTCGGCTACCAGCGGCTCGCCGAATATCCGATCTATATCAGCGCCGGCCTTGAGACTTCGGCAATCCGGCAGCGCTGGTTCTCCTCCATGAGCCAGCACCTCATCTTCGGCGCGCCGGCCACCGCCCTGTTGTTTTTCCTGCTCGCCCTCGCCCTGCGTCGAACGCGGCATCTTTATGCCGAGGCTGCCAAGCGGCAGGAGGCCGAAGAAGCGCTGAAGCATGGCCAGCGGCTCGAGGCGCTGGGGCAACTCACCGGCGGCGTCGCGCATGACTTCAACAATCTGCTCACCGTAATCCGCGCCTCCGTCGATTTGTTGCGGCGGCCGGACCTGCCAGAGCCGCGCCGGCTGCGCTACATCGACGCGATCTCGGACACGGTCACGCGCGCGGCACGACTGACGAGCCAGCTGCTGGCGTTCGCACGCCGTCAGACACTCAAGCCGGAACTGTTCGACGTCGGCCAAAACGTGCAAATGCTGAGCGAGATGATCAAGACGCTGATCGGATCGCGGATCGAGATTGAGATCCATGGGCCGACCGAACCGTGCGTCGTCAATGCCGATGCCGGGCAGTTCGAAACCGCGATGATCAATATGGCGGTCAACGCCCGCGACGCCATGGACGGCCGCGGCAGGCTGACCATCACGGTGCACACGGCAACCGAATTGCCCGGCGCCGCCGCAGGTTCGCCAAATCCCCGCAACCAAGAGTCCATCGGCCAGAATCGCGCCGGCCAGAAACCCACCGGCTATGTCGCCGTCTCCGTCGAGGATACCGGCGTCGGCATTCCCCAGGAGCAGTATGGCCGCATCTTCGAACCGTTCTTCACCACCAAGGAGGTCGGCCAGGGCACCGGGCTCGGCCTGTCCCAGGTGTTCGGTTTCGCCAGACAATCCGGCGGCGAAGTTGTGGTGGGCAGCGAAATGGGAAAAGGCAGCGTTTTCACGCTCTACCTGCCGCGTGCCACCGGCGACGGCAAGCCGCAGCAGATAACGGTGGAAGATGCTCCGCCGCTCGACGGCAGGGGCATGTCGGTGCTCGTGGTCGAAGACAATATCGAGGTCGGGAAATTCGCCACCGACGCGCTGGCCGAACTCGGCTACGGCACAACCCTGGTCGACAACGCCACGCACGCGCTGGAAGAACTGGCTGCTGGCGCCGACCGCTACGACGTGGTGTTCACCGACGTCGTGATGCCGGGCATGACCGGCATCGAGCTGGCGCAGGAAATCCGCCGTTACCATGCCGATCTGCCGGTCGTGCTGACCAGCGGCTACAGCCACGGCCTGTCAGAAAGCGGCAGCGACGGTTTGGAGCTGCTGCAAAAGCCGTACTCGATGGAACAGCTTTCGCGCGTGCTGCACGCGGTCGCCCGCTGGCGCATGATGAAACGCGCCGCCGCGACGCGCGCGTCGTGAGCCTTGGAGACGCGCTTTACAGCGCCGCGCGGAACCGTGTCGGAACCTTCTGATTTCCTTCGCGTTATCGGGCCATGGCCAAGAGTGATAGTAAGTCCGATACGAAGCCCGCCGTAAAGTCCGAGCCGTCCTCGAAGAAATCCGACTCGAAGAAATCCGCTGCCGCGAAGAAATCGCCTGCCGGGAAAGAAGCCGCTTCCGAAGAGTCAGCGGCAGAAAAGGCCGAAATTGTCGATGTCGTCGCGGAAGACGGCGATCACGTTGAACCGCCGCCGCCGGAGGTGGTCGAGCCCAACCCTAAATTGTCGCCGGAGGAGGCTGAGGAGGCGCGTAAAGATTATCTACTGACGCGGTTCTGGATCAGCGCGCGCGGTCATTGGGGCCGAGGCGGCGACCGGCTGGCATGGGTGTTTTCGATCGGGCTGTTGATCCTGATCGTCGTCAATGTCGGATTCCAATACGGCATCAATGTGTGGAACCGGGCGATCTTCGACGCCATCGAGAAGCGCGAATCCGCCACCGTCTTCTATCTCACCGGGGTGTTCTTCCCGCTGGCGATCGGCAGCGTGCTGCTCGGCGTCGCGCAGGTGTTCACGCGGATGGGCATCCAGCGGCGCTGGCGGGCTTGGCTGACCAGCTCGGTCATGACGCGCTGGCTCGCCAATGGCCGTTACTACCAGCTCAACCTCGTCGGCGGCGATCACAAGAATCCGGAACACCGCATCGCCGAGGATCTGCGGATCTCCACCGACTCGCCGGTGGATTTCGTCGCCGGCGTCACCTCGGCGTTTCTATCAGCCGCGACCTTCATCGTCGTGCTCTGGACCATCGGCGGCGCGCTGACGGTGACGCTCGGCGGATCTGTTGTGACGATCCCCGGCTTTCTCGTCATTGCCGCGGTCGTCTACGCCGCGATCGCCTCCGGCTCGATCTTGGCCATCGGCCGCCGCTTCGTGCAGGTGTCCGAGGACAAGAACCAGGCCGAGGCCGAATTCCGCTACACGCTGACCCGCGTGCGCGAGAACGGCGAGAGCATCGCGCTGCTCGGCGGCGAGGAGGAAGAACGCGACGGCATCGACAAGAACTTCTCGAACGTGCTGCGGCAATGGTCGCAGCTCGCCCGCCAGCATATGCGCACCACGCTGGTGTCGCAGGGATCCGGCCTGATTGCGCCCGTGGTGCCGCTGTTGCTGTGCGCGCCGAAATTCCTCGACGGCAGCATGACGCTCGGACAGGTGATGCAGGCAGCCTCCGCCTTCACCATCGTGCAGACCGCGTTCGGCTGGCTGGTCGACAATTATCCGCGCCTTGCCGACTGGAACGCCTGCGCGCGCCGGATCGCCTCGCTGATGATGTCGCTCGACGGGCTGGAGCGGGCCGAGCGCGGCGACGGATTCGGCCGCATCAAGCGCGGCGAGACCGAGGGCGAGGCCATGCTCAGCCTCAACGATTTCTCGGTAACGCTCGACGACGGCACCGCCGTGGTCGGCGAGACCGAAGTCGTGATTGAACCCGGCGAACGGTTGTTGGTGGCCGGCGAATCCGGCACCGGCAAGAGCACCCTGGTGCGCGCGATTGCGGGCCTTTGGCCATGGGGTGGCGGCAGCGTCAATTTCCATCCCGACCGCCGGCTCTTCATGCTGCCGCAGAAGCCGTACATTCCCACCGGCACGCTGCGCCGCGCGATCGCCTATCCCGGCGCCGCCGAGGACTGGAATCCCGAACAGTTCCGCGAAGCCCTGCACAAGGTCGGCCTCGATCATCTCAAGGAGAAGATCGAGGAAGAGGCGCCGTGGGACCAGACATTGTCGGGCGGCGAAAAGCAGCGGCTGGCGTTCGCGCGGCTGCTGCTGCACAACCCCGACATCGTGGTGCTGGACGAGGCGACCTCCGCGCTCGACGAGAAGAGCCAGGACAAGATGATGGAGATGGTCACGCGCGAGCTTCCCAAGGCCACCATCGTCAGCGTCGCCCATCGCGTCGAGCTGGAAGCCTTCCATAGCCGCAAGATCGTGCTGGAACGGCGCAAGGGCGGCGCCAAACTCGTCAGCGACGTCGACCTGATCCCGCGCAAGGGCAAACGCCGCCTGCTCGGCCGCTTCCTGCGCCATCGCAAGCCGCCGGCAAAAAAGGCGGCGTGACGCTAGCTGTCGTCCCGGCGAACGCCGGGACCCATACCGCGTGACCTGTCGATGAAGCTCGGTAGCAGAGTCCATTCGCAAAACTTTTCCCTGTGGTTATGGGCCCCTTGCGTTCGCAGGGGCTACGATATGTTGGAGCCGCGCGCAAAACCGGCTATTCATGCGCCGCTTTCCACCGAGGATATCCGTTTGAAGCCCGACAACGACCCCACGCCCGCGCCGTTCGGCGCGTTCGCCCCGAATGCTGCGCAGGCCGCGATCATTGCGCTGGCGCACCGCTCGCGGCTGAAGCGCGGCGCGTTCCGGCCGATGCTGTCGCGGCTGCTCAATGTGCTGCGCGCGGGGCCGGTGGACGTGTCCTATCAGGGCGCATCGTTTCGTTTCTATCATCAGGCCAGCGCCACCGAGCGCGGCGCGCTGTTCAATCCGGACTACAACATCGAGGAGCTGGATTTCTTGCGCGCGCATACGCCTGTTGGTGGCGTGTTCGTCGATGTCGGCGCCAATGTCGGCACCTATGCGCTGGCGCTGGCGCGCCATGTCGGCGCCAGCGGCAAAGTGGTCGCGATCGAGCCGCATCCGGTCACCCATGCAAGGCTCGCCTTCAACAACGCCGCCTCCGGCTTTGCCCAAACCAGACTGGTGGCCGCCGCCGCCGGTCCCGCCGATGGCGAGCTGATGATCGAGACCGATGGCGACAATCTCGGCGCCAGCCACATCGTGTCGGGACAGGCCTCAGCCAAGGCGATCAAGGTCCCGTCGCTGCGGCTACAGCGCATCCTCGACGAAGCCGGCGTATCGCATGTCGATGCGCTCAAGATCGATGTCGAAGGTTTTGAGGACCGCGTCTTGACCGGCTTCTTCAAGGAAGCCCCGCAGGCGCTGTGGCCGCGCGCGGTCGTGATCGAACATTTGTCATCGAATGAATGGCAGCATGACTGCATCGCCGACATGCGCGCCCGCGGCTATGCCGAGACCGGCAAGACCCGCAGCAATACGCTGCTGGTGCGCGGCTGAACCGACCATCTTCTAACCAAGGGAGAGTTCGATGATCGACCATATCGGTTTTCCGGTTTCGGATTATGAGCGCGCCAAGGAGTTCTATGTGAAGGCGCTGGCGCCGCTCGACTATGTGCTTATCATGGAAGTGACGCAGGAACAGACCGGCCATGATCCCGCCGCCGGCTTTGGCGCTGGCGGCAAGCCGGATTTCTGGATCGGCGGCGAAGGCGGCTTGAACAAGCCGGTGCATGTCGCGATCCTTGCCAAGGACCGCGCCACCGTCGATGCCTTCTACAACGCCGCTTTGGCTGCCGGCGGGCGCGACAACGGCCCGCCTGGAATTCGCGCGCATTATCACCCGAATTACTATGGCGCCTTCGTGCTCGACCCCGACGGCCACAACATCGAGGCGGTCTGCCACACGCCGGGGTGACTGACGCACCGGGATGAGGCGGTTCCCTTCCGATTACGTTGGGAACATCACGGCATCAGTTCCGTTATCGCCAAGGCAGTAATGGAGCGAAATATGGCTAATGATAATGCACGCGATGTCGATCGTGCCTGGGAGCTGATGCAGAAGATCGGCTTTGCGATGCTGGTCACCCGTGACGGTGACAAACTGCGCGCGCGGCCGATGAGCGCGTATCTCGAGCGCGACAGCAATGCGGTCTTTTTCCTGACCGATGCGCGGCGCCACAAGGATGAGGAAATCGCCAAGAATCCCGGCATCAACCTGTCGTTCGCCGACGCCAGCGATCAGAAATATGTGTCGGTGACGGGCACCGCGGTCGTCTCGAACGACCGCGCCAAGATCAAGCAGTTGTTCTCGACGGAGGCGAAAGCCTGGTGGGATTCGGCTGACGACGCGAACATCCGCGTCCTGAAAATTACACCCGACGATGCCGAATTCTGGGATTCGCCGGGCACCGTCATCAGCTACGTCAAAATGGCCGCAGCCGCGGTGACCGGGACGCGGCCCGAGATCGGCGACAATCGCAAGGTCGCAATGTAGATGCCGATCGAACCTCCCGAAATCCCGCCGCCGACGCCGGGAAAACCAACCGAGCCACCGCGCGAAGATCCTCCGGGCAATCCCCGTCCGGAGGTGCCGCCACCGATGCGCGAGCCGGGCGCTCCGCCGCCGCCGCAGGAACTGCCGGGCAAGACGCCGGATGAACTGCCGGTGCGCGGGCCGAGCGGGCCCTCGACGCCTAATCCGGCCACAGATCGGCCACAGGGAGCAATTTGACTTTGATCTGAAAGCGCCGCCTGAATATGCAATGAACAATTGCGCATGCAACCCGTTGCGCCCTCGAAATAAAAGGCCTTCGCGCTTTCCAGCCCGCCACAATCCGGCCTAACGATTAGCCGTTGATCGACCCGCCAAACGATTCCTCTACTGCCAGAACCTTTCCAGGGACCAAGAACATCATGACAAACCTTCGCATCGTGCTGCTTGCCACGACCGCTCTGACCGTGACGCAGATCGCGACATCCGCATCGCACGCGCAGAGCGCACCACTGGTCGTCGCACAGGCCAGGGAAGAGCTCGGTCCCGATGGAAAGCCCAAGGCGCCGCCAAAGGGCGCGCCGCCGCCGGCCGCGAAGCCACCGACACCACCCGCGCCGCCACCGGCTGCGGCTCCGCCTCCGCGCCCGACACCTCCGCCGGCTCCGCCGCCTGCTGCGGCTCCTCCGCCGCGTCCCGCACCGCCGCCGGCACCACCCGCTGCGGCGCCGCCGCCGCGGCCGACACCTCCTCCCGCGCCACCCCCGGCGGCTGCGCCGAAGCCACCGGCACCGCCCGCCGCTGCGCCGCCTCCGCGTCCGACGCCCACACCGCCGCCGGCTGCGGCTCCACCCGCGCGTCCGACACCAACGCCGCCGCCTGCTGCAGCTCCGCCCGCGCGTACGCCGCCTCCGCCGGCGGCAACCACCACGCCTGCGCCGACCGCATCGCCGCCCGTGGCAGGCAGCACAACGACGACACCTCCAGGCGCGCCACCGCGCCCGGGCACGGGCACGCCCCCGGCTGGCACCAAGCGTGTGCCGGGAGCGCCGGGCGCAGGTCCCACGGCAACGCCGACCGCGACACCATCGCCGACCACGCCTCCGGCCGCGGCAACGCCTTCGACGCCTCCTGCCGGCGCAGCACCGACAGCGCCCTCGCGTCCTGGCGCAACAACGCCGCCCGCCCCGGGTGGCGCGACGACGACACCTCCGGGTGGTCAGCCGCCACGCCCCGGTCAGCCACCCGGCGCGCCGCCGGCTGCCGGAACGACACCGCCTGCTGGCGCACCGCCCGCCGCCGGAACGACGCCGCCTGCCGGCGCACCTCCGTCAGCCGGAGCACCGACGCCCGGCCAGCAGGGACGCCCGGCCATTCCGCCCGCGCCTCCCGCCGGCGCCCCGGCCCCAAGTACCGTCCCTGGATCGGCAGCCGCAACAGCACCGCCCGGCAGATCGCAAAACGCTCCGCCGACGGTTGCACCGGCCTTCCGGGCAGCACCCACGGTCACAACGCAACTGCCGTCAGCGCCACCGCCGCGGCGGGAAAACATGACGCCACTTGCGATCGGCGCCGGCGTGGTGGCCGGCGCCGTGGTCGGCGCGACCATCGCCAACATGCACAGCCAGCGGCGCGAAACCATCGAAGGCGGTCGCACCATCTACACCGAGCCGGACCGGATCATCATCCGCGACCCGAGCGGCCAGCAATACGTCCGCGGCAACGATCTCTATCGCTTCCGTTATGGTGCGCGTGACATCCAGACCGAGACCGTCGGCGGCGAAACCCGCACCGTCGTGATCCGTCCGGACGGCAGCCGGATCATCACCGTGGTCGGCAATGACGGGCGGCTGCTGCGCCGGATCCGCCGCGACGAACGGGGCCGCGAGGTCATCATCATCGACAACAGCTACCGCGATCCGCGCGCGGTCGGCGGCTTCTATGTCGATCTGCCGCCGCCAGTGGTCAACATGCCCTACGACCGCTACATCGTCAGCGCGGACGAAGCGACCCCGGAAGTGATCTACGACACCATGGTGGCGCCGCCGGTACAACGGATCGACCGGCGCTACTCGCTCGACGAAATCCGCTACAGCCCCAATGTCCGGATGCAGATGCCGAGCATCGACGTCAATTCGATCAACTTCGCAACCGGTTCGTGGGAGATCCCGCCGGACCAGGCGGCGAAGCTGCAGGCGATCGCCGACGGCCTCAACCGCGCGATCCAGGCCAACCCGCGCGAGGTGTTCCTGATCGAAGGGCACACCGACAGGGTGGGCTCCGACATCGACAATCTCTCGCTGTCGGACCGCCGCGCAGAATCCGCCGCAACGCTGCTGACGCAGCAGTTCGGCGTGCCAGCGGAGAACCTGACCTCGCAGGGTTATGGCGAGCAGTATCCGAAGGAGCAGACGGACGGACCGAGCGAGATCAACCGGCGCGTCACGGTCCGCCGCATCACCCCGCTGCTCAATGGCGGCCAGGCGGCACTGCCGCCGCCCCCGCCCGGCACCGCGCCGCCGCGGCGCTGAGATCGGTCAGCACAATATGAAAATGGCCGGAAGCAATCCCGGCCATTTTTGTTTTGGTACGCTTTCGTCCAACCCGGCGTCCCTGCGAACGCAGGGAGCCATAGCCACAGGATTTTGTTGTGAGAAAAGAACATCTCCCACGCTGCCCTATCGGCAGATCACGCGGTATGGGTCCCTGCGTTCGCAGGGACGACGATGAGAGTTCTACTACGGTTTCGCCGCGGCGAGCCCCAGCGCGTCGACCATCACGCGGAAGACTTCCGTATTGTCCATCGAGCCCTTGACCCGTTCGCTGCCGGGTCCGGTCGCGGTCAGGATGACGTCTTCGCCGGAATGCACGCTGGCGTTCATCATCGCCGGCAGATTGCCGGGCCGCAGCACGGCGCCGGGAACACCCTTGTACTTGTCGTTGGCCTTGAAGGTTCCGTCATCGTCTCCCTTCATGGTCGGGTCGTTCGGGCCGTCGAGTTTGGGGCGAAAGGTCTCGTAATGGTCGGGCAGGCTGGCCGAGAAGATGGCGAGCCGCCGGCTGACGTCGACGCGCGAGGGATAGCCGTCGGCATCGGGCGCCGGGTAATTCGGGAAGCCGGCCTTGTCGTAGACGCCGACGCGCTCGCGCATCGGCGCTTCCGACGTCGTGCTCATGTCGTGATTGATGGTGCCGACCAGTGCGTTGGGGTGGTTATGGTCCGGCGTCACCAGAATCAGGGTGTCGTCGCCGCGCTTGCTCGCCCAGTCGCGGGCGAGACGCACTGCATTGTCGAGCATGATGGTGTCGTAGACGGCGCGGTCGAAGTCGAGGGCATGCGCGTATTTGTCGATCAATCCGGATTCCACCATCAGGAAGAAGCCGGCCTCGTTTTTCGACAGCACGTTCAGCGCGGCCTGGAGCTGCTCGGTCAGGTCGGGCTGCTCGGGAAATTTCTTGACGCCGCCGCCCTTGAGGAATTTGCGATCCAGCGCCCCGTCCATATTTCCCGTGGCGAACAGCCCGAGCAACTGGCGCGTATCGAGTTTGGCCGCCAGCGCATTGAGCTCGCCGGCGGTCGTCGCCAGGGCATAGCCGGCCTCGCGGAACCGGGCGATATAATCGACCTCGTCCTTGCGCTTGGATCCGGCCGCCGACTTCGGCAGGAAGTTCGCGCTGCCGCCGCCCAGCAACACGTCGGGCCTTGCCACAAAAAGCTGCTCGACAATCTCGTCATAGGCAGCCCGGCGCCGCGTATGCGCCACCATCGCCGCAGGCGTGGCGTCCTCGACTTCGGTGGTGGTCACGATGCCGATGCTCATCTTGAGCCGGCGCTGGGCAAGGCTCGTGATGGTTTCGACCTTGGGATCGTCGAACGCGTCTCTGGTGCGGTCCGCATAGACGCCCATCGCGTTGACCGCGCTCTTGTGGCCGGTGGAATAGGCGCTCGCCGAGTTTGCCGAATCGGTGATGATCGAATCCGAGCCGGCGGTCGCCACCAGCGCCGTATGCGGCATGTCGTCCATCGCAAGCTTGCCGAGGCTCTTGCCCTCCGCAATGCCCTTGGAAAGTAGCCGCGCCCCGACGCGATGGGCGGGCGACATCCCGTCGCCGATGAACAGGATCACGTTCTTCGCCTTGCGCGGCCCGGTGCCGTAGACCGTCCACGTCACCTTGCGGCTCGTCGTGCCGTCACTGACCTCGACAACGACCGGGCCGGGCTTTGCCAGCTCGACATCGCGAAGCATCAGCGCGGATTGGTCCCTGCCGTCCTCACGCTCGATAAACGTTGCGGCCCGGCCGAACACGGCGGCATGGTCCTGGCCGTTGACCGTTACCTTCAGTTTCGCCGGGTCGACCCGATCAGGGAATTCAACCTTGAAGTCGAACCGCGCGCCGGAGAGAATTTCGGCGCGGTCGATCGGATAGACTGTTTGGGCAACAACCGGCGATGCCGAGAGCAGGGCGGCGAGGGTGATGACGGTGACTGGCTTGATCAAAATCTGGGGCTCCGCGCGTGCTTGCCTGCAGGGCAGCGACAGCCGCGGCTCTGCAAGAAGTGAAAGCGGCCAACATCTATCCGCCCCGGATGACATCTATGTAACGGCCGCGCGCAGCGGTGCCGAGGCGCCGAAAAATCCGGCCCCGCGGATTCAGCTCTTGTCGTTACCGAGCTTGAAGATCTCGGAACCGTCCCCGCTCGATAGCAGGCCCGTGTCCGAATAAAGCTTCAGCTTGGCGCGGGTATCGGTGATGTCGAGGTTGCGCATGGTCAGCTGGCCGATACGGTCCGCCGGCGTGAACACCGCATCTTCCACCTTCTCCATGCTCAGCCGCTCCGGCTGATAGGTCAGGTTCGGGCTTTCGGTGTTGAGCAGCGAGTAGTCGTTGCCGCGGCGCAGCTCGAGCGTGACCTCGCCGGTGACGGCGCGCGCCACCCAGCGCTGGGCGGTTTCGCGCAGCATCAGGGCCTGCGAATCGAACCACCGCCCCTGATAGAGCAACCGGCCAAGGCGCATGCCGCTGATCCGGTATTGCTCGATGGTGTCTTCGTTGTGGATGCCGGTGACCAGGCGCTCATAGGCGATGTGCAGCAGCGCCATGCCGGGCGCCTCATAGATGCCGCGGCTCTTGGCCTCGATGATCCGGTTCTCGATCTGGTCGCTCATGCCGAGACCGTGCCGGCCGCCGATGGCGTTGGCTTCGAGGAACAGCGCCAGCGGATCGGCGAAGGTCTGGCCGTTCAGCGCGACGGGCTGGCCCTCCGCAAAACGCACGACGACCTTTTCGGCCTTGACGGCACAGTCGTCGCGCCAGAACGGCACGCCCATGATCGGATTGACGATCTTGATGCCGCTGTCGAGGCTCTCGAGATCCTTGGCCTCGTGGGTGGCGCCCAAAATGTTGCTGTCGGTCGAGTAGGCCTTTTCGGCGCTCATCTTGTAGGCAAAGCCGTTGGCGGTCATGAACGCTGACATTTCCGCGCGCCCGCCGAGCTCGTCGATGAACTGCTGGTCGAGCCAGGGCTTGTAAATCCGCAAACTTGGATTGGTCAAAAGGCCGTAGCGATAGAACCGCTCGATATCATTGCCTTTGTAGGTGGAGCCGTCGCCCCAGATGTTGACGCCGTCCTCCTTCATCGCCGCAACCAGCATCGTGCCGGTTACCGCGCGACCCAGCGGCGTGGTGTTGAAATAGGTGTTGCCGCCGGTCGAGACGTGGAAGGCGCCGGACTGGATGGCGGCGATGCCTTCGTGCACCAGTTGCGTGCGGCAATCCACCAGGCGGGCTTTTTCGGCGCCGAATTCGAGCGCCTTGCGCGGAATTTCCTCGTAGTCGGCCTCATCAGGCTGGGCGAGGTTGGCGGTATAGGCAAAGACGCGGGCGCCCTTTTGCTTCATCCACACCAGCGCCGCCGAGGTGTCGAGGCCACCAGAAAAAGCGATGCCGACTTTTTCCCCTTTGGGCAGGCTCTTCAGGATCGTGCTCATCGTGCTTCCAATCGGTCGAAATGGTGGATGTCGTTTGCGGCTTTGGGTGCGCGAATATCAAACTTTGCGCTTGTCGGCACGCCTTTAATAGCACGAGGCAGAGGCAGGCCGGGATGGCTCAGCCCGGCTGGCGCGAGCCCTTGGTCAGACGGTTCCAGGGCCGGGCCAGGCGTGCCAGCGCGGCCTCGACGGCCGCATCCGAGACCCGGGTCGCCGGCCAGCGGTACAGCCAGCCATGGGCCAGCCAGATCACCAGAAAGCTCACCAGGCCGGCGGCCGCCACATCGGTGAAAAAATGCCCGCCAAACGCCATCCGCAGCACAGAGGTGGTGATCCCGAACAGGGTCGCCGCCACATAGGCCAAGGGCCGCCACGCCGGCGGCGTCAGCGCCGCGGGCGCGTAAGCCCAGAACGCGGTGGCGCCCTCGCCGGAGAAGAACGAGCAGTTGCGTCCGCACGTGCCGCGCGGATCCCAATACGGCACGAACTCCTGCGGCCCATTGAACTGCGTCACCACCACCGGCCGCGGCCGGCCCCAATAGCTCTTGAAGGTGAGGTTGGTGAGAACGACCGCAGATAGCAAAATGGTGCTCAGCAGGAATACGGCGGTACGCGCGCGAATGAACATCGGCAAATCCGGACGCACCATCTTCACCACGATGGCCGCGAGCGACGGCAATGCGAGCGCCCACGCGATCCACATCGCGGCGTCGCGGGCGATGACGGCGATCCAGCTCTGCTTCAGCGGAAACGAATGGGTCGCGGGATCGTAGAACAACGCCGCCAGCTTGAGATCGAGTTCGGGGAAAATCCCGAACAGCAGTCCGATGACGAGCGCCAGCCCCAGCGCGATGAAAAGTCCGGTCCGGTTCATGGCGCGGTGTTTAGCCGAGGGGATGGGCCTTGAAAAGGCTCACGGATGCGGCCGCGAATGCGCCGGCAGCGGCGGTGGCGGCCGCAAGGGTTTTGGCGGTTCGCGCCATGCACCCGCGGTCCGGCCCGCGATCATCCAGTAGACCAGGCCCGCGACGATACCCGCCCCGGTCATGATTTCGAGATGGCGGCGGACAATGCCGTCAAAGCGCATCGTTTCGGGATCGAACGGGACCAGACCGAGATAGCAGGCGCACCCGACCAGCGCGCCGCCGATCGCATAGGTCAGCACGCCCCGGACATAAAACGCCTCCGTGATCAGAACCACGATCAGCGCCGGCAGCAGCGCAAAACCCGAGATGAAGATGAATCCGAACCCGAGCACGACATTGATCGCGCCCTGATCGATCGGCCCTGCGCCAAGATCGCTGAACTCGGGATACAGCACCGCGCCGACCACGATCATCCCCGCCGCCAGGCAGGCGAACAGGAATCCGAACAGGATGACGAAGAAGCGGCCGATCAGCGCCATTAGATTAGCCCACCGTCATTGCGAGCGAAGCGAAGCAATCCATCTCTCCGCTTGCTGAGACATGGATTGTCTTCGTCGCTCGCGCTCCCTTGCGCAAACGCTTCGCGTTTGTCGCAGGCAATGACGGACGAGACATCAATTGCACCCTAGTCAATCCGTCATCGCCATCGCGCGCAACGCCTGACGCTCGCGCGCGGACAATTTTTCGGTTTCCGATTTCAACTGGCCGCAGGCGGCGAGGATGTCGCGGCCGCGCGGCGTGCGCACCGGCGAGGAATAGCCGGCGTTGAAAATATACTCGGAGAATTTTTCGATCTGGTCCCAGTCCGAGCATTCGTATTTGGTGCCCGGCCACGGGTTGAACGGAATGAGATTGATCTTGGCCGGAATGCCCTTGAGCATTTTTACCAAGAGCTTAGCGTCGTCCATGGAATCGTTGACGCCCTTGAGCATCACATATTCGAAGGTAATGCGGCGCGCGTTGGACGAGCCCGGATAATCGCGGCAGGCCTGCAGCAATTCGGCAATCGGGTATTTGCGGTTGAGCGGCACCAACTCGTTGCGCAATTCGTCGCGCACCGCATGCAGCGAGATCGCCAGCATGACGCCCATCTCGTCGCCGGCGCGGACGATGTTCGGCACCACGCCCGAGGTCGACAGCGTGATGCGGCGGCGGGAAATGCCGATGCCTTCATTGTCTGATGCGATCAGCAGCGCGTCGCGCACCGCGTCGAAATTGTACAAGGGCTCGCCCATCCCCATCATCACCACATTGGTGACGAGGCGGCTGCCGGTCGGGGTCTCGCGATCGGCCCAGTCGTTGAGCCGGTCGCGCGCCACCATGATCTGGCCGACGATCTCACCGGCGGTGAGATTGCGCACCAGCCGCTGCGTCCCGGTGTGACAGAACGAACAGGTCAGCGTGCAGCCGACCTGCGAGGAAACGCACAGCGTGCCGCGATCGGTTTCGGGGATATAGACGCACTCGACTTCATGCGCCTTCTCGAGGGCATTGCCGCTCGGCAGCCGGAGCAGCCATTTGCGGGTGCCGTCGTTGGAAATCTGCTCGGCGACCACTTCCGGACGATCGACGGTAAAATGCTGCACCAGTTGCGCGCGCATTTCCTTGGAGATGCTGGTCATCGCATCAAAATCTTTGGCGCCGCGGACATACATCCAGTGCCAGAGCTGCTGGGTGCGCATCTTGCGCTGTGCGGGCAGCACGCCGATCTCGCCGAGCCGGTCGGCGATTTCCGCACGAGAGAGGCCGATCAGCGACGGTTTTGCGGGCGGCACATAGGTTTCGAGCGGAATCTTTTCGAGGGGAACCTGAGCCGAGGAACTGCTCTCGATTGAAGCGACGGTCATCGTGTTTCTGTTCTTGGGATACGTAGGGCGGGCAAAGCGAAGCGTGCCCACCGCAAGCGTTAATGGTGGGCACGGCGCCATGCGCCTTTGCCCACCCTACAGGTAGCACTCAAATAGGCCTTCCGGGGCGCACAAACAACGTCATTTTCGGCTAAAACCGCCTAACGCCGGCAATCCTGCGCCAATTTGTCGAGCGCCTGCGACAGCCCCTTCAGCGAGAAGGTGTCGGTGGTCTCGGTGCCCTTGGCCGAGACACCCTTGACGGTGACGTCGGCGGCCTTGCGCATGGCATCGACCATCCGCTCTTCCTCGGCGGCGTTCTTGATCCAGAGGCCGTCGCCCTGCGTGTACATCGCATACGACGCGCCGCCGACCTCGAGCGAGGATTCCGAGCCCGGCTTCAGCGCGTAGCCGATCATGACCGAGACTTCGTTGATGACTTTTTCCGCCGGGCGCGTCGAGACGAAGGCATAGGCCGGATCGCGCGGACGGTTGGGCGGATTGGTCTTCGACGACGATGGCTTGGCCAGTGCAAAGCACACCTTCTTGCCGTTCGGCGTCGCCGTGTAGGCGCCCCAGGTTCCGAACTGGCCGATCAGGGTCGGCTCCGCGCCACCGGCCGCGGCTGCTGCCGCCGACTCAGGCTTGGCGGCAGACTTGGCAGCCGCCGCGGGCTTTTCCGCTGCCGCTGGCTTGGCCGCGTCTTTGGCGCCCTTCGGCGCAGCACTCTGCGCCTGCGCAAGGTTGGAAGCCCCGCACAGCAACGCACTCAGAACAAGGGATGTCAGTATCTGCCGCACGGACAACTGGTTCCCTCATCATTGTGACTGGAAGATGGCCCGGCGACGGGTCGGGCCGTCAACTATGGATAACCGGGAAACGCCTTTTTGGGAAGGTACTTACGAGCTATCCGGCCGCTGTATCCACGGTCATGTTGGAGGTATCGCGCGCCTCTCGCGGAGTTAGCCTTTGGTACGGCCTTCGCGCTGCTTTTGCCACTGCGCGTCGGTCCATTGCAGCAGGTCTTCGGCGCCGGAACTGCGCAAATGCGAGCCGCCATCCTGCACCACCATCTCGCCATTGATGTAGCCGGCCTGGTCGGAAATCAGGAAGCTCGCCAAATTGGCGAGCTCGCTGTGCTCGCCGGCGCGGCCGAGCGGATTGCGGTGCGCCCAGCCCTCGTCGCGGCCCTCGGGGCGAAGCTGGCCAGATGCACCCGGCGTTGGAAAGGCACCGGGCGCGATCGCGACCGTGCGAACGCCCTTCGGCCCCCACTCGACCGCCAGACTCTTGGTCATCGCCAGGATGGCGGACTTCGCCATTGCCGACGGCACCGTGAAGGCGCGGCCGGTGATGGTCGAGGTCGAGAGGATGCTCAGCACCACGCCGCTATGACGGCCCTCGATCCAGCGCTTGCCGGCCGCGAGCGTGCAATACATCGTGCCATGCAGCGTCGGCCCCAATATCGCATCCGCCGCGCGGAACGACAGATGTTCGGTCTGCGCGAGGAAAGTCGCGGCGGCATTGTTGACCAGCACGTCGATCGGCGCCTCGCGCCAGACCTGATCCATCATCGCATCGACCGCCGCGCCGTCGCGGATATCACAGCGCGTCACGGAAACCTTGCCACCGAGCTCATTGCGCATCTGGGTTGCCGTGGCCTCCAGCAATTCGAGCCGCCGGCCACAGATGATGAGTTCCGCCCCGAGCTCGATAAAGCGCCGCCCCATCGCGGCGCCAAGCCCGGAGCCGCCACCGGTGACCAGAATGCGCTTTCCCGCCAGCAGGCCTTTTTCAAACATCGTTTGAATCCCTTCCCCGTTTCATCCGTCACGATTCCTCGATGTGCAATTGCACATCTGGGGTTCGTGCTTTTTGCGCGCCCCGGAATGACAGTCTGCTTGACCATCCGAATCGGATTGTAGCCCGTCCTCAAATCCGGCAAGAAGCATTCAGCCTTTCCTTGTGCGTCCGAAAATCAGGTGTGTCCATGAAAGCCATTCTCTGCTCGCAATATTGCCAGCCTGACGACCTCGTGCTGGCCGATGTGCCCGATCCCGTCGCCGGCCCGGGCGAGGCTGTGATCGCGATCAAATCCGCGGCGCTGAATTTCTTCGACATCCTGATGATCCAGGGCAAGTACCAGATCAAGCCGCCGTTCCCGTTCTCGCCGGCCGCCGAAGTCGCGGGCGTGATCGAGAGCGTCGGCAGCGGCGTCACCGATCTGAAGGTCGGCGACCGCGTGGCAGCCTCCTGCGGCCACAATGGCGCGCGCGAAAAGATCGCGCTGCCGGCCAACTCGATCGTGAAGATTCCGGACAATCTGGACTTCGATCGCGCCGCCGGCATCTTCATCATCTACGGCACCGCGCTGCATGCGCTGGAAGATCGCGCCAGCCTCAAGCCCGGCGAAACCATGGCCGTGCTCGGCGCCGCCGGCGGCACTGGCCTCGCCGCCTGCGAGCTCGGCAAGCTGATGGGCCTGAAGGTGATCGCCTGCGCCTCGTCGGATGAAAAACTCGAATTTGCGAAAGCGCACGGCGCCGAGCTTGGCCTGAACTACAGCAAGGAAGATCTCAAGGAGGGCTTGCGGCGCCTCACCGGCGGCAAGGGCGTCGACATCATCTTCGATCCGGTCGGCGGCACCTACGCCGAGGCCTCGCTACGCTCGATCGCATGGGAAGGCCGCTTCCTGGTGATCGGATTCGCCGCCGGCGACATTCCGAAAATGCCGCTCAATCTGGCGTTGCTCAAGGGCTGCGATATCCGCGGCGTGTTCTGGGGCGCCTGGGCCCGGCTCAACCCTAAGAAGAACCGCGCCAATCTGGAGAAGCTCGTGAAGTGGACCGCGGAAGGCAAGATCTCCTCGCATGTCGACCGCACCTTCCCGCTGGCGCAAACCGCCGAAGCGCTGAAAGTGCTCGCCGGCCGCAAGGCGATGGGCAAGGTGATTCTGCATCCGTGATGCTGCGCGACAAAGGTCGCGCTTCATTCAACGTCTCTTCTGTTTTGAACGATCATCGTTCGGCAAAACATCGAACGGGCCGCGCGCAACGCGGCCCGTTTTGGCAATTGGCGCGCATGCGCCTTGCTCGGCGTAGGATGCTGAAAATGCCTTCATCCGAGGCGGTTGTGCGTTAACGATATGCAATTTTAAATCTCTGAATTGCGTCAGCTCGCCGCAATCAGAACAAAATGTCTCCCGATTCGAGCGGGCCGGCGTCGTTTTTTCATCCCATTCGGCATGCGAATAGACCGCCCAGTAAACGGGTTCCCGGACACCAATAACAACAAGAAAAAGATGCCGGCCTCCCGTCGTTGCGTTTTGGTAGCGGGGAAGCATCGCCATGGTGGAGAGTACAAGGCAGGTTCAATCTGGAGATCCGTTCGCAAGATTAGGCGAAGCGATCGATAATCCCGGATTGTATGCGACGCATCAATTTCTGCGGTCGGAAGCACGCAAGCCCGACCCGTTGGTTCGACAAGATCATCTGGCAGACGACCCGGTGCCGCTTTTTCTTGCCAGCCAGCAGGATGCGCGCCATCGGCAGGATGAGCGCTATCAACCGGAAGAGCGCTATCAGGATCTGCCCTTCTATCAAGAACCGCCCGAATACTCCTTCGCAGGCGGCAAGAAACGAAGAGCGCGCGCATCGCGCATCGTGACCGGTGCGCTTGCGTTGTCCATCGTGGCCGCCGTTCTCGCGCTGCTTTCCTTCGATTCGACACGCGCGGTCATCGTCAACGCCAAGGCGTCGTTGGCCAGCGCAGCGCCCGCCCCGTCAGGCGCGGCACAACAGGACGCCGCGCCGCCGGCACCGCGCATCGCGGCACAGCCTGCTGGTCCCGAAGCACCGCCGGCAACGCCGGAAGCGGCAACCGCACAGCAGCCCGTTGCGCTGGCATCCGCTTCACCGTCACGCGACGAAATCACCGCGGCCTACCAGAGCGCCATCAAGACCAAGGTTGTGGCGATCGAGCCGACGGCCCCCGAACCTGCACCAGCGGCACGGCGCATCGATCCGGAAGAACTGGCTGTCCTGTTGAAGCGGGCGAAGGGCCTGCTCGCGATCGGCGACATTACCTCCGCCCGGTTGCTGCTCGAGCGTGCGGCGGACGCGCAGGAAGCCGACGCCGCGCTGATGCTGGCGGGGACCTATGATCCGCAGGTGCTGGGCAAGCAGGACACGCGCAGCATCACGCCCGATCCGGCGATGGCGCGACTTTGGTACCAGAAGGCCGCCCAGCTCGGCTCGGCCGACGCCAAGCGGCGTCTCAGTCAGGTCCAAAACTAGTCAGCTTCAGAACCGGTCATCACCGGCACGCATCACTTACGACCGCGCATCACGCGACATCTGATATCACGCAGGGAAACAACAAATGCGACGACTGTTTGGAATGGCCGTATTTGCCATCATGATGGCTTGCGGCCTAACGGCCCAGGCCCAAACCCAGCAAACCGAGTACGACCCGGCCAAGGTCAGCGAGAGCCTGAAGGCTATTTTCCAGTTCGGTTCTGTCGCCACCAAGCAGAGCCTGAACTCGAACACGGTCACGCTGATGTCGGGGACGATCGGCGGCACCTATGTGCAGTTCGGTGCCGACCTTGCTTCCGTGCTCGACGATGGCAACAAGTTGCGCGTACTGCCCATCGTCGGGCGCGGTTCCGTGCAGAGCGTGGCGGACATCCTGTTCCTGCAGGGTGTCGATCTCGGTATCGTCCGCTCCGACACGCTCGATTATCTCGAACGCAAGGGCTTTGCGAAGGATATCAAGAAGCAGTTCACCTACGTGACCAAGCTCTACAATGAAGAGATGCACGTGATCGCGTCGAAATCGGTCCGCAGCTTGAGGGACCTCGAAGGCAAGACCGTCAGCGTCGACCTTCCCAATGGCGGCACGTTCGTCACTGCGCTGACCGTGTTCGAACGGCTCGGGATGAAGCCGAAGGTGGTCTATGTCGAGCAACGCATCGCGCTGGAGAAATTGAAGGCCGGCGAGATCGACGCCGTGATCGTCTGCGGCGGCAAACCGTACAAGTCCGTCAGCACGTTCAAGGACGACCGCTTCCATCTGGTGACGGTGAATTACGAGAAGCCGCTGCAGAAGGATTATCTGCCCGCCAGCCTGTCGTCGAAGGACTATCCCAACCTGATTTCGGGCGACGATCGCGTCGACACCATCGCGGTGCCAGCGGTGCTCGCGGCGTATAATTGGGCGCCGAACACCGAGCGCTATCGCAAGCTGTCGCAGTTCGTGGATGCGTTCTTCACAAAATTCCCGACGTTCCAGAACCCGCCCTTCCATCCGAAGTGGAGGGAAGTCTCGCTGTCGGCGCCGCTGCCCGATTGGCAACGGCTGCCGGTCGCCGAGCAATGGCTCAAATCCCACAACGTCGAAGCGGTCGCGCGTACCCGGTTCGATGAATTCCTGAAGCAGAGCCCAACTACCGCGGCGAACATCAAGACCGATGCCGACCGCGAGACGCTGTTCAAGCAGTTCCAGGCTTGGGAAACCGAGCGCAACGCGCGCGCGCAAGTTCGCTCCGGATCGCAGAAGTAGGAAACCTCAGACGCCATCGGGATCGCCGCAAGCGATGCCCGGCGGCGGACGTCGACGCGGGACTATTCCGCGTCGTCGTCCTTCCCGACGCCTCGCTTCAGCGCAGCCCGCGCGGCGTCGCGGTGCTCCGACGTGATATAGCTGGAAACCATGCGGATGGCGGTGGCCAGGACAGCGGCGTCGTCGGTGAAGCCGAGCACCGGCAGCACGTCGGAAACGAAATCGAACGGCAGGACGAAATAGGCGATGGCGCCGAGCAGCGCCGCCTGCACATGGCGCGGCGTCTGCTTGTCGAACGCACAATAATAGGCGGCGAGCAGGTCCTCGGCGAAGGGAAGCTTCGCCACCACCCGCTTCAGCTTGCTCCAGAAGCGCCGGCGCACGCTTTCGCGGTCCTGCGCCAGCCGATCGGCCGGTTCAAAACCCACGCTGTGTTCGGACGTTGCCATGACGGCGCTCCCTCAAGACCGGCGCGGCGGATCGCCGCGGCTGGCTGCCTAGGAATTGGGGATGTCCGGCCGCCGCCGCAAGATCGCTGCCCCAAGCTTCAGGCGACACCAAGCTGCCTTGCGATCCCGTTCATGGCCTTGGCAAGCTGGATATCCGACTTGGTGACGCCGCCGGCGTCATGGGTCGCCAGCACCACTTCCACCGTCTTGTAGACGTTCTTCCACTCCGGATGATGGTCGTTCTTCTCCGCCACCAGCGCCACGCGGGACATGAAGCCGAAGGCTTCGTTGAAGTCCTTGAAGATGAACGTCCGGGCAATTGCCTCGCGGCCGGATACCTCGGACCACCCCGAAAGTTCCGCAAGCGACGCCGTTCTCGCTTCCGCCGACAGCCGTTCCGCCATGATCGCCTCCACGTTTTTTGAGTAGCCTTACCCTAACACCCGCAGGCACCCTTGGATCCCCGCCCAAAATAAGGCCGCAAAGAGGACAAAGGCGCGTCCAATGGCCGCTCGGGTGCCGGTAACCATGACGGAGATGTCACCACGGTCCGGCGAGGAATTTGCTAGAATGCCCGGTGTAAGCACGTTGGCAACCGAAGATCGAACCTCAAACGATTGTTCAGGAATTGATGACCGACGGCCCTCATCCCGCCGAAGCAGCACTGCCTCCCCCCTCGCCCCGTTCGGCGCGACGGCGGCTGGCATTCGTGATGCTGGCCGGCGTTCTGGCGATCATCGGCGTGGCGGCGGCCGGCTATCACATTGCGACGCGCCCGGTGACGTTGCGGATCGCGGTCGGCCCGGCCAACAGCGACGACCTCAAGGTGGTTCAGGCGCTGACGCAAGCCCTCAACAACCAGCCGCACGGTCCAATTCGGCTACGTCCGACACAGACCGACAGCGCGCAGGCGAGCGCCAAGCTGCTCGGCGACGGCAAGGCCGATCTCGCCATCATCCGGGGCGACCTCGACGTGCCCAAGAACGCGCAGGCCGTGGCGACGCTGCGCAAGAACGTCGTGGTGCTCTGGGTACCGCCCGCAAGTAAAGCCAAGGCCAAGGGCAAGAAGGCCGCGCCCGCGATCACCAAAATCACGCAGCTCGCCGGACATCGCGTCGGCGTCGTCGGCCGCACCGAGGCCAATGTCAATTTGCTCAAGGTGATCCTGGAGCAATACGGCCTCGATCCGGCGAAGGTCGAGATCGTCCAGTTTCCGGTCACTGAGGCCGTCGAGGCCATCCGCAACCAGAAGGCGGACGTCTATCTCGCGGCGGGCCCGCTCAACAGCAAGATCACATCCGATGCGATCGCGGCTTCGATGCGCGACGGCGGCACGCCGACCTTCCTGGCGATCGATTCGGCGGAAGCGATCGCGCAAAACCATCCGGCCTACGAGTCTTCCGAGATTCCCGCCGGGACCTTTGGCGGCGCGCCGGCCAAGCCGGAGGAGGAAGTCAAGACCATCAGCTTCTCGCATCACATCGTGGCGCGGAAGGGCGTATCCGACTCCACCATCGCGATCTTTACCCGGCAGCTGTTTGCGATCCGGCAAACGCTGAAGAACGATTTTCCGCTCGCCGCCAAGATCGAGACGCCGGACACCGACAAGGATGCCAATATCCCGGTGCATCCCGGCGCGGCCGCCTTTGTCGATGGCGAGGAAAAAACCTTCTTCGAACGCTACAGCGATTTCATCTGGTGGGGCCTGATGGGGCTCTCGGCGATGGGCTCGGCCGGCGCCTGGTTCGCGGGCTACCTGAAGAAGGACGAGCGCATTGCCAGCAATTCGCAGCGCGACCGGCTGCTCGATTTGCTCGCCGCGGCACGCAACTGCGACTCAATTGAAGAGCTCGACCAGATGCAGACGGAGGCCGACGGCATCCTGCGCCATATGCTGGAGTGTTTCGAGCACGGCGCCGTCGAGGATGGCGCGTTGACCACCTTCAACATCGCGCTCGAGCAGTTCCACAACGCGGTCGCCGACCGTAAGACGCTCTTGATGAGCATGCCGCAGAACCTGCAACGGGCCAGCGCGCAGTTCCGGGCCGCCGGCGCCTGAACCGGCATTCCTGTAATTCGGCCGTCATGGAATTTTTCTAAAGCCAGCTCACGCGACGAGAGGATTCCGTGATTTCGGGCCGATGCGAAGCATCGAACCTGAAATGACGAAGTCCTCGATACGCGTTATTCAGACGCACACCGAGGGTCGCATGACCGCTAGAATTTCCCGCCGAAAGTTTCTCTCCTCCACCACCGCAGCGGGCTTGGGCGTCATCGCTATGCCCTATCTCAGCCGCGCCGGCGACCGGCCGGTCATCAGCCATGGCGTGCAATCCGGCGACGTCGGCGCCGATGGCGGCGTGGTCTGGGCGCGCGCCGACCGTCCCTCGCAGATGATGGTCGAGGTCGCGACCACGGAGTCGTTTGCCAATGCGCGGGCGCTGCCGCCGATCGCAGCCCTCCCCGAAAGCGATTTCACTGCAAAAATGCTGCTGGAAAACCTGCCCGCGGGACAGGAGATCTTTTACCGCGTGCGGTTTCGCGATCTGTCGCATATCGACATCGCGAGCGAGGCCGTTGTCGGCCGCTTCCGCACCGCGCCGGCCGATCGCCGCGACGTCAGCTTCGTCTGGGGCGGCGATGTCGCGGGACAGGGCTGGGGCATCAACCCCGACGACGGCGGCATGTTCACCTTCGCCACCATGCGCAAGCACCGCCCGGACTTCCTGCTGCATTCCGGCGACACCGTCTATGCCGACGGCCCGATCAAATCCGAGGTGAAGCTTCCCGACGGCAAAGTGTGGAAGAACGTCACCATCGAAGAAAAGGCCAAGGTGGCCGAGACGCTCGACGAGTTCCGTGCTGCCCATAAATACAATTTCATGGACGAGCATGTCCGCGCCTTCAACGCCGAGGTGCCGATCTTCGTGCAATGGGACGACCACGAGGTCACCAACAACTGGTCGCTGTCGAAACAGCTCCCTCCGACCTACAAGGTGCGCGACATCAGCCTGCTCGCCGCCCGGGCCGGCCGTGCGTTCCACGAGATGTATCCGATGCGGGAAAGCATTGTGGAGCCTGGCCGGCTCTATCGAACGCTCCATTACGGCCCGCATCTTGACGTATTCATGCTGGACGAGCGCACCTATCGCGGCCCCAATGGTCCCAACCTGCAAGACAGCTACGGCCCCGAAAGCTATTTCCTCGGACCGGATCAACTCGCCTGGCTGAAGCGCGGACTGCTGAACTCGCGCGCGACCTGGAAGGTGATCGCCTCCGACATGCCGCTCAGCATCATCGTCTATGACGATGCCGCCAATAAAAAGGGCTCCGAGGCGTTCGCGCAAGGAGACGGCCCGCCGCGCGGGCGTGAACTCGAGATTGCCGATATCCTGCGCTTCATCAAGACATCAGGCGTCGTCAACACGGTGTGGCTGACGGCTGACGTGCACTACGCCGCCGCGCATTACTACAACCCCGACAAAGCCCAATTCCAGGATTTCGATCCGTTCTGGGAGTTCGTCGCCGGCCCGCTGCATGCCGGCACGTTCGGGCCGAACGAACTCGACAACACGTTTGGGCCCGAGGTGAAGTTCATCAAGGCGCCGGGGCCGGACAAGCAGAACCTGCCGCCGTCGGCCGGCATGCAGTTCTTCGGCCACGTCAAGATCGACGGGGCCACCGGACAGATGATCGTAACCTTGCGCGATCGCGCCGACGTCGCACTCTGGTCGACGACGCTCGATCCGAAGCGTACGTAGCGTTTTCGAGCGGAAGGGAACGCATCCGCCGCCGACAGATCAGACGCGCTGGTTGGCGTCTCAGCGACTGACGTTCAGCAGCGCGAGCAACGCCTCGGTCGAATAGGGCTTCGCCAGCCGCGGCGTGTTTGCGAAAGCTGCCGGAAGCCTCACTTCGGCGCCATAACCGGTGACGAAGGCATAGGGAATTTTCAGCGCGTCCAGCCGTTCGGCAATCGCAAAGCTCTTTTCACGGACGAGGCTGACGTCGAGCAGCGCAAAATCGGGCGGCCGTTCGGCGATCATGGCGAGCGCTTTGGCCACGCTTTGGGCCGTACGAACCGTTTTCACCCCAAAGCCGAGAATCGTGTCCTCGAAATCGAGCGCGATGATCGGGTCGTCCTCGACGATCAGGACGTCATTGGGCATGCCGTCGGCGACGGGTTGCATTGTACGCGTCAGTCCCAGGTTCACTGTTTTTTGTCCGGTTGCCGGGCCGAAGCCCCGGAAGGAGGCCCGACGACGCCTTGAAGCGCGGCCATCGGTTCCGGAACTGAAACCACCACACCGTCGTTATGCTGTCTGTTCACTAGTGCACATAAAAACGCGCACAGATTCGTTATTGTGCGCCCGAGGAACAGAGGAACCTTGGATGCAGGCGCGACGCGAGGAGCCGGCCGGCGTACGGCCGTTCAACAATCTGCTGCGCCGCCTGAACAATGCCGATTTCGCGCTGGTGGCGTCGCATCTGGCCGAGGTCGATGCCAGCGCCGGCGATGTGCTCTACAGCCCCGGCGACAACGTTGAAATCGTCCACTTCCCCTGCGGCCCGAGCCTCGTCTCCTACCTGGTCCCCAACGAGGATGGCCGCGATGTCGAGACCATTCTGATCGGCCGCGAAGGCGCGGTCGGCGGCATCGTCAGCCAGGGCTTCCTGCCGGCCTATACGCGCATCATGGTCAAATTCGCCGGGCCGTTCGTGCGGCTCCCGGTCTCGAAGCTGGACGTCGCCAAGAAGCAATCAGCGACGCTCAGCAACATCTTCGCCCGCTATGCCGACTGCATGCTGGCACAAATATTCCAGTCCACGGCCTGCAACGCGATCCATTCGATCGAACAGCGCACGGCAAAATGGATCATGGCGGCGATGGAACGCACCGACGGCGACGAAATCGTGCCGCTGACCCATGAGCAGTTGGCGACCCTGCTCGGGGTCGGCCGCAGCTACACCAGCCGGGTGATCCAGACCTTCAAGGCCGAGGGCATTGTGGAGACCCGCCGCGGCTCGATCCTGGTCCGCAACGCCGATGCGCTGCGAATCCGGTCCTGCCTCTGCAATGAGGCGGTGAAGGGCCATTTCGAGGAGGTTTTGCGGGGGGTCTATCCGGACCCCGAAAAGGGCAATTAGGCCGGCTATTGCCCGAAAATCAGCTAACCAAATGCCAAACAAATCATTGTTTTTTGGCGTTTTCTGACTATATTGCGCCGCAACGCGTAAGGTGTGCCCGGTCCTTTTGGCCGGGCTTCCTTTTTGGGGCCAAGGTCGAGGCCATTGCCCCTTTCGCATTTCAGGTTTTGAGCACGATCCGGAAAAGTGGGTCCCGGTTTTCCGGCGAGATCGCGCTCCAGCCATTGCACGACCAGAAGAAGAGCCATGAACCTTCGTAACGTCGCCATCATCGCCCACGTCGACCACGGCAAAACCACGCTGGTCGACAAGCTGCTGCAGCAATCCGGTACTTACCGTGACAACCAGCGCGTGGTCGAACGCGCGATGGATTCCAACGACCTGGAGCGCGAGCGCGGCATCACCATTCTGGCCAAGGCCGCCTCGGTGCAGTGGAAAGACACCCGCATCAACATCGTCGACACCCCCGGCCACGCCGATTTCGGCGGCGAGGTCGAGCGCATCCTGAACATGGTGGACGGCGCGCTGGTGCTGGTCGACGCCGCCGAGGGCCCGCTGCCGCAGACCAAGTTCGTGGTCTCCAAGGCGCTCAAAGTCGGCCTGAAGCCGATCGTCGTCATCAACAAGGTCGACCGTCCCGACGCGCGGCCGACCGAAGTCATCAACGAAGTGTTCGACCTGTTCGCCGCACTCGACGCCTCCGAAGAGCAGCTCGACTTCCCGATTCTTTATGGATCAGCCAAGCAGGGCTGGATGGGCGACAGCCCGGAAGCCTCGCACGAAGCCGGCATGCAGCCGCTGTTCGACCTGATCCTGCGCCATGTCGCGCCGCCGACGGTCGAAGAAGGCCCGTTCCGGATGATCGGCACCATCCTCGAAGCCAACCCCTATCTCGGCCGCATCATCACCGGCCGCATCACCTCGGGCTCGATCAAGCCGAACCAGGCCGTGAAGGTGCTCGGCGCTGACGGCAAGCAGATCGAAAGCGGGCGTATCACCAAGATCCTCGCCTTCCGCGGCATCGAGCGGACGCCGCTCGAGGAAGCCGAAGCGGGCGACATCGTCGCCATCGCCGGCCTCACCAAGGGCACCGTCGCCGACACTTTCTGCGATCCGTCTGTTGAAACCCCGCTGGTGGCGCAGCCGATCGATCCGCCGACCGTGTCGATGTCGTTCATCGTCAACAACTCACCGCTCGCCGGCACCGAAGGCGACAAGGTGACCAGCCGCATGATCCGCGACCGCCTGCTGCGCGAAGCCGAGGGCAATGTCGCGCTGCGCGTGGTGGAAGCCACCGACAAGGATGCGATGGAAGTTTCCGGCCGCGGCGAATTGCAGCTCGCGATCCTGATCGAGACCATGCGCCGCGAAGGCTTTGAACTCTCGGTGTCGCGCCCCCGCGTGGTGCTGAAGAAGGACGAAATCACCGGCGAATGGCAGGAGCCGATCGAGGAAGTCGTGATCGACGTCGACGAGGAGCATTCCGGCGTCGTCGTGCAGAAGATGAGCGAGCGCAAGTCCGAGATGATCGAGATGCGTCCGTCCGGCGGCAACCGCCTGCGGCTGGTGTTCTACGCGCCGACCCGTGGCCTGATCGGCTACCAGGGTGAACTGCTCACCGACACCCGCGGCACCGCGATCATGAACCGCCTGTTCCATGGCTATGCCAACTACAAGGGCGACATCCAGGGCCGCCGCAACGGCGTCCTGATCTCCAACGACCAGGGCGAAGCGGTGGCTTACGCGATGTTCAAGCTGGAAGACCGCGGCCCGATGATGATCGAGCCGGGCTGGAAGGTCTACAAGGGCATGATCGTCGGCGAGCACACCCGCGACAACGACCTCGAGATCAACGTGCTCAAGGGCAAGCAGCTCACCAACATCCGCACCACCTCGAAGGATGAAGCGGTGCGCCTGACCCCGCCGATCCGCATGACGCTGGAAAAGGCGCTGGCCTATATCGAGGACGACGAGCTCGTGGAAGTGACCCCGAAGTCGATCCGCCTGCGCAAGAAGTTCCTCGACGCCAACGACCGCAAGCGCGCGGAAAAAGCCAAGGAGGCGGTGGCGTAAGCACCGCCCGCGCAAGCGGCTGGAGCGTTTTCCGTTCCGATGGAATCGGAACGGGGCTCTAGATTTCTTGTTTTGACGCGTTTTCTTCACGCGAACCGGTGTCCACTTCTCCGGAAAACGCTCTGGCGTCAATTCCCCTCGTGCGTGCTCGGATCGTCGCCGTCATCGACCAGGTCGATGGCGGCGGTGGCATTTTCGGCCAGATCGATGGCGTTGCGCAGCGTGACGATATGCGGCGCCTGACAGGTGTCGGGCGCACGACGCACGTCCCAATAGGCCGTGTGGGTGAAGAAGTCGTCACCCCCTGCCTTCCTGGTCGAGACCGCGAGATCGACGATGTGATAGCCGAAGATCGGCGATAGCGCGCCGCCGATGGCATCTCCCCAGAACAGCTGACGCCGGGGAAAATAGATGTTGCTCCACCGGGTCAATCCGAACAACGCGCCGTTATGAATTTGCTTCCTGTGCGTCTTCGGATTGGTGAAGGTCAGCAAGCCGTCTCGATCGAGCCGTTTCGGCGGGCAGGTCGGAAACTCTCTTTCCCCGACGCGCCGGGCGAAATCATCCTTTAGATCCTGCTCGGTATTCAGCCTTCCCTCGGCTTTCAGATCCGCCGCGGTCTTGCCCAGGCACATCAGGAAGTAAGCGTGGGTCAGCGCGCTTCCCAGCGTAACGAAGTCGGTAACCAGCCAGCTTTTGGGCGTTTGCTGCTGGGGCGTGGGTTTCGCCGCGGCAGCGGCGATGCTGGCGATCGTGGCGCGCGCCTTGATCCGCAACGCCTTCTTGTCCTCGATCGTTGCCTTGGCGTCTTCCGGCTGCCATGTGGCGCTATCGATGGCGTCAAAATCCGCGCCCAGTTCTTCGACAGGCGGCAACTCATTGCAGACCCGGCTGAAATAGGCGCGCAGCATGTCGTAGGCGACGACGGTACCGAGGCTGTGCGCGACGACGACGACGCGATCGTACTGGCCGGACGCGTGGAGGTTTGCAAGCCGATCCACGGCCTCTTTCCTGATCGCCCGCCGCACCGCCACGTTGGCCGGTGAATTGCGGAAGTAGCGCGCGGCATCGCCGAGATACGGCTGCAGGAATGCGGCATTGACGATCAAATAGAGCCCGATCACGGCCGACGCCGCCGCGACGCTCCACGGCGAGTTCAGTCCCCATACCCAGGCCTTGACCATGGTAACGGCAAGGGAGGTGTCCGGATGCCAGTACCGGTCGGTGCCGACAAAGATGCCAAACACGACCACTGAAATCACAAGCGCGCGGCAAAAAGCGCGCAAGCCCTGACGGCCCATGAGCATAAAGCTCGCCAGCAGCGCAATCAGCGTGGGTAGTGCGACCAGCGTAAAGAGTTCAGCCCCGTCAGGAACGTTGCGATCGCCCGGAAAAAACTTCTCGACGATGAAGTAAGTCGCAATGACGACAATCCCGATGACGCAAAAAAGTGCGAGCAGCTTGATGAGGCGGAAGGCCTTCCATTTCGCCGCGACAACGAGGCCCACGATCAGGCTGGCGAACAGCAGCAGGAACGGCGCGACCAGCATGATCTGCGCAACGTTTCCCGAAAACAGCAGAATGCCCTGCAACACCAGCACCGCGAAGGAGAGATTCATCAGGCACAGGAAAATGGCCGCGGCCCACCAAAGCCCGTTCATGCCGAGCTTCATGAT
The DNA here is from genome assembly GCF_018131075.1 of Bradyrhizobium sp. JYMT SZCCT0428. Classification (GTDB taxonomy): domain Bacteria; phylum Pseudomonadota; class Alphaproteobacteria; order Rhizobiales; family Xanthobacteraceae; genus Bradyrhizobium. The sequence goes on along the minus strand of NZ_JAFCLS010000025.1, from coordinate 78,467 downwards.
CGGCCCCTTCCGGACCAGCTCGTACAGCCAGAGCAGCACCGCGACGGCCTTGGTCTCACTCATCAGGTGAGCCCAGTATAATTCGTGGAAATCGACAAGGCGGCCATCGGGCGAATCCGGCACCGTGTTCGTCGTCATCACCGCCAGGTCGATGTCGGAGCCGTCCCTTTCCGGATGCGTCCAGATCCGCTTGCCTTTGTCGGCCGGGTTTTTCTCGTCCAGCCAGACGCCCCGTATGACGCCGCGCACCGTTTCCAGCGCGCGTTGGCTGCCGATGCCGTGAACGACAAGGATCGCGGTTCTCTTCCGCGCGGTGGCGGGATCGAATTCGGCCATGGCTGAAATCCAGACCTGAAATGACGTCAAGGAGAACGATCCATTCAACACAACTACAAGGGGAGAAACAAGTCGCTCTTTTTCGCAAAGATGTCGCATCGCCCGCCGGCCATGGCCGAGACCGGCCGATCGATGCGAAAACCGCATCCCTCCCCTGCCTGCCATGGACCGGCAGCCCGCTGCGGACCGGCTTCAGGCCCCCTGGCGAACGTGCTAGAGGCTCGGATATGACGACCCTCCCCTCCGAAGTCGATGTTGCCATCATCGGCGCCGGCGCCGCTGGCCTCGGTGCCGCGCATGCACTGAAGGCGTCCAAGCTCTCCTGCGTCGTGCTGGAAGCGCGCGACCGCGTCGGCGGCCGCGCCCATACGATTCAGGCAGCACCAGACGTCACCTTCGACCTCGGCTGCGGCTGGCTGCATTCGGCGGATGAAAATTCATTCGTCGCGATCGCCGAGCAACTGAAGTTCGCAATCGACAGGAACCGCCCGCCCTGGCGCGAGCAGGCGCACAACAAGGCGTTTCCGGTTGAGCAGCGGGCGGAGTTCCTGAAGGCGCTCGACGCCTTCTACGACCGCGCCGGGGAAGCCGCGCAGCAGGCCGGGCAGAGCGGTCGCGACAGCGCCGCCGATCTTTGTCTCGAGCCCGGCAATCGCTGGAACCCGATGATCGATGCGATCTCGACCTACGTCAACGGCTGCGAACTGGATCAGGTCTCGATCCTGGACATGGACGCCTATGAAGACACCGAGATCAACTGGCGCGTCCGTCGCGGCTATGGCGCGCTGGTCACAGCCTACGGCGCCTCGATCCCGCTCGCGCTCAACTGCGCGGTGACGCTGATCGACCATTCGGGAAAACGCATTCGTATCGAGACGTCGCAGGGCACGCTGATATCAGACAGGGTGATCGTCACCGTCCCGACCAACCTGATCGCGGATGAAGCCATCCGCTTTCATCCCGCTCTGCCGGCAAAGCTCGACGCCGCGTGCGGCCTACCGCTTGGTCTCGCCGACAAGGTGATGCTGGCGCTCAGCGATGGCGATGACCTGCCGAAGGACGGCAGCCTGCGCGGCGCCACCATGCGCACGGCGATGGGCACCTATCATCTGCGACCGTTCGGCCAGCCCTGCATCGAAGGCTTTTTCGGCGGCCGCTTTGCGCGATCGCTGGAAGATGCCGGCCCCGGCGCACTGGCCGCCGAAAGCATCAACGAGATTGCAGGCTTCCTCGGCAACGACTTCCGCCGCAAATTAAAGCCGCTCGCGGAATCGCGCTGGGCCCACGACCCCTTCGCCCGCGGCTCGTATTCCCACGCCCTGCCCGGCCACGCCGGCGACCGCGCGCTGCTGGCCGCGCCCGTGGATGGACGCTTGTTCTTTGCAGGAGAGGCAACCTCGCCGGGGTTTTTCTCGACCGCGCATGGGGCAAGGGATTCGGGGGAGCGGGCGGCGGGGGAGGTTTTGGGTACGTTGGCGAAGTGATGGCTTCGTGCGTCATTGCGAGGAGCAAAGCGACGAAGCAATCCATGCCGCGACAAAGAAAGAATGGATTGCTTCGCTTCGCTCGCAATGACGGATCAAAGAGCGTCAGAACAAGTCAGTCTTTGATCACCCCAACTCCGCCAGCACCGCATTCTTGAACAGATGCTGCTCCGCCTTGAGATCAACACCATAGCTCGCCGCATAAGGCGGCTGCGGCTGGCACGATAGCGTGACGATCACGGCTCGCGCTTTCCGGTTGACGTAGAGCGCCTGGCCGGCAAAGCCGAGGGCGACCATCGAACCGTCGGGATCGATCCACCAGCTGTAGCCGTATCCCCGTGCGCCGTAGCGATTGGTTTCGGGATCGAGGACGAAGGCGGGATGGGCGGCGCTTTCGATCCAGTCGGATGGCAGCATGGGCGCACCATCGATCACGCCGCCGCGCAAGAGAAACACGCCGAAGCGGCCAAAATCGCGCAAAGCTATTCCGGCACGGCTGCCGCCGATTTCCTGGCCGCCTTCGGACTCCAGCGTATAGAACGCGTCGAATTCCATGCCGAGCGGCGACCAGATCGTCTCCGACATGTAATCGGTCAGCGTTTTCCCTGTCGCGGCCGTCAGCAGGCTGCCGAGCAGATAGGTATCGCCGCTGTTGTAGTTGAAGTGACTGCCGGGCCGGTGTTCGGCCTTCAGGCTGCGCATCAGCGCCAGCACGCCGCCGGGGACCTTGTCGCCGAGCGATTTGCTGTAGCGGTTCACGTCGGAATTCCGGTCGGTGTAATCCTCATTCCACCGCACGCCGGAGGACATCGTGATCAGGTGGCGAATGGTGACGGCGTCATAGGCGCAGCCGCGCAATGCCGGGATATATTTCGAAACCGCGTCGTCGAGACTGCCGATGGCGCCCTGCTGCAAGGCGGCGCCGATCAGCGTCGATGTCAGCGATTTGATCATCGACATCGAGGACCAGCGAACGTTCTCCTCCAGCCCGAGCGCGTAGCGTTCCAGAACGATTTTTTCGTCCTTGATGACAAGCAACCCCGCAACATTGGCACGGCCGAAATACGCATCGACGCCGTGCGTTTTCCCATCGGCCTGATAATGCGGTGAGATCTCTTCGCCGCGCTGCAGTGGAAGAACTGATGTGCCGCGGCGGATCGCCCGCGTCACGAACATGCGATCGACATTGCGATAGGCGTAGGCCTGCTCGGTCGGCGACAGCAGCAGAAAATCCTCACCCTCCGGGACGTGGTGTCTTGGATGCGCAATGGCGCCAGTCATGCGAATCTACTCCATCACCCGAGCGCGCATATCGGCATCGGGCACAAAACATTGCTCATACTTGCCGAAAATCCGATAGCGGTTACGTGCGACGAGGCTGTAGACGCCGTCACGCAACGGCTTCGGCACCGCAAACAGTGCGCGCGTCCATCCCCAGCCGGGCAACGCGCCGAGCACCGTTAGCGCCGCGTCGGATTTGAAATAAGCGACGCCGCCATGAACGACGGCATTGGTATCGGGATCGTCAGGATTGATGCCGAAGGCCTGCGCCAGCCGCGTGCCGTAGCCGGACTGGATCGGCGTGAAGCGAAAACGGCGCTCAACGTCCCGCGTGGCGACGAAGCGGACCCAGCGCGAGCAGAAGATGCACACGCCGTCGTAGAGGATCACGTCATCGTCCGGCCATACCGTCATCTATTGTCCAGCGTCAGCAGCGCCACAAACATCAGCACGATTGCCGGCCCCGTCTTGACCAGCGCGCCGAGCGGCTCGATCCAGAGATCCGGCGTCAGGATCGCAGCGCCGACCATGTAGCCCAGCGCGACGACGATGCCGGCGATCAACCCCGCCGCCGCTGTGCGACGGAAGGCGATCGATGCTCATGTCCATCAGGCTGGTGACAGCAGTCATAGGATTGACCAGCCACGACGGAAAACCGTGCGCCCGCAGAATATCGGCGGCGGCAGTAAAAGAGATGACCAGCGAGATGAACCCGGACACCACCCAGAACACCGCAAGGCTGGCGATCACGAGCGCCTTGACCAGGAACAGTCGCGCGAACCATTTGTCCTGGATGGTGGCGGCATGCCCGCCCACCGCCTGCGCCAGCGTCTTCGGCACGATGCCGGTCGCGGCCACCCAGCTTGCGGGATCGCCGGTGACGCCGCGGCGCAGTTCGGCGATCGCCGTGGAGCGCATCGGCGGCATCCAGCCCAGCCTGTTGGCGAGGTCGCCCGACCTGGCACCGAGATTGAGCAGGAAACCGGGAAGCGTGATCCGCGGCATGCGGGAGGTGCCGCGCGACCAGCGGAATTGATCGATCACATTGCCAAGCGTGATCGGCTGCGGCTGCATCAGGTCCCACGCCACGGCATTTGTTGCGGGATCGCCGATGTCGCGCGTGGCAAGCCAGGCGATGGTCGCCGCGATATCCTCGACCGCGACCGGCTGGAACGGCGTCGCCGATTCATCGCCGGGCAATTGCAGCGGAAATGCCGCCAGCGCGCGCAGCATCGCGCTGCCGCCATAGGCCGCCGGAGCCACGACAAAGCCCGGCCGCAGGATCGCGTAAGGAATGCCGGACGCGGCAATCAGCCGCTCGGCCTCGCGCTTGGTCGTGCTGAAGGCGGTGCGGTCGTCATCGGCGGTGCCGGGGATCGAGATGTGAACGAAGCGCACCGCGCGGCCGCTGTCGCGGATCGCCGCCAGCAGCCGTTCGACGAAATCGCGATGCACCGCACGGGTGTCGCTGCCGGGGCCGTCCTGCAGCACGCCGAGGCAATTGATCACGACATCGATCTCGCGCTCGCGGATCAACCGCGCCAGCGAGGCTGCGTCCATCGACATGATCGGAAGCTCAAGGTCGGAGGCGCTGATTTTTTGCGACGGCTCGAAATGCCGCGCGATCCCGATCGCCTGAAAGCCCCGCAATCGCAGATCATCGGTGATGTACCTGCCGATCAGGCCGGAAGCGCCGAGGACGAGGATTTTGCGCGATGAAATTTCCGCGTTCATTTGCCCCACCTAAACCGGCTTCGCGATCATCAGCCACAGGATCGCCATGACCGAACCAAAGCCTGGAATACCGAACAGAAACCAGCGCCGGAATAGCGCGAAATACCGCGGCGGCAGCGGCGTGCTCTGCGCGGCGGCTGCGCGCGCGAGATCGCGCATCTCGATCTGCATGAAAATCACTGGCACCCAGAACAGTCCCGCTACCGCGTACAGCCCGAGCGAGGCCGAAATCCAGAGTTCGTTAAGGCCCGTCGATGACAGCATCATCAAAAGACCGCCGGTGACGGGCTGCAGCAGCACCGCCGTCAGCGTAAACAGCATGTCGACACCACCGTCGACCCGGTGCGGGCGATGAAGGAAGCGTCACCGCTGCGATGCGCCATCAGCATGAAAAACGCGATGCCGCTGCCGGTGCCGAGAATGACGATGGCGCCAAGCACGTGCAGATATTTGATCGCGAAATACAGCGTCATCGTTGCGTCATCGTTTTTTGGCCGGGCTTTGCGCGCGCAGCTTCAGGGCGCGATCGAGTTCATTGGCGACGCTTGTTACACCAGCTTCGGTTTCCGGCAGCCAGTGCCCTTCACTGCCATAGGCCCCGAGCACGCGGAAATCGACCTTGCCGCCGGCGCTGCGGAACGCGTCCGCCAGTTGCCGCGACAGAACAGGCGAAAAATAGCTGTCATTGGCCGCCACCAGCCATGTGACGGGCACGCGCGCGGTTTTTCCGAATTCCCGTGCGGCGGCCATCAGCGTGTGCGGCGCGCAGACCTGACCCGGAAAATCATTGGCACGGCCGCCGCGGCCGGGCGCAAAGGCGATGATGGCGGCAACGTCCTTCGGGTCTTCACTGGCCAGCGCCAGCGCGCCCCAGCCGCCGGCCGAGTGCCCGATCACGATCATTCCGTCTGACCGGATGAACGGTTGCTTGCGCACGAAGCCCGTTGCCGCCGCGATCACATCAGCGGTGACGCGGCCTGACCTGGCGTAATCAGCCTCGTCGCAGCCGCCCTGGTCTTCAAGGTATTTGCCGCCCGTGGCGCCATGGCCTGGACGCTCCGGCACCAGAACGGCAAAGCCGCGCGCCACCAGCCACGCGGCGAGCGCGCGGTATTCGGGCTGCGGCATTTGCGCGCGACGCAACACGTTCTGGGTGGTGGCATGCGCAATCAACGCGAGCGGAAACGGGCCGGCGCCCGGTGGACGAAACAACACCGCATGCGACGGGGGACCGAAGTCAGGCGACGGCACCAGCCATTGCTGCAGGCGATTAGGTTCGCCCTCGGTGCCTTGCGCGCCGAGGTTTTGCTGGGCCTCACCGGGCTTCACACCGAGCGCGGCAAGCACAACCACTGCGATTAACACTTTAGCCGGATGCATGGATTGGCCTGACGCAGCCGAAGGATGGGGAATCCGAATTCGACAACAGAATACCGGCGGCGAATCAAATCCAGCGCATTTTTCCGTGCCGGAATTCCTGGAGACGTTCCCGGATATCATTCTGAGCATGGTTTAGCCCGGCCGAGGATCAACGAAATGCCGGTAAAGTCAGCCTCTTGTCCTTTTTCGGTACAACCGGACCGGAAACTGATGCAGAAAATCCACAGGTTAACCGATAATTAACGATGGACCTTGAAGACAACGCGCTGACTTGCTTTGATTGGGGTCATGAGCACAACCCTGATCGAGGTTCGGCCGGCCAAAGCTGCGGATGCAGCCGCGGTGGCGTCCACCCATGACGAAGCCTGGCGCTCGGCCTATCAGGGCATCATTCCCGGCGCCGAACTTGAAAAGCTGATCAACCGTCGTGGCCCGCAATGGTGGGACAGCGCAATCCGCAAGGGCAGCCGCGTCAGCGTGCTGGTGTTCGGCGACAAGGTCGCGGGCTATGCCAACTACGGCCGCAACCGCGCCCGCAGCCTGCATTTCGAAGGCGAAATTTACGAGCTCTATCTGCGTCCGGAATTCCAGGGTCTCGGCTTCGGCCGCCGCCTCTTCACCTCCGCCCGCCGCGATCTCTTGCAGAGCGGCCTCAAGAGCATGGTGATCTGGGCGCTGTCCGACAACGATCCCGCGACGGAGTTCTATCGCGCGCTCGGCGGCCGCATGGTCGCCCGCTCGTCGGAGAAGTTCGGGCCCAAATCGCTCGACAAGGTCGCCTTCGCCTGGACCAACTGAACCAAGCCTGAAACGCCCATTTTTCGGGCTGATCGTCATATCAGACGAAAGCGCGACTCGCGCCTTCAGTATGGCTTGACCTTGCCTTCCATCATTTCTAAAGCCGCCTGCATGCGATGGATGCGCCGGGGATCCAGCGCGGAACCCGCGCTTGGCGCATCTGCCAGGCATGACCATCCAGCCAGTCGAAACACGACTGCGCCAAGCAACCACGGAGCCCTCCATGCGCATTGACGCCATTTCAATCGGTAAGAATCCGCCGCATGACGTCAACGTCATCATCGAAGTGCCGGTCGGCGGCGAGCCGATCAAATATGAAATGGACAAGGAGGCCGGCACACTGGTCGTCGACCGCTTCCTCTATACGGCGATGCGCTATCCCGGCAATTACGGCTTCATCCCGCACACGCTGTCCGGCGACGGCGATCCCTGCGACGTGCTGGTCGCCAATACACGCGCGATCGTGCCGGGCGCCGTCATGAGCGTACGGCCGGTCGGCGTGCTGCTGATGGAAGACGAGGCCGGCGGTGACGAGAAGATCATCGCGGTGCCGACGTCGAAACTGACTCAGCGTTATGACAAGGTGAAAAACTACGACGACCTTCCCGACATCACGCTGCAGCAGATCCAGCACTTCTTCGAGCATTACAAGGATCTCGAACCCGGCAAATGGGTCAAGGTGCTGCGCTGGGGCGATGCCAACGACGCCCAAAGGCTGATCATCGAAGGCATCGAACGGGCGCAGGGGAAGAAGTAGGCGGTTAGCGCCCCGGGACCAATTCTTTGTGATAAATCTCGTCATGCCCGGCCTTGTGCCGGGCATCCACGTCTTTGGTCACGCGCCGACGGCTATGCCCCGGCCATGACGGAGAGTCCCATGCGACGGCTGATCAGATTTATCCGCAACCTCGCGCTGCTTCTGATCGCTGCTATCGTGATCCTCGCCGGCGTGCTGGTCTTCAACGTCGTCAAACATGGCTCACGGCAAATTCAGGTGGCGGCGATCCCGCGCGTTGCGATTGACGCGCAAGCCGTTGCGGCGCGCCTCAGCGAGGCGATCCGCTTCCGCACCATTTCGAGCCACGAAAAGCCCGACCAGCACGCCGAGGCCTTGCGCGGCATGCAGGCGCATATCGAGAAGAGCTTTCCGGCGTTCCACGCCGCGGCGAAGCGCGAGATCGTCGGCCAGTACAGCCTGCTTTACACCTGGGAAGGCTCCGACCATAAAATGCCGCCGATCGCGCTGCTCGCGCATCAGGACGTGGTGCCGGTCGCGCCCGGCACCGAGAAGGACTGGCAGCAGCCGCCTTTTGATGGCGTCATTGCCGATGGTTTCATCTGGGGCCGCGGCTCCTGGGATGACAAGGGCAACCTCTATTCGATGCTGGAGGCCGCCGAGACGATGACCAAGGGCGGCTTCCGCCCGAAGCGAACGATCTACTTTGCGTTTGGCCATGACGAGGAAACTGCCGGCACCGCGGGCGCCAAGGCCATCGCGGCGCTATTGGCCTCGCGTGGTGTCCGCCTCGATTTCGTCGTCGACGAGGGCCTCCTGATCACCGAAGGCATGATCAAGGGCCTTGACAAATCAGCGGCGCTGATCGGCGTTGCCGAAAAGGGCTACGCCTCGCTGGTGCTGAGCGCGCAGGCAACGCCCGGTCATTCCTCGATGCCGCCGCGCGACACCGCGATCGGCATGCTGAGCGCGGCGCTGGCGCGGCTCGAAGACCATCGCCTGCCGATGCATATTCGCGGCACGGTCGCCGAAATGTTCGACACGCTGGCGCCGGAGATGAACGGTTTCAACCGCGTCGTGCTGTCGAACCTGTGGCTGTTCAAGCCGCTGTTGCTCCGCGAGTTCGAGAAGAACGGCCCGAGCGAGGCGACAATCCGCACCACGACGGCGCTGACGATTTTCCATGCCGCGACAAGGACAACGTGCTGCCCGGCAACGCCGAAGCCACCGTCAACTTCCGCATGATCCCGGGCGACACCCAGGCCAGCGTCACCGACCATGTGCGCAGCACGATCCGCAACGATCGCATTTCGATCAAACCATTCCCCGGCAACACCGATCCGCCACCGGTGACGGGCACTGCGAGCCCGTCGTTCCAGATGCTCAACCGTACCATCCGCGAGGTTTTTCCTGACGTCATCGTGGCGCCCGGACTGATGGTGGGCGCGACCGATTCGCGTCACTTTGCCGGGATCACCGACAAGATTTTCCGCTTCTCGCCGGTGCGCGCCAATTCCGACGATCTGAAGCGCTTCCACGGCACCAACGAGCGCCTCAGCCTTGACGGCTATGCCGACATGATCCGGTTTTATCGGCGGCTGATCGAGAACGCGGCGGGGTGACGGGCGCTCCGTTTCTTAACCTCGCCCCGCTTGCGGGGAGAGGTCGGATTGCGAAGCAATCGGGTGAGGGGGTACAGGTATCAATTGGCACGAGCATTCGCGGTGAGAGCCCCTCACCCCAACCCTCTCCCCGCAAGAGCGGGGCGAGGGAGAACTCACACCGCCGGCTTCGGCAGCCCGTGAATCGCACACGCCGCGCGCAGCGTGTTCACCAGCAGACACGCCACCGTCATTTGCCCGACGCCGCCCGGCACCGGCGTGATCGCACCGGCGACGTTGAGCGCTTCGGCATAGGCGACGTCGCCGACCAGGCGCGTCTTGCCGTCGGCGGCCGGCAGGCGGTTGATGCCGACATCGATCACGGTAGCGCCTGGCTTGATCCAGTCGCCGCGCACCAGTTCCGGCTTGCCGACGGCCGCATAGACCAGATCGGCGCGGGCGCATAATTGCGCCAGATCGCGCGAGCGCGAATGCGCGATCGTCACGGTCGCGTTTTCGTTGAGCAGCAGTTGCACCAGGGGACGGCCGACCAGGTTGGAGCGGCCGATCACGATGGCGTTCATGCCTTCGAGCGAGGCATGCACGCTCTTGGTGAGAATAATGCAGCCGAGCGGCGTGCACGGCGACAGCGCGGCAAAGCCGCCGGCGAGGCGCCCCGCATTGTTCGGATGCAGCCCGTCGACATCCTTGGCGGGATCGATCGCATTGATGACGGTTTCGGTATGCAGCGATTTCGGCAGCGGCAGTTGCACCAGGATGCCGTGCACGGCGGGATCGCGATTGAGTTGCGCGATCAGCGCCAGCAAGTCCGCCTGCGCGACGTCTTCGGGCAGCACGTGCTCGAACGATGCCATGCCGGCTTCCTGGGTCTGCTTGTGCTTGCTGCGGACATAGACCTGGCTCGCCGGGTCGCTGCCGACCAGCACCACCGCGAGCCCCGGAATTATCTGATGCGCGGCCTTGATCCGCGCGACCTCGCCGGCAACGCGGCCGCGGAGCTCAGCTGCAATGATCTTTCCATCGATGATGCGGGCGGTCATCTCAATCCTTCGTATCCGGTTTGACTGCGGTCAGTTTGCGCAAGGTGTCGCCCAGTGATTTGGGGTCGCCGTCGACGGCAACCTGCTTGAGGCGCGATGTCGCGCCCGACAGGATTTTCACCCTGGCCTTGGGCACGCCAAGCACCTTCGCCATCAACTCGGTGACCGCGCGGTTGGCCTCGCCGCCCTCGGCGATGGCGCGAACGCGAATCTTGACCACGGAACGCCCGTTGGCGAGCGTCTCAATCCCGTCGATGTCGTCGCGGCCGCCGCGCGGCGTGACCCGCAGCGCCACACTGATGCCCTCGGTGGAATAACGCCAAGGATCCATCAATTCGCGGCGCCCTCGATCAGATCACGTTGGGATAGATGTAGTAGGCGATCACCCGCTGGATGAACATGATGATCAGGATCAGGATAATCGGCGAGATATCGAGGCCGCCCAGACTGGGCAACATCCGACGTATCGGCGCCAGCACCGGCTCGGTGATCCGGTAAAGGAATTCGGCCACGGCCGCGACGAACTGGTTGCGCGTATTCACGACATTGAAGGCGATCAGCCAGGACAGGATGGCGGAGGCGATCAAGAGCCAGATATAGAGGTCGAGGACGATGGAGATGATGTCGAGGACAGCGCGCATGATGGAGGGGGCTCGCAGGTGGGGTAACCTGCTAGATATCGGTTCATCCCCCCGCAAACAAGGGAAGTTCCCATCAAAAAGACCCCGGAATCGGCGCTTTAACCGTTCTTGACTTGACCTTGGGCCGGATTGTAAATGGCGACGATTGTCGGTCGCCTGTTCTCAGTTTGGGCGGCCGCGATGGGGCCATAGCTCAGCTGGGAGAGCGCGTCGTTCGCAATGACGAGGTCGGCGGTTCGATCCCGCCTGGCTCCACCAGCCTTCGCTTGCTTCGCAAGCTACGGCTCGGCAAGCCCTGCCGTGCCCTCTCGTAGCGAAGCTAGCGAAGGCTGCCGCGCCATAGCCCGAAGGGCGACGGCGGGCTGGTTCCACAAGCACACAACCCCCTCACTTCCCCGTAAACCGCGGCGGCCGCTTCTCCATGAAACTCGCCACACCCTCCTTAAAATCGCTGCCCTTGAGCGCGATCTGCATTTCCCGGTTGGCGTCGATGGTGGCCTCGGCCAGCGTCTGGAACGGCACGTCGTAGAGCTGGCGCTTGATCACCGAGATCGCGCTGGGCGAGACGAAATCGGCGAGGTCGCGGGCATAGGCGTAGGTCTGCTCGCGCAATTGATCCGGCGCATAGAGCCGGTTGACGAGGCCGATGCGCAGCGCCTCCTCGCTGGAGACGCGGCGCGAGGACATCAGCAGATCGAGCGCGTTGGCGTGGCCGACGATTCGCGGCAGCATCCAGCTGATGCCGTGCTCGGCGATCAGCCCGCGGCGCGAGAACGCGGTCGTGAACACGGTGTTGTCCGCGGCAAAGCGCAGATCGCAATACAGCGCATGCACGAGGCCGATGCCGGCGGTGGCGCCGTTCAGCATGCCGATCACGGGTTTTGGAATCGCCGGATAATAAGCGTAGCGCGTCTGCCAGTCGGCGCGCCGGTTCATGTCGAACGGCGTGTTCTCGCCGCGCCTGATTTCGTTGGGATCGATCCCCTTCAGCCCTTCCATATCGGCGCCGGCGCAGAACGCGCGGCCCGCGCCTGTCAGCACAATGACGCGCACATTGTCATCGGCAGCAGCGGTTTCCATCGCATGGCGCACGTCGCGCTCCATGATCGCGGTCCACGCGTTCATGCGGTCCGGCCGGTTGAGCGTGATGGTCGCGACCTTGTCGCTCACTTCGTATAGAATGTGTTGGTAGGTCACCGCGATCTCCCCGTTGTTTTCTGTTGTTGAATTTCGCGCGCGCGCCTTTCGGCCACGCCATGCGGACAGACTAGCACATCTGATGGTTTTGAAAGGCGCGTGAAGGCGCGAGGAAATTCCGCGTGGCGGCTATTCGGCCGCTTCCGACATGATCGACATCGGCATGCGCTTGAGCCAGCCGGCGATGAATTGCTGCAGCCACGCGCGCTCGGCGACGTCATGCACCGCACGATCGGCGAAGTGCGAATGCGGCGCCCGCGCACCCGGCAAATCCATTGTCTCGCAGCGCGTGGTCCAGCGATGCATCATCGCGTAGGTCACGTCGGGATGAAACTGGAAGCCGAAGGCATGGCCGGACTGGAATGCCTGCACCGGAAAGTCGTCACCCTCCGCCAGCAATTCGGCGCCGGCCGGCAGCGCGAACCCCTCGCGGTGCCAGTGGTAAACCTGATCCGGCCAGTTCGGGCAGACCGCCTGGCCGGCTTGCGTCGGGCGGATCGGGTAGTAGCCGATCTGGGTACGGCCTTGCGGATGGGGCGCTACCGGCGCGCCCAATTGTTTGGCGAGCATCTGGGCGCCGAGGCAGACGCCGAGGAACGGCCGCTGCTCGCGCAGGGCAATTTCGATCCAGTCGATCTCCCGGCGCACATATTCGTCGCTGTCATTGGCGCTCATCGGGCCGCCGAAGATCACCGCGCCGGCATGCAGATCCAGCGTCGCCGGCAGGGGATCGCCGAACCTCGGGCGGCGAATGTCGAGGGTATGCCCCAGCGCACGCAGCGCGTTGCCGACCCGGCCCGGCGTCGAACTCTCTTGGTGTAGGACGATCAGGACGGGCAGCAGAGGTGGCAGCAGGGTTTCCGGTGCGGCAGCCAGCGCCCTTCGCCCCGGAAAGGGCAGGACGTTTTCGCCATTTTTTCGCGACCGGAACGACATCGACGTGCTCAGGGCCTCAAACCAAAACCATACCTAAGTGAGTCTTAATTTCAGGTGAGTTCATGCGGGGCCTGCAGATATTTGCAAATATCTGTAAGCAAATCGCGGGCCAGAGCGTCTGTGAGGCGTATCACGCCGCCATTTCAGCGCTTGCGCAGCTGGAAACGGCCGACCGCCCCCAGGATGAACGAGCGCGGGAAGAACCGGAGCAGGAACGGCACGATCTTGATGCCAAGCCCGGGCAACACCGCGCGCTTGTTGGCCATCAGCCCGTCATAGGCCTGCTTGGCGACATCGGCGGGCAGGACGTTGAGGATCACCGAATCAAATCCGGGCGCGAAGCCGGCGCGGGCCTGGAACTCCGACGGCACCGGGCCGGGACACACCACGGTCACGCGCACGCCGCGCGGTCCCAGTTCCGCCCGCATCGCTTCGGTGAAGGACAATACATAGGCCTTGGATGCGTAATAGACCGCCATGCCCGGGCCCGGCAGAAAACCCGCGACCGAGCCCATGTTGAGCAGCCCGCCGCGATGGCGGATCAGCTGATCGGCAAACCGCAGCGACAGATCCGTCAGCGCACGGATATTGACCGTGATCATGTCGAGCTGATCGGCGCGATCGCGCTGGATCGCCTTGCCGAACACGCCGAAGCCCGCATTGTTGACGACATATTCCACTTCGACGCCGGCCGCCGTCAGTGCGTCGGCAATCTGGTCGGTTGCCCCCGTTTGGGTGAGATCGCAGGGAATCACGATCGGCGCAGCACCGCCGGCCGCCGTGATCTCAGCTGCCAACGCCGTCAGCCGGTCCGCGCGCCGCGCCACCAGCGCCACACGATGACCCCTGGAAGCAAACACGCGCGCCAGTTCGGTGCCTATGCCCGCCGATGCACCGGTAATCAGCGCCACACGCTCAGTCACGATGGAATGCTCTTAAATGAATTACGGAAATGCCGCCCAACGGAAGAACGAGAGCATAGGCTTGTGGTGTGACGCAAGCCACCCCGCAAGCATATCGCCATGCAAAGGCACGCGCCTACTGAATCGAAGTCCAGTATTTTCAGGGCCTATCGCACGCCGGGATGGCGGGCCGCGCTCCACATTAAAGTTTCGTCATCTGCGACCAGGCGCACCGCTTACGTCGTCGCGTCGGCCGCCTTCGACGCGCCCGCGAGGGGCTTGCCTTCAGACTTGCCCTCAGAATTTCCTTGCCGCTCCGCGACACGGTGCTTGAGATCGATCCGGTCGCGCGACGAGACGCCCAGGAGATCTGCGGCGCGCCAGAGCACGTTATCCTCGAACTCGGTGACATCACCGTCGGCATAGACCATTTCCCACATCATCTCGACGATGCGGAGCCTGCCCTCCTCATTCACGCTGCGCATGATGACGCTGGTGAAATGATAGAGATCGACCGCGTCGCCTTCGACCCGCGTCGCCGAGGCGATCAATCGGTCCGCGGTGCCCGGATCGAGCTCAAAGCGGCTCTCGATCAGGCTGTGCAATTTGCGCTTCTCCAGCGCCGTCGGCTCGCCGTCGAGCGAGACGACGTGAACCAGCAGCGCCGTCGCCGCCAGAAGATACCCGGTATCGTCGAACGCCCGATCCTGATTCGCATCGGGGGAGACAATGTCGGCGATGAATTGGCGAAGTCCGTCGAGCATCGACACCTCTGTGGAACGAAGATTGGTAGCGGTTATATGGCGTGGAAAATCAGGCTGTGCAATGCGCGGGAGCAGCCGGGGAAGCATTACGTTTAGGCAATCTATTGCCCCTACGGCGTCATTGCGAGCGAAGCGAAGCAACCCATAGCGGTGCGAGCGGAGGAATGGATTGCTTCGCTTCGCTCGCAACGACGGAACCTGTCCTACGGTATTTCGTACACCACGATCTTGTCGGCGATGCCGCGCAGCGCCGCCTGTTTCTGGATCGGCTTGATCGCTTCCCTCTCGAGGATGCCAGCAACCGCAGGCGACTCGATCACCGGACCGGTGATGTGCATTTCCTGCGAAGTCGACAGGCTCTGCACACGGGCGGCGATATTCACGGTCTGGCCGAAATAGTCCTGCCGCTCGTTGAGCATGACGGCAAGACACGGGCCCTCGTGAATGCCGATCTTGACGACGAGGTCCTCGGTGCCGCGCGCAGCATTGAGGGCGTCCATCGCGGAGCGCATGCGCAAGCCCGCAACGATCGCATGTTCGGGCTTGATGAACGTCGCCATCACGGCATCGCCAATCGTTTTGACGACGGCGCCCTTTTCCGACGAGATGATTTCCAGCAGCGCATGGAAATGCGCGCGCACCAGGTCGAACGCGGCGAGATCGCCGACCCGCTCGTACAGAGCAGTCGATCCTTTCAGATCGGTGAACAGGAAGGTCAGCGACGTGATCTTGAGGCGTTGATCGACGCTGAGATTGTCGGCCTTGAACACGTCGCGGAAGGTCTGGTTCGACAGCATCCGCTTGGCCGTGAGAAACGGCTTCCGCTTGCCGATCAGGTGATGCATCACATCGCCAGCGATAAAGACCGTAGGCAACGTCCGCACATCGGCCTGATTGTCGAGCGACAATCGCAGCGGTCCCGGACGCAGGATCCTGGTTCCGCCCGTCGGCGTCGGGGTCTTGTTGTAGACCAGCGACAGTTGCTGGCGTTCCTTGGTCGGCTCGCCCTGAACGTCGATGAACTCAGCCGAATGCGTCACCGGTTCGAACACGATGATGAATTCTTTCGGCAATTGCAGCGACAGCACCGCCTTCTCGCCCGCCGGCAGTTCAAGCGTATCCAGCGTCACCTCGTCGGCCAGCGTCGCGATATCAGCCGCGTCGAAATCGATGCCCGAACTCCAGAACATCTGCTTGTAGTATTCCCAGACCGGCAGCGTATTGGGATCATGCGCGGCGATGCGCCGAACGCGCGGGCTGACGGTAAATGCCACCTCGACCTGCTCGTCGACCGAGGCCTCGTAACCGCAGGCGCAAAGACCGCAATGGTAGTCGTCCGGACTGAGCGATTTCAGCGTACTGTGGGCGCCGAGCACGCCGCCGCAACCGGGACACAACACGTTCCAGGTCAGGTCGAACAATCCAAGCCGCGACGCGTGCAGAAAGCCCGAAATCACCCGCTCTTCGTCCAGCCCGGTGCGTTTCGCAAAATCCAGCACGTTGATACGGTTGAGCTCATGATCCTGGCCGTTCTCGACCGCAAGCCGGATCGCATCGGCCACCGCGGGATCGGCGGTCTGATTGAGCATGGAAAATTGCGCTTTGACGTCACTCATGATCGCAGCCTAGAGCAGATTGGGCGGGCCTCCAAGCCAGGCAATGCGCCATGCGCATCACCGCGGCACGATGGCAAACAGCGGTGAGCGGTCCGGCTGGGTCGTCACCACGCCGACCGGCATTACCGGCGCCTTGTCGACCATGCTGACACGGAACGCGCCGATCATCTTGGCCAGCGCCAGCACCGCCTCCACCAGCGCGAAATGCGCGCCGATGCAGACGCGCGCGCCGACGCCGAACGGCAGATAAGCGAAGCGATCGGGCGGCGTCCCCGTCATGAACCGCGAGGGCACGAACGCGTTCGGATCACGCCACAGTTTTTCATGCCGGTGCAGCAGCCATGGCGCGATCAGTACGACATCGTTTTTCTTCACCGGCATGCCGCCGATCGTATCCGGCCCGGCTGCCGCGCGAATGATCAGGAAAGCGGGCGGGTAAAGCCGCATGGTCTCGTCGACCACCGCGCGGGTGAATGTCAAGCGTTCGATGTCAACCGCCCCGTTTACGGTGGCGAGCTCGCCATTGACGCTCGCGCCCTGTACCTCGGCCGCAACCTGCTCCTGGGTCGTGGGGTCGAGCGCCAGAAGATAGAGCGACCAGAACAGCGCGGTGGCAGTCGTCTCGTGGCCGGCGAGAATCATGGTTGCGACTTCATCGCCGAGCTGTTCGTCGGTGAAGGCCTCGCCGGTTTCGGGATCGCGCGCCGCGCCCATCAGGTCGAACAGATCGCGCGGCGGGGCGCCTTCGGTCTTGCCGGCGGCGCGGCGCTCTTCCATCAGCATGCCGACAAAGGCCGTCCAGCGCTTGCGGAAGCGGGCGCGCGCGAAATCCTGCGGGCTTGGCCAGCGCGGCGGCAGCAGCATGTCGAGAAAATGCGGCGACGCCAGCCGCTCGCCATACTCGGTCACGAAATTGCGCAAGGCGGCGCCGTGACGGTCCATACCGAAGGAAAACATCGTGCGTCCGGCAATCTCGAGCGTCATCCGCTGCATCGCCTGGCGCAAATCGACCGGCGCATTGCTGGCGGCCCTGAGCTTGGCGATGGTCTGATCGGTTGCCGACAGCATGTGCGGAACCAGCGTCGTCACCGCGCGCGGCGTGAAGGCCGGCGACAGCGTTCGGCGCTGATGTTTCCAGGCGCGTCCCTCGGCGGTCAACAATCCGTCGCCGACCAGCGGCCGCAGCACCCGGAAGCTGGCCGGCGTGCGCGTATAATTCTCGTAGTTGTCGACCAGGACATGCCGGATCGCGTCTGGCGTGTTCAGGATGAAAGTGCTGCGCCTGAAGAAGCGGCCGCGGACGATGTCCTCTTCATAGGCCCGCTGGCCCCAGCTGCCGATCACGTTCTCGCGGATCGCCTTGATCCGCCGCAGCATCGTCATGTCGTCAGGCGCACGCGGCGGGCTCGGTGGCACCAGCGGTCGCGCGACCGGCATGTCGTAGGCTTCGGCAATGCTCATAGGCGCCACTTTCGTAGCCCGGATGAGCGAAGCGATATCCGGGATGGTGCCAAAGCCCCGCATATCGCTGCGCTCATGCGGGCCAAAATCTATCCAAGATCTATCTATGTCTCCGATCCCGGCATGACAAAGGCGCCGGCACCGGTAATGGTCGAGAAAACAGCTAATAAGTCAGCTCAGCTACCGCAATCCGGTTTTCCGCTGCCGGCCAGGCCCGCGCCACGATTCGCTCCTGGTTGAACAGCGCCACCACGGCGCGGCCTGCCTCCTCGGCCGGAAGCCGCAAGGTGGTGACCGAATCGGTCGGCACGCCCGCTTTCACGTCCTTGGGCTCCTTGCCGTCGAACAGCACCACGTCGCGCGGCAGGCCGAAATAGCCCCGCGGCCGCGACATCAGCACGACAGCGCCGGCACCGGAATCGGCAGACCCGAGCGGCCGGGCGGCCCGCAAATGCAGGATGTCGGAGGAGCGCGGGAATGGCGAACGGTAAAAATGCGTCGTGGTCGCGTGCGGCGAGGTCAGCACGATTTCGAGATACCAGCTCGGGTCGACCTGCGCCGGACCCCAGCGGCCATCGGCGCCGGTCTGCGAAGAATGAATCGGCCCGCCATTGCGTTCGCCGGTCTCGGCGGAGACGCGATAGACATCGACCGTTGCGCCGGATACCGGACGGTTGGTCTGAACGCCGGTCGGAGTGCCCGTCACCAGCCCGCTCAGCTTGACCTGCGCTTCCGGCACGATATCGAGACGCGACGGTTCGCGGCCGGCAATGAATTTGTAGATCTCGCGGAAGGCGCGCGGATGGTATGCGGTCTCGCGATGATCGATGGCCCCGAGCGCCAGATTGGTTGCACCTTTCAGCGCCGGACCTTCTGCGGTCACGCCGGTTGGCGTGCCCGGCTTGCCGACGAAGCGGCCGTCGGCTTGCGCGAATTTGTCGATGCCGTCGCTGCGCAGCGTCAGAAATCCCGTGCCAACCGTGACTTCGTTTTCGCCCTCGTTCAGGCCGCGCAGGAAAGGCCCGCGGCCGTTGAACTCGCCGCCGAGGCCGTCATCCCAGTCATAGACGCCGTGGTTGGGAACGCCGCAGAGCACGGCATGGCTGACATCGCCGCCGCCGCCGTTCTTGACATAGTTGCGGATCGAATTGCCGCCGCGCGAATTGCCGACCAGCGCGACGCGCGGCGCACCGGTGCGGCGCTTCAGTTCCTTGATCGCCTCGCCAAGTTCACGGCGCTGGTCTTCGGTCGACGAACGGTTCGGCTGCTCCACCTTGTCGTCGCTGCGCGCCAGGGGATCGGTGAAATTGATCGCGAACATCCGCTCTTGCGGCACGCCGTTCGATTCCATCCGCCACAGCGTGGTGATCCAGAGCGCGGCATGATCGCCATTGCCATGCACGAACAGGATCGGCGGAATATCGGTGGCGGCGGGCACGGCCGGCGCAGCCTGTGCCATCGCCCCGAATCCGAAGGGGCTACCCAGCAAAGGCAGCGCGCCGGCACTTTTCAGGATCGATCGCCGCGATAGGCTCATTTTATGACCTTCCGTTACTTTTCAGTACTTTAGCTGTGTCCTAGCACCACCGAGGGCGGCGTAACTACTGGACAGGGCAGGGTTTTCGCAGGCATCTCTCTAAATGCAAATGGAATCAAATCGGTGACAGGGGACAGGCGGAACGGACCATGACCGACCAGCCTAAGCGCTCGCGTTTTGCCGCCGACAGCATCGCAGCGCCGCTGCGGCACGCGGTGTTCCGGCGGATCTGGCTCGCCAGCCTGGTCTCCAACCTCGGTCTGTTGATCCAGGGCGTCGGCGCGGCCTGGGCGATGACGCAGATGACGTCCTCGGCCGACAAGGTCGCGTTGGTGCAAACCGCGCTGATGCTCCCCATCATGCTGATCTCGATGCCGGCCGGCGCCATCGCCGACATGCACGACCGGCGCGTCGTGGCGCTGGTCTCGCTGTCAATCGCACTGGTCGGCGCCACCGCACTGACCGTGCTGGCGTGGTTCAACCTCGTCACCCCGAATGTGCTGCTGGCGCTGTGCTTCATCGTCGGCTGCGGCATGGCGTTGTTCGGGCCGGCCTGGCAGGCCTCGGTCAGCGAGCAGGTGCCGGCAGAAACGCTGCCGCAGGCCGTCGCGCTCAACGGCATCAGCTATAACATCGCGCGCAGCTTTGGACCGGCGGTCGGCGGCATCGTGGTCGCGACCGCGGGTGCGGTCGCGGCGTTTGCGGTCAACGCGGTGCTCTATCTGCCGCTGATGGTCGTGCTGTTTCTGTGGAACCGGACCCACGAGCCCTCACGCCTGCCGCGCGAGCGTCTCAACCGCGCGATGGTCTCCGGCGTGCGCTATATCGCCAACTCGCCGTCGATCCGCATCGTGCTGATACGAACATTGGTCACCGGCCTGATCGGCGGTTCGGTCTCTGCGCTGATGCCGCTGGTGGCGCGCGATCTCTTGCATGGCGGCGCGCAAACCTACGGCATCATGTTAGGCGCCTTCGGCATGGGCGCCGTTATCGGCGCGCTCAACATCACCGAAGTGCGCAAGCGGCTGAGCGGCGAAGCCGCGGTGCGCGCCTGCGCGATATCGATGGCCGGCGCGATTGCCGCCGTCGCATTCAGCAAGAACGCGGCGCTGACCGCAGCGGCCCTCGTGCTCGCCGGCGGCGTGTGGATGCTGGCGGTCGCGCTGTTCAACATCGGCGTGCAGCTCTCGGCGCCGCGCTGGGTCGCGGGCCGCTCGCTGGCAGCCTTCCAGGCCGCGATCGCCGGCGGCATCGCGGTCGGAAGCTGGGGCTGGGGCCATCTGACGGACTACGCCGGCGTCGAGACCGCATTGCTGGTCTCCGCAGGCCTGATGCTGGTTTCGCCTGTTCTCGGCATCTGGCTGCGCATGCCGCCGGTCGGCGCGCGCAACGAGGCCGCCACCGAAGTGCTGGCCGATCCCGAAGTGCGGCTGTCGCTGACCGGACGCAGCGGACCGCTGGTGGTCGAGATCGAATATCGCGTGGCGCAGGACAACGCCCGGCTGTTCCACAACGTGATGCAGGAAGTGCAGCTGAGCCGCCAGCGCAACGGCGCCTATGGCTGGTCGATCGCGCGCGACATCGCCGATCCCGAATTGTGGACCGAACGCTATCACTGCCCGACCTGGCTGGATTATCTGCGCCAGCGCAACCGCGCGACGCAATCCGAACGCGCGTTGCATCAGCGCGCGATCGACTTCCACCTCGGACCCGAGCCGATCCGCGTGCGCCGCATGCTGGAGCGGCCGTTCGGATCGGTGCGCTGGAAGGAAGATACGCCCGACCGCGCCGCCAACGAGGTGTTGCCGGTCGCCACCGTGGCGGGGAGTAGTACGTGATTGTCATTCCCCGATGCGCAATTGCGCATCTGAGGGCATCGCGAAGCGATGAGCCGGAATCCATTGGGCGGCAGGTTACGCGGATGAATGGATTCCGGGCTCGTGCTTCGCACGCCCCGGAATGACGGAGAGACTAACTATCGCCCGTGGCTCGCCAGCGTTTGCTGACAGCCCTTGCTGATACGGGCGCGGTTCTGCTGCAGGCAGGCCAGCACGACCATGTCGCCGTCATTCATCTGGGCGCGGCAAAAGCGCGAGACGTCGCGGGCGCAGGCGTCATGGCCCGGCTGCTGCGCCGAAGCCATTGAGGTCATCAGAACCAAGGGAATAACGAAAAGAAATCTGGTCATCTTAGTTGCCTTCACACACAGCAATAAACGATCCCCGCCTTCTATCGCGTTTTCAGGCGAAAGCCAGCCCGGACCCCCAAAGCGTTTTCCAGCGAAGTGGCCCCCCGGTTCGCGTGAAGAAAACGCGTCAGAACAAAAGATAGAGCCCCGTTCCGATTCAATCGGAACGGAAAAGGCTCTGGTCGGGCAAAAGCGGCGCCCGGGAAACGAAAAAACGCCTGCGTCGCATCGACGCAAGCGCTTTTCGAGAGCCGAGGCGGAATGGGATTATTGCGCGGCGACCTTGCTGGACTTCTGCGCGGCGAAATCGCGGTCCATCACGGCGCGGCAACCGCCGGAAAGATTAGCGCGATTCTTGACCATGCAGGCGGTGATCTTCGGAATGTTCGGGATTTCGGAGCTGCAGAGGCGGAAGGCATCGCCCGTGCACTGCGAGCGGGCTTCTTCGCTGAAGGCATAGCTCGCGGTCGAAGTAACTGCGGAAAGCGAGGCGGCAACGGCCAGCACGACACTGACGTTGCGAACGGTGGTGAAGAAAGCGGTCATTTTCGGCTCCCATTGGCGCCGCGGATGCGGGGCCCGTTGTTGATGACCGCACCATGCACCCGGGTTCCCGACCCCGCTGTGACGTCCATCACACAGAGATAAGCCCCTAACTTTCTTGGGCTCCCGGCGCCGTGTTGGGGAGGCGTTAAGACCTTATTGGCATTAATGGCCCGTTGCGTTGTGTCCCTTGCGTTATGTGGAAAGTGTAGCG
Organism: Bradyrhizobium sp. JYMT SZCCT0428; assembly: GCF_018131075.1. Classification (GTDB taxonomy): domain Bacteria; phylum Pseudomonadota; class Alphaproteobacteria; order Rhizobiales; family Xanthobacteraceae; genus Bradyrhizobium. The sequence continues at coordinate 56,057 of NZ_JAFCLS010000025.1, read as the reverse complement.
ATGCGTAATGCGTTAGGCCTGATGCTGGCCACTGTTGTTTCGGCGTCTGTGATCGCCGGTGTTTGGTTCTGGACCTCTTCGCCGCGCGCTGATGCGGCCCCTCAAACTGTCGCCGCCCGCAAGGCCGAGCCGTTACCGGCCACCGCTGCCAAGCCGAAGGATGACGTCGAGGTAACGGCTTCGCTCACGAAACCGGCCCCGCCGCCCGCACCTGCTGCGCCGGTGGCCGCAAAACCGGTTTGCGCCAATCCCGATGCGCTCGGCGTCAGCCGCACGGTCATTATCGACACCACGGGCGGACCGGGGTTCGGCTTCCTGCAATACAAGCAGTTCGACTTCCTGACCGAGAAAGAGGTCGTGCTGACCTTCGATGACGGTCCGTGGCCGACCACCCCTGCAGTGCTGAAGGCGCTGGCGGACGAATGCACCAAGGCGGTATTCTTCCCGGTCGGCAAGCACACGACTTATCATCCGGAAATCCTCCGCCAGGTTTTCGTCGCCGGACACACCGTCGGCTCGCACACCTGGTCGCACGCGCATCTCGACAGCAAGAAAATGACGGAAGCGCAGGCCAAGGAAGAGATCGAGAAGGGCTTTAGTGCCGTGAAGATGGCGATCGGCGCTGCACCCGCGCCGTTCTTCCGCTTCCCCGGGCTCGGACACACCCAACCCACGCTGGCCTATCTCGGTACGCGAAACATCTCGATGTTCTCGGTCGACGTCGATTCCAACGACTTCAAATCCTCGGGTCCCGACCAGGTGATCCAGAACGTCATGACCAAGCTCGACAAGCAGGGCAAGGGCGTCATCCTGATGCACGACCTGCAGAAGCATACGGCGACCGCCTTGCCGACGCTGCTGCGCCGCCTCAAGGCCGGTGGCTACAAGGTCGTGCTGATGAAGGCCAAGGCGCAGCTCGAGACCCTGGCCGAGTATGACGCGATGCTGGTCAAGGACCTCAAGGTCCCGACCGTCGCCAGCCGCCCGATCGCCAGCGTGGTGCAGACGGCTCAGGAGTAGTCAGGCGTCGGCGCCGCCGGCGTCAAGCCCACAACAAAAACGCGCCCCGGCTCAATCCCGCGGGCGCGTTTTGCTTTCTGGAATTACCAGTAAATGCCGTGTCGATGCAGCGCGTTGATGATACGCCGTTCGGTCCAGTAGCGTGACCTGCGGGGCTTGTCGTATCGCGGACCATCATCATATCGACGCGAGTCCAAGTATTGCCGCTCATCCTTGTAGCGCGGTTCGTCGCGATATCGCGGCTCGTCCTTGTAACGGGGCTCGTCCTTGTACCGCGGCTCGTCGCGATACCGGTCAGGCTTGGCTTCGACGATCGCGGGACGCTCGACATATCTCGGAGCCTCGGTCCTCGGCGCGTCCGCCTTTGGCGCTTCGGCTGCCTGCGGGACTTCCGCAACGCGCGGGGCTTCGGCGGTCTGCGAAACTGTGTTTGCCTTGGCGGCGGGTGCCGGGGCAGTCGTCTGCAGGCCGCTTCCGGCCAGCGAGAGGCTCCGGTTGTCCCCTCCGTGCGCGGCGGCAGACGCCAAAACGAACCCTGCGATCAGAATGATTTTGCGCATGATGTCTCTCCCGTTTTTGGTGGCGGGAAAACTAGGCGAGGACCGCGGATCGTTATGTGAGATAGGTCACGCAAGGACGTGCGGTGCGCGGGGGCGGCCGCAAGCAGCATTCGAATCAGTCGGCGCGCAAACCACTAGCGGGGCCGTGCTGCGTCGTCGGCCAGCTCCAGCGGATCTTGCGCGGCCTCAAAACGGGGAATGAGGCCGGCGGGAAGTGCAACCAGCTTTGCTGCACGGTTGGCGGACGATCCAAACACGGTGGCTGCCGCGACGTGCTTGGCGAGTTGCGTATAGTCGTTCCAAATCAAATAGAACATCAGCGGTGGCTGCTCGCCATTATCAAGCAATTGGCTGGCGCGTTCGCCGGCTCCCTCGGTGAGCCACCATTGGTGCGCCAACGTGACAATCCTTCGAAAGTTACGAATCGTGCCGGACTGCTTGCTGGGTTCAACGCCGGACAATTGGGCGCAATGTGTCAGCCAATTGAGTCCGGCCAAAATAGCAATCGCAAAATCGGTCGTCGCAGCTCCAGTGAAATCGATCACGGTCTCGTCGTGAGGGCGCTGAAACAAGTAGGCGTTCATCATCTCGATCTGGCGTTCCGCACCGGTCAGCAACTCGAATTGCGGGCTTGGCACCATCGTCACATACCGCATCGCTTCGAGTCGGGTGTGATCCCAGACCGAGCCGATATCGCCATCCAGATCCGAAAGCGCCCGCTTGCAGGCCGGATAGATCAGTTTGCCGTTATCGGCATCGTCGAGGTATCGCGGAACGCGGCTACGTATTTCTTCAAGGATCGCGTGCGATCCGCCAGCGCGCCCCTGGTCGGCGGACTTCGTCGAAGGCTTTTTCGATTTCCACCAGTCAAACACTGCCTTGCCCTCTGGCCAGGCGAAGAAATCAGGAGCAAAGCCAGATAATAGCGACCGCCATTGGCAAGCCCAAGACCAGGGCAACGGCAATTGTCGATGTGAATGCGGAAAGCAAATTTACCCCCAGTTGCACCTTGCCCGGTTCAGACATGGCTCTACTCCACGGTTCGGAATGGCAAAGCCGTCACCGGGACAGCGGAGACGGCTTATCGCCGCACACTCGTTTCCAGAAGGGACAGCGCAGGGTGCGCCGACATGGTTAATGAAGGGTTAACGGCAGGTCATCAAATTCAGCGCCGCTTGGGGTCGTTAACATCTATCATGTGGCAGAAGCCCGTAGTCATGCGTCCGTCGTCATCAACATCCACGGGCACTGTCAGTGTCTTCCCAAGCACACGATTGAAGTCGTAGCCACACATCGATTCCATGACAATCGTAAAGACTTGGGCGGGGCTGGACGGCTTGCCTTTGATCACAGTCCCAAGGGTTTTGAGGGCTTGTGTGGCGGCATCCTGATCGATGGCAAGGAGGCCCCCAAGGCCGTCAGACGTGGGCCAATCGACAAGTGCACGGCGATGATTGGCGGCACGGCGCGTATCCCGGAACCAGATGCCGCTCTCGGTCTCAATCTGCTTTAGATAGGAGCGACCGTTTGTTGCGAAGACGAAGGGCACACGGTGATCTGCCCAAGGTCCACCAGCGAACACGAAGTCGGCGCTTTCGACCAACCCAACCGAATAGCGCTCTGCTTGATCTATCGCTGCGGATACATTCTTACGTTTGCGCTTTGCCTCAACAACGGCAACCAGCGTGAGTCCACAGAATAGGGCATAATCGGTGGGTCCGCTTTTCGTGGGCCATTCTGCTATTGCTAGATTGTGCCCTTTGACAGGGCGTGACCCCTCAGCATAGCGAAGCGCCTTGGAGTCGACTTCCCATCCGCGATCCCGAAGTTGCTGGTCGATCAATGCCCGTGTCGCGGACTCGTCGAGATCGTATTGAGCGGCAGCGCGCTCTCCTCGGTCGACAAGCGCTTGCACTTCGGTCTTCGGGACTTTCTCGGCTTCGATTTGTAACGCGGAAAGTCTCTCGGCAACCTGATCCTGGTCAGCGATTGATTCCGTCGCTTTGTTGAGCCTCAAGGAATTGGACAATTCCGAAAGCCTCTTTGGAAACGACGAGAAGTTTCCGTCCGAAAGACGCGGACGCGGAACGAGGGCATCCCGCGCCACGCTTTCCTGAAACGCCGCGGGCGGCGGTTTCTGAAGCTCTGCCAGACGATTGGTAAGTCGAACTTTGTCCACTTCTAATTCTTGAGCAAGACTTTCCCATACCGCACGCTCTTCGGCTTCGCGCCTTAGACGTTCCTCTGCACTTTCGAGGGCGCTCGCATGTTCGGCGGCGGCTCGCCTCGCCTGCTCAGAAGCCTTCTCAATGTCAGCGATTCTTCGCTGTAGGATTTCAATGCTTGCCTTAAGCTCCGCCGTACTATCAGTCGGCTCTGGTGGAGGAACGAAGGGTCCCGGCTTAAAGTTCGACTGCTTGCCGTAAGGTCCGGTGAAACCAAATTGCGAGCTGTCGAGCAAATTTTAAGGCCGCGAGAGCGTCCGAATGGGTTCCTCTCGCCTCATGAACAGCCGTGTTTCCAACCTTGCGCAGAAAATGAAAAACGTCAGCCGTTTCCTTAGGCATCACATTTGCAAAATAGAGCTTTCGGAGTGTCTCCTCGAACGTCTCGCGCTCATCACGATATAGAGCGTGCCGCGCAGCCATGATTTTCGAGAGGAGTTCAGCAAACTGCCGGAGCTTGAATAATGAAATGGCAGGGTCGTCTCTGAAGTAACGCTCCGCCTGTCCCCCAAGCTGAACCAGCATTGGATCGTGGGTAGACAAAAAGCCGAAGTTAACCGTAGGTGTCATGCAGTGAGCAGCCCCTGCCGCAGATTGCATGCTTTTGGAAAGCTTGGCGAGCGGGTCACACCCCGAAAGAGCTTAGAAAAAAAGATGATGGCACTAAGCTTCCTATTTGCCGTGTTGCCGGGTCACCAACCTGCCGTGGTTACGCGGTGGTTCCATTTAAACTCGGCACGCGAAGCTTCGACTTAATGGTCAAGGTAAGTCAAACAATTTCAAATAGTTGACTGGTGCCGCAAACAGGACTCGAACCTGTGACCCCGTCATTACGAATGACGTGCTCTACCAACTGAGCTATTGCGGCGGACCAGACGAAGCGTTCGGCAACTGGGCCGAAAACGCGTGCCACCTGATATCGGGCAGCGCCCGGCTTGGCAAGAAAAACGCAGCCCCCGGGCCTACTCCCCGCCCCAGCGTGACAAAAATCCCCGCCAGCCGCCGGCCTGGGCCTTGGGCGGGCCGATTTGCTGGGCGAATTCGTCCGGAGGGCCGTCCTCGTCGATTCCCGGGTCGTCCGGCGCCCGGACAATGGGAATCACGGCCGGAATCGGCGCCGGAACCGCCTTCGGGATGTCCTGGCGGGCGCGAAACAGTGGCGCGGCGACGGCTGGCGCCGGTTGGGCGGGCGGCGGGGCCGGTGCGGGTGCCGGCTCAGGCTCCGCGGCAGGGGCCGGTTCCGGTTCGACGCTGGCGGCCGGCGGCGCGTTGTCCTGGGCGGCCGCGGCTGCGGGCGCGACAACAGGCTCCGGCGCGACGGGTGCTGCCGGTTCCGCCGGCGCGCTTTCGACCGGGGCTGGAGCCGGCGGCTCGAGCACGACCGCGCGGCGCGGCGTCGCCAGCATCGCCTCTTCGAATGGCGAGGATTCGATGGCGGGGCCCTTGTCGGACGGCAAGGCCGCGACCGGCGTCTGCCACTGGAAGGCGTCGAGGCGGCCGGTGACCGGCGAGACAGGCCGCCAGCGATCGCTGACATAGCCATCCGCGGTCCAGGCCGGATCGTGCAGCGCGCGCACCGCGCGCAAGGTCCACGCCCGCGCCCGGCCGCTGTCGCCATGTTCGGTGCGCTCGATCTCCGCCATCAGCAGCGCCACGCGCTGCGTCGGGGCTGTCATGAACGGCGCCAGCGCTTCGCGCGCTTTGGTAAATTCGGAGGCGTCAATCGCGGCGCGCGCGATCGCGAGCGCGCCCTCGATATGGCCGGGCGCTTTCGCCGCCAGCGTTTCGACGCGCACCAGCCGCTGGCGCGCGGAATCGCCGAGCTTCACATGGGCATAGGCATCGGCGAGATCAGGATGCGGCTGCGCCAGCCACGCGGTTTCGACTAGGCGCATCGAACGCCGCACCTGATGCGCCTCGCTTTCAAATTTGCTCGCGAGCACCGCGGCCGGCACCAGCGTCGGCGCCAGCTTGACCGCCTCCATCACGCTTTGACGCGCGAGATCGCGATCGACCTTCTCCAGTTCGAGCGCACGCGCCGTCAGCAGCACGCCGCGGTGACGGCGATAGGTCGCCTTGTCGATCAGCCCCGAGGATTGGTTGTTGTCGAGGATGCGGAGCGCGCCGGTCCAGTCGCTCTTGGCGCAGCAGAAGCCGAGCACGGCATGCGACGCCCATGACGATGACGGCGACAGTTTCAGCGCTTCCTCGGCGACCATCACGGCGGCGACGGGATCATCCGCGCGCTGCGCCTCGATGAACAGGCCGCGCAGGCCGAGCAGTCGCGTATCCTCACGCTCGGCCATGGCGTGGAAAGCGCGCTGCGCGCCTTCGCGATCGCCATCGAGCTGCGCCGATTGCGCTTCCAGCAGCAGCGCCAGCGGATCCTCTGCCGCATGGCGCCGCGCGACTTCGGCATGCGCGCGGGCGGCGGTGGAATCGCCGTGACCGATGGCGAGCAATCCTTGCGTGATCGCGTGGCGGCCGCGAGCGTGACGCTTCTCGCGCCGATTGCGACGCAGACGCGCCGGCGTGCGCCACAATCCGCGCAGGATCGCCCACAGCATGACGGCCGCAACGATGACGATGCCGAGCCCCGCCACGAACCTCGGCAGTGTGGTCGATATCTTCAGATTGCCCGACAACAGCACGACATCGCCGGGCTGTTCAGCAACCCAGGCCGCGCCCCATGCTCCGAGCGCGATCAACAACAGAAACAGAATGATCCGGACCATCGGATTCCTTATTGCGCCGGTTTGCCGAGCACGGCCATGGCGTCGGCCGCAAATTGACGGGAGGCGGCCAGCGCGGCATCGCGCGCGTCGGCCTTGTCGAGCCAGGCTTGCGCCAGGGCACGATCGGCCGGCGCCAGCGTTTTCAGTTCGCGTCGCGCTTCATTGGCATCGTTGCGCAACGCCGCCGCGGTCGCCCGCGCTACCACCGCGCCGCGGTCATTGCCTGCGACATCGGTGCGTTCGATGCGGACCAGTTTGGCGGCGCCGGCCTGCAACCGCTCGACGATGCCCGAACCAGTCGTGGCGGTGTCCTGCGGCAACGCCGGCGACAATTTCGGCACCAGCGTCAGTAATTCGCCCGAGAGCTTGCCGGCGCTCGGCACGCCCGTTGCCGCGAACGGCTCGAGCGCCTTCAGCGCTTCGGCGTTGGGCGCCAGCGCTTTCGCGGTGGTCAGCGCCGCCGGATAGGGATCGCCGGTTCGAACGAGAACATCGAGCAACGCCGCCGCCACCACGCGGCGCAGCGGCAGATCGTCGGCAGGTTTCGTATCGACCGGCTTGTCGGCGATCTTGCTGCCTTGCTGCGCGATCTCCGCGGCCTGCGCCTGTACGGCGCTTTCAATCTTCGCGATCTGTTCGTTGATCCCGGAAAGATCGGGCGCGTCTGCGGGTGCGCCGTCGGCGCGCGGTGCGGATTTCACCTCGTTGACGGCGGAAGCAAGTTTTTCGTTCTGCGTGCGCGCGGTTGCGAGTTCGCCGCGCAGCGCGGTGAGTGATTTTTCCAGCGTATCAATCCGTGCCAGGGAAGCGGGATCGGCCACCGGCGCGGGAGGCTTGCTGGTTTTCGTCTCCAGGCCTGCGACACGCGTGGTGAGACCGTCGAGCGCGGCGTTGAGTTGCGGCGCAGGAGGTGCTGCCGCCGGCTGAACGGCGGGCCAGCCCAGCATCCAGCCGACGCCGATCACGAGCGCGGCCGCCACCGCGCCGGAGACGGGCGCAACGATCCAGGGCGAGACGGGCGCCGACGCAGGCACAGGTTGCGGCGCCGGTTCCGCCGCGGTTGCAGTCTCGGTGTCGGCCGCCGCGGCTTCAGACGCTGCGGCCTCAGAAGCCACGGTCTCAGACGCTGCGGTCTCGGGCGCCGCGGTATCCGCCCTCGTTGTATCGCCTGCTTTCGCGGTCTCGCTGGTCACTTCGGACGCCTCGAGATCGATCGTCGGCGGCTCGCGCTTGGGCCGCTCCGATTCGGGCACTGATCCCTGATTTCCGGGCCTGTCGTCGACCATCGCAGCGGTTCCCTTAGCGTGAGTTACCCTGAACCTAGCAGAATCGGACGGGGTTAGGCCAATCGGGTCCGCAAAGCACGGCTCAAAGCCTCGAACAAGGCATTTTCGTCGGCCTGGGCGGCCGCCGTGACCTGCGTCGCGCCTGCATCGCGCAGGACGGCGGCAACGGCCGCGGAAATGCAGCATTGTGGCAGCGCCAGCGCCGATATTTCGACACCGCCCGACCGCGCCGCGTTCAGAAAGGCGCGCGCGCTGCGGCGAGAATAATGCAGTACCGCCTCGACCCGGTTCGCCACGAAAGCGTCACATATTTCCTGCGGCAGGCTGGACGCCGGAATCATCCGGTAGGTCGTGTGCGTCACGACGGTAAATCCCTTCTCGCCCAATTCGCCCGCGAGATCGCGCGCGAGATCGGCGCCGGCCAGATAGAGCAGCGTGCTGGCTTTCTTCAGTTGCTTCGATTTCACAGCTCCCAGCACCAGATCGCGCAGCGCGCCGGCGTCGCCCCTGGCCGCGATCACCTCGCTGAAACCAGCGTCGCGGGCGGCCGAGGCGGTGTGTTCACCGACCGCGAACAGCGGCAGTTTCAACAGCCGGCTATCGGCCAGATGCGGCGCGATGGCGCGCAGCGCATTGGCTGACGTGACGATGATGGCGCCGTAACGGGCATCGGCATCGTCATGGAACGGCACCGCCTCAAATCGCAGCATCGGCGCCCGGAGCACTTCAAACCCCCGGGTGCGAAGGGCGGTGGCGGTGGCCTCATCGTCCGGATGCGGGCGCGTGACGAGAACGGCCATGCCTCAGATCTCCAAAAAATGTCTTGGCGCAAAATATTTCGGCTTTAGCCGGCGATTGCACCTAGCGACCTCGTAATGCTACCGGGTTACGGAAGCGTTGTTTTGACCTGATACGCAAGGGATCAAATTGGATAACGACACGCCGATGCTGGTGCTGGGTATCGAGACCACCTGCGACGAGACCGCGGCGGCGGTGATCGAGCGGGCGAGCGACGGCAGCGGCCGGATCCTGTCCAATATCGTGCGCTCGCAGACCGACGAGCACGCCCGCTTCGGAGGCGTGGTGCCGGAAATCGCGGCGCGCGCCCATGTCGATCTGCTCGACGGCATTGTCGATAGCGCGATGAAAGAGGCCGGCATCGGCTACGCGCAATTGTCGGCGGTCGCGGCCGCCGCGGGTCCCGGCCTGATCGGCGGGGTGATCGTCGGCCTCACCACCGCAAAGGCGATCGCGATGGTGCACGACACGCCGCTGATCGCGGTCAACCATCTCGAGGCCCACGCGCTGACGCCGCGGCTGACCTGCGCGCTGGCGTTTCCCTATTGCCTGTTCCTTGCCTCGGGTGGTCACACCCAGATCGTGGCGGTCGTCGGCGTCGGCAAATATGTCCGCCTCGGCACCACCGTCGACGACGCCATGGGCGAAGCCTTCGACAAGGTCGCAAAGATGCTGTCGCTGCCTTATCCCGGCGGGCCGGAGGTCGAGCGCGCGGCCGCCGGCGGCGATCCAAAACGATTTGCGTTTCCGCGCCCGATGCTCGGGCGGCCGGATGCGAATTTCTCGCTGTCGGGACTGAAGACCGCCGTGCGCAACGAGGCCAGCCGGATGATGCCGTTGGAGCCGCAGGATGTCAGCGATCTCTGCGCCAGTTTCCAGGCCGCGGTGCTGGAATCCACCGCCGATCGATTGAGCGTCGGCCTGCGGCTGTTCCACGAGCAATTCGGTCCGCCGCGCGCGCTGGTCGCGGCCGGCGGCGTCGCCGCCAATCACGCGATCCGCGACGCCCTGCAGGATGTGGCGGCGAAAGCGCAGACCACGCTGATCATTCCGCCGCCGGCGCTCTGCACCGATAACGGCGCCATGATCGCCTGGGCCGGCGCCGAGCGGATGGCGCTCGGACTGACCGATACGATGGATGCGCCGCCGCGCGCGCGCTGGCTGCTCGATGCCAATGCCGCGGCGCCAGTGGGCTACGCCAACACCAGGGCGGGATTTTAGAGATGCCGTCTGAGAACACCGTCGCGGTGATCGGCGCGGGCGCCTGGGGCACGGCGCTTGCGGCCGTCGCGGCGCGCGCGGGCCGCGATGTCATCCTCTATGCACGCAACGCCGAAAACGCCGCGCAGATGAAGATGGCGCATGCCAATCCGCGGCTGCCGGGCATGCGCCTTGATCAGCGCATCGAAATCACCAACCGCATCGCGGCCGCGGCCGGCGCCCACATTATCCTGATCGCAACGCCCGCGCAGAATTTGCGCGAAGCGGCCCTGGCGCTGGCGCCGCATCTGAAGAAGGCGACGCCGGTGATCGCCACCGCCAAGGGCATCGAGCGCGGCACGCATAAATTCATGACCGAAGTGATCGCGGAAGCCGCCCCCGACGCGATACCTGCGATCCTGTCGGGACCGAGCTTTGCCGACGATGTGGCGCGCGGACTTCCGACCGCCGTGACGCTGGCGGCAAAGGACGAAGCGCTGGCGATCGCGCTGGTGCAGGCGCTCGGTTCAGCCACCTTCCGGCCCTATCACACCACAGATATCCGCGGCGTCGAGATCGGCGGGGCGGCGAAGAACGTGCTGGCGATCGCGGCCGGTATCGTTGAAGGACGCAAGCTCGGCGCCTCGGCGCTGGCTGCCTTGACCACGCGCGGCTTCAGCGAGCTGGCCCGGCTCGGCCGCGCCTGCGGCGCGCGTCCCGAAACGCTGGCGGGGCTTTCCGGATTGGGCGACCTGATCCTGAGCTGCTCCAGCCTGCAATCGCGCAATTTCGCGCTCGGCATCGCGCTCGGGCGCGGCGAGCAACCCGCGCGCGACAAGCTTGCGGAGGGCGCATTCACCGCGCCCGTGCTGATCGAGCTGGCGGCTTCGCAAAATGTCGACATGCCGGTATCAAATGCGGTCGCGGCGATCCTGGCCGGCAAGGTGACGATCGATGCCGCGATCGAGGGCCTGCTGACGCGGCCGTTCAAGGCGGAGGAATAAATGGCGTACTGGCTGGTGAAGTCCGAGCCCTCGGTGTGGTCGTGGGATATGCAGGTTGCAAAGGGCGCCAAGGGCGAAGCCTGGACCGGCGTGCGCAATTTCACCGCGCGGCAGAATCTCGTGGCCATGAAGAAAGGCGACCGCGCCTTCTTCTACCACTCCAACGAGGGCAAGGAGATCGTCGGCATCGCGGAGATCATCAAGGAGGCCTATCCCGATCCGACCGACAAGACCGGAAAGTTCGTCTGCGTCGACATCAAGGCCGACAAGCCGCTGAAGACCCCGGTGACAATGGCCGCGATCAAGGCCGACAAGAAACTCGCCGCGATGGCGCTAGTGAAATATTCGCGGCTGTCGGTGCAGCCGGTCACCGCGGACGAATGGAAGATGGTCTGCAAGATGGGCGGAATGTAACGCCTCTCGGAAGCTGCGCGCTGTGCCGACGCGCTATCGGCGGAACCTGGCGGGGCCGGACACAAAATCGCGAAAACAACCCCATGCAAAGTATCGGGACCGCCACTGAAAGGTATTGGAGCACCGCGATCTAGGAACTTAACCATTCCTTATCCCGTAATCCTCCCCGATCGCTTTTGCAGGGGAAATTTAGCATTTCGGGCGCTAACTCCTGGACGTGCGGCAAGCACGCCAGCGGGAGAGATACGCCTTGAGATCGGGTTCCAGCAGCCTGAACGCGACGCCGCTCGACGACGCGGCGGACGTGCTCGTGACGCCGGCGCTCGAAGCCGAGACCGAGCGGCTGCTGTCCCAGCGCACCCGGGACATCCGGTTTTCTCCCGAGATGGTTCGCGCGTATCGCAGGAAGGACTGGCCGCAACGCAGCAAGATCGCGCGCGCGTGGATGGTCTGGGTCGGGCTGATCAGCATGGCGTTCGTTCCGATCAGCTACCTGCTCGCGCCCGACTTCATCATGCACACCACCGTCATCAGCGGCCTGCTGGTTCCGGCGATGCACGGCTGTGCCTATCTGGTCTGGCGAAAGCCGCGCAGCGCCGAGGTCGAAGGCCTGTCGCTGCTGCTGTTGATGACATCAGTCATGATTGCTTACGGCTTCCTCGCGGTGGCGGCCGGCGGCAATTACGAGCGCTTCCTCACCTGCATCATGTACGTCAACACGATCGCGATCGTGGTGTTCAGCGTCGACTATATCTGGACGCTGTCTTTGATGATCTGCTCGATCGGGATCTTCTTCGGCTTTGAGGTATTCAATCCCGCGATCGAATCCAAGGAAGCAATCGGAACGTCGATCTTCTATGCGATGGGCATGTATGCGGCGACGATCGCGCGCAAGACCCAGTCGATCCTCGGTCAAAAGGCCTTCTTGTTGTCCTTGCGCAACCAGTATCGCAGCGACGCGCTGAGGCGCGCCAACCATCAATTGGAAATACTGGCGACGCGCGACCCGCTCACCGGCCTCGGCAATCGCCGTTCGGCGACCGATCTGATCGACCGGCTCTGGCGCGACCCGACGGTCCCGAAAGCCAGCATCGCGTTCATCATGGCCGACATCGACCTGTTCAAGCACTTGAACGATACCGCCGGCCACGCCGCTGGCGACGCCTGCATCAGGCGGGTGGCGGATACGATCGAGGACTCGGTCCGGTTGGGCCTCGATGCAGTGTTCCGCTATGGCGGCGAGGAATTCCTCGTCGTTCTCGCGCATGCCACGCCCGATCTGGCCTGGACGATCGCGCAACGCATCCGCGGCGCGGTGGAGGCGCTCGGCATCGTCAATCCCGGAATCCATCCCGCCAACGATTCGACCTGCGTGGTGACGATCAGCCTCGGCATTGCGTTCGCGCAGGAAGGTGCCGCACCTGAAATGGTCGCCAAATGGGCTGACGACGCCCTCTACGACGCCAAGCGCGGCGGCAGGAATATTGTGTTTTTGTCGAATGCGCATACGGCCGGCGAGGACGCGCGTGACGCGCAGGCCGTTGCCGTGCAGCCGAGGCTGCGCGTGTAGGGTGGGCAAAGGCGCTTTGCGCCGTGCCCACCATCTATCTCATGTGATTATCGCAAATGGTGGGCACGCTTCGCTTTGCCCACCCTGCGGCAGCCGCGACTACGCCGCCGCGGCAGCCGTCACCACTTGCGCCAGCAGCGCTTCGCGCTTCGACTGAGAGCGGTAGCCCTTCATCGTCGCCGCGAAGCGCTCGAGGATGCCGTCCTCGAAGGCGGTGACGATGGTATCGTGGACGTAGCTCTTGCGGCAGATCGCCGGCGTATTCGACAGTTCGTCGGCAGCAGCCCGAACCGCCTCCAGCACCTGCTTCTTGCGGCCGCGGGCGCTGGCCGCCGGGGAAATCCGCGACAGCGATTCCAGCACCACGGCCGAGGCCATCAGGGTACGAAAATCCTTCAGCGAAATCTTGATGCCGGCGATTTCGCGCAGGAAGCCGTTCACGGTCGTCGTCGAGACGGTACGCACGGTGCCGGAATTGTCGCGATACTGGAACATGCGCTTGCCCGGCACGCTACGCAGGATGCCGATCGCGCGCACGAGCTTGGCCGCGTCGCATTCCTTGCGCACGGCCTTGCCTCCCTTCGCCTTGAAGGTCAGGACCAGATTGTCGTCTTCCAGCGTGACGTTGGACTTCAGCAGCGTGGTGGCGCCGCGGGTGCCGTTCAATCGCGCGTAGGATTCGTTGCCCGGCCGGATCGCGGTGCGCGCGATCAGTTCGATCACGGCCGAGAGCGCGAACTCGCGCGTCGGCTCGTCGCCGGACAGATGCATCGAGACGTTGCGGCGGATCTTCGGCAAGGCCGCCACCAGGCGCGCCAGGCGATGGGCCTTGCGCTGCTCGCGGACCTTTTCCCAATCGGCGTGGTAGCGGTATTGCAGCCGGCCGGCGGCATCGACGCCAACCGCCTGAAGATGCGAGGTCGGATCGGGAGAATAACGCACCTGCTGATAGGCCGGCGGCACCGCCATCGAGTTCAGGCGCCGGATCGTGCCGGCGTGGCGGATCGCCGTGCCGTTGGCGCGAACAAATGAATAGGTCTTGCCACGCTTGACGCGGCGGATCGTCAGCTCGTTCTGGTCGCCGAGCTTGAGGCCGAGTTCCTGCGCCAGCGACTCGACGGTAATCTTCGGCTCATGCTTGGCGAGCTTTTCTTTCGGCGAGGGGATCTTGGCGGGCGCCTTCAGCGGCGCTTTCGGCAATTGGCCAAGCGCCTCTGCCAAAGCGACGGCAGGATCAGCGGAATTGGGCCGCGTAGCCTCGAAATTCACCTGATCCATCATGACCGTCGTTGTCCTGCTCCGCCTGTTCTTCCGGTAATGCCGCTTGATACGGCTTGGTTCCGGCGGGGCCCTGTCACCCCGGAAACGCCATTTAGGGGGTAACGAACCCCTTTGCGAGTCCCGATTCCGCGATTACCGGTTATTAGATACCGGTCATGGGAGCCATTCGCGCGATAACGTTGATTTTGGGTCGCACCCAAACGCGAAAGTGATGGCCCGACCGGGCCGGCCGGGGCGCTGCGGGAGCGCGGGAACCGACCAAGGTCGCAGATGTTTCCGCCTTGTCCGGGCCCCCTGCGACGCCTAATCATCGTAATAATCAAGACGGCTTGCGACCGCTTACGGGTAGGGCTCGCAATCAGCGGAGGGGAAAATGTCCGAGAAGATTTACGACGTGTCGGCAGACTGGTCGAAGCGCGCTTTGATCGACGACGCCAAATATCGCGCGATGTATGCGAGCTCGGTCGCCGACCCCAATGCCTTCTGGGCCGAACAGGGCAAGCGGATTGGCTGGATCAAGCCGTTCCATAAGGTCGAGAACGCCTCCTTCGCTCCCGGCAACATCTCGATCAAATGGTTCGAGGACGGCGTCCTGAACGTCGCCTGGAACTGCATCGACCGCCACCTCGACAAGCGCGGCGACCAGACCGCGATCATCTGGGAGGGCGACGATCCCAATGAGTCCAAACATATCACCTACCGCCAGCTGCACGACGAAGTCTGCAAGATGGCCAACATCCTGCGCACCAGGAACGTCAAGAAGGGCGACCGCGTCACCATCTACCTGCCGATGATCCCGGAAGCGGCGTATGCGATGCTGGCCTGCGCGCGGATCGGCGCCATTCATTCGGTGGTGTTCGGCGGCTTCTCGCCTGACAGCCTCGCCCAGCGCATCACCGACTGCCAGTCCAAGGTCGTCATCACCGCCGACGAAGGCCTGCGCGGCGGCAAGAAGGTGCCGCTCAAGGCCAATGTCGATGCCGCAATCGCCAAGAGCGGCGGCGTCGACTGGATCGTCGTCGTCAAGCGCACCGGCGGCAAAGTGGACATGAATCCGACCCGCGACTTCTGGTATCACGAAGCCGCCAAGATGGTGACGACGGAATGCCCGTGCGAGCCGATGCACGCGGAAGATCCGCTGTTCATCCTCTATACATCAGGCTCCACCGGCCAGCCCAAGGGCGTGCTGCACACTTCGGGCGGCTATCTCGTCTTCGCGTCGATGACGCATCAATACGTGTTCGACTATCACGACGGCGACATCTACTGGTGCACCGCCGACGTCGGCTGGGTCACCGGCCATAGCTACATCCTCTATGGACCGCTGGCGAACGGCGCTACCACGCTGATGTTCGAAGGCGTGCCGAACTATCCGGATAATTCGCGGTTCTGGAACGTCATCGACAAGCACAAGGTCAACATCTTCTACACCGCGCCGACCGCGATCCGCGCGCTGATGCAGGGCGGCGACGAGCCGGTGAAGAAAACCTCGCGCAAGAGTCTGCGTCTGCTCGGCTCGGTTGGCGAGCCGATCAATCCGGAAGCCTGGGAATGGTATCACCGCGTGGTCGGCGACGAGCGTTGCCCGATCGTCGACACCTGGTGGCAGACCGAGACCGGCGGCATTTTGATCACGCCGCTGCCGGGCGCGACAAAACTTAAACCCGGTTCAGCGACGCGGCCGTTCTTCGGCGTGGTGCCCGAGATCGTCGATGCCGACGGCAAGGTGCTGGACGGCGAAACCTCAGGCAATCTCTGCCTCGCCAAATCCTGGCCGGGCCAGATGCGCACGGTCTATGGCGACCACGCCCGTTTCGAGCAGACCTATTTCTCGACCTACAAGAACAAGTACTTCACCGGCGACGGCTGCCGCCGCGACGCCGACGGCTATTACTGGATCACCGGCCGCGTCGACGACGTCATCAACGTGTCAGGCCACCGCATGGGCACCGCGGAGGTCGAAAGCTCGCTGGTCGCGCATGAGGCGGTCTCGGAAGCTGCCGTGGTCGGCTATCCCCACGACATCAAGGGCCAGGGCATCTACGCCTATGTGACGCTCATGACCGGCAAGGAGCCGACCGAAGCGCTGCGCAAGGAACTGGTGGCTTGGGTGCGCAAGGACATCGGCCCGATCGCTTCGCCGGATCTCATTCAGTTCGCCCCGGGCCTGCCGAAGACGCGCTCCGGCAAGATCATGCGCCGCATCCTGCGCAAGATCGCCGAGGACGAACCGTCGAGCCTCGGCGATACCTCGACCCTGGCCGATCCTGCCGTGGTCGACGATCTCGTGCACAACCGGCAGAACAAGAAGGGCGCGGGGGCGTAGCGCGTGGCGAGTTAGGCTGCAGCAGCTAACTCGCTCTGACACCCGTCATCCCCGGACGAACGCAATTGCGTTCGCTCCGGAGGTGCGCGCTCTTGCGCGCCTCGAAGGATAGACGGCCCGTGGCCCATCCTTCGAGGCTCGCTTCGCTCGCACCTCCAGCGACAACGGCAAAGCCGTTGCGCGGGGATGACGTCTGTGGGAGGGCTGCAATCAATACAAAGGGCTCCGGGATAACCGGAGCCTTTTTCATTTCAGTCTGCACTCACCGTCCGAGCGTCTTTCTCTCCGGCAACGTGACCGGCCGATGCGACGTCTGCGGCGCGGAGCCCACGGTCGTCTTGTTGAGGCCGCCGCTCGGCGCCATCACCACCGGACTGGGATTCGGCCGCTGCGGCGCTGAGGTCGTTGGCGGCAGCCGGTTCGGCAACTGCACCGGCTCCTTGATCCGCACATTGTCACCCAAACCATTGGGTCGGATCACGTTCGGAATCCGCACTTCAGGTTTGCCTGCCCCGGATGCGCCGCCAATCGGGTTGTGTCCGGTATGGCCGCCGTTCGACGACGGTGGATTGCCGACCGGCCGGCCGTCGCCGGTACCCGTAACCGGGCCCGTCACCGGCGGTTTGCCGTCACCGCCATGTGGCCGGTGCGCGTGGATACAGCGCCGCAGCGCAACGCCGGTGAGCCCGGCGCAGGGATTTTCGGTCACCGGCGGCTTCGGCAACGGATCGGGCCTCGTCGGGAGGACGCACAGATTGCCCACCCGCACCATTCCCGGGCGGCAGAAATCCGGCAACCGGCACACACCATGATCCATGATTGTGCCGCGCGGGCACACCGGCGGGACCACGATGACGACAGGCGGACCATTGTCGATCGGCTGATCAAGACGCGGCGGCAGCGGCGACACGGGGTTGTGGACCGGCAACGGTTTTGCTCCGCCGCCCTGCTTCGGGCTCACCGGCGGGCAGTCCGGAGCCACCGCGCTCATGACGGCGAGGTTGTTCCAGATGAAATTCCAGTCGATCAAATTCTGCGCCAGGAACCAGGCCGGCCACGGCGAGAAGAAGATGTCGATATCGATCCACGGGCCGACCACGTATCCCGGCAACACGATCACAGTGATTCCATACACGAGCCTGACGTCGGTAACGTAGGTCGTCTGCGTCAGCAGCACCGGGATCTGCTGCGGCGGCGCCGCGCCGTCGCAGCCTTGCGCGAACTTCTGCGTCTCGACAAAGATCCAGTAAGCAGCGCTGCTGAAGTCGGCGGTGGAAACCGTCTGGACGTCTTGGTCCGGCAGCATCGGCGCCCAGCCGACCCATTCCGGCGACGTGCGCCAGACAACCCAACCCGGGCTGAACTCCGCACCCGGCGTCCATATCCATCCAAGCTGTGCGTCCGACACCCAGCGACCATAGTGATGGACGATCGCGCCCCACGGCGTCTTGTCGTCGTAGTACCAGCCATATTTTGGGGTCTTGACCCAGTTGCAGGGCGGATAGGGACGCCAGCCCTGCGGCGTCACCGTGGGAATCCACACCTCTCCGTATTTGGCGTGCTGGACAAAGCGTCCGTACTGCGTGAGCACGCCGCGGAATTCGTCCTGCATCTTGGCCGCGCTTTGCTGTGGCACGACGTTCGCAGAGTCTTGGGCAGAGCTCTGCGCGGGCGCTTGTGCGAAGGCTGATGGCGCCGATGCTGACAGCACGAGGACGGCAAGCGCTGCGACGAACATCGCCGTGAGCATCGTCCTGGTGTTGATCGAGATTTTCCGAGCGAGGGTCATGATGATTGCTCCCTCACTTCGCGTTCGACGGCGCGCAGACTTGCGCGACGTTGGCGTTCAACGTCTTCTGCCATACGAAATTGGAGTTCTTCATCATCTGGACCATGAACCACGCCGGCCACGGACCCAATCCGATCTGCACATGGACGAACGGCCCGATCAGGTAAGGCGGCAGCACGATGACGACGATGCCGTCGACGAATTCGTACGCCGTGATCCATTTGGTCTGGCGCAGAATTACCGGAATGCGTTCGACCGGAGCGATCTGCGTCGCGTCGCAACCCGCGTTGAACTTCGCGGTCTCGACGAAAATCCACTGATCGCTGTTGTTGAACTGATCGGACGACATGTTGGGGAACGCCTGGTCCGGCGGCATCGGCGCCCAGCCGGTCCATTCGGCGCTGGACCGCCACACCACCCAACCGGGGCTGAACTCCGAACCGAGATCCCAGGCCCAGCCGATCTGCTGATCCCAGAACCAGCGGCCATAGTGGTGCACGATCTGGCCCCACGGCGTCTTGTCGTCGTAGTACCAGCCATATTGTTTGGTCTTGACCCATTGGCACGGCGGGTAGGGATGCCAGCCTCGCGGCGTCACCGTCGGCACCCACACCTCGCCGAAGCGGGCGTGCTGAACGAAGCGTCCATACTGCGACAGCACCGCGCGGGCTTCGGCCTGCACCGGTTCGTCGCGAACTTCCTCCCTCACATCGTAGGAGGGTTGCGCCACGGCGCTCGCCGAAAGCACTGATAGCCCCAGCAGCAATGCGGCCAGTATTGCTGTGAGGCGACCGCCGCCGGCGCGGACGCCTCGGCGCAGCAAAATGATCTCAACCAGCGCTCGCATGGGACGAACTCCTGCGCCCCGGAAATGGGCCGCAGCCAGTAGCCGCGTCGTCGCGACGCCGCGTTCGGGGCTCCCGGTTTAATTTTTCGTCATGTTTGGGGGCCCGATACCGCCCGACGCCCTTGCTGCCGCTCCTTTGGGCGAGGCCCCTGCCGCCCGGACCTGGCCGGCTCACGCGATCGTCAGGGCGGCGACCGCTCCCCGGGACGTTTCCAGACGAGTGTTGTTTTCAAGTCATTTACTTTAATTCCAACATTTCCTTTGGTTCCGCCATCGAAACGGGTCTCACGGCCGGCTTGGAAACCATCCGGTTAAGACACGCGGTTAAAAATGCGTGGGTGAGACGGCAAACCACTATTTCTGATAGGTTTGCGTTGGCATTTGAGGACCCCCTGACGGGGGCGAGTGGGCGGGAGAAATTGATGTCGATGAGGATTGCGGTGGCGCTGGCCGCCACCATCGGTGCGAGCATTTTGATGTCGTCGGCGGCAGAAGCGCGGCCGGAGATCGTCGGCGTCCGCGGCGATTACACGCCGGGTACGATCGTCGTGAAGACCGGCGAGCGCCGCCTCTATCTCATTCTCGATCAGGGCCGCGCCGTGCGCTATCCGGTCGGCGTCGGCCGCGCCGGCAAGCAGTGGGAAGGCACCACCCGCATCGACGGCAAGTATCAGAACCCGGCATGGTCGCCGCCCGCCGAAGTGAAGCGCGACAAGCCGAACATGCCCAACGTCATTCCCGGCGGTTCGCCGAGCAACCCGATGGGCGTCGCGGCGATGACGCTGGCCGGCGGCGAATACGCCATCCACGGCACCAACGCACCGGGCTCGGTCGGCGGCTTTGTCTCTTATGGCTGCATCCGCATGCTCAACGCTGACATCACCGATTTGTACCAGCGCGTCTCGGTCGGCACGCAGGTGACGGTGACGCGCTGATACCAGTCTCCGTCATTCCGGGGCGATGCGAAGCATCGAACCCGGAATCTTGAGATTCCCCGGTGCGCAATTGCGCACCTGAGGTCTGGTCCTTCGGACCATCCCGGAATGACAAACGGATAAATCAGCCGCGCAACCGCGCGGCTTTTTCTATTCACCCGCGTTCGCGCACCAGCCGTTGCGATGACCGCCGCTGTACCTGCGCCCATGACCACCGGCCAGTAACGCAGCCGAGACGCTGGTGGTCTTCCTCGTCGCCACGTCGGCCAATACCCGGCCGCCATACTTGTCCGGCCCGATATTCGAGATCGTGACCGCGCCTTCGCGGAGCAGGCCGCGCAGCGCGTCGCTCGCAGCTTCCGCCATCTGCAATTCCTGCGGACAGGCCGCCTTCAATTCCGGCGTGTCGATGCCGCGCAGGCGGACCCGCGTGTTCAGCGCAAGGCCGTCAGGCAAATGCACCCGTGCCTCGAAGGTGTCGCCGTCGACGGTCCGGATCACGTCGACGGCGTGGCGCACGTCGGGACGGCCGGCGCTCTTCCAGATCGTCTCGGCGTCGCGCGCCGCCTGACTGTCAGCCGCAGGCGGGAACGGCCAATGCACCCAATGCCGCAGCGGCAGTATCGACGCCGCAGCGATCGCGAACACGAATACCCAGGGCAAAGCCGCCGAGAACCGGCGCCGCCGGCCACTTCGATGCTGCGTCCAATAAGTATTTATTCTTTTATATGGGGACATATTCCCAATATGGTGGGCTGAGTCGGCTATTCCGGCAAGGACGAATTCACCTCAAAAGTCCGAGGCGATGCCTTTGCGCTCCCAGTCGCCGTAACGGGTCGGTTCGGGCCCCTTCGGACCCTGCAATTCCTTCTGTGCCGCCGGAGCGGTGGTGGCTTCGGCAGCTTTCCGGCGCGCTTCGGCCTCGGCGAGCGCACGCTGGGCGGCCGGCGTCAGCACCTTGCCGGGGGCGGCGCCGGGAAGAACTGCAGACGGTGATCGGGGCTCGTCGGTCATGGCAAAATTTCCGGCAAAACTTTCCTGCGGCGCATCTCATTAGCAAACGGATGATCGCAACGCCGACATCACAATCATGAAATCGTCGGCGTGATTCTTACATTTGGCATATTCGCATGCCAAAGGAGTTTTTCATTTCCAAGTTCTTCACTTCGATGGCATGCGCCGAAACCCTGTTCAGCACCTTCCGAGATATTCCCTCTCCATGCCTCCTTCAAGATTCGCAGTTCCTGCCGAAGTTCCCGGTCTCGCGGCGCGGCGTATCGCGGCAGACATTCTCGACGGCGTGCTGCACAAGCACCGCACCCTCGACGAGCAGCTCGACGGGGCCGGCGCCCATCCCGGATTGAAATCGCTCGCCGATCGCGACCGCGCGCTGATGCGGCGGCTGGTCGCTACGATCCTGCGGCGGCTCGGTACGCTCGGTCATCTATTGTCGCGCCTGCTCGATCGCGGCGTTCCGACCGACGCGCCGCGCGCGCAAAGCGCGCTGTTGATCGGCGCTGCGCAAATTCTCTGGATGGACGTGCCCGATCATGCCGCCGTCGACCTGTCGGTGCGGCTGGTGCAATCGGACCGACGCGCCGCGAAATATGCCGGCCTCGTCAATGCCGTGCTGCGGCGTTGCGCGCGCGAAGGCCAGCCACTGATCGACGAAGTCAAGGCGCAGACGCTGGACATTCCGCCGTGGCTGCTGGCGCGCTGGATCGCGGCCTATGGCGAGACCACGGCGCGCGAGATGGCCATTGCGATCGGCCATGAGCCGTCGCTCGACATCACCGTGAAGTCGGACGCGCCGCAATGGGCGACCCGTCTGCACGGCGAAACGCTGCCGACCGGGACGGTGCGCACCCTGTTGCAGGGTTCCGTGACGATGCTGCCCGGCTTCACCGAAGGACAATGGTGGGTACAGGACGCCGCCGCCGCACTGCCGGCGCGGCTGTTCGGCGACCTCAACGGCAAGAGCATCGTCGATCTCTGCGCCGCGCCCGGCGGAAAGACCGCCCAGCTTGCGCAAGGCGGCGCACGCGTCACCGCGGTCGATCGTTCGGCGCCGCGGATGACACGGCTGCGCGACAATCTTTCGCGGCTGTCGCTTGAGGCCAATGACGTGGTGGCCGATGGCGCCGAATGGCCCGGCGGCGACGGCACGTTCGACGGCGTCCTGGTCGACGCGCCCTGCACCTCGACCGGCACCATCCGGCGCCACCCTGATGTGGCCTGGCTGCGCCAGGAAACCGACATCGCGGCGCTGAGCGCGCTGCAGATCCGCTTGCTGAAGAAGGCGGTCGCGCTGCTCAAGCCAGGCGGGACGCTGGTCTATTGCACCTGCTCGCTGGAACCGGAAGAAGGCGAGCAGGCGGTCTCGGCGCTGCTCGCGACCGAATCAGGCGTGCGCCGCGCGCCGGTCGACGCCGGCGAAGTCGCTGGCCTTGCCGAGATCGTCACGGCGGACGGCGATCTGCGTACCCTGCCCTGCCATCTGCCCCACGACGACCCGCGGCTTGGCGGGCTGGATGGATTTTACGCCGCGCGGCTGGTTAAATCCTGATTTTGCACCTGTTTTTCGCGACCATCGGGTGATTCGCGCACTTTCAAGATGGTGTTTTGGGCGCGTTTCCGGATTACAAAGGATTCGCCACAAGATCTCCTCCCATCAAGGTTAGGCGTGTCGGTCGCTCAACGCAGACGCATTACGACGCTGGTCGCGAGCCGCTTTGCGCGGGGCGTGATGGCGCGCGCCAGCGGCAGTACCGTCGGGCTGTCGCGGCTGTGGCCGGGCCGCGCCGACCGGCTGATCATCGCGCCGCATGATCTGCGCACCGCCGACGCCACCCGTGCCGCCGAAATCTACGCAGGCCGTTTCGTGTTCGCCGGCAAGATCGTGACCTGTCACGGCCGCTCGATCTTCGATCTCGAGCCGCCCTCGGAAGATTGGGAAGTGGCGCTGCTCGGCTTCGGCTGGCTGCGCCATCTGCGCGCGGCCGACACCGCGCTGACCCGCGCCAACGCCCGTTCGCTGGTCGACGACTGGATTTCGAATCCCGGCCGCAAGCGGCCGCTCGAGCGCCGCGCTGATGTGCTGGCGCGCCGCGTCATCTCGCTGTTGTCGCAGGCGCCATTGGTGCTCGGAGACACCGACGGCAAGTTCTATCGCAAATATCTGCGCGGGCTGACCCGTGAGATCCGCTATCTGCGCTACACCATGCTCGACATCGCCGACGGCGTGCCGCGGGTGCAGGTGCTGATCGCGCTTTGCTACGCCTCGCTGTGCCTCGCCAACCAGGCAAAACATATCCGCTCCGCGAGCCGGCGGCTGTCCGACGAATTGCAGCGGCAGATCCTTCCCGACGGCGGGCACATCTCGCGCAATCCCGGCGCGCTTGTCGAACTGCTCAGCGACATGCTGCCGCTGCGCCAAACTTTTGCTGCTCGAAACATCGCGCCGCCGCCGGCGCTATTGAACGCGATCGACCGCATGATGCCGATGCTGCGCTTCTTCCGCCATGGCGACGGCGCCTTTGCGCTGTTCAACGGCATGAGCAACGCGCCGAACGATCTGGTGGCGACGCTGCTGGCCTATGACGACACCCACGGCGTGCCGATGGCGCACATGCCGCATACCGGCTTTCAGCGCCTCGATGCCGGCACCACCACCGTCATCATGGACACCGGCGCGCCGCCGCCGCCGAATATCAGCCAGGACGCGCACGCCGGCTGCCTGGCGTTCGAATTGTCCTCCGGGCCGAGCCGGATCGTCGTCAATTGCGGAATGCCCTCGACCGGCCGCGACAATTGGCGCGCCTTTGCGCGCAGCACCCCAGCGCATTCGACCCTGACCTATCACGAGACGTCGTCGTGCCAGTTCGTCGAGATATCGGCGATGAAGCGGCTGTTGCAGGGGGCGCCGGTGACCAGCGGCCCGGCCAATGTGGAGAGCTATCGCGAATCTGTGGAGAACGGCGATATGCTGACCACATCGCATGACGGCTATCTGCCGCGCTTCGGCGTCGTGCACCGCCGCGTGCTGATGATGGCGCCTGACGGCGCGCGGCTCGACGGCGAAGACACGCTGTCGCCGGCACCGGGCTCGCGCTTCAAGGGCAGCGGCACCGACTTTGCCTTGCGGTTTCACCTGCACCCGTCCGTGAAGGCGAGCCGGCTTTCCGACGCCCGCGGCGTCATGCTGGTGCTGCCCAACCGCGACGTCTGGACCTTCGAGGCGCTCGACGACAAGGTCGACCTCGAGGACAGCGTGTTCCTGGCCGGCAATGACGGCCCCCGCCGCACCGCCCAGATCGTGATCCGGCAGGACTCAGGGCAGGCGACCTCGATCCGCTGGAATTTTGTGCGCTCCTCGACCTCGGCCGCCGCCACCAACGCCCGCCGCAACGCCCGCCGCGAGCCGGAATTGCCGTTGTAGAAACGACCGATCCTGCCGTTGTGAAACGCGCCGAAAACTGCTAACCGAGCCCTGCTCGCGCGACTGGCGACCTTGGATGGAGTACCATCGGGAAGCGCGGGACTAGCTGCCGCGCGCCTGGGCACCCCCTTTAACCGAGGATCTTGCCCATGACTGACCATCCCCGCCGCGTCACCCGCGCTCTGTTGTCCGTTTCCGACAAAACCGGCCTGATCGAATTCGCCCGCGCGCTCGCAGGCCACGGCGTCGATCTGGTCTCCACCGGCGGCACCGCGAAGGCGATCGCGGCGGCAGGGCTGAAGGTCCGTGACGTTTCCGACCTCACCGGTTTCCCCGAAATGATGGACGGCCGGGTCAAGACGCTGCATCCGAAGGTGCATGGCGGCCTGCTCGCGATCCGCGGCAACAAGGAACACACGGATGCGATGAAGGCGCACGGCATCGCGCCGATCGATCTGCTGGTGGTCAACCTCTATCCGTTCGAGGCGACCGTCGACAAAGGCGCCGGCTACGAAGACTGCATCGAGAACATCGACATCGGCGGTCCGGCGATGATCCGCGCCGCGGCGAAGAACCACGACGACGTCGCCGTCGTCGTCGAAGCCAGCGACTATCAGTCCGTGCTCGACGAGCTCGCCGCCAACAACGGCGCCACCTCGCTGAAACTGCGCCGCCGTCTCGCGGCAAAGGCCTATGCCCGCACTGCCGCCTATGACGCCGCGATCTCGAACTGGTTTGCGCTGCAGTTGAAAGACGACGCGCCTGACTTCCGCGCCTTTGGCGGCAAGCTGATCCAGTCGCTGCGCTACGGCGAGAACCCGCACCAGACCGCGGCGTTCTACGCGACGCCCGACAAGCGGCCGGGCGTTTCGACCTTACGCCAGCTCCAGGGCAAGGAACTGTCGTACAACAACATCAACGATACCGATGCGGCCTATGAATGCGTCGCCGAGTTCGACCCGGCCCGCACCGCGGCCTGCGTCATCGTCAAGCATGCCAACCCCTGCGGCGTTGCCGAGGGCAGCGATCTGCTCGGCGCTTATAAAAGGGCACTGGCCTGCGATTCGACGTCGGCGTTCGGCGGCATCGTCGCAGTCAACCGCACGCTCGACGCCGACGCTGCGCGCGCCATCACCGAAATCTTCACCGAGGTCATCATCGCGCCGGACGCGACAGAGGAAGCCATCGCTGTCGTCGCCGCAAAGAAGAATCTGCGGCTGTTGCTGGTCGGCGACCTGCCCGATCCACGCAAGCCGGGCCTGACCGCCAAGACGGTGTCCGGCGGCCTCCTGGTGCAAAGCCGCGACAACGCCGTGATCGAGGACATGGCGCTGAAGGTCGCAACCAAACGCGCGCCGACCGACGCCGAATTGCGCGATCTCAAATTCGCCTTCCGCGTCGCCAAGCACGTCAAGTCCAACACGATTATTTACGCCAAGGACCTTGCCACCGTCGGCATCGGCGCCGGCCAGATGAGCCGGGTGGATTCCGCGCGCATCGCCGCGCGCAAAGCGCTGGACGCGGCGGCTGAACTGAAGCTCGCCGAACCGCTGACCAAGGGTTCAGTGGTCGCGTCAGACGCGTTCTTCCCGTTCGCCGACGGCATGCTGGCCTGCATCGAGGCCGGCGCCACCGCGGTGATCCAGCCCGGCGGCTCCATGCGCGACGATGAAGTGATCAAGGCCGCCGACGACCACGGTATCGCCATAGTGTTCACCGGCGTGCGGCATTTCCGGCATTGAGCCACACCTGTCATTGCCGGGCTTGACCCGGCAATCCATCCGCTACGCAAAAAGATTTTCAAAATTGATGGATGCCCGGGTTAAGCCCGGGCATGACGAGTGGGTAATTCCCTTACCCGCAACAGCAGCGCCAGCCCGACGACAAAAAACACCACCAGCAGCGCCATCCCCGCTTTCTGGCTCGCGGTCACCGCCGTAACAACGCCGATCAGCAGCGGGCCGACGAACGAGGTGACCTTCCCGGTCAGCGCGAACAGCCCGAAACACTGCGCGATGCGATCTTGCGGCGCGAGGCGAATCAGCAGCGTGCGTGACGCCGCCTGCAGCGGACCGCCGGCGCCGCCGATCAGGCATCCGAGGATGAGATAGGCGCGCTCCGCAGCACCGGCGAACAATGGTCCGCCGGGCACGGGCGGGTCCACCTTCACGAACAGGATCGAATCCTTGTCGACCAGCAGGATGGCGGCGAGCGCCAGCAGCAACACCAGGAGGCTGATCGCGATCACGCGCTTCGGCCCCACGCGGTCATCGAGCTTGCCGCCGAACCAGGCTCCGAACACGCCCGCGATCGCCGCGACAATGCCGAAGGTGCCGATCTGGATCGTGTGCCAGCCGAAGGTGCCCGCCGCATAGATGCCGCCGAAGGCAAACAGCGACACCAACCCGTCGGTATAGATCATGTTGGCAAGCAGGAACGTCGCCAGCGATTTCTGCTTCGGCAATTCGCGCAGCGTCTGCTTCAGCTCGCTCAAACCTTCGCGCAACGCCGCGCGCACCGGAAGCTTCGCCGGATAATCCGGCGTCAGCAAAAACATCGGCAGCGTGAACAGCATGAACCACAGCGCCGTCAACGGTCCGGTGATGCGGTCGCCCGCATGCGTCACCGGGTCGAGGCCGAACAGCGGCATGAAGCCGAACAGCGTGCGTCCGGTCTGCGGATTGGCGGCGAGGAAACCGAGCACCAGGATCAGGCTGAGGATACCGCCGACATAGCCGGTGGCCCAGCCGGTGCCGGACAGCCGGCCGATCTTGTCCGGCGGCACCAGCGTGGGCATCATCGCGTTGTTGAACACGGTGGCGAATTCGACGCCGACGCTCGCGATCGCATAGCACAGCAGCAGTGTCGGGATAATGCTGGGATCGCCGGGCTTTCCGAACCACATCAGGCTGGAGCCGATCACCAGCAGCAAGCCGAATGCCGCGATCCACGGCTTGCGACGGCCGCTGGCGTCGGCAATCGCGCCCAGGATCGGCGACATCAGCGCAATCATCAGGCCCGCGGCCGCGGTGGCAAATCCCCACAGCGCCTGCCCGATCGCCGGATCCGGCGCGACGAAGCCTGCGAAATACGGCGCGAACACGAAGGTGGTGATCAGCGTGAAATAGGGCTGGGCTGCCCAATCGAAGAAGATCCAGCTGACGACGGCGGCGCGGGGCGGATATGTTCTTGGAATATCAGCGCCAGATGCCTGAGGAGCAATCACCGTCATACGCAGGAATTTCCTTCATCGATCACGACAAGGCGTTTTGCCCGTCGAATTCGAACCCATATAGCATGCGATTATCATGCGTGTGCTATTGCCAGGCGGCACACCGGCTCAACTGCGGCGGATTTTGGATGATTTTCTGCACGAATAAGTGGCGTAGCGCGCTGGTGACCATCACGCTCGTCGTTGCGTCAAGCACAACGGCCTATGCGCAGGAGCAACGCCGCCTCTATACACCGCCGGACCTTGCCACGGTTCGCGCCATATCCGCCCAGCACGGCATGGCGGTGGCGCAGGAAAAACTCGCGGCCCGCATCGGCGCCGACATTTTGCGGCAGGGCGGCAACGCGGTCGACGCCGCGGTCGCGACCGGCTTTGCGCTGGCCGTGACCTATCCACGCGCCGGAAATATCGGCGGCGGCGGCTTCATGGTGATTCATTCCGCCGAGCGCAACGAAGACGTCGCGATCGATTATCGCGAGACCGCGCCATCCGCTGCGACGCGCGACATGTATCTCGGCGCCGACGGCAAACCCGACACCGACAAATCGCGCAATTCGGCGCTCGGCATCGGCGTGCCCGGCACCGTGGCGGGCCTGGCGCTGGCGCTGGAAAAATACGGCTCCGGCAAATTCACCCTCGCACAGATCATCCAGCCATCGATCGAACTGGCCCGCGACGGCTTTATTGTCGCCGACGACATGGCCGACACGCTCTCCGACATGTATCGCCGGATGGCGCGCTGGCCGAATTCCGCCAAATCTTTCTCCCGTCCCGATGGTGAGCAGCTGCGTGACGGCGACCGGCTGATCCAGCCTGATCTGGCAGCCACGCTGACCGCGATCGCCGAACAGGGCCCGCGCGGCTTCTATGAAGGACCGGTCGCAAAAAAACTGGCGAAGGCGGTGAGCAATGCCGGCGGCATCATGACGCCGGACGATCTGAAATCATATCAGGCGCTGCTCCGCGCGCCGGTGCGCGGCAATTACCGCGGCTACGACATCGTCTCGATGCCGCTGCCGTCGTCGGGCGGCACGGTGTTGCTGGAAACGCTGAATATCCTCGAAGGCTTTCCGATGTCCGACATGAAGCAGGGCTCCGTGCCCTCGCTGCATGTCATGATCGAGGCGATGAAGCGCGCCTATGCCGACCGCGCCCGCTATCTCGGCGACCCCGATTTCGTCAACGCGCCGATGCAGGTCCTGCTCGCCAAGGATTATGCGGCGAGGCAACGCGCCAGCATCGACCCGGAACGCGCGACGCCGTCGGCCGATGCGTTGAAAGTCACCCCGCAACGCGAGGGCAGCAACACCACGCATTATTCGGTTGTCGACTCCAGTGGCAACGCCGTCAGCAACACGTATACCCTGAACTTCCCCTATGGCGTCGGCCTGGTCGCCGACGGCACCGGCGTGCTGCTCAACAACGAGCTCGACGATTT
The DNA here is from genome assembly GCF_018131075.1 of Bradyrhizobium sp. JYMT SZCCT0428. Lineage (GTDB taxonomy): Bacteria > Pseudomonadota > Alphaproteobacteria > Rhizobiales > Xanthobacteraceae > Bradyrhizobium. The sequence goes on along the minus strand of NZ_JAFCLS010000025.1, from coordinate 26,959 downwards.
CACCGCCGCGCCCGGCGCCTCCAACGCCTTCGGGCTGGTGGGTTTTGAGGCCAATCTGCCCGGCCCCGGCAAGCGGCCGCTCTCGTCGATGTCGCCGACCATCGTGCTGAAGGACGGCAAGCCGGTGCTGGTGACGGGAACGCCCGGCGGCAGCCGCATCATTTCGGCGGTGCTGCAGGTCGTCGTGAACGCGCTGGATTACAAGATGGATGTTGCGGCGGCCGTGGCGGCGCCACGCGTGCATCATCAATGGATGCCCGACGAAGTGCGGGCGGAACGCGGCTTTCCGCAGGAGACGCTCGACGCGCTGAAGGCCAAAGGGCATCAGGTGATCGTGCCGCTCGGCCAGACCTCGGCCAATTCCATCGCCGTGACGCCCACCGGCCTGCTCGGCGCCCCCGATCCGCGCACCCGCGGCGCGGAAGCCGCGGGGCAGTAGGTTTCGCCGGGATGACGATTTGCCTGATCAAGGCATCGGCGTAGGATTGATTTTCTGAAGCGTCGCCGCGAACAAAGGTGCGTTCCCTCCCCCCTTGCGGGGGAGGGTTAGGGAGAGGGGTTCACACGGGCGGTCCCGATGACGCCACCTCTCTCCCCGACCCTCCCCCGCAAGGGGGGAGGGAGCATGACCATTTGCGCGTCCCTAACCGTGCGTCGATAATGGAGTGCTCCCATGACATCCCTCAAAGGCAAGACACTGTTCGTCTCCGGTGGCAGCCGGGGCATTGGGCTCGCGATTGCGCTGCGCGCCGCGCGTGACGGCGCCAATGTTGCGATCGCGGCCAAGACCGCGGAGCCGCACCCAAAACTCAAGGGCACCATCTACACTGCCGCCGACGAGGTGCGCGCCGCCGGCGGCAAGGCGCTGCCGGTGCTGTGCGACATCCGCGACGAAGCGCAGGTGATCGCAGCGATTGAAAAGACCGTGGCCGAGTTCGGCGGCATCGACATCTGCGTCAACAACGCCAGCGCCATCAGCCTGACCAATTCGCAGATGACCGACATGAAGCGGTTCGACCTGATGATGGGCATCAATACGCGGGGCACCTTCCTGGTGTCGAAATATTGCATCCCGCATCTGAAAAAGGCCGAGAACCCGCACATCCTGATGCTGTCGCCGCCGCTCGACATGAAGACGAAATGGTTCGAGCATTCCACCGCCTATACGATAGCCAAGTTCGGCATGAGCATGTGCGTGCTCGGGCTGTCGGGCGAATTGAAATCCGCAGGCGTCGCCGTCAACGCGCTGTGGCCGCGCACCACGATCGCGACCGCCGCGGTCGGCAATCTCCTCGGCGGCGACGCGATGATGCGCGCCAGCCGCACGCCTGAAATCATGGGCGACGCCGCTTACGTCATCTTCACCAAACCCTCCCGCGAATTTACGGGACAATTCTGCATCGACGACAAGGTACTCTACGCCAGCGGCGTGCGCGATTTCGAGCCTTACCGCGTCGACAAGTCAGTGCCGCTGATGCCGGACTTCTTCGTGCCCGATGACGATGTCCCGCCGCCCGGTGTCACCGTGCAGGCGCTGCCCTCGGTCGCCGCCGCGAAGCCCTAGCGCCGGGACCTGACGGGCAACGGAGAGGCGTGTGGGCTGGCGAAGTTGGACCACTGTCGGACTGCTGCTGACCGTGACGGGGGCGGCTTGCATCATCATGCTTCGTCCCGATCGCAGGATCCGCGTCGCCACCGGCGTGGTCGCGCACAGTGTCTGCGCCAAGACCTTCGTATCCGGGCTCGATCCGCAAACCGTGTTTTCGGAAACCATCGAGCGTGCCTCGCTGCGCCGCGTGCGCGCGCTGCTGCAGTTCAGGGTCGACCGCACGGCCGGAACGGTCGATGCGTCGGCAGCGTGGATGTTTGGCAGCCGCGCTGTCTATCATGAAGGGCTCGGCTGTGTGCTGCGGCACGGAACGAATGAGCCGTACATCCTCAGGAGCGACATTGACGCATTGAAGGTACCCAAATCGCCGCCGTTGCTGGGCGAGATTGCCGGCCCCGATGTCGTGGCGCCGGCCAATCCCGCATTGAAAGCCGCGCTCGATCACGCCTTCGAGGAGTCGGCCGAACCGCCGTTCCGGCGCACCAAGGCTGTCGTCGTGGTGCATGACGGCAAGGTGATCGCCGAGCGCTACGCCAGCGGCATCGGCGTCAACACCCCGCTGCCGGGCTTTTCCATGACCAAGTCGGTGATCAATGCCTTGATCGGGGTGCTGACCCAGCAAGGCCTTGTCACCCCCTCGATGCCCGCGCCAATACCGGAGTGGCGCGGCGATCCCAGGCGCGAGATCGAGGTCGAGCATCTCCTGCGCATGACCACCGGGCTGGCGCTCGACGAAACCAACAGCTTCAGCGAGATGATCTACCTGCAGGACGACATGGCCGGCTTCGCGGTCAAGGCTGCGCTTGTCGCGCCGCCGGGCACGCGCTGGGCCTATTCCAGCCCGACGACGCAACTGTTGGCGCGGATCATTCGCGATGCCGTCGGCGGACCGGAGCAGAGCCTGGCGTTTGCGTGGCGCGAATTGTTCAATCCGCTCGGCATGCGCAACGTCACGCTGGAATTCGATGCGACAGGCACGCTGCAGGGATCGACCTACATGCTGGCGAGCGCACGGGACTGGGCACGGTTCGGACTGCTGTTTGTCAATGACGGCGTTGTCGGCGGCAAACGCCTGCTGCACGAGGACTGGGTGGATTTCTCGGCCGCCGCGACACTCGACACCGACTACGGCGCCGGGTTCTGGACCAATCGCAGCGAGCATGAACACGCCAAAGAACGCGTGCGATCCGGCATTCCCCGCGACGCCTTCTTTGCGGCCGGCGATCTCGGCCAGCGTATCGTGATCATGCCGTCACAGCGTCTCGTCATCGTGCGCCTCGGCGACAACGTCGATCCGACCGGCGACACCAGAGGGCTCGCCAGGTTGGTATCGCGGCGGTGGGGCCTTAGTTCTTCTCCCTCTCCCGCCCTTGCGGGGGAGGGCCGGGGTGGGGGTGTCGCCGCGATTCAGACTGTTCGTGTGGAGAGAGCCCCCACCCGACGCTACGCGTCGACCTAAGAGCGAGCTTCGCTCGTCTCGACCCCGCAAGAGCGGGAGAGGTAAGAACTCTACCTCCCCACCACATACGGCCCGCCCTTTTCCAGCGCGCGGGCATAGGCCGGACGGGCGTGGATGCGTTCCAGGAACGCCATTGCCTTGGGGTGACCGACCTCCAGCCCGCCGCGCGCGGCGGCCGCTTCCAGCGGAAAGCTCATCTGGATGTCGGCGCCGGAGAATTCGTTGCCGGCGAACCATTCGCTTTTCGCCAATTCGCCCTCCCAGTAATCCATGTGCTGCTTGAGCTGCGGATTGACCAGCGTGGTCAGCGCGGTATTGCAGACCTTGCGCACCAGTGGCCGCAACAGGGCCGGCGCGCGTTTCGGCATCAGCGTGAACAGCAGTTTCAGCAGCAGCGGCGACATCGCGGAGCCTTCCGCATAGTGCAGCCAGTAGGTGTAGCGCAGCCGCTCCGGCGTATTCGCTGGGGGAATAAGCCTGCCGTTGCCATAAGTGCCTATGATGTATTCGGCGATCGCGCCTGATTCCGCGATGGTGTTGCCGTTGTCGGTGATCACGGGCGACTTGCCGAGCGGGTGAATGGCGCGCAGCTCTTTCGGCGCGCGCATGTCGCCCTGGCGTTGATAGCGCACGATCTCGTAGGGCACGGCAAGCTCTTCGAGCAGCCACAGCACACGCTGCGAGCGGGAATTGTTGAGATGGTGCACCGTCAGCATGGCTGTCCCTCCGGGAATTGCGGATGTTCCCCTATCAGGCCTTGGCAGGTTTTGCGACTTGCCAGTCATTAGGCAAAAGGACGCCACGTCGGGCCAAGGGTCAAAAATTATCCGGGTAATATTGACCTTTTAAATATACCCGGGTATAAATACCCCATGTGGCCCTTTCGGAAACGCAAAATGACCCAAAGCTTTACCGCCTTCGAGGGCGAGCGGCGCTTCATTACCGGCTCCCTTGCCCAAGTGGCGCTCGCCATTAAACGCGCGGGCCGGCCGTCTGGCGCGGTTCACATCTTCAGTGACGCCAGCGGCCGCCCGCTCGATCTGGACCTGCGCGGCAGCGAGGACGAGATCGTCGCCAGGCTTCCACGCGCCGAGCCCGCGGCCCCTGCTCCCGAGGCTGGGCCGGCGGAGCCGCGCGGCCGCGGCCGGCCCAAACTCGGCGTGGTGGCGCGCGAGGTGACGCTGTTGCCGCGGCACTGGGAATGGCTGAACACCCAACCCGGCGGCGCGTCGGTCGCCTTGCGCAAGCTGGTGGATGAAGCCCGCCGCATCAGCGGCGATCGTGACCGCCTGCGCGCGGCGCGCGATGCGGCCTACCACTTCATGTCTGCGATGGCCGGCAATCTCGCCAGTTTCGAGGAAGCGTCGCGCGCTTTGTTCGCCGACGACCGGCGACGCTTTGCCGGACTGATCGCGGATTGGCCGGTGGATGTGCGCGACCACATCGTCAGGCTCGCCTACGGCGACCAGGCCGCGCAGGGAACATGACTTCACGAAAACGATAGAGCGGGCTGACGGCGTCAGTCCCCTCTATCTGTTGATCTCACAGCATCGACCCGCTAGGCTCAGTTGGATGATAACAATCATATAAGAAGCCGTCAGGAGAACGCCGTGAGTACCAATCCGCAATTCCTGTTCGATTTCGGCAGCCCCAACGCCTTCCTCAGCCATGAGGCGATCCCGGCGATCGAGAAGCGCACCGGCGCGAAGTTCGAATATATCCCGGTGCTGCTCGGCGGCATCTTCAAGGCCACCAACAACAAGTCGCCGGCCGAGACGCTCGCCGGCGTCAAGAACAAGCGCGAGTTCCACGCGATCGAGACCGAACGCTTCGTCAAGCGCTTTGGCGTCAAGCCCTACATCTGGAACCCGTTCTTTCCCGTCAACACGCTGAACCTGATGCGAGCAGCGGTCGCCGCGCAGATGGAAGGCGTATTTGAAAAATATATCGAGGCCGCGTTCCACCACATGTGGGTCGAGCCGAAGAAGATGGACGACCCGGAAATAGCGGCGAAGGCGCTGGCCTCCTCCGGCCTCGATGCGGCGAAACTCCTCGTCCGTTCGCAGGACGCCGATGTGAAGGCAAAGCTGATCGAGAACACGCAGGCCGCGGTCGAGCGCGGCGCATTCGGCTCGCCGACGTTCTTTGTCGGCAAGGAGATGTTCTTCGGCAAGGAACAGTTGCGCGAAGTCGAGGAGATGGTTTCGGGCAGATGACGACGTAATCGTCATCCCGGGGCGCGAAGCGAACCCGGGATCTCGAGATTCCGGGTTCGATGCTTCGCATCGCCCCGGAATGACGGCGCCACAGAATCAGATGTGGAGTTCACCAATGCAAAAACGAAACGCCACCGTCGCTGTCATCGGCGCCGGCGACTACATCGGCGGCGAGATCGCCAAGAAATTCGCTTCCGAAGGCTTCACCGTGTTCGCCGGAAGGCGTGACGGCGCCAAGCTGGAGCCGCTGATGAAGGAGATCGAGGCAGCCGGCGGGTCGATCGTAGCGCGCTCGCTCGATGCGCGCAAGGAGGACGAGGTTGGTGCCTTCCTCAACGACGCCGACGCGCACGCGCCGCTGGAGGTCTGCATTTTCAATGTCGGCGCCAACGTCAATTTCCCGATTCTTGAGACCACCGACCGCGTGTTTCGAAAAGTCTGGGAAATGGCCTGCTGGGCCGGCTTCCTCGCGGGCCGGGAATCGGCGCGGCTGATGCTGCCGCGCGGCCAGGGCAACATCTTCTTCACCGGCGCCACCGCGAGCCTGCGCGGCGGCAGCGGTTTTGCGGCCTTTGCCAGCGCCAAATTCGGCCTGCGTGCGGTGGCGCAATCGATGGCGCGTGAGCTCGGGCCAAAGAACATCCATGTCGCGCATTTGATCATCGATTCCGGCGTCGATACCGCCTGGGTGCGCGAGCGCCGCGAAGCGCTCTGGGGCAAGGAAGCCCTCGACAATCCGGATTTGCTGATGCCGCCCGCCTCGGTCGCGGCGTCCTATTGGCAGCTCTACCAGCAGCCGCGCAGCGCCTGGACGTTCGAGCTGGAGATTCGCCCGTTCGGGGAGAAGTGGTAATTCGTCATGGCCGGGCTTGACCCGGCCATCCACGTCTTGCTTGCTTCTGCAGTGTTAAGATGTGGATGCCCGGGAACTAGCGCGAAGACGCGCTTCGCGCTGCTGGCCGGGCATGACGAGAGTGTGTTTCGGGCGCTCTGGCTCAAGTAAGCAAGAACAAGAAGGAGTTTAAGAATGCGCATTCTCGTGGTCGGCGCCGGCGCCATCGGCGGATATTTCGGCGGCAGGCTGCTTCAGGCCGGGCGCGACGTGACGTTCCTGGTGCGGCCGAAGCGGGCCTCCGAACTCGCCTCCGCCGGCCTCGTCATCAAGAGCCCTGCCGGCGACGTCACGCTGAAAAATCCGCCGACGGTGCAGGCCGACAAGCTCGCGGAAAAATTCGACGTGGTGCTGCTGAGCTGCAAGGCGTTCGACCTCGAGGACGCGATCAAGTCCTTTGCGCCGGCGGTTGGTCCAAATACCTCGATCATCCCGCTGCTCAACGGCATGCTGCACTTGAACGTGCTCGACGAAAGATTTGGCGCGGAGCGTGTGCTGGGCGGCCTCTGCGCGATTGCCGCGACGCTCAACGAGGCGCGCGAGGTGGTGCAGCTGGCGCCGATGCAGTCACTCAATTTCGGCGAACGCGACGGCAAGATGTCGGATCGCGTCCGTGCGATCTCTGAAATCTTCACCAGCGGCAACATTGGCGCTGTTGCGAGCGAACACATCATGCAGGACATGTGGGAGAAGTGGGTATTCCTCGCCTCGCTCGCGGCCTCGACCTGCCTGATGCGCACGTCCGTGGGCAACATCCTGGCGGTGACGGGCGGCAGGGATTTCCTGCTCGGCATGCTCGATGAAACCAGCGCGATCGCAAAGGCCGCAGGTCACGAGCCTGCAGGCCCGTTCTTCCAGCGTACGCAGGGCCTGTTGACCGCCGAAGGTTCGCCGATGACAGCGTCGATGTTCCGCGACATCAAGGGAGGTTTTCCGGTCGAAGCCGATCACGTCATCGGCGACCTCGTCGCCCGCGCCGACGCCGCGAAAATTCCAGTGCCAAAACTGCGCATCGCCTACACCCATCTCAAGGCGTATGAAAAGCAGCGGGAGTGAGGTTTTATTCGTTGTCGTCCCGGCGAACGCCGGGACGACAGCAATCACAAATGCGCCAGATAATGCGCCAGCGCCTCGATCTCTTCTTCGCTGAGGGAATAGGCGACACTCGCCATCGCCGCCATGCCACCGCCGGACCGCACCCCTGACTTGTAGTCGTGCAGCGCCTTGCTGAGATAATCCTGACGCTGCCCGGCGACGCGGGCGACCGCCTTGGTGCCGGCGTAGTCTGGCAGGTGGCAAGACGCGCAACGCCCGCCCACGGCCGCCTGCGCGCCCTTCTTCGACAGATCCGGCTTGTCGTCGGGCGGCGCCTTCGGCGGCGGGAGCTGCGCGAAATAGGCGCCGAGATTGCGGATGTCCTCGTTGTTGAGCTGCTCGACGATCGGCTGCATCTGCTCGTTCTTGCGGGCACCGGCGCGGTAGAACACCAACTGCCACTGGATGAACATGTCCGGCTGCGCGGCCAGCGAGGGAATGTTTTCCATCTGCGAAATGCCGTTTTCGCCGTGACAGCCGACACACAATTCGGCTTTCGCCTTGCCGGCGACGATATCGGCGGCATGGGTGGGGCCGCAGATCATCGCTGCTGCTAGTAGGGTCCCGGCTAATGCAAGTCGCATTTCAAATCCTCTGCTGTCATTGCCGGGCTTGACCCGGCAATCCATCGGCCTCCAAGAGAATCTTGTTTGATGGATGCCCGGGTCAAGCCCGGGCATGACAGAGCGTGTTCCATTACTCTCTTCACAAACGCGAAGCTGCGGCCACTCGTTCCCGAGCAACCGCAGCCACTATTTTCTTCGCTCTACTTCTTCGCGTAGCTGATGCGATAGATCGCACCGGCCCAGTCGTCGGACACCAGGATCGAGCCGTCCTTGTCGAGGATGATGTCGTTGGGACGGCCGAGATAGCCCTGGTCGCCTTCGAGCCAGCCGGACGCAAAGATTTCCTGCTTGGCGTTCTTGCCGTCGGGACCGACGATTACGCGCTTGATCCGGGCGCCCTGGTACTTTTTCCGGTTCCAGGAGCCGTGTTCGGCGATCAGGATGTTGTTCTTGTACTCGGCGGGGAATTGGCTGCCGGTATAGAACTTCATGCCGAGCGGCGCCACATGCGCGCCGAGATTGAGCACGGGGGGCGTGAACTCCGAGCACTTGTGACCCATCGCGAATTTCGGATCCGGCATATTGCCCTGGTGGCAATAGGGATAGCCGAAATGCTCGCCGATCTTCGTGATCATGTTGAGCTTGTCGCTCGGCAAGTCGTCGCTGATCCAGTCACGGGCGTTTTCCGTGAACCAGAGCCGCCCGGTGCGCGGATCGACGTCGCCGCCGACGCTGTTGCGGACGCCGAGCGCATAGATTTCGGCGTTGCCGGTCTTGGGATCGACGCGGCGGATCTGCGAGACGCTGGTCGGGGGAATGCCGATGTTGAAGGGAGGTCCGAACGGCAGATAGAACCAGCCCTCCTTGTCGACCGCGATGTATTTCCAGCCATGCGCGGCGTAGGACGGCATGTCGTCATACACCACCTTGCCGGCGCCGAGATTGTCGATATTGGCTTCGGCGTTGTCGTAGCGGATCAGCTTGTCGACCGCGATGACGTAGAGCGCGCCGTCGCGGAACGCGAGGCCGGTCGGCATGTTGAGGCCCTTCAGGATGGTCTTGACCTCCTTCTTGCCGCCATTGTCCTTGATCGCATAGACGTTGCCGAGACCGAACGAGCCGACGAACAGCGTGCCCTTGTCGCCCCACGCCATCTGCCGCGCCGCAAGCACGCCCGAGGCGTAGACCTCGATCTTGAAGCCCGCCGGCAATTTGATCTTCGGGATCAGCTTGGCGAGTTCGGCGTCGGTCGCGCCGGTCGGCGGGCCGGACGGCGGCGCCTGTCCCTTCTGCGCCTCGGTCTCGTCGCCGAGGAACCAGTCGGGCGGCGGGTTGGTCCAGAACTCCTTGGTGCCGGATTCGTATTTCTTCAGCGCCTGTTGCGCGTTGGCCTGGCTGGCCGCCGCGACAACAAGGATCGCCGTGAGCGCAAGAACAGATCGATGGAAAGCCGATTTCATCGCGTCACTCCCTATGCAGCCTTGGGGGCTGCGCCTGTTATTATTTTGAACGTTCGAGAGACGAACTTGGTCAGGTGAGGTGGAATAGACCGTAAAATGGTAGCACATCTATTTCAGGAGAAAAGCGCGGGCTGCGCTACCCTGTCAGACGAAATTAGATTGAGTGCAAAATTTTCTTCGTCGGGTTTTGTTTTCGGACTTTTGCAAGGTGCGCGCTGCACCGCAATATTTGTTGCAAGCGAACGTCCGCCCGCGACGAAGCTTGGTCAATTTAGCGTGACGCCGATTGCCGGCGTCGTCGGATCGCCGAAATCGTGGTCCACCTCGCGCGCGACCGTCCCGTTACCTTCTTCGCGTTACCGACAGCACGGCGGTGCCATGGTTGTTGCGGTAGAGCAAATCGTAAAGACCGGGAATGCCGATCACGGCGTCGTTGACGAAGACGAACAACTCTTCCTTGCCGTTTGGCGCAATCGTCGGCGTGATATTGAACTGGATGATGTCGTCATAGGGATCGGGCTCGTAGGAGTCCTCCTCGCCGCCGACATTGCCAAATCGCAGCACGATGCGAAACCAGTCTTTGGATAATTCCCGCCGCATCGGCAGCAACAGCGAGAGATAGACACGCTCGTACCATTGCGGCCGCTCTTTGCTGGAAAAGCCCCCGACCGGCGTGCCGATGCGGGCAAGGCCATTGAACCACTGCTTGTCTTCGCCATTTTTGCCGCCGGCTTGAATGGTCACATAATAGCGGCCGCGATGCTGCAGCAGGATGCCCGTCGCCTTGCACAAATCCGACGTCTTGAATTCGACGCGCGCGGTCTGGTTGACGGCGAGCACCACGGGTTTTGGATCGCCATCGCGATGCACACAGGTATATCCCGCCATGTCCCAGCCGTCGTAAGCAAGATGACTGACAAGCGCAAATCCGAGATAGACGAACACCGCTGCGAAGAAGCCCGGAGCGATCCTTTGCTTCAAAGTGTCCTGGATGCGGATGTAAAGCGGGCTGCTGCGCAGATCATAGATCCAGTTGTCAGGGAGCCCTTGCGGCGCTTCCTGCGACTTGCGCCAGATCGAGGCCATCAGGTTCGACGTGCGGCCTGCGATCTTCGAGGACAGAACCAGCAGGCCTGAGACCAGGACAGCGATGAAGGCGAACCAGCCCGGCGCGCGCGCGTAACCGTCGATCCAGGTCGTCGCAAAGTCCGGCAGGAACCCGCCGACAAAGCGCACGAGGTGGGACACCCAGCGGATCGGACTGGTATATTCATCGTAGCGTTGCGCGCTGCTGAGGAGCGGGAAGACGAGCAGCCACAGCGTCGCGCCGACGGTGGCGAAATAGGTGATGCGGCGCAGCCAGACCCAATTCCAGACATGCTCCTGCGCCAGCGCGCGTTGCGCCGCGGCGGCGCTCGTTTCAAACGGTTGTGTGGCGGGCGCGATGCTGAACGTGTCGGGCGCGACGATCTCGCCGTCCTCCTTGACGACGTCGTAATATGGCGGCAGGCCGACCGGCGCGTAGCCATGCGCGTTGTTCTCGATGCGCCGGAAGACGCTTTCGTGAATCTTGGCGCTGATGACGTCGACCTCGTCGTCTTCCAGCTTCTTCGGATAGAAGGCCGGCACCAGCTTGCGCGGCCCGTAGCGATAGTATCCGCCAAGGCCCTTGCGCGGATCATAGAGCCGTCCGTCCTTGTCTCGCTTCGAGATCGCGTTCTTGAATGTATCGGGATCGGCAATCATGTGGTCGGGGCTCGGCGGCTGGCCCGCATAATCCGACTTGAATTTGAGCCCGCAGCGCCTCGCCTCGGTAATCATCCAGACGAAGGGGATGTGGGCCAGCGCATCGTCGGGATAGCCGCCGCCGACATTGGTATGGACGCCGGCGAACCAGACCTGGCTGATGCGTTCGTCCTTGATGAAGCGCTTTGCTGTGGGATCGGCCACCGCCGCGCCGCCATTGGTGTCGGCGGTCTCGTCCCAGAGCTGCGGGTGGAAGGTGGTGCGTTCCTCGTCGAGCGCCAGCGCCTGGCAGGCGCGCGCGACGCCCGCGGCCAGATGCCTGCCCGGCAGCTCGAGCCGCCAGAGATATTTATGAATGCCGCGGGTCATTTCGTCGACCGGCATGCCGTAGGCGGCAACCGTGTCCCAGACGCCGATGAACCTGACCTTGACGTTCCTGCGAACCTCCTTGGGCGGGTAGTGCGGACCGAACTTGTTGCGGAACCACTGGTAGGGCGCTTCCAGCCTCAGATCATGATAGCGATCCCGGCGATAGGCGCGGTAGGCCGCACTCGCGAGACTATGCAGTTCGGCTTCGTTATCGGCTTTGACCAGCCCCTGGCTGTCGATCAGCCCCATCACGATCCGGATCGTGAAGGCACCGCGGCTGAAGCCGAAGCCAAACAGCTCGTCGTCCTTGTCGCGATAATTCCGGCAGGCAAACTTGTAGAGCGCAATGACGTTGCGGCGCAGGCCGAGACCGAACGCACCACCGAGGATCGCCATCGGCTTGAACGAGGAAGTGCCGACACCGTCGTCATAGAACGCGACCTGGTCGTTGCCGGATAGATCCAGCGCCTCGAAGGTGCGCCAGACATTGGTGCGCCAGACTTTTGCCGCGGAATTACCGGTGCCGTCGGACAGCAGAATGATTTTTCGGCTCATGGGACATGCCTCGCCCGCGGCATGAATTGAACATGCAACCTACGGTACTAGAGGTTGCCACGTTCTCTTCGAATAGAGAAGCATATCGCGGGCAGGGCGCCGCCCGTCAATACGGCGGCTCGGCATAGACGGGCTTGCCGTCGATCAGCAGACGCTTGATCGCAGACTGGCCGGAAGGCGTCACAGCCGCGACCACCTCGAGCCGCGCCTTTTCGGTCGTCTCGATTTTCTTGCCCTCGCCCTGCGGTACGAAATAGCTCTCGAGCCCGTATTTCACGAGCGCGGCGCGGATTCCGGGCTTGCAGACCCTGAGCCCCGCCTCGTTGGGCGGACAGACCGATCCCGCGTCCACCTTGCCCAGAATGACGATATCCGCGCCGGACACCGCCGGCCGCTCGGATGAGATCGCGACCGCCCTCGCCTTGCCGGTCTCGTCGGGCCGCAGGGTCACGAATACTTTTTGTCCCCGTTTGAACTCGCTCGTTGCGTCCTTTGGCAAGTCAACTGACGAGATTTGATAATCGAGAATGACGTAATCGCCGCGAAACAGGTCGCGCGGGTCGACCGGCACGATCTCGAGCCGGACTTCCTGGCCGTTTCGCAATATTTCCGCGCGTTGATAGACCATCGCGAGGATCAGTCCGCAGAGCAGCAGCACGGCGAGAATGTAGCGCGGGAGCAACGGCACGCGCCCGATCAGGCTGTCGACGGTACTCATCAGGCTGCACTCCCTGAGGGTTGCTCATTGGCATGTCTTGACCAGCTTGCGAGTTTGCGCGCCCCCAGGGCGAGGCCCAGCAGCACGACACCGGCTGCAAGGAAGAACAGGGACTGGTCGAGCAATGTGCCGACCGTGCGCCAGAGCAGGATCAATATCGAAACGCCGAACACCGCGTAGCCGACCATGACAAATGTCCGCAAGCCAACCAGCAGGCCACCTGCGATCAAGGCCACCGCGCTGACGAGCACGGCGATGGGAATCAGCACGCGGCTCGGAATTGCGGGGCCGCCCGCCAGCATCAGCGGAATCGTCAAGCCAATGGCGCAGGCCGCGATGATCACAAGCCGCCCCTTGTCCCTGTCCCGCGCCAGTACCGCGAGGGCCGCCAGCGCGAGCACCGCCGCGGCATAGCCAAGGCCGACATGCGCATCGATGGCGTGCGCGAAGCGTTCTGATTTTTCCAGGATGAGTTCGATTTCAAAGCAGAGAAACACGCCGAAGGCCCAGCCGCCCCATGGCAAGAGCGCCCGGAACTCGGCGGGCCAGTCCCGGTCCAGCGCCAGCAGCCCGATCGCGATGTAGGCTACCGCGAACGCAATGCCGCCATGGATCAGGCGATCCGCCGGCGCCCACATCATTGTGGCCAGCCAGACGCCCAGCGCCAGAGCTGCAGCATGCGCCACCAGGCGATTTTCGCGGCCCAGCGCCAACGCAAACGCCGGAACGAACAGCAGGAAAAAAGGCCAGTGGATTTCGCGCCATTCCGCGTCGTCGAACCTTCCTAACGACCAGGCCGTCATCGCCGCAAAGGCAATCACCAGCGGCCCGCTCTTGCCCGTCAACGCGGCCGCGATGAGCGCGCCGATCGCCACCAGCATCGCGCCAGCCGGCCAGTCGCCCGGCAGATGATACATCTGGCCGACCAGCGCCACGCCCGCGCCAAAGCAGAGCGTGGCGAACGTCACGGCGGCATCGGCACCCCAGGGAATCGCGCGTCGGCCGAGTAGCAGGGCAACGGGAAAACAGGCCGCAATCAGCGTGAGAATGCCGACCAGCCTGACCAGGCGTGGAATCTCCTGCCAGTTGGCGGCAACAAAGGCGCTGACGCTGGCCGCCAGCATCAGGGCGCCAAGCATCGCGAAGATGGCGGGCAGGCGCGATACCGCCTCTTCGCCAAATCGCGCCTTTCGGATGGAATGGGCCGCGTCGCCCGAAATCACGCCCTCTGCGACCCATTTGACGAGGTCCGCCTCGAGGCGCTGCCGATATCCACGTTCGAACAATTGTCAGCCCCGCTTGCGTCACGATCCTTGCGGCGTGGCACAATACGACGCTGCAATCCTTGGTACCGGAAGATGGCATGCAGGTTCGGTGGAAAGAAGCAGGCCGCGGCGGCAGGTCGCCCGCCACCACAAACGACAAAGCCGCCTGACGGCGGCTTGTCGTTCGATCATTGCTTTGGCATGCGAGAAATCTTGGAGCGGGCGAAGGGGCTCGAACCCTCGACCCCGACCTTGGCAAGGTTAGGGTCATGCCCTTACCGTTGGTTACCCGAGGTTACCGAAGCTTACTAGCTATTGATTATTAAGAGCTATTCTAATTGACGAGGGGTTCCGGAAATTTATAGCTTCTACTTATTGTTGCTTCCCCGCGCTTCCCCCTCGCTTCCCCGAAATATTCACGGCGCTGGGGAAGCAACCGTAGGAGCCCCCGGTGCCCAAGATTACTAGGCGTGCCGTTGATGCGCTTCGACCGGATCGGAGTGGTAAGGACATTTTCCATTGGGACGCCGGCGACGGTGCCCTGAAGGGGTTTGGCATTCGAATGAAGCCGAGCGGCGCCGCCTCTTATTTGGTGCAGTATCGCAACAAGGAGGGGCGAACGCGCCGCCTCGTGATCGGGAAGGTCGGCACGCTAACGCCTGACGAGGCACGCACTCTCGCCAGCGACGCCCTTAGGGCGGCGGCCAAGGGCAGCGATCCGTCGGCCGAACGTCATGCTGTACGCGGCGCCGTGACGGTCTCAGAGTTATGCGACGTGTACGTGGCCGGGTCTAAGGGTCGGATCAAACCATCCACCTGGGCAGCGGACCAAAGCAGGATTGAGACCCATGTAAAGCCGCTCATCGGTCGGTTTACGGTGCGCAGCCTGACCACCGCCGATATCGAACGGATGAAGGCAGACATCATCGCCGGCAAGACCGCGAAGCCTCGCAAGACGGAAGGTCGCGGAGGTGTCGCCACCGGAGGTGCCGGTGTGGCCGCTCGCACATTGGGAATGATGGCAACGATCCTCGAATACGCCAGAAGGTCCCTCAAACTCATCAAGGAAAATCCCGCGCGCGGCGTAATCAAGCCACCGGATCGTAAACAGCGACGATTTCTGACAATCGAGGAAATGGCCAAGCTCGGCCAGACGATCCGCGAAGCCGAGGCTAGGGGTGGGAACGCAATTGCTCTGTCGGCGATTCGTTTACTCTTGTTGACGGGTTTGCGTCGCATGGAATGCCTAGGGCTTCGCCGCTCATGGGTAGACAGCCGCGCCGGATGCATACGCTTTGAGGACACAAAGAGCGGCGCACAACTTCGGCCGATCGGAAAGAAAGCCTTGGAACTTATAGCGGCACGGCCCGTACGGGACGGTTGTCCTTGGATCTTCCCCGCCTCTCACGGTGACGGCCATCTGATTGGCCTGCCAAAAATATTGAGGCGCATCTGCTTGAAGGCCGGCCTATCCGGCGTCACTGTCCACGTGCTCCGGCATTCCTTTGCGGCCACCGCGGCAGAGATGGGCTTTTCGGAACTGACTATTGCCGGACTTCTGGGACACTCCGTTCCGGGAATTACCGCGCGGTACGCTCACATGCCTGACTCAGCACTGGTCGCTGCGGCCGATCGGGTTGCAGCTCGCATCGCCTCTGCGCTCAACGGAAAAACAAAGGCTGAAATTATCCCACTTCGTTACGGAGTAGGCGGCGCCAGTCCCGCTTGAACTCCCGAATTGGTAAACTCGGCTGCAACGCCTGAATCGCCCGTCCGCTCACAATATGGTTACCAAACCGTTCCTTTCTAACCCTTAACTAACCATTGCCGAGTACGACGTACGTCACCGCCCGCCTATCGCCGGGCATTCCCAGACTTTGGTGACGTATGACCACTCAGAGATTTCTCCGCCGGAAGCAAGCATCGGCCTATCTGCATGAAAACTACGGCTTAGACCGAGCGCCGGCCACGCTCGCCAAACTGGCGTGTGTCGGCGGGGGCCCACCTTTTCGACGCCTAAACCGCGTGCCGCTGTATTGCCCGGATGACCTTGATGCCTGGGTTCTTGAAAAACTTGGCCCACGGATCCTTTCCACTTCGGATCGGGCGGAGAGGAGGGCATGCGGGAGTGCCGGGCGGACGCCATGAGCAAGCAGGGTCCCGCCAGTCTGCGATCGGTCCACCAAAGCCCGCCTAGAGAAAATATTACGGGCGATTGGGCTGACCCAAAAGGGCTAACCGTCAGCGCCAACGTTGGATCATCTGGCGACGGCCCTATTTCTGCGGCTCGCGGGACGGTTCAGGCTGCCGGCGCAAGTGAGGTCGAGCACCTTCGCATCCTCGGCAACAACGTCGACCTCGGGGATGAAATCAATGCCGACTTTGTTACGGACTGTGTACGCAATATCGAAGGTTTGCGGTCGGACCAAGAGCTGAAGGAAACTTGGGGCTTAGATGAGCACAGGTGGTCTCAGCTGAGCAAGAATGCACCGCTCTTGGATGCGATCAAAGCTGAACGAGAACGGCGTATTCACAATGGTGAGGCAGCGCGAGAGGCCGCCCAGCGGCACTTCGCCAATACGCCGTCCGTCCTCAGCGAAATCCTGCACAACGAGGCGATTTCCCCCCGGCACCGCATCGAAGCCGCAAAGGAACTGCGCCAGGTTGCTTGTAGCTCGCCCGAAAAATCGACCTCAGCCGGAGGGAGATTCGTAATTCGAATCGATCTAGGTGCCGACCATCGACTGGTGAAGGACTTCGACCTCCCTGCATGCATTCCCGGCGACGATGGAACACTGCAATGACGACCAGTCCCTTCCGTTCCATAGCCGTCGCTGCGCAGAAGTCCCCCAGAACAGCGCTGCTTGCTGACCAAGTACAGCAACATGCTCCCTTTGATAGTTTGATTGCCGGCCTCTTCGCAAAATCTGAATTGATTTCAGCCCCGGCAGAAGGATTCGAGAACCTCGCATCTGTGCTCACGAGCAGCAGTGCGCTCGACGCCACTTCGCCGCCGGCAGTTAACCGCCCACTTTTAAAAGGCGGCAGTTACTCCGAGGCGAATGCAATCGCGCTGCTAAATGCACACTTCTTCATCGGCAAGAGCAAACAGGAGACCGCGATCTTTCGCATCAACGACGATGGATCGGCGACGTTCACCCCGAACGAACAGTTCAAGCTAGAGGTTCAGAATATTTTTGTCCGGCGTGGTGTCGCAAAGCCGGCGCCGGCGGAGACATATTGGAAACAGAGTTCGCAGCGGCACGAGCGGGAACTCGTTTTCAAGCCCGGCGGCACAGCTGGCCCGCACGAATTCAATCTCTGGCGCGGCTTCGGTGTCAGCGCCCGCAAAGGATGGCAAAAGCAGCGCCGGTTCTTACGGCATCTGCACAGGGTAGTCTGCAGACGCGACAAGCCAAAATTCAGGTACTTGATGCATTTGCTTGCTTGGTCCGTGCAAAACCCGGCCAAGCACGCTGGTGTCGTGCTCGTGTTGAAAAGCCGCGAACAAGGCACCGGCAAGAGCACGGTTGGCAAGGTAATGCTCGATGTCTTTGACCAGCATGGTTATCTCGTCGACGACAAGGATCGTCTGCTCGGCCGCTTCACCGACTGGCTTGAAACGGCATGTTTTGTGCTCGCCGAAGAAATCCTGTTCGCAGGAGACTTGAAGTCTGCCGACAAAATGAAGTCGATGGTCACTGGCGACGTACTTCAAATCGAACGCAAGTTTGGCAGTTGCCGTCAAGTTCCAAACCACCTGAAAGTTATCGCCACTACGAACCACGATCATGCCGTTGCGGCCGGCGTTCGGGATCGCCGCTATGTCGTCTACGACGTGAGCAATGAACACGTTGGCGACGGATTTTATTTTGACGCGCTTTATCGAGACCTCGACGACGGCGGCACGAGCGAGTTTTTATGGCTGCTGCTGAATTTGCGATTGGGGAGTTGGCACCCTCGCATGACCATCAAGACAGCGGAGACTGCCGAGCAGCAACGCATGAGCGGTGACAGCGTGTCTCAGTGGGCACAGGCATGCGTGGTTGCAGACGCGGTGATTGGGGTCCAGGGGCAATATGGGCCAGCCCCGCACGATTTGAGCAAGCTGATCGCATCCGAAGACCTGCGCACCGCCTACAGCGGTTTTTGCAGGCAGCAGGGGCTGCGTCCCGTAAGTGAGGTCAGTTTTGGCAAGGCGTGTGTGGAAATGTTCGGGCCGCGGAGACGGCTCCCCTTAAACGGTACGGTCCTAGATATCGGCGAGGCGCAGAGAATTGAGGATGTTGGAGAGCCCAGAGAGTACGACGAAGTGCTCAACGAGCGCATAAGCGAGATGATCAGGCCAAACAAACAGGCACGTTCGCCGCAATTGAAGCCAGGGGGTGCGACTGGGCGCCGACCTTGGGGTTACTACGTGCCGACCGGCGAGGAGTGGCAGTTGAAGATCGATGTACGGCTAGGAGTACGGCAATGAAGCTTTTCGTTCGTTGGGGGCTAGGCCATACCCCTGTCCCGGCCGTCTCAGGTCTGACCCACCCGGGGTTCACGCAAATGAGCGCGCATATCAAGGGTTTGTCTCAGCTGTCTCAGTTGTCCCAGCAGATTTTGAATACCAGAGAACTGCACCAAATAATCGGCAGGGGAGATGGAGCGAGCCATTATCGCGCCGCCTGCCGCCCCAACCGGGACTAGTGAGACAAGTGCTACAACCGCAGGGTTTCAGGCGAAACCACTATGGTGGGACGGCGAGACACGTGAGACTGCCGCTCGGCAGCCTTTCAAGGTGTGAAGGTAAGAACTGCCAACTATTAGGAACGAAATCGTGACGATGCACTATCGACCGGAACCAGAGCTAGACTACTTCCTGATCAAGCACGTCGAGACCGACCGCGAGGTGGGATACGCATTTTATAATCAAGCTTTGCGCGCCGACGGCAGCTCTATTTACGTCTGCAGGATATTCAACAACGCGGGACAGCAACTAGCAGCGCCCACCAGCACCACATGCGACTTTCCAATTCGATGTGCCGCCATCGCCATCGCCACTTATGAAGAGCACCATGGTTTTCCAGACTTAACGGGCGGCGCGTGCAGATTTGATGGTAATCGTGCCGAGCGGCGGCTCGGCACCGTTATCGCCGACGTTGCTTTGACCTTTGCGCACGCGTTCTGTGAAGCAATTGGGCAAGGGCTGACTACCCAGGCAACCGATAAGTTCGCAGATTCGATCGCCGAGCTTGCCCCAATATGGTGGGTGAGCCGCGCTGGCTGCTTTGATGCCATCAATCGGACAGAAGGACCATACTTCGCGAACCCGCTACCTTCGGGGCTGCGGCTCACCTTCTCTGGCGCCGCCCAAGCATACGGCATGCAGGAACTGCGCAGGCGACATCCGGATCTAAGCGATGCCGAATTACAGAAGGTGCTGAGCTGGGTACTGCAATGGTTGGCAGACGTGCTCAATAATGAATTGGCGGCACAGAAGCCCGATCTGATGGCGCTGAAGGCGCAGTTGGCCAAGCAACGGTAAGGCGGCTGAGATTGCGGCGAAGTTCGCTGTACCGCATTCATTACCATGGCGCAGGTCTGTACCTGTCAGCTTGTGCCCGAGAAAAGGCGTGGCGTGAAAATAATCGCCGCGTCAGCAACAGTATTTGATGACTGCAGATGCTGTCTTGCAGCATCCGGTATCCCGGCAATGGAAAGGTTATTTGCAGAAGCGGTTGGCGCATTGGTTTATATGACTGTAGTGCCAACTATCGAGGTGCGCATGTACGACCGAGAAGCCGATGGCCGACGAAAACCGAAAGACCCGCTACTTCATCTTTACATTGACGAGTCCGGCCCCGTCATCCTGACAAGCCCGGAACGGAAGCTAAGCACGGAAACGACTGGTTTGCTCTGGGCGGAATCCTCAGATGAAGATTTAGCGACGGTAAAGCGGGCTATTCTTGACTTCAAAAAGCAATGGCCGAAAATCAAAGCGCCGCTCCACTTCACAGACATGCGGGCGAAAAAGAAGAATTTTGCGTGGCTGGGAACGTTGGAGCAAAAAGAGCTGAACCGCTTTTGGTCGTCCTACAGAACGTTCTTGGCCGATATGCCCGTTTCAGGAACGGCGTGCGTTATCGACCGCCCTGGCTACATCGGTCGTGGATATGGCAAGCGCGAGGGGGATACTAAGTGGCTCCTGTGTAGGAGCGCTTTCGACATTCTCCTAGAGCGATCAGCGAAGCTTGCTCGAATGCAGGGACGACGACTTAACTTATTTCGAGATGGACGATCCGGGCACTAACCAGCGAGTTAAAAGTTATTACGTCAACTTGAGGTTCAACGGACTTGCCTTCGATGAAAAAAATTCAGCGAAGTACGAACCAATGACAACCGAGCAGTTTGCTTACACCCTCCTTTCTATCGAAGGAAAAGACAAAGCAAACACGTTGATGCAAATCTCCAATAGCTACATTTACTCGATAGCGCGGGGAGGTTACGAGGCTGGCTATGACGTTTACGATCAAATCGCGAAGGCCGGCAGACTCATTACGGACCAAGTACCAGCCGAAAAGGCAGGAATTCTTGGAATAAAAAGCTTCAATCAGAAAAGGCACCCTAAAAACACAAAAGGCCGGGTGTTACCCGACCTTCGGCGCGGCCCCCATACGGAAGACCTACAGGCATAGCCTGACTAAGTAGATACTTGAGCCGCCATCTAAGTTCAATTTCCCTGCGAAAAAATAAAGTCGTGCGTAGCCATTGTGTGACGTAGTTAACTGATTGTTTACAAGAAACAATTTCGCCTTTTCCCCCGCTATCTCCTAAAGCATGTACTGCCCCACCTCCTGATCGCACCGGACCACGCCGTCTTCCCGCTGTCCGGCATCATTCGTCCCACGATAACAGTAACGTGAACGAATAGAGAACGATTTACAAGGTTGGGTCAAGCTATTAGGAGCGACGACGGGCGGGCGAAAATCCAATTTTTCTAAGTTCGTTTCCCATTATTTTTGATTAACGTTCCCAATATTCTCAGGCATTCCTTCTCGAAGAAGTCGAGGAGGTGCAAATGACCATCTTTACCGCCCATGCACGAAAGCGATGCCAGCAGCGAGGCATCCCACTATGTCGAGTGGCCCAGCTCTTACATCTCGCTGATATCGACAAGCCTGCCGCAAAGGGTTGCCGCCAAATCAGCGTCAGCCGGATGGTCGCGAGTACGGCAGGTGAAAGCTCTCTGGTGGGCATCACCATCATCGAGGCGGGAGACGGCGCCCTTCTCACGGTTAAACATCAAACCCGGCGCCGCTTGGGCTGGAGATATCCTTCGGGTCACCGCGGCCATATCGTTAGGAAGTCCCGATGAGCGATACCGAAGGACACAAGGTCATCGACATGAAAACTCGCAAGCCCCTTGACGACGACTTTTTGCAGAAGGGCAAATTGGTGGCAGCAGTTAGAGTTGCTAAAAAATTCCGTGATTTGTACGACCCAATTGGCCCTGCGCTATATATCGACCGCTTAATACGCGAGGATTTGCCAAAGTCTGGAAAGACCGCTGAGAACGTCAAACGCGCATTGCAGGCAGCTGGACGCGGCAACTTAACTCATTGGGAGCGTCTGAGGTTAAAGCACGAGAATAGGGGCCGTGAACAAGCAAAAGCGGAGCTACTTCGCCGACAAGGCTCTGACGCGGTATCAAAGAAGGTTCAAAAATATGTCTGGTTGCTGGAAGCGCTCGCCGACGTTTTGGAGCGGCCGCACGATGAAGTCCTTTTTGCGGCATTTAAGGATTGCCAGATTGAAGAACCTACAGTTGCGAATGATCTCGCGTCTGAACTGGCATCATGGATCAATCTGGTTGCGGACAGCGTGGTTAAGTCGGAAGACTTGAAAGCGTTTTTCCGAGAAGTCGGGACTGTCCGAGGCACCTATGATGAGGTTAGTGGCAATTTTGCAGGGGCAATGCGCTTATTGATGGAAGGAGCGGGTTCCTCGGGTGTTCTCCTAGGCGAGGCAGAACTAGCATGGATACAATTTCCGCTCCCCCGCATTCCGCTGTTTAGATCCAGGCGTCACAGTTTCGATGGTCCATTATACGTGTCTAGGAAGCCGATTGCAGACGTGAACAGCACCATAAATGAAGTAATTAAGCTGATTAGCCCAACAAGGGAGGAGCAATGGGCGCTTCCCGAACAACCCCTTGAGAACTTCCATAGGGTAAACGCGCGAGTTGATGTTTTTTCGGATCTGCGATTGGTAATTGGTCCGAGCAAATCGAAACAAGATATCGAAGCTATGTTTGAAACTGGTGCGTGGGTTGAGTTGGAGATTTTGAAGCGCGATCGTCCAACTACGTTCCCATACTCGATTGTTCCCATGGCAGGTTTCACTTTCGACGAAGAGGCCAATCCGTTAGTGCGGTCGTCGTACCGGCCCACTGTGGGAGTCCGGCTCGATGATGGTTGGCATTCTCTTGCCGGCTTAGGCAACAAGCAGGGCTGGCAGGCGCTGCACAACGCGTCTGAGGAATTTGGCAGAAGTCTAGACATGGGACCTCAGCTTGAAACCCTTGGTCATCAATCCCACGAGTTCGCCGTTTATTGGTGGCCGGTCAATGCTTCCACGCTGGAGAAAGTCATGCAGGACTTTCTTTCTGCGAACAGCCACCACTCCTATGGGAAAAACTTGGTGCCGAAAACTGGTCCTCATTCTAATCCAAAAGAGCTGCCGCTGGGATTTTGGCCAGAGCTTGAAATCGCGCTCTTCAATGATTGGATCCGCGAATCGCTTTCGTCGAGCTGTCGACGACTTAAGGAGAAGTTTCAACTCCGGCTAATTGAAGCGAAACAGATACGCGAACGAGAAAAGCAGTTCTTCTTGAACCAGCTTCAGATGCGAAGCGATCAAGTTAGCAAGTTCGGTAACGGTTCACCGGATGAATCAACAATTTAGATGCAAAGGATCGTTGAAAAATGATCAATATCATCCCAACCGGTGAAGAATTTGCCCATGCTCAGCCAATCGCCGAGATGCTGGCCCATAATCCTACATTTCGATCCTGGTTTATCGCCAAGACGCGATTTGTGGCGGACGCAGATTGTCAATCAATGCACGAGCAGATCGAGCGGGAACGGCACCATCCTCCGTTTTGGTGGCGACACAATCATCACGTGAGTTGCGGCTGCGAAGGGTGCGTCGGAGGACGCGAAACTGACATATTCAACATCTTCTTCAGAAATCCCAAGGACAAGTTTGCTTTGCATATTGAGGTCAAGCACCTCGGGGACACATTGAAGGAAAATCAAGCCAAGCGGTACAAGCAGCGCGCGTCTTGTTGGGCTGCCAACAAGCCCAACCGTATCCCACAACATCATCGCGCAGGCACAGTACTTCTATACAGTGCAGCTAAGCACACAAAGCTTGAGCCCTTGTTTACGCATTTTCACAATCGTCTCACATTCGAAGAAATATGGGCAGTGTTCCCTCGCATTCTGGATGCTACCCAGGCGATAAGGAAGTTGCAGTCGGGAGGCCGATAGCAGGGATGCGACGTATGCAACAAGCTCAGCGAGCAGGCATACTGAGGCCCGTTCTTTTTGAATTCCAAAGTTAGGGGCAGCTCAATAGTTCGCTCGGTAACCACAACACCGTCCTCTCAAGTTCGCCCCGAGAGGTTTTGCCATGTTGCGTGGTGTCGTTTTCCTGTGCCTGCTCATCACCCAGCCGCAGCTGGCTCGCCGTCGAGGCAGTTTATGATGTGCAGTTCTGTCGAGAACATGCTCAAAAACTGCGACGAGACCCCGCGCGATGCCCTCAATAAGTCTGAGCAAGCGGCCCAAGCCGTAGCTTCACAAAAACCAAGGAGGGTGGGATGAAATACGCTTTTCTGATCCTGGGACTGCTCGCCACGCCAGCTCTGGCCATCGACTACACCCCCGAGGAGTGCGATGGGATCGGGCGCGTGTTCGACAGCTGCGCCTTAGTGCTCGCCCCCAAAATCTTCACGCGGTGCGGCGTGCCTAGCGGCGCGCGGGGCGGCCCCGACTTTCTAAGACTTCCAAAAAAATACCCGAACGATTGGGGTGATATAAACTGTCGCGATAACGGGTCTGGGAAATGGAATTGCGATGATGGGCCCGCTCGTGCGCAGCTGTTCGACCTGTGCCAGAAAATCTGTGACCAAGAGGCCAACCCCGAGGACGCCCTGCGTAACTACTGCCCGAAAGGGCGCGACCTCAAGCTGTAGCAAGCGGCCCAAGCGTTAGCCCAGTCTGCCTGTCCAAGGTGACGCCCCCGTGTAATCATACGCATGGGTTGGCAAGCGTCGAGACACACGACATTCTACCGAGCGGGCAGGAAACCGGGCAGCACCCAGGGCGGGGGTTTGAAACGATGGCCAATCGTGTCGCAGAGGTGAACCGCGAACTGCGGTTGCGCGGCATCGCCGAGAAGCTGGCACGTGGCAAAGGCCACTACTACTTCCGCGACGGCGATGCATCGAACTGGCTCTCATCGTCCGTGGCGGTCTTCAGCGCCGACCGGCTGTCGGTTATGGAGTGGCTTGGCGAATGGTCGGACCTGTCGGGCAAGCCGGTGCCCGAGCGGATTGCTGATCGCCCTGCGACCAAAGAGGTCTGTGCATGGTTCGCCAAGTGCGACAATCCCGCCGTAACCACCCGCCCGCATCCCATGTTTGGCCGTGTGCCTATCTGCCAGCGCTGCGCCGACAGGGTTCTTTCCGGACTAACAGGTTGATCCCGGCCGGATCGATCTTGTCCAGTATCCGACGTTAGAGGCAAATGATGTCCGCTTGCTCGGACAACGCAGACATCCACCGCAAGGACGATTACCGCTTTTGATCCGACCCGGACATGGACGGCCTTGGACCTGCATCAAAAAACTGCTTACCATCGGGGTGTTTAGAGGCCCGGGAATGCCCGGATTTGTCGAGTTTACACCCCTATGCGGGACAGGGCGTAGCGACACCTCATTTGAGCCTCGAGCCGGGCGTGATAAAAGGGTTGAAACCATATGGTGAGATCCATGACAGGAAAGAACGTCACGCGCGTCGATCTCTGCGAAGCCGTTTACCAGACCGTGGGCTTTCCGCGAGCCGAGTGTTGGCCATGGTTGAATTGGTGCTCAACGAGATCACTGATACTTTGGTGAAGCGCGAAACCGTTAAGCTATCGTCGTTCGGCTCGTTCATCGTGCGCAAGAAAAACCAGCGCGTCGGCCGCAATCCAAAAACTGGAACTGAGGCGACCATTTCGTCCCGCAGGGTCGTGGTATTCAAACCCTCGGCGATCCTAAAACAGCAGATTAACGGCAAACCGTCTCGAACAACGGCAACTACGATCGCGGAGCTTGGCTCTTCAGCGCTGCTGCGGCCGCGCCCCGCCGATGACCGCTATTGACGCCCGAGAGGACGTTGAGCATGGGCAATTTGAGGTTCCTTAACGGACCTCAGCCGCCTGCCGCTGGATGCTCCCTACTGACCCTTAGCGGGCATTGGTCGCCTAATTAAGCATCCGGGCCATCTCCGGGGTGCTAAACTTGCGTCAGACGATCATCTATCTTTAGCCGGTGCAGCCATGAGGCGGCGGGTTTTTCTCAGTGTCGTGTGTGGTGCGGTGGCATGGCCGCTCTCTGCGGCGGCACAGCAGAGCACCAATAGCAAGCGTCTTGCTATCTTCAGCCCAGCAGAGCCAAGCGCGCACTTGCATGACCATAGCGAAAGCAAATCTGCACGAGCCTTATTCGCGGCGCTTCGACGGTTGGGGTGGATCGAGGGACAAAACCTCAAGGTCGAAAGTTACGGCCGAGAGCAGAACACGTCCGATCCCGAAGCCCTGGCGACGGAAGTCGTTCGGAGCAACCCGGATGTCATCTTCGTCGTTGCCCTTTACGCAGTCATCTTCAAAAAGCTAACATCGCGTATTCCGATCGTAGGGATAACTGGCGACCCCGTTAGGCAAGGGCTCGCCGAAAGTCTGGCTCACCCGGGCGGCAATTTCACGGGAGTGACCGTCGACGCCGGTTCATCCATTTATGGAAAACGGATCGCACTATTGCGCGAGATGGTTCCGACGATGTCGAAACTTGGCTGCCTCGCTGTTCGATTGCAATGGAATCAGCCGAACGCAGGCGCTTTCCGCGCAGCGGCCGAAACGGCAGGCCTCCCTCTCGCTGTGTCTTTACTAGAATTTGGTACCAGCGAAGCAGACATTCGGGCGGCAGTGGAGAGCATCTCCCGCGGCGGTGCAAATGCGGTCATGATCCTCGAGTCGCCTCAGGTCTTTCAAAACAGCTCTTTGATCGCTAAGCTGCTCGGCGACGCGACTCTTCCGGCGATTTTCCCGTTTACCGAATCCGTCGAGGCCGGGGGCTTAATGGCGTATTCCTTCGATCTGATCGAATTGTATAAGCGTGTCGCCAATAACATCGACGCAATTCTCCGAGGAGCAAAGCCCGGCGACATCCCGATCTACCAGGTAACCAAATTCGAGTTGTCCATCAACCTCAAGACAGCCAAGCAGCTGGGACTTCCCGTACCTCCTGCGCTCCTCGTGGGTGCTGATAAGGTAATTGAGTGAACGAGCAACCGGTCGCACTTTTGAGACAGGCCCGCCTATCCTGCGAGTCCGTTCACCGGGCTAGATGGGAAGTCGCTGTGGTCCGGCCAAACCGACGCGAATGACCCAACTCGGACATTGGCCCCGCTGGTTCAGGATCGCAGCGCCATGGAATGTTCAAGAAGCTAATAATCTGGGTTCGTCGTTCGCTGAGCGGCAACCCGAAGCGCTACTTCGCCTAGTGAAATCAGGGAGGACCATCGTCATGCGCAGGATTACACGTCGGGCACTCGGCTTTGCGGCTTTGGCGGCGCTAGTGCTGGTCTCAGCCGCACCGAGCATCGCCATCGCGCAGGAAAGGTAGTGCGCATGGGTAATCAAAAGGTCGGCGCTTACGCACTCATGAAAGCACGCGGCATTCTGGAAGAGCGCCT
>NZ_JAFCLS010000024.1 GCF_018131075.1 Bradyrhizobium sp. JYMT SZCCT0428 | reverse complement strand
ACCGGGACCCCGGCCTCGTGCTCCTTCAAAACCCCGATGATCTGTTCTTCCGTAAATCGATTGCGCTTCATGCTCCGTCCTCGTCTTGGGCCAGAGCGAACTTCAAACTGGATTAAGTCCCAGGGGCAAGGTCACAACGTTCAAACTGGACCCCTAAGCTCGCGTTGAGATTTGCGAAGCCGCCCTGTCCGAAGAATGAATTGCCAAAAAATTCTGCGCCATTTTGAAGACGCGATATCCAGATCGTTCGAGCACGATTCTGAGTTGATCTTGATCAACTTTGATAGCCTCTATGAGCATAATGGGAAAGCTATTCGCGATGGATTGCGTCGCCCCCTCCAGGACCTCCAATTCCATTCCCTCAACGTCAATCTTTATAAAATCAATGCGCGGCAGTTTCATCGAATCGATACTTAAAGTCCGAACAGTTGCGAGATTCGATCCGGACCGATCGACTTGCTGCCCTATGAATTCTGGCTTGTCGAGGTTCTTGAGCTCCAAACTGCCGAAACTTCCGGGTACAAGGTAGTTTGGAACGGGGGTCATCATCTCGCCGACTTGGTTCCCCACAGCGGCAAGAATGGCTCGCGCGTTGAAGCAATTATTGATTGCAAGGTTTCCTGCCAGCGCATAAAAAATGCGTTCCTGGGCCTCGATCGCAAGTACCGATCCCCATCCGGTCATCCGCTTGGCCCATTCAATCGTATGGGTGCCGACGTTGGCTCCGCAGTCGATGGCAACAACGCCGTCCCCATGGTGCTTGCGCCTCAAATCAAGCAACTGCAATGTTGAGTCGATCTCCGCGGACTGAAAACAACCTTTTTCAAGGATTTCGAACCCGACACCGTAGCCCGAAGTTTGGTCTAGCATATGATAGTCAAGACGATTAATTATGAACGTGCCGTGATCAGTACTCGCAAGAATAAAGGCAATCTTACGATTGGGGTTTCTCATCGCCGACTATCTTTCAACCGATGCAGTAACTCGTTGGATCGGGCATGTGATGCGCCAGCTTGACTCAGCTTTATTTCGAAGCCTTGCCGTGCACATGGCATTTGCCCCATCAACACGACCCGTGCAGGCCAAAACCCGGCACCTTTTTGATTACGGCTTTAACCTGCTCGGCAGTAATAAGCCGTGTGCACTCAAACTGCCGGGGACTATCCTTGTGGCGAGGACACCAGAGAAAGTTATGGTGGTCAAATCTAATCCGCGGATCGTTCCAGCAACTGTTGCAGGCGTGGTAATTGATGACGCGGTAAGGCGTATCGAACTCATTGGTCGGATGTGTAAATCCGGAAATCATCACTACCGGTGTGCCGGCAGCCCATGCGAGCCAAGATAGCCCGCTGGACAGCCCTACGAAGAGCGCAGCGTGCTTAAGATATCGAACGCGTTCCGATAACGGCTTCTCCCCAGTTTCGTCCTCAACGCCGTGCGGGATATGGTTCCAGATTAATCCGCTGCCGTGCGTGGCTTTCTGATCGATGCAAACAACCCGATAGCCGCTCTCTTTCAGAAATGCGACGACAGATCGCCAGCCCTCCGGATTATTCCAATACTTTGCTTGCGTGGTACTCTGGACGGCGATGCAGACGTACGGGTCGGCAATGGGCCGCGAATCATTGGCAATCGCGATGCGCGGACGGACTTCGGCCGGATCGACGCTGAGAATATAGCCCGCCGTTCGGTGCAAGCCTACGTGACGAAAATCGCTTGATTGATAGATGAAGTCCTTGTCATCGAAGAACAATCCGATGCTATAGGTCGCGTAATATCGCTCCGGCTTGATCTCTTCGTGGGTCAAAAATGTGATGTCAGGATAGGCGCCCCGGAATAGATCAATCAGCTTTTCGCCCATGGCGCACGTGAGTTTGCAGCCATGACGTTCCTGGAACTTAACTGCATATGGAAACCACCCCATCGGGTCGCCAAGCGTGCCGACCGGAAACTGAACCATTACCTCGCGGTCAAGTGCCGAATAGTCGTGTACGAACAGGCTTTCACCCTGTTGCCAAACTTCTATCCGAATCCGTACGTAGTAGCGCTTAGAGCTGTTGATGCGTCCTGCCTTCAGCTCCGTCTCGAAAAGCACATTCCCCGTGTCGAGATCGCTCAGTTGTATCTTCCACGGGTGTTCGCTTTCGGGGAGAAGCACCCTACATCCGTCGTTGAAATCGAAGCGAATGCCCATTGGCCCTTCCTGCGTCGGAATTTCTGCGGGAGCAGGATAGGCCCTTTTTGCCGGCCCAGATGCAACTTGCATAGATTGGTTGGTCGAAGAGTCGGTCCCACCAACGACTGCATCGACAATGATCTTAGAGTCGCTTGCAATATCCGAATTCGTTACGCTCAAGAATACGTCAGGAGATGCAGGAACGTTCATATGGACACATTACTCCTGAACCACCTCTGTCGAGGCCAAAAACTCTTAAACGAGTGCATTAAAGCATCAGAAGTGCATGAAGTATACATCGAGCAAGCTCAAACCTTATCGGTCTAAGGGCGGACTCGTTAATAGACGCGCTATCTCAAACCGCCGGCGGAGCCGGTGAGCTTTCGGTCCTAGCTAAACCTGAACATAGTGGCATCTAGATCACCGGGACCTTTCCCAATCAGCCATGCGGCGTTCCCAAGCGCATCGGTGATGATCGTCGTGTTGATGCCCGCAGCGTAGAACGAAGCCGCTTGCACATCGGCAAACGAATGAAGGGACGTGCCAGAGAAATTTAGGACATCGTTGACGCCGCCGGTGTTGAAGTCTTGGATCACCATGACCTCCGAGGTCGTATCATTGATTGTGAAGGTATCGGACCCGCCGCCACCCCAAGCATAGTCTACGCCGCCACCACCGGTAATGAAGTCCGCTCCAGCACCCATCAGGAATACGTCGACGCCCGCGCCGCCGGTGACGGTGTCGCCCCCGTTCGAGCCATAGACATAGTTCAGGCCAGAGCCGCCGTTGATCACGTTACCCCTCAGTCTCGCCGGAGGGATGAAGATGTTAAGCCCAGAGCCGCTGGTCATAGTATCAACGCCGGCTCCGCCGTAGAAATAGTTGGTGCCCGCGCCGCCATACAGTGCGTCATTGCCGGCCTCTCCAGACATGACGTTGACGTCGCTTGCCGACGCGCCACCATTGCCGAACAGCGTGTCATTGCCGTCTCCCCCGAAGAAATAATTAAACCCGGCCTCTCCAATCAGAAGATCATTGCCTCCACCGCCGATCAATACATCAAGTCCAGCGCCACCGTATGCCGTGTCATTGCCCCCATAAAGGTAGGCATAGTCAGCGCCGTTACCCCCTACAAAGAGGTCACCGCCGTTCCCCATGATACCGACATCATTTCCATCACCACCATACGCTGTATCGTTGCCGCCATTGCCATAGAGCGAGTTGTTGCCGGCATTGCCCGTGAGCATGTTGCTCAGTGCATTACCTACGCCTGTGAGATTGCCGGAGCCATCCAGGATCAGATTCTCGAGGTTCGCGGTCAGCGCGTAGGTGATGGTTGTGTGAACCGTGTCAGTTCCTTCGCCCGAATTTTCCGTAACCACGTCGCCAGCATTGTCGACGAAATAAGTGTCGTTTCCAGCGTAGCCCGTCATGCTGTCCGCGCCAAGCCCACCGTTAAGACTGTTGTAGCCTCCGTTCCCAGTGATGGCATTCGAAAGAGCATTACCGGTGCCGTTAAGGTTTTCAGTCCCGTCGAGGCTCAGAATTTCGATATTCGCGTTCAGGGCATGGCCGACACTGGCGTGGACGGTGTCCGTCCCCTCTCCAGCTTGTTCCGTCACGACGTCGCCAGCATTATCGACAAAATAAGTATCGTTTCCCAGCCCTCCGATCATCGAGTCACTGCCGAATAGACCATTAAGGACGTTGTCGCTATCGTTCCCGACCAGCGCGTTGTCCTCAGCATTACCAATGCCTATCTGCGCAAATCCCGTGAGCTGCAATTCCTCTATGTTCTCGGGAAGCACAAAGTTGAGACTCGCAGTGACGAGATCATGGTCGAGTGCCGACGGGTCGCTTACCTGATCGAGCGGATCGTCGACGTAGAACGTGGTATTGGCGTAGCCTCCAATCAGCACGTCGGCCCCGATGCCACCGTCTATCGTGCCGCTCGCGTTAGCCGCATTGATGATGTCGTCGCCCGCGCCGCCGTAGAGGGTGACCGTGTTCCCGCTTGCCGTGGTCGGTGCGTTTTAATCAATCTTGACCATCAGCACGTCGTCGCCGTCCCCAGCATCGACGTTCTTGTTGCCTGAGCCGATCAACACAATGTCTTTGACGGACGTTGCGGTCACCGTCTGATTGCCATCGCCTGTATCGGCATAGTCGTAGCCGGTGCTCAACGTAATCGTGGTCGAGCCAGGCGCGAAGTTCTGAACGTTTACTGGTGTCCCATCCAGATGGACAATGAAGTCAGTAACGTCCGTGGCGGCACTCAAAACACTGAACGCGGCCCCATCGCTGAGTTGGCCGGCCAAGCTTGTCACCGAGCTCCCCAGCGAAGCGGTTTGGCCGGTCCACATCAAATTCTCGACGCGGTAAGTGTGACCAATCAACTGGTCTTGCGTGGCATTGTAGGCTTGAGAGCGTGGCTTCCCCGGTGGGGTTGTAGATCAAATCGTAGTAAGTGCCAAAACCGTCATGATCGTATCTGCTCCACCACCGGCATCGACGGTTCGGACCGGATCAGATGTCGAGGGGCTATTCCAAAAGATACTATCATCTACTGCGCCCACTCCGCCTAGCACCCAAGCGTCGCTAGCGTGGTATGTGTTTGCAACCGCAATCTGAATTTGGGAACCGGTGTAGATGGTATTGCCAGCAAGCGAGTCGTCGAGAAAGGACTGCCGGTTGTGTCCGTTGCATAGCTGTAGAGTTTTGCGACATCTAGTGTGTAGGCCGTCTTGGAATGCTCGGAGAAACTTAGAAAATTTCCGATGTCACTGTTGAGAAAAACGTTTGAGCCCTCTCTGAATTTGCGGTTTGCGGCCGCAGCTAGCGCAGCAACGGCGGTACCCGGTAGAGTACCTAACGCCGAAAACGCGGCGATAATCGCAGCCTCGACTCCAGGCTGCGTAATAAATGGCACTTTTGCTACAGGATCGTCAGTATCGATTGTCGCTCCTCGGTGCTCCGGGTTCGTCCGAACCCGGCGAGCCATCCGTCCACGCCTGAACCGTGTATTGCCCCGTAATATTAGGCGTATCCCGCATGAAATACTGGCCATCCCCGCCCCAAGGCTATGGCCGGAAACGAGAACGCTCGTGATTCCGTTGATCGGGTCGTTGATGTAATCATGAATAGCATCGATCAGCGGCTTAAATCGCGCGTAATGATCATTGAAATTTAGAGCGTCAAGCCAATCGGCGTACTGATCTGTCCCTCGAAACGCGATAGCGAGTGTTCGAACACCGTTCACGACGCCGGTAAGCACCAACGCGTTGCTTTCCGCATTACCATTCCCGCCGATGCACTGTATCGCCTAGCAACGAAGGAGTAAGCAGACGGACCTAAAAGTTGATCGAAGTTCTCCGGCTTCATCCCCAGCTCAAGAGCAAAAACTGGATGCCAGTTGTCCTGCGTGTCGAATGGATCAGGAAGGCTAAAGCCCAGGTTCTCATAGGCGAGCGGATCACGACCCAATCCACTTGGCGCAGGAAAACTGGTGTTGCCGTAGGAGTCCTCCGCTAGCAGCAGCATCTCAACAGCTATGCTGCCCTGCGCTCACGTAAGATCGACTAGATTGCTAACGGGGTTAGCGAACGTAACTTTTTCAATATCCTTGGTGTTGAACGTGTATTGAGTGGTGCCAAAGGGAGCGTAGCCGATCTCGGTTCGAGTATTCGCCCAGTCTGCTCCAAACGTGACAAGAAACGAATAGTCGTTAGGTGCTCCCGGTAGTCTCAGAACGTCTTGATTGTCGTTTCCTGTCGGATTTTCTCCGCCATTGAGAGCCGGCGTCGTGCCGACGGTGAAGTCTTGAAAATTGCCAAAGCTGCCCGTCCGGTAGTCAAATACGTCAACACCGTCGCCCCCTAGGGCGACGTCGTTTCCGGGCGAACCGAAAATGAGATCATTACCCGCCCCTCCATCGATCTGATCGGCATTAAGGGCCCCATCGATCGTGTCGTTCCCGGCCCCCCAGCAATTGTGTCGTTTCCGTTGCCGCCAAATATGGAGTCGTTCTCGCCGCCCCCATCAAGGAAGTCAGCCCCGTCATCACCACTTAGAACATCGAGCCCGCCGCCGCCGTAAAGCGTGTCAGCTTCCGTTCCGCCGTCCAGAACGTCGACGCCCAGCCCACCATAGAGAAGATCGTTGCCTGCACCATGCCAACGGGCCTTGGCGGTTGGATCGAAATTTGGCCGAAGCGCACACCTCCATTGGTATAGCCAAGGTGCTATTGGCCGCAGCGCGGAGACGGAGGCCCATGTACAGGATGCGCTGCGGGACTTGGCACCCCCCGTCACCCTTGGCGACCCTGTACGCGCT
Source organism: Bradyrhizobium sp. JYMT SZCCT0428 (assembly GCF_018131075.1). Classification (GTDB taxonomy): domain Bacteria; phylum Pseudomonadota; class Alphaproteobacteria; order Rhizobiales; family Xanthobacteraceae; genus Bradyrhizobium. The sequence goes on along the minus strand of NZ_JAFCLS010000024.1, from coordinate 120,028 downwards.
GCGCCGGACTTCCGCGAGCGTGTAGGCGCCGTCGAACGTTGGGCAGGGAGCATGCTTGATGACGCGAACCCGACGACGTGGTTGGCCACGCATCGCGTCTGCTGATAGCCGCCCGGGGCCGTGCACGGATCGATGACCTCGTTGGAAAATCAGGCCTTAGCACGAGCCAATTTCAGCGTCGGTTTGCGACACAGGTGGGCATGACGCCAAAACTGTTCGCACGAACGATCCGGTTCGACAGAGCGCTAATCGCCCGTCGTAACGCTCCGGGCAGGCCTTGGACCGACATTATCCACGAATTGGGCTGCTTCGATCAGGCCCACTTCATACGCGAATGCCACGTTTTCACCGGCTTGCCACCTGGCGGCCTCATCGGCGAATGGGACAACATTTTTTTCCCGGCGCATGATTAAAATATACAAGCGAGTTCGCCGGTTCTCCAGCAAGTCTGCCCGAACACGTGACCGCGACGGCAATGAGCATCACAAGACGCAAATTTGGCATCGTCACAGTCGGCATCGCGATCGCCGGGACCGACGCAAGGAATGGAGTGATGGCATGTCTACGAATCTGGAGCGCTTCAAGGCGATCGTCGAGCGTGGCTTTTCCCAGGGTGACCTGACTGTCGCGGACGAAATGCGCGGCGAAAAATCGATTGAACACCAGTATCTAACGAGAACTGATTTACCCGGGCCGCAAATACTGAAAGCACAGATCGAGGATGCAAGGTGTAGCATAAAGGATCTGAAGTTCACCGCAGAAGCCGTCGTCGAGACTGGCGATACGGTCTGGGCACGTTGCAAGGCAACGGGCGTCGATCCGCGCTCAGGCAAACCAGTGACCATTGATGTCATGGACATTTGCCGTTTTTCAGATGGAAAGCTCGTCGAACACTTGGGGGTGCCAGATCGGTTTGCACTTCTCCACCAGACCGGGGCACTGCCGCCTCCGCCCAAACGAACATAGCGCGGGCACAAGTTTGGTGAATTCAACAGGTCTGCTATGGGTCTCGGCCGTGTAAAAACACCCTTCCCCGGGGAAGTCAGAGAGAAGCCAGGACTGGTTCGGTATCAGGCCACAATCGCAGCCATCAGCGGCTTGGTCCCGACGATGTTTATGACCCGTGTCAGTTTATAGGCCAGGACCGAGAGAGCCATTTCGGCGGTTACTTTAGGAAGCGTTTTGGTGAGGAAGTGTGTCGCTCCCATGCGGGCTTTCATCGTGCCGAACGGATGCTCGACCGTCTCGCGACGCAGGCGCATGGCTTGTGGGTTGGCATCAAGGCGCTGCTGCACAGCTTCGAGTAGATGCTCATACTCCCATCGTGGAATCCGCCGCTCTGGCCCTGTCGTGCACTGCGGTTTAAGCGAACAATCTTGACAGGCTGTGGTCCAGTAGCGCCGTAGCCGCTTGCCGTCCTCCTCGCTCGTAAAGCGATATGGCAGTTGTTCCCCGGCTGGACAGCGATAGGCGTCCTCATCTGGCAAATAGACAAAGTCCTGCTTGCCGAAGCGGCCATCTGACTTGGCACCCGACGTCTGCGGCTTGGGTCAGAGTTACCGTGATGCCGGCCTCGTGACATGCGAGGATCTCCAGGCTGCTGAAGGAGCCGCGATCGGCAACGGCCTCGAGCGTCTCGGTCTCGAGAACAGCCATGGCCTGCCTGGCCATATTGGCCAGTTGAGCCCGATCTGAGCCGCTGTTCGTTACCTCATACGTCACAATCCACGACGACCTGCACGTTGTAGCCGACGACGCCGGAACCACGCCCGCTCGTCGCCATCGAACGGCTGTCGGAATCGGTCAGTGAGATTTGCTGGTCAGGTGAAGCAAGCATCTGCTTCTCGTAACTGGCAAGCTTGCCCATTTCCTCCTTCAGCTTCGTCAGTTTCTCGGTAAGCCTCGTTACCTTCGCGGCCAGTGCCTCCGTCGGCTCTTGCCGGTCGGTCGTGTCAAGTTGGCTCAGATAGCGCGCGACGCTCTCCTCCAGCTGGGCACGCCGCTGTTCCACCTTCGCCCGCGTGCAGTTCTTGTCCCGATTGTTCACGGCCTTGAACTTGCTGCCATCGATGGCAACGCTCGCCGTCGCGAGGAGACCCATCTCTCGGCAGAGTTCGACGAAGCGCGCACATACCCTCCGCAGCGCCAGGCCATTGTCTTTGCGGAAGTCCGCAATCGTCTTGTCTCAGGTGCGAGCCGACCCAGCAGCCACATGACTTCGACATTGCGGCCGGCCTCGCGTTCGAGCCGCCGGCTCGACTGCACCCGGTTAAGATAGCCGTAGATATAACGCTTGAGGAGAACCGAGGGGTGGTACGATGGCCGACCAGTCGCCGCAGGTTCCACTCCCTCAAAGCTCATCTCAGCCAAATCGAGCGTATCGACAAACACGTCGATCACGCGAACAGGGTTGCTCTCGTCAACGAATCATCAAGGCTTCGGGCAATAGCGTCCACTGCCCACGATCCGCCTGCTTAACGAAGCGCCGCATCAGCTTCCCCCGCAGAATCACGAGAGAATCATAGCAAAGCAGCGGCGTTTTCACACAGCCAGGGTCAAACTCGGACCTCGACGCACCCAAGCGCGAGGTCCGCTTTGCCCCCATTTGCAGCCATTGTCAGGCTGTCTCGGCATGAGTGCCAGAAGCGGAAGTCCGCGGACCCTATTCGATCACCTCGTCGGCGCGGGCGAGTACGGACGGCGGCACGGTTAGGCCGAGCGTTTTGGCCGTTTTCAGATTGAGCACCAGCTCATAAGTTCGGCGCCTGCACCGGAAGATCGGCCGGTTTTTCACCCTTGAGTATACGATGATATAGGCAGCTGCCCGGCGAAATGGGAGAACTGCATCGGGCCCATAGGAGATTAAGCCGCCGTCGGTGACGTAGTAACGGAAGGGGTAGACAGCGGGCAACTTATGGCGTGCCGCAAGCGGGACGATTAGACCGCGATGAAACCCCGTGCCGCCCGATGTCGCCATTCGGAGAGCCAGAGAAGGTGGCAATCGCTCGCTCGATTTCCGCTGTCTCGAGGGCATTGATCGGGCGCAACTCTATCCCAAGGGACGGCGCCACCGCCTGAATGACAGCGTACTGACCTATCCCCGGACCTCGGGTGGGGTCGCGAATGACCGCGACTCGGGTCACAAGGGGCGCGATTTCTTTGAGCAGATCAAGCCATTTTCCGCTCAGGTTGTAATCGAACTGAGTGAAACCGGTCACATTGCCGCCCGGCCGCGCCAAGCTCTCGACTAGGCCGTCGCCAACGGGGTCCACGACCTTACGAACACAATCGGGACAGCGCGGGTCACCCGTAGCAACGGCGCGACTGTGATACCCCCGATGCCAAGATGGCATCTGGCTTGAGCGCGAGCAATTCCACCGCATTTGATTCCGCGGCAGTTGTAAAATGTCTAGGCCTTTGTCGGGCACCGCGCGTAGGTATAAAGGTTTACGGCGTACCCGCCTTCATAAACGGAAGATTCGATTCGAGCAGATCCTTTAAGACATTTGAATAGAACTGCTCTCTTCGAGTAAGACTTGGACGCATCCGTTGTCCGGATGGTACCTTCTCGATCGAGGTCGCCAGCGGCGGCGGAGTTCGTGCGCGACGTCCTCGGAGACGTCTTCGGACCATCGCTCCGCGGTATTGAAGGCGACGACGCGGATCGGATTGCGGTACTCACCGCTCAGCAGGTTCTGAATTGCCGTCTCGATGTCGGCGGTCTCGCAATCGGTTTCGCGCCAAGCGCTGCCGTTTTTGCCAAAATCATCGGCTACTAAATAGACCGTTCATCGTTGCCATTCGGCACGATTGACGGCGTCCAATCCGACCTACGCATAACGCAAATCCAGCAATCGGGAACTGAGATCAAAAGCGAAGCGCCGAAATTGGTTCCCAATAGGGTCGGCGATCGCGAAACGTCCCCCGCGGGCGGTTAAATTGTCCAGCGGATGCTGCTCGACCGGAACATGTTGGCCGGGCGTCGCTTGATACTGGAAGCAACAAAAGGAATTCGTCATGACAAGGATCGCCGCAGTCGCCGTCTCCGTTCTCATCGCGCTGACTTCTTTAGCGAGCGCCCAGAGCAGTTCGAGTTCGAGCGGAGGCGCCAGTTCCAGTGGCAGTGCCAGTTCCAGCGGCAGTGCGAGCTCAAGTGGGAGTTCAAGTGGCAGCGGCTCAGCAACGGCCCCGTCCGAAGCTAAGAAGTAGCCGCTCCGGCCTCTTTTTTCAACGTTGTGAACGGCCGCCGCTCGCCGGCGCGCTCCGCTTAGGATCCGGTCTGCAAAGCAAGAACTCTCGGTCTTGTATTCGCCATGGTAAAGGGGTGGCGGAGTTGCAATCACGTGGCTTGTGCAGCTCTCAAGGGCGTGGGCGGCGGGCGCATTTGATCCGCGCAGCGAGCGAAAAGGCCCGCCGGTTCACGCCGGCGGGCTTATGCCATCAACTCACGATGCTAAAGTTCGCCGCCGTCAGCGTTTGAGCCGTCGCGCCGTTCAGCCACACCGCAGTATCGCTGTCGACCTGAACAACAAAGTAAGCGCCGTTTTGGTAGGAATGCGAGAGTACGTCCGCGAACGATGAAAAGCCCGAACCGCTTAGTTGAATTGTATCGAGGCTCGACGTCCTGAATGACTTGGACACTCGGAACATCGTTGACGACGAAAGTGTCCCGACGCCGGTACCCGGTCCGCCGCCATCGCCACCGAAGTTCACGCCTTGGCGGCCGTCAAAATAGTTATTGCCGGCGCTTCCTATGGAAACGTCTACACCGTCTCCCCCGAACATCTGGAAATTGCCGGTTCCGCCATAGAAGTAATCGTTGCCGTCATACCCATAAGCGTTGTCATTGCCGGCGTCTCCGATAAAGATATCAATTGCTGCCGAACCGACGCCAACATCGCCGCCATATGCCTTCCCGCCGCCTGTCGACATGTAGAGGTAGTCGTTTCCAGCGCCACCTTCCAAAAGATCCACGCCGCCGTCGCCGACGATCGTGTCTTTCGCGTCTCCGCCGTAGACGGCGTCATTGCCCAAGCCACCGTACACAAATGATCCGCCAGTGCCGTTTGAGCCCGTCAGAATAATGATGTCGTTGCCGCTGCCGGTTGTGTCTTCGATGGCGCTGTAAGTGCCATTCAGGATGTCGCTCCCGTCGCCACCATCCCAATAGGCCACGGTCCCCGAAATCAAATCATCGCCCGTGCCGCCGTAGGCCACCCACCGTAAAAGCCGCTCAAGGAAGTGTTGATCGTGTCGTTAAGCCCCACCGTATGCGCCACCGATTTGTGAAGCAGAGATCAAATCGCTACCCTCGCCGCCGTACATGGCGCCAAAGCCGGCGAGCGTATCATTGCCATTTCTGCCGTAGAGAGTAACGAGCGGGGCGTTTGGCTGACCGCCCTGGAGGCTGTCGTTACCTTCACCACGGTAGGTCGTCGAACCGACCGTGCTGCCAACTGTATCGTTGCCGTCAAGGCCGTACATGCCGTCTTCGTTGCCAGTATGATTGTCGTCTCCAAGGGTACCCACATAAGTTGTCATTGCGATCCTTCCGTTAGCGGTTTGAAACGCCGCCTTTTGTGCCACGGCATTGAGTTTATCGAGACTAGAGATCATCAGAAGTTGGAAATCCGTAGGAAGTTCCCCGCCAAGCCCGGTGCGCTTCATCGGCGCGCGCGGCGAGAATGCCGGCTATCGCGCGCGCCTTCGTCAGCTCCTTGCCGAGCGCCCTACGGTCGCCGCCAGACAGCGGGGGTCGGATCGTGTTTCGGGGCCATTGCCGCGCATCAAAGCGCGGCGCGGTGGCTTACGCAAATGGGACCATAGGGTGGGTCTTCGACGGCGCCGATCCGCTGCTGGTAGCGCAGTGCAGGAAGTCGATTGTCGCTGCGGTGCGGAACGGCTTTTTCTTGTCGAATTGCGCGCCTTGTGATCCGGTAGCTGCGCAGGGATCAGGAGGCGTTGTTGACCTTTACAATCCACGCGTCGAAGGACGAACACATCGCACAGACGTTGCGGTTAGACCCGCTGGTAGCCGTTACAAAGGCACGCAGCCTGCTGGACGTCGGCTGGGAAGTTCATATCACCGATACCGCGGGGCAACGATATCCGCCTGACAAATTCGATGATCTGTTGCCGTCGACCCACAGCTTCATATCGGCGGTCTGCGATCACGGGCCGATGTTGGGCTGCCCACTGTCGAGCCTTGTTAGATATTGCGTGATCTTTTGAAGGTCGGCCGCGGGCACTTCCGCTGAAACAAAGTCCGCGTAGCTAAGGTTCAGCACAGCGATAAGTTCGCGCACGTCCCAGCAGCCAAGGGGTTTGCCCGAAGCGCTTCTGCGAAGTCGTGAGCGGTGTCTCTGACGAATTTGGCTTTCATTCGCCACAATACGTCCCGCCAGTCGAATGCATCTGTGCGATAGATCACATAGTGCATCCCGAGAACATCTACGGACGATGCCGGAACCTATTGCAGCCACGATCCGTTGAATTTTCTCTCGTTCTTGATGATGGACCACGGTCATGGGCCGTAGCCCGTCACCTTCCGACCCCAGCACAATTTGGCTGATCGGTTTGATCGAAGCGATGGAAGCGGTCGGATATTTATCCTTGCGGTCTGATCCTTCCGACCTCAAAGCCTTGGCCTACCGTCTGGAACTGCCGGCGGGTGCGATGATCCCGACGATAGGCTCTCCGTCCGCGGTAACGATCGCGCCACCCTCGCGTTCATCGATAAGGAAATCCCGCCGGGCCGGCATTCAACGCCAGCATCGGCCCACCGTCGGTCCACATGCGTTCGTTTCAGCTTGGCAGGTAAGGTCGTCCGCTTCTCGGATCAACGCCTCAACAGCTCGGCGCGCCTTGTCGGCGCCGCCAGGATGCGGGTCATGGCTCGCGCCTTCGTCAGCTGCTTAGCGAGGCCTTGGGTTGTAGCTGCGCTGCCTCCCAGATACGGGCTCTACGAAAAACTAAACATGTCGAATGCAGTTGACCGGGTGCGCACCCGATTAGCCAAACCGCACTGCCCGCCGCGTCAGTGATGATCGTCGTGTTGATACCGGCTGCATAGAACGTCCCCGCCTGCACGTTGGCGAAGGAATGCAAGGACGTGCCAGAAGCTCTTAGGACGTCATCAAAGAAATCTTGGACAACCATGCTTTCTGTCGTTCGGTCGTCGATAGAAAACGTATCGGTACCGAGGCCACCCCAAACATAATCTACACCGCCGCCACCCGTAATAATGTCATCTCCGAAGCTCATCAGAAATACGTCTACGCCGATCCCGCCGGTGACCGTGTCATTTGCGGAAGAACCATAAACGTAGTTCCGACCCGAGCCTCCGTAGATCACATCGCCGTAGACGAACTCATCCGACGAAATAAAAATATTGAGCCCAGAGCGGCCAAACATGACGTCAGATTCGTCACCGCCGTAAAAACAGTTCGTACCTTGACGGCCGTACAGATGGTCGGAGCCAGCCTCGCCTTGCATTACGTTGACATCTGACGCGGACGTTCTGCCGGATCCAATTAGCGTATCGTTTCCGTCACCGCCGAAAAGGTAATTGAAGCCCGCGTCACCATAGACTGCGTCATTGCCGGGTGCGCCTAACAGGCCATCGAGACCGTTTCCTCCGGAAAGACCATCGTTTCCTGCGCCGGCATAGAATAATCGGCGCCCTCCCCGCCGTATCCGATGTAGAAATGCCCGCAATCCCCTGAAGGTTCGCTTGTCCGACAGACCTTGAACGATTTACACTCTGCTCCTGCGGTTGTCGCCGAGCTTGGCGTTCGGTGCATCCTCCACGATCTGCTTGACCATTGGATGCTGCCAGAGCTTCGCCCGCCGAACCATTAGGTCCGGCACGGGGGGCTCGCCGCGGCCGGGAAATCCGACGCCATCGGTCTCAATCTCGCAGTTGAGCGACGGCACGTACTCGCCGCGCTCGGGCTGCAATTTCTCCCAGTTATGCTTTCATTGGATGCGATCCGCTCATGGTAGTTTTCGAAACCCGGGGGCTTCGCCCTTCGACCCGACGCGAAACTCACCGTCGTAGCGATGCCTTGCCTCAAGCTTCGCAGCCTCCGTCTTTTCTTCGGCTAGCGTATTTAAGGCCAAGACATCGGCATAGAGTTCGAGCAGAATCACTGTCAGTTCGTCGCCAATCATGCCGTCGAGCGGAGAAGATGGCGCCGGCTGCAGGGCTTCCAACTTGATGATTTGAGCTTCTACGTTGCGGACGCTCATTGCCTGGTCATCCTTCCTAGGCGCCCAAGACGCTCGGCCAACTCAGCCGTTTCGAAGGCCTTCACATAGGCTTCGATCAGTTTGGAAATTTCTCCAGCGTCAACTGGGGCAAGTTCGCCGGCGGCACGGCGGCCAAAACGGCAGAGACGGTCGCCGCGGCGTCCTGGGCGCTGTTGATGGGTGGCAGCGTGAACGTTACCGGACGGGTCCCTACGGGCGGGCAGGATTTGATCGAGGCAGAGCCGCAGCACCGCCATATCGCTCAATCGCCTCCCACCCACGACAATCTGTAGGCCAGTGACATCTAGGCCCCAACGGATTGACAATTTGCGCACAGAGTTCGGGGACGCTTCAATAGCGCATGCCCGAACTCACCCGCCGCGCTCACCCCGAAAGCTCTGACACCTGGCACGTCTTCGACGGTGACGTTTCAGGTCGGCACGATCGCGATCCAGTCCGGTGTGCCGGTCACGTCCAAGCTATGGCGGGACGTTGGCTTCTACCCGGCATCACATCGCGGTCGTTCCCGCAGCGGCTGCGCGCCAAGCTTCGACGAAGCGCGGGCAAGTTTCGAAGCTGCCTGGAAAGACTATCTCCCGCGGTGCACCGAGGATGACTTTATCGAACATCGCCGCCAGCGAGCCTGGACGGAATGGAAATACATGATGCAGGAAGCCGGCCTCCCGCTGCCCACGCAATCAACCAGTGGACAAGCGCGCTGTTTCTGTGACGCCAGGATCGATATGGCGGTAACCGACCGTCACGTTCAGGATGCGTATATTCGCAGCACACATGAAATTCAGCACCGACCGCCCCTATGCCGATCCTGAAAAGGCCGCGTGCAAGCTGCTTGAAATTGCCAATACGATCCATCCGGTAGAACGGAAAGATTTAAATCGAGAAGATAAACGCGCCGATGTTATCGAAGAAGGCGCCTCGCCACAGAATCCGGTGCGGCCTACGCTATGCGATCGACACGGGCTGGCTTTGGCTGCATGAGAGCGGCATCTATCTGAAATTCACGCCGGCCGGCGCCGAATTGTCCGCCTGATCGTGCCGTGCCGACCTCGCAAAGATGCTCCCCCAGCTAAGCTGTCCGAGTTGACGCCTAGGTTCGAAGTCTACTTTGCTCACGTCAACTGCGCTATACGCCGCGACGCACTTGAAATGGTTCGCAACATGGTCAAAACAGCCGCTCATTAAATTCCAGACCCGGCACCAGCACTTTCACCACCGGAATCTGGAACGGTGGCCGCGTTAAATCCACGCGATACATTCTGCGATACCCGGCCTCGGCAAGGGAACCTACGACGTACCGGTAGTCCTCGCGCAAATCGTCCGAGGACCTGTCCGTGAAGCTTCCCCAAGCGGCAGTGCCCTTAAGCCGATCGAAAACGGCAAATAGCGACGCCTGCGCGCGATCCGAACTGTACGACTGCTCGTGCAGGTCTTCACGGGCCCCATGAATATAGGTCAATCGCGACTGCGCGGCTTCCGTGATCGCCCTGATCGCCGCAACCTCCGGACACAGGTGCGTCCCGTAACCGATGTTGACTGTCGAGCAGTGCGCGAGCGGCATTTTATCGAGCAGAACGGCCCAAAAAGTATGTGCTTGTATGCTGCTTTTTACCCAAATCAACTTCGGCGTGATGTCGGCCTTCACAAGGGTTGAGATCAAGTCGCTTACCGGCCCTTCAACCAAAGTATCGAGATCGATGCAGCATTCCGGATCGAGACGAATGCGGCCGCCTGCGCAGAGACGCGAAATGGCGTCGCGCTCTATCAACTCATAGAGCGCATGCAACGTTGCCTCGGTCAATTCATTCCCGCTTGCCAGGCCGTTCGAGGAGACATCATAAAGCCTTGGCGAGCTGAAGAAGAATACTGAACTTGCGGGCAGCCAGACTTCCTGCGCCGTCAACAGTTCTTCAGCAATGGACCAGTCGATCAAAAATTCCGGAGCGAAATAAGCTTCATGCCTGTAATGCGGCAACGTTTCGGGAAGAACGGGAGCCCTGTCCCCATTGCGCATCGACCGTAGACTGGCTCTTCTTGGCGGCGTCTGCGGAAAGTTCTCTGCATGATATATCTCAAGAGCCTCCATCAAGGCGGAAACCCGAGCGTCGATGTGGCTAAGCCCCTTGCCATTGGTGACCTGAATCATCTTGCCCTGAGGCCTGATCGCGCAGAATACCGGAATGCCTATGCGATCCAGGTCGGTAACGTCTGCGCAGCGCGTGACACCCATGGCGGACAGATGCGGTTCGATTTTGGCTAACGTGTCCTCGGGTAACGACACGCGATGTGTTCCCCCGTAATGGGTTTTGCGCAGGATCATCCGTTGCGCGCTTTCGCAATGAGCTTGGCAGCAAGTCCGGTTATCTGCAGCTCTTCCAGAAAACTACTTTCAAAACACCAATCCAGGCCGTAATGGCGCGGCCCTTTTTCCATCATCCATTCAGTCAGCGCGCAGTCCGCCGGCGAGTCGTCGGAGGCATCGATCTCGTCGCTGGTTATTTGGAAGCGCTCACCGTCACCGGCGGAAACGGTGGCTGACTCACACCGTCCGATATATTTCTCCAGAACGTCGGACGGGCACGAAATGCAGCTTTCTCGCGCCCAATCGGCCAGCAGGCGTCGCTGTGGCATTCTGACGACAAGGCCAGTTGGGTCTGCATCCCCCTTCGGGGTGGATTCCGGCGATATCACCATGCAACCTGACGCAGGTTGCTCCACGATTTCTCGCCGTTCACGGGGCGGCTGGCCCCAACATCCGGCATCCTGATCGACGAGCCAGTCGATGAGAAAGTGCTGCGCCAGGAGCCGCCGATACGAGAGTTGTGTAAGGCCATTGGCACGCAGCCAGTCGGGTCCGGGGGTAATATCGAGCGTTTCTTCCCACCGCCTTGTGTAGAATTCGAGCAGGTGATTCGGAATGGATAGTTGTTTTCTCCGGGCCAGATCCATCACAAAGGCGCGCCCGGATAACACGGCCTGCATTTCAGCAACAAGAAGCGGTTCTTTTGCGGCCTCGCACAGGACGTAACTCCCCGAAAAAATAGCCGAACCGCAGGAGAATCCGGTGAGACACAGTCGTTCCAGGCGCCAAATGTCGTACCGGGGTTCTTCCAGCATCACCGCCGCGGGCTTGCTCACCTTTTGCCGCTCCGCGCAACGACGAAGGACCCCGATGGTATCGAGCGTCTTCTGATCGATCGCTCTGGTCAGGACGTACTGCTCGATGTCCCCGCGATCAGGCCAACTCTGCAAGGCCGGGCATGTGAGAAGATGGCGATAGGATCTCTCGGGGTAGTAGGTACGCTTGGTGTAATCCAAAAGCTGCCGGGCCTGATCGTCCGTCATGCACTGCTCGTGCACCGCATTTTGCAGCGTTCTGCGGATATTGACCAGCGGTTCGGACAGCGCACAGAATTCGAGTTCCTTCGGGCCGTGGAGAAGCGCGACCTCATCGTCCCCGTCGATCAAGCCGTCCTTGTACCATTCAAATATCGTCCCGTGGCCGACCATTCCGAATAGGTTCAACTCCGCGGCGCGAAGTGCTCCCATGCTGGAAGCGCCGAACACTTCGATTCCTTCACCGAGCGCATCCAGGATTTCGCGCTGCCAAACCGACTGGGTGCCATGAAAAACGCCGTCGACAAGTACAATGGTTGTCACACCGGACGCGACGATGCGGTAGATGTCGCCTCTCGCGGCGGGTGGGAAATAATCGGCCGGTAGAATCTTTTCCGCCGCAGCAATTGGCAATGACGGGCCGAGAAACACGGCTGTGGAATGAGCTGACTTCGATGGTGGAGGCAAACGCTACTCCGTAGGTGACGAAGAGCGAGGATGAAACAAAACGGTCACTTGACCGGACAAGCTTCCGGAATCTCCTCGGCCGCAGGATTCGTCCGGGCGCCTGGATGATCCACGATCCTCAACAGGCCATCGCGGACCAGACGCCTGGCGAGCGTCAGCTTCGAGTTGTCGCTCAGACTGCCGGGCAAAGCGCTCACCGGGAACCGCGACGCTTTCGAGATGAATTCCAACGCCGGGCCCAATTGCTTCGGGGCTCTCATACGGTTGCCGGGAAACTGAATGCTGACCGACGCCGCCTCTTGGATGACCCGACAGACCATCGCCCTGGGCTTTTCTAGGACGGTATCGACATCTATGCGGTCGATCTCCTCTGGCGGAAGGAAATGCGCACCCGGCAACACGGCCATGTCGCCCAGAAACTGATCGCTAAGCGCCGCCATGGCATCCTCGATGCGTGCACCTTGGGAAAATTCTTGAAGCAACTCCTCGAACTGGGCCCTCAAGGCTTCGGATATTTCGCCGCCGGCGAGAGCTCCGACCGGCACCGCCTGGCGAAAACGTACGTCATTGGCGCTGAGCCGTGCCAAGGCAGCCCGCATCAGGTCCGCCCAGCGGAAAACCGAGACCGCGACCGAGATGTGCAACGACGACTCGTCCGTTGCAAATGCCTCGTGGATGAATCCACGGGGCATATAGATCAGGTCTCCCGCCTTGATATGGACTTCGTGGATCGGCTCGCCGATCTGCTCGCCCGGAATGGGTTCATAGGCCTCCTTCAGCGGCAAATCGATGCCCGACTTGTATATCCGCCAATGCTTGGAGCCTTCCAGTTGCAGCACGAAAACTTCAACTGCATCGAAATGGGCCGACACTCCCTGGGAATTCCTGGGCGTCAGGAACATACTCGCATTAACAGGGTGATGAAGCGTAGCCTCCAGGTCCCGGCACAGCGTGGCCACGGATTTCCAGCGCTGTTCGAGCTTGTGCACAAAAATGGTCTTGCCCTGAGCGTATTGGCTGGACAACGCCGCGACGTTATTTTGTCCTTCGAAAAACATATGCTCGTCGTGAGGGAAATTTCCTCGCAGCGCCTCGGTGGGCGTACTTTCTGTCCTGATGCCGGAAAATCTGGGCCGCGTGAAATAGACCATGGAGTCTACATCCCGCATCGAAAACAGGCGGGCGTAGTAGTCCGGCTGATTACGGGAAACGACCAGCGGCTTCTTCTCCCACGTGTCGCGAAAAAAGGAAGCCGAATCGATTGGCCAGATCAGTCTTGCAAGATCGAAATCGAGCTCGGACATGTCCGATCCACCTCTTCAAGCAAGCCGTCAGTCGGGCAGGAACGAGACGCCTTGACCATGCCGAATAGAGGCGGCCGGGTGCACCAATTGCAATCAACCTGTTCCACTGGGGGAGGCCTGCCTAAGATCTACCTGTTGAAGCGGAGGAGCGAGTTAGCGACGGTCAGCCCGCCGCCCCAGCGGATGTGGGTCCCGCCCCAAAAGATGCCACCGATCTTGTGGCCGCCTGCCACCGTCTCGAGATCCTTTTCGGAAATATCTTCGACAATCTTGGCCGGCAACGTCAGGTGGACCAGCGACGGCGTATTTTCCACCAACTTGACCTGAACGCCTTCCGGAGGTGCGATACCCTCTTCCTTGAGGACGGTTTCAGGGTCGCTCTTAAGACGGTTCTTGTAGCTCTCGTCGTGCCACGCCTTTTCGACTATCTTGCTCCATTGCTTAATCCATTCGCCGTCGGTCTGTGCCATAAGTCACTCCCACTTCGGGATGTCAAAATTTCCGTCTGTCTAGTTTTCTAGTTTTGGCCTGGACTGGAGCCATTTTGCGACGGTTGCGTCCCGCAGTCAATGTGTGATCTAGTGTGACTTGCAAAGCAATTCGTCGATTCTGCATGTCGCGCCAACCCAATTGGATTGATCGCCGCAGCAGACCGTCTTTGATTTCCGCTTTTGATTGAGGTGCAAATTTCGGCAGACTGCCGCGAGCGCTGTTGCAGATTGATCGATGGTTCTCGAGTCAGGAGACCACCCTTGATGACCTGATCGAACATCCGTGACGGATCGATCGACCCGCCGTCACTGCGCGTTCGTTTGCTTCATCTGAAAGGGGGCGGCCCTCCGAACGCCGGCACGGTAGAGTTTGACCGGGCTCACACCTTAACATCAGCATTCAACTTCCGCAGCTCAAACCTACCATTACCGTCATCACGCGCGCATGCTTCACTCATTGCAGTCATGAGGCGGAACATGAAGCACGAAAGAACCAAGGCCGCGCCGATCGGCTCTGCGGGCTCCCCTATCGGGGACATTAATGCCAAGCCCTGAAAATTCGGGCCGGAAACGGGCCGACACGCGAATCAAGACGGGCAAGTCCGGCAATCCGGGGAGCGCTAGTAACCTTGTTGGATGGCAGGCGGAAGCCGTCACACAGAAGGCAATCGACCTCGCCCTGACCGGCGACATGGCCGCGCTGCGGCTTTGCCTGGACAGGATCCTGCCCGCCCGCAAAGACCGGCCGGTGACCTTCGCACTGCCGCCGATCAATAGCGCTCAAGATGCCGCCGCGACTGATTCTGCCGTTCTGGCTGCCGTTGCTACCGGCGAGTTGACACCCGCCGATGCCGGCGAAATCATCGAAGCCTATGTGAAGGCATTGGCGTAAGCGTCCAGCCATTCGTATGGCACCTTCAATTGAAACGCTAGTGACAATTAACATCGCGTGGCGCCCGACCCCATTAAATCCGACCTTGCTTGCCCACACGCCCACGAAGCGGCGAGTTTGAACAGGTACGTTTTCGTCCAGCGCTTCGATTTGGAATGGAGGCATCTCAAAACGCTTCTGCTCTGCGATAATCGCGATGGTCTTTACATCCGCCTCGGAGAAAAGTGGATTTGGCAGATGAATAGTCGGGGCGGGGCCCCTACCCTCCTCAGAAGTCCTTTCCGCAGGCATTGGCTCAACAGTCGGTCGCGATGATGCATCAGGCTCTATTACCATTACCTCGGGCTTTAGCGGTGGCACCGCGGCCGAAGATAAGGGCGTTTGCGGTGCAGGTACTCATGCGACTGGTACCGAGGCGGTAGGTATTGACGTCGTCGATGAAGCGGCCGGCTGCACGCCACGCTTAATAGCAGAAGAATAAACAGACGCTAATGCGCCGATCGCGACGGCGGCGACCGCTGCGACCACAGTGGGCCACAACCAGTTCGGCGCCCTCATCGAAGCCGCGGTCTTCTTTTTCAGCTGCGGCGACGCGTACCCCGCCGGCGCGTTTTTCGCGGCGCAAGCTTGAGACGGCGGCGAGGGTGCTTCAGCGGGTTCGCCGTGCGCGCGACCATGCGCGGCGATGGTTCAATCGGCCCGCTTCTGCGTAGGGCTCACTCTCCTCAAAACGATCATGGAATCTGCAAGCGCGGAGGACGCATTTGGACCGACTAGGCGCTACCAAAGCGGCGCCCGCTTCCGAGACCTTGAGGGGCTATTCCCACGATCGAAAGGCGTCCAGTGCGGGAGCGACAAGGATGCCGACGCTGAGAATTACCAATACTGCTGCTACAGCCTCGAACATAGGGCGACCCTACAAGATTGTTCGAGTAAGCAACTCTGCGGGCTGCGCAGTCAAATGATTCGCTTGTAGCGCGGACGTTCTCGCGGGACTGATGCTGAGCCGGTCGGCCCGGTTCCTGAATCAACCCGCCTTGCGGCCATTCGGCTTAACAAGCGACTTCTGCTGCGACAACGCTGCGACGTTGTAGGGTCAGGTTACCGGTTCGATGATCTGTTGTCGTCGACCAATGTCGGGCTTAAAATGGCCCTTGCGATCTCCGCCCGATATTGGGCTGCCCACTTTCGAGCCCCGTTAGATATTACTGATCTTTTGAAGGTCGGCAGCGGGTACTTCCGCTGAAACGAAACGGCGTAAGTTTCAGCACATCGATCAGTTTGCGCCCCTGCGGCCAAGGGGTTCGCCCGCTTCTGCGAAGTCGTGAGCAATGTCTCTGACAAATTCGGATTTCATCGCCGCAACATACACGCCCGTCGATTGGGTCTGTGAGACGGATCATATGGCGAAAACGGGATCATTCGTCGAAGATTGCGACCGGAACCAATCGCCGCGCAATCGCTTGATGTTCGCCTCGTTTCAACGGAATTTTTTATGGCCCGTAGCGCGTTACCATCCGCCGATCCCAGCACGGTTTGGCTTACGGAATTAATAGACGCGATGGAAGCGGTCGGGTCTTCATCGGAGCGGTGTAATCCTTCCGCCCTGAAGGCATTTGCCTATCGATTGGAACTTCCGGCGCACCCGGCGCCCCCTGTGCTCCTACCGATAACCCCCATGTCGAGGGTTACGACGGCCCGGTGAGGTCCCCTACCAGAGTGCAAGGAAAGGGCGGAGCTTCACCAAGGGGCGGGCGCGTTGGTATCCAGTATCGCGCTTCGGCTGAGCAGCCGTTCTGGCCATGACGAAGGCTTCTTCCGCCGCATGACGAATATCCCGAGCAGCCTTAAGTGGGCGCCGAATATTGGGATCTTCCGAGCTGCTATCAAAAGTGATCAGCCTCATGCAATTGGGACACGTACCTGATAGCCGTTCTTTAGCCGGTTGGCTCGCTCTGAAAAGGGCTTTCGGCAATTGGAGCAAATGACTTTGATCCGATCGTTCATAAGAACCATTCCTTTGCTAGCTGCAGTGAACGCTCGGCGGAAGAAGGATCAAGCTCTTAAAGTTTGGACCTGGACTTTGCGCCCCACAACGCTTTATGCCGAACTGAACCGCCAGATTGACGGCCTGAAATCCTGAATTCCCGCTCGGCAGTCGGGCAGTTCGCAGCTCCCGGTTGTGGTAAATGAGCAACGATGGCCGGCGATCTCGGTACCAGTCGTTGTTTCTGATGATCACAACTGTCACACTGCGATCTCGCAGCCATTCGCCACCATTGGCTGCATAGCGTTGCGAAGAAATCGGGGAGCCGAGGCGTGAGCTGCGGACGGAGTGCGATCGTGGAGATCCGCAGGCGGGTTTGCACTATCCGTGCTGCTGGCATGATCGTTGTTGCACTTGCCGCGTTGATTGCTGATTCCGGCCGCAATGCCAACGCGCAAGTAGTGCCGACCGTGACGTCAATCACGCCGAACAGCGGTCCCGCAACGGGCGGCACGCCGGTGACCATCTCTGGTAGAAGCTTCGCCGACGCGACAGCGGTAAGGTTCGGCAGCGCCAACGCAACCTTCACCGTCAACAGCCCGACGTCGATTGCCGCGACTTCCCCCGCTGGCAGCGGCACGGTAGACGTGACGGTGACGAATTCGGGCGGCACTAGCGCCACCAGTTTGACAGATCAGTTCACTTACGTTGCGGCACCGACCGTGACGTCCATCTCGCCGAACAGCGGTCCCGCAACAGGCGGCACGCCGGTGACCATCACCGGCAACAACTTCACCGGCGCAACTGTGGTAAAGTTCGGCAGTACCAACGCGACCTCGTTCACGGTCAACAACCCGACATCGATTGCCGCGACCTCGCCCGCTGGTAGCGGCGTGGTGGACGTGACGGTGACGAATTCGGGCGGCACCAGCGCCGCCAGTTTGGCGGACCAGTTCACTTATATTGCGGCTGTTGCGGTGCCTACCGTGACGTCCATCTCGCCGAACAGCGGTCCCGCAACAGGCGGCACGCCGGTGACCATCACCGGCAACAACTTCACCGGCGCGACGTCGGTAAACTTCGGCAGCACCAACGCGGCCTCGTTCACCGTTAACAGTCCGACATCGATTGCCGCGACCTCTCCCGCTGGTAGCGGTGTGGTGGACGTGACGATAACGAATTCGGGCGGCACCAGCGCCACCAGTTTCCAGTTCACTTATGGACTGGTGGCGACCACGACAGCGCTTTCGTCGTCGAAGAACCCATCCAGCTTAGGGCAATTAGTGACGTTTACAGCGAGGGTGACCGGGCTTTCTACTGGTACAGTGGCCTTCTTCAACGGCGGCACACAGATCGGCACGGGAACGCTGGCGGCTGGCACGGCTACGTTCTCGACTTCTTCGCTCGCCGTGGGCAGCCATTCGATTACGGCGAAATACGGTAGCGACCCAAACAATGCCGCCAGCACCTCGGCCGCGCTAACGCAGACCATCCGTGTCCCGACGGACAGCGTCAACATGCGGGCGATGCAGGTTTCCGTGACCCCGATGATCGCGCAAATATCGGGGCAGGCCATCGTGGGCGCGATCGACCACGCAATCGATGCCGGATTCAGCGACAGGCCGCAGGCTCTCACGCCCAATGGCAGCGGCTTCACCTACCAAATCCCATTGGGCGAGCCCGCCGCCGACATGATCGGTAGTCACCGCAAAAGGGCGGCTGGCAGGCGCAGCCTTGGCCCGCTCAGCCCCGCCCCTGTGAGGCAGACTGGCAGCGGCGGGGGTGACGCGGGGAGTCTCGCAAACGGAAGGCACGGCGGCAATGGAGCCGCGCCTGGCACGCGGCTCATTGACCTGCCCGCGATTCCGCTGCCGCCCGGGTCGGGCAT
Organism: Bradyrhizobium sp. JYMT SZCCT0428; assembly: GCF_018131075.1. Taxonomy (GTDB): domain Bacteria; phylum Pseudomonadota; class Alphaproteobacteria; order Rhizobiales; family Xanthobacteraceae; genus Bradyrhizobium. The sequence continues at coordinate 101,394 of NZ_JAFCLS010000024.1, read as the reverse complement.
GCCGCCCATTGGCGAAACCCGGTTTTCGCCCGACGAAGTGATGTTACAGGTCGGCTCCGCAGGGACGCGGCAGCAAATTGAAAGCATCGCCCAACGTTTCGACCTTACCATTTTGGCCCAGCAAACCATAGGCATGCTGGGCCGCACGGTTTATACCCTACGCATCACCAATGGACGATCCGTCCGTGACGTGGTCCGCCTGGTCGAGGCCGCCAAGCTCAATGCCGCCGTGCAGCCCATTTACACCTATGGCTTGACCCAGGATCAAAGCCGTCCAAGCGGCGATCAAGGTGATCCGGCGCAGTACATTGTGAAAAAATTTCATCTCGCCGACGCCCACCGGGTCACCAAGGGTGACAATGTCATCATTGCGGTGATCGACTCGGAAATCGACATCAGCCAACCGGATCTCGCTGGCAGGGTCATAGACCGGTTCGACGCCGGTTGCGGTGCGACCGCTCCAGATGCGCACGGCACCGGCATGGCCGGAGCAATCGCCTCGCATGTGAATTTGCTAGGCGTTGCCCCGCACGCAAACATCATCGCGATCTGCGCCTTTGGCGGCACCGGCCATCCCCAGGCAACGTCGACCAGAATCCTTAAGGGGCTCGACTACGCGATTCAGCGCGGCGCCAGAATCATCAACATGAGTTTTGCTGGGCCACGCGATCCGGCGCTCTCACAGGCACTCCAGATTGCCCGCGAGAAGGGAATACTGGTGATCGCCGCCGCCGGAAATAACGGCCCGAAATCACCACCAATTTATCCCGGCGCTGATCGAAGCGTTATGGCTGTCACGGCCACCGACGAAAATGATCGCCTGTTCAAGGGCGCCAATCAGGGACAATACGTCACCGTCGCAGCGCCGGGCGTCGATGTTTTGGTGCCGGCGCCCGACGGGCGGATGCAGTTTACGACTGGCACCTCGGTTTCGACCGCTAATGTAAGCGGGGTTGCAGCACTGCTGCTGGCTCGAAAGGCGTCTCTCAAACCGGAGGAAATTCGCGCGATTCTAGTGAAGACCGCCCGGCATCTCGGAGCCCCGGGCATCAATCCGCAATTCGGAGCCGGCCTTGTCAATCCGCTCAAGGCGCTCGAACAACTAGTTTCGGAAAAGCAGGCTTCGCAGGATAGCGTCAGGCAGGTCCTCGCTTCGCTGGATGCGAGCAGCAACCGCATCGATGATAATTTCTCCGCACTCGGTTATGCCGGAAAGGATCGCACGGTGACCAGAGGGCCGTCCCCCGCGGCACCGCCGCACGACTGGCTCGCCTGGATCGACGTGCGAGGCACCGATTTCAGCCGCAATACGATCGGTAACGATCTCAGGGGGACGCAGGTCAATGCCTTATCCGGGCTCACGCGCAGGTTTACGCCGAACTTCCTGACCGGGGTGCTTGGTGGCTACGAGACCTTCGATTACCGTTCTGACTCGCTGCAGGGGCGGTTAAAGGGCGACGGCTGGACCGTCGGATCCTACCTTGGCTGGAAGATTTCGCAGAACATCCGCTTCGAAACCGGATTCGCCTATTCAGTCATCGGCTATGACGGAATGGCAGGCCTGGCTGCCGGGTCCTTTAGCGGTAACCGCTGGCTGGTCACGGGCAGCCTGACCGGCACCTATAATAGCTACGGCATCCAAATCGAGCCCTCGGCGCGCATCTACGCCTTGTGGGAACATGAGAACGCCTACAACGACACATTTGGGACCTTGCAAACCGCGCGCGACTTCTCGGTCGGCCGCGCCAGCGGCGGCGTCAAGATGTCTTATCCGGTGCACTGGTGGGCTACTAGTCTTCTGATGCCCTATATCGGCTTATTTGGCGACTATTACTTCAACAGCGACAGTGCGGGAACGGCCGCCGCGGCGATACCGTCGAAACTCATCCTCGACGGTAGGTCCGCGCGCGCTGTTAGCGGCCTGACGGCAACCTTTGGCAACGGCGCGCAAATAGCGGTTGGCGCTGAACGCGGCGGAATCGGTAGTAGTTTTGGACTCTGGACCTATCGCGCCCGTGCAACCTTGCCATTCAGTGCACAATGATCCTTGCATTGCCCAGGTGTCAGAGCGCTCGTCATCAAATCGGCTGGCCCGATGTCTAGTACCGACCCATGCGGTCAGACTGCCCTTTCGGCAAAATTTACAATGGTCCGGCGGATGGAAGCTTTCGGGGCCTGCACAGGGATTTATCACCCCGATCTCGCGTAGCGCATCGGCATCGGCCGCGACGCCGGGCCCAAAAGCTCGACGAGATAGTTCCGGCGGGAACGAATTGCTCTTCCAACCGGAGAGGTGACGATGGACGGAAAGATATTCAACAGCGAAGGACAGTACGTCGCTGTCATTCGTGCAAACAAAATTTATAACCTATCCGGACAGAAGCTGTATGATCTCCGCGGTCAAAAGATCTACAAACCAACGGGCGAATTCGTCGGACACCTTAGCTCTGCCGGTGCGGACAAACGGCTCGACAAATCTAGCGACCGCAAACTCTAGATTATCGCCCCGCTGGTCGAACCGGGGCTGAAGGGGAAGGGAAAGTGAAGGCCTGAAGATACGGCCACTGATGCTGTTTCCAATGAAGCCACGTAAGAGCGACAACCCTTACCAGAATTTCAGGTGGGAGATCGCGTTCGGCTGAATGAGAGGGAAATCGCGCACGCCCCGAACTAAGTCTCAACGGGGAACGGCGGTGCGTATCCTGGGTGGACGGGCGCTCGTCCTGTTTGATGGCTACCAAAACCGACAAAAATGCGCCGGTCCCTACCTCGAGATCGACCTAGATTGAAACGTAGATGGAAACGAACGGCCTTTAGCCGTGGATAACGGCCTCCGGCTTAACATCGTGCGCCGACGTGATCGCGCATGCCTACCAAAACGGCGCATATTTTGTCGTACAGCTCGATGGCGACACGGCCGTTTGGCTGAATGGCGCTACCGCTGGAACAGTAACCGCAGCGAACTTCTCGATCTCAAAGCACCTTTGCCTCCTTTAAATTCAGGAGGCCGCCTCAGTTTGCGCGGCCCCTTTCATTTGCATCCGCCGGTGGTGACCGGCGGGTTATCTGAAATTCGTATTCGGACCACCGAATCTAGCCAAATCTGAACATGCTCGCGTCCAAATCGCCGGGCCCCTTGCCAATCAGCCACGCGGCATTTCCAGCAGCATCAGTAATGATCGTGGTGTTGATCCCCGCGGCATAGAACGAAGCCGCTTGCACGTCGGCAAACGAATGCAGTGACGTACCGGAGAAATTCAAGACGTCGTTGACACCGCCGGTGTTGAAGTCCTGGATCACCATTACTTCTGAGGCGAGGTCGTTGATGGTGAACGTATCAGAACCGCCGCCTCCCCAGGCATAGTCGACGCCGCCGCCACCGGTGATAAGGTCGGCTCCCGTCCCCATCAAGAACACGTCCACTCCGATGCCACCAGTCACGGTGTCACCTCCGTTTGAACCATAGACGTAGTTCTGGCCAGAGCCGCCATAGATAAAGTTGCCGTCGGTCTCGCCGGACGAGATAAAAATGTTGAGACCGGCACCACCGAACATGCTGTCGACGCCAGTGCCACCGTAGAAATAATTGGTGCCTTCGCCACCGAAGAGCGCGTCGGCGCCCCCTTCAGCGAGCATCACGTTGACGTCGCCGACCCCTGCAACACCCCCGTTGCCAATCAAAAGATCATTGCCATCGCCGCCGAACAGATAATTGAAACCAAGCCCGCCGTACATGGAATCGTTACCCGCCTCTCCCAGGAGGACGTCCAGACCCGCTTCACCAATCAATATGTCGTTGCCGGCCCCTGCGTAGAAATAATCATTCCCATCGCCGCCGTAGCCCACGTCATTGCCACCAAAGCCGACGAGAACGTCATTGCCACCGAGCCCGACCAGCGAGTCATTGCCGACGTCACCGTAGAGGGAGTCTGCGCCAGCCGTGCCAGTGTTTGAAATCGGCAGATCGGAAACATTCAACGTGACGTCTGCAAATTGCAAAAGTTCGATGTTGACCAGCCTGTCCAGACCCTCGCCAGTAACCAGCACCGGACCAGTCGGACCGGTCCTAACTATGGTGTACGCGCTTCGATTGCCAAGGAACTGCGCCCTGTCGTTGCCGCCGCTGCCATCAATGGAATCATCACCCGCATCGCCTTGGATCGTGTTGTCACCGCCATTGCCAACAAGCGTGTCGTTGAAGCGCGAGCCTGATAGCTGTTCAATAGAAATATACGTGTCGCCAGCAGCCTCACCAGTATTCGCGTCCGAATTAGCCAGATTTGCCGTTACGCCGGAGGGTGCAAGAAAATAAGACGCCCTATCAATGCCGCCGCCGCCATTGAGAACGTCTGCCCCTCCCCAACCTGTCAGGACATTGTCACTGGCATCCCCGATGAGGGTGTCATTGAAACTGGAGCCGAAGAGGGCGTCAATGGAGATGTAGACGTCCCCAGCGGCCTCACCCGTGTTCTGAGAACTATCGCCAAGATTCGCCAGAACGCCAGTTGCCGCAGGTCCATAGACAGCTGTATCAAACCCGCCGCCGCCATCCATAGTATCCGCGCCGACGCCGCCCTGAAGTCCGTTATTGCCGGTATCACCGATGAGGTGATCATTGAAATTACTTCCGATTAGCTTTTCGATTGAAATATAGCTGTCTCCAACTGCTTCGCCAGTGTTCAATCCCGGATTAGCCAGACTCGCCGTTATTCCGGTCGTGGAACTGACATAACTCGCCGAGTCTTGAAAGCTGCTGGCGCCACCAACAAGCGAGTCAGCTCCCAGACGACCAACCAGGATGCTGTCACTATTAGCGTTACCGACTAAGGTGTCGTTGAAATCAGTGCCCTGGATGCCTTCGATCGAACCATACACATCGCCGGCGGCTTCGCCCGTATTTGATGAGGTGTTACTGAGGTCAACGACAATACCGGCTGTCGCATTTGCATAGTCGGCCGTGTCGATACCGCCGCCGCCAATCAGAGTGTCAGCGCCCAAGCCACCCCTCAGGTAGTTACTAGCGTTATCTCCGACCAATGAATCGTTGAATGCGCCGCCCTTGAGCGCCTCGATGCCATTGTAAACATCCCCCGTTGCTTCTCCCGTGTTGGCTGACGGATCGGCGAGATTTGCCGTTATGCCGGTCGCAGCGTTAGCATAGTCCGCATAGTCAAAACCGGCGGCACCGAAAAGAGAGTCGGCTCCTAAGCCCCCTTGAAGGAAATTAATGTTCGCGTCGCCAGCCAAGGTATCGTTAAAGTCACTTCCACGGATTCCTTCGATTGAAATATAGGTGTCGCCAGCGGCTTCACCCGTGTTGGATGCAGGCGTTGTAAGGCTGGCGCTAATTGCCGTCGTCGAATCGGCATACGACACGAAGTCAAATCCAGCGCCGCCGTTCAACTGATCTGCGCCGAGACCGCCTCGCAAAGTGTTGCCACTTGCGTCGCCTGTCAAAGTATCGTCGAAAGAAGAGCCGCGTATGTTTTCGATTGAGGTAAAAATATCGCCGGCGGCTTCACCAGTGTTGCTGGCAGGTGTAGCGAGGTTGACTACGATTCCGGCCGTTGCATCGAAGTAGTCTGCCGTGTCTGCCCCGGCCCCACCATCCAATAGATCCGCGCCCGGTCCACCCCGGAGCAGATTATTATTGCCATCACCTGTGAGGGTGTCGTTACTGTTGCTCCCAATTAAACCTTCGATCGAAGTGAAGGTATCGCCCAATGCGTAGCCGGTATTGAGGCTTGGGTTGGCGAGACTTGCGACCACCCCAGTCGGCGAATCTGCATAGGAAGCGAAGTCAGTGCCGGAACCGCCATCCAATGAGTCCGCGCCGTCGCCGCCGACCAACGTGTCGTTGCCTGCAAGCCCTTCGAGCGTGTCGTTAGTGTTTGCCCCGTTGACCGAACCCGTTACCGTGTCGTTGCCCGATGTACCCGAAAATGTCGGCATGCGATTCCCTCAAATGATTTTGTATCAGAGTCGCCCGACTACACGTTCTCGGCGGGCAAGGAAAGCTGGAACTCAATTTCGACGGGTTCACCCGTTTGCGTGGCGGCGCACCCGTACGTCGTAACGCCTCGGATCTCGTCCCTACAGCCCCGCGGGCTGTGGCATCGAGGTTCTGAAAGCCGTCGCCAGTCAACGCCCTAGTTCCCGCCGCTGGTGACGGCGACGGCTATGCCGGTGCGGGCAACGATGTCCTGAGGGGCGGAGCTGGGCTCGACGTGCTGCTGGGCGAGAGCGAAACGACAGCATCTACGGGGGGACCAACTATCTCTTCGTTGGCGACGGCAACGACCTGCTGATCGGTTGCGGCGGCGGTCGAGCGCTTCGTCGATCTCGTCATCGAGATCGAGAAAGTCATCGATCACGGCCGCCTGCTGCTCGGTGGCCAGCGGCGGGGTGCCACCTCCGTGTGACGGGGCCACCGACGACGTCGCGGCCAAGCGGTGGCAGCCGAATTTGGCGACGGCGGTGCTTGTGCCGCCCTGGACGAAATCGATGCCGAGCCCTGTTAGCGCCTTCACGCCGCATTCTCCCGGGATCAACAGCTAAGTTATATAACATTGACACAAAATTGGGTTCGTTCTGCAGAATTTCCCGCTCTCAATCTTTGTTTGTGTTGTTGCCTTCCGCACCATCTATTCCGAATTTCGCGGCATGCCGACCTGGTAATTGTGGCACTGTCTTGGGTTTTCGTGATCGCGTGCGTCGTCACGCGGGCCTTGTGAGCGGAGTTGACAACAACCGAGACGCACAAGCCTGGACGGCCGGCGCGCTGACCTGCTCGCGCTGTGAATCTATTTCGCTCTGCGAATTTCCTTTTGAATCTAGCCCCGCCCACCCGGTTTTCAGCATCCAACAGATCAGTTATCGGCTCAAATGTGCAGAGCCTGACTCAGACTCTTCTTTTTTCGCTTTTACTAATTCACGAATAGCGCGGTCCCCCCGTGCAAATGCGCGATTGGCATACCGGTCAAGCCTGATCAATTCAGTGAGCACACGGCAGCAGGCTTCTGCCGATCGGCCCGGTGCTGCCACCGGCATAGATGCCAACGGATTGAGGGGGGCCGGTTGCGGCGGCCTGCCGGGCCGCAGCCCCCTCCACCACAAATCCATTGCCTGGCACCATCGAACCTCCTGCATCATGGAGCGAAAATGCTTGGGCAGCACCAGCCCTCCAAGCGCGCTTGCCCTTCGATCAGCGCCGCCTTTACGCGCCGCACACGTGCAAGCTCAGTCGGCCTCCGCCACCACGCGTGCGAACTTGTGCACGATTGCGCTTTGGGTATTCGCTGCGGAGCAAGGTTGGTTTTGAGATAGGTTGCATGGCGGTGTTCCTTTTGAAAAAAGGCCTCTCGTCCGACTGATTGTCTGTAACGAGTTTTCCCGGGGGTACACCGCCGCAGCTGGGAAAAGAGATCGACTGATTCGCCAAACTCTACAGGCAGGTAACACGATAAGTATTAATGAATTCTGACCCGCACTGCTGCAGTGAAAGCTTTAACAGCGCGGTTTGGTCGCCAACTTGCGGCGACAGGAATTTTCGTAAGAACAACGCCAATCCTGACAGCGCCCACAGGACGCCACGCGGCTTCGGCTCGGTGTAGCCGAGAGGTGCTGCCATCGATTAGGCTCGTTGTCGCGACGCCGCGATCCGGTCCCAATGACCTGCAACATCGACGCCATTTTCTCAACCGGCACTGCCTGTCGCACTAACCTCACGAGGCGCCGACGCAGTTCAGGTCCGAGCTACTTGCGAGGTTTCTTCTTCGCTCGTTTCCGGCGGACATCCCTTGTCGAATGAACCAATCTCCGATGGCTATCGAGCGGCCAGCGCTTCGGCCTATTTGCGGGGCTTTTCTTTTCCCGATTTTCGAAGACGTACGCCGGGGCCACCGCCGTTCTCGTCGATGAACTCGACGCCGGCGGCTTCGAGAGCTCGACGGACCGCGAGGTCGTTCGCGGCCGTCATGGAGGTTTCGCCATCGGTCAGTTCGGCGCGGCGGATCGTGGCGACGCCAACCGACGACTCCCGCGCGAGATCCTGAGCGCGCCATCGAACTAGCGCACGCGCCGCTCTGATCTGGGCGCTGATCAGTGGGCCAGATTTCACTTTGACTTCCTAATATCGTATGATATAGTAAATATCACTTGATCTCTGACGGTCTGTCGACTCACTTGGCTGGAGGAAAGCATGAAATCGGACGTACGGACAAAATCAAACGCAAACCGCCGCGCCTTCATCGGCGGCTCGGACGCCCGCATCATCATGGGCGACGACGGCACCGCCCTGCTCCGGTCGTGGCGGGAAAAGCGCGGCGAGATCGAGCCGGAGGACCTTTCGGCAAATCTGATCGTCCAGCTCGGCACCGTGACCGAGGACCTCAACCGGCGCTGGTACGAACGCAATACCGGCCAGGTCATCACCCAGGTGCAGCGGCAAGTGTTTCATCCGATCAAGAGGTGGATGGCGGCAACCCTCGACGGCATGGTCCAGGCGACCGGATCGGTGTTCGAGGCCAAATTCATGCTGCCGTGGTCGTTCTCGGAGGAAGGGGCAGCCGAGAAACACATGGCGCAGTTGCAGCACAATATGTGGGTCACCGCTTCGAGGACGGCGGTGCTATCCATCATCACCGGAGGCGGCAAATGGGTGGAGATGTCCATTCCGGCCGATCCGCTCTACCAGCACCTGCTGCTCACGGCGGAGAAAAAGTTCTGGCGCTGCGTCCAGACCGGCGAGACCCCTCACCTCTTCGGTGTCGAGCCGCCCAAGCCGCGGATCGAAGCAGTCAGGATCGTCGACATGAGTGCGTCGAACTCCTGGGCGGAATTCGCAGGGGTGTTTTGCCGAACGCGAGCCGCCTTCCTCGATCACGAGGCCGCCAAGGGCGAGCTCAAGAAGCTCATTCCAGAGGACGCCAAAGAGGCCAAAGGGCACGGCGTCCGTGCCAAGCGCTCCAAGTCGGGCGCCATCAGTTTTGAACTTCAGGCCGCCGAATAGCAGTTTCCGAGCTTTCCGATCGGGAGACGTTTGGAAGCCGGAGCAAGGCCCTTGCAGAAGGTCAGGACGGTGGATGCGCCAATGGAATCGCCCTTCGACTTTGCCCATCTCGACCCGTCCTGCGATCCTCCGGAGGGGTATGTCGCAGCCTTTGAGCTGCTGGCCGCATTCTGGTGCGAGCTGCGCGCATTCCGGTCCGCCTGCCCGCAGGATGCGTTTCTGAGCGGCTTCACCGCCCATCTGGAAACCCAGCTTGTCGCCGACGCGCTCCTGTTAGCGATCCAGGTCGAACTCCTGACTGCACAATAGCGACCCCGCCTATTAATCGGAGTTACCGATGCAACGTGCAAGCCAATCGATCAGCAATATAGGCGCCGCCCTCGCTAAAGCGCAGGCGGAAATCCAGAACCCCGAGAAGTCGCTGACGGCGACCATCCCTTCGGCGCTCCCGCGAGAGGAGAGCCGAACCTTCCGCTATGCCTCGCTGGCAAGTGGACTGGATATTGTCCGAAAATGCCTGAGCAAGCACGAGATCGCGACCGTCCAAGCAACCGCGATAGAGCCTGAGACCGGTCTGATCAAGCTCACCACCACCCTTCTCCATGCTTCCGGCGAATGGCTGGCCTCGGACTGGCCGGTCTGTCCCGTCACCGAGACCGCGGCCCCGCACCGGATGGGGGCCGCTCTCACCTATGCCCGGCGCTACGGGCTGTTTACGCTGGTCGGTATTGCCGGCGATGACGATCTCGATGCACCCGACGTTGGCCCCCGATTGGGGATCCATCCCTCACAAACAGCCCGTCGCGATCCGGCACGAACGGCCAGACCCCGGCAGCGAAAACGTTCCAAAGCGCTCGCAAGCGGGCCAAAGGTGTCCACATCAGTGTCCTGCCGGCGGGAGCTTCGGCAACGCTGCGCGACCAACTGCTTGCGGAGCTAGAGGGGTTAGAACTTGACAATCTGGACGTCTGGACGTTACGGGCCTGGCCAAAAGCAAACACCCTGACGCCTGTAGATGGCGACAAGGTCAGGGCGGCGTTTCAGAAAAAGCTCGCCTGCGAGCAAATGACGTCGGATACCGGTATCGCGTCAGGCGAACAGCAAGAACCCATGGCGACCGCAGAGGTCCGATCGCGCATCGACAAAAGCGTGCTAGCGCTGCCGGAGACCAAGCGGCAGCGAGACAAGCAGCACCTGCGCTTTGTGGCTAGCCACCCCTGCCTTGTCTGCGGCCGCGAGCCCTGTGACCCACACCATTTGCGTTTTGCACAACCCCGCGGGCTCGGCCAAAAGGTCAGCGACGAATTTACGGTACCGCTGTGCCGGGCGCATCACCGCGAACTGCATCGCGCCGGCAAAGAAAGGGATTGGTGGATCAGAAGCGGCCTCGAACCCGCCAGCTTTGCACGCCAGCTTTGGCTGGAAACCCATCCACTGCCCGTCGTTCGACCCGCCCAAGAAAAAGATGAAGTTAATGAAAATCGGGCGCCTGCTGCGCCGTCCAGTCGCATCGGCCTGGTCGGACAACAACGTCCTTGATTTCAAATCATTGATTGGGCGCGGCTGATGCTCGAACGCGAGAACCGATTTGCGACTCTGATCGCCACGGCACATCATCGGTCGTGTCCATCTGCTCGATCGCGTACATCGGCGAGCTTGGCCATGCGTTACCGCCATGTCCTCCTATGTAATCGGGAGTTCGGTAGCAAAAATGGCAGCAGATCTACTTTCGGCTCTTGGGCTCTAGCTCCATTGCGCCTCTCGTCTTCGCACTCTGGAGTAACGGATTTATACTCCGTGGGTTGCAGGTTGGAATCCTGCTGGGATCGCCAGGAAAAACCCTTTCAAATAAAGGGTTTCTCGCAATTCCGGTTGTTCTGGCAAAATCCGTGCTGCTAAACGCTGCTAGCCGGTGCAAGTGAAATCAAGCAGTTACGGGTGACTACCAACGGTTCCGAGCAGCACGGAAACAGCATGGAGCCTTCGTGGTTTGTTCTAGGTCCGGCCCGATCAAACTCGCGTTTTCAATGCCCTCGCCTATCTAATCCGCATGCGTACCAGTGCCTTCGAACCCTGCATCCCGACCCGCGCCCCAATGTCCCGACCTCCAAAAGCTGGATCTACGAGGTCAAGCACGATGGCTACCGGCTGATCGTTCATCGAGAGGGCAAGGCGGGTCCGGCTGTTCACCCGGAACGGCTATGACTGGAGCGACAAATATCCGCTGATCACCGAGGCCGCGCTGCGCATCCGGTCGACGTCGTTCGTCCTGGATGGTGAAGCGGTGCTGCTCGGCGTCGATGGCAACTCCGACTTCGACGGCCTGCATTCCCGGAAGCATAACGACGAGGTGCAGTTCTATGCCTTCGATATGCTGGTAGCCGATGGCAAGGATATCCGGAAGCTGCCCCTTACGATGAGGAAGACCAACCTCGCCCGGTTGCTGGCGCGGCGCGTCGACGGCATATTCATCTCCGACTAAGCGCGGCGAGATCGGGCCCGAACTCTTCCGACACGCCTGCTGAAGGTCAAAAACCCCGCCTCGCCCGCCATGCTGCGGGCAAAGGAAGGCACTTGGTAAAGCGGGAACAGAAGTGGTGAAACCCCACTGTTGTCTGTGTGATGTGTATCAGGGCGAGCAACTGAGCGTTCGCGTATCCCTTTGATCACGGCCGCCGGGATGATCTCGCGCAGGCGACAAATGGGAGACGGCTATGACAAATTTCAACAGCGTCCTGAATGATGGTGACTTGGACCTGGTTTCCGGCGGAACAGACCGCAAAACGACAATAGCCGTTGCCGCCACATTTGTATTGGCTTCCCAGGCCCTCGGCGCGCTGGGTGATGCCGTAGGCAGTGCCTACTACGCTGGTAGGGCGATGGGTGTCATGGACGTCGGTTCCCCGAAGTGTGACCCAAACCAATAGGCCGCCAACTGAGGCGGCCTCTTTCCCGATCGAGGTCTCGGAAAAAACCCGCCGGGGTGAACCGGCGGGCCCGTTGTGCGCCCCGGTAACGGTAGCAGGGACCGCTGTCTTAGTTGGGTTTGCTGGTCCTCCGCACTGACCGGCCTTGTCTATTTCAGCGACGTGCTGATTGAGTCAAAATTGGTGCTGAGCTTGCCGCCGACACCCTGCACCGCAGTGATGATCGCGATCGCGATACCGGCGGCAATCAAGCCATATTCAATTGCTGTAGCGCCAGACTCATTCCGGAAAAACGTCAAAACAAGATTTTTCATAGTGGCTCCTACCTCTGTTGCTGCCCTAGGAAGCATCGGGAGCCTAAAACTGCGGAACCTAAGTTCCACTCAATGATCGTCGATAGTTTTTATGAAATTTAGAGCGGTGTGTGCCTGCGGCACGTATAAGCCATGCAGGTAGCCTGCTTGGAGCACGTCGGCGGCCTGCGACGCAGCGCTAGCGGCGCTGCGCAGCGCGCTTCCCTAAGCTCTGAGGCCGTTCTTTAGCGTCGTCCAGGGAGCCGCGACACGCAAACGGCCTCGGCGCGGAGAACGGCACGCTGCACCAAAGGCCGCCAACCCAGTTGGGGTTTTCTTCCGGTGGAGGTGAGTCGCCGGAAGCTAGGATTCGACTCTTAGGGAGTTCAGAAGTTCCAATGAAACGGCCCCAGCGTGCGCGCGGGCGGACACTGGGGCCGACATTTCCTCGAATGAAGCACGGGGGGCGTCGCATCCATTCGGTCTTGCACAACTAAGCGATGCGATCAGGACTTGTTCCGCTCCCTTCAACGGGCGGCTCATTTCGACATTCTACGGAAGATAACGTCTCGGTGAACGAAACCAATTGCCCTCCCCCACGCAGTCGTCCGGAAACGAAGCCGGCGGAGGCTCATCGTCACAGGCTACGCAGGGGTTTTCAAAATGATCGCTCTCCCAGTCACCGCCATTTTGGCCGTCTTTGCCGGAACATTGATCGCGCTGGCATCTAGCGAATTCGGCCCTGAACTAGCCCTCGCCATTGTCAGCCTCGTGTAAGGGTTCGTTTGCGCGGGCAAAGAAAACCCGCCGGTAACTGCCCCCGGCGGGTTTCCTACGCAATCCTCTCGGGGGGCTTTGAGGGTCTGTTCCGCGATTGCATTCATGATGATCGTAGATGGTTAAACAATCGCAAAGCCCGCGCGCGAACCGGCGGGCTCGACCCCACCGAGCGGCCTTACCGCGACCGCGCTCCTGAGCGCTGTCATATGCCACCACCTTTCATCGGTTCTTAAGCCTTCATCGAGGGCGTGCTGAATCAGCGCAGCTGCGCCGGCGGGCGTCGCCGGGATTGTATTGGCCAATACTCGCCCGTCGCGGCAATCGCGCGGTGGCAGTTCGCGCCATCGCCTATCTAAGCCGCATGCAGCGTCCGCAGGCCTAGGTGAGTGGCTTCCTTCCTTCCGCTTATCCGGAGCGAAAGTTTCAGCTTGTGCGCTTTCATTGCGACGGCGGCAACACCCCTACCCAACTCAACTGCTATTTGCGGGGCCAGCATTTTTTGAGCCATGCCGCGTAGCCGGGCGATGTCATCTTCGGACCAACGTCGGCGTTTCATTTCAACCCTCCTTACTTTCTCCCAAAACAAATCGGGAAAAATAGGAAAGTTACGTTCGGCTGGAACGAGCATCGGGAACAAACATTAGGGCGGGACATTGTTGCAAAGCCGGGTCCGTCCGGTCTTTCACTGGAGGTCCGTGATGCGCAGGCTTGCATTCGTAGTCGCGACGGCGGCTTTTTTTGTAATTCCAACAGCCGTGTTTTCCCAATCTGTTCAGATCGGCCCGGGCGGCGTCCGAGTAGACGACGGCCGTAGTCGCGGTGGCCAATGCGACGAATTGCGACGTGCCTGCGAAAACAAGGCCGCGCTTGGGGAGCAGGGCGAAGGAAACTGCCGCAGATATCGGGAAACGTGCCAAAAACCAGTCCGACGTGATGTGTGCGGCGAACTGCGGGCAGCTTGTCTCAACAAGGACCAGTTGGGCGAACAAGGCGAAGGAAATTGCCGTAGGTATCGACAGACCTGTCGCTGAGCACGCGAAATCAGGCCGCCTCATTGGCGGCCTCTTTCATAGAAGCCCTGTCAACCGGCGCCTTACTTCACGCGTACCACTGTCAGGGCGTAAGCACACCCAGATCTACTCGGTCATGCAACTGTGTTAAGGTCAACAACCCGCCTCCCGCCATGCTGCGGGCCAAGGATGCGTTGCCCTGGTGGACAGCGATATAATCCCGTCTTGTCGAGCTAGGGTTAAAGGCTAAAGTCAGATGAACACCCGGTAAGGCGCGCGCTACTTCGACGCCGGCCCATGCCCCAACTTTTTCTTTGGAGAATTTCGGATGAAGCTTTTGCTGCTAACCGCATTGATTATCGTGGGCTGCCAAGGCGCGGTCGCTCAAACTTCCGAATGCTCGACGGTGCCGAAGGCTAGCAATCGATTGGCTTGTTATGACCGGGCCACGCCACCATCAGCCGCTAAGACCGTGGCGAAACAGAAGGCCGCGGCATCAAATGCTTCCTCTGATCAGGGGTCGATGGTCGATGCGCTCGCCGTGGAAAACGCAAAACTAGACGCGAAGCTGAAAAAGATTTGCCGCGGATGCTGATAAGCAACAACACGGTCGAGATCAGGCCGAAGGCGAATTGGAAATGATGATTCTGTAATGCCGCGGTCATTCAAAGAGCAGCGCCGTGAAAATACGTCGAGCGACTGCCGGAAAGCGGGCTGAAGGCGAAGGGGAAATGAGCGATCGGACGATCTTGATTGTTGGCCTGCTTATCCTTTGCGGCGGGATAGCATATCTGATCGCAACGATCATTTGGCCCGGCTGAAAGCCCCGGACGAAATACCCCGACAGTGGCCTAGTTTGTTTTAGGAGGCGCTGGGTACGAGGCCATTTTTTGTTGCGAATTTTAACTTAACCGTCCATTAACCGCGTCCGCGCGATGCTGGCAAAGCTTCTGGATGGAGCCGTTATCTAAGCCGTCGCATGGCAAGAACAGCCAGCGGCGGCTTTTAAATAACGAGTCTATGGGTAGCTTGGCCAAATGACCGAACGCGAAGAAATACTGCGCCGCATTCGGGAGCAGTACGCCGCCGACGAGATAAAAGCTAAGGTGTTCTGCACGGATCAGGCCTACCCAATCGTTGAGGAGGGTACCCCTACGGCCTGTGCGAGGTCATCGAAAAACTGCGCAAGAAATCTCTCAATTGAGTGGCCGCCTCATGTGGCGGCGACGGTCACCCCAAGTAGATTTGAACCATTCGCCTCGCCATTCGTCTGACTCTGCGGAGACAGCACAAATGATGCCGGACCAACTAGCCTGCCAAGAGCAAATTGCCCGCCGTTTGGAACAAGCCAAACGCTTGGTGAAAGGCGCGAACGACGCCAAAAACAAAGAGCGCATCGGGAAGCTGATTGGTGACTTAGAGCAAGAGCAAGCGGAAGAAAAAGAGAAGTAAAAGGCCGACGCCTTACGCTGTACTGTGCAGCATTCCCCAGCCACCACACGCTGTAGTTCTCCACCCGACCGATCCACCATCGATTGACGATTTCCCCACCAGACATACCGCGCTTCAATAGCGCATGCCCGAACTTACCCGCCGCGCTCACCCCGAACGCTCTGATTGTTGGCCTGTCTTTTGTGGTGACGTTCAGGTCGGCACGATCGCGGGTCGGTTTCTATCCGGCATCACACCGCGGGCATAACCGCTCCGGCTATGCGGCGAGCTTCGATGAGGCGCGGGCAGGCTTCGAAACCGCGTGGAAGAACTACCTGCCTCAATGCACCGAAGCCGACTTCCACGGACATCGCCGCCAACGCGCTTGGACGGCTTGGAAATACTCCATGTATAACGCCGGCCTCCCGCTGCCGACGCAATCAACCAGTGGACAGGCGCGGTGTTTCTGTGGCGCCGCGATCGATATCGCAGTAACCGACCGTCACGTTCACGATGCGCATATGGATTCGCAGCACGCATGAAGTTCAGCGCCGAGCGCCCGTATTCCGAACCTGAAAAGGCCGCCAGCAAACTGCTGAAAAGCGCCAATGCTACGGAAGCCATCCAAGATGGCCGCATCCACATCGAGAAGATTAACGGGCCGATGCTATTTCAGCACGGCGCCAGCCCGACCGAATACAAGGCCGGGCTTGATCTAGCTATCGCGCGGGGGTGGCCGTTGCTGCACGAGAGCGGCACCTACGTGAAATTCACGCCGGCCGGCGACGGATCTGTTTGCTTAAATGCTTACGGCCCTCACTGTGAGCGGCATTCATCATCTACCTTTGAGCTACCCGAGGCATCGACTGTCTCCGCAGCCCATTTGTGCAGAGCACAAATAGTTAGGACACAACAATCACAATGAGCGCCAGTCCGGCCAGGGCCAGCGAGAGATATCCAGCGATGTCGATCCAATCTCGGCCTTGGGGCATGCTCGGAATTGCTGATCCCATAAACTCCGTAATCTTTGACGTAGATCAATCAAGCCGGTCCCATTGCCACTTTTTCCCGACATTCGCCCTCAGGCGTTTTTGCCGTGCAAAATGCGTACAACTCAGACCATCTATATGGTTGCCAATGACTTCGGCAAAATTGGCCGCGCATGCGTCGAGGCCAACTATGAGACGACCGATCTTGAAACGGTCATCCAGGACCTGCTCACCGGCCAATACAGCAACCCGATCCGGGTCGTGGCCTTTAACACTGCCGAGCGTTGGTCTGAAGACGTTCCGAAGATGTTGCCCACGAACTTCGCCGACGATGCGATTTGCAGATGCGCGATCTCCCCTCTGCGCTCTCTGATTTTGTCGAACGTCATGAGGGAGGGGATCGGCACCAGTTGACGCTCCGACTGGTCTAACTTGCCTGTTCCCTGAGGGCGGCTTTCTCGCGTCTAATCGCTTGCTGCCCCCGGATGGTTGCGAAAGGATTCAGTTCGGCCGCAAGCAGACTGGGGGCTGAGGGCGCAGAAAATAAGACCTCACACCATGGATCAAGCCGCGCTACTCCAACTGGTGCCCGTCGGCGAAGAAAACGCCATATCCGCCCGTTCGATCTGGGAAATAGAAGGGGTGTGGACCCCGGCGTCGATCAAGACAAAATTACACCAACTCGCCAATGAAGGGCTAATCCAACGAAGGTTCGTCCCCTTGGGCCAGAATCGGAAAACGCTATACTTCAGGAAGGCAACCGAGGCGGGATCGTGAAATCCCCAGAACGTTGGGCAGACGAGACAAGGAATTGCCCAGTGTCTCTGATGGCGCGTCAGCGCTGCGATCGATATAGCGTTAACCGACCGCGACGTTAGGAACCTTCGCCCGGTGGAGTAATTGACGCATGCGCCGGGCCGCCCCCGGCGCGCTACGAGACGACGGCCTCAGCTACCCCCCGGCTTGGGCCGTTCTTTTAGGCCCCGCAAGGCTGGCTGACTTGTCACCGAGTTGGTTGCGGTGGAAAGTTACCCCATGATTCGTGATCAGATTGAAATTGCGATTGGCGATCGTTTCAAGATGAGTCCTCTTGGGGCGGCTCGATGCCCGCGTCTAGCTGCCAAGGGTGGAGTGATCGTTGGTGGCGGCCAATATCCATGCACCATCCGCGTCATTTTCGATGGCTGCAAGTCGCCAACGGCGTTGCACCGAGACTATATTGAGCCTGTCGAATCTCTCCCGCCACAGCACGGCGTGGCGGTCCTGTGATCCCGCGGCCAAGGTGGGCGGCCGGAGGGTGAACAAAGCCCCAATCGACCGCGGGCCCGCTAGATCCAAGTGACCCCGCTTACCAGCCAGCTACTTGGCCTTCATATTGACGTTCGAGGGTAGTGTCGTCAGTTCGATCGAGCTTTACTGCGCCGATGAAGCCGAGGCGATCGAGCGCGCCAAGGCTATTGTTGCAGACGGGCCGGTCGAACTTTGGGATGGGCCGCGCCGGATAGGCCGCTTTAACCTGACGCACTAACTCCGAACGGTCGCGCGGTTGGCGATCCGCGCCCCAGAGTGACGATTGCCAAGCCGACGGCATTCGCGCGGCGGAAGCGGGATCAATGAAAGAGGCCGCCAACTGAGTTACTCCGAACTAGTTCGGAAAGATCAGCCCGAGGTGCGGTAATTTAGCAGGCCTTTGGCAATCCGCCTTGCCGGTCGGCTGGAATGGGCGGCCCCAGTGCACCTCCAGTACACTGGGGCCGCATATCCACGGCTCAAAGGCCGCCAACTGAGGCATTGAGAGATTTCTTGCGCAGTTTTTCGATGACCTCGCACCGGCCGTAGGGTACTCGTCCTCAAAAGGCTTGGTCCGTGCAGAACGCCTTATCTTTTAAATATCGACGGCGTACTGCTCCCTGATGCGGCGCAGTATCTCTTCCATTGAGATCGGATGATTGGAGTTGTCGGTCATTCGGCCACGTTACGGCACCGGTCGTTAATCGACCCTTGCTCACCGTTCATACCCGGAGAACTACGGGCCTAGCTATCGAGACGGCGGAAGGTGGCAATCTTCTTGGTACCTAGCCACAGCTCACGTCGTGGCCGTCAACCAGTAGCTTCGCGAAAAAAGCGGCCCCAGCAGGGGCTGGCTGTGCTGGGGCCGCCCATTCCAGCCGCAGCGCCGAAAAATGCGCCAGCGGCGACCACAGTTAGCGCAACTGGCTGGATCGTTCCGAGCTACTTTGGAGTACCTCCGCGGCCTCCTCGGAAACAAGCCGACCGTTGGAACGCTGGGCCGGGACAAGACATTCTAAGTACAGTTTTTATCTGGAGTAAAATTGTGAGTAACGCGCAGGATAATAGATTGGACGTCGGCGCTCGCTTCAAGATCAGTGAACTCGGAGCCACTCGATTGCGATCGCTGGCAGGCAAGCAGGGATCGTTGTCGAGGTTTCCCAGCGCAATACAGGCGTCACCGTGCTATTCGATGGTGCCAAAAGCCCAACCTGCCTGCACAGGGATTTCATCACCCCGATCTCGCGTAACGCATCGGCATCGGCGCCGGACTATAGCTCCGCCGGCCCTAGCTCTACCCAGCGCTACCTGCATTGTCACCCCATGACGCGGCACGACGAATACCGTGCAAAAGCGGCTGAGGCCCAGAGAGAAGCAGAGCGCGCACCCAGCGAGATGCTAGGAACGGCTTGGCTGCGGGTGGTGCAGGGCTGGCTCGGCTTAACCAGAAATCGTCCCCAGAGCGACGGCGATAGCGACGCAAAGTAGGCGGCCCAACCCGGCTGAGAGCGCAAAAACGCTCGTTCACGGACCTGTTATCGAACCCTCGGCACGCTCGCAGCGAACTAACGGCGCTGGGGGATTTCAGGGCCCAGTACCTAAGCCAACGCCGCCCAGCCAACATATTCGGCTGGCGCGGCGTTGCGCGTGCGTCCCAACAAAAAGCCCTGCAGGTTAGGACGGGCTCATTGCGTCGGCCCCCGTAGGCGGCTGGCAGGGTATCGGGCTGAGAACCGCGGAGGCAAAGAAAAACCCGCCGGCAATGCCCGGGCGGGTTTCCTTACGCGTCAGTCACGTGGCCAGTGTTGCGGATCAGTCCACGATTGCCTCGAAGATAACGGATGGCGGTTAATATTTAGTCGACACCGTCCGGGGCGTCATTCGTGCTTTCCCATGAGGCTGGGGTAGCTGCCGCGCGGAGGAAGCGGGTAAATGCGCTCCAACGCTTGAGCATGTAGTCCATGGCCTTGGACATCGTTGCTGCGCGAGAGCTTGGCGCGTTGCGCGCGCATCCAGGCTTCTAGATCGGTCACGAGCGGCGCGCTGAGTTCCTGGCGAACCGCCTTGCGCCTTTCGGCGCTCTGACCGTTGATGGTCCGCTCGATCTCGAACAGGGCGTCGATCCGGCCGACTGTGTCCAGCGCCCGCGGCGAGATCACTGCCGGCTTCTTGCCCTGAGCCTTGCGACGCGCATTCTCGGCCAGATCCGCCATCACGAAGAACGGCCGCCGGGCATGGACCCAGCAAGCGGCTTCCAGGATCGGACCTGCGTTGCGGCCCGAGTCGTAAAGCTTGCCATAGCCGCCGTAGGCATCGGCCTGGAAGATGCCACTGTAGTTGGCCAAGTGAGCCGGGGATGCTCGCCGGCGCGATCACGTGAGTAATAGAACACCGCCCCCGGCGGGGCCTGCCCGCCAAAAGGCTTGTCGTCGCGCACATAGACCCAGATCCGGCCGGTGTCGGTCTTGCCTTTGGCCAGGACCGGGACCGTGATATCGTCCCCGTGCAATCGCTCGGCGCTCAGCACATAGGCCTCGAGGCGCTTGAACAACGGTGCCAGCGCCGCCGTACAGCCGCCGACCTGGTTGGCCAGGGTTGACAGGCTGATCGGCACGCCCTCCTTGGCATAGCGCTCCGCTTGCCGGTTCAGCGGCTGATGTTGACCAAACTTCTCGAACAGCACCATCGC
Source organism: Bradyrhizobium sp. JYMT SZCCT0428 (assembly GCF_018131075.1). Lineage (GTDB taxonomy): Bacteria > Pseudomonadota > Alphaproteobacteria > Rhizobiales > Xanthobacteraceae > Bradyrhizobium. The sequence continues at coordinate 80,975 of NZ_JAFCLS010000024.1, read as the reverse complement.
CAGCAGGCTTGGCCCCGCCCAGCCGCGGGCAAGCAAATGGAACGGCACCGGGGCCTGGCTGATCTTCTCGCAGTCACGACAAGTAAACTTCTCGCGGACGTGCTGGATCACCTTCCAGGACTTCGGGATGACCTCCTCACCGGGGAAAAACGAAATTGATGAAAGCACCCCTGAACTTGTGACGCGAACGAACAAACTAACATCCTCGACAAATATTCTTGATCCGAGCGTTAACCTTCTTGTTCTCATTCTCGATAAGCTGCAAGGCGGTCATCGGCGGCGCGTCCGTTTTGGCCGCCGGCTTGGTTTCCTTTGACGTTTTCTTGTTGTCGAAACATGCCAGTCTCTCGCGTTCGTCCGAAACTGCCGCGCAGCCGGTATTTTGCGCGTATGCAATCGATCCCGAAAAAAGACATAGCAGTCCCAAAAGTATCACTGTTCTGGTCATCTTCGCTTCCTCTTCTCACGATGCGTTGATTTCTCACCGTTCTTTGAGGGCTTGCGAAGCTATTCTTGCGAGAGGGGAGAGTACGTATTCGATGATACGTCGGCTATCGGTCTTGATTTCGGCGGTAAGGGTCATGCCGGGCGTAAGGGGGATCACGGCATCATCGATTTTCATGGCGTTTTCGTCGAGCGCGATAGTAACAAGGAAGACGAAGTTCTGGGGCTGGCCAGGGCTCACGCCGGCTGAGTTTTGAGCGTTGACCTGGCTGGTGGCGTTGGCTTGCTGGCGGCGGGCGGTCTGTTCGTCGATGGCATCGGTGGCGATGCGGGTGACCTTGCCGTGGAGCGAGCCGAAGCGGGTAAAGGGAAAGGTATCGAGCTTGATGACAGCGTCCTGGCCGACTTTGACGAAGCCGATGTCGGTATTGGCGACGTAGACCTCGACTTGGAACCGGCCATCGTTGGGCACGATGGTCATGAGCTGCTGGCCGGTGGTCACGACCTGGCCGACGGTGGTGACGGCGACCTGCTGCACGATCCCGTCGGCGGGAGCGTATAGTTTGGTGCGGGTGAGCTTGGTGTTGGCCTTGGCGTATTGCTGGGCAGTGTCTTCCAGTTTGCGCTCGGCATCAGCAAGCTTAGTGGTGTTGTCGGCGACGAAGGTGGCGAGGGCCTTGTCCTTTTCACTATTCAGTTCGGCGACCGCAGCCTGGGCCTCCAGTAGCTGGCCGGTATCGCTGGCGAGCGCCGAGCGCGATTTGTCCAGCGATTCCATAGCATCGAACAGGTTGATCTTGGTGCCGACCTCGAGCTTGAGCGAGGTCTCGCGGACCGCCACGCGATCCTGCAGGGTCTTGATCAGTTCGGTCTGGAACTTGATGCTCATGTTGAGGCGGTCGCGGGTCGCGTTCTTCTGGGCAATTTGCTGCTCGATATTGCCCAGCGTCTCGCTGAGCTGGCTGACATCGGCCAGCAGCACTTGGTGCTCGCGGGCCCGGCTGGCCGGCAGGATATCATCCTTCCATTGGATGGCGGCGACCGGCAGCAGCGGCGCGGAAGGCCATGCCCGCGCCTGGCGGATGGCCAGTTGCCGCCGCACGATCTCGGCGTAAGCCGAACTGACCGCCTCCCGTAATCTGCGCGCATCGGCCTCGGCCTCGGCCGGGTCGAAGGCGATCAGTTCGTCACCCGCCTTGACATGGGTGCCGTTCTCCACCGCCAGCGAGACCACCTTGCCCGGATCCATCGGCTGAATCACCTTGGTCCGGCCGGAGGCCTCGATCTTGCCCTGGGCCACCGCATGGACGTCCAGCCGACCAAAGAACGACCAGGCAATGGCCGCCGCCACGAAGGCGCAGATCGTTAGCATCAGCGCCACCGGCACTGGCGAGGGCGGTGTCTCCAGGACCTCCAGGGCGGACGGCAGGAACTCCCGGTCGCGGCCGCTGACCGCGGATTTAAGCGGAACCAGATTGTCCCGTGGCGGCAAAGCCTCCCTATTCAGGGCCTTGTTGTTCATGACTTGGTCCAATCGTTCTGCAACGACCACAGACGGGCATACAGACCCTTGGGCTGGGCCACTAGCTGATCGTGAGTGCCCTGTTCGACCATCTTGCCGCCGACCAGGCCGATAATCCGGTCGCAGGGGCGGACCGCGGCCAGGCGGTGGGCAATAATGATCACGGTGCGGCCCTTGGTGATGGCGCGCATGTTGTTCTGGATAATGCGCTCGCTCTCGTAGTCCAGCGCGCTGGTGGCCTCATCCAGGATCAAGATACGGGGGTTGGTGGCAAGCGCCCGGGCGATGGCAATGCGCTGGCGCTGGCCCCCAGACAGGTTGGCGCCCCGCTCCTCGATGATGGTGTCGTAGCCCTGCGGCAGCGCAGCAATAAACTCATCGGCGCCGCCGAGCCGGGCCACGTTCATGACCTGCGCCCTTGCCATCGCCGGATTGGTCAGAGCGATGTTGTCGTGGATCGAACGGTTGAACAAAAGGTTTTCCTGCAGAACTACGCCGATCTGCCGGCGCAGCCAGCCCGGATCGAGCTGTGCGATGTCGACCCCGTCCAGCATGATCTGGCCACGCTCCGGCGAGTACAGCCGCTGCACCAGCTTGGTCAGCGTGGACTTGCCCGAGCCGGACGGTCCGACAATGCCGATCACCTCGCCCGGCTTGATGTTCAGCGTTAGGTTCTGGATAACCTCGGGCCGGCCAGGCTGATAGCGGAAGGTCACCCCCCGCAACTCGATGCCCCCCTTGGGCGGTCCCAGCGTCGGCAGATTCGGCGGGATCGGCTCCACCGGCGAGTTGAGGATGTCGCCCAGCCGCTCCACCGAGACCTGCACCTGCTGAAAGTCCTGCCACAACTGCGACAGCCGCAGGATCGGCTGCAGCACCTGGCTCGAGATCATGTTGAAAGCTATCAGTTCCCCGACCGTCATAGTGCCGGCAATCACCGCTTGGGCCCCAAACAGCAGGATCATCGCTGTAGTCAGCTTGCTGACATACTGGATCAGGTTCTGGCCCAGCGTTCCCAGCATGGTGGCATCGAATGATGTGCGCACATAAGCCGCCAGGCGCTCCTCCCACTGTACCTGCATCATCGGCTCGACACTGGAGGCCTTCAGCGTCTGTGCCCCTACGATCGATTCCACCAAAAACTGCTGACTCTGCGCGCCGCGATTGAATTTCTCTTTGATCTGGTCGCGCAGGAAGGGCCGGATCAGTGTCGCAATCAGGATGTAAACCGGGATGGTCGCCAGAACCACCAGCGTGAGCTGGACCGAGTAGAGGAACAGCACGGCGATGAACACGAAGGTAAAAAACAGGTCCAGTAGCGACGTCAGCCCCTGGCCGGTAAGAAAGTTGCGAATTGTCTCCAGTTCGCGCACCCGCGCCACCGTCTGGCCGGTCGGGCGGGTCTCAAAATAGCTAATGGGCAGGCGGAACAAGTGGTAGAATAACCGTCGCCCCAGTTCCACGTCCATCCGGTTGGTGGTGTGGTTAAGCGCGTAGCTGCGCAGATATTGCAAGATGGTCTCGAACAGGCCGATCACAACCAGCCCCACCACCAGTACGATCAGTGTCGACAGCCCCTTGTGAACCAGCACTTTGTCGATTACCAGCTGGAAGAACAACGGGGTGATCAGCCCGAATATCTGCACGAAGAACGACGCGATCAGCACATGCGACAGCGCTCGGCGATAGCGCCAGATCGAGGGTAGGAACCAGTTGAAGCCAAAGGTCTTCGGATCGCTGCCTGCCCCCCCGACGCGGCGGGTCACTAGGATTATATTGCCGTCCCACTGCGCCGAAAGTCCCTCCAGATCGACTTCCGTACTGGTACGCCTGACCGGATCCGCCAAGCGGAACTGGCCTTTGGCCGCCCCGTGCGCCAGTACCTGATAGCCGCCTTCCTTCAACCCGATGATCGCAGGCAGCGGGATCGCCGCAAGCCGCTTGGGCTTCGCTTGGGCAATCCAGCGCGCCTTCAAATCCACCCGCATGGCCGCCCGCACAATCTCCTCAGGCCCAGAAAGCTGGCCCGTCAGCCCAAGCTCATGTGCCAACTGCCGTGGATCAACTGCAATTCGGAAATAACCCGCCATCGTTGCTACGGAAAAAAGACCCGAATCAACCCGCTCAACGGGCGCGGCCTCCTCAGCCTTCGGTGCGATGGCCTGTAACGTCATGAAATGCTTTCAAGTATGGAACGGCAAGCACCAAAACATTAGCAGATTTTGGAAATAAGAAAGTGATTTTGACCACCCCCTCGTCGGGGTAGCAGCTGCCAAAATTCTAACCCGGCGGTTCACAATATCAGTTGGCTCGTTAACTTTTAGCCTGCACCGCTCCGCCATTCGGTAGCGCTGATAGACAGCTGGAACCTGCCAGCGAACCTGTCTGGTCGGCCTTAACCGTGGTTGGCCGGATCGAACTGGCGAAGAAATTTTACCCACTGGGGCAGACATCGCTGGTTAAGGTCGTACCGGTCGACGATCGAACGGCGAGCCGCTTCTCGAATTCTTGAGAACTGCAGCGGATCGGCCAAGGCCTCGATCACTCGTTCCGAAAGCCCTTCCGTGTCGAAAAAATTGGTCAGCAGCCCGTTTTCGTCATCCTCGATCACCTCCTCGACTGGCGCGGTTTTGGATGCGATCACGAGCGCGCCCGCGCTCATCGCTTCGATCATTGACCAAGACAAAACGAAAGGATAGGTCAGATAAACGTGTGCGCTTGAGATCTGCATCAACGAAATGAAACTCGCGTATGGCACCTTCCCCACGAAATGCACTCGATCTAGCGGCAACCTATCCTTCACCTCGTTGAAGAAAACATCTTTCCAACTCTGGCCATTTCGCGGCGGGGGTCCGTAGGATGCCCCATCCCCTCCCACGATAACAGCATGTGCGTTCGTCCTCTCCGCTAGAATGGCGGGCAACGAACGCATAAAAATATGGTAGCCGCGATAAGGCTCGAGATTGCGATTTACAAACGTAATCACCTCGTCGCGCATGCTGAGCGATTGCCCGGAGGGTAGAGTGAAGGCCGCAGCCGGATTTGGCGCCGCAACATTCGTATCGATCCCCTCATGCAAGACATGGATTTTGGACTGAAGGTGGGCAGGATAACGGTCTCTCTGCCAGGCGGTTGGCGCCACCCCAGCGTCGGCATCCGTCATCGCCAGCAAAATGGGAGCATTCTTTAGACGCACCGCATATCGCTCATTAAAGGATAGCGCCGACTGAAATTCTGGATCGAATCCGATATTGGCACCGTCCGCCGCATAGTAGAATTCCGCATGAAGGACAAGCTTGGTTGTCGGCCACACATCACGCACAGCCAGGCATTCGCCCCAGCCCACGTGGCCTACGACGATATCTGGAATGAACCCCTCATGTCGCAATTTCAGCATGACGTCAGCTGCAGCGCGCCCGCGCACCACGTGCTCCACAAAGGACGCCGCCAGCGGCGGCGGTTTTCCCATCAACCGAGCATCGATTTGATACTGAACGGTCGGTACGATTCTCTTCTGTGTATTTTTCGAATCGCAGATAGCGACGACCTGGTCCCCGCCTTGCAAAAGAGATTGGGCGACGTGCTTGAATTGTCCTGGGAAATTCTGATGTATGAATAGTGCCCGCATTTAGCCCGATCGATCTCGCACGAAAAAAGCCGATAAACCTAACGTTTTTTGGGAACCAGCAGGGTTTTCGGACGACGCGCCTTCGCAGTATCGAATAGCGAGAATGTGCGATTTACGTAATTTGTCACCGCGGAAAGTCCGGCCATATATTCTTTTAGCTGCGGGGTCATTTCAGCCTCGATCAATCGAACCGGACGGCTCGGATCGTTTGTTTCAAACCGAACGTAATACCAGGGCTCGCCCCTCCTGATCACGAGTTCCTTGTTGATGTCATACCATTCAAAGGCCCACATCATATGTCGAGGCCAGATGTTGATTGGGAGCCGTCCACCGATCATCAGTCCCGGCAGCGGCGTTACGGGATAGTGGGCAAATGGCGGAAGCTGCATCATGTAGACGGGTTCGTCCGCCAAAAAAACGTAAGGACTGGATACCTGCAGGATCGGCCTGTTGGGGTGTCGCCATTCCTTTGGAGACACAAGAGTCATCATTTGAGACAACGCCTTGGGCCTGATCGTCGACATATCCCCCGCCGTACTGGCGAGCGTTGGCTGCTTTGTCTTTTCATCGATCTTGACACGAATTTGTATGTCAATTGGACAATTGACCTGAAATATGCGCGCCTCGTGCTCGATTATTGCAGGACAATAGGATAACGCCTTTGCATGCTCGGGCCGCTTTTGCTCCTCGCGGGTCAACCGCACCGGCGCATCCCAAATAAAGGTAGCCTTGTCGGTATCGAGGGTCCATCCCACCTCGACCGTTCGGCTTAGTACGGGAACCCTCCGCTTCAGAAAATCGAGCATATTCTCGTTCAGCCCCGCTTAATTACGTCAAACAGCATCACATTTCGCCAACAAGTAGCCTATAGCATCGTGTGGACGGTTACCCGTCAAAAACGGGGTTCAGTGTCAAGATTCGCGCCGCTTTCCAAGAAAAAAGGCCCCGTCTCATCGACGGGGCCTCTTCCTGGCAGTCTCGAGTCTAGCTTACAATACTGAAGTTGGCTGCGGTAAGTGTGCCCGCGGTCGCACCGTTAAGCCACACCGCCGTATCGGCATCCACCTGCACGACGAAGTAGGCGCCATTCTGGTACGAGTGCGACAACACGTCGGCGAACGAAGTAAACCCCGTTCCATTCAACTGAACGGTGTCTGTCCCCGCATTCCAGTCCTGAACAACTTCCACACCGGGAACGTCATTCGATACAAAGGTGTTGGTTCCGCCCTCGCCGAAGTAGTAGTTCACACCCTGCCCGCCATCGAAGTAATCGTTGCCGGCGCCTCCTTGGAGCACGTCGACACCATCCCCGCCGAACATCTGATCATTGCCTGCGCCGCCGTAAAAGTAGTCGTTCCCGGCACGACCGAACATGGTATCGTTGCCGTCGTTGCCTTGCAGGATGACGCGCCCGTCGGTGGCGATCAGGACATCGTTGCCGGCTCCGCCATAGGCTTGAGATCCATCTCCGGTGGAAAGGTAGATGTAGTCGTCGCCATCCTCGCCCTGCATACCAAGCTCGACACCTCCGAGGCCCACCAGGGTATCGTTGCCAATACCACCCTGCAAAGTATCATCGCCCAGGCCACCGTACATCAAATCGTTACCGTCGCCTCCGTAGAGCAAATCATTACCCGCATCACCGCTCAGAGTATCGTTGCCAATTCCCCCATCGAGAAAATCGTTGCCGTTTCCGCCATAAATATCATCGTTTCCAGCGTCACCTGTCAGTCCGAATTGAAAAATACTATTGTTAAAAGCACCTCCGGTGCCGGAATCATCGCCATCACCGCCGTATATTGTATCGTTGCCATCATACCCACGAACACGATCGCGTCCGGCGCCGCCTTCAAGATAGTCGTTGCCAGACGCGGCGCCCGGCGAGTAGTCAAACGGATCAGCAACCGTGCCGCTTCCTGTTAGTGCGGCTGGAAACCCACCGACGATCACATCATTTCCCTGACCGCCGTAGATTTGCTGAGCGGTACCATTTCCCCAGGCAATGTCGTTACCGTCTCCGCCATAGAAATTGTCGAAAACAGATGAAAAGTCGTTGATATCGTTACCGTAAAAATTTGCCATCGTAGCATCCCTCTATTGGTCAGAGTCTGAGCTTGAGGAACATGTTAACTCGCCTAGCCTATACGAGGCGAAACCATTTGCAATCCCGTTTGAAAGACCGTTCCTTGCATCTATGTGTCGTCGGCCTCGGTATTGCGGTTCAACGCCACTTCAGATTTATTGAACGACCGCAGATTTAAAACAGGGCCCGACGCCCCCCTTTTTCGAGTTCCTTAATTTATGAACAGGGCTTCTCATGTCCCCCCCAACTCCCGCGATTTTCTACGTGCCGGAAGGGTTCAGCCTCGGCGATAAGCGCATCATGGGACGCCAAGCCGCCGGCGCAGCTTTTTTAAAGGCGCTCGCACACCAGCGGCCCACACGACTTTTTTGTTATACTGCCAAGCGAGAATTCGTCGATCAGTTCAGCACCGACATCCGCCGCTATGGATCCGACAGCACGGCGATAGAATGGCTCCCTTTACCCGCGCATCGCCGGCTCGGCGAAGCCGGCCTGTTGTATGTTCCCGATCCCGGGCTGGCGCCGTTTGCATGGCGCCGCGCGCGGCATGCCCCCCGCTCCTACAGCCTGTGCGGCGTTACTCACACTTTGATGAGCCACGATGCGATGGAACTATTGGCATCGATGGCTTTAAGCCCGCTGGAGCATTGGGACGCTGTGATCTGCACATCGCGTGCAGTGCGCCAAAGCGTGGACCATCTTCTTGCCGTGCAGGCCGATTTCTTCAAGCGAAGATTTGGCGCTCGGCGTATGCCGATCCCCCAATTACCCATCATTCCCCTTGGGGTAGATTGTGGGAATTTCGCATTCAAGGACGGCGAGCGGCAAAAAGCCCGCCAGATGCTCGGAATCGACGATGATGAAATCGTGCTCCTGTATGTAGGTCGTCTATCATTCCATGCGAAGGCCCACCACGTTCCAATGCTTGTGGCTGCCGAGCAGGCCAGCAAGGGGCACAAGGTTGTTCTGCTTCAGGCCGGATGGTTTGCTCATGAGAAGATCGAAGCGATATACCGGACTGAAGGAGCCCAGTTTGCCCCATCACTGCGCCGAATTTTTGTCGATGGACGGAAGGCCAAAGATTTGCGGGCAGCTTGGGCGGCCGGCGACATTTTCACGTCTTTAACTGACAATTTCCAGGAAACATTCGGGCTGACGCCGGTCGAAGCTATGGCTTCCGGAATACCGGTAGTGGTGTCAGATTGGAATGGCTACAAAGATAGCGTTCGCGACGGCGTCGACGGCTTCAGGATTCCAACCATTACACTGCCGCCCGGCTCGGCAGAGTTTCTCGTTGAAAGAGCAGACTTCGGCTTTGACAATTATGACACCTATTGCGGCCTAACGAGCCAACTGATTGCAGTGGATGTGAAGGCGGCCACAGATGCTTATCGCAAGCTGTTTTCAGATCCAAATCTGCGCCGGCAGATGGGGGATTCAGGAAAAAAACGAGCTCGCGAAGATTACGATTGGTCGAAGATCATGGGCCTCTATGGGCAACTTTGGGCGGAACTTGGAGCCCGACGCAAGAACGGCGCGGAAGGCTCGGTGCCTTCGGGTGCGGTCCGCCCTGATAGAATGAACCCATTTACGATGTTCAGTTCCTATCCCACCAAAGCCCTCGAGGGGAAAATGAAATTTACGCTGGTCGAGGGCACGGGCGCCGCCGACGCCGATCGCAGATTGTCGGCCGAAAGTTTTAGCCCAGCAGCCAATATATTGATCAAACGAGAAAGCGTGGGAGAAGTCGTCCAATGTCTCGAGAAGGAAGGTACATCGCTTTCGCTGCTGGAGCTATCTGATCGTTTGCCTCAAATCCCGCGCGACATGCTGGCGAGAATCCTTATAATCTTGACGAAGTGTGGCATATTGACTTTTGTATCAACCACGGTGGTTGGTTCACCGAAACCAGTTCCAGCATCCGCGTAAAACCGCTTATGGCACGATCTCAATTTTAAATGTCTTTTCCAGAGTGACCTGCCCATTGTTGCGGACGTTGTAGTAACCTGTATAAGCGCCTGTCCAAGGTCGGGCATTTTGAGCTGATCCAACGGTGATGAAGGCCTGAGCCTTCGCGGTGGTGATCGCCGGGATCTCGTATCGAGCAATTTGTTTTCCCTCCGCATCTTCGATCTTAATGGCTTGCACGTCACCAGGTTTCAATCCGATGGCGCGAACGTAAGCAACGAGCGGCGCATGCGGGCTCGCCGGTCTGCTCAAAATTTCCCCGGATTCAATGAGGTCCATCGACACAGCCGTGGAAGCAAATCCCGAGTTGATGATCTCTCGATCGCGATAATCGATCGTACGCCCTAACGCCGGATCCCACAATGAAGTCCCGCTTCTGCAAGTACTGGGCGGCGCCCCGTAAGCGAATGGATCGACAACGAGGTTACCGCGCCTTACGGTGAAATGCAGATGCGAAAATTCGGTCTTGCCCGATAGCCCAACCCGACCGATTGGATCTCCAGCCGAAACCTGATCGCCAGTCCTGACACGGATGGTTCCCTTCGCAAGGTGACAGTACTGGGTACTCCAATCTGCCTTGTGCTCAATAATGATGCCGTTGCCGCACTCCTTGCCGGCCACAGATGAATCACCTCCGACGCGGACCGAGACATCCTGAATACCGTCACGGATAGCCTTTATCCGGCCTGGCGCCGCGGCCAGTACGTCGACGCCCCGGCTCGCCGCCTTCAGGTCTGGCAAGCGGAAATCCGTGCCGTTATGGCCATCATAGGTGCGCTCTCCGCAATTGTAGTCGCTGGCTCCCTTCGGATCCTCATCGTGGTCGACAAAGTTCTGTATGTAACAATCCGAGCCAAGATGGCAGCGGATGGGCAGTATCAAGAGGGGGCGGTTGTCGTCTTCAGCCGATGTACCACTCGTAACAGTCTGGGCAAAAAAGACCGCAATCACGCGCAAAACCCGCCGCGCAATAATCCATCCGGCGGATGGTGCACGCTGCACAGTTTTGGAGGAAGGCGAGAAACCTTGTTCCAACGATCGACCTGCAAGAACGCCTGAAAACCACCCAAATCGGCTTAGACGATAAACCAGAACTGCCCCCGAAACTTTACTGCAGTTTCGCTCAACCGCAACGGGGGCCTCCAAAAATCCCTTCGGCTGACTATCCATCTGTCGCGCCTTGGGTTATTGCTCGTGACAATAGCTTGAGGGTTCGTCATAGCAAGCCGGCGCGGAAACCGGGCTGCTGACCGCATACGGTCACCCCCAGACAATTTTCTTTCCAGCGAGAAGACCGAAGACATGAGCGATCAGGACATCAAGGCGACGACAGCAGCGAATGCCGACTTCTGGGACGAACTCTGCGGCTCGCAGGCAGCCAAACAGCTCGGTGTAGTCGATTCCAGTCCCGCCTCATTGAAAAAATTCGACGACTGGTACTTCGCATTTTACCCCTATCTTGACTATCATATTCCGTTCGGTTCGATGAAAGGAAAGCGAGTTCTCGAAATCGGACTCGGCTATGGGACCGTTTCACAGCGGATAGCGGAATCGGGTGCAATTTACACCGGGCTCGACATCGCCCAAGGTCCAGTGAAGATGATTAATCATCGCCTCGAACAACTGCATTTGCCGGGAAAGGCCGTGCAGGGCAGCATTCTGGAACCACCTTTCGAAGAAGGTTCCTTCGACATGATCGTTGCCATCGGTTGCCTTCATCACACTGGTGACCTGGCGCTGGCAATTGACCGCTGCCACCGATTACTTCGGCCCGCCGGACAGCTGATTCTCATGGTATATTCAGCCTATTCTTATCGGAGATTTTGGAACACGCCAAAGGACACGCTTTGGTACTTCGCACGCGAGTTAGCCGGCTATCGCGGAGTAATCGGGCTCAGCTCAAATGCGAAACGTGCGGCATATGACATCAACAGCAGTGGTGACGGAGCGCCGCACACAGATTGGATATCCATTAGGTCGTTGGAAAATCTCTGCAAGAAATTTGTCACCTTCAGCGCGTGCTTGGAAAACATTGACCAAGAGCCTCCGTTCGTTAGCCGTTCGCGCAACGACCTTCTCACCACGCGCTGGCCTAGACAGCTTGGCCTCGATATCTATGCAACTTGCACGAAGTAGCCCCCAGTTTGCACTCGTTTAAATTTGTCGCATGGTGCCGGGGCGCCTTCGACAGACCTAGACGCAGAACCGACCGAGACGTCGATCGCTGTCCTCGGTAAATGGATATGCCCTTCACCGCCTCAAATGTTGCTTCGCTTTGTGCACGGCCGGTCTGAGAAAACGCCTCACGGAGAGGGGCAACCTCAGCCAAATGAACACCATTGTTCTTTTGACGGAATAGAGCGCATTGATGAGTATCGTTTTGGCGGAAACCTGTCCTGCCGACGGTCTACCCATCGAGGGTAGCGAAAGGGATGGGGGGGATTTGATCGGCATCGGCAGTTTGTAAAAAATGGGGTTCGTCGTCACTGGAGTTGGAGCGACGTCGGTCGAACGTAACAGTTCGATCAGCGCAGCGCCATTTGTCTCTGTCAGAGCGTTGCTGGACCGAATGGATTCTCCGATCTGAATGACGTTCGAGGCGGTTGCAGAACGGAGTGCCTTGATTGCGCGATCCAGTTCATCGTCCACTAGACCCACATAGGACTTGTAACTGTAGGTGCCGGGCGCAATTACATCTTCAAATGCTTTCCGGGTCATTTCATCGATAAAGGCACCGTCCTGCAGCGCCTTGCAAATGTCACCAAGATTGCTTCCATCTTTTTTCAATGAAATGAAATGCTTGCCGGGCTTGATCAGCCCCGAATAATTTCCCTCGAACAAAACTAGGACGGCGCCCGCGGCTATGGTTTCGAAAACCCTGGGCGAGACTTGATTCATAATTCCGTCGAGTTCAACCGGCTTCACGATCGCCTCGTAGATGTCATCGTCAGAGGCCGACGGATTAGCTCGCTTAAACGAATCGATTCTTGTCCATAACGAATTATCCCAGTCGAAGACATTGCTTCCGCTCTCGGAGCCCAGCACTGCACGGCAGCTTCGCAGAAATTCGTACCAAGCCGGTCCATAGATTCTTTCTGCTTCCGACCAGGCAATGTCGCACCGAATATTATTTGCTGCGCAGTAATTGCGAACGATCTCACCAACCGCGACCTTCTCCTGCCCAAGCGAGCCATACCTTACATGGAGCGGCCTGCCCCTGTACCCGAAGACGATCTCTCGCTTGGATGCTGGCACGCCGCTCGTCTCGACCTCTAAATTTTCCGGAACGTACCCTGTGAGATTGTTCACGAACCGGACGTCCGGCAGCTTATCCGGCGGATAGATCGTCGGGATACTGACAGTCGGGACCGCGGTGAAAACCAATCGAATGCCAAGTCGATTGATCCAATGCCAAGCCCGACAGGTATGGTCATACTCATCCTGTATGAACAGGAATTTCAATCCACGGTAGCTTGTCAGTGTTTGGGCAGCGGATTCGGAGATCTGATCAAATGGAAGTCGCACTGAGTAATGAATTGCAACAGCGTCAAATCGCGATAAATCCAACTCCAGAGTGGAGAACTGATCGAGGTGGCAGAAGAAGGCTGCGTGCCGGGAAAACAGCGCAAAGCTGTTGATCTGCTCAAATACTGTGGCGGTGTAGGTTTGCGTGGAATTGTAGAGAAATAGAATATTCATGATGTCCGTAGGGTCAATCAAACGCGATAAGCGGAATAGGACACATTCGCCCAATTTTGCAAATGTTTAGCTCGAATGTCCCTTAGATTATTATTCCATCACATTGCAATTTTGATGTTCGCTGGCGCTTTGCGAAGCTGACCGGTGGAAACAGCACCGTCATTTCGGTTTTCAAGTAAGTATCCGGTGACGACCGCTTGACGGTCGATTCAGGCAGCCTGATCGACTCGCCCCTTTGGGGCGCGTCAATTCCAGGGAAGCAGTTCATCGAGCCAATGGACTGGATGCGCAGCGATCCGCGCAAAACGTCGGCGAGCCAGGCTTGGGCTCGACGTCATTCATCTTGGCGGTACATCAGCGCGGCAAGCTCGCCGCCGCGATCCGAGCCGCAGAACAACCACGACTTACGAACGAAAGCGATGCCGCGCGCGTCACGCTCGGCCGCATTTTTGGAGAGGGATGCGGCCGTCATTGAGGAAGCGGTAAATGCGCTCCAGCGCTTAAGCATGTAATTCATCGCCTTGGCGAACATCGTTGCTGCGCGAGAGCTTGACGCGCTAAGCGCGCATGCCAGACTTCCAGATCGGTCACGAGTGGCGCTGAGTTCCTGGCGATCCGCCTTGCGCCTTCGGCGCTCTGACCGTTTATGGTACGCTCGATCTCGAATAGGGCGTCGATCCGGCGAACTGTTTCCAGCGCCAGCGGGTATTTTTGCCCTCAGCCTTGCGACGCGCCTGCTCGGCCAGATCAGCCATCACGAAGAACGGACGCCGGGCGTGGACCCAACAGGCGGCTTCCAGGATCGGACCTGCGTTGCGATCCGGGTCTTAAAGCTTGCCATAGCCCCCATAGGCGTCGGCTTGGAAGGATCAGCAGATGGGCGATCAGCACCTGGTCGTCGGACTGCCGGCGCGGGCGGCTGCCGCCTCCGCCCGGGCAACAATCAATGCCGCTTTCATCGTTTCGACGTCGTATGGCAGCAATTCAAGGTCGTCACCCATGGCTCTGATGCAATCACAAAACAGGCGATTTGTGACGTCTTGTCTTCTGTACCTCAGAACATTTTTTTAACGTAGCCCGCGCTCTGTGGCCGCCACGTGTGCTGAGGTTGCGCTAGTCGATCGTTTCCAGCAGATAACTCCTCTGCGCCGCGGTGAGCCCAACCACACCGCCCCCCTCACCGGCCAGACCAAACGTCCACGGTCCAATCGCTTGGCATAGACAATCCAATTCCATAGTGCCACAGGACCTCGATCAGCGAACAGCTGCGGCCGCGGAACACGAATAGATCTCCGGCGAACGGCTCGCGGCCGAGGGTTTCCTACACCAACAATGACAACCTTCACCGCAGATGAATGACGTCGATCCTCAGGCTGCTTGCCGACGTCCTGGCGCGGATCGATGGCGCATTCAGTCCATCGGCTCGATGAACTGCTTCCCTGGAATCGATCTGAGCCTGTCAAGACTGGCAGATCAGGTCGGCGCCTGTACGGCAGCCCTGCAGCGGCTTCCTGTACTGACAGCCGCCGAGCGGTCGCATGGCGACGCCACCAATGTGCCCCCATCCTGAACCGGCCAGACGATCATGGTCCATATCTGGATCTATGTCCGTGACGACCGGCCATTTGGCAGCCGTGCTCCGCGGGCAGCGCTCTATTACGCCTCGCGAGACCGTCGCGACGAGCATCCTACCCGGCATCTTGGCAGCTTCACCGGTATCCTAGCGGTTATAGCGAGCTGTACCAGGCCTCGCGCGCGCAGGGGCCGATCACTTCTGCCCTCTATTGTTCACGCCCGAAGGCAGTTCTTCGAGTTGGCGGACATTGCCGCCACGAGTATTCGGACGAAGATCGATTAGCCGTCTGCGCGGTACACGTCTGCCCAACAATGGGAATCAGCGCTTGAACCTTTTTGCCCCACGTCTGCTATTGGCCGCAGCTTTCGGGAGCAAACCGGCAATCGAATTTGCCTGCGGAGACGTCGGGTGTACAAAGGCCAACGATCGCATAGAACGACCCGATACGACATTTGGTGACCGATGCGTCCGCGACCACCGCAAAGATTATCGCCACCACGGCTAATAGAAAGATCGAACCAATCCAATTCATTTTTCTCCTAACTGGCCACGGGCAGGAAGCCGGAGGCCCTAAGTAGGGGTTTTGGCGAGCTACCTTACGATGCTGAAGTTCGCCGCGGCCAGCGTCGCCGCGGTAGCACCGTTCAACCAAACAGCGGTATCGCCGTCGATCTGCACAAGCAGGCACCGTTCCTGGTCGGAGCGCGCGATCAAACCAGCTAGCGAGGTTAAGCCAGATGTCTAAAACACTAGGCCGCCCCGGCGGCGCACTGCGAGCTTCTCCTCCCGATACAGCCGGAACAGTGGTTGATCATATAGCCCTCCCGCTTGAGCAGCACGTGCAAGCGCCGGTAGCCGAACCGGCGGCGCTCATGGGCTATCGCCTTCATCCGCTGGCGAAGGTCGGCCTCGTCCGCCCGGGTCGTCTTGTATCTCATGGTCATGCGGCAGCAACCGATGGCTTTACACGCCCGCCGTTCGCTCATCTCGAATGCTTTGCAGATGCGCGACAGCTTTCCGCTTCCGCGGGCGTCACCACTTCTTTCCCAGCAGATCCTTCAACGCCGCATTGTCCAGCATTGCGTCGGCCAGCAGCCGTTTTAGCCGGGCGTTCTCGTCCTCCAGCGACCGCAGCCGCTTGGCCTCCGAGACGTCCATCCCGCCGAACTTCGCTTTCCATTTGTATATGCTGGCGTCGCTGACGCCATGCTTGCGGCACAGGTCGGCGACCGAGACGGCCAGCCTCGTGCTCCTTCAAAATCCCGACGATCTGCTCTTCCGAAAAGCGGCTGCGCTTCATGCCCGGTCCTTGTCGTGGGCCAGAACGAACTTCAAACTGGATGAACTACTGCCACAGGCTCAACCTGTCCAGGGCCCATTACCGTCCACGCCTAAACTAAAGCCTGAATATGCATCCAACTCCCCCTGTAGGGCTTCATACCAATCGGGCGTAACTATACCGAACACGTTAAATAATCGCTCGAGGTTCAGCCTTGAGTTCTGCGGGCGTTTCGCCCGAGTTGGAAATTCATTCGTCTCTATCGGAATGATGTTTTTTGCATTTAACCCGACACCTCGGCACCTTAACCCGGCCGCGATCGCCGTTGCAAATCCGTACCAACTTGTCTCCCCCTGACATGCAATATTTAAGGCGCCTCCCCATTCTTCGAAGGCGCAGGTGAGTTCGGTTCGTCTCGCCGACAGGATTTTCGTAAGGGTAACTGCAATCACTCGCGCCGTCGTGGGCGCTCCAATTTGATCGGCTACGATGCGGAGCTCTTCCCTTTCTTTTGCCAAATTGGCAATTGTGTTGAGGAAGTTTATTCCGCTCGCGGCGTAGATCCACGAGGTACGGACAATTATGTGAGCGCCTCCGGCGGCGACGATCGCTCGCTCGCCAGCAAGCTTGCTTTTACCGTAGACCGAAAGCGGCCTCGGCTCACTGTCCTCTCGCCACGGCTCACTGCCCGAGCCGTCAAAGACATAGTCGGTCGAAAAATGGACCAACGGCACGCCGTTTCGAACGGCCCATTCAACCATAATGGCAGGGGCTTCAGCATTTACCCGAAAAGCGAGTTCGCGCTCCTCCTCCGCCCGATCGACTGACGTATAGGCAGCCGGATTGATGATGAGATCCGGTTGATAGCGTGCCAGCCGCTCCTTAAGCTCATCCGGATGCGAGAGATCAAATTCTTCCCGGCTCGGAGCGAGCACCTGATCACTGTGCTGGAGTAACGGAAGTAACGCACCCCCTACCTGCCCACCTGTGCCAGTCAGGAGGATACGCATCACACCTGACCGAAATTCGGGAGATTTTTGACCTCGGAAAGCAGAGGAGCACGGCTATCCTTGGCTGAAAGTGCCGGATTTTCGAGTTTCCAGTCTATTCCGAGCTCCGGATCGTCCCATCTCACCGAAACTTCATCCTTCGGACAGTAGTATTCGTCACACTTGTAGAAACAATCGGCAATTTCAGACAAGACTGCAAAGCCGTGGGCGAAGCCACGCGGTACCCACAATTGACGACGGTTTTCATCGCTTAATTCAACAGCAACATGGCATCGGAAATTCGGGCTCCCCGCGCGAACATCCACGGCGACGTCCAGCACCTTTCCCTTTAAGACGCTTACGAGCTTTCCCTGTGGCTGCGGATTCTGAAGATGAAGTCCCCGGATCACACCGCGGCTTGAGCGAGATAGATTGTCTTGAACGAACGGTCGCTTGATACCCTGATCGGCGTACCTATCGAGTCGATAGCTCTCCATGAAAAAGCCGCGCGCGTCACCAAACACCTGAGGTTCAACGATCACAACCTCAGGCAGCTCTGTAGGGATTATTCGCATTAGATCGTTCCACGCTAAACCGCACTTTGGGCGATTTCAATACCAGATTTGCGCGTGGCGAGCCATCCGTTGGATGAATCTCCATTCGGACTGCGGGCGTTTTCGCTATGGAAGATATCATACTTGAAGGCGGGACAGGTTGGTCGGCTTTATTCGATCACCATAGCCATTCCGACGCAGCTATTGCTGGTATTTAAGTGATATAAAATCCGCTATCCACGCTGATGCTGGCAGGAATACACGAATTCCAAATTATCTCAAGACCGTCTTTCAACGACTGACCGGCCTCACTTTTACGATAGCGACGTGCTCCCCATTGCAGCAGGTGTCACTCCTCTGCTAGCGCATTGCTCTGTCAGCTATCACTCCAGAGAACGAGCGCATGTAAGCGGGAATGCAGCGGTTTAGAAGAGGGTTCGGCGCCTATCGAAAATCGGCGCCCCGATCTTCCCGCTGCGAGCAGCGGGTTGCCGCGCCGGGGCGACATCGGATTCCAAGGCCGCTTCGCCGGCCCTCGCGCATTCCGCCTAAATTGGCGGCATTTCACTTGCGCAATGATCATGGAACGCAGCGAAGCCCCTTGTGCCGCTCGGACTCTTCCAGTACGAGCCGCACTCGTAATTGGGACCCTTGAAGCAGCGCAGGTCACTGGCGTTTTTTCATCAACAGCTATTCAGCAATGGCACATTCCGCCATAAGAGCCAAATCGTACCGGACGTGGATTACTACCCAATGATCCAACAGAGCAAACTGCAGACAAAACTACAAGCGCGCCGCCTTGCGAAATGGATCGCTATTGCGGTCACCATTGCGGCGATCGCGAAAGCATTCGTGCCATTCTTCTTGATCGGGTCCACCGGGATATTTGTAGCCTTTGCTGCAATCGGGTGCGCGCTGATAGCGATGACCTGGCGCCAGACTTTTGAAGCAGCAGATCGCGTAACCGATATTATGATCATGCTGGGCCTGTTTTACGGTGCCATCATCCTTAGTTTCCTGTTGAACTCATTCCAGTCGGTTCCAGTGACCTATATTCTGGGGATCATGATCTTTCATTTCATGTTCGTGATTTTCGGCTTTACCGCAGCGCGCGCCGTGGGCGGCGTATTATGGACGCTGGTGGTGGCTGGCGCCGTTTATCTGATCGTCATCGCCCAGCATGTCATCAGATTCGGCGACCCGATGCGGGACGGCTTCATCCATGATGTGTTTGGTGTTGGTGAGTCAGCAATTTATCTTACCTTTCATCAAAACATTGGATTCGTTCTCGGGTTGGCCGCGCTTGCCGCATTCGGAAGTTCCTGTCGAACGATGCGCATTTTCGCGTTTGGCGCGTTGCTATCCGTTTTAGTGTTTATGTTTCACATTGCATCCAGAGGCGCTTTAGTTGCGCTGATGTGCAGTCTTCTTTTCCTGGCTGTCGCTGCCTCGTGGGTTCGATTGAGGAAATATGTCCTGTTCGGCGCCCCGGCCGCCGTGATCGTGGTCGCGATTGCCTCAACCTGGTTCTATCAGCGCGCGCTCGGCGATAAGGATATTGCCCCCAACGCAGGCGACGCGATGTCCCGCACCATCCGCGAAATTCAAGATCCGAGGCCCGGCTTTCGCATCCAGATATGGCAGCGGACGGCGCAACGCATTGTCGTCGAACCGGATCGGCTCCTGTTCGGTCGTGGCGTCGGCATGTTTCCGGTGAATGACGGCTTTGGCGCACCCGATTGGCTGCTGCGCAAGGCGGAAGGATCGAAACACTATCCGCACAACTTATACCTCGAAATACTCTATGAAACCGGCATTGTTGGCCTGTTGCTGTTCGGCATCATTACGCTGTATCCCATTGGGGCCTCTCTCAACCGCTGGAAAGCGTTTTCATCGGCGGAAAGGTCCGCAATCGCACTATATGTATTCGACCTCGTATGTTCCCTGTTTTCCGGTGCATTTGCGTATTCATACGATCTTCAATTCTTCTTTGGGCTTTCCGTCGGAATCATTGCAGTGAAACGCGCCTGCGAAATGGCGGCCCCGATTCCGTCTCATCTCGGGGATACTTGATCTAAGTTGGCGGACCTTAGTAAAAATCGCCCTTCTCAGGGCATTTCGGTCGCTACGTTTTGAGGTTTTTGCCGGAGGCAGGCGCGCATTCACCGACGGCCCGCTGGAGGGTCTGCATCGCGGAGCGCTGCCTTACGACAAGGGGCCGGCCCGCTCGCATCCTGCTGCCGGATCGCAATGCTGGTACCTACAATGAGGTGCTGACGATCGGAAATGTAATCAAAGATTTCCGCGACCAACTGCGCCGCGCGTCTACGACAACAATTCCACCGATCGGACCATCGCAGCTGCGACGGAGGCAGGCGCCGTTTTCCGAACCGAGTCGCAACAAGGCAAAGACAACGTCGTCAGTTATCGAGGCCGACGTCTATGTGATGGTCGATGGTGACGACACCTATGACGCGAACGCCGTCAAGCGCCTGATCGAGCCAGTGCTTTATCAGCAACCTGTCGCCGCCGGCACGGATGCCTATCGCCCCGGTCACCGGTTCGGGAATACCACGCTGATCGGCGTACCGTCGCGCACCTTGGCGATCGATGCACGCGACATGTTATCGGGTTATCGGGCCATGTCCCGCCGTTTCGTAAAGTCGTTTCCGGCCCTGTCGGAAGGATTCGAGATCGAAACCGAATCACCATCCACGCGGTGTAGCTCGGCGTGCGCATCTTTGAGATCGCCGCCCCCACAAGGAGCGCGCCGGAGTGTTCGGTCAGCAAGCTTCACACCTACCGCGACGGCATTTGCATTCTGCGCGCAATTGTCCTGTGCTTAAGGCGGAACGGCTCTTCTAGTTCTCTACTACGGTAAGCTTGGTCGTGTTCCTGTTGACGACGGTTCTCGGTGTCCCGCCTATCTGCAAACCGATTGTGCCTCGTCTGCCGATGGCGGTACTCGTGACAGGGCTCACAATCACCGGACTGTTGAGAGGCATCATACCGGAAACTGTGACACACGGGCGCCGCGCAGTCACCGCACGACGTTGAGGCACTGCGTCCGCGGGGAACATTGATCGCCATGAGCCACCGGCGATCTTCGTCTCGGCGACGCCATTGCTCCTTGTTCTTTTTCACGCTCCCTAGCTTAAACCATTATGTATCAGCTTATCTTTCCTTCGTCGACGCAGGAGGCGCCTCGATGCGGCTCCTCGGCCACAGCCGGCGCCTCGATAACGGGCAGCACTGCAGCGGGCGCTGGATCGGGCATGGGCAGAGCTGCCGACTGGCGTCGCAACCGGCCGCGGATTGCGCGCAAAACATTCGCAATCCTAAGGGGAAAGTATCGCGCCAGCAGCTTGCGAAGGGACTTTCGCAGTCGCGTAGGTGGTTGCGCTCCCGTCGACGAACGCCCGGTTGGTTCCTGTTACGATGGCAGCTACTTCCACTTGCCAGCGATCGCGCCATGTCTCGCCCACCCCCAGCAGTCGGCGCCGCGGATGTATCGGGCGACCTGAAACAACAGCTGCTCGTTGCGCGTAGTGTTCGTAAAAGCGACGTATCGTAGGCAAGGCATTCGTGTACGAAAATTTCTTGCGATCGAGCGCTCGCGATGCAGGCCAGACCTCGGACACAGCTTCTTCGCGTTTTCCCTGCGCGCGGTTCCGGTCACCATTTGGCGGAATCTGATTTTCCATACGCTGTTCTCCTGTTCGGTTCGCCGCGGCGCGCGCGACCCGAATGGTTCTGCTGATGGTTCTCGCCGGGGCCGCAGTTTACGTGCTCATCATCGTACAGCACACCGTGCGCTTCGGCGACGTGATGCGCGACGATCATAACAACGACGTTTTTTCTGGGTCGGCAGTCCGACTATGTACAACACGTTCACGGGAACATCGGCCTTGGTCTCGGCCTCGGCCCGCTAACGGCGTTTGGGCTCGCATCAAACTCGCTCCAAGCTGACTATCATCTGGGCCGCGCTGCCGCTCTTACTGGTAGTTTATGTCGGCGCCCAAAACGGCGCTGGTCGCGCTTCGGCAGTTTCCCGTTCTGGCGTTCGCGGCCTGCTGGATCCGCGAGAAGTAGGCGACGACGCTGGCGGTCACCCCCGCCATCGTCGCGATCGGCGGTGTCGATCCGATACGTCATGTAGGATCGGGCCGTCGATCCCGCTGCGAATGACGCCGTATCCAGCACGATTCGCGAACTCCGCGATCCGAACCCGCAATTTCGCATACCCGGCCGCCTTTCTGCTTATTTCCGCTTGTCGCTTCGTTGCGGCTCTGGCAGTCGCTCTGCCCGCGGAAAACTCGCTGCTCTCATCTACGTTTTCATTCTCCTGGCGCGCAGGTTTCCGGTGCATTCGCCCGATCCTACCTTGAGCCGTCCTTTATTGCGATGCCGGTCCGGCATAGTCGCGGCGAAACGCGCGGGGACCGCAATCTCGGCGCGCCCGGTGCTGGAAGGAACTTGATCCGGGTTATTCGGCGCTTCCTTGAATCGGCGGCCGATCGCCCTGTTCAACCGGCATTCCACCGGCTAAGACATGCCGATTGTCCGAGGCGCACTTTTCGGACCTGTTCGAGGACTCTGAGACCAGATGTTAGCTGAATGACCGACGCACCTGCCACACCGCGCCGTCGGCTATTATACATCGTCAGCGAAGATTTTGCATTCCTGCTTAACCCCCTGCCGATGGCGCGCGCGGGTCACCCAGCATTACGCGCCCTTCCCCCAAGCATCACCGCCGGCTACATGACGGACATGGCCCGGGAGTTGGCGCGGCAAAGCCTAGTCATCGTGCTCTCGAGCTCTCCTTAGTCTGCCACTGCGGTGCCGCCGAAGCCTGGCGAACCCGGGTCATTGAGATCAAGAGCTGGTGGCCGGAAAAGTCGGCGCTGGTCTCCCGCTCGTTTGCAGCGGTGCTGTTCGCAATCCAGGTTTTCATCGCGGCGATGAAACATACGAGCAGGGAACACGTCTTGCTGTGTGTGACGACGCCGTTCACTAGCCCCTACACCGTGGCGCTGGCCGCCCGAATCCGTAAAGCCGCGTTGGCCCTGATTATCTATGATCTCTATCCCGATACACTGGTCATGGCCGGTTTCCTTCACCCGACCTCGATTCTGACGAAATTCCTGCGCTGGACCAACCAGGCGATGTTCTCAAGGCTCGACTCGCGGTCATCGGCCGCGACATGACCGCAAAGCTGCTCGAATATCCGCACATCACCCCCGACAGCATCAGTCTCGTTCATCACAACTGGGCAACGCTACCCGTCGAATATCGCGAATTCGATGATGGCAATCCTTTTCGCGTCCGCTGCGGCGGGCGCTTCATCGCCGCGAGGTCGGGCAATGAGGGCTTTACGCTTGACCCCGAATCCGTGTTCGAGGCCGCGCGGATACTGAAGGACGATCCGGAGATTCATTTCCTGCTCTCCGGCGAAGGCGTCGGCTGGGCCAAGATCAAGGAGATGCACACGGTGACACCGCTGCCCAACGTCACCTTGCTCGAGCGCGTCCCCGACGCCCAGCTCGAGAGTTTCCTGTCCGCGGCCGACATCTGGATCATTCCATCCCGCCGCAACGCGCCCGGCGTGTCCGTGCCAAGCCGGATCTATAATCCTCTCGCCGTCGGCCGGCCCGTGATCATCTGTTCCGAACCGGACGGGAGGCCGCCCTTCTCGTTCGCGAGGAAGAAATCGGCTGGGTGGTCGCGCCCGAGAAGCCGATTCGATCGCGAAGGCGATCAGCGCCGCCGCCGGCGCGCAGGCCGCCACGCGGGAGAAAGGCCATCGGGCGACACTGGTCGCGTCGCGCTATACTGGGCCGATCGCATTAAAAGCATATCGCAATCTCATGAACGACCTGCTCGACCGTAACCTTTCAAACACCGGAACGCACCCTCGCCAATTGGTGCGAAAGTTGAGCACCGGCTTCACCGACGATATTTTCAGACCGGTATTTTCGAACCAGAATCTATCTGATACGAACCGTTGGCGCCAACGCCAGACCGCCGCTGAGCTTTCATGCCCCCCTTCGATTCCTATCAAACTCTCCTCATTCCGGTCGTGGCCGCACTTATTTGTGGCGGCCTCATCGTGCTGTTGCATCCGCTGCTGCGGCGCTACGCGTTGGCCCGCCCGAATGCGCGCTCATCGCATGTCACACCGACCCCGCAAGGCGGCGGCATCGCCGTGATGGCCGCCACCGCGGTCACGGCTGTTCTAGCCGGATCGCTTGGGCTATCCCCGTTCGGACACGAAATCGCGACCGTCATGGCGGCGGCGTTCTGCCTCGCTGTGGTCGGCATGATCGATGATCTCCGGCCGATCGCGGTCACTACGCGCCTGGCACTGCAACTGGCCATCGTCGCGGTTCTAGTTGCAGCGCTTCCCGCCGAGATACGGATTGTCCAGGCGATCCCGCTTGGTCTGGAACGGGCGCTGCTGATCTTGGGATTGCTCTGGTTCATCAATCTAGTGAACTTCATGGACGGCCTGGACTGGATGACGGTTGCCGAAATGCTGCCTTTGTCGGCATCACTTGCGGGATTTGCATTTTTCGGCGCGGCACCACCGGTCGTTCTGCCGATCGCGCTGGCGCTTGCCGGCGCCTTGCTCGGCTTCGCTCCGTTTAACCGGCCGGTCGCGCGCTTATTCCTCGGCGACGTCGGCAGCTTGCCAATCGGTCTGATGATCGGCTGGTGCCTGATCGAACTAGCCGCGCAACAGCACGTTGCGGCTGCGCTGCTGCTGCCGTTGTATTATCTCGCCGACGCGACGATTACCCTGTTCAGGCGGATGGCAAGAGGCGAGCGGTTCTGGGACGCGCATCGCTCGCATTTTTATCAGCGCGCTACCGACAACGGGTTTGGCGTCGGTCAAGTCGTCGCAGAAGTATTCCTGCTAAATTTATATCTCGCAGGGTTAGCCGTGGCATCGATCGTCATCGGCTCAATTGCTGTGAATGCAATAGGGCTGGTTCTCGGAGCGATCGGCGTTATGGTTGTGCTTGTTCGATTTTCGAAGCCGCGAGCTGGATAGTTGCACGCGCGCCCGCACCGAATTCCGGAATCGCCTCGTTCAGCACCGCTTCGATCAGGCCGCGCTGCTCGCCATTGACCGCCTGGTGAAGCGTGGCGAGCCAGGCGCTGATAGTCTCGAGCGAGGACTCGCGCGGACGCGCGGCGACGATGCCGGCAACGCCAATCTCGACGGTCTCCTCTTGATGGGCAAACAGGATTTCGTTAAGTCGCTCTCCGGGCCGCATTCCGGTGAAGACGATTTCGATGTCATGGCCCGGCTCCAGGCCGGACAGCCGGATCATGCGTTCGGCAAGGTCGACGATCCTTACCGGCTGCCCCATGTTGAGCACGTAGACCGACACGTCCTGATGCGCCGGCGCCACCGCGTGCGTGGCCGCCGTGATCACGAGATCGCAGGCCTCGCGGATCGTCATGAAAAACCTGACCATGTCGGGGTGCGTGACCGTGACCGGACCGCCTGCATCGATCTGCGCCTTGAATTTCGGAACCACCGATCCGTTCGAGGCCAATACATTGCCGAACCGCACCGAAATGAGCCGCATCGGCGGCTTGCCGTCCAAGCGCATCGCCAGATCATGGTCCAGCGCCTGGCAATACATTTCGGCAAAACGCTTGGTCAGGCCCAGCATCGAGACCGGCTCGATCGCTTTGTCGGTCGAGATCATTACCATCGCCGTGGCGCCCGCCGCCAATGCCGCGTCGGCGACATTCACTGATCCGAAGATGTTGGTCTTGACCCCCTCGCTCCAGTCGCGCTCGAGGATCGGCACGTGCTTGAGCGCCGCGGCATGGAACACGATATCCGGGCTGAACTCGCGCATCAGCCGCAGCACGCGTTCACGGTCGCGGATATCCGCGATCCGGCCCTCGATATCGACGCCGGCTTCCCGTGCGGCCAGCGCTTCCGTGACCGCATACAGCGCCGGTTCTGAATTCTCGATCACCAACAGTCGCGCGGCGCCGAACGTCACCACGCGCTCGCAGATTTCCGAGCCGATCGAGCCGCCGCCGCCGGTGACGATCACGGCTTTGCCCCGAACCAGCGCTTCGAGACGCGCGTAATCGATTTTTTCGCTGGGCCGCAGCAGCAGGTCTTCGACGGCGACGTTCGTCAACCGCGGCGTCTCTCCACTCTCCAGCCCCGGAAGCCGGCTGACGATCAGGCCCAGCCGGCGCGCGCGCATCAGCACGGACTCGGGCCGCGCATCGGGTTCGAACGCCGACGGCGCCATCACGATACGCGAAATCGGCTTGTTGCGTTGTGCAAAATCGCGAACCACGTCCTCGATATCGTCGATCGCGCCCAGTACCGGAATGTTGCGTATCAACTGCCCCCGGTCGGCCGGCGACGGCGACAATACGCCAACCGGCCAAATCCGCTTGACGGCACCGCTCTCAATTCCGCGCAAAAGGATCTCGGCATCCGCGGCACGGCCGATCAACAGCGCCAGCGAAGCACCTTCTGCCTTGGCGTGCGCGCGGGCGCGCGTATAGCGAAAATACCGATAGGCAAAACGAAAACCGCTCAGGAAGAACACCTCAAGAAAAAAGTAGAGGATGATGGTGATCTTGCCGATGAAAAATGCGCCCAGGACGTTCGGCGCCACAGGGTTGCCAACGATGTTTGGCGCGACAAAGATGTAGTCGAGCACTAGCAGGGCGAGCGTCAGCACCGTTGCGGCGCGCAGGATGTTCAATGCATCTGGCAACGATATAAAGCGCCATTTCGTCGTCGTCAGATTGAAAACATAGCAGACGACAACGCTGAGCACGATGAAGAAAGGCAGGATGCGCAGCAACAGCGGCAGGCGGTCGAAGAAAGCCTCCCCTTCAAAACGCAGATAAAAGCTCACCAGCAACGCGACTGCGGTTGCGAGCGCATCATGCGCCGCGATCAGGAAATTGCGATAGGTCAATTGCGAAAGGCGCGTCATATCACTCGCAGGCTATAAACGACATCAGGTCCGGAAGGGTGTCCCCTTGCTCGCTGATAGCTCATCTTCCGCGTGCAGGCCAGCGATCATGATCTGGGTCGCGTCGCTTATTCGGCGGTCTTTTCGCCTCGTTTGGCTCGCAGCACCATGCCACCGGCCACTCCGACACCCAGAACATACATCCAGCCCTCGTGGAAATCGAACAGATGCGAGTTGAACAATGAGCTGAAGAAGTTCTGTAGGACGACCATGAGGCCGATCCAGGCCACCAGGCCTTCGCCACGAAACAACAGCAGATGCACCAGCCACATCGCATACAAGAGGACGACCCCGACGGAACCCCATTGGACCGCGACGTTGAGCGTCTGGTTATGCGGATTTCCGATTACCTCGCGCTGGGCAAGTTCTGCGGGACCGGTGGCGGCGGCCTCAAAGAGCCTCCGCGTCGATCCGGTCCCATGTCCAATGATCGGCGCCTCGGCAAAAAACCGCAGCGACTTCTCCCAGAACACCAGCCGCAAGCCGAGCGACGTCGGCTGGTTGAGTTCCTTGTACAACCGGTAATCTCGCGCAAACCTGTCCGTCGTCGCCTGCAACTGGGGCGATGCGATCCACGCCAGCCCGCCCAGCACGGTCGTGGTCACGAACAGGATGACGTTGGTCCGCCATTTCAGGTGCATCAGCGCGAATACCGCAAGCATGACCGGCATGGTGACGAGCGCGGTGCGCGACACGATAACGAACGCCATGTTGGCGAGCAGGCTTGCAGCAATCGAGATCAGCAGCAACGCCTGCCAGAACTTCTTGTCCCGCAACAGCGTGATGACGGGATAAGCGAGTACGATCGCGCACAGTGCAAATTCCTGGCTCTGGTCGATGTAGTTCTTGACGAAAATACCGCGGTCGGCCCCCTCCGGTTTGAGCGTCAGGCCGGGATACATCAGGACCAGCCAGGACATCACCATCAGCAGCGCGCAGGAGACCAAAAAGGCGACCAACACCCACATGCCGCGCGCCGAGCGTTCGAAATGATAGAACAGCAGCGGCAGTACAAGGAGCTTCGTTGCGGGACTGAGGGCGTACCTGCGCGCGTCCCATGGCGCGTCGGACCAAAGCGTCCCGACCAGCGCCAGCAGAAACAGCGCGATCGGCAACGCGCTGATCGGCCGCTTCAGCGATTGCAGGAAAAGCCTCAAATCGAGCGTCGGCGCGACCGCCAGCAGCCAGATCACGGCAAAGATGCCGACCAGCGAGGTCGACCAGGGCAGCGAGAACGCGATCAGCACCGCGAAAATATCGGCAGCTTTCGTCCACCAGGCGGGATCGCGCCAGAGCGGCAGCGCCTGCCCTCCCGGCGAAGTGGCCGTCCTGGCGTTCACGCTGCGCCTCCGCGGGCGCGGTCGACCAGCGAGGTCGTAGAGTGTCCGGGCAGGATATCGATCAGCAGCACCTCGCCGCCGCAGGCCTCGACGACCTCATAGCCGACGACCTGCTCGCGGGTATAGTCTCCGCCCTTGACCAGCAAGCTCGGCTTCACGCGCGTGATCAGGTCGATCGGCGTGTCCTCTTCGAAGATCGCGACGAGGTCGACCGCCTCCAGCGCCGCCAGCACCTCGGCGCGCGCGCGCTCGTCCTGCACCGGGCGCCCCTCGCCCTTCAGCCGCTTGACCGAGGCGTCGCTGTTCAACCCGACGATCAGGCGGTCGCAGGCGCCGCGCGCCGCGGTCAGCACCTTAACGTGGCCGGGATGCAGGATGTCGAAACAGCCATTTGTGAAACCGACGCGCAGGCCCTGTTTGCGCCATTCCGCCAGGTGAACATCGAGGTCGCCGCCGGCCGCCACGATTTTTTCCTCGGCCGCCAGCGACGCATGCGGCAGAATTTTCCGCCGCAGTTCGGCCGGCGTGACAGTGGCGGTGCCCTTCTTGCCGACCGCGACGGCGGCCGCGGCATTCGCCATCCGCAGCGCCGTCTCCCAATCGGCGTTGGCGGCGAGCGTCAGCGCCAGTACCGCGGCGACCGTATCGCCGGCGCCGGAGACGTCGCGCACCTTGACCGGAAGCGCCGGAACATGGATAGCCCCGCCGCCGCGCTCGATCAACGTCATGCCACGTTCGCTTTGCTTCACCAGTATGGCTTCGCAATCGGCCAGATACATCGCATCCTGGGCGGCATCCGCAATGCCCTGTTCGGTGTCGGCGCGGGTGTGGGTCGCAGCGGCGAATTCCTTGCGGTTGGGCGTCAGCAGCGTAGCTCCCCGATAGATCGCCAGATTCGCGCTCTTGGGATCGACGATCACGCGCTTGCCGAGTTTCTTGGCGGCGTCGATGACATTGCGGATCACACGCGGCGTCAGCACGCCCTTGGCGTAGTCGGACAGCAGCACGATGTCGGCGCGGGCGAGTTGCGGCAGGATGGCGTCGATCAGCTTTTGCTCGATGTCGGGCGCCGCCGGCTGCGCCAACTCCCAGTCTGCGCGCAGCATATGGGTCGAAAAATGCTCGGAGACGAAACGCACTTTTCGCGTTGTCGGCCGGCCGGGATCGGAAACCAGCACGGCCTCGATCCGGTCTTCCCGCGAAAGCTCGGCCCTTAGTTTCGCGCCCGCTTCGTCTTCACCGACCAGACCCACGAAAGTGCAGCGCGCGCCGAGCGAGGCGATATTGCGCGTGGCGTTGCCGGCACCGCCGACATTGGTCTCGCTGCGCTGGACTGCAATGACAGGCGCTGGCGCCTCCGGCGAAATCCGTGAGACTTCGCCATAGATGAACTCGTCCAGCATGAGATCGCCGACGCAGAGGACGGTCTGCCGGGTCATCGCATGCGACAGGGCATCAAAATCAAACATATGGTCTACCTGTGGCCCGTCAGCGGAAGCGATCGGTGCGGTCGAGGAAACCCTTCACGTAGGCGTCGACCGCGTCTTCCAGCGCCGTGAAGCCGCCGTTATAGCCGGCGTGCTGCAGGCGATCGACTTCGCTCTGGGTGAAATATTGATAGCTGCCGCGGATCTGTTCGGGCATGTCGATATACTCAATGTTCGGCTTGGCGCCGAGCGCGGCGTAGGCCGCAAGCATCAGATCGCGAAAGCTGCGGGCGGTGCCGGTTCCGACGTTGAACAGACCGCTGACACCGGGCGTCGCCAAGAGCCATATCATCACGCGAACGACGTCGTCGACATAGATGAAATCGCGGCGCTGATCGCCGTCCGCAATCCCCTCGCGATGCGACTTGAACAGCTGCACGGGTCGACCGGCCTTGACGTCGTCGAAGCGCCGCGCCAGCACGCTCATCATCGTGCCTTTGTGATATTCATTGGGCCCGAACACGTTGAAGAACTTTAGCCCGGCCCATTGCGGCGGCAACCGCTCGCCGCGCGCGGCGCGTTCGGCCACCGCCATGTCGAACAGATGCTTGCTCCAGCCGTACAGATTCATCGGCCGAAGTTTTTTCAGGTTTTCCACGGATTGGTCATCGCGAAAGCCTCGCTCGCCATCGCCATAGGTGGCCGCAGAGGACGCATAGATCAGCGGCGTCGCATTCGCGGTGCACCAGTCGAGCAGCCGCATCGACAGCCGGAAATTGGTTTCGATGACGAGATCGCCGTCGGTCGCGGTCGTTTCGGAAATGGCACCGAGATGGATCACGGCCTCTAACCGCCGGCCCTTCAGCCAGTCCATCAGTTCCGCCGGCGGGACAAAGTCGGCGAGCTGGCGCTTGGCGAGATTATGCCATTTGCCGTCATGGCCGAGGATGTCGCACACGGCCACGTCAGTGCGCCCCGCGTCGTTCAATGCGGCCACGACGTTCGATCCGATAAAACCGGCGCCACCGGTCACCAGTAACATGTCATCCCCTGCCTTGATGTGCGGCGCCAGCTTTGCCCCAGACGCGCGCGGCAGGCAACTTGGCTTATGAGGCGTGGTGAAGTCACGGGCTGCGGCTTTACCTGCCGGTGCGGAGCGGTTACCGACGGAGCCGGAAAAAGACCAGTCGTCAGACACCTAAGATATGAATAAAGATTCAATAGATGGGATTGCGATGGAGGATGCGGCCGATACGCGGCCCATCCTGATCATCCCCTATATGTGGATCGGTGACTTCGTCCGAGGCCATACTGTCGTGCGCGTCCTCAAGCAGCGCTGGCCGAACCGGCCGGTCGATTTGCTGGTGACCTCCCTTTGCGCCCCACTGGTCGATTACATGCGGGGGGTCCGCGCCGGGATTGTCTGGGACCTGCCGCGTAGCCGGCTGGCGGTGGCCAGGCAGCAGGGTCTGGCCAGAGAATTGCGGTCGAGGGGCTATGCGACCGCCCTGGTCCTGCCCCGGACCTGGAAGGCGGCGATTGCGCCGACGCTGGCCGGTATCCCGGAACGGGTAGGCTTCTTCGGCGAAGCCCGGTTCGGGCTGATCAACCGGATGCGTTGGGGCGAGAAGGCCCTGCCCCGCTTTATCGACAAGAATGCCGCGCTGGCGCTGCCCGATGGCGCGCCACTGCCGCCGGAATGGCCGGTGCCGCAACTGGCCGTGCCGCCGGAAGATGCCAGCCGTTGGCGGCAGGCCAATGGGCTGGCTACGGGGCCTGCGGTGGCGCTGGGGCCAGGTTCCGTCGGTGCGTCCAAGCGCTGGACCTATTTCCCGGAAGCGGCCCGGCTGCTGGCAGAACGCGGCTTTGAGGTCTGGGTGGTCGGCGGTCCCGGCGAAAAGGCGCTGGCGCAGGAGATCGTGGCCGCCGGGGGACCCCGAATCCGCGACCTTACCGGATCAGACCTGCGCAACGGAATCCTGGCAATGGCGGCGGCCAGCGTCGCCATCTCAAATGATTCGGGCCTGATGCACATCGCCGCCGCGATCGGCACGCCGACCATGGGCATTTTCGGGCCGACCAGCCCCTATCTCTGGGCGCCCCTGAACGGCCTGGCGGCGACGGTTCTGCAAACCAAATCGCAACTCACCTGCCAGCCCTGCCAGCGCACGATCTGCACCATGAACGACCATCGCTGCATGCGGGACATCCCGGCATCCGACGTAGTCGAGATCGTGCAGCGCGTGCTCGGCGAAACCCGCGCGCATGCGCAGCTCCCCCCATGACCTTGCGCATGGACCGCACGATCAGTACCAAGACTTGCCAAGGTAGAATTCGCGCGTTGCAACCCTGACGGTGCATCTTGAACCAGAATTCGAAAGACCCGATCGCCGCCCATCTGAAAGAGTCGCTCGTCGCGCTCGAACGCGCCAACACCGACGCGGCACTGCTGGCCGTCGCGCACGCCATTGCAGCCGCGATCATTGCGGCGCTGCGCGCCGGCAACAAGCTTCTGATCATCGGCAATGGCGGCAGCGCCGGCGACGCCCAGCACATCGCCGCCGAAATCGTCGGCCGCTACAAGCAGGACCGGCCCGGCTATGCGGCGATTGCGCTCACGACGGACACGTCGGCGCTGACGGCTATCGCCAATGATTACGGCTATGAGCAGATTTTCGCCCGCCAGGTCGAAGGCCTCGGCGTGCGCGGCGACGTGCTGCTCGCGCTCACCACGTCGGGCCGCTCGCCGAACGTTCTGGCGGCGTTGCGCAAGGCGCGCGAGCGCGGGCTTGTCACGGTCGGCTTCACCGGGGGCAAGGGCGCGGCCATGGGCGCGGATTGCGATCATTTGCTGGTGGCGCCGACCGACGACACACCGGTGGTGCAGCAGATCCATCTCGCGATCGGCCACGGCATCTGCGACGAGATCGAGCAGGCCATGATGCGCGAGGCCTCTCCGAAATGAGCGGCGCCGAGCTCGCCCGCGCCATCCAAAAGCCCGCCGCCTTCCTCGACCGCGACGGCGTCGTCAACCATGACGACGGCTATGTCGGAACGCGGGAACGGATTCGCTGGATGCCGAATGCGGCGAAGGCGATCCGGCGGCTGAACGATGCCGGTTACTTCGTGTTTTTCTTCACCAACCAGGCCGGTATCGCGCGCGGTTATTTCACCGAAGCCGAACTCAACACGCTGCATGACTGGATGCGCGCCGAGCTCGCGGCGCAAGGCGCCGTCATCGACGACATCAGGTACTGCCCGCACCATCCGGAAGGCACCGTCGCCGGCTATCTCGAAAATCATCATTGGCGTAAGCCAAGCCCCGGCATGATCCATGATCTGATGCAGCATTGGCCGGTGCGTCACGCCGGCAGCTTTGTCATCGGCGATCGCGCGACCGACATCGAGGCCGGGCAAGCCGTTGGCCTGCCGGGCTTTCTGTTCACCGGCGGCGACCTTGATGCGTTTGTGTCAGATATCTTGCAGCAAACATACGTCTCCTGACATGGCCTATCAACCACGCGACGTTGGACCGGAAGAAGCACGATCGAAGGGCGTCTCGATCGAACATAATCTAATGCCAAACGGCGAATTTCGATTTCGCCTCAAGCACGACGATGGCATTGCCTATATCCGGACCGAGGCAACCGACAGCGGCGGCTGGCAAAAGAGCCATTATCACCGCAGCGTTCGCGAAACCTATATCGTCCAACGGGGGCAAAATGGCTCTCGCTGAACTGGTCGACGGCGCTTTAAAGCTACGCATACTCGGACCGAACGAGATATGCACCACCGAGCCAAACGTTTCGCACAACGGTTACATGTATCGCAATTCGGTCATTCACACCGTCAAGCACGGCGAGGCTGGCGATAGCGCCGACTGGCACTCAAATCCTCTTCTCGATGAGAAAACAGCTCATCTTGATGATTTGGACATCACGCGTTTGGAGACGAGATAGAAAGACTGCGATAAACTTCGGCGATCGCATTGGCTTCAGCTTCGAGACTGAACTTCTGCAGCACGCACGCCCGCGCCCGCGTCCCCATCGCTGCCGCGGAAGCGGGATCGCGCATCAGCGGTTCCAGCGCCGTCACCAGCGCATCGACGTCACCGGGTGGCGTCAGCACGCCGGTGACGCCGTCCTCGACCACGAATTCGGCCGCCCCCGCCCGCGACGCCACCAAAGCTGCACCGGACGACATCGCCTCGATCAGCGTCAATCCAAAGCCTTCATTGCGCGAGGTGAAGGCGTAGATCGTCAGCCGCTGATACCAGCGCTGCACTTCCTCGATCTCGATCTCGCCGGTGATGATAATTCGTGACTGCAAACCAGCAGCCTCGATCTGCTTTTTCAGGGCGTTGGCAAAACTCTGCTGCTCGGGCACGACAGCGCCGACGATCACGGCGGTGAAATCGGGATAGCGCGGCAGCAGCCGGCACATCGCTTCGACAAAAACGTCGCTGCCCTTTTGCGAGCGGACCCGGCCGAAGCAGCCGATCGCATAACGGCCCGGCAATCCGCTTTGCGCAAACGCCGCCGCACGATCGGCCGGCGGCGCATAACTGATGGTATCGACGCCATGCATCACGACCGTCGATTCACGGTTGAGGAAGGAAGCCGAGAGCGCGCTGGTGGCGATGATCGCGTCCATGCGGCGGATCAGCCAGCGCGTCAGCGATTTATGATGCCGCTGCGCCGCCGAGGTGAACACGAGCTTCAGCGGCCAGCCGAGCGCGCGCAACAACACGCCGGCAATCATTTCGTCGTTGCGCCGCGCGTGCCAGATCAGCGGTGTGCGGCGGCGCCAAAGCTTCAGCAAATCGCCGAACCCCATCCGCGCAATGCCGTCGGGGGCGTGGGAACCGAGCCATGCGGCGCGAAACATTTGGGCGAGTTTCGGCGCCACCATCCGGTTGGTCGCGGTGACGCCGGAATAACGCCTGTGCAGATTCGGCACGATCAGCTGCAGATCATCGGCTGAATTGTTCTCGATCGGCACGTCCGGCTCCGTTTACATGGGTTCCTATACGCAACATTAAGCATAGTGGCCAGTTCACTCATGCCGAAACCCACTCTTCACCGCGCCCCGGCTAGCATCGGCGGCAACAACTGGGAGAGAGGGTAAGCCCATGACCGTGCTTGTCACCGGTGGCGCCGGCTATATCGGAAGTCATATGGTTCACGCGCTGGCGGACGCCGGCGAAAGCGTCGTCGTGATCGACAATCTCTCCACCGGATTCTCCGCCTTCCTGCCCGAGGGCGTGCCGCTGTTCATCGGCGATGCCGGCGACGAAAACCTCGTCGAGGGCGTGCTCTCCCAGCACGGCGTCGAGAGCATCATCCATTTCGCCGGCTCGGTGGTGGTGCCGGATTCGATGCGCGATCCCCTGGCTTATTATCGCAACAACACCATGACGACGCGCAGTTTGCTGAACGCAGCCGTCAAAGGCAGCGTCAACCGCTTCATCTTTTCATCGACCGCCGCCGTCTATGGCAACCCGGATACAGTGCCGGTGCCCGAGCATGCGCCGACCCGGCCGCTGTCGCCCTACGGTTCTTCCAAGTTGATGACCGAACTGATGCTGCACGACGTCGCCGCGGCGCACGATCTGAAATATGTCGCGCTGCGTTACTTCAATGTCGCCGGCGCCGATCCGAAGGGACGCGTCGGCCTCGCCACCGTCGGCGCGACGCATCTGCTGAAGATCGCCGTCGAAGCCGCCACCGGGCAGCGCGCCAAGATCGACGTGTTCGGGACTGATTATCCGACGCCGGACGGCAGCTGCATCCGCGATTTCATCCATGTCAGCGACCTCGCGCAGGCGCACCTCGCTGCGCTGTCGTATCTGCGCAGCGGCGGCAATTCGGTGACGCTGAACTGCGGCTATGGCCGCGGCTATTCGGTGCTGGAGACCCTTGAGGCGGTGCGTCGCGTCGCCATGCGCAATTTCGCGGTCCAGTACGCGCCGCGCCGGCCCGGCGACATCATGACCATGGTCGCCGACACCAGCCGCATCCGCTCAACGCTGGACTGGACGCCGCAATATGATGATCTCGAGACCATAGCCACCCACGCGCTGGCCTGGGAAGAGCGGCTGTTCCACGAGCGCGGCGGCCTCGGCCGGCAAGCGGAATCGGCGTAAAATCAAGCTGTTATTTGGCTTGAAAAACCGCCATTTAGCGGGCAAGCAGTCACCGTAGCAGCCCTGACACGCGGGTAGATTCATGCCCTGCGCCGTCGATGGAACGCGGATGACCGAGCTTCCCAAAGATACGCCGAGAAAAATCACCGACGACCCCTATGGCGCCGCGATCCTGATTCGCCGCCTGGTGGCCGAACAGGGCCTCGCCTATTGGCGGCGCTATCTGCTGGCGTTCGCGCTGATGGGGGTTGCGGCGGCGACGACCGCCGGTTCCGCCTATCTGCTCGGCGAAGTCATCAACAAGGCCTATGTCGACAAGGACGTGCGCGGGATCGCGATCCTGTCGCTGGTCACCATCGTCATTTTCACGCTCAAGGGTGCGGCGACCTACGGCCACACCGTGATCCTGTCGCAGATCGGCAACGCGATCCTCGCCAACAACCAGCGCCAGCTGTTCGCCAAGCTGATGAGCGAAAACATCGCCTTCTTTTCCGAGCGGCATTCCTCGGAATTTCTGGCGCGGCTGACCGCCGGCGCCACGTCGGTGACGCAGGTCCTCAATCTCCTGATCAACGCCATTGGACGCGATCTGCTGTCGCTGATCGCGCTCGTCGTCGTCATGCTGATGACGGACCCGTACATGGCGCTGCTGGGTTTCGGCGTCGCCCCGCCGGCGATGCTGGTGCTGCGCAAGCTCGTCAAGCGCATTAAGGGCCTCGCGCATAACCAGTTCTCCGGCACCGCCGACATCATGGAAACCATGCAGGAATCGCTGCAGGGCATCCGCACCGTGAAAGCGTTCACGCTCGAGCAGGCGATGCGCGAGCGCATCGACGCCAGCATCACCGCCGTCGAACGCAACGCCAACAAGATGGCACGCGTCTCCAGCCGCTCGAGCCCCCTGATGGAAACGCTGGGCGGTTTCGCGATCGCCGCGGGACTGATGTATGGCGGCTATCGCGTGGTCGCGATGGGCGCCTCGCCCGGCCAGTTCTTTTCGTTCCTGACCGCGTTCCTGCTGGCCTATGAGCCGGCCAAGCGGCTGGCGCGGCTCAATATCGAGTTGAACAGCAACCTGATCGGCGCGCGCAAGCTGCTGGAAATCGTCGACAGCCCACCCACCGAGCCCGCCGACGACGACAAGCCGGCCCTGAAACTCTCGGACGCGCGGGTCGAGTTTCGCGACGTGACCTTCGCTTACCGGCCAAGCGAGCCGGTGCTGCGCCGCATGAGCTTCATCGCCGAACCCGGCAAGACCACCGCGTTGGTCGGCCCGTCCGGCGGCGGCAAATCCACCGTGCTAGCGCTGCTGCTGCGGCTCTACGAGGTGGGCGACGGCGCCATCCTGATCGATGGCCAGGCGATCTCGGGCGTGTCGCGCCATTCGCTGCGCCAGCAGACCGGCTATGTCGGCCAGGACGTCTATCTGTTCCGCGACACCATCGGCGCCAACATCGCCTTCGGCAAGATCGGCGCCACCAGGGACGAAATCGAGGCCGCCGCCAAGGCCGCCTGCGCCCACGACTTCATCATGGGTTTTCCGCTCGGCTACGACACCCCGGTCGGCGAGCACGGCACGCAACTGTCCGGCGGCCAGCGCCAGCGCATCGCCGTGGCCCGGGCGCTGATCAAGAACGCGCCGATCATCCTCTTGGACGAGGCCACCGCCGCACTGGATTCGGAATCCGAGAAAGCCGTACAGGAAGCCATCGAGCATCTGTGCCGGAACCGGACCACGATCGTGATCGCCCACCGCCTGCACACCATCATGCACGCCGACGCCATTCTGGTGGTCGAAGGCGGCGAGATCGTCGAGCGCGGCCAGCATGACGACCTGTTGCGGCGCGCCGGGCGCTACGCCTCGTTCTTCCGCCTGCAACAGCGCGACGCCGGTCACCCCAGTCTGGCGCCGATCAGCGCAACCGCGTAAAGCTATCGCCGCCGTTCCACCCCAAAACCCGTCCAGAGACCCATTTCATGAACGCCGCATCCTACGTCATTCCCGTCCCCCCGCAGCCGTCGCTTCCCGTCGTCGGAGAGACAAAGTCCTATCCCGTGCGCCGCATCTGGTGCGTCGGGCGCAACTATCTCGAGCACATCCGCGAGATGGGCAATGACGAGCGCGCGCCGCCGTTCTTCTTCGCCAAGCACGCCGACATGCTGGTGCCTGACGGCGCCACCATTCCCTATCCGCCGCTGACCAAGGACCTGCATCACGAGGTCGAGCTGATCGTCGCGATGAAGAGCGGCGGGCTGAATATTCCCACCGAGAAGGCGCTCGACCATGTCTACGGCTATGCCGTCGGCATCGACCTGACCCGCCGCGACCTGCAGATCGCCTCGCGCAAGAAGGAGCGCCCGTGGGAAGTCGGCAAGTCTTTCGACTATTCCGCGCCCTGCTCGGCGCTGCAGCCGGCCTCCAAGATCGGCCATCCCGCCAAGGGCAAGATCTGGCTCACGGTCAACGGCACCGAAACGCAAAAGGGCGATTTGACCGAGCTGATCTGGAACGTGCCGGAAATCATCTGGCAGCTCTCGCAGCAGGTCGCGCTCGCCGCCGGCGACATCGTCATGACGGGTACGCCGGCCGGCGTCTCCCAGCTCAAGCCGGGCGACAAGATCGAATGCGGCGTCGACGGCGTCGGCACGCTGAAGGTTGCGATCGGCAATCCGGAGTAGACCGTCGCCCCGGATCTGATCCGGGGCTTTTTCATTACTGCGGTGTAGGAGCGATCAGTTCCGCCCCATCGCCTGCAGGCCCTTGAAGGTCAGGCGCTTGGGGTCCGTGACGCCGGCCAGATAGAGCCTGCGGATAAAGGCAACGACCGCGTCGCGGTCGCAATCGGTCAATGCAACCACGGCATCGACGGCAATTCGCTGGGCATCCATGGGCTTCCTCGTGCTGTCAGTTAGCCTCAGGCCGGACAGCGTAGGCGGCACCGGTTAATCCGGTGTTAACCGTTGGGGCAGGCTGAACGATTCGCGCGGGCCCGCGTATACGCGAAATTACGCAGGAGGCTTTCCGGCTGGTGCCACGGACAGCCCGCGGCGAGGCCGTCACGAATACTGCATCACCCCGTCGTCGATCCTGCCGTAGCGCAGCGTGACGATGTCGAGGGCGTAGTTCTGGTAGAGCCGCCACGGCCGCTTCGAGCCCTGCTTGGGCATCTGCGCGATGGCGCGCTGCACGTAGCCGGAAGAGAAATCCAGCCAGGGCACTTCGGCTACGGTGGGATCGAGATTATGCGGCGTACAAGATCTGTAGCCCTGCCGGTCCATGTAATTGATCAGGCGACAGACATATCCGCACGTCAGATCGCATTTCAGCGTCCAGGATGCGTTGGTGTAGCCAAACGCCGACGCTAGGTTGGGCACATCCGCATACATCATGCCCTTGTAAGTCAACGTTTTGGCGAAATCGACCTGCTTGCCATCGACGCTGACTTCCATTCCACCAAGCAGTTGCATCACGAGCCCGGTGGCGGTGACGATAATGTCCGCCTCCAGTTCGCTGCCGTCCTTCAGCCTGATACCTCTCGGCGTGAAGGTATCGATCTGATTGGTGACGACCGACGCCCGTTGATCCCTGATCGCCGTGAACAGGTCGCCATCGGGCACAAGGCACAGCCGCTGGTCCCACGGATTGTAACGCGGCGAAAAGTGCTTCGCGATGTCGTAATCCGGCCCAAGCGCCATTTTGACACCGCCCAAAATCAGTTGCTTGACGCGCTCGGGTTTGCGCCGGCTGAGCTGGAAGAAATACATGCCGAGCAATACGTTGCGCCAGCGGACCAGATGATAGGCGAGCTTGGCCGGCAGATTGCGCCTCAATTTGTTGGCGAGCGCATCCTCGGCCGGCCGCGCCACCACATAGGTCGGCGAGCGCTGCAGCATGGTGACGTGAGCGGCGGTCTTGGCCATCTCCGGTACCAGCGTCACCGCCGTCGCCCCCGAGCCGATCACGACGACGCGCTTTCCCGTGTGGTCGATGTCTTCGGGCCATTTCTGCGGATGCACGATGCGGCCGGCGAAATCGGCGGAGCCGGCAAACTCCGGCGTGTAGCCTTCCTCGTATTTGTAATAGCCCGAGCACATGAACAGGAAATTGCAGGTGAAGCGCGCGGTCTCAGGTCCGCCCTCGCCCACCTTGCGTTCGGCCTCCACGCTCCAGCGCGCGTCCTGCGACGACCACGACGCGCGCTTGACGCGTTGGTTGAAGCGGATTTTTTTGTCGATTCCGTTCTCGACGGCAGTCTGCCGCACATAGTTGAGAATATCAGGCCCGTCGGCGATCGCCTTGGCCTCGGTCCACGGCTTGAACGCATAGCCCATCGTGAACATGTCGGAGTCGGAGCGGATGCCGGGATAGCGAAACAGGTCCCAGGTGCCACCGATGCAGTCGCGGCCTTCGAGAATGGCGTAGCTCTTGCCCGGGCACTTCTCCTGCAGGTGATAGCCCGCGCCGATGCCGGACAACCCGGCGCCAACGATGAGGACGTCGAAATGCTCTGATGTATCCGTCATCGCGCTCTCCCTGCCCAATGGTATGGGCAGGGTCATGCGAAATTGCAACCGGCTTCAGGTGGCCGCGGCGGCGACGGCCGCGGAGTCGAAATATTCGTAGAATTCAACCGCCTTGCCGTCCTTGAAGCGCCAGAAGTCCATCTTCGGCGTCTCCGCAAGTTTGCCGGTCTTCTTGTTGATCCACGCCGTCGAGCCGCGAGCGACCACCGCATCACCCTGCGCGATGTACTCCTCGATGGTGTAGTGCTGCATGGTCCACTCTCCAACCAAGGTGTTGAAATAGGTACGAAGCTGCTCGCGATTGTCGTACCGCGTCGCAAATTCCAGCGGAGCCGCGCCGCGTGGGACCGATTGGAAGTTGATGTTCGGCGCGACGACGCTGTCGAACCAGTGATCGACGCTGCCGCCCTTGCTGTCGTGCCACTGGCGATAGGCTTCCTTCAGGATCTGAACGTTGACTGCTTCACTCGACATGACCTTCCCTCCGCAATGTTGTCGGTGTTCTGAAAATGAAGTCTGGAAAGCGGGCCGCCCGCTTCATAGTGGCGGGCTTTTTTGTGTTTTCTACCTCAGATCGTATCAGGGTTCTGCCATGAAAAAAGCCCCGGATCGCTCCGGGGCTTTTTTGTCGCGCATGCGGATGGATCAATACCGGTAGTGATCCGCCTTGAACGGGCCTTCCGGCTTGACGCCGATATACTCGGCCTGGTCGGGGCGCAGTTCGGTCAGCTTGACGCCGATCTTGGCGAGATGCAGCCGGGCCACCTTCTCGTCGAGCGACTTCGGCAGCACGTAGACTTCCTTCTTGTACTTGCCGTCCTTGTTGTTGGCGAACAGTTCGATCTGCGCCAGCGTCTGGTTGGTGAACGAGGCCGACATCACGAAGCTCGGATGGCCCATGGCGTTACCGAGGTTCACCAGGCGGCCTTCCGACAGCAGGATGATACGGTGGTTGTCGGGGAAGGTGATCTCGTCGACCTGCGGCTTGATGTTGTCCCACTTCAGGTTCTTCAGACCCACGATCTGGATCTCGTTGTCGAAGTGGCCGATGTTGCAGACGATGGCGCGATCCTTCATCGCACGCATGTGCTCGATGGTGATGATGTCCTTGTTGCCGGTGGCGGTGACGAAGATGTCGGCGCGGGGTGCCGCGTCTTCCATGGTCACGACCTCGTAGCCTTCCATCGCCGCCTGCAGCGCGCAGATCGGATCGACTTCCGACACCATGACGCGGCAGCCGGCCTGGCGCAATGACGCGGCCGATCCCTTGCCGACGTCGCCGAAGCCCGCGACCATCGCAATCTTGCCCGACATCATCACGTCGGTGCCGCGGCGGATGCCGTCGACCAGCGATTCACGGCAGCCATAGAGGTTGTCGAACTTCGATTTGGTCACGCTGTCGTTGACGTTGATCGCCGGCCACAACAGCGTACCGGCCTTCTGCATGTCATAGAGGCGATGCACGCCCGTGGTGGTCTCTTCGGAAACGCCCTTGATGCTCTTGGCAATCTCGGCGAAATAGCCCTTCGGCTTTTCCTTGAGCTGCTTCTTCAGCAGCGTGAAGAAGACTTCCTCTTCTTCCGAACCCGGCTTGTCCAGGAACTTGGTGTCGCCGTTCTCGGCGCGCAGACCAAGATGGACGTACATGGTGGCGTCGCCGCCGTCGTCAAGGATCATGTTCGGGTGACCGCCACCGTGCCAGTCGAACAGCTTGGCGGTGTAATCCCAGTATTCGGTGAGGCTCTCGCCCTTGACGGCAAACACCGGAATGCCGGCGGCTGCGATCGCCGCCGCCGCGTGATCTTGCGTCGAATAGATGTTGCAGGAGACCCAGCGGATGTCGGCGCCGAGTGCGGCCAGCGTCTCGATCAGCACGCCGGTCTGGATCGTCATGTGCAGGGAGCCCGCGATGCGCGCGCCCTTCAGTGGCTGCTTCGGGCCGTATTCCTCGCGCGTCGCCATCAGGCCGGGCATTTCGGTCTCGGCCAGCGAGAGTTCCTTGCGGCCGAAGTCGGCGAGCGAGATGTCCTTGACGATGTAGTCGGTAAAGGCAGGCTTCTTGGCGGCGGCGGTCATGTGTTGATCCCTTGAAAAAGCTTATTCCGAAAAGCGCGAAAGGCTTTCCGGAATAAGCAGGATGATTACGGAGAAAATCAGAACGCACCCTTCAGTGCGGACACCAGATCGGTTTTTTCCCAGGAGAAGCCGCCATCCTTTTCCGGCGCGCGGCCGAAATGGCCATAGGACGCGGTGCGGCGATAGATCGGCCGGTTCAGCTTCAGCGTGCGGCGGATGTTGGTCGGGGTCAGCCGGAACAGTTGCGGCAGCACCTTTTCGAGCTTCTTTTCATCGACCTTGCCGGTGCCGTGGGTATCCACCAGCAGCGACATCGGATCGGCGACGCCGATTGCATAGGCGACCTGGATGGTGCAGCGATCGGCAAAGCCGGCTGCGACAACGTTCTTGGCGAGGTAGCGCGCGGCATAGGCAGCGGAACGATCGACCTTGGTCGGATCCTTGCCGGAGAAGGCGCCGCCGCCATGCGGCGCGTAGCCGCCATAGGTGTCGACGATGATCTTGCGGCCGGTCAGGCCGCAATCGCCGTCGGGACCGCCGACCACGAAGTTGCCGGTCGGATTGACCAGGAAGTCGGAATTCTTTTCAGGCATCCAACCCTTCGGCAGCGCCGACTCGACTTCATGCGCGATCATGTCCTTGATCAGGCCGGGCGAATACTTCTTGCCGTTGCGGCTCTTCTCGTTGTGCTGGGTCGAGACCACGACCTTGGTGCAGCCGACCGCTTTACCTTCGACATATTTCACCGTGACCTGGCTCTTGGCGTCGGGCTGCAGGTCGAACAGCTGACCGCTGCGGCGCTTCTCCGACAGCACCTTCAGGATGCGGTGCGCGAAGAAGATCGGCGCGGGCATGAAGCTGCCCTTTTCGTAGATTTCGCTCTCGTTGCAGGCATAGCCGAACATCATGCCCTGGTCGCCGGCGCCTTCTTCTTCGCCGCTCTTCTTTTTCTTGGCGTCGACGCCCATCGCGATGTCGGGCGACTGGCCATGCAGCAGCACCTCAATATCGGCGCCATGATAGGAGAAGCCGTTCTGGTCGTAGCCGATGTCCTTGACCACGCTGCGGGCGATCTCGGAGATCAGTTCGCGATCGACCACCGAGACGCCGTGAATGTCGCGGAACAACTGGCCACGGCCCTCGCCCGCAATCACGATCTTGTTGGTCGTGCAGAGTGTCTCGCAGCCGAGACGGGTATTGACCGCACTGTCGTCGGCAATACCGAGCTTGACGTCCTTCTCGAGGAAGGCATCGAGAATGGCGTCGGAGATTTGATCCGAAACCTTGTCCGGATGGCCTTCGGAAACCGACTCGCTGGTGAAAAGATAAGACGCGCGCATCAACAACCCCTTGTTTCCGCCTGATGTCGGCGGGCTCTCTTTGTCATTTATCCCGGAATGTCAGTCGCGACGGCGCGAGATGACGTAGGATTCGTCGTAAAACCAAAGCCCATTATGTTTGCGCAGAACCTCTCGGGTGGCATCGAGGGTTCGGCCGTTTTCGGTCATTTCCGTCAACCGTTCGTCTTCGATCTGGGCCACATACACCGCCGCGTTCCACGCTGCAAAGGCCGTCGAGGTTCCGATCGAGCCGGTGACCTCGTTGGGCAGCGCTTCCATATCATAACGGAAGATGGAACGGTTATCGGCGTAGGCATTAAAATTGAGGTCGCGCCCGGCCGACCCCAGCTCGTATTTCACCGTGCGCAGTAGCTCATGACGGCTCACCGCGAAAGGATTTTCTCCGGGCCACACCGCCTGGATGATTTCCAGCCCTGGATCCTGCCCGTGGGAGTGAATTCCGATCAACCGGCCGCCGGCCCGCAGCGCCCGCGCCAGCGGCGCGATAATCCGCTTGGCGCGGAAATTCACAGAGGATTTGGCCCGGTATGGCTGGGATGCAATGACGAGGTCGAAATTGGCCTCGGTTCGGCCCGCCCGGGGGATGATCGAATCAAGCAGGAACCGGTGGTCCTCCCGGTAAACTACCAGCGCCACCGGCCGTTCATAGATCGGCATGCCCGATTTGGGACTAATATTGGCTCGCCAGTTCTGCTCCAGAAATGGGCCCAGTGCGGCGATCTGGGTCTCGAATTCACCTGAGGATGCGC
Source organism: Bradyrhizobium sp. JYMT SZCCT0428 (assembly GCF_018131075.1). GTDB lineage: Bacteria > Pseudomonadota > Alphaproteobacteria > Rhizobiales > Xanthobacteraceae > Bradyrhizobium. The sequence continues at coordinate 36,582 of NZ_JAFCLS010000024.1, read as the reverse complement.
CCTGGAGTGCGACCTCATGCCAGATCATGCCCGCGGCAGCCGCGGGCGAGGCCGGGGTCAGCCAGGGCGCCTCGGCGTAGTACATGTTGGTGAGCACAAAGACGGTCGCGGGATGCTCGAACAGCCGGTCCGGGACCTTGTCGAGCGTCAGGCGGACGTCCTCCAGGCTGAGCTCCTTGCCGGCGATATAGAACGGCATATGGGGGAAGCGGCCGTGCATCGAGCGCATCACCCGCGCCAGCACGGTGCCGTCGCCGACGCCGGCATCGAACACCCGCAGCGCCGGCGGCCGCGGATGCAGGCTCGACAGCTCGAGCGCCACCCGGTCGGCGGTCACCCGCTTTTCGCTGCAGGTATGGACGAACAACAGATATTTCTGCCGGTTCTCGAAGAAGCGGAAATTGCCCCTGGGGTCGCGCTTCTCGGGCGGCACTTCGATCCCGCGCGGCGGCGGCAGCCCGCCCGGTGTGGAAGCGGCGATATAGGCCTGGATCCGGTCCAGCGTGTCGATGGTGATGCGCTTGCCCTCGCGCAGGCGGTGCACCAGCTTGCCGTCATTGACGGCCCGGCGGCCAAACGTCGTCTCCGCCATATCGGCCTGGCGGCAGAACTCCGATATCTGGCTGAGAATCTTGTCGTTTTTCATCGGGTGGCGGATTGGGACGGAGCGGTGGGCAACGGCAGATGACCAGGATGTCCTACCATCATCTGCCCACTGGGGAAAGGCCTGTTTCCCGGTCCGGCCGGCATGAACCGCCATCCCGCATTTCGCCACCAAGACAAGGACGCAACCCCTTGATGTAAGGACCAATTGATGCGCCGCGCGATCCTGACGCTGACCTTGCTTGCAGCCGCCCTGTGGTCGGCGCCCTCCCTCGCCCAGTCCCGCAAACAACTCGGGCCGCTCTGCACCACCGACACCACGCCGGCCGATCAGATGATCGATGCCTGCAACAAGATCATCGCGCTCAAGGTGTTTTCCGGCGAGAAACTCGCGGGCATCTATTTCTGGCGCGCGGTCGGCTGGAACAAGAAGGGCGACTACGTCAAGGTCATCGCCGACACCAGCGAGGCGCTCAGGCTCAAGCCTGATATCGCAATCTACAATCTGCGCGGCTCGGCCTATTACGACAAGGGCGAATACGACATCGCGATATCGGACTTCAACGACGCGCTGCGGCTGGGACCACCGAGCGGCATCCTGTTTCACAACCGCGGCAACGCGTGGCGCGGCAAGGGCGAGTACGCCAAGGCGATCGCCGACTATGACGCATCGATCAACGCCGGACGGAAGTCTCCGTTCTCCTACCAGAACCGCGGCATCTCGAAACAGGCGCTCGGCGATCTCGACGGCGCGATGGCCGACATCAACGAAGCGATCCGGCTCGACGCGGCGCTGCCGCAGCCGCTGATCCACCGCGCTGTGCTTTGGCGTGCCAAGGGCGACTTCGAACGCGCCATCGCTGACGGCACCGAGGCGATCCGCCTCGCCAAGGCGAAGGCGCCGGTCAACATCATGACGCCGCCCGGCAGCGTGTTGATTTCGGCCTACAGCCAGCGCGGCCTCGCCTATGAAGCAAAGGGCGATTTCACCAGCGCGAAGCAGGACTACGCCGCCACCCTCGAAGGCAAGGCGTCGGACGCCGGCAGCAAATCCAATCAGGCCACCGCGAAGGTTCGGCTCTCGCTGTTGTCGGACGCAACGGCGCCGGCGCCGAGAGATGCGACATCAAACACGACATCGACAACGACGACGGGGCCGGTCGGTGCGGCGACCCCTGCCCCACCTGCCGCCCCGGTCCAGAGCATCACGCGGCGCGTCGCGCTCGTGATCGGCAACGGCGCCTATGCGCACGTCACGCCGCTACCCAACCCGGTCAACGACGCCCGCTCGATCGCCAGGAGCCTGCGCGACATCGGCTTCGTCGTGAACGAAGGCATCGATCTCGATCGTGTGGCGATGCAATCGACGATCCGCGACTTCCTGCGCGATGCGGCACGGGCGCAGGTGGCGGTGGTTTATTACGCCGGTCACGGCGTACAGGTCGAGGGCCGCAATTATCTCGTGCCGATCGACGTGGCGCTGCAAGCCGGCGGCCGCATGACGGATGCGATGGTGGAAATGGATACGATCATGGCCGGTCTCGACGATCAGGTGCGCACCAACATCCTGATCATGGATGCCTGCCGCAACAATCCCATGACTCCCCCCGTGGCGACGACACAGGTCGCTTCCGCGGGCGCCAACCGCGGCATCCAGCCCGGACCGGGCCTCGCCGCACCGGCCAGCCTTGGCGCCGGCTCGACGCTGGGCGCGGGAACGCTGATTGCTTACGCGACCGCGCCCGGACAGGTGGCGCTCGACGGCGAAGGCGTCAACAGCCCGTTCTCGGCAGCCCTGTCGCGCCACATCGGCACGCCCGGGCTCGAGGTGCAGCAGATGCTGACCCGGGTCCGCGCCGAAGTGGTCGCCGCGACCAAGGCCAAACAGGTGCCGTGGTCGAACTCGTCGCTGCTCGGCGAGGTCTATCTGACGGGGAAATGAGGACGCCGTCTCTCCACGTCATTGCGAGCGAAGCGAAGCAATCCATATCGCAGCATAGCGGATGGATTGCTTCGTCGCCTCCGCTCCCTTGCGCAAACGCTTCGCGCTTGTCGCAGGCGATGACGATGAGGAGAGTGACGTCTACTCCCCCACCCGCTGCGCAACGAAGACGCCGTTCGGCTGGTGAAAGACCACCTCGTCAATAGCTGCCTCGCCGCGAAATTCGACGACGAAGCCTTCCAGTTCGACGATGCGAAACCTTCTGCCCTGCTCGGGCGCGAGGCGGTAGGCCGGCTGGTAGTCGGGCTTCAGCACGAGCCGGTTTTCGCTATCCAGCGTGACGCGATGCGTTATCGAACCGCTCTTGAAGTGACCGACGCATCGGGCGCGGAACGCCGGATCGGTGCAGTCGCCGGCCGCAAGCCGTGCAAAGACGATATCCTTCACCATTGCCTCCAGCGGCGCCGACAGGCTGACGATGTTGCCGTCGCGGTCGGTCAGGAAGGTGATGGCAAGCCGGTCCGGCTGCAGGCGGTGCGGCTCCTCGGGCAATTCGAACGTCTCGTAATGACGGTGCGTCAGGGGCGCGGACATCCCGCGCCATGCCCAATGCAGCGCACCGTCCTCAGGCTTCACCGACATCACCCCATAGGCCGGATGCGCGTACTCGCCGGCATACGCCGGCAATTCGTGCGCCGGTCGCGTATCCTTGTGACGCGCCTTTTCCCGCGCGTCCTTGTCGACCTGCATGTGGGCGATGAATTTGTCGCGCTGCTTGAGGAAGCGCGCGCGCCACTCGACCGGCTCGCGTCCGCGCAGCCGGTCGAGGATGTACCAGGTCAGCGTCGACGGCACTTCGCTCGGGCTGCGGTTGGTCAGGACGGCAATTCCGATGCCCAGATCCGGCATCAGTGTCATCAGCGATCCCCAGCCGACCCAGCCGCCGCCGTGAAACACCATCCGGTCGCCGCGATAGTAGTTGGTCTGGAAGCCAAGGCCATAAAGCGCCTGACCGAATTCGGCGAGGTTGGGCGCCGAGATGAAGGCACGCGACGCATGCAGTTCATTGATCAACGCCTCCGGCAGCAGTCGCTCGCCGTCGAACTCCCCTTTGCCCAGATGCAGCCGCATCCAGTTCGCCAGATCGGCGACCGAGGTGTTGATCGCGCCGGCCGCAATGGTGCGGATCGGCAGGCGCATCGCCGGCAGCCGTGTATCCTCGTGCATCATGTACGGCCGCGCCGCTTCACCTGCGGCTTCAAGGTCGTCGAGGTTGAAGCTGACGGTCATGCCGAGCCGGTCGGTCAGTCGGGTCCGGATGAACGCGTCAAAGCTCTGCCCGCTGAGGCGCTCGATCAAGAGACCCGCAACGTTGTAGCAGAGGTTGTTGTATTGCCAGGTGGTGCGGATATCGCGGCTCAATTCGAGATGCCGCATCAGGCCTAGCATTTCGGCGGGCGCCCGGTCGCCTGCCATATGCACCCAGTCATGGCGCGGCAGCCCCGACTGATGGCTCAGCAGGTCGCGCACCGTGACCCGCTCGGTCGCGACCGGATCGCTCAGGCGAAACTCGGGCATGTAGTCGCGCACCGGCTTGGTCCAGTCGAGCCGCCCCTCATGGTGCAACAGCGCCATCGCCGTCGCGGTGAATGATTTGGTGATCGAGCAGATTACGAACTGCGTCGCCGGTGTCACCGGCAGCTCCGCCTCGACATCGCGCTGACCATAGGCCCGCGTCAGCGCCACCTTGCCGTCCTGCACCACGGCAAGGGCGACACCCGGCACCTTGCAGTCGGCCATCACTTCGGCGGCAAGACGATCGAGATCGGAAGCGAACGAGGAAACCGGCGCAGTTGGCGCCTCGGCGGATGCGTGGGACATGAGCTTCTCGGCTCGAACAGCACTAGCGCACATCCCGGGTCAGGCTGCACCACGCGGCAAGGTTGCGTTGTGGATTATAGCTCGTGGCGAGCCACTCGCGAAGCCTGCCTGACGGAGAAGTGAAGACGCTTGGTTTGGTGCGGTTCGCCCTCGCGGCCCTCGAAGGAACGTACTTGCACCGGCTAACGGCTGCGCCGGAGCAGCTTCTCCGCCTCTTCGATTTCGGGGAGATCCTGCCCTGCGTCGAAATCGACGAGGAATGGCCCCAGCAGTTCGGATACGGGCGCCGTTCGACCATTCCTGATGTAGAAGCGCGCCAGGCCAAGCGCGCTGCGCAATTCGAAAGTCTTGGTCTGCTGGCGGCGGGCGATTTCAAGCGCCTTGTTGAACGCATCTTCGACCTTGGAAGCGTCCGGCGGGTCGCAACGGAACAGCAACTCTCCCTGGGCACGATGCAGTTCGGCATCGAGCCAATGCTGGCCGGATTGTTCCGTCCAGCCGATCAACTCGCGCACAATTTCCAGCCCGGTCTCGAGTTGCCCCGCTTCTGCGTTCGCCAGGGCAACATGCATTCCCCAGAACGGCTCACACAGGTAGCAATCATTTTCATGCAGCAAGGTCCAGCCGCGGCGCATTTCGCTCAGCCCCTCCACCTGTTCGCCGGCGCGCCACTTTGCAAGGCCGTTCAGGTAGGTCCCGGCGGCCACATACAACGGCATGGTATGTTCGCGGGCGAGAGCGAGGGCAAGGATGGTCTCTGTCTGCTGCAACATGCCCCGGCACAGTCCGTCGAAGACGGCCTTGTGAACGAGCGCGTTGGCCTGCGACAGCGCCCGCTTTTCTCCCGGAACGCTCACCGCTGCCGCGGCGAGCCGGCGCGCTCGATCGATCTTCCCGGTCGGCCAGAGCACCAGGGCAAGAAACCTCATGATGACGAACGGCAGGTCCAGCGTCGACGCCCTGAAGGTCTCGGGGTCAGGCTCGGCGCCGTAGATCGCAAGGGCCCGCTCAAGATGCACTTTCGCGTTGATGTAATCGCCCCCGAACCAGGAGGTCACCCCGCTGGTGCAATGGGCGAGGACTGCCGCCACCGGCGATTCCGGCCGCCGGTCGGCGGCGCTGACGATTGCATCAACCAATTCCCGCATCGGCGCGATCTCGCCGTGGGTGAGGCAGGCATTGAACAGGCCGGAATGGATCGGCGCCAGTTCGACCGGATCATTGATGTCAGCCGCGAACTGCCGGGCGCGCGTCCATGCCGCCACCGTTTCCGGCGCGCTGTGCCCAAGGCTTCCGCGCAGCGCGCGGCTATAGGCAATCTGGAGATCGAGCCGGCTCATGATGCGGCCCGGTTCGCCCGGCAACCCATCGGCGATCGCGACGGCCTTGCCGAGATGGGCGATCGCCTCGGAATAGGCCGAGCGCTTCAGCGCCTGCTGGCCGGCCTTGCGCCACCAGCCGAGGGCCACCTCGCCCAATCCAGCTTCAGTGAAGTGGTAGGCCAGCACTTCCGGCTCGGTTTCGGCGATGACCGGAAAGCTGTCGCGCAGGACATCGCCAATATGCTTGTGGAGCTGCAGCCGCCGGCTCTTGAGCAGGCTCTCATAAGCCGCTTCCTGAACCAGCGCATGCTTGAAGCTGTAGCGCGCTTCCGGCGGCGTGCCGCGCCGCATCAGCAGCTCGGCCTGCTCGAGCTGCGCCAGCGCGGCGCTCAATGTCAGATCATCGCGACCCGCCACAGATCGCAGCAGCGTATAGGAGAAGTCGCGGCCAATGGCGGCGCCGATCTGCGCCACCTCCTTGACCGGCGCCAGCCGGTCGAGCCGCGCCATCAGCGAGTCCTGCAGCGTCGCGGGAATGGCGAGCGACGGGAACGGACTATCGAGCCGATAGCGCCCGGCATCTGCCACCAGCAGTCCGGACTCCAGCACCATCTTGGTCAGTTCCTCGACGAACAGCGGGATGCCATCCGTCCTCTCGATGATCTGCGTCATCATTTCGCCTGGCAGCTGGCGACCGACGGTCACCTGCTCGACCAGCGCGCGGGTGTCCTGCGGGTCAAGCCGATCGAGCCGCAACAGGCTGACGTTGGGAAGCCCCACCCAGGGCGGCTCGAACTCGGGCCGAAAGGTTATGAGCATGAGTATCGGCAGTCCCCTGATCCGATCGACCGTGAGATCGAACAGCTCGAGCGTCGTGGCGTCGGCCCAATGCATGTCCTCGCAGACGACCAGCACAGGCTGCTGCCGCGCCAGACCCTCGACCTGATCGAGAAGGGTAACGAAGGTCTGCCGCCGCTGCTGCACTGGATTAAGGCCGAGCGGCGGATAGCGCTCGCCGGTTGAGATCGAAAGCAGAGCGGCGATCAGCGGCGTCGCCTTGGCCACCTGCTGCGTTCCGAGCGCCAGCATGGCCTCGAGCTTGTCGAGCTTTTGCTCCTGCGTATCCTGCGACCTGATGCCGGCAGCGCGCTCGAGCTGAGCGACAAAGGGATGAAGCGCACTGTTGGTATGGTAGGGCGAGCACTGATAGCGCACCCGGCGGTGGGTCCCCAAGGCAGGGTTCTCCAACAGCGTCGCGACGATGCGCGACTTGCCGATCCCGGCCTCGCCGGAAATCAGGACCACCTGGCCCTGGCCCTGCCACGCCAGTTGCTGGCGCGAAAGCGCGAATTCGATCTCTGCCTTACGGCCGACAAAGCCGGTCGAGCGCACGGTTCGCACCGCCTCGAAGCGACTCTCCGATGCGGCTCCGCCTTCGACCGCCCAGACCGCGATCGGCTCGTCGATGCCCTTGACCTCGCGGCGGCCGAGGCTGCGAAACGTGAACAGGTCGCCAAGCAGTTGGCGCGTCGAAGCCGCAACGACAACCGCCCCGGGCTCCGCCAGGCTCTGCAGCCGCGCAGCGACGTTCGGTGTATCGCCGACCATCGCCTGCTGTTCTGACGCGCCTCCGCTGATGAGGTCGCCTACCACAACAAGTCCGGTCGCGATCGCGATCCTCACCTCCACCCGCTGTATCGCGCGCGTCTCCAGCGGCCCTATTGCGGCGGTGATGTCGAGCCCCGCCCGCACCGCGCGCTCTGCGTCATCCTCGTGCGCAACGGGATAGCCGAAATAGGCAAGGATTCCATCGCCGACGAACCTGGCGATAATGCCGTCGTAAGTGGCAATGACCCTCGCGCAGGCGGCGCGATAGGCGCGGATCACCTCCCACATGTCCTCGGGATCGAGGCGCGCCGAAAGCGCCGTCGAACCGACCAGGTCGCAGAACAGGACGGTGAGGTGGCGTCTTTCGGCATCGCGCCGGATCGCGGGCTCGGCGACCAGTTCGGCTTGATTGAGTTCGGCAATCGCGCGCAGCATTTTGCGGCGATGTCCGAGCAGGACTCCCAATCTGTCGTAGTCCTGATCCGTCAGTTCGGGAAGGACACCAAGATCAATGCCGTTCTCGGCAAAACGCAGCGCGTATTGCCCAAGCCCCAGCTTCTCGAGCCAGTCCGCAATTTGCTGCATTGGCACCACCACGCTCTGGTTGGCGGCCTGCCCAATATTGGAACCACGGTAACGAAAAAATTATTGCATATTTTTCCCGGTCGTCGCACGTCCTGTTTGCGGCATCCGGGCGGCGCCTGGCTGTCGATTTTTCCGGAGGTCGCGCAGCCGAAATGTCCGCTACTCAAAAGAGTAGTGGCAGGATGCAAAACGGCAGGATTGCTGGACGCTCCGCGCGGCGGCAAGACCGAACCCACTCGCAACGTTGAAAGAATTCGTACCGATATGCACTCTGCGCCAGATTGAGCCGATCGATCAGTCGGCGATATCTGACCCGCCGAGACCTGCGCTGCATCAACCGTCGGCCAACGAAAAGTCAGGTACTACGTTACTCCGAACACGTTTGTTTGAACCTTGTCTCCCGAAACATGACGAAGGGAGCATGCCGTGGCGATGTGAAGGGGTTCACACCGACGTGCGGTAGGCAGTGCTAGAAGCTCGATCGGTCCCAACGGCTGCTGTCATGAGCGACATCTGATTTTTCCGGGGACCCGAGGGCGTTCAATAGCGCCCCGCGTGGAAGCGGCGCAAATACGCGCCCGGCAATGTGGCGGCAACCTGCGCGAGCCCAGGCCAAACACATTCAACAAAACTGCAGGGCATACGGTGTGTTCGGGGACATAGGCGCATGACGCCGTCAAACGCGTTGATGCGGCCGATCGGGATTTCCTCACGCCGGACGATTGCTGCACGAGGCGCGGCCAACTTATCGCGTCGTTCCGGCAGGCAACTCTTAGGAAAGGCAGCCCCATGAAAATGGCCAATGCAAATTTCGACAGGTCATCCGGCACGAAGACGGCCGGGTTCGCTCCTGCGGCTCTCATCAAATCGGCGCATCTCATTGAACGAGTAGGACTCGCCGCGATTGGAGGCTCCTGCGGCTTGTACGTCGCCGCAGCATTATTGCGCCGGCTAAACGAACTGCCCTTAAGTGTCGGGATCGTCCTGTTGATGATGCTCTTTGGGGCTTTCAGCTTCTATGTCGGCATCGACCTGCCCCGCCGTTCGGCCCGGAGATCAGCCTCGATCCAACGGCAACGATGGAGCCCGGATACTGTGGTTGAGATCCTGAGCGCGGTCGGAATATTTCTTGCCGCGATTGCGACGTTTGCGTCCGTCGGCATCATCATCCTCGATGAGACCGTGTCTGACGGATGGCTGGCCTTGATCGGAGGCGGCTGGATGACCGGCTCTTCGTTGCAGGTTGCTGCCGGCATCATCGCCCGCAGCTACGGCACGGCCGAAAATGCCGGCAAGTGATTTCCGATTGCCGTTGGAATGCACAGCCCGGCTGGGGCGCAGGCCGACGCGATTGGCTCATAGCGGCTATTTGCAATTCAAGACCGATCGGTCTATATATATGGCCATGACACGCCAATCCCCAATGCAGCTACCACGTGGCCGGCCCCGTGGTTTCGACACGGATGCCGCCGTCGAGCGCGCCATGGGCGTGTTCTGGTCACGCGGCTATCACGGCACGGCGCTTCCAGACCTGCTGCGAGCGACGAAGCTTTCGCGCGGCAGCCTTTATGCCGCCTTCGGGGATAAGCACGCGCTCTTCCTGCGTGCGCTCGATCGCTATATCGCCGACGCTCTGGCGCGGATGGACGTCGAACTCGGTCCGCGCCGACAGCCGGTTGATGGCCTGCGGACCTTCCTTGCTGGTTACGTCGAGCGCACGAGCGGCGCCAGCGGTCGACGCGGATGCCTGCTGGTGGCCACAGCCATGGAATTGGCAGGCCACGACGGGGATGTCGAAGGTCGCATCGGCGGTTTTTTCAAAGCCATGGAGGCCAGGCTCGCCAGCGCATTCTCGCGCGCGAAGGCAGCCGGCGAACTGGCAGCCGGCGTTGAGCCTGCAAGTGCCGCGCGGATACTGGTCTGCTTCGTCGAGGGACTTCGGGTGGTCGGCAAAACGGGACCAACGCGAACCGCGTCGCAAGCTACTGCCGACGCCCTTCTCGACCGCTTCATCAAGTAGCTCAACCATGGACGCACGCCATATTCGCGCGCCTATCTGGACCGATTGGTCCTGAAATGAGGATGCCATGTCTGCCATTCAGATCGCCTGCGCAGTGCTGGTGCCTCTCATCTGGGGCTATCAGTTCGTGGCCATCAAAGTGGGCGTGCTGCAGTTTCCGCCACTTTTCTTCCTTGGACTGCGCTTCCTCGCCATAGCGCTGCTGCTCATCCCCTTCGTCACAAGGCCGACACGTCAAGAGTTCGGCTCAATCGCCGTCATCTCGGTCTTCCTTGGTGGACTGAATTTCGGGTTGTTCTATGTGGGCCTGGGGCTCGGTTCCGGCAGCATGTCTGCCGTCGCCTATCAACTCACGACGCCCTTCACCGTCCTGTTGGCCTGGCCGCTGCTTGCGGAGCGGCCGTCGCTGATGACGTCCGCCGGTGTGTTGGTTGCCTTCGGCGGCGTGGTCGTGCTGGCCGCCGGGCCGGGCCTGTCCGCAAATGCGTTACCGATCCTACTGGTGGTCGGGGCAGCCTTCGCGTTCGCGGTCGCCAACGTCCTGACCAAGCGCCACGGCCCGTTCGATCCCCTGATGTTGACGGGATGGTCGTCACTTTTCACGGTACCGCAGGTCATGTTGATGTCGCTGTTCCTTGAACACGGGCAATTGACGACCCTGGTCACCGCGGACGAACGTGGCTGGATGGCGCTCGCCTACACTATTTTCATCGGAGGAATTGTCGGGTTCGGCCTTTGGTTCTGGCTGATCGCCCGTTGCACCATGGCCCGCGTGGCACCATTCGCGCTTCTGCTTCCGGTCTTCGCCTTGCTGTCGAGCGTGTTGTTCCTTGGCGACCGCGTGACCCCGACGTTAGCCATCGGGGCACTGCTCGCCATCTCGGGCGTCGCCATCACGCAAGTAAGACCAATCGCTCGACCAGATGCGTCGCCCCGCACGCAATAGCAATTGGATACGACGGGTGCGACAAAACAACCCGACGGGCAAATCAGTTCGGATTTACAGAATCTGTGTCAAGCCCAAGAATCAAAAATATTTCCGTTTACCAGAATGACAATCAAAGGTATGTATTTGCCCATCCCGTCCTGGTCAGAAGGGCGTCGGCCGTCGTCACGGACGTTGGACGGGTTGCGGTGGACGCTTGTTTACGTCTGACGACGGCGTGGATTAAGCGTACGGCAAAACCGTGTGGTCCTGGCGCCCGTTGCTGGCGTCAAGCCGTCGGCTAGGCGTGAGCTGAACCGGCGGTGACGGAGTCAACCAAGAACTCGTCTCCGGGGAGATCACGGCATAGGCCGTAAAGCCATTGCGCAGGGAAGGCCGGGTGTTCACCGCTGCCCTGTATGCTGGTGTGCACTTTGTTTTGTGCAAACCGCACACGAGACCGCGGGTGCAGCGCGCACCCGGTCTTCCCTGCGCCCTCTTATTTCGAGAGCAAGGAATTTCTGGCAAAGCTCGGTCGCAGTGCGCCGCGAGAATGCGAAACTGCGTTTAGTGCACGCTTCAACAACAAACACGGCCGTCGTCCCGGGCTTGACTCGGGACCCATACGCCGCGGCAGTTATTGTTGAAGAAGGTCTCTAACACCAGCGTTCTCACCGATGGGCCGCGGCGTATGGCTCCCCCGATGCGCAATTGCGCATCTGAGGTCAAGGCCGGGACGACGGGTGGAGAGGGCCGGGACGACAACGCGGAGTTATGAAGCTACTTCCCCCACACCTCGTTGGCGACATCGACCGCGAGCTTCAGCTTGGCCCACTGCTCTTCCTCGGACAGGATGTTGCCTTCCTCGGTCGAGGCGAAGCCGCATTGCGGCGATACCGCGAGCTGCTCGAGCGGCGCGAATTTTGCCGCCTCCAACAGCCGGCGCTTGATGTCTTCCTTGTTCTCGAGCTCGCCGAACTTCGAGGTGATGACGCCGACCACGACCACCTTGTTGCCCTTCGGCAAATAGCGCAGCGGCTCGAAGCCGCCGGCGCGGTCGGAATCATATTCCAGGAAATAGCCGTCGTAATTGGTGCCGGCCAGCATGGTCTCCGCGACGGGCTCGTAGCCGCCGGAGGAAATCCAGGTCGAGCGGAAATTGCCGCGGCAGACATGCGTGGTGACAATCATGTCGGCTGGCCGCTCGGCCAGCGCGTAGTTGATGACGCGGGCATAGATCTCCTGCAGGCCGTCGGGATGGTCGCCGCGCTCGCGCGCCTTCTGCAACTCGTCCGGCGAGCAGAGATAGGCCCATACGGTGTCGTCGAACTGCAGATAGCGGCAGCCCGCGTCGTAGAACGCCTTCACCGCCTTGCGGTAGGTCTTGCCGAGGTCCTCGAAGAAGGCTTCGAGATCGGGATAGACGTCCTTCGAGATCGCCTTGCGGCCGCCGCGGAAATGCAGCACCGCGGGCGACGGGATCGTCATCTTGGCCGTGACATGCGCGGTGTCGCAATGCTTCTTCAGGAATTTGAAGTGATCCAGCATTGGATGGTTGTCGGGGAAGTCGAGCTTGCCGATGACCCGGATGGCGTCGTGCCGGGTCTGGACGCCGGCGAACTGGATGCCTTGATCAGGGTGATACAATTCGCAGCCGGTTAGATGGCTCAGAAAATCGAAATGCCACCAGGAACGGCGGAATTCGCCGTCGGTCGCGAGCTTGAGTCCGAGCGAGGCCTGCTTGTGCACGACCTTTTCGATTTCCATGTCCTCGGCCTTGCGCAAATCCTCGGCCGTGATCTCACCCTTCTCCAGTTTGGCGCGCGCTTCCTTGATGCGCTGCGGCCGCAACAGGCTGCCGACCTCGTCGGCACGGAACGGGGCTTTGGTTCGCTGCATGGTCTTACTCCCAGAAAATTTTCAGTGTGCGGCGCCAGCGACGCCAAGATAGCGTTCGAGTACCGCAGGATCGGCCTTCAGCGCGCTGGAGGCCGCATCATGCACGATCGCGCCGCGTTCCAATATCACAACCCGGTCGGCCAACCCCAGAATCTTTTGGGCATTCTGCTCGACAATAATCGAGCAAATGCCACCGGCGCGGGTAATGGTGCCGAGCGCCCGCAGCAGCTCCTCGACGATGATGGGCGCCAGCCCCTCGGTCGGCTCATCCAGCAGCAGCACCTTCGGATTGAGCGTCAGCGCCCGGCCGATCGCCAGCATCTGCTGTTCGCCGCCGGAGAGCTGGTTGCCGAAATTACTGCGGCGTTCCTTCAGCCGCGGAAACATTTCGTAAACCCTGTCGACGGTCCATGGGCCGGGCTGCGCCACCGCGGTCATGTTCTCTTCCACCGTCAGCGAGCGGAAGATGTTGCGCTCCTGCGGCACCCAGCCGATTCCGGCGCGCGCCCGCTGGTCCGGCCGCATCGGGGTAATGTCGAGCCCGCCAAGCGCGACCGTGCCGCCAAAACGCCGGGTGATCCCGACGATCGAGTTGATCAGCGTGGTCTTGCCGGTGCCGTTGCGGCCGAGCAACGCCAGCACCTGGCCTTCGCCCAGCGTCAGCGACATCCCCGGCAGCACCACCGCCTGCCCGTAGCCGGCGCGCAGGCCATTGATGACGAGTAAATCAGACATCGGCAGCCTCGCCGAGATAGACCGCCTTGACCTGGGGATCGCGCGCCACCTCGTCCGGCGGGCCTTCGACCAGCATGGCGCCGTTGACCAGCACCGAAATCCGGTCGGCGAACGAAAACACCAGATCCATGTCGTGCTCGATCAGAAGAACCGTAACGTCGCGCGGCAGCGCTGCGACCGCGGCCAGAATATCGTGGCGCTCGCTCTCGGGCACGCCGGCGGCGGGCTCGTCGAGCAGCAGCACCCGCGGCTTGGTCGCGATCGCGACCGCGATCTCGAGCAAGCGCTGCTTTCCGTAGGGCAGCGTCGCGGTGAGTTCATTCATGACGTCGAGCAGGTGAAAGCGCGACAGCGTCTCGGCGACCTCCTGGTTGACGTCACCCCGCGTCCCCATCCGCCGCCACCAGTCGCCGCCGCGGCCGAGCCGTTCGGAGACCGCAAGGCCAATGGTCTCCAGCGGCGTCAGATCGGCATAGAGCTGGTTGATCTGGAAGGTACGCGACAGGCCGCGCAACACCCGCTTGTGAACCGGCAGGTCGGTGATGTCGTTGCCCTCGAGCAGAATGCGCCCGGAATTGGGGGCAAGCACGCCGGTGAGCAGGTTGATGACCGTGGTCTTGCCGGCGCCGTTCGGTCCGATCAGGGCATGGCGGGCGCCCTGCTCGACCCGCAGCGACAGATCACGCGTGACCCGCAGGCCCCCGAATGATTTTTCAAGTCCCTTGGTTTCCAGCGCGATCGTCATGGCGCGTCACTTTCGGGAACGGCCACGACGGCTTTGCGTCCGGCGATTTTCCGGATCACGAGATTGGGCAGCCACAGCGCCCAGCGATGCATGCGGTCACGGCCGACCAGCACGATCACGACCAGCACGAGACCGATCCAGAACAGCCAGTACTGCGGCGTGATGGTGGAGAAGAACTCCTGCAGCATCTTGAAGACAACAGCGCCGATCAGGCCGCCATAGAGATAGCCGGTGCCGCCAAGCACCAGCACCAGCATCAGATCGGCCGATTTTTCGAACGCGAACACGTCGAGCGAGGCCAGCGCCGTGGTCTGGGTGAACAGCGCGCCGGCAATGCCGGCGTAGAATGCGGCCAGCGTATAGATCGCGATTAGGCGGCGATTGACCGGCACGCCGATGGCGGACGCCCGCAGCGGATTGTTCTTGATCGCACGCAGCGACAGGCCGAATGGCGAGTTCACCACCCGGCGCGCGAGCAGGAACAGCAGGAACAGCACGATCAGCGAGTAGAAGAAGCCGGTCTTGCCGAACATATCGAAGGCGAACGTTCCAAGGATCGGCGCCATCTCGATGCCCTGCAGGCCGTCGGTGCCACCGGTGATATTGGAGAAACGCTCACCCAGCGCTTCCAGCAGCAGCGCGATGCCGAGCGTCACCATCAACCGCGTCAGGTCGACGCCGCGGATCACCAGGAAACTGGTGAGAAAGCCGAGCACCATGGCGACGAGACCCGCCGCGACCAATGCAATCACCGGTTCGGTGATGATGCCATGGAGCGCCAGCAGCCCGGCACAATAGGCGCCGACACCGAAGAAGGCGGCATGGCCAAGCGACACGATACCGGCATAGCCAAGGATCAAATCGAGCGACAGCGCGAACAGTGCCAGCCGCAGGATGTCCGTCATGATCAGATAGCGCGACGGAAACAGGAATGCGCAGGCCAGGACCAGAACCCAGAACGCGATTTCGCCTCCGCGCCAGCGGGAGCGGGCCATGGCATGAGACGAGATTTCGGGAAGCGAGCTCATATCGGTTCACCGCGCCGCGGTGCGGCCGAACAGACCGTTCGGGCGCCAGATCAGGATCACGATCATGATGGTGTAGATGACGAATGGCCCCATCTTGGGAACGTAATATTTGCCGGCGACGTCGCCGATGCCGAGCAGCAGCGAAGCCAGAAACGGCCCGGTGATGCTCGAGGAGCCGCCGACGGTGACCACGATCAGGAAGTAGATCATGAACTTGAGCGGAAAATACGGATCGAGGCCGAGAATTTCGGCGCTGAGCGCGCCGCCCAGACCGGCAAGCCCGCAACCGAAAGCGAAGGTAAAGGCAAACACCTGCGGCACGTTGATGCCGAGGCCGCTGGCGGCACGGGGATCATCGACCGCCGCGCGCAAACGGCTGCCAAACCGGGTTTTCGCCAGGATCAATTGCAGCCCAACCGTCAGCAGGCCGCAGATCACGATGATCATCAACCGGTAGCGGCCGATGCCGACGCCGAAGAAATCGAACTGGCCCTCGAGCGCCGCCGGCAGCTTGATGAAGATGCGCGACGATCCCATGATGTAATCGACCGAAGCCACCGACATGAAGGTGAGGCCGATCGAGAACAGCACCTGGTCGAGATGGCTTCTTGTGTAGAGATGGCGGTAGAGCGAGCGTTCGAGCACCACGCCGATCAGCGCGCTGGAAACGAACGCCAGCGGCAGCGCCGCAAAGAACGGCCAGCCGGAATTGTTGACCAGAACGGCGCAGACATAGCCGCCGGTCATCGCGAACGCGCCATGGGCGAGGTTGACGAAGTTCATCAGCCCCAGCGTCACAGCCAGCCCGCAGGCCAGCACGAACAGCAGCATGCCGTAGGCGACGCCGTCGAACAGGATGGTGAAGAGCGTGGTCATTCAGGGATAGCCCGAGGATTGGGAGCCGTCATTCCGGGGCAGCGCACAGCGCTGAACCCGGAATCTCGTGCTACAGTTTCGAGATCCCGGGTTCGCTGGCTTTGCCAGCGCCCCGGGATGACGGCTTCGCCGTCACTTCTTCGTCTTGCCGGAATCCTTGACCGCCTCGAAGGTCGCGAATTCGACGTTGTAGAGTTCACCGTCGACCTTCTCGACCTTGCGGATGTAGATGTTCTGCACGATGTCGCGGGTTTCCGGATCGATCGAGATCGGGCCGCGCGGGCTCTCCCACTTCAAGCCCTTCATCGCCTCGATCAGCGCATCGCCGTCGGTCTTGCCACCGGTCTTCTTCAGCGCCTCATAGATCAAATGGATGCCGTCATAGCCGCCCACCGCCATGAAGCCTGGGCGCTGGTTATAGGCCTTCTTGTAGGCAGCGACGAAATCCTTGTTCATCGCGGACGGATGCGCGGCGGAGTACAGATGCGCGGTGACTGTGCCGAGCGCCGCATCGCCCATGCCGTTGAGCAGATCGTCATCCATCACGTCGCCGGGGCCGATCACCTTGATGCCCGCCTTGTCGAGGCCGCGCTCGGAATATTGCTTCATGAAGTTGCCGCCCTGCCCTGCCGGCACGAACACGAACACGGCATCCGGCTTGGCATCCTTCATGCGCTGCAGGAACGGCGCGAAGTCCGGATTTTGCAGGGGCACCTTGACCTCTTCGACGATCTCGCCGCCGCCGGCGGTGAAGTTCTGCTTGAAGAAGTTCAGCGCATCGTTGCCGGGCGCGTAGTCGGAGGTCAGCGTTGCGACCTTCTTGATGCCGTTCTTGGCGGCCCAATCACCGATGATCGTCGACGACTGCGCCAGCGTAAAACTGGTGCGCACGATATAGGGCGAACGCTCGGTGATGATCGAGGTGCCCGCCGCCATCACGATTTCCGGGACCTTGGCCTGGGTCGCCAGCGGCGCCGCGGCAAGGGCTGCCGGAGTCACGCCGAAGCCGGCGATGAAACTGACCTTGTCGTTGACGATCAACTCCTGGGCGAGGCGCTTGGTGTTGTCGGGGACCGCGCCGTCATCCTTCAGAATGACCTCGATCTTCCTGCCGGCGACGGTGTCGCCCTTCTGCTGCATGTAGAGCTTGACGGCGTTGTCGATCTGCTTGCCGGTCGAGGCCTGCCCGCCGGTCATCGGCAGAATCAGGCCGATCTTGACGGCGTCCTGCGCCTTCGCGGGTATAACGGCCAGCACGCCGGCGACCGCGCCTGCGGCCAGCAGCAATTGATGACGAATAGACATGAATTTTCTCCCCCTGATCGGTCTTGTGCCTTGAGCCGAGTCCCCGGCCCTTGCCTCACCATAACCCAAATTTTCGGCCGGGTAGCGCCACGACATGGCGTCTCACCGCGGCTTGTTGTCAATCGGACGAAGGGCGCGTTTCCTTGGACGGACACGGTCCCCGGGGCGTTCCTGCGTCAGGTCGCTGACAGTATTATAACAC
The DNA here is from genome assembly GCF_018131075.1 of Bradyrhizobium sp. JYMT SZCCT0428. Classification (GTDB taxonomy): domain Bacteria; phylum Pseudomonadota; class Alphaproteobacteria; order Rhizobiales; family Xanthobacteraceae; genus Bradyrhizobium. The sequence continues at coordinate 18,906 of NZ_JAFCLS010000024.1, read as the reverse complement.
CGTCATCGCTTCGAGACCCACCGGGCGGCCCGACCGTCTCCGGCCTTCGTTCCATTTGTACATTTGTACAAATAAAATGTTGCTGTCAACAAATAAGCGGCAGGTCACTCCCTGCCGCAAGGCGGCCTCAAATCCATGATCCTTAAAGGTCTAAGTTGTAACCTGCCGCCCATGTCGATCCGTGCCCCCCAAATCCTTGTCCTCGTTGCCGTCGCGTTCGCGGGCTGCTCGCTGAGCGGCTGCGGAACCATCAACGAAAAAATCTCGGCCGGGGTCAGCGACGCCATTCCGGCCTGGGCCGGAGGCGTGCCGGCGGACGCGCCACCGCGGCCGGGCACCGCGAAGTACGACGAGTTCATGAGGGAACGCGAGCGGAAACGGCTGCTGCCTGCCGCAGAACGCGGCGAGGAAGCAAAACCTGCTTCATCCTCGCAGGATGCAATTCGCTAACGAGACGATACGGAGCGGCCGTCCGCATCGTAAGGCCGGATCGGCCACCCGCTCCTGGGCGATTGCAAAATACCAGCTCGCGAACCCTGGCAACAATGATGACGTGATCCCTTCAGTTCGAAGCCCGAACGGCGTAGGGTGACTCGGCATTTCGACGCCCACGGCATCGACGTCCATTTCATTGTGGTATCAGCCCAAATGGGTGCGGGACCGTTCTAACAGCAAATCAAACGATGTGAGTTGCATGGCTTTCGCAACGACTACCGCGCGCCCGCGCTTGTTATACGTGGTAAACGAAGACTTCGCGTTTTTGCTCAACCGGCTGCCGATGGCGAGAGCTGCGCGCGCCGCAGGCTATGAAGTGCACGTGGCAACGCGCGTCGATAAAGGCGCGACCGCCATAGAAGCAGAGGGCTTCACGCTTCATAGGATACCATTCCGCCGAGGCGGATTATCTCCATTTGCAGCAGTTCCGACAATCGCCGCACTTCGACGGCTTGAAAGCAAGATCAGGCCGCAGATCGTTCATCACTCCGGCTTGCAATGCTGCGTGTATGGATCGATTGCAGCTTTGGGAAGAAAAATCCCGCTTGTTAACGCAATTACCGGCCTGGGCTACATCTTCACTTCGGTGACTTGGCGAACACGGCTTCTGAAGCGAAGCATGGCTATACTCCTTCCCTGGCTCTTCAATAGGAAGCAAAGCGTTGTTCTCGTCCAGAATCCCGACGATCTGTCTGCCCTCGAAAGCCTTGGGATAGAGCACGGTCGAACTATCCTGATCCCCGGATCCGGTGTCGATACTGATGTGTTGCAGCCACTGCCGGAGCCGACTGGCCCAATCACGATGGGCTTCGCCGGGCGCTTGCTGACCGACAAAGGAATCCGGGCGCTGGTAGCCGCCCACGGCATTTTGCGAGAACAAGGTCACGATATAAACCTGATCATTGCCGGTAATCCCGATCCAGCCAACCCCGCCTCCGTCCAAATTGAAGAAGCGTGGGAATGGAGCCAACGGCCGGGAATCACCTGGCTTGGGCACATCGAAAATATCGTCTCGCTTTGGCGGCGCTGCCATTTTGCCGTGTTGCCGTCGCATCGAGAAGGCCTGCCCATGAGTCTGCTTGAAGCAGCAGCATGCGGCAGAGCGATGATCGCCACCGACGCTCCGGGTTGCCGCGAGGTTGTCATCCATGATCAGACCGGCGTCCTGGTGCCTATCGAGGAGCCATTGGCACTTGCTGCGGCGATCCTTGGCCTGGCGAAGTCGTCCCAGCTTCGCGACCGTTACGGACAGGCTGCGAGAAAGCTCGTCGTCGAAAAGCTGTCAGCCAAAATCATCGGGAACTCCGTCGTCGAACTCTACGACGAGCTAACGCGAAATCGGCACCAGCATCGGGCGCCAGACGGATCGATACTGCCGAGTCCCCTGGTGCAGAGCACCGGGAAAATCCTGCTCGTTTCCCAGCATTATGCCCCGTTTCCGAGTACGACCTCGGCCTACATGACCGAGATTGCCGAGGAGTTGGCTCGCGACTGCGACGTCACCGTTCTGTCGGGCTCGCCCGGCTCCAACTCGAAGGCGCCCCCGAAGTCATCCTTCCCGACAATTATTGAGATAAAGAGCTGGTGGCCGGGAAAATCAGCACTGGTTTCGAGATCACTTGCCGCAGTCCTGTTCGCGTTACAGGTGTTCTTTGCCATCCTGAAGCACGCCCGCCGCGAGGATGCCATTCTTTGCGTTACGACGCCTTTCACAGTTCCGTACGCCGTAACTGTAGCAGCAAGGCTCCGCAAAATCCCCGCGGCACTTATTATTCATGACTTCTATCCGGACACGCTTGTCATGGCCGGAATTCTGCATCCCCGCTCCATAGTAACAAAAATCATGCGTTGGGCGAACTCTGTCTTGTTCAAATGGCTCGACGCTGTCGTCACCATCGGGCGCGACATGAATGTGCTGTTGATGGCCTATCCACGCATGCAGCCAAGCAAGATCGTCTTTATCCCAAATTGGCCAACGCTTCCTATTCAGCATCGAGTCGTCACCGAGAATTCCTTTCGCGTCCGCTGCGGAAGCAAATTTCTGGTGGCCATGTCTGGAAACGCGGGATTCACGCACGACCCAAACTCAGTATTCGAAGCTGCTCGAATACTGGAAAATAATACGGACATTCACTTCCTGTTTTCGGGCGAGGGCGTCGGCTGGACCACATTGAAGAAAAGACAGGCGGCGACGCCCCTGCGTAACGTCACTTTGATTGAGCGCGTACCCGAAGCGGAGCTGGAAGAATTCCTGTCGGCTGCCGATATTTGGATAATCCCGTATCGTAAAAACAATACCGGCGTGTCTGTACCAAGCCGGATCTATAATCTGCTCGCCGTGGGGCGACCGGTGATAATCTGCTCCGAGCCAGATGCGGAGGCTGCTCTTCTCGTGCAGGAACATGACTTGGGCTGGGTCGTACAACCCGAAGATCCCGCCGCAATTGCTCGTACCGTCGAGCTCGCAGCATCGGCTGCCGGCAATACCCAAGAGAAGGGTCGGCGGGCGACCGAGATTGCCCGTAGCTATGCGCGACCAACCGCGTTGAATTCATACCGGCAACTGATGCGTCGGCTTCTGAACAAACACGCTACTGTATCCGATGACTTATGAGATCACTCGCAGCTGTCGGGACAAATCCCGCAACGCTAACGCCCCCGAAGGCATGACGTTTTAGCTGTTGACTCTCCTGGAGGTTTATTCCTTATCCAGAGAGTGCGCTCCAATCAGCCATTCGAAACTCTTCACTCCAAGGCACGCTCGTTATGACTAAAGATCCGGTTTTGGTAACGGGCGGGAACGGATACGTGGGCCGGGAGTTGGTGCGCCAGCTTATCGCCGAGAGAGATTGCGAAGTCCACGTACTGGACAATATGGCGAGCGGTGAACATCGCCTGGCGCAGATGGACCGGCAAGCTTTCGTACTGCACCGGCACGATATCCGCGACGCGGATACGGTTTCCGAATTGCTCAACAAGATACGGCCGTCGATCATCTATCATTTGGCTGCCGTTCATTTCATTCCAGCGTGCGAGGCCGAGCCCGGGAATACGGCCGCAATCAACGTGGCGGGAACCGTCAATCTGCTGAACGCAGCCCCGGCCGGGACCAAGTTCGTCTTCGCTTCATCGGCCGCCGTCTACCGACCATTGCCCGACGCGCATCTGGAACGCGACCAAGACCTCGGCCCGGTCGATGTCTACGGCTACACAAAATTGCACGGCGAGCATTTTGTCAGGCATTACCACAACCAAAACAAGGTCCGCGGCATCATCGTCAGACTTTTCAACGTCGTCGGGCCCGGCGAGACCAACCCGCATCTGGTGCCCGCGATCATCAGCCAGCTTGCTTCCGGTAACCACCAACTCGCGCTCGGAAACCTGTTTCCGCACCGGGACTATATCGACGTCAGCGACGTTGCTTATGGATTCCGCGCGCTCGCCAAGCACGATGCTTTCGAGGGCGGCCCGCTGATTTCGAATCTTGGCACCGGCAGCACGCACTCCGTGGGTGACGTCGTCGCGACGATCGGAACGGCGGCCGGAATGACGCTCGACATTCAACAGGATCCGCTTCGTGTGCGCGCGGTCGATCGTCCGATGCTGAAGGCCTCAACCCAAAAGCTGAAGCAAATTACCGACTGGGCCCCGTCTGTTTCACTTGCCGAAAGCATGAATCGGGCGTGGGCAAATCGGATGGAGGATGGACTAACGTGACGGCTACCAAGCTGCGCGTTGGCGCGGTCGTCATCACGCCACCGACGTTCAAGGCAAGCGGAGGGGTATCGGCTGCGATCCAATTAACCGAGAGAATCGCAAAGCAGATCGACAGCTCGCTGTTGCTGATGGCCGAGGACAACGGCGAAACCGTCGAGAACGGCCTGCGCATCATTCGTCAAAAGGCAGCAAATCCCCTTCTGCCCCTGCGGCGCGTCCTGCCGCGGCAAGCCGTCACTCTCGCATGGCGGGCGAATATCAAGCCATGGCTTCGCGAGGGAAAGTTCGATGTCATTCATTTTCACAATCCGCATCCACCGGGTGCGCTCAAGGCGGCGGCGCAGGCCTGCGACGAGCTAAAAATCCCCTACGTGATTTCAACGCACGGCTTCATCGAATTCAACGAATTCTCACAAGGCTTCGGTGCCCCGGCCTGGCAGAAACCATTGCTGGAATTGCTGGTGCGCCGACCAGTCGTTCACGTGGCGCAGAACGCGGCGAGAGTCCTGATGCTCTCGCCTCAGGAGGAACCTGTTCTATCCGGCATGGGGGTGCATGCTCGCAATCTTCGCGTCGTATCCAATGGCGTGGACCCCTACTTCACGATTCCTGTTTCAGAGGCCGAGCGGCAACGACTGGTCGCACGCTTCGCCCTTCCGACGGACCGCCCACTCATGCTGTATGTGGGCAACCACACGGCAAACAAGGGCCTGGACGTACTGCTCAGAGCCCTGCCCCTGATGCGCGAAAAGGCTGTGGCTGTTGTCGCCGGTGCTATCCGTTCGCAGAAGGAGCATGCGCAGATCCTTGCTGACAACGGCATGCCTGCCGGCAGTGAGAAGATTCTGTTCACCGACTTCATCACCCGCGAAGAATTGCGCGCCCTCTATCAGAGCGTCGACTTGTTCGTCTTCCCCTCGCGCGCCGATACGCTGCCACTTGTCATTCTCGAAGCCATGGCCAGCGGCCTGCCGGTGGTTTCGACCTTGATCGGCGGAATTCCATTCGAAGTTTCCGCCGACACGGGGATCTTGATGAAGCCCGGCGATCCCGCGGCACTCGCTTCGGCGCTGGACCGGCTGTGTGCCGACCAGCCACTCCGCAAGGCGATGGGCGATGCCGGGCGCGCGCGTGTCACTCAGTTCTTCAACTGGGAGAGATCGGCAGAACAGGCCGTGGCGATCTACGAGGAAATCGTTTCCAACAAGACGTCGCAATAGTTCTTAGTGAAAGATGGCCGACATCGGCTTCATTGCTCGGGCTTGTATCCCACAAACGAATAGAGTCGACCGGGCCGGTTGTCGAATTGTGCAGCGATCAACAGCATGAATCTGAATATACGGTCATGACTCAGGAGCGCCCGCCAGCCCGGCACGGGAAGCCTGGCCGAAAGCCGTGAGACGACAGCCGATCGCAAGCTCTCAATGGTATAAGGAAACAAGTTGATCGGGCTCGTAAGCGGTCGAAGTATCTCAAGCGGCTCAAAGCCGGCAGTGCGCAACGCGCCAACGTACCGATCAAGACGAAAGGCGTTCTCACCGCCATAGAGCCGATGCAGCGGATGCTGATCCAGAAACTTCTGAAGGTCGGAATCACGACTGATAACGTGTTCGCGGGCGGCAACCGCAATGCCACCCGGCTTCAGTACGCGATAGATTTCACTGCATGCACCTTCCAGATTGGTCGTGTGATGAAGCACCGCACGCGCAAACACGACATCGAAGCTCCCATCGGCAAACGGCAGCCGCTCGGAAACTTCCTCGACAATGTCAATGGCAATTCCGGCATCGTGCGCGAGCATGCGTATCGCCGCTGCGCCAACAATCTCGCTTGGGTCGGGCTCAAGGGCCGTGACTGCGAAACCATCACGGGCCAGTGCGTAGCTGGCGATACCACGGCCAGCTCCGATATCGAGCGCTCGGCCACGACGACCATGCAATAGCTTGGAGACGGCGCGCCACTCGTCCGATGCATGGTAACGCGCCGCGGCATCCACCAATGGGTCATCGTAGTATGCGTCGCGCGCAACTTGCTGCTGCTCGGGTTGATTTCGAAACCAGACGACCGCCTCTTCCCAGGACGACAGCTTGGGATCAGCGCTCATCGGGCGATAGCTCCCTGACAACGACTGCGGGATTTCCTGCCGCGATCGAGAACGCCGGCACATCCCTGGTGACGACCGCCCCGGCGGCGACGATCGCACCCTGCCCGATGGTGACGCCGCGCAGAACAAAGGCGCCCGCGCCTATCCAGGCGTCGTCGTGAATCGTGACAGGCTGCTCGCCCAACTCCAGCTTACGCGGATGACCACGCTCGAATATTTCCCTGGCCTGCTGGTGTCGTTGCGAGGCTTGCAGCGGATGCGTGAGGTTATCGAATATATTGACGGAATGGGAAATCAAGACGCGATGTCCGATTTCGATCGATACAGCGGACCAAATGCGGGTTCCGTCTCCCACATAGCACCAATCGCCCAGCACAATTCTCCCCCCGTGCCCGAACGTCATCAGCTCGCCGCGCACAAATGTATCGCTGCCAATCAGGATACGATCGGAGTCGCCTGCGGCATTTTTGATGCGTGCCGCTTGACTGAGGCGCGACCTCGCACCGACCCTGCAGGTTGCACGCCCCAGGATCTGCTGGGCTAGACGATGAAGGTTCATGTAGTTCAACTGCGCTATTGGCCGGGAGTAATTAGCACGATCATAACCGCCCGACGAGATCAACAAAGCTCTTCCATTGCAATGGCTTACCGTAGGCGGCGGCGACCCTTTCGCGACCGAGCGAGGCAATCCTCGACGATTCATCCCAGCCCGCCAGCCGCTCCTCGATGAGGGTAAGCGCTTCCTCGGGCGAGCCATAGGTCGCGATTGTGACGCCAGGTTCCATCGCCTCTGGGTACCGCCCGTCATCCGACACCAGCAAGGCACCGCACCCCATGGCCTCGAAGCATCTCATGTTGCCGCGGTCCGCTCCCGCCATATCGATCGCCCCGTTGAGCACGATCCTGGATCGCCCGATGAGATCATAGAGCTGCCGTCCGAAGACAGGTGGTCTGGCAATTTTCGATATGGCGCGAGGTCGGCGATGCTTCTTCAGGGGCGGCAAAAACCCGAGAGCGGTTTCGGCGAGCTGCGTCAGACGCGATGCGTCAAGGCAGAACACCACGTTTCGTCTCTCGGCGAGTGCAGCGACCCGCTCCAAAATGCTCGCACGACGCGAATGGTGTCGGGAGTAACCGCCAACGAACAGCACGTCGATAGGCCGATCGCCGCGACCATACTGATCCATCAGCGGATCGATCGCCGGAAAAAACGGCGCAACATTGCAACCCTTTCGTCGCCAGTCATCAAGGATAGAGGGAAAATTACTGACAACGGCATCGTAAGCCGACAGATCGACGCCACCCGATGGCGCAGCACGCCAGCATACGGCCTTCCTTACACATCCAGGCAGCTTGCGAACAAAGCTGCTGCTGTAGCGGATCGGATCCAGATTGTAGAACACGTCAGCGCGATGATGTTCGATCTGCGCAAGAAGAATGTCCTCCGGCGCGCTCGTCGACGCCATTCCGTGCTCGCGCGCCCAGTACGTCTGCAGCGTCGTGTCGTTAGCGTTGGTAAAAAATGCATCGGGCGACCGGTCAAGGACCGGCTGGAGGAAATGCAACGCACCGAACCTGTCGTCCAGGAACACGCGCAGTCGATCGTCGAAGCTAACGGCCCCAGCCGCGAGACCATCAAAATGCTGCAGGTAAGATGGGTAAAGAGCGCTATTCTGAAATAACCGCATCAAGGGTCCGCCAAAGGATGCCATGAGATAGCAAACTGCACACGAATAACAACACTCAACGCGCCTGCAGCTCAGACACGCCAACTGACCATTGGTTCGCCCACAGTTGACACCCCCATGTGCTGCTGCGAAATAGGCCAGTTTTTCGCTTCAGGCGACGGGCATACGAGACCGGAATAGCGCATGAGCAGCAAGAATACCGTGGGCCACCAGCTCGAAACGGAGTCGATCTATTCCAACGCGGAGTATCTCGCGAACAATCCCACTTGGCATGCCGAGGATTCAGCCTGGAAGGCCGCCAAGATATGCAGCACCTTGCGCAGAAACAATCTCAATCCTTCCCGGATCGCAGAAATCGGCTGTGGCGCGGGCGAGATATTGGTACAGCTCAAGACTCTCCTGCCTGAAAGCACCTTCGTTGGCTATGAGATGTCCGGGCAAGCCTTCGAGCTGGCGCGAAAGCGCGAACGTCCCGGCTTACACTATGTCAACAGCAACATGCTGGACGAGAAAGTCCACTTCGACGCCCTGCTGTGCATTGATGTGTTCGAGCATGTCGACGACTATATCGGATTCATCAGATCGATCCGCAGCTATGCGGATTACAAGGTTTTTCACATCCCGCTCGATCTATCGGTCTTTTCGGTAGCGCGGAGCGATACGCTGCTGGACGCACGGCGGCGCGTGGGGCACCTGCACTATTTCACCAAGGAAACTGCGATCGAGACGATCAGGTACTGCGGCTACGAGATAATCGACACCGATTTCACCGCGCGAGCAGTTGAACTTGACAGCAGCAGGTTACGCACCAACCTGATGAAGCTACCGCGCGCGCTGTTATCAAAGGTCTCGCCGGATCTTGCCGCCCGTATTTTGGGAGGCTGGTCGCTGATGGTGCTGGCTAAATAGACTTCAATACCGGGGATTCGACAGAATTTCGCAACCCGAGAAGAACCGAGCGGGCGTGAAGGGATTGGACATACTATTCTCTTCAAAAAACGTCATCACGGCAGGCGAGCCAGTACCCACTTCATATGGAGATAGGGCCAAATTCGTCCCGCCGACTCCCAATCCCACGACCTGTCACGATTCAATTTCAAAACTGCCTTCTCGAACGCCGGCTCATCGACCAGTTCCGTGAAGGCCTCAACCTTCCTTGCCAGCAAGGATGCGGTCCAGCAAGAAAGCGGACCGTTCAACCATTCCGGCATCGGCGAATTGAAGCCGATCTTGCGCTTTGCGGTCCGGATTGATTCCGGCATGCAGCCGGTCATGGCACGACGCGCAATCAACTTCGAGTATCCGTCGGCGTACTTGGCCTCTTCCGGAAGAGCAACCGCATAGGTCACCAGCCGCCAATCCAGAAAAGGCATCCGCACTTCTATCCCGTGCGCCATCGACAGGCGGTCGAAGTTGCGCAGGATTGTCGGCAGAACGGTTCCATGGAGCATACGATAGAGCCTGCGATTGAAGGAGCCCCACTCGGTTGGCAAACGGTCCTCGTCGCCAACCACCGCGAACCCCCGCGGCAGCGAGGAAAGCCCGCCCCGCAGGAAAAAATGGCCTCGTCGCTTGAGCAGCGCCGCGCGCGCAAAATCGACGGCGTTTGCCAAAAACCGCCAGCGCTCCGTGATGCCAGAAAGAACGTTACGCATCCAAAACGCTCCCGTACCACCCGCCTGCAGATAGCCCCCCATCAATTCATCAGCACCATGGCCATCGAGCGAAACAAGCACTTTTTGGCGACGCAATTCCCGATAGATCAACCAGACGGCCGTTGGCAGGCCAATGTAGACCTCGTCCATGTCTTCGAGCACGCGATCGAAATCCCGCAAGGCGTCGTCGTCGCCGATTTGCAGTATCGTGGGCTCGACACCGGCCCAGGCAGCGGCTTCCTCGGCCTGTGGCCGTTCGTCGTTGGGAGATCCCGGAAACGACGCGACAAAGGCGTGCCGCCAGGCATGATTGCCACGCGGCCCCATCCCCTTCTTCTCGGCCTCGGACATCGTACAAATGATGGCAGAGGAATCGAATCCACCGGACAGGCAAGTGCCAATCGGCACGTCACTGCGCATGCGCAAAGCCACGGCATCTCGAAAAATCTGGCCGAAACGTTCGACCCGCTCGGCCTCGGTGGAAGGTAACTGAGGCAGATGATCCAGCGTACGCCACCAGCGCGTAACGCTGGTACGGCCGCCCCTTATCCAAAGATGGTGCCCGCCCTGCAACCGCTTGATTTCCCGGTGCAGGGTCCTCTCGCTTCCCTCTATGCCAAAGGCATCGACCATGATCCGGCGCGCAGCATCTGCATCAATGTCGGTAGGCACCAATCCGGATCGAACAATGGCACGCATTTCCGACGCAAACACCAGGCGGCCATCCGAAATCGAATAGAGCAATGGTTTGATGCCGAACCGGTCGCGGGCGAGGAACACGTCGCCGGATACCTTGTCCGCGATCGCCAGGGCCCACATTCCGTTGAAGCGCAAGAGCATGTCCGGTCCCCACGCCTGCCAGGCGGCGAGGATCACTTCCGTATCGGACTCGGTGCGGAACGGGACACCCGCAGCGTGCAACTCCGCCCGCAATTCGAGGAAATTGTAGACCTCGCCATTATAGACGATGACAAAACGGCCATCTGGCGAATACATCGGCTGATCGCCACGGGCGCCGGGGTCGATAATCGCCAAACGCCGGTGTCCGAGCGCGATCCGCCTGTCATCGCTGAACCAGAATCCGGCACCATCGGGACCGCGGTGAGCGATCAGGCCGGTAATTTTCTCGATGGCAGATGGGGCGACGGCTTCGCCGCGCAGATCGACGATACCAGCAATACCGCACATGAATCAGAAGCTCCGCGCGGGGAGAAACCGCGTTACGATGCGATACAGATCCCGCCGGCAAATTGCTCCGTAGGGGCCGATGCTGGAAACGGCAATGACAGCCATCAGGATCGCCGCGGCCGAAAGAGCGTAATAGCCGGCAACCTCCCACAAAGCGGCGCCTTGATCTATCCCATAGGTCGTAATCCAGACTCGCAACAGGATTGCAGCGACGACCCCTACTCCAATCGGCATCAGGACAAAATGCCAAACCCGCAACCCGATGTCCGGCAAGGCGAAACTCCGCCGCAGCAGCAGCGTCATCAAAACCATCTGGGCCAGTACGCCGGCACATGCACTCCAACCCGCCGCCGGCCATCCAAAATAGGGAAGCGCCACCGCACTGGTTCCGAGGGTGAATAGCGCGGTGACCAGCGATATCGCGGCGTTTGCGCGTGTCCTGCCCTTCGCCATCAGATAGAACGTGAAAACGTTGGTACCGCTGCCAAGGATGCCTGCCAAGGCCAGCACGATCAGCACGCGCTGGCCTTCGGCCGCAACTTCCGGGCCGGTCCATAGGTACAGCACATTACCAGCCACAGGAATGAGAGCTCCGAGCACCGTTACGGCGAGCACGTTCAATATCCATGATGCACGAAAAAACAGGTCGCCGACGCGCTCGTCGCTCTCGCCCTGCAAAGCACTGAAGAATGGGAACAGAATCTCGCCAATCTTGAGAACACCAATGTAAATTGCTTCCTCCGCGCGCAGCGCGATCGAATAGTATCCGACGTTCTGCGGCTGAAGAAACATGCCGAGCAGATAGCGTTCCGCCTGTCCGGCGACCAATCCACCGCCCTGCGCCAGCGCCTGCCATTTGCCGATGTGCAGGAGAGATGCCAGTGATCTGGAATGCAGCGCTGGAAACGCCACCACATCTGGGCATAGCAGTCGCGCCAGCAGCATCGACAGCAGCAAATTGACGGCAAAACCGATCATTTGACAGGCCACGAAAGTCGAGGCCTGCGGCCAGTGCGGGATCAACAGAAGCATTGAAAGTGTCGACGCCACGCTGCCTGCGACGCTTACCAGAGCCAGCCGTGCGTAATCCTGATGGGCCGTGAACAGCGCCAGGCACACGCCGGCGATGCACTGGAAAAGCCACCCCACCGCACCGAAAGCGAACGCAGCGAAAAGATCGGCCGCCAGGTCGCCGCCCAGACGAAAAACGCGCTGCGCAAAAGCCGGGCCGACGAGCCAAAAGAGGCCCACAAGTGGAATTCCGACCGCCAGGCTGAGAAACTGCGCTGTTACAAAAAACTGTCGAGTCTCATGGCGCGCTCCCGAGGCGAGCGTTCGGGCAAACTCACGCGTCGACATCATGGCGAGCGAGCCGCTGAAAATGAGAGCAGGCGCAATGGTGGCGACGACAAGCCCCGCCATCCCGAAGGATGCAACGCCCAATTTACCGACGACAAACGGCAGGATCAGCAAGTTCAACCCGACGCTGACGAGGAATGCCATGGCATTCCAGGTCGAATTTGCCAGCAGTCGGGAACCGCTCTTCATGAGAAATGCGCAACCATTTCATAATCGATATCGCCTGCACTGCGCAGCACGACTAACCGAAGGCGCGAATGAGATCGACCACGGTCTTCTGTTGCGGCGCCGTGATTTCCGCAAACATCGGCAAAGACAAGATCCGGCTTTGAGCCCGATGCGCATTCGGAAACTGCTCTGGACGATGCTCCAATCGTCCATAGGCTTCCAGAAACGGAAGAGCCACCGGGTAGTTGACGGCGGTTTGTACGCTGTTTGCGCTCAGGTGGGCGGCGAGCTTGTCGCGTTCCGGATGCTGGATGGTATAAAGATGATACACATGGGTACGGTCCGGAGCCACCTGAGGAACAACGACGTCTTCGATCTGATTGAGGCCGGCGTCATAAACCTTTGCCGCCGCCTGCCGAGCCTCCGTCCACCGAGTGAGATGCGGCAACTTTGCCGAAAGGATAGCGGCCTGCATGCCGTCGAGACGACTGTTGATCCCCTCGATACGATGCTGATGTTTGACAAGACCACCGTGTCGCGCCAACACCGCCATTCGTTCGGCAAGATCCGGGCGACCGGTCACAATTGCGCCAGCGTCTCCCATCGCTCCGAGATTTTTCCCGGGATAGAACGAATAGGTCGCGGCGTCCCCGAACGTGCCGACTTGTTGGCCTCGGTATTCGGCCAGATGAGCCTGCGCGCAGTCTTCGATCACCCACAGTTTGTGTCGACGCGCGATCTGCATGATCGCGTCCATGTCGGCCGGCTGACCGTAAAGGTGGACCGGAATGATTCCCACCGTCCGCGGCGTAATGGCATTTTCGATCGCGGCCGGATCGATCGTGTAGGTGCCGGCGTCCGTATCACAAAAAACGACGTTCGCGCCGGCATGCGTAATCATGGCCGATGTGCTGATCCAGGACCACGCGGTCGTAATCACCTCATCGCCGGGCGAAACTCCCAAAGCCCGCATCGCGACGTAAAGAGCGTCCGTGCCGTTTGCGCAAGACACGCAGTGGGGGGAACCGACGGCGGCCCCAAACGCAGCTTCGAAATTGTCGACGTATGGACCGCGTATGAAGGAGCTGTCACGAATGACGGCGGCTATCGCGGCGTCGATTTCCGACTTGATGCTCTCATATTGCAGATGGAGGTCGGCGTATGGCACGGCCATGGGATGGAGCCTCATTTCGAACCAGTAGCTGTCAATGGCGCCGAATTAGACGCGCCGGATTTCCGGCGTAGGATCCGGGCAACGTAATGTCCTTGGTAACGACCGCGCCGGCCCCGATCACAACATCGTCGCAGATTTCAACCGGCAGAATTGATGCCCCCGATCCGATCGATACGCGATTTCCGATTTTCGTATGGCGCCACAACTCCTTGCGGCCTCGCGCCGGACCACCCGTCGAAAACGTGTCGTTGATGAACATCACCCCATGACCGATGAAGCAATCGTCGCCGATCGTGACAAGCTCGCAAACAAACGCGTGGGACTGAACGCGCGTTCGCGATCCAATCCGTACTGATTTCTGGATTTCAGTGAACGGGCCGATAAAGCAATCGTCGCCAATTTCGCAACCGTAAAGATTGCACGGCTCGACGATAATGACGCGAGCACCGAATACCACGTCACGCACGCCCACCTGTCGGATTTCGGGCTGGTTCATGGCAGTTCGCCGAGACGGCATAATTGCGGGGCAAACTTCAAAGAGACTTCTTTGCCGGTCTCGATGGATTCATACAACGCAGATATCAATTCAAGGCTCTTGCGACCCTGAAGGCCATCGACAAGCGCGGGACCCTGATCGTTAAGGCATTTGACGACATGTTCGTAATAGGCCTGGTGTCCAAAACCGTAGACGTTTGGCGGATTAACCGAGAATTTTTCGACAACCTCTCTGTCTGAATCAAGCTCCTTTGAGAACTGCCAGTGCCGGATCTTGTTGACGGCAAATCCCGCAATTTCAACGGCTCCCCCCTCACCAAGTATTGACAACGAGCCTTCGAGATCCGTTGGCCTGACTGCCGTTGTCGCCTCGATGATTCCGAGCGCACCGTTCTTGAATTTGAGCGTCGCCACTGCAGTGTCTTCGGCTTCGATGTTCACCAGCGCAGTTGCCGCCCGGGCGTGAACGCTGACCACGTCGCCAAAGAACCACTCGAGCATATCAACATGGTGACTTGCCTGGTTGGCCAGAACGCCTCCATCATATGCCCAGGTTCCACGCCACGCATCCTGATCGTAATAGGCCTGATCACGACACCAGCGCACCCTTACGGTTCCCAGGATCAATCGTCCGAAGCGACCGGCCTCGAGCGCTTCGCGTGCCTTTATCACGGGGACATTGAACCGGTTCTGCTTCACGACGAAAAGCTTGACGGCGGCAGCATCGCAGGCGTTCATCATGGCATCGGCGTCGTCGAGCCGGAGCGCCATCGGTTTTTCGACGATGACATGCTTGCCGGCCTTGGCAGCGGCAATGGCGTGAACGGGATGCATCCCGCTGGGCGTCAACACCGAAACCGCCTGCATATCCTTGTGGCTCAGAAATTCATCAATGCTGAAGAAGGCCGGCACGCCAAACCGCGAGGCGATCGTGTCGGCCCGCTCACGCACCACGTCGCAGACTGCAACCAATTTGGCCCCAGCGATATGGCCGCCGCCAAGAAGATCAGCGTGACGCTTTGCGATACGTCCGCACCCCAGCAAGCCAAATTTGATCACTGATCACCCAATATGCGGATCGCCACGAAGAGCTCTCGAAGTCAATTCGGGGCTATTCGATCCCGTGCGACAAGGGCATCGCAAAATCAACTTGCCCACCCCGCCGAGCCCTTTTTCCTCGGATAGCCGAAGCAGCTATGTTTTTCAACAGCTTGCATTGATTTGAGGCTCCTGGTTGCAGAATTGCGGGCCGGGCCAGGCGTGACCGAACCGACATCGGATGATGAAGGACCTGCGACGCAAGGCACCTTTGGCAACTGCCGACGCGCCATGGGGCAATTGCAACGACGGTCTCATTATACCATATCGCACTGCTCCTGCACGAAGGCTTCTTTCAACACTTTTAAGTTGTATTGCCGACAAAAATCCTATTGCTGACGCGATTTCAAGGCTGGATCGCTGCTTCCGCCCTATGCCGCGAAAAGTGACCGGTTTATACCGGCTGAAGAGTGGAACAACGGAGATAACTCTCGACCATCGACCGGTCGCGGGTGCTTGAATTCTGGGAGCGGTATCGAATTGCTAGGATTGGATGAACGAGCCGAACACAACAAAACTGAGACGAAGATTCTGGTTATTGGAGCCACCGGCCTTGTCGGCGGCTACATCGTTGAACGCCTGGTCCGCAGCGGTCAACGCCCCCTTGCCTTGTCAAGGGCACCACAAGATGGGATGGGGATCGATTGGTTTTTGGGCGACCTTGAAAAACCTGAAGCTTTCAAATTTCCACCATTTACGACCCTGTTTTGCACGGCAAGTGCTGCGCTGTTGTCCAGCGCTCTTCCCTATCTATTGAATCCTTCCCTGAAGCGAATTGTTGTCTTCACCTCGACAAGCGTCCTTACCAAAATTGACAGCGAGATTGCTTCCGAACGAGCAACCTTGACCAGGCTGGCCGAAGCGGAGCGAAACATCGAAAGTATCTGCTCACGGGCCGGCATTGAATGGACCATATTGCGTCCGACACTCATCTATGCCGAAGGACGGGATCGCAATATTACGCCGCTGTCGCGGCTTATTCGGAGATTTGGCTTTATGCCCCTCGTCGGGGGCGCGCAGGGCTTACGGCAGCCTGTGCATGCGGAGGACTTGGCCATCGGCGCGATCTCCGCAGCATTGAGTCAAGCTGCGGCGAACCAGATATACTCGTTGCCCGGCGGCGAAACCCTCACCTACCGCGAGATGATCGGTCGAATTTTTGACGGGATGCGGCTGCCGCGACGGACACTCTCAATACCGCCTGTCTTGTGGCGAGCTGGATTTGTCGTCGCCAAGCCGTTGTTCCCAAGCGCCAACGCGGCAATGGGCATCCGGATGATGAAGGATATGGCCTTCGATTCAACGCCTGCGGTACGCGACTTCGGATGGAAGCCAAGAAGTTTCTTTCCGGTCTTCGATTAGGGTCGACGTTCGATCAGTCGCCAAATACCACCGTCTTCCGGCCGTTGAGGATCACACGATCTTCGAGGTGATGGCGTATCGCGCGGGCCAGCACGCGGCGCTCGATATCGCGGCCCTTGCGCGAAAGATCTTCCGGCGTATCGCGATGGCTGATGCGCTCGACGTCCTGGTCGATGATCGGGCCCTCATCGAGGTCGCGCGTCACATAGTGTGCGGTCGCACCGATCAGTTTGACGCCGCGCTCATGCGCCTGGTGATAGGGCCGAGCGCCTTTGAAGCCCGGCAGGAACGAGTGGTGGATATTGATGCAGCGGCCCGAAAGCGCTTCTGACATCTCATCCGAGAGAATCTGCATATAGCGCGCCAGCACCACGAGGTCGGTGCCGCTGTCCTGCACCAGTTTCAGGACCGCCTGTTCCTGCTCGCGCTTGGTCTCCTTGGTGACCGGCAGATAGTGGAACGGGATCCTGCCGAAATCGAGATTGTCATAGGTTTCGCGCGGATGATTGGAGACGATCGCGGTCGGGATCATCTCCAGTTCGCCGGTGCGCCACCGATAGAGGATATCGACCAGGCAATGATCCGATTTGGAAGCCAGCAACATCACCCGGCGGCGGCTGGCGCGATCGCGCATCTGCCAGTCCATGCCAAAGCGGTCGGCGATCGCGGTAAAGCCGGTCTGCAACGCCGCCAGTTCGACCGCGAGGTCGGCAGCGGTGAACACCACCCGCATGAAGAATTTTCCGGTCTCGACATCGTCGAACTGCTGGGCGTCCAGAATGTTCTGCCCGTTATGGGCGAGAAAGGTCGACACCGCGGAGACGATGCCGGGGCGGTCGGGGCAGGACAGTGTCAGGACGAATTGATGGTCGGGCATGGCGCAGGTTTGATTACGATTCAGGCAGAGGCGTGGGACGCTTGTTAGCGCCCTGCTCTATCACCACCAACCGGCTTGCGCCAATCCGGAAACCGGGGTCATGATGAACAAAGCACAACGATTGGCGTTGGAGCGAGGCCATGGCTGACAGACTTAACGGCTACCGTATCCTGATCCTGGAAACGCGCGAGGAAGCGCAGTTTTCCCGCCTGCTCACCGAGCAAGGCGCGGACGTGCTGCAATGTCCGATGTTCACCATTCACGACACGCCCGATCCGGCGCCAATCGAGGCATGGATCAGGCGGTTCGTCGCCGCGCCTTGCGACGACCTGGTGCTGATGACCGGCGAAGGCCTCCGCCGGCTGATGAAGGTCGTGCGCCGCATCGGCCTCGAACCGGAATTCGTGGCCTCGCTTGGCAAGGCCCGCAAATTCGCGCGCGGCCCCAAACCGGGCCGTGCGCTGCGCGAAATCGGGCTGGAGCCGCAGGTGACGACGGAGAAACCGACTTCCGAAGGCATCGCCGAGATGCTGTCGCGCATCGACCTGCGCGGCCACCGTCTTGGGCTGCAGCTCTACCCGGACAAGGATCACAGCGTCCTGGTCGGCGCGATCAAGGCGCAGGGCGCCGAGGTCGATACCGTGCTGCCCTATGTCTATGACGCGCAGGCCGCCGACGCCAACATCGTCACCGCCATCGACGAGATGGCGCAGGGCCGCATCGATGCGATCGCGCTGACCAATCTGGGTCAGGTCCGCCGCCTCGTCGAAGTCGCGCGAGCACGTGGATGCGAGGCACGGTTGCGAGAAGGGCTGGCGCAGACGCCGATTGCTTCGGTGGGCCCCGTGGTTTCCGATGAACTGAAATCCCATGGGCTGCACGCCGACATATCGCCGGCCGAGGACGCCTACTTCATGAGGCCGCTGATATCGGCGATGGCGGCGGCGCTGGGAAAAAATCCGCCGCGTGCGAGGGCTGCGAAGGCTGGCAACCACTCGGCAGCGATCACTCGGCTGCTTGCTTGGATTCGTTGAGGTAAGCCTGATAGGCGAGCTTGAGGCCGTCCTCGAGCCGGGTCTTGGCGCGCCAGCCGAGCTTGGCGAGCCGGCCGCTATCGAGCAGTTTGCGCGGCGTCCCGTCGGGCCGCGAGGTATCATAGCTGATCTCGCCGGCATAGCCGACGGTCGCGGCAACGAGCCGGGCGAATTCGGCGATGGTAATGTCGTCGCCGAGGCCGATGTTGACAAGCTCGCCGCTGGAATAGGTTTTCATCAAATGGATGCAGGCGTCGGCAAGATCATCGACATAGAGGAACTCCCGCCGCGGCGTGCCGGTGCCCCAGACCACGATGTTCTTTGCGCCCGAAACCTTCGCCTCGTGGAAGCGCCGGATCAAGGCAGCGACGACGTGGCTGTATTCGGGATGATAATTGTCGCCGCGGCCGTACAAATTGGTCGGCATCACGTTGATGAAGTCGGAGCCATACTGGCTGCGATAGGCTTCGACCATCTTGATCCCCGCGATCT